>CAWIWB010000021.1:0-175502 GCA_963839665.1 uncultured Verrucomicrobiae bacterium
GTGTTGGTGCCAGGCGGAACGGTGGCGAAGACGTTGCCGGTGATGGTGGGCACCTCGATTTTGCCGCCGAGCACAGCCTCGTCGAAACTGATCGGGACCTCGACCATGATGTCGTCGCCCTCGCGCTTGAACACCGGATGCGGCTTGACCAGGATCTCGACCTCACCCCGACCCTCGGCGCCACCAAGGCCAGGCATCCCCTTGCCCTTGAGCCGCATCACCTGACCTTCCTCGACCCCCGCCGGAATGGTCACGTCGAGGGTGCCGCCGTCTGGGAGCGTGATGCGTTTCTTTGCGCCGTTCACCGCCTCGAGAAAATCGATCTCGAGCCGGTATCCGTGCGTGACTACGCCAAGCGGCTCGGTAGAAATGTTTGCCGCCATAAACAGGAACTAAGTGATGGGCGACTACAAGACCACGGGACTACAAGACCACAGGACAAACGACGACGCAGCGGCGCGTCGCGGTCAGCGGTCAGTGGTCAGTGGTCAGTTGGTCATCGCGCGAGAGCGCTCAGTCGGCGAAGCGGCTTCACCGTTGGCCGAGCTCTTGGTTAGCATGGGCGTCCTCGTGTTACTAGTTCTCCTTTTCACGCAGCTTGTTAACAGCGCCGCGACTATCACCATCCTTGGTCACAAGCGAATGGACGCGGACTCGCAAGCGCGACAGGTCTTTGATCGTATGGCAGTCGATTTCGCGCAGATGTTGAGACGCAAAGACGTCGATTATTACGGCAAGTTGGATTCTTTGGAACAGACGCAACAAAAACGATCAGACGGCCTTTTACTCTGCTGTACCGGGCTATTATCCGTCGGACTCGACTGGCACGCAGCAAAGCCCGCTCTCGCTTGTCGGTTACCGGGTAAATTCCGACATCGACTTCCCCGACATACAACAGACTGGAGCGGCTAGGCAAAGGTCTCGTTTGGAACGGGGTCTCCACAACTAACACGCCAGCGGTGTTTCTACCGCTGACCATCAGCGCCACCTGGCCTGCTGCTTGATTAGCCCTTTGTGCAGCCTCCGACCACCAGCTACAGCACTGACTCTGCCTACGAGGTAATCGGGCCGGACGTTTTCCGGTTCGAATACTACTATCAGCTAAAAGATGGAACTTACTGGGACGCTATATGTAAGGGAGCGAATTGCACGTGGAACGTCTCGGCGATTGTGGTGGACATCGCGGTGATCGATCCCAGGAGCAGATTGCTGCTCACTGATGCGCAGATTGCAACTCTTAACGGGAATTCGACTAGTAGCAACTTCCTCGTTGATTACCGCACCGACTTCGACTAAGCCGGGTCTGTTGCTTAATTTTTGGCAGCAAGAACTTATTTCGATTATTGGAAATCAGAGTTTGCCGCGACAGGCCATTTCCGGTATTCGCGTGTACGAACGCTATTTTTAACTTAATCAGTGAGGCCACTAATGCCCGCTTCTCCTTTGCCCAATCGATCCTCTAACAAGGCCGCGGCGCTTATCATTGTTCTGGCGTTCGTTGTGCTTCTGACAGGGCTGTCCCTGGCTTACTTCTCGCGCACCACCACCGAAAGGCAACTGGCCCACTCGAGCTATAACGATACCTCATCCGATCTTATGGCCCGCAACGCGCTGGATATTGTAGTCGGCAATTTTAAACAGGAAATCGTTAATGGTTCGGCAAGTCCGGCTCCGAGTTTTGGGTCAGGATCAAACGTGTATTATGTTTATAACCCAAGCCCCAGTCCTGCTGCAGCTGCTACATGGTTCCTCAACGGAGCGGAAATGCTAGCTGGCGTGTCCAACCTTATTCGGCGTAGTGTACGCAACGACCAACTTACGGGCAACCCAGGACTGCCGAGCCTCGCTTCAGCGGTCAATTCCACGACGGATGCATCCGCTAATGGGCGGTCTGTGACACTTGCCCGCTGGAACACTCATTACCTGATGCCAAAGGGCAACACTGGCAACGACGACTCCTACCCGAAGAGCCCGTTGGGGGCGCCTTTCAATCCGTACACGCCAGATCCAAACGGCTTTACGCCCCCGGACTGGGTATTTGTTACCGGCAACGGCCCTACCGTGATCACTGTGCCGAATCCTTCAGTCATCGGTCGCTACGCGTATGCCGTTTACGACGAAGGCGGCTTGCTGGACATGAATGTCGCTGGTTACCCGACAGGTACGTCGACTGCCCGATACCAGCCCAGCGCGTCGGTCGCAAGGGGTCTTCGCCTATGCGGACTTAACTCGCACTCGGCGACTAACCGATTCCGCAACGGACTCGATGGTAGCGCTTACCAAGTAGACAAACTTGTTGGCTGGCGCAATTACGCAACCACACAGCCAACAACAACTGTTCCGACTCCAATTTTGCGGCGAATTTCCAGAGCGACTGCCACCCAGGCACTGCTGTACTTCACTTCGATAATCAATAATACCAACTGGTTTCTTGAGTTCCGGCCGGGACGCGCCTACTCCGACGCCCACTCCTGGAACAACCGGACAGATCAAATGTTTGTTCAGCGCCAGGAGTTGATCGCGTTTCGAGCTGCCACGGAATTTTCTTCGAATGCTCTCCAGTATCTCAGCACTTTCTCAAGGGAAACTAATGCGCCTTCTTTTTCGCCAGCTACTCCGACTGCGATTAATCCGAACTTTCTGCTCATACGTGTGACGGGGACCTTCACTCGCTTCGATGGCACGTCCGCTGTCGTTGGTGAACCGCTGGTTAAGACACGTTTTCCACTTAGCCGATTAGCGTGGATCACGTACAAAGGGTCCGAGTGCCAATCTCTGCTGACCACCGATCCAGTCTATACTGCTCTTATTAACTGCAGGCGTTAGCGCGACTACCATTCAGGCCGGGACAGCGGCGAACATTAAAAAGTGCTTTGGGTTAGTCTGGGACTCACGAACGTATGTTCCTGCTACAGCAACAACAAACAGTCAGGGTCAACAATGGGTTTATATTTCGCCGAGTTCTGCCAACACAGGTGGGAACTTTGATCCTGTTTCTAACCCGACCGGCAATCCCGCATCGGATATCAAGACATTGGCAACAGTCGCGTCCGAAAATCGCGAGCCTGATTTCTTCGAGCTTTTGCGTGCAGCGAATCCTGGATGCTTCCCTGGGACAGAACACAGGCGGTGGCGTTACTTTCAACGTCGATCGCGATGACGCTCAGGGAGCAAACACGTTCCCGGATCTCCACATGTCGAACAAGGCCTTCCACGTTCTGACCATCGGCGCGTCCATTATCGACCAGGCAGATCCAGACTCAGTTCCGACGCGTATTCAGTTTCAGCCAACTAGCGCATCCGTATGGTGGACCGCCTATGGTGTCGAAAGCCTGCCTTACTTAGTCAAATCTACCCAATTGCCGGCGTAAGTCCTGCTGGCGGCAACCAACTGGGCGACCTATTTGCTTTTCCAATTATGGAATCCGCACATAGGAAGCGCTACCAACGCCTGCCCCGCAGGTCCGTCTGCGAGTGGATGGAAACATCGCCATTTTTAGTGACGGCGGCGGTAATCCAGCGTGGACGTGGACTACTTCGACCAACAAGTCACCACTTTACACTATACCGCCGACTGGGGTAACTGTTAGCCAGGCAGCTGACGACCGGCGCATTAGGGCCGGGTTCGACCCCGCGCCGTTGAGCACGCCTGGCGTCGCGCGCTACGGCTCCGGGAGTGGGCACGGCTACGCTTCCGGGATTCGAGCAGTCTGCCGCCTCCAGCGTTCAGGAGCAAGCATCGCGAATTACGTCGGTCTGCGCCTACCCGATTTCACGTTGGGCTAGCGGAAATCCAAATAAGCCCGATACTCGAGCTTGTATTTCGGGACTCTTCCGACCGCGCAGTTTAACGCCACTATGGAATGTACCGTGGATGGCGGCACTACCTGGATCCCATACAACCATTTTATCGGGATCATTGATCGGAATTCAACAATCAGCGGAGTGACTGGGTCTTGGATTAACGGAGCCAGCGTCTCTGTTCGGCCAGCCGGCACACACAAACGGCAGGCCTAATCAAAGCCGGCCAAAACGACCAATTCAACGCGGCCCGGCTCCGGACGCCGACGCATCCCCCTCCCGACTGCCTAATGAAGGCCGATCCCCGTGCCACTCGGTTCGGGATTTTCCAGTTTAGACGACCTGTTTCTACTGGTGGTGGCGTCGACCACACCTGTAACATGTTCTTTGGCCGGCGGGCAACGCAACCGTCCGGACGGATATGGCGGTGCCGTAGCCGATGGCCCGCTTCCGACCCTGCTGCTCGGTGAGGCACGCGCCTTGTCGATTTGCTGTATGTCCAACGCCTACACCGACACCGACTGCACCTGTAGCCACCCCGACTCCAACGCCAATGCCAACAGCAACACCAACACCACCCCGGGGTCGGATACGGGACTTATTTGCCGGCTACCTTCGCTATCAGCGCTCCGCCGGACACTCGTGATACGGCGACTACTACGTACGCTGATGGCGACGGCGTCACTCGGCCGTCCGACGCTGTTTATCCAGACCGATCGTTTAATACAGACAGGGTCGTCGACCGCTTACTACACCGGCTCGTCGGATTATCACCCGATCATGTTAAATCGTCCGTTTCGGAACGTTGCCGAGCTTGGCTACGGTTATTTCTGGTGATCTGCCTTGGAAGACGCTGGACTTTTTTCACCGACAAAAGCGCAGATGCAGGGCTTCTGGACATTTTCTCGATTAATGACGGCGCGCCACTGTTCGACTCGAGACCGCAACATTATTGGCATGGCAGTACCGACAACGATTGCGGGGAAGGTCGAATTGAGTAGCACGCAGGCCGCCGATCTTCAGTCTGTCCTAGGCGGGTCCATTTTGGACGAGATCAGTTCAACGACGGTCTCGAAAACGGTAAGGCGCGACGGCCGCGCCGCTTTGGCGGCGAATATCGTCAACGCAGTCAACCTCGGAGCGAGTCCATCCGCCACTCCTGCGCAGAATAGTTCTGAGCTGGTTACGCGCTCTGGGTCGCCGACGTCTTTCCTACCCGCGCCGCCCTCTGGGGCGGTCCAGATCAGGTCGTTAAAAGCTCGGCGGGAAGTGGTTGCGCGCGCGGTGTCGTCCGTCTCGCAAACGCGCGTATGGAACTTACTGATCGACGTGGTGGCCCAGACGGGCCATTACAAGCCAAATGCTGGTAGTCTTCAAAACGATTTCGTTGTCGAAGGCGAAGAGCATTACTGGGTGCACGTGGCCATCGACCGTTTCACTGGTCAGGTCATCGACAAGCAGATCGAAAAAGTGGCGGAGTAAGCCGCGAAGCGAGCGACTACTGCATGACGACTGACCACTGACTACGGACGACTGACAAGTGACGAGTCACCGACTGGATAAGTGACAAGTAATGCGCCTTCGTCCCGCAGTCGCGGGATTTAGGTTTAGCGGATTTGGTTAACGCGCTCGCCGTTGTCTTTTAGGTCTTGCGGGGTCTTGATAGGGCTACTAGTATGTCTCTGTGATTGTCGAACGTTTGCCAGAAGTTCTCTCGTTGCCGACTGAGAAAAGGAAATTCTTGCTGAGGAATTGCTCAACCAAGTCGGTACTCGAACGGGATAAAGATCCGGCGCTGGTCGATCTACTGCGACGTCGCCTTACCGAACATAAAGCTGAGCCGGAAAGTGGCGTGCGCTGGGAACAGTTGCGCGACCGCCTCTTGAAACGGCGACATGCCTGAAATTATCTGGAAGCAAGGCGCTGAGAACGACCTGCTTCAGATTTTCTCAAACTTGGAAGACTTTAGTGAAGGGACAGGCGAGCGCTTAGTCCGGAAACTCGATTGTACACTCGAAAATCTGAAGATCCATCCCGGGATAGCGCCACCCTTTGAAGGTCCAGTGCGTCGCCTTGTTATCGGGTCCAGTGGATATGGCCTGTTTTATTCCGTTGAAACCCGTGGGATCATCGTTCATGCGCTGATTCATCTGAGCCAGAATCCGGAAACGATCCGCGAAAAAATCCGGCGACTACTCCGGCTCGATTGATTAGGAGCCGCCAACCGAGCAGCAAAGCAATCGAGACGACGGACAACTGACCACCCGTGTATGTGCTCGGTCAGCAGCTTGAGGAAGTCACTGACTAAGGGACCGGAACATAGACTTTCAGTGCTCTGCGCCGAAGTGGGTGAGCGCCGTAGGCGCGCCATGTTTATAGACTCACCCCACAAAATGGCCTGAGCTCCGTAGGAGCGTCATGTGCGCCTCACCCCATGCCGCTCCTGGCGGAGCTCGGTGGTTAGCAAATGAATGTTGCTATAGACATGCCGCGCCTAACGGCGCTCTGGCGCTTACAGCTCATGGCTTTTCAATAGAGCCACTTGCAGTTCGCCGCAGGACGAATCCGTCCATTGTCCGGATCTGTGCGCCCAGCAGAGTTGCACTTTGGTTTGTGTCCAGCGCCAAAGGCGCATCATTCAATATCGAGTCCGCCACAGGACGGATTGACTTACTCGCTCCGCTCCTTTCGGCCTCTCGGCTTAACCCATCCATGTCGCTCGCATCCCTGCGGCTCCATTCGCCGTGGCGAACGTGGGGCAACCCCGAAAGCTTTCGGGGCTGAAAGTGCGATTCACCGCCGGCCAAGTAGTCTGCAGTTGAGCGCAAGACTATCTGGCTAGCACAAAATGCCGCTTCGATCTCACTCGTGCTCAGGCCAGACGTTTCATCGCCGGTAAATTCTCACGTTGCCGCCAATGCCACTGATCTGAATGGCGACTAGATTGCCTGACGCTGGATTGATGGTGGCGGCTAACGTGGCGCCATGAGTGGGGAAAAGGCCCACCTCTGCATACTGGGTGATTTTTGTCTCTCCTCCCTTGACTACAGCTTCACCGCGCGGGCTGAATCGAATCCAGCGGTCAAACTGGGTTCCCTGCTCGATAAAGTAGTAGTCGGAATCATGCAGATCACCCGGCGCACCTGCACCTATTCTATAACTGTCGTCAACCGATGCTCTCGTTTCAAACTCAGGCGCCGGCGAAGGTAAGGGGTGAGGCGGTCCGGTATCGCCAATATGCGCGTTGTCTAACCTCATCACTTTCCCGACCGGAGTGACGCTCGTTGTGATCTCAACTCGATTGACCGGGAGGCTGGTTCACGCTGGTTCCAAGGTCGGTGCCGTCTTTCGAAGCTACAACCACAAGCGCGACGTTTCCTGTAATGTTTGATCCAATCGATCCTGAGAACCCGACCCAGGTGTAGGTATTGTTCGCTTTCGCGTACGTGCGGGCGGTGTCGAGCACGCCTTTGATTGTGTACGCGGCGCTGGTGACGTCGGTTCCACCTTTGATGTACGTGAATGCCGGAGCAATCAGCACCAGGAAGGTGGCAATGATGCCGACGACGATTAGATAGCTCCAACAGCGTGAAACCCCGAATGCTTTCGGGGTCACGTTGCTTTGCCAGCGTGAACGGGGGAAGTCACGGCGTGAGTTAAGAGTTCGGAGTCGACAGTTCAGAGGCGGCAACACAGGCGTGCGTTGAGCATTTGGTTGCACGCGGCGGGAGATGCTGGCGGCGAACATCTTGGGGACCGAAATTATAGCCACAAAAATTAATGCGTCGCAACTGCCGAGTTCGAGCGCGTTACGGGCAAGATGTCAGAAGTCGGAGGTCACGCGTCAGGAGCCGGCCCACTGAGTTTGGGGGAGCAGGGTGCGCAAAGGGCAGAGGGCAAAGCGGAGGGAGCCGAGCGGGGAGATGTGATTGGGCCGAGGTCAGAGACCAGATGTCAGCCGTCGGCTCGGCTTTGTTTTTTTGAAGTCTTTCTGATATGCAATTCGACGGGATGTCGAAGTATGAAAAGATCTGGCAGCAAATAGCGTCAGGGCGGTCAGATCGCAATATTCGTTTCGAAGACCTTGTATGGTTGCTTGAATACAAAGGCTTCAAGAAACGCCATCGCGGCGGTAGCCACGTCATTTTTAGCAAACCGGGCGTTCGCGAACGAATCACTTTGCAGCCAGAAGGGTTCAAGGCTAAAGGATATCAAGTCCGCCAGGTTCGCGCCATATTGCTGAGGGAACAATGAAAGAGTCACGATACGAGTTGATTATTTTTTGGGATAAGTCGGACCAAATATTTGTGGTCGATGTCCCGGAGTTGCCGGGCTGCATGGCTCATGGCAGCACGAAAAGCGCAGCGATTGCTAATGCCGAAGCCGCGATTGAGCTGTGGATTGAAACGGCCAAAGAAGATGGACTTCCGGTACCTGAGCCGCGCGGAAGGTTAATGTTCGCCTGAAAGCGAGGGCTGTACGTCGAGCAAAGCGCAAATTCCAGACCCCTCCGAAGCGAGCAACGAAGCATGAAGCGAATCCGCGGTTCGGGTTTCAAACTTCCAGCAGCAGTTTGAATCGGCGGTTCTTTTGGTATCGAAACGATGTAAAACCGCGCCGATCCAGTGTCAGGATTCGATCGGTCCCTGAGAGCTCTGCGATCCATACGAGGGTGGCGTCCGGAAAATCCATGGGCACATCGGCATATTTGCGCATCAATCCAATGGCGGCAGCGAGCGCCTCGCCGCCAAAGGCGTCACGCACTTCGGTGGCGCTCTCAGCGAGGAAAGAAGCGAGGCTGGAGGGTCCGTCCCGCACATCTGAAAGGAAGTAAAACGCCTCGGTGATCACCGCCCCGGTGGTAACTAATCGCGAGCCGTGCAAGCGCGACATACAGCTCTGTACCCGATCGTGATCCGGCTCCGATCGGTCGAGCAGCGCAACCAGCGGACCGGTGTCCAACAGAACGATGTTCATCAACGCCAGTTGCGCTGGCGAATATGTTTGCGCCAGGGGTCTTTCGCCCAGTGCTTCGGCGAGCCGGCAATGCTTCCAACCAAATGACGGACACGCTCAAAGTCGAATCCGCGGTTTATTTCTCGATCAATCAGGTCGCGCACAAGCGCCGACTCGCTGCATTTCTCAGCGGCGGCGCGGCGCCTGAGAGCCTCGCGATGTTTTGCGGTGAGACGGATGGTCAGCGTAGTTTCCACGAAATAACCGTAAGGCATGTAAGACAGAATGCAAGACATCACCGATACAAAGCGCGTCCCTGCGCGCGCAGCCGCCGCTAACCAGTTTCTTAGCTACCGTAGATACGGGAATCTCACTCCAGCTTGCCCGCGCGGGAAGTCTTTTGTGTTGCGAGAGACCAGCAGACAGTTCTCGGTGATCGCGCTCGCCCAAATCACGGCGTCGGGCAGCTTGAGCCGGTATTCTCGGCGCAGCTTAACCGCTTCCTCGGCTGTCTGTGCCGTCAACGGCACAATGCGAAAATGAGCAAGGAATCCCCGACGTACATCCTCATCCGGGTTTGTTCGCGCGCCAGCCATCACCTCTATCCAAGAAATGATGCTGATGCAGCACTCGCGATAGCGCGCGATTTCCCGAGCCGCAGGAGCGTGGCCGTCCAAAAAATCCAGCAGAACGTCGCTGTCCAACAGCGCGTTCAACTACCCCGACTCCATTCGTCACGCAGGGCGGCGACCTGGCGGGAAATATTGCCGTGAGATCTGGACGCGCCAAAAAATGAGCCAAGATCGCTGGCGGGTGACACACGGAGATATCGGGCAACGGCACGGCGAATAGCTTCCGCACGGGAAATCCTTTCGCGCCGGCAAAGTAACGTCAGTTTCCTTATTTGCTCTTCCGGCAGATCGACGATCGTTCGCACGATGATATCGTCGCACGTCATCATTTCCGGTCAAGAGAGGCTGCAGCCCGAGGCAAAAAAGCCTGAAGAAAAGACTTCACAAGCGCCCAACAACACACTATAAATCCGCCTATGAATATGGATCGCCCCTATATTTTACTCGTCGCCCCAGTCGCATTTGCCCTGGTGAATTGGCTGCCAAATGACCTGTCTGCTGAGGATCTTCAGGAGGCGAAAGTCACTCAGGTAGTGCAGGACGTTAAAGTAGTACCGTCCGGCGCCGCGGCACGGCCGGTGGTAGTCAACGAGACTGTTCGTCAGGGCAACGCCGTGCAAACCGGCACCCAGTCCAGGAGCGAGCTGACGTTTAAAGATCAAACGATCACGCGTTTGGGCGAGAAAACTATTTACAACATCGGAGGCGGACGAACGATCGAGCTGGGCAGCGGACAGTTTTTGCTTTATGTGCCAAAGAACAAGGGCGGCGCACAGGTCAAGATGGGTCCGGTCACGGCAGCAATTACAGGCACGACGGTATTGGGCCACGTCTATCCGAGCGGAATTATCGAATTTACGGTGCTCGAGGGAACGGCGTGCCTCCAATTGGCCAGCATGGGCCAAAGTTTGCAGGTAGTGGGAGGTCAAATGTTAGTTTACGATCCGGTCTACAGGAGATTGGAGGACCCGGTTTATGTCGATCTTCAACAGCAACTCACTTCTCCTCTTGTTCGAGACTTTCGCCAATTGCCCAGTGCGGGGCTGATTGAGGAGGAAATTCAAAGTCAGCATCAAGTTGCGGCCCCGAATGGCGATTTGGACCAGGCGGTCAGAGCAGCGGGAGCAGCGAGCATCGAGAGCGCCACGCCGGACCAATTTATGGCAGCATTTAGTTCGCTCCTTGTTCGTTACCCTCCGAGCCAGCGGAGCACGCTTGTAGCCGGAGCGGTGAGAGCCCGTCCTGATCTTGCAGACAGGATCCAAGCTGCGGCGAGGAAGGTACAGCCAGTGCGGCTGGGGTACTACGGGAAAGACGCAAAAGATTATAAAGATTATAAAGATTATAAAGGCAAGGAAATTGCAGCGCCGTGTCCTCCGTTCAATCAATTCCCGCCGCCGTTCATACCCGTTCCGCTCACTCCACAAGTTAATTCGCCTGAACAACCGCCGGACAACGGCTAGAAAGCGGCGGATAAGCGAGAGCAATCAGTCATCGAACCTTGGTCTTGTCGATGCGTTGACAACCAAAATGGAACCGTTACGGTTCCACGATGGCCAGCATCACTTTGAAGAACATTCCCGCAGAATTGCACCGGGAACTCAAAAAACGCGCACAGGAACATCATCGCAGCCTTAACAAGGAAATAATTGCGACGTTAAAAAGCGCGGCCAGCGGAACGCACCGCGTCGATGTGGAGGCCATGACCCGTGAAGCGCGTGCCGCTCGCGCAAAATTTACGCGCCAGATCAGCGCCGCTGAGATCGATGCCTGGAAGCGCGCTGGGCGGCCGTGATTGTCGTCGATACAAATGTCATCTGTTATCGCTGGATGTCGTCTCCGAACAGCGCGGCGGCTGAGACCGCTTTGGCCAAAGACCCTTATTGGATCGCTCCGCTTTTATGGCGCTCGGAATTCCGTAACATCATGGCTCTAGCGATCAGAAAGAAGGCACTCACGATCGATGCCGCGCAGGAAATCATGCGACAGGCGGAGGTAAGTTTCGAACGCAGCGAGTTTGCCGTTTCGTCTGATGCTGTTTTGCGGTTGGTCGTAAGGTCTAACTGCACCGCCTACGACTGCGAGTTCGTCGCTCTTGCAGATGCGCAACGGGTTCAGTTGGTGACGGCAGATCGCCAGATCCTGCACGAATTTCCAGACGTCGCCATTTCGCTGGACAACTTCGTGCGAGAGTAAGCCTTGCCGGCACTTTCTGGACAGATTGTTTCAGTTTTAGCTCACATATGTGATGTAAAACTGAAATGGCCGATTTGGGTTCGCACGTTTACCTGCTCCGACACCGCAAGACTGTTGCTCGCACCAAGCTAGCCGCTACAGTTGCCGCTTATGGCTTACAAAGACATTGCTCCGCCCGCGGGCGAAAAAATTACCAGAACCGACAGATTGGATGTGCCGGATCAACCGATCATTCCTTTCATTCGCGGAGACGGGACAGGGCCGGATATCTGGGCGGCGAGTGAGCGTGTGTTCGATGCGGCAGTCGAAAAGGCGTACAGCGGCAGGAAGAAAATCTCCTGGTTCGAAGTTTTCGCCGGTCAGGCAGCGAAGGACAAGTTCGACGAATGGCTGCCGAACGACACGGTGGAAGCGTTCCGTGAGTATTTAGTCGGCATCAAAGGACCGCTGACCACGCCCGTGGGTGGCGGCATTCGCTCGCTCAACGTTGCGCTGCGGCAGTTGCTGGATCTTTTCGTTTGCCTCCGGCCAATTCAGTACTTCAAAGGCGTCCCCTCGCCCGTCAAACATCCGGAAAAAGTGAACATGGTGATCTTCCGCGAAAACACGGAAGACATTTATGCCGGCATCGAATACGCGGCCGGCACGCCTGAGGCGCAAAAAATTCTCGATTTTCTGCAAAAGGAATTTCCGAAGGAGTTCGACAAAATTCGTTTCGGCACAAAAGAAAAAGCGAAGACATTTTGGAAGATGGTCGGCGCACAAGAGAGCGATGACGTGTGTGTCGGAATCGGGATCAAACCGGTGAGTTATTCAGGCAGTGCGCGTCTGATTCACAGCGCGATTTCGTACGCGATTCAAAACCAGCGCAAGAGCGTGACCCTGGTTCATAAGGGCAACATCATGAAATTTACCGAAGGCGCATTCCGCGATTGGGGTTTTGAGATCGCAAAAAAATATTTCGGCGCCGAAGAATTCGACGGCGGGCCATGGTGCAGAATTCCCATGGGGAAACCGGGTGCGGGAATTGTGATCAAGGATGCGATTGCCGACATCACGCTCCAGCAGGTGCTGACTCGGCCGGAAGATTTCGACGTTATCGCCACGCTAAATCTGAATGGCGATTACCTCAGCGACGCGCTGGCCGCGCAAGTAGGCGGAATCGGCATCGCGCCGGGCGGAAATATTAATTACATAACCGGCCACGCCGTTTTCGAAGCTACGCATGGCACTGCGCCGAAATATGCGAACCAGGACAAAGTGAATCCCGGGTCGGTGATTCTTTCCGGTGAAATGATGTTCCGTTACATGGGCTGGACGGAAGCTGCCGATCTGATTCTCAAAGGATTGAGCGGCGCGATCGAAAGCAAGCGCGTCACCTATGACTTCGCCCGCTTGATGGATGGTGCGACCGAGATCAAGTGCTCGCAGTTCGCGGATAATGTGATCGAGCATATGTGATCGCTCACGGGTGAGCGAAATGACCCGCCTTCGCCAAGGCCACGGCGCGGCGAGCGAAGCACAATGAAACAATGAATAATAGAAGTAATTCGTTACACCGTTACGTCGTTACATCTTTCTCACGATTTAACGATTCAACGATTCAACGATTCAACGCGGCGAAGCCATTCGTCATTCTTGTTCTTTTCGTAACTGCCGTCACGACCGCGCTCGCCGAAAAGCGCAACATCACCGAAAAAGACCTTTGGGATTTCGTCTGGATCGGTGATCCGCAGGTGTCACCGGATGGCGCGCGCGTTGCATTTGTGCGCGTCACTGTAAACGAGAAGAAAGAAGGCTATAACACGTCCATTTGGGCGGTGCCGACGACGGGCGGCGAAGCGCCGCGTCAACTGACAAAGGGCGATCACGACACCACGCCGCGCTGGTCACCGGACGGAAAATATCTGTTGTTCCTGCGTTCCACCGAAAAAAAAGACGGCAAGCCTGAACCGCCGCAACTCGCAATGCTGCCGATGGCCGGCGGCGATTCGTTTGTTTTTACCGATCTGCCGAGAGGAGCGGGCAGTCCCGTCTGGGCGCCAGACGGAAAAAACATTGCGTTCGCAAGCGATACCAACGCGGAGGATCTCGCGAAACAGGAAAAGAAAAAAAGCGAGGAATCCGCCTCCGCCAAGGCTACGGCGGACAAGCCCAAGGCAACTCCCGCGGCTAAGGCCTCTCCGGCTAAAGATGAACACGATAGCGATGTGCGCGTGATCACGCGCGCGGTGTATCGACAGGACAACGAAGGTTACATCGATCCAAAACATCCGGCTCATATCTGGATCGTGACCGCACCACGCAGTGCCGAAGAGAAAGTGAAACCACGTCAGCTCACGACTGGCCGCTTCGACGAAGACAACGCAATTTGGTCGAAGGACGGCTCGCAAATTTATTTCACCTCGAGCCGAATCGACGAACCGTATTACGAACTGCCGAGAACGGATCTTTACTCCGTGCCAGCCGCCGGCGGTAACCCTGTCAAGATCACGACGATCGATCTGAACACACAATTCGGACCGGGCGGAGGCGCATTGTCCCTCAGTCCCGACGGCAAACAGGTCGCATTTGTCGCAGCGACCAACCAACCGATCAACTCATACACGGAACCCGACTTGTGGGTGCTCGATCTCTCGCCGGACGCAAAACCGCGGAACATCACCGCGGATTTTGATTTCGACATCGATGGTTTCGTTATCGGAGACAGCTCGTCGCCACGCGCCGGCGGACCAAACAAACCGATTTGGACTCCGGATGGAAAAGGGCTCATCGCAGTGTATGCCAGGGAAGGAAAGCGAAATCTCGGAGTGTTTGACGCTACCGTAGCTGTAGACGGCAGCGCCGCTAAAAACAGCACAGTGCAAGATCTCACTTCCGGAAATCACGGCGTGATGAGTTTTCGCGCGACGCCTGATGCTTCGAAGCTGGTGTATGTCGTGTCGACTCCGACTCGCGTTAACGATCTTTTCGTTCTCGATCGGGCAACTCCTGGTGCAACACCAAAGCAGTTAACGAATGTGAACGATGAGCTGTTGTCGAAATTGAATCTCACCGAGCCGGAAGAGATTTGGTACGACAGTTTCGATGGCAAACGCATACAGGCGTGGTTGCAAAAGCCACCTGGTTTCGATGCGCATAAAAAGTATCCGCTGATTCTGAACATTCATGGCGGGCCGCACGTCGCCTACGGCCACATTTTCGTTCATGAATTTCAATGGATGGCAGCCAAGGGTTACGTGGTGCTCTACCCGAATCCGCGCGGCAGCACGAGTTACGGCCAGGATTTTGGCAACGTGATTCAATACCGTTATCCAGGCGACGATTACAAAGATCTGATGGCCGGCGTCGACGAGGTGATAAAACGCGGCTACATCGATGACAAAAAGCTTGGTGTCACCGGCGGAAGCGGAGGCGGATTGCTGACCAACTGGGTGGTTGGACAAACCGGGCGCTTTGCTGCAGCCGTTGCGCAGCGCGATATCGCCAGCTGGGAAAACTGGTGGTACACAGGAGATTTCACGCTCTTTCAGCCGAATTGGTTTCGGTCGCCGCCATTTGAAGACCCGGACGAGTACCGGGCGCGGTCACCGATCAGTTACATCAACAATGTGAAGACGCCGATGATGTTTATCCTCGGGGAAGCAGACTATCGCACGCCGCCCGGCGCAGGCGGCGAGCAAATGTTTCGTGCGTTGAAGTTCCGCAAGATTCCAACGGTGATGGTGCGTTTCCCTAACGAGTCTCACGAGCTTTCGCGTTCCGGCCAGCCGTGGCATCGCGTCGAGCGATTGCAGCACATTGTCGGGTGGTTTGATCACTGGCTCATGGGGATTCCGAAGGCGGACTACGAAATTACATCGGAAGAAGAGGTGCCGGTGAAACCGCGCCAAGCCGAAAAACCCCCGAAATAATCCTACGCTGTAGAGCGTCTGCGCCTGCCACGCCGTAGCTTTTAGCGAAGGCCGGGTCAGACGCGATTCAAGCTTTCGGGACTGACTAGTCCGCTAGCAGGCCCAGTTGTTCGAGCGCCTTTCGAGGCGTGATGATCGGGATGCCTTCAAACGATTTCAGCGAAAGCAGATCGGCGTCACCCGTGACGATAGCGTCCACTCGTGCTGCCACGGCGGCGGCCAACACCGGCAAATCTTTTGGATCGCGCAAAGAAGCTGCTTCTCGTAGCGGCATGGGCGACACGAATTCGGCCTTTCGCGCCAGCCCGACGACGAGGTTGCTGGGAGTGACATTGCGGGCCGCCAGCCTGCCCGCAAATTCTTGGCGCGCGACCACATCTCCAAATTCGGCGAGCACAGTCGCCGACAGTACGAGGTTTGCGTGCCCTCGTTCAATCGCTTCAATCAGGCGAGAAGGCACCCCGGTCCAGAGCGTCCCGGAGACAAGCGTGTTCGTGTCAAGGAGCAGCTTCACGCGCGGCGCGTTCGGCTCGGGCTTGGTCAACAATACGTTGGATTTCTTCCATGCTCATTGGTTCACCCGGCAGCGAACGGAGGTCCCGCGCCATCTGAAAGAAATCGCGTTGGTCGCTATCTTCCCCGACTTCGCGCGCGATCAACTCACTCAGTTGGGCCGGATTGAGCAGCCCTTTGGCGCGCGCCTTGGCCGCGACTTCCTCTGGTAAATCGAGTTCGATTGTAATGCTCATGACGATTCAATCTCGAACGTTTTCGAGGCTGAAACTAAACACTGCTGGATATGAAGGCAAACAGATGGCCGATTATCTCTGACTTAACCCGTTACGAATTAGTGGAAATCGTGCGATTCACTCCCGACGAGGTTTTCGCCCGCCTGCATCGCTAGCATTGCGGGCAGGGATTTAATATCTTGCGCTTTGATCAACACAACGCCGTCTGAATTCTGCACCTGGCCTTCGATGAGAAGAAAAGCTTCTTCGGTGATCACCAGCCGGAACCGTTCGAACAAGTCTGGATCGACAATTGCGTTGGAAACGCCGGTCTCATCTTCGAGACTGATAAAAACAAATCCTTTCGCCGTGCCGGGACGTTGACGGCAAATGACGTTGCCGGCGATCTGAATCGTCGAGCCGTGTCGCGCCTGAACAAGGTCGATCGCGCGCCAAATGTTTGGCAATTTTTCCCGCAACAGTTTCATGGGATGCGGTCCCGTGGTGAGATTCATGGTTTCGAAATCGGCTTTCACGCGCTCGGGTAACGTCATCGGCGCAAGCGGCGATTCAAAAGTCTGGGGAGCGCATGCCTCTGGCGTGCTGGCGAACGCATCCTGCGTTCGCGAACTTTTTAAAGATGTTTCGGCAGAATGTCGAAAGTCCGAGCCGGACTGGCATTAGCACGCTGCAAGCGTGCGCTCCCCAGATCCTCCAGAAGATCGTCGTGCAGTGTCTCTTCCACCTTCCACATCGCTGCACGCCGATGTTCGGCAAAACAATTGAACGCGCCCAATTCAGCTAAAATGCGCAATTCATGTTTCGCGAGCGGGACGCGCCGTTTCAAATCGTCCAACGACTCGAATTGACGATGTTTTCGTTCTCGCTCGATTTGTTCGCCATGTTCCTGGCGCAATCCGTTTACGACGCAAAATCCGAGACGCACGGTGTTGTCATCGACGACTGTGCAATGCCAATCGGATTGCTGGACACAAACCGGCAAAATTTTAACGCCGTGCCGCTGCGCATCCTTCACAATCGTGGCCGGGGTGTAAAAGCCCATCGGCTGATTGTTAATGAGGCTGGCGTAAAATTCCGGTGCGCGATGCACTTTTAAATACGCGCTGCCATAAGCCAGAATCGCAAAGCTGATCGCATGCGATTCGGGAAAACCATAAAGCGCAAACGACGAAATGGACTGAATGATTTTGTCGATCTTGTCGGGAGCGATGCCTTTGCGTTCCATGGCCGCACGGAGTTTCACGCTCACTTTGCGCATCCGTTCTTCGGAGCGATGAAAGCTCAACGCGCGTCGTAATTCCTCCGCTTCGTTTCCTGAAAAATCGGCCATGATCATGGCGATCTTGAGCATTTGTTCCTGGAACAACGGCACACCGAGTGTGCGTTCCAGCACCGGCTTCAAGCGATCGTCGAAATAGGTGACCTGCTCTTTACCCGCGCGCCGAGCCAGATACGGATGCACCATGTCGCCCTGGATCGGCCCCGGCCGGATGATTGCGACTTCGATCACCACGTCGTAAAAACATTTCGGTTTCATCCGCGGCAACGTGGCCATTTGCGCGCGGCTCTCGATTTGAAACACGCCAATCGTGTCGGCGTGCTGCATGATCTCGAACGTCTTCTCGTCGTTTTTCGGAATGTGAGCCAGATCGAGTCCCGACCTGTCGGGACGTTCGCGCTGCCGGCACAATTCAAATGCGTCCTGCATCACCGACATCATCCCCAAACCTAACAAGTCCACCTTCACGATGCCGAGGTCTTCGCAATCGTCCTTGTCCCATTGCGCGACGACGCGCCCCGGCATTGACGCATTTTCCAGCGGCACAAACGAGCTGAGTCTGCCGCGGCAGATGATCATGCCGCCGGAATGCTGGCCCAGATGGCGCGGCAAACCGTAAATCGCGCGATACAACCGGATGAATGCCGGCATCCGCGGATGATGTTTCGGCAGACCGGCGGCTTCGATCTGCGCTTCTAATTCCAGCGTGTGCGGGAAATCGCCACTGGCAAACAGATGCGAAAACCGGTCGATAATGCTCGGCGAAAAATTCAGCGCTTTGCCGATCTCGCGTGCCGCGCTACGCCCACGATACGAGATCACGTTCGCGGTCATCGCTGCGCCGTGTTTGCCGTAACGCCGATAAATTTCCTGGATCACTGCTTCCCGCCGATCGCCGCTGGGAAGATCAAGATCAATATCCGGCCAGCCTTTGCGGCTCTCGTTGAGAAATCGTTCGAATACGAGATGATTTTCCACCGGGTCGACCGGCGTGATCCCGAGGCAATAACAAACGGCGCTATTGGCGGCGCTGCCGCGGCCCTGGACCATGATGTTGTGTTCACGGCAGAAATTGATGATGTCCCAAACGATCAGGAAATAGCCGGGGAAACCGAGCTTGCTTATCAGCGCAAGCTCTTCTTCGATCTGACGTTTAACTTTCGGGCTGATCGCTGCGTAACGCTGTTGCGCACCGAACCAGACGATGGTGCGCAAAAATGAATCCATGTTGTGCCCGCTGGCCACCGGATATTCGGGGAATTCGTAGCCGAGATTTTCGAGAGAAAACGTGAGCCGCTCAGCGAGGCGCGATGTGTTCTCAATTGCTTCTGGCAAATCGGCGAAGATTGCTCGCATTTCGCGGGCGCTCTTCAGATGGCGCTCGGCATTTTGCGTGAGCAATTTGCCGGCGGCATCAAGATGCGTGTGTTCGCGAATACAAGTGAAAACATCCAGGACTTCGCGTCCGTACGGCCTGGCGTATTGCACACCGTTTGTAGCGATGAGCGGTAATCGATGCGCGCGCGCCAAATCGATCAGTTCTCGATTAATGCGTTCTTCGCCGCGAATGAAATGACGCTGAAGTTCAACGAAAACGTTTTCGCGTCCGAACGCATCGATTAAAAATTGACGCGGTTTGCTGAACTCCGGGGAGCGCACGCTTGTAGCGTGCTGGTTTCGGCATTCTGCCGCGAACTTTTCGTGAGAGCAGGTTCACGACACAATTGACTTCAAGAAAAGTTCGCGAATGCAGAATGCATTCGCCAGCACGCTGCAAGCGTGCGCTCCCCAGAAATGCCACCAACCCGGCGGCAAACTCTGCCAGTTCATCCCAGCGCACCGCGCAGTTACCTTTTTCGCTGCGGAGATGCGCTTGGGTCAGCAGTTCGCACAAGTTTTTGTAGCCGGTGCGATTTTCCACCAGTACCGGCAGAATGGTGCCGTCTTCCATTGACAATTCGGCGCCAATGATTGGCCGGACGCCGTGCTCACGCGCAGCGACGGAAAATCGTTGCGCGCCGTACACGCCATCGCGATCGAGCAACGCGATCGCCGGCATTTCCAGTTCCGCTGCGACCTCCGCTAATTGCTCGGGGAAAGACCCGCCGCGCAAAAAGCTGAACGCGCTGCATGCATGAAGCTCGACATAGCTCATTGTCATTCCGAGCGAAGTCGAGGAATCCCGTGGCGAGACTAATGGTAATTCCGCGGGATCCTTCGACGTCGCTACGCTCCGCTCAGGATGACCCTGGATCGCGAATCATAAATCCCATCTACCTTCCAGTCGTACACGCCATCGCATTTTCGGCGCAGCGCCGGTCACGCTTGGTGACGCGCGAACTAGTTCACCACCTTCCAATTGCAGATCCCACTCGGCGCGCCGCCACGATTTTTCGTCCCACCAATTTCCGGAAAGAAAATACGGGCCACGTTCATCGATTATCTTTCCAGACATTTCCCCGCTCCGAACGTGCGCCGGTGTATCTTCATTCTGCAAGACAGACGCAGAGACTGCTGGCCGAAAGCGGCGCAGCGCTGGAGATAACGGAGCACAGCCATCTTGGCTGTGGGGCAGGCGGGCATCTTGCCTGCCGTTTCTTTTGCAGGCGGGGACGCCTGCTTGCCCCACAGGTTCGCCACGGCGAATCCGTCCTGTGGCGGACTGGAAGCCTGTGCTACCAAACGGCTGCATGCGAAATGCATCGGGACGATGCGTCTCTTCAAGAACCGGTGTGCCAATGCGATCGCCCCCCAGAAGAGCGGTCAAACGTGCGAGTGTTTCTGAAAGTTGATGCGGATTCCGCAATGTCGTTTCAAATAATCCGAATTGTTCGCCGGGGGGTTTGATCGGCTCTGCGCTCAGCGCGACGGCAACGATCGGATGCTCAGATCGAAAATTCTCCAGATGCGTCTGGAGCATCCGGAACAGAAGATCGACTTTGTTTGTCGGCTGCGGAATTTTGAAAACGCGCTCGTATATTTGTTTGCCCGCCACGGCGGGTTCGTTTCGCCAGTCGGACGAATCCGTCCCGTGGCGGACTTGGCGCGAATTCGCGAACGTGATTCGCAGCGTCAGTTCCTTTGCGACGAGATAAATTGCGCCCAAACGCACCGCGAGTTGCTCCAAAAAACGGCGCAGCATGAACAGCAACGGCTCGGCTGTTTCGATTTCGCGCTCAAACTCGAAGCTCTCCTCGAACGACTCTGGCGGGCGAACCAGTTTGAGCAGTCGATTGGATCGTCCGTTGGCACGCTCCCACATGCGGATTGCTTCGGGGCCAAGTCGCGCCCCAAGCTGTTCCTTATTTAGCGCGGCAAGTTGGCCAAGGGTATGGATGCCCCACTTGTGCAGGATTCTGAGAATATCTGCCGTTGAAAGTTGAGCGTTGGACGTTGAGCTGCCTGCTCGCGAAAGCTTTCGGAGTTGGGCGTTTTCCGCCTTCCGCTTGTCCGGCTGCCCTTCCATGCAGGCAATCTACAGCAGATAATGTTATATGTTCAAGTGAACAGTTTATGGTAATCACCATCATCGTTTTGACGGGCTGAAAGCCCGAAACATCGTAGCCCACGGCAACGCCGTGGGTGACGTAATCCGAGGAGAATTTCCGCCCTGAAGGGGCGTTACAAATGGGTGATGTTGTTTTGCCCCTTCAGGGCAAATATTTTTCTGTTCATTGCATCCAGGGCGATGCCCTGGGCTAAGATGTGGTTGCGCTTTCAGCGCGACAAAATTCCCTCTGAGGTGCCGCTCAGACAATCTCCACCGGGCATTTCGGCAGCGCTTGCATGAATGCGCGGCCATAGGGTTTGGTCACGATGCGATTGTCGAGAATAACGATGATGCCGCGATCGCTCTTGGTCCGGATCAGACGGCCTACGCCTTGTCGCATTTTCAGCACCGCTTCGGGCAACGAATATTCGGTAAACGGATCGCCGCCGCGCTCCTCGATCAGCTCAAGTTTCGCTTCTGTCAGCGGATGATCGGGGACAGCAAACGGCAGTCGCGTGATGATCACGTTTGAAAGCGCTTCGCCTGGAACATCCACGCCGCCCCAAAAACTGTCTGTGCCAAAGAGCACACTGCGCGGCGTTGATTTGAATTGCTCAAGCAATTTGCTGCGCGGCGCTCCCCCACCCTGGACGAGAATGTTCATACCCTCGTCCGCAAAAAATTTTTCCATCGCACCTGAAACCTGCTGCATGTCGCGATAGCTGGTGAAAAGGACAAACGCGCGACCTTCGCTCTTCTGCACGAAATGCGCGATCCAATGTTCGAGCGCTTTATGATATCCACCGTCGCGCGGATCGGGCATTTTTTGGACCACGAACAGCTTCATCTGCTTCTGAAAATCGAACGGGCTTCCCAGCTGCAACGGCCCGGCTTCCATGGCCCCGATGCGCCTGCGGAAATAAACGAGGTCCGGGCGACCCACGGCCAGCGTGGCACTGGTCATCACGCAACAGCAGTTGTCGCGAAAGAGCATCCGTCGCAGCACCGGCGCCAGGTCGATAGGGGCGGCGTTTAACGCGAGGAAACGTTCAGTTCTGCCCGTGCGCTCAACCCAATACACATGTTCTGGCGCGCTTTGCTCCAGGAAAATCGAAATGCCGTCGCGCGCATCGCGAATGCGTCGCCCGAACTCTTGCAGCTCTGCTTTCAATATTTCGTCGTCGGCGCGTTTAACAACGTCGGCCACCCTCGCCTGAAGCGCGGTCAAACGGGCGGTAATCGTGTCGGGAACAAGTTCGACATCGCGCACCCGAAACTCGCGGCCTTTGCGAAAATTCGATTTCGACTCGACTGCGGAAAAAAACTTATCAAGGTCATCGATCAGTTCCGCCGCCAGTCGCACTCCGGCTGCATCGCGCATCACGGTGAAAAGACCTTTGCGAGTGCGCGCATTGTAAAGCCGCTGGATTGTCGATCGCAGTCCGTATTGGGAGATGCCGATACCGATTTGCTTCGACGCGACTTGTTCCACGGTGTGTGCTTCATCGAAAATGATGAAATCATTCGGGAACAGGAATCCGCTCTCGCGTTCTTCCTGCATATCGGGCGAGCCGAGCAAAATGAATAGCAGCGTGTGATTGAGTACGATTACGTCTGCCGCCAGCAAACGTTTGCGAGCCTGCTGATAGAAACATCGCGGATTTTGGCCACAAGTCTTTTGAGTGCAGATATGCGCCTCGCTGCACACTTGGGCCCAAACTTTTGAATCGGGCTCAACCGAGAGATCGCTGAGCGAGCCGTCGCGCGTAGTGCGCGCCCATTCGGCCAAGCGCTGCAACTCGCTCCGCTCGGGGCCAGTGAAAAGTTCCTGCTCGTTTTGCAAGGCGCGCTCGAGCCGGCGCGGGCACAGATAATTTTGCCGGCCTTTCATCAACGCTGCCTCAAACTCGACCGGCAGCACCTTTTTCAAGATCGGAATGTCTTTGTGCAGCAGTTGTTCCTGGAGATTGATGGTGTGCGTTGAAATGATTGCTTTTTTGTGTCGCTCCAGCGCGAACAGGACCGACGGCACCAGGTATCCCAGCGATTTGCCGACGCCAGTGCCTGCTTCGACTATCAAATGCTGTTCTTCTTCCAGTGCTTGCGCGACCCGCGCCGCCATCTCCTGCTGTTGTTGACGGAACTCAAAGTTCTTTGCTTTGGACAGCGGGCCATTCTCGGAAAAAAAGCCGCGAACGCGTTCCACGAATTCGCTGCCCAGATTCTCTTTTATTGCGATCATGGCGAGGATCAAACATCAATTACCAACATCCAAGCTCCAGAGAAATTCCAATCGTCAAACCACGCGGTCGTGCCATCATGTCATGTTGAGCGAAGCGAAACATCTCTGATTATCGCATTGCAAACGGCGAACAAATACCTGAGATCCTTCGCTCCGCTCAGGATGACAGTCACTTGAATCGGTCGAGCTTCGCATGGATTGAGCTTCCCGCATGCGAACCGAATTTGACTCCACAATCCCGGTCAGCACCGTTTAAATCGCAATGCGACTCCTCGATCGATACGTCATTCGAAACTTCATGCAGGTTTATTTTTACTGCATCGCTGGATTCACCTCGATCTGGCTGATCTTCGACGTTAGTGACAATATTTCGACTTTCGTCGACAACCACATTGGGCTTCTGCTCGTGGCCCGCTATTATGCCACGCAAATTCCGCAGGTATTTATCATCCTGCTGCCGGTTGCGCTTCTGCTGTCGCTTCTTTTTGCGCTCGGGCGAATGTCGCGGTCGAATGAAATTGTTTCCATGCTCACCGCTGGCGTGAGTCTTCCCCGTGTTCTTCTACCGCTGATCGGCGTCGGTCTGCTGACGGTCGCAGCGAGCATGGCGCTGAACTATTCACTGGCGCCGCACGCGGAACTGGCGCGGAAAACGTTTATTGCAGAAGCGCAGTCGCGTCCTGGCCGCAACATTCAGGGGCAAGTCTTCCGCAATCGAACCGACTTGCGCACCTGGTTTATCCAGAATTTTCGCCTTGGCGACAACCTGTTCAACAACGTGCAGGTGCTGCAACAGGATGCGCAGGACAACATCGTCGTCGGTTATTCGGCCGGTCGGGCGTATTATCGGCCTGAAACAAGGACATGGGATTTGGAGAACGTGCGGCTCGCTTATTACGATGCGGCTGGAAACATCACCAAGGAAGAGTTTCGTCCCACATTAACAATTGAGCACTGGAGCGAAACACCGTTCCGGCTGGGCAGCGCGAACGTGCAAGCAGAATCCCTGAGCGTGCCGGAATTGCGCGAATACCTGCATTTCAATGCGGATTTTCCGCCGACGTTATTGGCGCCGTTTCGCACTCATTTCCAGTATCGGCTGGCGTTGCCGTGGACCTGCCTGGTCGTTGTGTGTATCGCTGCGCCGCTCGGAATCGGCTACTCGCGTCGCGGCGTTTTATCCAGTGTTGCCGCTGCAGTGATCCTCGTATTCTCGAATAACTTCCTTGTACATCTTTTTCTCGCGCTCGGCGAAGGCGATCGGGTTTCGGCGTGGATCGCTGCATGGACGCCCAACATTCTCTTCGCCGGAATTGGTTTGTATTTGCTCTATCTTCGCGCCTCAAATCGCGAACCGCCCAGCTTTAATCTGTTCGCCGCGCGGCGTATAGTTGCGCGATGAACCAACAGAGGAACATAGGCCTGTGGCCTGTGTGGCCAGCGGAAATGTTTTCCGCTGCGCGCAGTGACGCATCGTTTATTCAGCGGAGTAAAACTCAGCTGGGCACACAGACCGAAGGTCTATGTTCCACCGGTGCCGCGGCGTATAGTTGCGCGATGAACCCGCTCCCAAACGAATGGGCGATCAAGCACCGCGCAGACTCCTGCGCCGTTACGCAGCGGCAGTTTGTCCCTGGCGAATATTTTTACACACTTCTGTATCACGGCGCCGATGGTTACCGGCGCGAAGATTTGAGTGAAGAGGCCTGGCAAAACCGGAATGAAAATATTCGGCCTTTTTCATTTTGGAAATCGCGTTACGAGCCACTTCCGCCAAAGCCGGCCGAACCCGTGCCGAAGGAAAGTGCAGAGCAACTCTTTCGCCGTTTGATGGCGTCGGATTCACCGCCTGCAAACGCCTGTTACGTGCTGGCGGCCATGCTCGAACGAAAACGTGTTTTGAAACAAGTGAAGACCGAATCCCGCGAAGCCGGGAGACGCGTACTCATTTACGAACAAGATTCCACAGGCGACGTGTTCATCGTGCCTGACCCGCAATTGCATCTGAACGAATTGGAAAATGTGCAGAACGAGGTAGCAGAGTTACTTCGCGGAGCCGCGCAAAACGGATAATGTTTAAGCCAACCTGCTGATGACCACAGAAACACCGACCATTAATTACAAGATCGGGAACGAACGCCTGATCAGCGTGACCGACAACGCGGCGCGCAAATTAGCGTCCTTGCTTAAAGAAAAAGGCCAGCCAGAGGGGGCGCTGCGCCTCAAGGTGATCGGTGGCGGTTGTTCCGGTCTGCAATACGTGATGGATTTGGTCGAAGGCCCGAAGGAGCGCGACATCCTTGTTCCGACGCAAAACGTGCACCTCGTTGTTGATCCAAAGAGCGCGCTATTCGTCAGCGGTTCAGTGCTCGATTACAGCGATGACCTGCAAAAGGGCGGCTTCAAAGTGACCAATCCCAACGCCGTCGCTCACTGCTCGTGCGGCGAAAGTTTCGCCGTTTAGACTCTTAGGCAGGCCTACCGAACTACACCTTCGTTACCTTCGACTTCCGTCTTCCGCTTCCTCTTAATCTTACTCTCGGCTTTTTTGCGAACGACTAGCCAAGTAGAACGCAGATTCAGAGGAAGAGGTAGAGGTAGACTAAGAGGAAGAGCTAGAGGAAGATTGAATCAGACCTTCATGACCTCGGCTTCTTTGTGCTTGAGATGGTCATCGATGGATTTGACGAAGCGATCGGTGAGCTTTTGCACTTCGCCTTCCACGTCGCGTAATTGATCTTCTGTCAATCCGCCGGACGTCTTAAGTTTCTTCGCTTCGTCGAGAGCGGTGCGCCGGTTCGTGCGGACACGCACGCGCGCTTCTTCGGCCATTTTGCCGAGAGAGCGCACCAATTCCTTTCGACGCTCCTCTGAAAGCTCCGGAATCGGCAGGCGAATGATCTTACCGTCAACGGCAGGCGTAATTCCAATCTTGGATTCCTTGAGGGCTCTTTCGATGTCTTGCACAGTGCCTGCATCAAAAGGCTGAACAACAAGCAAACGCGGCTCAGGCGTCGTGATCAAGGCAAGCTGTTTCAGTTTCATGGCGGATCCGTAGGCATGCACATCGACGTTTTCCACCAAAGCAGGCGAGGCCTTGCCGGTGCGCACCGCGGCAAACTCGTGCACCATGTAATCGACGCTTTTTTCCATCGTCATCTCCGCCTCCAGAAGAATGTCCTCCGTACTCATATGGATGAATGTTTACTTTGAAGGAGCTTCATCGCAAACCAGAGTTCCGACGTTTCGGCCCAGCACAGCGTCGCGCAGGATTCCGGGCGTGTACATGTTGAACACAACGATCGGGATTTTGTTGTCCATGCAGAGACTGAACGCGGTCGAATCCATGATCTGGAGACGCTTCGTGAGGGCTTCGGTGAACGTGAGGCGATCGTAACGCCGCGCATCGGGAAACTTGTTTGGGTCGCGATCATAAACGCCATCGACCTTTGTGGCTTTCAGGATCACGTCTGCCCGAATCTCACTGGCGCGTAGTGCTGCTGTTGTGTCGGTGGAAAAATAAGGATTACCGGTGCCCGCCGCAAAAATCACGACTCTGCCCAACTCCAGATGCCGAACGGCGCGGCCAAGGATGAATGGCTCCGCCACATTTTTCATTTCAATCGCGGTTTGGACGCGGGCCTCGACTCCGATTTGCTCCAGTGTGCTTCGTAACGCGAGAGCGTTGATGACTGTGGCAAGCATTCCCATGTAATCTGCCGTGGTACGGTCCATGCCGCGATCCGCTGCAGAAATACCGCGCCAGATGTTGCCGCCGCCGATCACTACGGCTACTTCTACGCCCAAATCACGTACTTCCTTCATGCGCTCGGCGATCGCTCGCACCACGGTAGGAGAGATATTGTCGCGCCCACCCTGCTCATGCATTGCTTCCCCGCTCAGCTTGAGCACGATGCGTTCATAGACTGGCGCTTCTGGTTCCATGGAGACGGGTGAACATCCAAACAGAAGACGGCCATGTTTGGAAAGCATAAACAAAGGGGAGCGCGGGCGCCTCGCCGAAAAGCTTCTGATGGGTAGCCCGAGAGGGCCGCGTGACACAGCGGGCGAGGCGCCCGTGCTCCCCAGAATTAACGTGCTGATCCTCGTAGCGCAGCGTGCCCGTGCAGAAATTCCCCTGCGGTCATTCGCCGTTTTCCTTCAAGTTGGACTTCGGCGAGAGAAAGTGCGCCTTTGCCAGTGGCAACGATCAGTTCTTTGTCGCTGCGCAAAATTTCTCCGGGGTGGCCATCGAGATCGACAACTGACGCAGAAAAGACCTTGAGATTTTGAGAATCGACTTTCATGAACGCGACAGGCCACGGATTGTAGGCGCGAATTTTTCTCTCAATCGCTTCGCCTGATTCGGACCAATCGATCTGGCCGTGTTCACGTTTCAGCTTTGGGGCGTGAGTGGCGCGCGTGTTGTCCTGCGGAATTCGCGGCGCGTTTCCGGTCGACAGCAGTCGCAAAGATTCAAGTAACGTCTCGGGAGCAATTTGCGCCAGGCGATCATGCAGTGATCCACCGGTGTCGTTAGGCAGGATTTCGATACTGCGCTGCAACAGGATATCGCCAGTGTCGAGTCCTTCGTCCATGTACATCGCGGTGATGCCCGTCTCAGAATCGCCCGCCGCAATTGCGGCTTGAATCGGCGCTGCGCCTCGCCAACGCGGGAGAAGCGAGGCGTGCAGATTCAAACAGGCGAGGCGCGGAATCTCGAGCACATCACGAGGCAGGATTTGGCCGTAGGCAACGACGACAATTGCGTCGGGCATGAGGCCGCGGAGCTCTTCAATGGGCTGTGGATCTTTGATTCGTGCGGGTTGAAAGATCGGCACGCCCTGGGGTCGCGCCGTACCAATCAACGCCTTTTTTATCGGCGGCGGTTCAATGCGCTGCTCGCGTCCTACCGGCTTATCTGGTTGAGTGACGATGCCAACAACTTCGTGTTCGGAATTCAGTAATGCTCGTAGCGTCGGCACGCCGATTTCGCCCGTCCCGATAAAAACGATTCGCATGCGTCGAGAAGCCATTCTCATCAATGGAAGAGATCTCGCAAGTGCGGGAGGCCGTCCATCCTGTGGCGCGCCCCGCGTCGCTGCCACGGGGTTGTATTTGGGAATCTAGCGAAGCCGAACGGGCACTGGCGCGCGACGTTTTCGGCCAGCCATCGCTTGCGCCATCATCTTCTCGCCAGCCGTCACTTCACGCCGGCCTACGGACGAACCGCATTCGGTGCAGAGATAATCGAAGATCTCGCGGTCAGACAGGACTAATAGAAGCCGCTCGCGCACCGGCTTCGCGGCTTTGCATTTTTCGCAATAAAGACTCGATGCGGTGAAATTTTCAAACTGCTGCTGATTCATATGCGCCGTCGCTCACGTTCTTTAAGATATCGAGCAGAACTTTCACGGGCGGCTGGATGGCGTCAACCACGGTGACCAGCTCTTTCGAGTAGTATGACAGCACTGGCCGTGATTCCTTCTCGTAAATATCAAGACGCCGCTGGATGACCTCCTCGTTTGCGTCGTCGAGACGATTTTCTTTCAGAGCGCGCTTCTTGAGCCGGTAAAATAGTGTCTCGCGATCGGGGCACGCAAGATGGAACACCTTCTTTACGTCGATCATGTCACTCATGATCTTGGCCTGACCGACGTTTCGTGGAATTCCGTCCAGTACGAGCGTGTCAATGTCAGGCTTGAACTTGTGCGCTTCTACGGCCGAATCGATCGCCTCCCGCCACAGCTCCACCGTGATATCGTCCGGAACGAGCTGGCCTTTGCTCGAATATTCAAGGAAGGCTTTGCCCACCTTTGTGCGCGTGTCGATGGAGCGGAATACGTCGCCGCAAGCGCAATGGTAGTAGCGCGGGATCGTGCCGAGCGTTTTGCCCTGTGTGCCTTTGCCGCTGCCAGGCGCGCCGAAAAGGATGAAAGTATTATATCTCATCATGGCGAAACCCTGCTTATACCGCGAAGGCAACCGACAAAGCAAGCACCGTCATTGCGAGCGAAGTCGAGGAACGCCCGTTGAGTTACCGCTCGATTTTGGATTGGGATCTTTCGAGCCCGAAAGGTTTCGGGACTCAAGATGACGAAGCAGTCACCGCGGGATCCACATTCACCCGTCGCCCGGCCAGGTCGAAGCGCACGCTCCCGTCAATTAGAGCGAAGATTGTGTAATCGCGACCAAGACCAACGTTTCTTCCCGGCAAAAATTTCGTGCCCCGCTGACGCACAATGATGTTACCGGCCACAACGATCTCGCTGCCGAATTTTTTTACACCCAGCCGTTTGCTGACGCTGTCGCGACCGTTTTTAACGCTGCCTTGTCCTTTTTTATGAGCCATTGAAGAAAGTCGTTGGTTATTGGTTCATCCGCCTTCGCCAAGGCTACGGCGGACATGGAGTTGATGGGTTAATCCTCGGTCTTTTTGGCCGCGGCCTTTTTCTCGCCCAAACTAATGCTTTTGATCTTTACGCGGGTCAGTTTGCGACGGTGGCCGACCGTCCGGTGATAACCTTTGCGTCGCCTGTATTTGAACGCGACGACTTTCTTATCCTTGCGTTGTTCGACAACTTCAGCAGTCACCTTTGCCCCGGAGATCAGCGGGTTGCCGTGACTCACGTCTTTTCCATCAGCAAACAGTAGTACATCACCAAACGTGGCAGTTTTGCCCGGTTCGACGTCGAGACAATCGACATCGACGGTATCGCCTTCCGCGACGCGAAATTGCCTGCCACCAGTTTTGATGATTGCGTAAGCCATAGTTTTTCTGGGGAGAAAAAGCCGTCCAAAATTCCACATCTAGGCGCGCTTGGCAAACGGAAAGGTCGAGGCAAGCGGTGTTCCAAGCTTAGCGCCAAAGGCGCTGTCTCATCGTCAGCCTTGGGCATCGCCCAAGGAAACGATTGCGCAGATAAAATCCAAAACATCCCAGTTGATGGCTCCGGACGATAAGCCAACGATGGGCCAAAAGTGGTGAATCGCGCTTTCAGCGCTGGCCCTTTGCGGGATTCACGATTCCTGGGGCGCTGGCCCGGCTGGCGGTGAATTGCGCCTTTGGCTCTATGCAGCAGCTTTATCCGGCGCACCGACAAGCTCTGAATATAGGGCTTCGTAACGCTGCGCTGACGCGTCCCACGAAAAATTGCGGGTCATCGCGCGTTTCATCAGCTTCGTCCAAAGCTGTTGGTCGCGGAAGATTTCACGTGCTCGTTTCATCGCGTCCCAGAATGCGTCGCTTGAAAATTCATAACACAAAAAACCATAACCGCTGTCCGTTGTCGGATCGTAATCCTCAATGATCTCCTGAATTCCGCCGGTCACCCGCGCGACCGGCAGTGAGCCATATTTCAAGTTGTACATTGCGCCCAAGCCTGCCGGCTCGAAGCGCGACGGGATCAGGCTGATGTCCATGCCGGCCTGGATCAGGTGCGCCAGTTTCTCGTCGTAATCTTTTTGATAAGCAAACTTAGCTGGAAATTTTCTGGCTGTGACCGCAAGCGCAGTTTCAAAGGCCGGGTCGCCTTCGCCAAGAATGATCAAGCGAACATCGTCCCAGAGTAGCCGATCAAGAAGCGGAACGAGGATTTCGAAACCTTTTTCCTGGACTACGCGAGTCACCATCCCGAAAACCGGACCGCGCGGCTCAGGCGCGAGGTTCAATTGCTTCAGGAGCGCCTCACGGCAAACTTCTTTTCCACGCGGGCGTCGGGCATCGTAGCGAATGGGAAGGAAACGATCGGAAGCCGGATTCCAGCGCGTGTAATCGACGCCGTCCAAAATTGCGGTGAGGCGATGCGCATTTTCGCGCAACACGCCGTCCAGACCGCATCCACCTGCCGCAGTCAGGATTTCGCGCCGGTAGTGCTCGCTGACCGTTGTGGTTCGGTCGGCGTAAAGAATGCCGGCTTTGAGAAAATTCAGCCGTCCGAAAAACTCAACGCCGTCGAGCGTAAAGAATCGCTCCGGCAAATTCGTGAGATGAAAGTCGAGTCCCCAGAAGCTGCCCTGATCAGCGACGTGGTGAATGGTCAAAACCGTGCTGAAAGGCAGTCCATGCGCATGTACGAAAACGGGCACCAACGCGGGCGCCCAATCGTGCACGTGCAGAATCTCCAATTGCGGTGTCAACCGCCGGCCCAGCTCGACGATTGCTTTGCAGAAAAAAATAAATCGCGCGGCATTATCTTCGTACGGCGTGCCGCGCTCGCCGTAAATTCCAGGGCGATCAAAAAATTCATCGCAGCGGATAAAGAACAACTGCACGCCGTTCGCGCTTCGGCCTTCCAGATATCGCGCGACGTAAGTCTTATCCCCGAGTTGCACGTCGACAGTTACACCGGTGTCCTTCTTCTTAAACGCGCGATTCTCTCGAATCTCGCGATAGAACGGCACCGCCACGCTGACCTCATGGCCACGATCGCGCAGCGCGCTCGGCAACGCGTCCATAACATCTACCAAGGCGCCCGGCCGTTGCATTGGCGGCCCCTCCGCGCTGCCCATCAAGATTCTCATTCGGCGTTCGCTGTTGGACGGTTTCCTAATTCTGCTTGCCTGACAGATATCGCTGTTTGACCCACTCGAGCGCTTCATCAGGCGTGCGCAGGGTTCCTTCCAGTTGTCGTGTCTCGACCGCCTCGAGGATCTCGCCAAACCCTGGTCCAGGCCTAAAACCGAGCGCGATTAAATCGTCACCACGCAACAACGGCGGCGGAATGATCGGTTCGTTAGCGAATTCTTCGCGTTTGCGCAGTAGAAATTCGTAATTGTCCAGCATGCGATGACTGCTTTCGCAATCAACGCGGTGCAGTTCCAGTTCTTCGTTGAATGTTGATCGCGCCATGAACCGCTTCAATTTCGCTACTCGCATCTTCGGCGTGTCCTTGAAAACCATGTGTTGCCTGACCATTTCAACAGCCGCTTCAATTTCAGCTCCTGAGAATCGCAACCGACGCATGATCGACTCTGTCATGTGCGCCCCGATTCGATCGTGTTCGTTGAAGCGGATGCGGCCCGTTTTATCCACGGTCGCGGTCACTGGCTTCGCTACATCATGAAATAGCACTGCGAAAACCAACGGTATGGAAACTGTTTCGGGAAGCAGCGACAACATGAGTCGGGTGTGAACGAACACGTCGCCTTCGGGGTGAAATTGTTCCGGCTGCAAAACGCCTTTCATCGCATCGAGCTCCGGTAGAATTTCCCGCATCAGACCGCTTGAATCGAGCAGGTCCCACCCGCGCACACGATTCGGCGACAAAAAAATCCGCACCAGCTCCTCACGTATCCGTTCCAAGCTGATTTGATTGATCGAAGCCGCATTGGCCACAAGTGCGTCCCAGGTTCCCTTATCGATTTGGTAATCGAGCACAGTGGCGAAGCGCACCGCGCGAAGCATGCGCAAGCGATCTTCTGCAAATCTTTTCGCAGGATCGCCAATCGCGCGCACTAATTTTGCAGCGATGTCGGCCTGACCGCCGACAAGATCAATCACCTCGCCTGCGACTGGATCGTAAAACATTCCGTTAATGGTGAAATCGCGTCGCTTCGCGTCTGCTTCGGGCGAGGAGAAATGCACCGCGCTTGGGTGCCTGCCGTCGATATAAGCGTCATCGGAGCGAAAGGTGGCCACCTCAAATTGGAAGCCGTCCTCCAGCACGATGATTACACCGAAATGCGCACCGACCGCGTACGTACGCGGGAAAAGCTCCTGCACAGTTTCAGGGCGCGCGTCGGTGGCGATGTCGTAATCCTTAGGTGTCAAATCGCGCACCATGTCGCGCACACAACCACCTGCGAAGTACGCCATGTGCCCATGCGCACGCAAGCGCGCCGCGACTTTACGCGCGGTCGTTTCCATGGGCGAAGGGTTCACACGACCACTGTAGCCGCTTCGCTGTGCGAAGCGCAATCAACGTGTCGTTTAGCGCCGAAGGCGCGGGTCAACTCCAGCTGAGGCAATGCCCCAGGAACACACATGTGGCAAAACCCAGCGTAGGAAACACATCGTTTTTCTGGGGCATTGCCCCAGGCTGCACGATGAGTCGCGCCCTTGGCGCTAAGCAGAGATCCCTAAGTGCCCGACTTCCGATTCAGGAACTTTTCTGCTTCCGAAATGAGTGAATGATAAACAGCACCACCGCAATCGAGATACACGAATCGGCGACGTTAAACGCGGGCCAGGGATCGGCGTAGGGGATGTGCAGATTAAAAAGGAGAAAGTCGATCACGTGTCCGTAAAGCAGGCGATCTGTCAGATTTCCCAGAATGCCGGCAAGGAGAAGCGCCAGCGATATATCCCTCCACAGGTCAGACCGCCAGTGTCGCACCAGCAGAACGGTCACGACGACCAACGCGATGAGGGAAATTACAACGAAGAAAGTGTTGTTGCCCTTGAAAGATCCAAACGCGGCGCCGGTATTGGGGACGTTAACCAGATGGAAGAAGTCCGGGACTATACTGCGAGCTTCGTAAGGGCTTATCGATCGCATTACCCACTGCTTCGTCAGCTGGTCCAAAGCGTAGAGCGGAAGCGTGAGAAAGAGGATAAACCTCATGTTGGGATTGATCCTGCAAACGCCGAACGCCCAACGCCCAACGTCCAACGCCAAATGCAGAATCTCGCTCGATTGAGCGTTGAGCGTTGAGCGTTGAGCGTTGAACGTTGAATCATCGACTCACCACGCTCTCGCACCGATCGCACAAATCCGGGTGCGCTTTGCTCGTGCCGACCGTCGGCCGATGTCGCCAGCAGCGGGCGCACTTTCCGTAAGACGTTTTCGTTACTGAAGCGCTCGCTTCTTTCGCCTGTTGAATCGTCAAATCACTCAAAATAAAAAATTCCTCCAATTCTTCTCTGGGGATCTTTTCGGTGATATCGGAATCCGAATTTAAAACAACGCGGGCTTCCAAGGTATTGCCAATCAGTTTTTCCTGACGTGCCTGCTCGATCGCCTGCCCGACGATGCCGCGCAATCTCAAAAGCTCCTCTACCTGACCGATTGCTTCCCGGCCGCGATTCTGTGGCTCTGGAAATTCCTGTACGTGAACTGACGTTGTAGTCCCGACGGATCGGGATTCCCCCGTTTGGCCCGGATCTTCGGCCACAGCTGAATGGCGCCATGCTTCTTCAGCACTAAAAACAAGGACCGGCGCGAGCAATTTGCAGAGCGCGTCGAAAATTTCGCGCATCGCCGCTTGTGTCGCGCGGCGACGTGGCGAATCTGGCGCATCGCAATACATCCGGTCTTTGGTGATATCGACGTAGAGGCTGCTCAAATCGACCGCGCAAAACTGGTTGAGCGTGTGATAAACCTTATGGAATTCGAAGTTTTCATACGCGGACCGGCAAGTGTCAATCACTTCGTCCAATCGCTCCAGAATCCAGCGATCGACTAAAGTCATCCCGAGCGAAGTCGAGGGATCCCGTTGCGTTACCTGTACGGTTTCATCGCGGGCTCCCTCGACTCCGCTTCGATGCGCTCGGGATGACGGTGCGGCAGTAGCGAAATCATTCAAATTCCCAAGCAAAATCCGGAGCGTGTTACGAATGCGCCGATAGGTGTCCCCGAGACGCGTAAAAATCTCTTCCGAGAACGGCACGTCGGTCGTGTAATCAATGCTGCTGGCCCAAAGTCGCAGCAGATCGGCGCCATATTTGCCGACGAAATGATCGGCAGCGGTTGGTTTCTCATATGTGCCCGACTTGGAAATCTTCTTTCCATCCAGATCGACCACGAACCCGTGAGTCACACACGTTTTGTATGGCGCGCGGTTATTCAGCGCGATGCTCGTCATTAGCGATGATTGAAACCAGCCGCGGTGTTGGTCCGTGGCCTCGAGATACATGTCAGCGGGATCGCGCAACTCAGGATGAATCGCGCACACCGCCTTATGCGAGACGCCGCTGTCGATCCAGACGTCAATCGTGTCGGTTCCTTTGGTTGTATCCGGAGGCAATCCCACTTCTTTCGCCAGAGCGGCATCATCCGATTCGAACCAAATATTGGAGCCGCGCTGCGCAACAAGATCGGCCAACTTGCGAATGATCTTTGGATCGAGAATGACTTTGCCATCCTTATCGTAAAAGACAGGCAGCGGCACGCCCCAGCTGCGTTGGCGGGAGATCACCCAATCGGGTCGCGATTCAACCGTTCCCGCGATGCGATTCTCGCCCCATGCTGGAATCCATTTCACTTCATTGTGAATTGCTTCGAGCGCTCTGCCGCGCAGCGCATCAATGCGGATGAAAAATTGATCGACGTTGCGAAAGATGATCGGAGTTTTCGATCGCCAGCAATATGGATAGGAATGATGAAACTTTTCTTCGCCGAGAAGCATCGCGCGCTCGCGAAGCAATTCGACGACGTCGGGATTTGCGTCGAAAACGTACTTGCCGGTCAGATTCGGCAAACCGGCTTCATCTGTGAATCGGCCATGATCATCGACTGGCGATAAGATCGGCAGTTTGTGTTGCATTCCTAAAACGTAATCGTCCGCACCATGGCCGGGTGCGATGTGTACGGCGCCTGTTCCAGAGTCCATTGTCACAAAGCCGGCCGTGAATACCGGGACGTCGCGATCCAGAAATGGATGGCGCGCCTTGACTCCTTCTAAATTGACTCCGGGAAATGAGGCGAGCGGTTTTCCGACCGGCTGTAATCCTGTGGCTGCAGAAAATCGTGGGATAAGTTTCTCAGCGAGAATCAACGTTTCAGAAGTCCCATCTCGCGAAAATTCCTGGACGACATAATTCGCTTTTGGATCCACGGCGATGGCGAGATTGGCCGGTAATGTCCAGGGAGTTGTGGTCCAAATGGCGATGCTCGTTCCAGTGGGGAAGCTGTCAGCTTCCCCTACAGCCGCTACGCGCAGGCGCGCCGGCCGGCGAGGCAGGCGGCGCGCCCTGCCCATGATCGGGAACTTGACGTAAACGGCGGTGTCGTCGCGGTCTTGATATTCCACTTCTGCTTCAGCGAGGGCGGTCTGCGCGCCAGTACTCCAAAAGACAGGCTTCTGCGCCTCGTACACGAGGCCTTTCTCAACGAAAACCGCGAACGCACGCAGAATCTCCGCTTCGTATTTGGGATCCATTGTCAGGTACGGATTTTCCCAATCGCCGAAGACGCCGAGTCGTCTGAACTGCTCGCGCTGGATGTCGATGAACTTTCGCGCAAACGCTTCGCATTTTTTACGGACCTCAAGCGGAGAAAGCTCGCGCGATTCCTTAACCACTTTGTATTCGATTGGAAGACCGTGACAATCCCAACCAGGGACGTACGGCGCGCGTTTGCCGAGCATCGTCTGCGATTTCACCACGAAATCCTTGAGGATTTTGTTGAGCGCGGTGCCCATGTGGACGTCACCGTTGGCAAATGGCGGGCCATCATGCAAAACAAACAGCTCTCGGCCCGCTCGCGACTTTTGAATCTCCTGGTAAAGGCATTTCTGCTCCCAACTCCTGAGCATTTCCGGCTCGCGCGCGGCAAGGTTCGCTTTCATCGGGAAATCCGTGCGCGGCAGGTTCAATGTGTCCTTGTAATTCTGACTCATGGCGAGCGGGCGACGCTAACATCCGACAACCGGCGAAGCAACGCATTCACCACTACGCAATGGCGACAACCCGTCCGCGTCACATCGAAAAGGCGTCGGCAACGAGACGCGCTTGTTCACGCTTGTAGCGAGCGAACGCGCCAACAGCGAAGCTGGCGCAGTCTGGTCCGCTGGTCGGACTCGGGTGGACGGACGACGAAGAAACGAACTCACGAAGTCGAAAGCGCTACCCAAAAAAGCGCTCCAGCGTTTATAGCGCTTACGCGATGCAGACGTTGTTTGGCTCTGTGAAAGCTAGTCGAACCCGCGAGAGCAGTCGGCGCTAAGGCGTTGTAAATGTCCTGTCGCCACTCAACCTGGTGCCGGCGCTGTTGGTCGCCACAATTCGGAAATGATAGGTAGTGTGCGTGTCTAAGCCGCTGATGTTGGCAGCGAAATTCCGGTACGTATTCCCAGTCTGACTCTGCATGGCGATGATGTGCCCGTAGCTATTCGTCATTCCCCACTGGAATTGAACAGTCGTCGTCAACCCATGCGGGTCCAGTGAGCCATTGAGTGTCGCTGAAGAACTAGTCACATTGGTGGCCGCGGTGGTTGTGACGACTGGAGGCCCGGTCGTAGCAAGCGTGGTAAATGTCCTGTCGCTGCCGTATCTGGTGCCGGCGCTATTGGTGGCGACGATTCGGAAATGATAGACCGTGTTCGCACTTAAACTGCTGATGTTCGCGGTGACGTTCAGGTACGCGTTCCCAGTGCGACTCTGGGGAGCGGTGGTGAGTCCGTAGCTGGTCGTGGTGCCATACTGGAAATAGACATTCGTGGTCAACCCATGTGGATCCAGTGAGCCATTGAGCGTGGCTGAAAAACTCGCGATCAACGTTGCCAGATTGGTTGTGACGACCGGAGGCCCCATCCCGCTCAGCGTAGTAAATGTCCTGTCGCTGCCGAACCTGGTACCAGCGTTATTGATCGCCACAATCCGAAAATGATAGGTGGTGCTCGCACTCAGGCCATTGATGTTCACACTGTCACTCTGGTACATATTCCCAGTCTTGGTCCGTGAGGCAGTGGTCGAGCCGTAGCTGGTGGTGGTCCCATACTGGAAGTAAACAGTTGTGGTCAATCCGTGGGGATTGACGGTCCCATTCAGCGTAGCTGAAAAACTCGCCGCATTTATCGCGGGATTAGTCGTAACAATAGCCATGCCTGTTGCGGTAAGCGTGGTGACAGTAATCCTGTTAGAGTTGCCGCTGATCCCAATCTCGTTGTATGCGCGCACACGATAGTAGTACGTAATGTTTGCGTTCAGCCCGATGACGCCGCGACTGGTCACATTGCCGACGTTCAGATTTTGGTATCCTGTCACGTAGCTGTTAAAGGAACTGTTCGTGGACACATCCAGCCTATAACCAGTCGCCCCACCCAGGCCGCTCCAGTTTGCTGTGAAACCGCTGCTGGTGACGAACGTTTCCGGATGCGCCGTTGGCGCCGATGGAGGCATAGGACCGGCGGTATCGTACAGTTCCGCACTCGAAAGAACTTGGTCATCGTTCCCTACTCTCTCCAGTCCCCCCGCCACCAGCACCTTGCCGTTTTGCAGCAGGCTCGCCGTATGTATGTAGCGTGCTGTGTTGAGGCTGCCTGTTGCACTCCAGCTCCCGGTGGCCGGATCGTATAGTTCCGCGCTCGCGAGACTGCCGCTGTTCCCAAATCCCCCTGCCACGAGCACCTTGCCGTTTTGCAGCAAGGTCGCCGTGTGCTGTTCACGCGCGGTGTTGAGGCTGCCCGTGAAAGTCCAAGTCCCGCTCGCCGGATCGTACAACTCCGCGCTCGCGGAAGCTTCGTATCCCGCTGCAACAAGCACCTTGCCGTTGGGCAGCAAGGTCGCGGTGTGCTCCGAGCGCGCGGTGTTGAGGCTATCTGTCGCAGCCCAGCTCCCGGTGGCCGGGTTGTACAGCTCGGCGCTCGCAAACGAGCCGAAGACATCTTCTCCCCCTGCCACCAGCACCATGCCATTGGGCAGCAACGTCGCCGTGTGTCCCGCGCGCGCGATGTTGAGGCTGCCTGTGAAAGTCCAGGTCTCGCTCGTAGGGTCGTACAGCTCCGCGCTCGGGAGATCTTCGAAACCGCTCCCTGCTCCCCCCACCACCAGCACCTTGCCGTTGGGCAGTAGCGTCGCCGTGTGACCAATCCGTGCAACATTGAGGCTGCCTGTTGCACTCCAGCTCCCGGTGGCCGGATTGTATAGCGCAGCGCCGGAGCCATTTCGGGACCCCCCCGCCACCAGCACCTTGCCGTTGGGCAGTAGCGTCGCCGTGTGACCATCCCGTGCGGGATTGAGGCTGCTGGTTGCACTCCAGTTCCCGCTGGCCGCGCCATACAGTTCCGCGCCGCTAAGAAGATCGCTGGTACCTCCTCCAAATGCCACCAGCACCTTGCCGTTGGGCAGCAAGGTCGCCGTGTGAGCGTAGCGTCCGGGGTTAAGGCTGCCCGTGAAAGTCCAGCCCCCGGTCGCCGGCGTGTCGAAGCCGTCGGCAGCGTTAAATGTAAACTGGGCGTCGCTGCTAGCCAATGTCGATACCGGCGCCGATGCCAAGAGAAGGGGAAACGCGAGAACAAGAGGAAGCCCAGTGCCTAGGCACGAACAACTCACAGCAAGGAAGGAAGATATTTTCATAATTTTAATTAGAGATTTGAAATCATGAGGTGCTCTTCGTCACAGGCGATGAGGCGGGTTAAATGTCCGGTCGCTGCGATGCGATTTGCGCGGGAGGCAAGACCGCGAATTGCGATGCGGCTGCTAAAGAAGTTGGCAACGAGTCAACCAACTGTCGGCATTCTGTTAAGTTGCCGTGGGCGTTACTGGCGGAGTCACTGTCGGGGTTGCCATGATCTTCAGCGTCAGGGGCCGCATCCACCGGTGGTGACATTAATCTCCACCGAGGTCATCGTGGTAGAGCCGTCGTAACCACCCACTGCTACCGCTGTGTTACCCACATGCGTCCCCGCTGGAAACGAGCGTTGCTGATTCAGAGCGCTGGACGTAGACCACATATCCATCGCCGGGTCATAGACCTGCAAAATGGTTGTGGTCTCCGGGTCAAGCACTCCTTGCCTGCTGAATTTAGGTGAGGTGCGCGACCCCAAGAAGGGATTGCCACCACCGAATACCCACAGCTTGCCGCAGATCACGGCCGAGCCTGGCACGTTGACGCCAGCGGGCAAATTGGCTTGCTGCGTCCAGGTATCGGCCGCAATGTTGTAGTCATAGAGAGTGTTAAGATTGTTGTTGCTCACGTTGCGTCCACCGGCAATGTAGATGTGCCCGTTAATAACACCGGACCCAGGTCCTCCCATCATGGAGGGCATACTTGTGCGGCTTGTGTTCCAAGTGTTGAGCACTGGGTCATACTCCCATACCTGGCCAAAGGAGGGGTCCACATTACCGGTACTATATCCGCCTACCAGGTAGATCTTGCCATTGTAATAACCTGAACCCATGAAGGCGCGTATGCCAGGCATCGGCGCCCCGGTGGACCACACTCCCATTGCAATGCTGTAAATGCGGGTCGTATTGACCACCGTCGTCGTGGAGACCCGTTCGCCACCGAAGACGAAAAGCTTGTTGACGTTGGGCGCGTATACAGCCGAGCACATGAAGTTATTTAGGTCAGGCACAGGAGCGAGCGGCTGCCAGGTATTAGTTGCCGGGTTCAACCGGCCGAACTGGTTAATGTTATTACCGGTTTGGAAGGAGTAGCCGCCTCCCTCATACGCATACGTGCCATCACTATCGCTGAAACCGCCGTAGTGACCTATTGCTGCTGCCGCCGACTGCGTCCACGGGCCGGGTGTACATGCTGGTGTGCAGGTGGGTGTGGGGGTTGCCGTTGGTGTAAATGTGGCAGTAGGCGTTGGTGTTGCAGTTGGCGTCGCCATTGGACGCGACGCATTCCACGTCCCAGAACCGCAAGAAGATGGACAAGAGGCTTCCCATGTTCCGCTGGCATACGCGCTGCGATCTGGCCGGATTGAGAAAGCCCCTATCGAACGAGATCGAGACGCCGCTCACGTTGCAGCCACCCACAGCGCCTCCGCCGCAACGATCGACTGTTCCAGAACAGCTACCCGGCTGGGTCACGTTTATAATGCCATTAGCGACTGTGAAAGCCAGTGCGCCACTATAGGTGCCGCTGTAGCTCCCAGTGTAAGAGCCGTCGAATCTGGTGACCGAAGCCGCAGCAAACGTTGCTGTCACTGACTTATTGCGATCCATCGTGACAGTGACAGTAGTGTTTGTCCCTGACACATCGCCACTCCAGCCAACGAAACTAGAACAGCTATCGGGAGTCGCCGTTAGAGTGACAACTGTTCCAGCAGGATAAGTGGGACCTGGAGGGTTGGCTGTGACAGTCCCAGTTCCACTTCCAACGGTCGTGATTGACAGGGTGTAAGTGTTATTGCCCGGTGTAGCTGTCGGAGTCGGCGTTGGCGATTGAGACCCGGTAGTACTCTGGATGAGCCGATTGCCCGCTCGAATCGTAGGTATACGCTGATAACGCTGCCGTTAGGATACGTGGTCTGGGTAAGGCGGTTCAGGGCGTCATAGGTATACGATGTCGTCGCGGCATCGACGCGCACGGAAAGTCCTGACAACAAGATTAATGCTGTCAGGGACAAGACCACTCTCAATTTTGTTTTGAGAGAAATGGCTTTAGGCGCGTTCATGTAGGATTCAAGACATAACTATTGAATAGAATCTGATAATGCGACTTTGAAAATTCTACAGGGTAGAGCTGACCGAGTGCGTTGACTTGCCGGAGCTAACTTGAGCCTACCAGAGTCATCCTTGACGCTGAAGACTCGCTATCTCGTTAGCCGGTGGATACAACTATGCGGATAGAGTCACCGGCCCCTAAGGATTCGGCTGACGGCATTCTGCCATAGCTAGCGCTTGAGCTAAGCTCTGTCCGCGACCTGTTCATGCGTCGGATACCTAAGTACGCTCTCACGAGCAGCAAGTCGTGCTAAACTGCTCGACCTAGCGCAGAATTCGGCATAGGGATCCAAGAGCTTTAACTGCGCCGCAGCGGACTCAAGCGTTGTATCACGCATGAAGGTTTCCCACACGACTCCCAGTACACGTGGTCGCATCCTCCGAGGCCAAGTGTGGATCGTTGTATAATGAATTGCCACCGACTGCGTATGCCGGTTGGATAGCATCTGGTAGGAGTCCACGCGGCAGTGGTTCCTTGAGCCAGAAACCAGCGACTGGGCGGCCAGTCCGAAGGGATCGTTTTTGTCGATCGGGTCGCCGTTGGCGTAGGCGAAGCGGTTCAGAGAGATGCCCAACCTCGATATTGCCCAGAACAATGTCTTGGTTCAGAAAGCGGCTGATGGCGGGCAGGTAATAACGAGCGCGCATGTAACAGAGCCCGTTGGTATCGGTGGAGACGCCGTAACGTCCGCCATAGAGGAACTGCGTGGGCGCGGTGGCGGGATTGAAGCCAACCGGTTCACCGTTGGGGCCATAGCTGAACCTTTGGATAACACTTCCGTTGATGCGGGTGAGCGCGGTGGTGGAACCGCGATAGTCGTAATGGTAGGTAGTGAAGGTGGAACCGGTTTCCTCACCGATGAGACCGAGGCCATAGACGTAACGGGTAACGGTGCCGTTCGGGGCGGTTTTGACCAGGATTTGGTCAAGGCCGGCGTTGGGGTTAATGACGTAATTGGTCGTGCCCGCAGACGGAGGTGACGGACGTTCGGCGGTTTTCGGCATCGTAGGTGTAAGTGAGGGCTCCTGCGTGGACCAGCCGGTTGCGGGCGTCGTAGGTGAAGGCCGAGATCGCGCTGCCGGGGATGGTGGCATGGGTGAGGTTTCCATTGTTATCGTAAACGGCGGCCGTTCCGTTTATGGTGGCAAGCCGGTTATCTGCGTCGACCGTGAAAGTCAGGGCGGAAGGATGGTAGATGCCCGGGGCAGGAGTAACGTTTTCGCCGGTGATTTTGCCGTCGGCATCGAATGTGTAAAGGATATTGTGAAGGACATTCGAGCCCGGCGCGAGGTCGTTGCTCCGGGTAATCTGCCCGGCGGCGTCGTAACTGAAGGTTTCTACGCTTTGGTCCGGGCGAGTGATGGTGGTGACCCGGCTGTCGGCATCGTAAGTGTAGGAGGTGACCCGGTTGGCCCAGTCGGTCACCGAGGTGAGGCGGCGCGCCGCGTCGTAGCGGTAGGTGACCTGCTGCTGGCCTGGATAAGTGAGGGTAGTGAGATTGCCGGCGCTGTCATAGGCGTATCTCAGGACCTTGCCCGCCGCGTCGGTGAATCGGATCAGCCTACCCAGGAGATCGTACTGGCGGCTGATGGTTTTCGTCGTGCCAGAGATGGTTTGCACGGTCCTGATGACGCGCCCGTTGTCGTCATAAGAATAGGTGATTGTTCCGACAGGATCGACGGCGGTGACAGGTACGATCTGGACGTCGCGAGAAGCGCAATCAGCTCAAAGCGAAAACGCGTCGGCGACTAATCGGGATTGCTCGCGCTTATGGCGGGCGAGTGCGCCGACTGCGGGGCTGGCGCTGGCCTCGCGACCTGCGTACGCAATTTCGGTGCAGAAGAGGGTTCGCAATCGCGGTTCGATGAAAGTCCATGCGCCCATGTTTTGCGGCTCTTCCTGGCACCAGACGAACTTTGCATTTTTTGGAAACGGCTTGAGCATTTCGCGAAGCCTTTTCTCAGCGAGTGGATAAAGTTGCTCGATGCGAATGATCTCTGCGTCCTCGATTTTGCGTTCGCTGCGATACTTCAAAAGATCGTAATAGATTTTCCCGGAGCAAAAGATGATGCGTTTCACATTGTCGGCCGGACCAGCTTCGGGCGAGCCCAGAATTTCTTCGAACCGGCCATGCACGAATTCTTCAGCTGGCGACGACGCATACTGGGCGCGCAACAAACTCTTCGGTGTAGCGATGATGAGCGGCTTGATGAAATCGCGTTTCATCTGGCGGCGCAGCACATGAAAATACTGTGCAGCGGTCGTAACATTGCAGACCTGGATGTTGTCCTCGGCACACTCTTGTAGGAACCGCTCGATGCGCGCACTGGAGTGTTCCGGCCCCTGCCCTTCATAGCCGTGCGGGAGTAACAGAACAATTCCACTCGGCCGTTGCCACTTCGATTCCGCTGACACGATGAATTGATCGATAATGGTCTGGGCCCCATTCATAAAATCGCCGAATTGCGCCTCCCAGAGGCAAAGCATTTTTGGATACTCAAGTGAGTAGCCGTAATCGAATCCGAGCACAGCGGCCTCAGAGAGTGGACTGTTGTAAATGCAGATGCGCGCTTGTTTTTCCGCCAGGTGCATTAACGGCACGTACGGTTTGCCCGTCTTCGCGTCGTATAGCACGGAGTGCCGCGTGCTGAAGGTGCCGCGCGAACTGTCCTGACCCGATAACCGAACGGGAATTCCCTCAAGAAGCAGCGACCCAAATGCAAGCGCTTCGGCGAAATGCCATTCATACGGCCCGCCATCCTCGAAAACCTTGCGCTGATGATCGATCACGATGCGTTGTATCTTTGGCTGAACCTCGAAACCGTCCGGCACACGGGTGAGACCTTCGACGATCGTTTTCAGCGTTTTCTCGCTGATAGCAGTCGGCTCCGACTCGCTCGTGTATTTAGGTTGAAAGATGGCCGTTGATTCTCTGAATTTGGCTTTTTGGTTCGCTCTGCGTTTTTCGATCGCATTGACTTCATCCCGGGTCATCTCCAGTCGCAGCGCGAACTCCGTCTCCAGCGAGGCAGCGTCGTCTTCGCTCAGCGTTCCAGCATCGAGCAGCTCGCGTTTATAAAGCTGCGTGACAGACGGACGTTTCTCGATCTTTGCGTAGAGATCGGGTTGTGTGAATGCCGGTTCGTCGCCTTCGTTGTGGCCATAGCGGCGATAGCAATACAAGTCGATCACCACGTCCCGCCCGAATTGCTGACGGAAATCGAACGCCAAATCGGTGACAAACGTTACTGCAAGCGGGTCATCGCCGTTCACATGGAAAATCGGTGCCTCAATGATCTTGGCGATATCCGTGGCGTAACGAGACGATCGGGCATCTTTCGGAAGCGTGGTAAAACCGATTTGATTGTTCACTACGACGTGAATGGTGCCGCCAGTGCTGTAACCGTGTAACTGCGACAAATTCAGCGTCTCGGCTACAACCCCTTGCGCGATGAACGCCGCATCGCCGTGCACCAGCAGCGGCAGAACTTTTTTCCGGTGCTCGGTATCGCCGCGAATTCGTTGCCGGGCACGCGCTTTCCCTTCGACGACTGGATCGACAGCTTCCAAATGGCTGGGGTTCGACGAGAGACGGATTTCAATTTCCGCGCCTGAAGTGAGCCTGCGCACGGCATCATAACCGAGATGATATTTCACGTCGCCGTCGCCAGCGACCAAATCGGGGATGTAATTCTCGCTAAACTCCGTGAAAATGACCTTGAGCGATTTGCGTAGAAAATTCGCAAGGACGTTGAGCCGTCCGCGATGCGCCATGCCCATGCAAATCTCCTCGACGCCGCCGTCGGGGCATTTGTGCAGGATTGTCTCCAAAGCGACCATCAGCGTTTCCGCTCCCTGCAACGAAAAGCGTTTTTGTCCGACGTAGCGGGTATGCAGAAAAATCTCGAACGATTCGGCTTCGAGCAGCGCCCGCAACAGCGCGACCTGGACCGCACGAGGCGTTGAATGTTTGTGCGGGCGTGTTTCCAGTCGCCGCCGGATCCATTCGCGGACGTGCGGGTCCTGAATATGCATGAACTCGGATCCGATCGAGTCGGCGTAAATTCTGTCGAGCCCCGCAACCATGTCGCGCAACGTCATCGGCTGATTATTGAGGAAGAACTTCGATGAAACGCGAAGATCGAGATCGGAGTCGGTGAACCCAAACTCGCTCAGACGCAGCAATGGATTTCCCGGCCGCGTGTCAGCCAGCGGATCTATCCGCGCGATCGTGTGACCCAACGAACAATAAGCGTAAACCAATCCATCAACCCGCGTCTGTAATGCTGCTTCGCGCGCTTCGACCTCCGCTTCGACCGCCCCGTTGCGCTCCGGAAGATTCCCCAGTTCGAATCCTTCAAAAAAGGCAGACCATCCGGAGTCGACCGAGTCAGGGTTCTCCTGCCAAAGGCGATACTTGTCTTCGATCAGGTGAAGATTTGCGCGAGCGTCAATTGAGGTGCGCATGGTGAGTTAATGTCGGATGATTACGCATGCCGGCAAGTTGACAGTCCGAAGGCCGCCTCGTTACTTGCTGCGCGTATGCGTCTGAAAAATCGTGCTGTTTGCGCCGTCGTTGCCTTCCTAACGGTCGCGGCGTCAGCGCCATTTTTTGCACAGACCGATCCGGCTTCGGAACCAGCGGTTTTGGCTGTGGCGAAGGTTTTGCCGGCGGTGGTGAATATCAATACCGAGCGAGTCGTTAAGCGAACTGTTCGCGACCCGTTTGATGAAGTTTACTCCCAATTCTTCGGTTACAACCGGTTTCGACCGCGCGAAGTTCGTCAGACGCTGCAGAGCCTCGGCTCCGGTTTCATAATAGATCCCGCAGGTTACATCGTAACGAATCAGCATGTGGTAGAGCGTGCTGCGGACTTGAAGATTCATGTAACCGCTCACGATGGGAAAACATATCGAGCTCATTACATTACCGGCGATGACAAGACCGACTTGGCCTTTATTAAAATCGACGCGCAGACCGATTTCCCCTTCATCAATCTCGACGATATTTCTCCGAACTTGCTGGGTCAGACAGTGATGGTAGTGGGTAATGCTGTTGGTTACGGCAGTTCTATCAGCCGGGGCGTGCTGAGCGCAGTCAAACGGAACATCACCGTTGATGAAACCGAGTATAAGGATTTGGTGCAGACCGATGCCGCAATCAATCCCGGCAATAGTGGCGGGCCGGTGGTCGATCTCTCCGGCCGATTGGTAGGTATCGCGTCCGCGAAAATGGCGTTTACGCCACAAGGCGTTCCCACCCAGGGACTGGGTTTCGCAATTCCGGCCGATGTCGTGCGCGACAGCGTTCAATCGTTTCAAGCAAGTGGCGATGAAGCAGGGCAAACTTAAAGGCTCACCTGTCGGCCGCACCTGCCGAATCCAGTAGTGCCCGCGCCGAAAAATTATTCGGAATGCAGCTGCAAGACTTGAGTTCGGAATTGAGCGATGCGCTCGGATATCTGCGAGGTCGTGGCGTCTTGATTACGGCGGTCGAACCGGACAGCCCGGCGGAGGCCGCCGGGATTAAGCGCGGAATGGTCCTGTATCGCGTTAACAAATCGACAGCCGTCTTCCGCAAAACAGGTGGACGAGGCTCTGCGAGCGGTCGAGAGCGGTGCAAGCGTGGAGTTTACGATCGGCATAGTCCGTGCGCGTGGAGAGAATCACGAGCTCGCCGCTCTGACTCTCAAAGCGCGATAAAAAAATTGGCAACGCAATCGCGGTTCGGTTGTCTCAACGAAGTATTGCAAAATGATCAAGGTTGAGAATTTAACGAAACGGTACGCTGGTCAGACTGCTATCCAGGATTTGAATTTCGAGGTGAGTCGTGGCGAGATCATGGGATTTCTCGGGCCGAATGGCGCCGGCAAAACTACGACCATGCGCATCCTGGCGGGCTTTATGCCGCCAACTTCCGGCCGCGCAAGCATCGCCGGCTTCGACGTTTTTGAAAAATCGCTTCAGGCGCGCACGCACCTCGGCTATATGCCGGAAAATGTTCCGCTCTACAGCGATATGCGTGTCACGGAATACCTGAATTATCGCGCAGCGCTTAAGGGCGTTCCGCACCGTCGCATTGCAGAGCGGGTTGGCGATGTGAAAGAACTTTGCGGTCTTAAAGACGTTGAACGAAAATTCATCGGCACTTTATCCAAAGGCTATCGCCAGCGCGTCGGTCTGGCGGACGCTCTAGTAGCAGAACCCGACCTTCTCATTCTCGACGAGCCCACAATTGGTCTCGACCCAAATCAAATCCGGCAGGTGCGGGAGTTGATTAAGAATTTAGGCAGGCAGCACACGATTTTGCTTTCCACCCATATCTTGCCCGAGGTGGAGATGACGTGCAGCCGCGTAATCATTATTCACAAAGGCAAAATCGAAGCGTGTGATACGCCTGAGAATTTGTTGGGGAAAATCAGACAGGCCGGCGGCGTAGAGCTTGAAGCGAAGGTCGGCAACGACAACGGCGTGGAGCAATTGAAGAAGATTCCGGGCGTTCGAGACGTGGTCACGGACGGTGAGGACGAATGGAAGAAATTCTCGTTGCGCGTCGAATCGGGTGCGGACGTGCGCGAAGACGTTTTCCGGCTCGCCGTTGAACGGCAATGGGCGGTACGCGAACTCACTCAGCGCCGCGGAACTCTCGAGGACGTTTTCGTCGAGCTGACACATCCCGATCAAGTCTGAACGGGAGTAGAGGAGTGGTGGAGTAATGGAGTATTGGAGTTATGAATTACGAAACTGAACTTCGGAACAAAAATCGCGGCTATATGAAGCTGATTGTTTGGCAAAAAGCCATGGAGTTATTCGAACTCGTCTGGGCGATCGTTTTCACGGAGAACAAGATTGATTTCAAACTCCGCTCACAACTAGCCGATGCCGCACAATCAGTATCCGCAAACATTTCCGAAGGGTACGGCCGACGCTCGCTTAACGAATATATTCAATTTTTGTATTACGCACTCGGTTCGTCGGCCGAGACAATGACGCGCGCGATCGGTCTTAGCCAAACCAGGCAAATTACAGAAACGCGTTTCCACGATGTGGACGTTCTGCATTATGAAGTCGAGAACCGTTTGCTGCGCCTGATTGACAAGCTGGAGCAAAAACGTGGAGATGAAAACTGGATAGATCGTATCGCAGAAGATCCTGAGGAGTACGTCATCACTCCATCACTCCACCACTCCATTACTCCATCGCTTCGCACCCATGCGTAAATTCTGGACCCTGCTCACTCGCGAAGTGCGCAGCTATTTCTACTCCCCGATCGCGTACATCGTGATGATCTTTTTTCTGATCATCAGCGGGATCGATTTTTATTTCCAGGTCTCGTTCATGAATCAGCGTCAGGTGCAATACACAATCCAGGAGGCGTTTTTTAATTCAGTCTTTTTCTGGTTCGCATTCGTTCTGATTTTTCCGTTGATCACCATGCGGTTGTTTGCCGAAGAATTTAAGCTCGGCACCATCGAGCCACTCACGACTGCGCCTGTTCGCGACTGGCAGGTGGTACTCTCGAAATTTTTCGGCGCCCTTGTCTTTTACCTGATCCTCTGGATCCCGACGCTCGTTTATTTTTGGGTTTTCGCGAAAGTAACAAACCAGCCAGCTGCGCATTCTCCCGGAGCATACTTCGGCTCTTATCTGATGCTTTTGCTGCTTGGAATGTTTTATCTTTCCATTGGTTGCCTCACATCGGTGCTGACCCGGAACCAGATTATCGCGGCGATCATTTCGTTCTGCGCAATTACGCTGCTGTTTTTCCTCGGCTTAGTGCAGTTCATCCTGCTCGATGTAACCTCCGAGACGCGCGATTTACTGGGCTACTTTTCTGCGATTGAACACATGGGAACGTTCTCCCGGGGTATCATCGACACGCGGCCGATCGTTCTCTACGTGAGCATGACCATTGCCATGCTGATGCTCACGTATCAGGCATTCCAATCCCGGAAATGGAGGCTCTGATATATGGCTGGTGAATCAAAGGAGCCTGGTACGCGCCGAAGGATGAAAATTGGCCGGATCCGAATCGCTCTCAACGTTGTCGTCCAGATCGTGCTGATCCTGTTTCTCGCCGCAATGGTGAACTCGCTTGCCTTCAAACATTACAAGCGTTGGGATTTTTCACGCGACGAGAAATATGCGTTGTCAGACAAGACGAAGCGTTTCCTTGAGTCGCTCAAAGGGAAGATGCGCATCACCGTTTTCTTTTCGCCCAGCACGCCGATTACCGCGGACGTTCAGAATCTGCTGACCGAATATCAGTACGCCGGCAAAGGAAAGATCGACGTCGAGCACATCGATCCGGAGCGGAATCTTTCCCGGGCCAAGGAGTTGTTCGACAAATACAAGGTCGTCACCGACGAAAGCCTTTTGGTGCTCGACTATGACGGCCGCAATAAAACAGTGAAGGCATCGGAGATGGCCGATGTTGACCAGAGCGGGATGGCAATGGGCGAAGGTCCGCGGGTCGCCGCGTTCAAAGGCGAACAGGCGATCACCAGCGCGATGATCGACCTTGTGGAAGGAAAAAAGAAGACCCTGGGATACGTCACGGGTCACAAAGAACCGGCGCTTTCCGCACCCACGAGCCCGCTCACGTTGCTGAAGACGTTTATCGAAAATGAAAACATCAAGTTTCAAGAGCTGAACCTTCTCGATCAGCCTGCAATCCCAGCCGATATGAATGCAGTGATGATCGTCGGGCCGGAATACGATTTTTCGGAGCGCGAGATGCAAGTGCTGCGCAGTTTTTGGGATAAACAGGGACGCATCCTGGTTCTTGTCGATCCGGCAGCGAACACACCCAGATTACGGGCGTTTCTTGATGAGCTGGGCGTCAAAGTAAATGATGACAGGCTAATGGTTTTCGTGCGTACAGGAATCCAAGAGCTGGCACTAACGAGAGATGTCCAGGCGCATTTCCTCGGCGACAGCCCGATTACAAAGCGACTTGCAGATGTGCGGGCGGTTTTTGTTGGCGGCACAGCTTCACTCGCACTGGATCCTAACCGCGGGCGAGCTACCAACATCCGGCTGGAGCCGCTGATCCAGGCAGAAAAAGGCTACTTTGCCGAGACCGATTACAACTCAGACAATCAGGTGAAGCTGCAAGCGGACGCGCAGAAAGCCGGCGATGTGCCGCTGACAATCGCTGCCTCAGCGGAAAAAGGCGGTAGCGCCGACGCTCGTGTGCAGGTGAACTCGTCACGCCTGGTCGCGGTGAGTAACGCCACGTTTGTTCAAGACAACGCGATTATGCAGGATCAGGCGGCGCTCGATTTTGTTTCCGGTGCAGTGAATTGGCTGTTGAGCCGCGAACAAATGATCGGTATCGCACCAAAAATTCCGAAGCCACTCACGTTCAGCCTCGATCCCGAAGGATTGCGCCGGCTGCGCTGGATTCTTCTGGTTCTGATGCCGCTGATTCCCGCTGCCATTGGGACAGTCGTGTGGTGGCAACGTCGCGTCTGACATGAATTGGAGGAACACGCTCATCCTGGCAATCATTGCGCTCGCTGGCGTCGCTTATTTCAGATTTTTCGAAATGAAGCGGCCAAGCACGGAAGAAGCGCGGCGTCAGTCGCAGAACATGGTCAATTTCGATCGAACCAAGATTGACGGAATCGTCATTCAAAACGGCGACCAAAAGATCGAAATCCGACGCAGCGACAACAAATGGCGTTTGGAAACGCCTATTAAGGACCAGGCCGATACGGCGTTGGTCGATACTTTGTTGTCGGACCTGGAGAACTGGCAAAAAGAGGGAACCATCGCGGCCAAAGAGATCGACTCTGATAAGAGCAAGCTCACTGAGTACGGTCTGAACAACCCGAAGCTGAAACTCAAATTGCTCGGGCACGATCGGCCGCCGGAAATTTTGTTCGGCAAAGACGCCGCAATGGAAGGGAGGATGTATGTGCGGTTTCAAAACTCAAAAGAAACCTTTCTTGCCCGTCAATCGGTTAGAAAAGACATAGACAAAAAACCTGAGGAATTCCGGGACAAAAAACTGAGCGATTTGAGTAACGCGCAGGTGCGTCGGTTGATATTGAAAACGCCCGCCGGCGAAATCGAACTGGAGAAGAAAGATACGAACTGGGAGATCCTAAAACCGCTCCGCGCGCGCGCTGATGATCAGAAAGTTAACGACCTGATCTCGCAGGTGACGTCGGCGCGCATTGGACAATTTGTGGCTGACGATCGCGGCGACCTGCGACCATATGGATTAGCTGAGCCGCGCGGCTCAATCACGTTGTTCGATCAGGAGCAGGAAAAAGATCAGAAAGTTGAGATCGGTGAGTCCATCAAAGTCGCCGGCCGGGAGGACAAAGGGCAGACGTTGCAAATCGGCGCGATACCCGAAAAAGAAAAAGAGCAGGTGTATGTGCGGTTCGCTCCTCGCGGTTCTGTTTACACGTTGCCGAAAAAAATCGAAGAGATCCTTAACACGAAGCCGGCCGACTTGCGGGACAATCATCTCGTTCGGATTGACACTAACATGCTGGATCGGATCACGATCGATGCACCGGGTAAAACCAAAACCGTTCTTGCGCGCAAAGACGGGAATTGGTCCATCGCAAACCGAAACAACGCGCCAGCGGATGCAGGCGCAGTTCGACGCATGATCGACGCGCTGCAGAATGAGCGCGTGACGAAATTCGTCGAAGACGTCGCTTCTAATCTGCCGAAGTACGGCCTCGATAAGCCGCAGCTTCAATTGACCTTCAGTTCATTCGCATCAGAGAACACGGCCGAAACGAAAGCGGGCGAGGAACCGTTCGCCACAATTGCCTTTGGCAAAGACGAAGGCGACAACGTTTACGCGCGCCTCACCGACGAACCGTTTGTTGTGGCAGTGCGTCGTGGGTTGCTCGACCAGATTTCACCTGATTCCCTGCAATGGCAGGAGTTGTCGATCTTCAAATTTAAGCCGGAGCAGATTCATAGGTTAAGCGTCACGACCGACAAAGAGCTGTCGTTAGAGCGCGATCAAAATAACCAATGGCATTGGGCGAAAGAAAACGACGCAATCAATCAAACAAATTTGCAATCGCTGCTCGCGACGTTGTCGAACTTATATGCGGTGCGCTGGCTCGGAACGACAACACCTCAGCAGGGATTCGATAAACCACAGCTCGTGCTCAGCTTCACGACTTCAGCCGACAACAAGGCATCACACAAACTCACGGTCGGCGCTCAAAACAACGACGGGACCTTTTGCGCACGTGTGGACGGACGCGACGGCACATTTACGATCCGCGGCTCCGATTTCAACAATTTGAAATTGCCGCTTGAGACGCAAGGCACGACATCCCCTTCGCCAACAATGGTCCCGAATCCGAGCGAAACGCCCTAACCACTCATCGCTTGGTTTTCTCGCGCGATTTTGGCGATGGCGATGGGCGAGCCGCAGAACCGCCTGTGCGGCTTACTAATTTGCCGGACGCGTCAAAGACAGAGTAACCGGTTTGCTTGCCCGCTGGATCATAGCTGTAAACGATCTTGTTCAGAAGCGTGCCGTTGGCTGCGCTTTGAGCTTCTTCCAGAAGGCGACCTGCGTCATCGTACTTGTAACGGCTCTTGAGCCGAACGCGACCGTCCGGCCCGGAAACTTCTCCAGTCGAGAACCGGCCGGCATTATCGAGTTGATAACGAACCGTCTGACGGACTTTGCCATCGGGATCTGTTGTCGTGGACACTGCTGTGTGCTGTCCGTTATCGAAATTGTAAACGGTGCGTGACCCATCTGGGTGCATTGACATCGTAACTCGCACGGCGTCAGTCGAAGCTTGGCCGAACGAAGTCGCGCCGCCGCACATGAGAAAAGCGCACGTCAGCCCCGATGCGAACCAGAAACGTTTCATGATTCGGACGAGCTTACGAATTTCGTTGAGGCGGTGCAACAGAACGTTGGTGGATGTCATTGCAGCGAGAACCGGAGTCTCTGCTCCTCGAACGAAAAGGCGACCGTTGTCCCGGCTTACTTGATGCCATGTAAGCCGATGCAAAACGCTGAAGATTTTTATTGACCGGTTCCTGCGGAGGTGGTTAAAGGTGGGGTCAAGTGGAGTAAAGTGGGCCATTGCTCCACGTGACCAATGGACGCCGATTCCCAATCCGAACGCTTCTATGCTGGAGAGTTCCGGCATTCCATTGACGAAAAGAACCGGATTACGATCCCATCGCGTTGGCGGCGCGATCGTCCTGAGGATTTCATTCTTTTGCCTGAAGCAGCACACCAGTTTCTGCTGGTCATGTCGCCAAATGAGTTCGCGAAAATGGGTTCGGCCGCGGAAACGAACGAGAAGGTTTCAGCGCGCGATCGCCGCGTGTTCCTGCGTCAACTGCATTCTCGCGCTCAACATGCGGGCGCGGACCGACAGGGTCGCCTCGTTTTGCCGGACGAACTTTGCCAAAAAGTTGGACTAAAAAATGAAGTCGCGCTCGTAGGCAATCGCGGGCGTTTTGAAATTTGGAATTTGCAGCGGTGGAAACGGGCACACGAAGAGGAAACGGCTACCTACCAGCATGTAGCAAAGGAGATTGGATTGTAATCATATGGTGCGCCAACTCGTTATGAATCCGCTCTGGATCGAGCCACCTGCATGGCTCGCCATCAATCCAAGGGCGATAGAAGAGTCCGCGGAACTGCCGGAGGATTTTATCTACCATCGTCCGGTTTTGCAGACGGAAGCGCTTGACCTGCTCAAGCCGAAAGCAGGCTTGCTGATCCTCGACGGAACATGCGGCGGCGGCGGGCACGCTGAAGCGCTTTTAGAAAGCGGCGCGGATGTCCTGGCGCTGGATCAGGATCCTGATGCAGTCCGGCAAGTAACCGAGCGTCTGGCGCATCATGGCCGGCGAATCATCGTGCGGCAGGCAAATTTCCGATATGCAGATTGTGTTCTCGACGAACTGGCGATTCCCACCATCGCAGGCGCGCTTCTTGATCTGGGTGTTTCGTCCCGGCAATTCGAAAACGCCGAACGCGGGTTCAGTCTGATTCGAAACGGTCCGCTCGACATGCGGATGGATCCGCAAACGACGCTCACAGCGGCGACGATCGTAAACGATTACAGCGAAGAGGAATTGACCCGCATCTTTCGTGAACTCGGTGAAGAACCCGCCGCGCGCCGCATCGCAAGCATGATCGTGAAGATACGCAAAACTTCGCCGTTTCGCGAAACGCTCCCGTTCGCGCGCACCATCGAAAAGCTGGTGGGCCGTCACGGACGACACCATCCGGCGACCCAGGTGTTCCAAGCGCTGCGAATGGAAGTGAACGACGAACTCGGGGCACTGGAGCAAGGCCTGCGGGTCTTAACTCCGCGACTTGAGCGAGGCGGACGGATCGGCGTGATCACTTTCCATTCGCTGGAGGACCGGATAGTGAAAAATTTCTTTCGCGATCATAGCAAGGAATGGCTGGACAGACCCGAATGGCCTGAACCGCGGCGCAATCCCGACTACGACCTTGCGCCTGTTACGCCGAAACCTGTGGAGCCGACCGAGGAAGAAAAGCGCGCGAATCCCAGGTCCCGGAGCGCGAAATTGCGCGTGGCGGAGAAGATCAAATGAACCGATCACGTCGACGAAACTGCAATACCGTGAACGCGGCATCACTCGCGCGTTGGATCGTTATGACGGCATTTCTCGCACTTGCCGGATTGGCTTATGTCTATTTGACGCTGCAATTATATCACCTTGGCGAGCGCAGGAAGGCAGTGGAGAACGAGCTCTCGTCGCTGCGCACTCAAAACGATGTCGCCGCCGGACAGATCGCAGCGCTCACCTCGCGCACGGCCTTGCAACGCCGGTTAAAAGAAGGCTACCTGAAAATGATCCCCGTTTCGGACTCGAAGATCGTGCGGCTCACGCTTCCGGCGCGCTCAACCGAAGAAGAGGCGATTCAACCCGTGGTGAACCCTTTAGCGCAACATGAATCCAAGTAGCCGAACTCGTTGCGTTCTGGTGTGTGCTGCTTTTATCGGCCTGTTCAGCATCTTTTCGTTTCGATTGATTTATCTGCAGGCAATCAAGCACGACGAATACGCAGGGCTCGCTGCGGAAACACACGTTCACAGGCAGGTCATTCACGGCGAACGCGGCATGATCCTCGACGCAAACAACGAAGTTCTCGCGCACAACATTCCTGTGGAAACCGTCGTGGCCGACGCGACGCATCTTAGCGATTTGCAAGCAACCGTTGAGCTTCTGAATGCCGAATTGAAGGTCCCCTCTGAAGAAGTCGCCGAAAAATTAAACAGCGGTCGCCGTTACATCGTTATAAAGCGCGAGGTACCCGCGGCGCGAGCAAATGCGCTGCGTGAAAAACTCCGCGACGGCAATCTGCGCGGAATTTACTTCGAGCGCGACGCCACGCGCATCTATCCCAACGGGTCGATGCTTTGCCACGTGATTGGGTTTACGGATTTCGATCACCACGGCATCCAGGGCGTTGAAGCTTCAATGGAAGAATACCTTCGCGGACAGGACGGCTACCGTTTCATCGAGCAGAACCGCGCGGGCAAGGAGATCGTGCCTTATCGCGGGCAGGAACGCGCGTCTCGAAATGGTTGCCAGGTGCACCTGACTGTCGACCTTGGGTTACAGAGCATCGTCGAGGAGGAAATCGATACGGCGATGAAGGAGTATTCTCCACAAAAGGCGACGATCATTCTGATGCGACCGCAGACAGGCGAAATCCTGGCGATCGCTAACCGCCCGAACTTTGATTTAAACCTCCGCGCCGAGGCCAAGCCGGAACAAATGAAAAACCGGGCCATCATCGACATGATGGAACCAGGTTCCACCTTTAAGATTGTAGCTGCTGCCTCTGCTCTCAACGAACGCAAGTTGCGTCTGGATTCGCAGCTTTTTTGTGAAAACGGCCTCTGGAACTACGGCGGCTCCGCTCTGCACGATCATCGTGCGTTCGGATATCTGAGCGTCCGCGACATTCTGATTAAATCGAGCAACATCGGAGCCGCGAAACTGGCTCTGAGCATCGGCGATCAGAAATTTTATGAATACATCCGGCGCTTTGGGTTTGGCGAGCGCACCGGAATCGAATTGCCCGGTGAGATCAATGGAGTGATTCGGCCGCCGCAGACGTGGAGCAAAATTTCCATTACCCGCATTCCGATGGGGCACGAAGTCGGCGTCACGCCATTACAGATGACCTCGGCAATGGCAACGATCGCCAATAGCGGCAAACTGGTGACGCCTCGGATTATAAAATCGGTCACAGCCTCGGACGGCAAAATAATCAGCTCAGTTTCGCCAGTGGTACTGCGTCAGGTCATCTCTCCTGAAACTGCTAAACAAATTGGTGATGCGTTGCGCGGCGTCGTAAGCGATCAAGGGACTGCCGCCGCTGCTGCTGTGCCGGGGTTTACGATCGCCGGGAAAACCGGAACCGCGCAAAAGGTCAATCCGCACGGCGGATACGATCACGGCAAATATGTCGTCTCATTTGTCGGCTATCTTCCGGCCGATCACCCTGAGTTCGTCGGGCTCGTCGTGCTGGACGATGCGCAGACGAGCAAACCTGAATTAAATTACGGAGGGCTTGTTGCGGGACCGATTTTTTCCCGCGTTGCCGAGAAGGCCGCCCACTATCTTGACCTTGAGCCGCATGAGGAGATTCGCAAAGCGATTCCCGTTCAGCGAGTCGAAAAACCAAAGCCGGCAGAGCGACTCCGCAAGGTGCCGGCGGAACGAATCGCCTTAACCAATGGTTCGCGACGTTGAGCGCCTCGTCCCGGTTCGCCGTAGCAAATCCGTCTCCTGTCGGAGATGTTAAAGCCTCATGCAGCTCAAGACCCTTCTCGCTACGACTTCAGTTCGCCACGTCTTCGGGTCGGTTGATCGCCCGGTGGAAAATATCGCGTATGACTCGCGGCGAGTGCAAAGGCACACCATGTTCGTGGCGTTGCGGGGTGAGAAAGCCGATGGACATCAATTCATCGGTCAGGCCATCGATAAAGGGGCGTCGGTGATCGTTGCCGAGCGCGAACAAAAAGATCCACGCGTCACTTGTCTGCTCGTTGAAAACACCCGCACCGCCCTCGCGGATTTTTCTGCAGCTTTTTACGGCTACCCGGCACGCAAGTTAAAACTCGCCGCGGTCACGGGCACAAACGGGAAAACCACGACGACATTTCTCATCAAACACATTTGCGAAAACGCCGGCTTACGTTGCGGATTAATCGGGACCGTTCGATACGAGATCGGCGAGCGTATTTTACCAGCTATTCGCACAACACCTGAATCGCTCGATTTACAAGAGCTTCTGGCCCAAATCGCCAACGCAGGGTGCAAAGCGGCAGCGATGGAAGTCTCTTCGCACGCGCTGGCGCAGGAGCGCACACGCGGCATCGAATGGAACGTCGGCGTCTTCACGAATTTGACTCAGGACCATCTCGATTTTCACGGCACGATGGAAAACTACTTTGCAGCCAAGGCCAAGCTGTTCACTGAACTGGCCGGCCAAAAACAAAAAAGCAAACCTGTGGCGATTGTGAACGTCGACGACCGTTACGGCCAACGGTTGCTCGACAAGCTGGATAAAGGCGTAGCCGTTGTTACCTATGGCATGGGATCGCGCGCGGATTTTCGCGCTTCAAACTATCGCGCCGAATTCACCAATACGGCGTACCAATTGGACGCGCGCGGTAAGAGTTACCTCGTTCGTCTTCCATTGATTGGCCGCTTCAACGTCACGAATTCCATCGCAGCGCTTGCTGCCGCGGAGGCATTGGGAATTAATTTGCGTAGCGCGGTCCTGAGTCTTGGAAAAGCGCCGCAAGTCCCCGGGCGCCTGGAATTGGTTCCTGCGAAACGACAATTTCAAGTGTTCGTGGATTACGCGCATACGCCTGATGCGCTCGCCAATGTTTTGAAGACTCTGCGGGAACTCCAGCCTAATAGATTGATAACGGTTTTTGGTTGTGGCGGCGATCGCGACCGCCAAAAGCGGCCTCTAATGGCCGAGATGGCGGACCGTCTTGCTGACTACTCGATCATTACCTCTGATAACCCGCGCAAGGAAGACCCCAGCGCGATTATCGGCGAAGCCGAAAAAGGCTTTCGCTCGAATCATTACGAAAAAATTGTCGATCGCACCGAGGCGATTAATCGCGCCGTTGCGCTCGCCGGCCCACGCGACATTGTGTTAGTCGCAGGCAAAGGGCACGAAAATTATCAGGAGTTCGCAGACTACACCATCCCGTTCGATGACATCCAGGTCGCGCGCCGCGCGATCGAAGACCATCCCGTGGAGCTTTAGTTATGAATCCGCTGACGGTCTCTCAAATCGCAGAGTTCGCCGGAACGTCGCTGTCGTCCGGTGACGGGACTGTTGTGATCAATAAGGTCAGCACCGATTCTCGCACGATTAAGCCAGGCGAATTGTTCGTCGCATTGCGCGGCGAGAATTTTGAAGGCCATGATTTTGTCGAAGCGAGCGCAAAAGCCGGCGCTACAGGCGCGCTCATTGATCTGAACTGGGCGGGTAACGTTCCGAACAACTTCGTGCTTCTTCGGGCGAGCGATACGCTGCAAGCCTACCAAACACTGGCATCCAACTACCGACGGTCGCTCCCGGTAAAAGTCCTCGCGATCACCGGAAGCAATGGCAAGACCAGTACAAAGGATTTCGCTGCGTCGGTGCTCGCACGAAGATTTCGGGTCACCAAGACCGAGGGCAACTTCAACAATCATGTAGGCCTGCCACGCACAATTCTGGAAGCGACTTCCGACCATGAAGTTGCGGTGTGGGAAATCGGAATGAATCACCCCGGCGAAATCGCGGCGCTCTCGAAGATCGCCGCTCCCGATGTAGCGATCATCACGAACATCGGCGTGGCACACATCGAGTTTATGGGCTCCCGCGAAGCCATCGCCGCGGAGAAGGGAACACTAGCCGAAGCGATCGGGCCGCAAGGAACAGTGATTTTGAATGCCGACGATCCATTCACTGAAGGAATCGCTGCCCGGACCCGCGCAAAAGTCGTGTTGGCAGGAACGACAGGCGGAGCCGTGCAAGCCATCGAAATTCGTCAGAGCACAGAGGGCTCAGAGTTCACAATTGTCGAGGGTGCGCATCGTTGCCGCGCGCAACTTCCCGTTGCGGGTTCGCACATGGTGCAGAATGCATTGCTGGCCGTCGCAGCCGGGCGGGCATTCGGATTGTCCATCGAGGAATGCGCGACTGGCCTTGCCGCAGCTCCGCTCTCGAAAGCGCGCTTACAAATCAAAGAGATCGGTGGCCTGCAATTTTTGGACGACAGCTACAATGCGAATCCGGACTCGATGAAAGCGGCGTTGCGCACGTTGGTCGAACTGGACGCCGACGGAAAGCGCATCGCGGTACTGGGAGAAATGCGGGAACTCGGCACCGAATCGGAACGCGGGCACCGGGACGTCGGTGAGACCGCAGCGACGCTCGGGGTGGATCAATTGATCACGATTGGCGACACTGCGGAACTGATTGCGGAAGGCGCGCGCACCGCGGGCTTGGACAACGTTTTGTCCGCACGATCCACCGGCGAAGCTGCCAGGTTGTTAGGCGAAGTTGCCGAGCCCGGAGATCTGGTCCTGATCAAGGGCAGTCGCGCCGCCCGCACGGAGGAAGTAATCGAGCAGTTCGGCAATCAAAATTCCGCAGTCGTGACTTCGCCATGATGTACTACCTCCATCACCTGAGTAGCCACTTCATTGGGTTCAATGTTTTTCTTTACGTCACCTTCCGAGCCATTGCTGCCGCGGTCACCGCATTTTTGACCACCCTGATTTTTGGAAATTTCATTATCGCAAAGCTACGCGCACTAAAAGTCGAACAACCGATTCGAGGAGCAGCGGAGGTCCATCGGCTTGCCGAACTCCAAGGGGTGAAGCAAGGCACACCGACCATGGGCGGCGTGCTGGTGATTGCCGCCGTCGTTGTATCGAGCGTCCTCTGGGCGCGTCTCGACAACAAGTTCGTGTGGCTCGCGTTATTCAGCATGGTTTACCTCGGCGGGGTCGGATTCGCGGATGATTACCTGAAAGTTACGAAGAAGAAATCCGAAGGAATTCACGGCCGGGTTAAACTCGCATTCCAAATTCTTCTCGCCGCGATTATTACTTGGATCTTTCTCACCGATCCATTGTTGGAAGTGCAGGCGCGCACGCTCTACGTGCCTTTCTTCAAGACGCCGGTAATTGCGAATATGAGCTGGTTCACGTTCGTGTTTTTTGTCCTGGTTATCGTCGGCACATCGAACGCGGTGAATCTCACTGACGGGCTGGATGGTTTGGCTACCGGTTGCACCATCACCGTGGCATTTGCGTATGCCCTGCTCTGTTATGCGGCGGGCAATTTCCGTGTGGCGGAATACTTACAGGTCCCCTTTTATCCGTTTGCAGGCGAGCTGACCATTGTTTGCTCAGCGCTCATCGGTGCCGGGTTGGGATTTCTCTGGTTCAATTGTTATCCAGCCAAGGTTTTCATGGGAGACACCGGGTCGCTGGCCATCGGCGGCATGATTGGGGTGGTAGCTATTTGTTGCAAGCAGGAGCTGCTGCTCGCTGTGGTGGGTGGCGTTTTCGTGATCGAAGCCGTCTCAGTGATTTTGCAGGTGCTGAGCTTCAAACTCACCGGCAAGCGGTTTTTCGTCATGTCTCCGCTTCATCATCACTTCGAGTTAACCGGCTGGAAGGAAACAACCGTGATCGTTCGCTTCTGGATTCTCTCGATCATTTTCGCCTTGCTCGGACTTGCCACGCTCAAACTGCGATGAAAGAGATCAGGAACATAGACCTGTGGTCTGTGCGCCCAGCGGGTTTGCAACCCGCTACGGACACGGCGCGCATCGAGACAGCGGAGTTCAACTCCGCTGGGCGCACAGGGCAAAGCCCTATGTTCCCCTTGCTCGGGCTCGTAACTCTGAAACTGCGATGAACAACGGACGCTACAAAAACCAAAACGTGGCCGTGCTTGGAGCAGGGTTAAGCGGGAGCGCCGCGGCGTTGCTGCTCGCGTCGGAGGGAGCACAGGTCACCGTGCTCGATAGCGCCGTCGAAAATAATTTGCTGAAATCCACGCTGGACAATCTGCGGGCCCACGGCGTCCGCGTCCTTTGTGGATCTGAAGCGGATCGCGACTCATCTGTGTACGACTGGATGGTTCTAAGTCCAGGCATCGACCCAGTTTCTCCGTTGGCGCGCAATTTTTCCTCAAGCGGAATTGAAACGATCAGTGAGCTCGAGCTGGGTTGGCGCTCCTGCGAAGCGCCGGTCATTGCGATAACAGGCACGAACGGAAAAACGACGACGACAGAATTATTGGCGCAAATGCTGAACGCCTGCGGTCAGCGAACGATCGCTTGTGGCAACATTGGCAAGCCACTTTCAGAGGTCGCGCGTGAAAAGCAGCCGTTGGATGTGCTGACGGTTGAAGTGAGCTCGTTCCAACTGGAAGCAATTCGCGAATTTCGTCCGTCGATCAGTCTCTGGCTCAACTTCGCTCCCGATCACCTGGATCGTTATCGCTCCGTCGCTGAATACCGCGCGGCCAAGCTGCGCATTTTCGAAAATCAAACTGAGCAGGATGTCGCGGTCGTCAACGCCGCGGAAGCGCTTCCCGCAATTCGAGCATCCCGGATTACTTTCAGCGCTTATTCCAATGCCGCCGATTTCCGATTATCTGACGGCACAATCACTTATGAAGAGCAGCCCGTCCTGAGCCTGGCTGACACAAAGCTGCCTGGGCTACATAACATCGAGAATCTCATGGCGGCACTCGCCGTCGGCGTTGCCCGCGGATTGTCGTTCACCCAGATGGTACCGGCGATTCGCGATTACGAGCCGCGCCCGCATCGATGCGAATTTGTGCGGGAACTCGATGGCGTCGAATACGTCAACGATTCGAAGGCAACCAACCTGGACGCGGTTGAGAAAGCCTTGGCCGCCCAGACCAAACCGGTGGTGCTGATTGCCGGCGGCAAAGACAAAGGGTTCACATTCGATCCGTTGCGTTCTTTGGTGAAAGACAAAGTGAAATCAGCAGTTCTTATCGGCGAGATGGCTAAGAGCATCAGGCGCGCATGGGATGGCGCGGTTAAATCCGAAATCGCAACTTCACTCGCGGACGCGGTCGAGCGCGCTCGCAGTGTCGCCAGTGCAGGCGACGTAGTTCTGTTCTCTCCCGGCACATCATCGTTCGACATGTTCAAAAGCTATGCCGATCGCGGCGATCAATTTCGCAAACTGGTGCAAACGCTCCCGAAATGAAACGGATTAAAATCCCGCGCCTTTTCAACGCCAAGAAATTATCGGCAGCGACGGCGCGCCGCGCGTCGGCTGCGTCCGCAGGAATGGACTTTGAAGGCATTCCGGAGCCAAACATGAAGTTGTCACGGGCGTTACTGATTGTTTTGCTTCTGCACGTGGTTGCCGTGTCGGGAATCATTGCATTTAACGCCATCAAGACGCGTGAGCGTGCATTTGTGCCGCCGATGCCGACTGAAACGGAAAATAAACCTGCTGACACCGCGCAAACAGCAAATCACGCGAGTTCCGACAAGGCTCGAGTTACTGCGGCGCAAAAGGAAAACGACCGCCAACATGATCCGAAGCCTTCTCATTCACCCGAAAAGGATGAACAGGCGAAGACGCCTTCGTCTTCAGGAAAGACGTACGTTGTGAAGAAGGGCGATAATCCAGCCGGAATCGCAAAGAAATTGAAAGTCGCCTACAGCGATTTGATCGCGATCAATCACATTGACGACCCGCGCAAACTGAAGATCGGACAAAAGCTTCTGGTCCCCGAAGCCGCAAAGCCGAAGACCACCAGCGCGAAAGCAACGGATAAGAAAAAACAAAATGAAATCAGTAGCGAGAAAAGCGATGCGAAGACCCATCGCACTCCCAAAGCGCCTCGCGCAAAATCTACGGACACACGTGCTTCATTTCGCGCAAGCTTTTGGAGTGCGCACGCGTCCTCGCGTCGCTTTCATGCCATGACACCTCATGCGTCGTAAAAGCGCTTACATACTTTTTTTAGCGGTGCTGGGACTGCTCGTCATCGGCATTGTGATGCTCTTCAGCACGAGCGCCTACGCACGCGATAGCCACGGAGACGTTTATTTCTTCATTAAACGGCAGGCGATTTGGATAGGGATTGGACTTGTCGGGTGCATTTTCGCAGCGCTCGTGAATTATCAATTCTGGCAAAAAACGTGGTGGCTTTGGTTCGCGGTGGCGCTGGTCGCTCTGGCGCTTTGCTACGTCCCGCACATCGGAATGCGCATCAACGGGTCGCGTCGTTGGGTCGGCTACGGCCCGATTACCTTTCAGCCGTCGGAACTTGCAAAAATCGCGACGATCATTTTTCTGGCGGCATGGTTTGCGCAACGTGAAAAACCGAATGGGAACGTGTTGTCGGGATTCATTATTCCGATCGCGATTATCAGCGTGCCGGCTGCGCTTGTGCTGGGAGAAGTCGATCTGGGAACTACAGCCTTAATTGGAACAACGGCATTCGTTGTGATGTTCATTGCCGGCACTAATCCTTTATTGCTTGGAGGCCTCGCAGTGGCGGGGTTGGGCGGATTACTGGTCGTTGCCACGCAAATTTCCGAGCGCATGGGGCGCCTCTCAGCGTTTCTTCATCCGGAAACCTACAAGGACGATGCCGGCCTGCAGCAGATGCAGGCATTGATCGCCTGGGGCAGCGGCGGGATGGACGGCCTCGGGTTGGGCAACGGTCGGCAGAAGATGCTGTATCTGCCGTACGCACATACGGATTTTATTTTTCCAATCGTCGGCGAAGAACTCGGCCTGCGGTTCAGTCTTCTGGTGGTTTTTTTGTTCGTTGTGATAGTTGTTTGCGGCATCATGATTGCGCTGCACGCTCGGGATCGTTTTGGACTACTGCTCGGTTGCGGGATTGTTTCACTCCTCGCTCTGCAGGCAGCCGTGAACATCGGCGTGACTACATCTCTTCTGCCTAACAAGGGGCTCCCGCTGCCGTTTATCAGCTATGGAGGTTCGAACCTGGCCGCCTGTATGTTTGGCATTGGCGTGTTGGTAAACATTTATCGCCAGGGCATTCTCGAGCCGCCGCCGACGAAACGCGCCACGATGAACACTAAACTATCGCTGCGAATTTAATTAATCCGTAACTACATAAACCCAATATGAACGCTGTAATCGCATGCGGAGGAACCGGTGGACATCTTTTCCCAGGTATTGCTGTGGGGGAAGTGCTGCAAAACCGCGGACACCAAGTAATGCTGTTGGTTTCGGAAAAGGACATCGACGCGGTGGCGCTTTCCGGCCGGACGAACTTCAAAGTCGAAAAATTACCGACTGTAGGGTTGCCCTCGCCATTTTCGCCGGCAGTTTTTGGGTTCACTCGCCGGTTTGTGGAAAGCTTGTCACTTTGCCGGTCTATCTATCGCAAGTTCAATCCGCACGTCGTTTTGGGAATGGGCGGGTTCACTTCAACGGCGCCAGTGTTGGCGGGGCGATTCCGGGGGATAGCGACGTTTATTCACGAATCGAACGCCGTCCCTGGAAAAGCAAACCGTTGGACCGCGCGGGTGGTGAATGCCGTCATGCTGGGTTTCAAGGAATGCGCGCCGTTTTTTCCGAAAACGCGTACCGAAGTCACCGGCACACCCGTTCGCACCGAATTGGTGCGTCTGGATCGCGCAGATTCGCGGCGGAAACTCGGATTGCAAGAGGATCTGCCCACACTGCTGGTGATGGGCGGAAGCCAGGGCGCCAGCGGAATTAATCAGGCGCTAATCAAAGCGCTGCCGTTTTTACAAGGCGTGCCGCTCCAGGTGATCCATCTGTCCGGAGCGCGGGATGAACGCCTCGTTGCAGACAACTATCGCCGGGAAAATGTTCCTGCTTACATCGGCGCGTTTCATCATCAGATGGAGGAAGTGTACAGCGCCGCTGACCTTGTCGTTGCGCGAGCGGGCGCGGCCAGCCTGGCGGAGTTTGCCGGCTTTTCGTTGCCCGGGATCGTGATTCCATTTCCGTACGCCGCGGATGATCACCAAACGCGCAATGCAGAAATCTACGCTCGCGCTGATGCGGCAATTCTTCTCAAGCAGTCGGATCTCTCTGGTGAATTGCTCGCGCGCAACATCCGCGAGCTGGTGGAAAACCCGCAACGGCTCAAGCAAATGGCGGCGAATTGTGCGCGGCTCGCGCCGAATGATGCAGCTGGTCGCGTAGCTAACGCGATTGAAAAATATACCAGTCATGAAGCTCACGCCTGAAGTAACTACCTCGCGCACCGATTCTCCGCGCAAGAATTTTCGGCGTCGGGATGTATTGCCAGACCTGTCACGATTTCTGACCACGGAACAGCATAGGATTCACCTTGTTGGTGTTGCGGGAAGCGGCATGAGCGGTCTCGCCGGGCTTCTGATCGAGCTGGGACACGTAGTGAGCGGCTCGGACAAAGTTACAACGACAGAGACCGAGCGACTGCAACGGCTCGGCCTGTGCTTTCATGAACAGCATCTCGCTGAGCATGCGGACGCTGCAGAACTTGTTATTTTTTCCTCCGCGATCAAGGAGGACAATCCGATTCTCCTAATCGCGCGTAGTTCCGGAAAACCGCTGTGTCGTCGCGCGGAAGCCGTCGCTGCGATCATGCGAGCCAAACGCGGCATTGTGATCGCGGGAATGCATGGCAAAACAACCACTTCCGCAATGACGGCACACGTACTTCGCGAGGGCGGATTGCATCCGTCGCACTATGTGGGCGCTGAAATTCCGATCCTCGGAACGAACGCCTATTGGAATCCCCGCGGCGAATATTTCGTTGCCGAAGGCGATGAAAGCGACGGCACGCTGCGCTGCTTTCATCCCGAGCACGCACTCATTTTAAATGTCGAGGAAGAACACCTCGATTTCTATCCCGATCTAGCGGCTATCGAAGAAGTATTTGCTCAACTGATCCATCAAACCAGCGGAAGCGTTCTCTACAACATTGACGATCCGAACACCGCGCGATTGTGCGGCAAGTGCAAACGCGCAGTCTCCTACGGATTTTCGGAGGAGGCGGATTACCGTGGAGTCGACGTCGAACTTCGGAATTTTGGTTCATCCTTTTTAGTTTCTCGCCGCGGCGAGAAACTCGGGCAGGCGACGCTCAACGTTCCCGGCGAGCACAACGTCCATAACGCGCTTGGAGTAATCGCGCTGGCTTCCGAGCTCTCCATTCCTTTCGACAAGATCACGGCATCGCTTCGAAAATTCGAGCACGCGCGCCGCCGGTTCGAAATCAAATACGCGAGCGACAGGTTTCTGCTCGTCGACGATTATGCGCACCATCCGACTGAAATTCGTGCCACGCTCCGCACAGCGAAATCGATCGGACGTCGGCGTCTCGTCACGATGTTTCAGCCGCACCGTTTCTCACGAACAAAAGCGTTGTGTCGCGAATTTGGAAGCGCCTTCCATGATGCGGATCGGGTGGTGATCACGGATGTATATCCTGCCAGCGAGCCCCCGATTCCCGGAATCACAGGTCGGAGTGTTGTCGATGAAATCGTCGGTCGCGAGCATCGCGGAGTCACTTATCAGCCACATCTTCAATCGATTCATCGTGACGTCGGAAATATGCTAGAGGCCGGCGACCTGGTTTTGAGTCTCGGTGCCGGCAATATCCACGAACAACTCGAGATTCTCGCCGCCGATCTTGTGATTGCCGAGAGATTAAAGGCGATAGTGGGCGAAGAGGGTGATGTGCGCCTTTACGAGCCGCTGTCGAATCATACGACGCTGCGCGTAGGCGGTCCCGCGCAGTTTTGGGTCGAGCCGCGCACCGAACAGGCCTTCGGGGAACTGATTCGCTTTTGCCGCAATGAACATCTGCCGATGTTCGTTATCGGACGAGGTTCGAATCTTCTCGTGCGCGACGGCGGCATCCGCGGAGTGGTCGTTCATCCGCGCGGCGGCGACTTCGAGAAAATCGACGTCAACGGGTGCGAAATCACGGCAGGAGCAGGCGTAAAGTTGAGACAGGTAGCTTACGCCGCGCGTGCGGCAAATCTCGGCGGACTCGAATGGATGGAGGGAATTCCCGGCACAGTCGGCGGCGGGTTGCGCATGAATGCCGGCGCGATGGGCGCGCAAACTTTCGAGAACGTAACGCGCATTCGTTATCTTGACGCCCAGGGAAATTCGCACGTCAAAAACCGCAATGAGTTGGAAGTTTTTTATCGTCGCTTTCCATTGCTCGAAAAAAACTTTGCAGTATCTGCAACGTTCTGCGGCCAACCAGCCGAGCGCGCAGAAATCGATACACGTTTGCGCGAATCGCAGGAGAAACGACGCACGACGCAGCCGGTCGCCAAGAGCGCGGGCTGCATTTTTAAAAATCCTGCCACCATTCCAGCCGGCAAATTAGTGGACGAACTAGGGCTGAAGAACTCGCGGGTTGGAAATGCCCGCGTGTCGCGGGTACACGGCAACTTTATTGTGAACGATGGCGCCGCAACGGCAGCCGAGGTACTTGAGTTGATTGACGACATCAAGAGCGTCGCGAGGAAAAAGCGCGGAATCGAGTTGGAAACCGAAGTGGAAATCGTCGGAGAATCGGAATGACAGCACGCGAGAAGTTACCAAAGAAGATTGCTGTGCTCATGGGAGGGCCAGGATCGGAGCGAGAGGTTTCGCTTGCGACTGGGCGAGGTGTGGCGAAAGCGCTTCGGTCGTTAGGCGCCGAAGTGGTGGAAATCGATGTGCACGACGAAAATTTCCAACTGCCCGACGATGTCGATCTGGCATTCAATACGATCCACGGAACCTTTGGCGAAGATGGCCACCTGCAGAAAATTCTTGAGAGCCGCGGCATCGCTTACACTGGCGAAGGTGTCGTCGCCAGCGAGATCGCCTTCGACAAGATTCGTACCAAACAAAAATTTCAGGAACACGACGTACCGACACCGCCATGGGAAGTGATCCACGCCGGACAGCGTCCGACGATTCCATTGCCGATTGTCGTCAAGGCGCCACGGCAGGGCTCGACCGTGGGCGTTGTCATTGTGAAGAACGAAAGCGAGGTCGAACCTGCTATCGCTGAAGCGGCGAAATATGGTCGCGAATTATTGATAGAAAAATTTGTTCCTGGCCGCGAACTGACGATAGGCATCCTCGCTGACCAGGTTCTGCCAATTCTCGAAATAATTCCCAAGGGCGGGTTTTACGATTTCAACAACAAATATCCGTTTCTCAATCCACAAGCCGGCGGTGGAGCGGAACATGTTTGTCCGGCAAACATCGACGCGGGAAAAACAAAAGAAATTCAGGAACTGGCGCTACGCGCATTTCGTTCAGCCGGCCTGCAGGTTTATGCGCGTGTGGACGCAATTCTATCAGACAACGGACAGTCGTACATTTTAGAGATCAACACCATTCCCGGTATGACCGAGGCTAGCCTGCTACCCGAAGCAGCAGCCGCGGCCGGTATCGCTTACCCTGATCTTTGCGCACAAATCATTGCGCTTTCCCGCCTTCGCCAAGGAGATGGCCGGGACGCGCGGGCCGGAACGGAAAGCTAACGATGAGTTTTCGCCAAAAAACTTCGCGAACGCGCAACCGGCGACTGTCCAATGTGCGACAACGTCGGCAGCAACACCTGCTCGATGTGAAGGTCCGTTCCCGCAGGGCAACGCAGCACCGCATTCGCAGCGCGATGGGCGTGGTGTGGAAGATGGCTTTCGTGGTGATTTTGTGCGTAGCCGGCTACGCAGGTGCGCGTGAAGCTGTAAAACGTCTTGTCTTCGAAAATCCAGATTACTACGTTCAAACAATCGGATTGCAGACCGATGGCACTCTCCAGCGCGAGCAGGTGCTAAAGGCAGCCGATTTGCACGAGGGCACAAATATCTTCAGCGTGAATCTGGCGCGCATGCGCGATCGCATACAGCAGCTTCCCCAAGCTGACGAAGTCGAGGTCGTGCGAAAATTACCCAGCGAGATTGACATTCGCATTGTGGAGCGAAAACCCGTCGCCTGGATCACGAGCGAAACAGAAATTAACGATCCGTTTGCCTCGGATGCCGCCTTTTTGGTAGGCGCCCGGGGTGTTTTAATGAAACAAAAAAAACTGTTGCCCGAATATCTGGGACTGCCGCTGATCGTAGGATGCAGGACCGAAACGCTCGAAGCGGGAAAAGTTGTCGAATCGCCAGAAGTAAAAACTGCGCTCGACTTGCTGCGTCTCACCGAGAGCACCTTTTTGCAAACCCGCTTTCAGATTCGAGAGATCGATATTTCGAAAGACTATTGTCTCGTCGTAACCGACAAAAATCGCAGTCGCGTCATGTTTGGTTTGAACGATCTGGAAGGGCAACTGCGGCGGCTCCAAGTGTTTCTTGATTACTGTGATAACACGAAGCAGGAGCTGGAAACGTTGAACCTCGTCGCGCAACGCAATATTCCCGTGACGTTCACCAGTCCGGCAGCGGCTGTAATCAACGACACTGTAGAGCCAGCTGTCGAGCCGCGAATCATGAAAGCAATCCCGGTGCACGCGCAGGAAAACCGGAGTCACCACGATTCTGGCAAACAAGAAACTGGATCCTCAGCGCCGAAATCGCGCGCTGCTTCTGCACCGCCTCCCAAGGCAATTCGCAACCAACAAAAGAAAGCCGAAATGAAAAATGCGGAACAATAGTTTGATGGTCGGTCTCGAGATTGGGACTTCCAAGATCTGCGTGGTCGTCGGAGAAAGCCGACCTGATGGAACACTCAAGATCCTGGGCGTAGGCCAGGCGCCATCGCGCGGGGTGCGCAAGGGCGAGATTGTCGATTTTGAAACGGCAATGAAATGCGTGCACGAAGCAGTTGTCGACGCTGAACAGAAAAGCGACGTAATGATAAAAAGTGTTTACGTCGCGATCGCCGGATCACACTTGCACAGCTTTAACAATCGCGGATGCGTCATGCTGCCAGAAGACCGCGACGAAATTGAAGAGCAGGACGTGGAGGACGTAAAAATTAATGCGCGCGAAGTGAGCATCCCTGCGCAAAACGCGTTCCTGCATTCTATCATTCAACATTATCAGGTCGACGGACAACAGGGCATTCTGAACCCGGCCGGCATGTTCGGGCAAAAACTGGAAGCCGATTTTCACATCATCCACGGCGTGCGCACGCGGATTCAAAACACGATTCGATGTGTGAAAGAACTGCCGCTCGACGTCGATGACGTGGTTTTTAGCGGTCTGGCTTCGGCGCAGGTTGTGCTGACCCAGCAGGAAAAGGATCTCGGTGCGCTGGTGATCGATATTGGCGGGGGAACGACTGATTACGTGTTGTACTCTGAAGGCGCGGTGCGACAAAGCGGTTGTCTGGCTGTGGGCGGGGACCACATCACCAATGATATCTCCATGGGTCTGCGCATCCCGATGGCACGCGCGGAGAAAGTAAAAATCGAAGAGGGCAGCTGCGTTCTCGGAAATTGTTTCCCAGGCGAAACGATTTTGCTGAAGGACGATTCCGGCTTTGCAGGAAAAGAGATCGAACGCGAAACGCTGAATACCATCATTAGCCTACGCGTGCGCGAAGCATTTGAGTTGCTCAAACGCAGACTCGAAGAGGAACCGTATCTCGGCTATCTGGGCGCCGGCATTTTCATCACTGGCGGCTGCAGTCTTCTGAGCGGGATCGATCATCTCGCGTCGGAGATTTTCGAAACACCGGCCAATCTGACGCACGCGCAGGCAGCCTGGGGTGTGACGTCCGCGGTGGAAAATCCACAGTTTTCTACCGCAATTGGCCTGGTCAAGTTCGCGCAAGTGATGCATACCGATCGCCCGACGCGAGGACTGGGCCGATTTATTGGCAGAATTTTCACCGGAAAACGATGAAGAAGAAGCACTCAAACGACAATACCCACCGACGCAGCTGTCATCCTGAGCGAAGCGAAGGATCTCTGGCTTGTTCCTGTTCCCAAGACGCGAACCCAGAGATATTTCACTTCGCTCAACATGACACTATCGAACTTGGTGATTAAAATATGATTCAGCTTAACAAAAACTACAGTCTTCCAGAACGTCTGGCAGAATTTATTCCAATCAAAATCGTAAGCGTAGGTGGAGCGGGTTTAAACGCGCTCGACCGCATCGTGCTCGACGGATTGGAGAGAGCCGACGTGGTCGCCATCAATACTGATGTAAACTCACTGACGAGTTCGGTTGCGACGCGCAAAGTGCAACTCGGCCGTAATGTGTCGCGTGGTTTGGGTGCGGGCGGCGACCCCGATGTCGGCTACCAGGCAGCCTTGGAATCCGCCGACGAAATTCGCGAAGCGTTGGCCGATGCGAGTGTGATTTTCATTTGTGCAGGGCTCGGTGGTGGCACTGGGTCAGGCGCGGCGCCGTACATTGCACAAGCGGCCCGTGAAGCCGGAGCGCTGGTCATCGCGTTTGCGACTCTTCCATTTGGATTTGAAGGCAAACGGCGCAATGTGCAGGCGCGCGAGGCACTAGTGCGGCTGAGCGAGTTTGCCCAGGCGGTAGTCTGTTTCGAGAACGATCGAATGGGCGATCTGTCTGCGCCGCAGGCGGGAATTCATCAGGCTTTCGCAATGGCGGATATCACCATTAGCCAAAGCGTGCGATCGATTGTAAATCTCATCCAGCAAGCAGGACTCATTCGCATCGGCTTCGATGATTTGCTTGCGGCTTTGAACACTCGCAATAGCCGTTGCTTGTTCGGCTACGGCGAATCCGATTCGGACAACCGCGCACATGAAGCCCTCACGCAGGCGCTGAAAAATCCGTTGATGGATCGTGGACGGATGCTGGCTGACGCAACGAACGTCCTCGTGCAGATAGCCGGCGGCCCCAGCATGACGCTCTCTGAGGTGGAAATCCTGATGCAGGAACTCGGGCGTCACGTTAGCGACCAGACGCAAATTCTCTTTGGTGCAGCGGTAGACGCACGGCTGGGAGACCGGTTGAGCGTCACAATCATCAGCTCGCTTTCGGCAGAAGACGAAGCAGATTTGCTGCAAGCGCATCCCACGGCGAATAATGCGTCGGCAGCGTCTTCCATTCGAGAACAATACGAAGCCGCAGCCCCGGAACCTGAAATTCAACCCGAAGAACCGGCTCTTGAAGTTCAACCTGTCGAGGACACAATTCCATTCGAAGAACCTGTCGCGACTGAAGCGGCACCACCGCCAACACCCATCTCCATCGAACCATCAGTGATACCGACTCGTAATGGCGAGCCGGAGCACGCAATAAGTATGGAGGAGGAGGAATCTGTCCCGCGGAACGAGGAGAGAGGTCCCGCCGAAAAGTCATCGGCACCAGCTAAGCAGGAAGTCCTGCAATTCGAACCGGTGACACGCGGTCGTTTCGAAAAAAGCGAACCGACAATCATCGAAGGCGAAGACCTCGATGTGCCCACTTATCTTCGGAAACACATCAAGGTGAAATGACATCGCTTGTTAGGCGATGTCATCCCGAGCGAAGCGAAGTCGAGGGATCCCGCGGAATTACGGAAGGGTTTTCGCCACGGGATTCCTCGACTTCCCTCGGAATGACGGGATCATCACTTCTTCATCAGGTCCAGCACCGCCGCAATCATTCCGATCATCCCGGTTCGAATAGTTGGCTCGGGAACAGGTGCGAATTTACTCGAATGAAGGGTTGGCAATTCCTTCCCAGCCTTTTTGAACTCCTCGATCTTCGCCGGATCGACTGCGCCGAAATGAAAATTGGCTGCCGGAATGGAGTGGTCCGGCAGGCTGTATTCGGAAAAATCTTCACCTCCCATCACCGGGTCGATGATCTCGACATTTTGATCGCCTAACGACTTTTTCCAAACAGCGACAAGCCGCTTGGTGAGTTCGGGATTGTTGTAAGTCGCGGGCGTAAAGAAATCTTTGGAGACGCTCACAATCGGAGCAAGGTCCGGCGGTATCCCAGCGCCTGCCGCGCAGCCTTTCGCAATTCGCTCGATATCTGCAAGCACGCGTTCGCGCACATCAGATTTATAAGTGCGCACGGTGAGCTGCATCTTTACTTCATCCGGAATGATATTGTGCTTGGTGCCGCCGTGAATTGATCCCACCGTGATAACGACTGGATCGAGCGGATTATTTTGACGACTTACGATGGTTTGCCACGCGTTGATGATTTCCGCTGCGAGGACGATCGGATCCTTCGTCTTGTGTGGATAGGCACCGTGTCCGCCTACGCCCCGAACAGTGACGTCGACTGAATCGACATTTGCGGACATATATCCTTCGGTCACGGCAATGTGGCCAACTTGAACGTCGGCTTTGTCATGAAAACCAAGCGCGAAATTCGGTTTTCCGAATCGGTCATAAAGTCCGTCTTTCAGCAACGCGCGTGCGCCGTTGCCAGTCTCTTCAGCTGGTTGCGCCACGAACACGATCGTGCCGTGCCATTGATCTTTTAATTTTGCCAGTGCACGCGCGGTGCCGATGAACGCCGCAATATGTACGTCATGTCCGCAGGCGTGCATTACATGGACGTCCTTACCTTCGTCGTTCTTCGCGACGACCTTGCTGGCGTACGGCAAACCAGTTTCTTCTTCCACTGGCAAGGCATCCATGTCCGTGCGCACAAGCACCGTCGGCCCGTCGCCATTCTTCATCACTCCAACCACTCCGTAAGCCTTGAGCTTGGAGTTTTCGTATTTTCCGAGATGCTCCGTGACCTCGCAGCCCGCTGCGCGCAATTCTTTCGCGACCAACCCTGCTGTTCGCTCCTCCTGTGCAGATAATTCCGGGTGACTGTGAAGGTCTTTGTAGATCCCAAGCAAGGAGGGAAGCTCAGCGTCAGCGAGCGATTGCGGTGTTTGTTGCGCCAAAATGAGAGGCGCAATCCACATCGACAGCAACAGAAACAACAACGAACGAATCTTCATGCCGGACTTATATCCACAGATTTCGCAGATTGCATTCTTTTGTCATGTCGGGCAAAGCCGCCTGCCAGCCGTAGCTTTATGCGAAGGCTGGAGACATCTCTCGATTTGTCTTAAGAGATTCCTCGACTTCGCTCGGAATGACAGAAAGTTTGTTTGAGGATGGAATTTGAGAAAAACACGCTGCTTTTCGGCGCAGACCCGACGCCGCGGATTGTGGCTGTTGAGTTGGGCGAGAGCGGCACCGTGCGTGTGCATCGGCGGGAAACGGATGGGTCGACCGTTACCGACGTCGAGCCGTTTCACCCGTTTGTCTGGGCCGACTCAGACGTTGTCGATCTCGGCATCGAGACGGAGAAACTGCGGGGCAATCTGAAGTACGGCTGGCTCATCACAGTCGATAGCTGGAAGGAATTGATTGCGCTTCGCAACGGACTTAAGAACGCAGGCCGCGATTTCTTCGCGTTTACCGATCCGATTCAGCATTACCTCACTGCAACTGGACGCACGTTGTTCAAGGATTTGCCCTTCGAGGAGCTGAAACGCATGCAACTCGAAGTGCTTTCTGTCGTCGGGGTAGGTGATCCCGGCAACAACGATCACGTGATGAGCATTGCCCTGTCGGACAACACAGGGTGGGAAGAATTGATCGTTGTCGATCCTAACAACGTAGAAGAATCGGAGAGGAACGCCCTTAGGCGACTTACCGCACTCATCAAAGAACGCGATCCGGACGTAATCGAAGGTCACGATCTATTCCGCGTGCATCTGCCGCTGCTCGTCGCCCGCGCGAAGAAGCTGAAGACCAAACTCGATTGGGGACGCAGTGGCGGCTTTCTTCGCTCGCGCCCGTCACGACTGCAAATCGCAGAGAAGACCATCGATTATCCGAAGTTCACGATCGATGGCCGCCATTTCGTCGACACATTTTTGCTGGCGCAATTTTACGACGTCGGCATGCGCTCTCTCGCGGGGTTCGAACGGACGGATGTCGCCCGACATTTCAATCTCTGCGATAGCGAACAGGTTTCAGGGCTTACCGGGAAGGAATTGGAACGCGCGTACCTGAGCGAATCGGAAATGTTCCAGCGCCGCGCATTATGCGGTGTTCGCGAAACGCGCGCTTTATCGGATCTGCTGAGCCCGAGCTACTTCATTCAGGCGCAGATTTTTCCTTACAATTACCAGGACGTGATCGTGCGCGGCAACGCCACGCGCATCAACGCGCTGTTCCTGCGCGAATATTTTCGGCAACGCCATTCCATTCCCGAACTGCCGATGCCGCGCGCGTTCGAAGGCGGTTACACCGACATCTTCTTCACCGGTGTGGCGCGCAACGTCTGGCATTGCGACGTCGCGTCGCTTTATCCGTCTATCATGTTGCAGTTCGACTGCTTTCCGGCAACGGATGAGCTGCAAATCTTCCGGCATTTACTCACGGATCTGCGCAACTTCCGGCTCGAAGCCAAAGCAAGAATGCGGGCGGAACGAGATCCCGCGAGACAACATCATCTCCAGGCATTGCAAAACACGTTCAAGATTCTTCTCAACAGCTTCTACGGTTATCTTGGATTCGCGCAGGGACACTTCGCAGACTTCGACGCTGCCGCGCGTGTCACGCAGATCGGGCGCGATCTGCTGAAGAAGATGATCGACTGGCTGAACGTCCGTGGAGCGCAGGTGATTGAAGTCGATACGGACGGAATTTATTTCGTGCCGCCTGAGGAGATCGACATTGAGAACTTGCAGCAAGATTTAGCAAAGGAATTGCCGGCCGGGATTGACGTCGAAATCGACGAACAATTCGACGCGATGCTGAGTTATAAAGCGAAAAATTACGCCCTTCTCACGAAAGACGGCGACGTCATTATGAAAGGTGGCGCGCTGAAGTCCCGTGGACTCGAAAAATTCCAGCGCGTTTTTCTGGAGGAAATGATCAGGATGATCATGCAGGGGAAACCTGAAGAAATTGCCGATCTCCACCAAAAATTTGAGCAAAAAATCCGTAACCGTGAATGGAAGATTGACATGCTAATGAAGACGGACACCCTTCAGGATTCGCTCGACAAATATCGAGCTAAGATAGCTGGCTCAGCGCGTAATCGCGCCGCTGCGTACGAGCTCGCTTTGGCCAGTGGCCGCAACTACAGACCGGGCGATCAGATTAGCTACTACATCAAGGCTACCCCGAAAAAGGTTCCTGCTTACGAAGCCGCCAGACTAGCGAGCGATTTCGATCCGCAGAACCGCGACGAGAATGTCGATTACTACGTCGCGAAGCTCGATGACTTGGTAAAAAAATTCAGCAGCCTCACCACGGCTGCATCCTCGCCAAAGCAGGAGAGCTTGGCGCTTTAAACTGTCAGTAGTGATAACGAAGCTGCATAATTAGGAGTTCGCCCCGCGAAACCTGATATACCATCCTATGCTCGCTGGTAATGCGTCGCGACCAGCACCCTTGTAGAGCCTGCTTGAGCGGCTCGGGTTTGCCAATGCCGCGATGCGGATCGCGCATAGCGTCTTTTATGAGCTGTCGGATTCGCGCGCTGACCTGCGGATCAGTCTCTTGCCAGTATGAGTAGTCGGCCCACGCCTGCGGCGTAAACGCTAATTTCACTCGTCGAGATTAATTTTCTTTCGAATCAACTTGCCGCGCTTGATCGAATCTAAAGAATCAAGCAGCCGCTTCGCATTCGCCGGAGAGCGCAACAGGTGAGCGGTCTCCTCGAGCGACTCGTATTCGGACAACGAGAGCATCACGACCGATTGGTCACGTTTGCGCGTGATTATCACCGGCGCGTTGTCCTCACAAACGCGGTTGATGGTGTTCGCAAGGTTTTCTCGCGCCTCAGTGTAAGTGATCGACTTCATGTGTTGGACAGGATACTGTCCATGAGTTGAATTTCAACTGGGGTATGATGTAAGACTTGCCCGCAGCCCGAGACCGCGCAGAAGTATTGCTCATGAAAATCTTTCGTCATTTGCTTCTGGGCACTGCGCTTGTCGCAGCAGTTCACAACGGATTGATCGCCGAAACTGAACACGCCGACATCAAATCAGAAATCACGAAGCGGCACGATGAGGCGGTAAAGCGGTTACAGGATTGGATTGCGCAGATTTCGATCGCGGCTGAGGACCGTGGATATCCCGAAGGCGCGGAGTACATGGCGAAGCTCGCGCGCGATGCGGGATTTCAGCAGGCCACGGTGATCAACACAGATGGCAAGCCCGGCGTGTTCGCGACGCTCGACGCCGGTGCGCCGAAAACGGTCGGACTGTACTTCATGTACGATGTGAAACAGTTCGATCCAGCCGAGTGGTCGTCGCCGCCGACCGAGGCGCAAATCGTGGACAAACCGCCACTTGGCAAGGTGATGATCGGTCGTGGCGCAGTGAACCAGAAGGGGCCGGAAGCGGCGTTTCTCGCTGCCCTGCACGCGATTCGCGGCGCGGGAAAGAAGATGCCGGTGAACCTGGTCATGGTCGCGGAAGGCGAAGAAGAGATCGGTTCGCCGCACATCCCGCAACTCGTTAGGCGGCCCGAGGTGCTTGCGGCGCTGTCAAGAAGTGTGTCGGCGTGTTCATGCCGTTTGCAGCACAGGACCTCGACGGGATCGTTACGGTGAACCTTGGATCGAAGGGCGTGATCGAGCTTGAGCTGGTGTCGAGCGGTGAAAAGTGGGGACGCGGTCCGGCAAAGGACATTCACTCTTCGCTCAAGGCGATGGTGGACAGTCCGGCGTGGCATCTGGTCAAAGCGCTCACCACACTCGTGTCTGACGACGGTAATGTGATCATGATCGACAATTACCCGAAGCCGCTTCCGCCGACTGCTGAAGAAAAAACAATGATTGAAAAAGTATCGAAGACGCGCAGTGAAGCGCTGGCGAAAAAGCAGTTCACGGTCCAGCACTGGATCAACGATTTGCCGTGGGAACAGGCGAACGAACGTCTCGAGTCGCAGCCGACTGTAAACATCGAAGGACTCGTGGGCGGCTACACCGGACCGGGCGGCAAGACGGTTTTGCCGCATCGCGCCGTGGCGAAGATCGACATGCGCCTCGTGCCCGATATGAAAGCGGCAGACGCGCTTGCCGCGTTAAAGGCGCATCTGGCGAAGCGCGGCTTCGGCGACATCGAAGTGAACATGACCGGGGGGTACGATCCGACGGCAACATCAAAGGATTCGGCATTGATCCAGGCGCAATTAGCAACCTACAAAAAGTTCGGAATCGACGCGTTGCTCTGGCCGCGCAATGCCGGTTCGTATCCCGGTTACGTCTTCACGGGCGAACCGCTTAAGCTGGCGGCCGGACATTTCGGACTCGGCCATGGCAGTGGCGCGCACGCGCCGGACGAATATTACATCATCGAATCCACGAACCCGAAAATCCAAGACTTCGACGGCGCGACGATGTCATTTGTGGAATACCTCTACGAATTGGCGAAGTGACCATGAAAATCGACCTCGATGAATCAATGCATCACTGTATCAAACTAAAGACGTTATCCCCACGCGTCTTTGTCTAATGCCTAGAGCGGGCAGTTCCCTGGTAGCCATGAGAGTTTTTTGTCGATGAGGTCGCGGGAATACTTTTCCACATAGTGCGCGATCGTCTGCACGCGTATCTTAATTCCACCGGTTTGCTTGGTCGCGTCAAGATCCCCGAACTTGAAATAGAGCGTCCCGGTAGCCTCGACGATTTTCTGCGTGGGGGTGTAAGTAGGCTGGTCCATTCCGCACTCGTAGCTAGACAGGTGGATGACACAGGTGGTCCACGGACAGCGGGCGCCTACCTTGGCTCCCCACAGGATCTCGTTTGTGTTGCTACTGTAGGAGGAGATCCAGACGTCCGAGATATCGAAAGGGCTGCGGATCCGCCCGGCACGGATCTCCTGTCCGAAGAGCCAATCCATTAGATCCCCATCATATGGAAAGTGCTGTAACCAGAGGATAGGATAACCGTGTGACTGGATATGACCTTCGATCTCGTGTCCGATTCCTGTATCCATGTGGTAGGGGCGGCCCAGCATCAGAACGGACGAACGATTCTCCCGTGCACACCATGATAAGATCTCCCGCCCCTTCTCTCGCATCCTCCGGTTAAAAGCGTCGAGCGCTGTGAAGCCCGCCTGGACCGCAGCCTCCGTCTCCTTCCATCCCAAATCGAGGACGTCCTTTAGGGACTCGTAAAGCTGTTTGACGACCACCGATGGATCGCCCAGCGAGACAAAGGGGGATAGGTAGCGTATCCCATTTTCCGCGAAGCAATCGCCTTCCCTCATGAAGCCTGCCTTGATATTTTCCGGCGCGGCCATAACCCTAGGACAGGCCAGCGTGTCGGTTACCTGCCCCTTTAGAAATGAAGGGAGCGAGTAGATCATCGGGCTCAGCAGAATGTCGATCTTTTTCCTCTGTCCAAAGAGTAGCTGGCCGTAGTGGCCGCTGATGCACTTGACCGGGTAGCAGCAGTCAACAGTACCTCGACCCTTACCGAATTCCCGGAACTGTTCCTCCGACGTGTCGGAGCTAAACACGATGTTGTCCGGCCGGATCCCAAGGGCGGTGAGGAAACCGATCCAGAACCGATGGGTGCTCCAGATATTGAGAACCTTCGGTATTCCAACGCGTATCGCCGAGCGATCTTTAGACGGTACTGTGGCGAAAGGCCTCCCTGCGAACCAGGTCCGCAATGTTTGGGTATGCATCCTTAGTTTTCTCGATTTCCGCCTTGATGACTTTCACCTCGTTCACATCTTCGACGAGACCTTTGGGACATGAGTTGTTGGTGATGACTCTTTCCCATCCCTCGCGGAGCGGGATCTTGCTCCATGGTCTTCCCTTTGCGCCGGAAACCTTCACGTCGATGAATGTCCTCTGGCAATTGACGGGGCACCATTGGCAAACCGTTTCCTTTGCGGTTGTGGTTTGGTATGTCAACGCCTCAATGATATCAAACCCGCGGAACCGGGTCTTCCATCCTCTCTCACGCCGCTCCAGAGCACACAGCGCAGCGCCGATAGCGCCGGCCTCACCGGAATAGGGATGCACTAAAATCTCGGCGTCGGGGACCTTACTCCGAATAAAGTCGACCTGTGCCTTTACCACCGCCAAATTTTTATGCGTGCCACCCTGCAGAACAAATTTCTTTCCCACAGCGGCCAGGTTGTTGAGCCCTCCGGCATAGACCCACACGTTCAGTGGGAGCGTAGCGCAAAGCCCGGCCAAAATTTCGTCGGTTTGCCATCCTTTTCTTTGCTGGTTGACGATGTCACTCTGCAGAAAGACCCCACAACCCATCGCCAGCTTGGGCACCGCCTGCGCCTGGAACGCGCGGGATGCTATCTCCCCCAGAGGAATGTTGAACCGTTCCGCCACTCCTTGGAGAAATGCCCCATTACCGGAAGAGCACTGAGAGTTAAGCCGGAAGTCGGAGACCGTTCCGTTTTTGATCACCATAATCTTCACGTCCACGCCGCCCACATCGCAGATGCAGTTCGCATCGGGGAAGAAATGGAGAGTAGCGGCCGCGTGGGCGACGGTCTCGACGATAGGCGCATCCGCGCCGACAATGTTCTGAAGAAGCTCGGCTCCATACCCAGTAATTCCGACACCGCGGACGTCCCAAGTGCCAACATCCCGAATTTCGCGGAAGAGAGATTTGGCGTCTTCGATAGGATTTCCCGCGCTGAGCGCGTAACAGGTAAAGAGGATTTCTTTATCCAGGCTTAAGCAGACGGCCTTTGCCGTCGTAGAGCCGAAGTCACATCCGACGAGACATTGGATCCGTTCGCCGGTAGGTGAGGGACAAAGATTGCGCTTTCCGCCGGGTTCCATGCTCGGCGCGCCATATTGCCGATGGAATTCCTCAAGATCCTCTGTTGATTTCCATAGTCCTTGTCTCCCTTGCTCTTTCTTCTGTTCGTACTGTCCTTCCCTGATCCACCAGTCGAGCTGGTCCCGGCCCTGATAGATGCCGACACCGTTGGCATCGCCTCTGGCTATATCCACACATCCTAGGGCGGCGTAGTAGAGAGCGTTTTCGGGGACGAGGACAAGCGACTCCGGATCGCGCCCTTCGGGAAGCGGTACCTTTCGCTCTTCCCAGATCTTTCTGAGATGGAATCGCCACGCCTCCTGGAGTCCTTTGAAGAACAAATTGGGACCGCCGAGAAGAAGGACCTCGGGCGCCGGCGTGTTCCCTTTTGTGAGTGTCGCGAGGTTCTGATAGACGACTGCTTCGAACAGGCTCGCTATGATCTCCTCGATGGGAACGCCGGCCTTCACAAGAGTATTGGAATCTGCCTCGGCAAAGATTCCGCATTTAGAAGAGATCTTGTGTAGAGTGTGACCGCCATATTGCATGCGAGGAAGTCGGTCCGCTACACCCAGCTTCCGTGCGGTTTTCTCGATAAACGTCCCTGTGCCTCCGGAACAGGCGCTCTGCATGAATACCTGCTTGTTCCTGGCTCCGCCGTCTCCTTGAAAGAAGACTGTCTTCATATCTTCCCCGCCGATCTCGCTGACGAAGCGAACAGCCGGGTGGAACTTTTCAACAGCAGCCGCCACCGCAACGACTTCCTGGATTATTTTTCCACCGGTGAGAGCGGCGATGATTCCGGCTCCGGATCCGGTGAAGAAAACATAATCTCGGTGAGGGGTCAGTCCGTGTCCTTCTTCCAGCCTGCGCAGAAAATCGCTGACTTTTTCGGCCTGTTTGGAACCGTGCCGCTCGTATTCCTGCGCGAGGACCTCGCCAGTGTCGGCACACAGGACATACTTGCAGGTCGTGCTGCCTACATCCAAGCCGCAGTACATGAAAAGACCTCTTACATTCTATTCGCTAGATCCAGGAAATAGTTGGCTGCGGTCCCCGCAACGCCACTATGAAGGACACGATAGGTGGCTTTCCTAACAGAGGGGTGTTCTGCCTCATAACGGCGCATCCTTTCGAGTGAAACGCCCGTCGTGTCGAGGAGTTGATCAAACTCTTGCACTGCTCGCTTCTTCGCCTCGGTCAGGATCATCTGGCACCTGGAGAGCGCGTGGACCTCCGCGTCTCCCTTGATCTCGATAGGCGCGTAGAGCAGATCGGGGTACTTTCCGACTACCTGCGCCATAGCCCCGATCGACATCGTGTTCGGCATGCAAGTGTAGGGGCTGAGTTCGCAGATCATGTGGGCGGTCTTGTGATGATAGGAGTGGAGCGCCTTGCCAATCAGCATATCCCCTTCGCCCCCGCTGAGCCGCTTATGGAAATAGGGAGCCGCCAGTGTCCGCAGCTCATTCTGGACCGGCATCTCCTGCGGCAGATATCCCAGGGCCTTGCGCAGCCGGTTGTAGCTCGAGCGGAGAGCGTGCTGCATCGTCTTAACCGCAAGGATCTTCGGCCACGCCCGTCGGTCCGCCCCTTTGCGTTCTTCGAACTCTTGGATCCGTGAACGCATCAGGTAATCAAGCCAGACCGCGATCGGGGGCACCAGGACCTCAGCGCCTTCCTGCTCCAGCCATCGCTTGATGTTGTAGTTGCCGTCTCCCTCATGAGTCTGCAGCCAGAACTCTCCTGTGATCTTTACCTTCGGTTTGACCCGAAGCCGGTCGACTTCGATTGTGTCCCACCGTTTCTTGACCGCTCGGAGGGCGCCGGTGAAGTAATCCGTCAAAGAATGCCAGGCTAGGACGCCCCACTTCTTTCCTCGAAAAGGGCGTTTCCGAAAGACCTCGTAAAGGTCATCCGTGCTCTGACGGAGAACCCGATCGGTCTCTCCAGGATTTACTTCATAGGGGCGGGTCATGTATTCCAGATCGGTCAGGAGGTCGCCGCAGAGAATGGCCCAGACCATTCCCATCGTGAGCGGCATCGTGATCTCCAGCCCGCCCCCATTAACGGCTCCTTGATCCAGATCTTCCTGGCCCATGAGAAGGATCCGAAAGTCACTTAGACCAATGGCCTCCAGCGCCAGCGAGTAGGACTGATGGTACTGGCCGAAGCGGCAAGCCCCGCAAGCGCCTGCCGTCAGGTAAACGTAGTTGTTGACGACGTCATCCTTGCCTTTCTTCGCCACCTCGGACTTGAGGAAATTCGTCAGGTTGCCAGTAGTGAACGTCGTTGGACTGCATGCCCCAACATCGATCAACTCTTTGCCAGCGTCGAGATCAGCCCGTGCCACGTTCGGAAGAGGCTCTGCGTGGTAGCCCAGGTTGTGAAAGACTCCTTGAATCAAGCGCTCATATTTCCAGTTGAGGCCCCCGTAGAGCACCGTCACGCCTTTCCTTTCGTCTCTTGTGAACGGTCGCGGTTTATAGGCTGTATAGTGCGTGACTGCTTCTGAGATGACCGGTGTCTTCATGACAAGATTTTTACGCGCGTGCGAATTTACACTTCGCAGCAGTTGCTAACTGCCGGCGCATTTCTTGCTCGCGGATTTTCATTGCGGTTTCGGCGGAGATTTTTCATTAATTCGAGGCAGAACTGGATGGGCGGGCCACAACTTCGCGCTCAGAAGGAGGCCTATGCACGTAAGGGCAATAGCACAGTACTCGCCAGGAGTGAATCCAAATAACGTGCATCATTCGTGCCTGATCACTGCTCGATCGCTCTGACCTCCCAGTTGCCTGGCGACTCGAGGCGCAAGGCGCAGAAGTTAAGATCCAACTCGTCACTTCACGGCTGCTTTACCTTAAGGCTCACCGTAAGGCTAAGTTTTTCTCAACTGGAATCCCCAGCTTTAAGCATTGCTTGTCTCCGGAACCCTCTTCATGCTAATTTTCACACGTCTCAACGTTTCTTGAACCGTTGCAGGAAATTTCTAAAATGAGGAATACGAACCAATGGATTGGTACATTTTCCTGACGCCGCTTCTTCTGCTGCCAATCATTTTCCTATTTCGCCTGGTTGGCTGCACACAAGACTACGCCGGATTCGAAGTGGGCGGGGGCGAGGGAGGCGACGGTGACCCAAACCTAGCGACGACATACACCCTCACAGGGCCTGACACCTTGGAGGCGGGCGTCGACTCGAAGGATTTCACGGTTTCCCTTCCCCCCGGTCAGACGGTTCCCGAGGATGTGACGGTGATGCCCGACAACGGCGGACGGCCCGGAACATCACGCCGCCGACCGTCGTGTTAACCAAGGACTCCCCGTCTGCGTCTGCTACGTTCTTTTACCATCCGGATTCGGGCGGAGCGACGACGATCTCAACCACCAACGACAAGGGTCTGACAGACCCCCCGTCCCTCAATTACGACGTTTCTACACCCCCATCGATAAACATAACTTTCAAACTCATTATAGTTGACCCAATTCCACAAATTCAGCCTAACCCAATCATTTACATATGGCCCAGGTTTAGGGTCGACGACGGTGGATCTGGGCCATCGATAAACTACGTCTCAGATCCAATCTTAGAGCCCCCAGTGACATGGGAGAGTGTTGCAATCCAAGTTCCGGCTGGAAATCATACATGCTATTGCGATCTCTTTATGCTGCGCCTGGGTCTTGACGGGATTACTATCGATAACGCACAGCTGACCGAGGAAAGTATTAACGCCAACCCTGATCATCAAGCTGGACAACATTTGATAGGCCCTGCAATAGTTGACCAAGGGTTTGTCGCCGACACCGAGATAACGTTCAACCTCCACTACACACAGAGCGATCCCGATGCGACCGATTACAACCTCGATGACTTTTCTTTAGAAGTAGATCATAGCCTGAATGGGATTTTTTCGAAGGAGGTTTTCGAAATGTCGAACTTTCTCACAGGCGACTTTGATGCCGTTTTTCAGCTATCTCGCGGCACGGTGAATCGTTTGCTGGCTACGACTCACCAGAATAAGGAGGGCTACAGCAAAACAATGCCTCTATCACCTCAGAAGCTGGCGGGTAGGATTGGAAGCTATGAATCGGTTGCTGCAGGTGAGGGCCAAGTCCATGGAACCGCCTGGGTTCAGATATCTGTGCCGACGATCGAGATCGAATCACCAAGATTTAAGCATTGCGTGCCTCCGGAACCCTTTTCATACTAATTTTCACACGTTTCAACGTTTCTTGGACCCTGTAGGAAATTTCTAACATGAGGAATACGAGCCAATGGACTGGTACATTTTTCTGACGCCACTTCTCCTGCTGCCAATCATTTTCCTGTTTCGCCTGGTTGGTTGCACGCTAGACTTCGACCAATTCCAAGTCGGCCGGCCGCCGACATACAACCTCGAAGGGCCGGACCCGAGCGAGGGAGAGGTGGACGTCGAATCGGAGAATTTCACGGTTTCCCTTCTTTCCGGTGAGGTGACGGTGACGCCCAACGACGACGGAGACGGCGGAACGTTCGATCCGACGGGCCCGTTCCAGTTAAACTCGGACATCCCGTCTGCTACGTTCACTTACAAGCCGGCTTCGGTCGGACAAAAAACGATCGCAACCGAAAACGACGAAGGGGCGACAGACCCCCCGCCCATCCCTTACAATTCTTACCGATTGATAAACATAACTTTCAAACTCGTTATACTAAACGAGATTCCAACAAATCTGGATAATCCAATCATTTACATATGGCCCAGGTTTAGGGTCGACGATGAAGATCGATCTGAGCCATCGATACCCTACGCCGCAGATCAACCACACTTAGATCCCCCCCCAGTGACATGGGAGAGTGCGGCAATCCAACGTCCGTCTGGAAAGCATACATGTTATTGCGATCTCTTCATGCTGCGCCTGGGTCTTGACGGGATCACGGTGGATAACGCTCAGCAGACCGAGGCAAGTATTAACGCCAATCCTGATCATCAAGCTGGACGAGCTTTGATAGGCACTACAATAGTTGACCAAGAGTTTGTCGCCGACACCGAGATAACGTTCACCCTCCACTATACACAGACCCCGGGGGCGACCGATTACCTACCCGAAGACTTTTCTATAGAAATAGACATAGCCTGAATGGGATTTTTTCGAAGGAGGTTTTCGAAATGTCGAACTTTCTCGCAGGCGACTTTGATGCCGTTTTTCAGCTATCTCGCGGCACGGTGAATCGTTTGCTGGCTACGACTCACCAGAATAAGGAGGGCTACAGCAAAAAAATGCCCCTATCACCTCAGACGCTGGTGAGTAGGATTGGGGGCTATGAATCGGTTACTGCAGGTGAGGGACAAGTCCGCGGAACCGCCTGGGTTCAGCTATCTGTGCCGACGATCGAGATCGTTCCGAATTCAACTGAAGAGCTGATCATAGGGTGCTGGATTCGCGCTCGCTATAGGGCTGACCCTGATACGGTTCCGTTGCCCCAGTTTATACATGGTAAGGTCCGCGTAACATTTATCGTTAAGCTAACCTCCGAGAATAACGTTCCCATATTCAGGCTAAAAGTTAGTGACGATGACAAAAAGATCGGTTTTGATTCTACTGAGCTCGACGCGATCACGGAGCAACTTATCCTTACGATGCTCCGACCGCTGCTGCGGAAAGGGCTAACTGCGTATCTGACTCTCCCTAAAACTCTGCCGGTCGGTATGTCGCACCTAAAAGGGCTTAGCGCAGGCGGCTTACAGGTTTTGGCTTTACCTTTGTCCTTGCCAGGAGGCAAAGATTTGCCTGCCACATCGGCAAGCATTTCCAACATTTTAGGATCTTCCGATTTTTCTTTCGCAATAAGCAAGGAATACATCCTTGGACTCACTCAGACATACCTAGACGAATTAAAACAGTTGAAACCTCAGTTTCATATTAGCGCCACTCCCTATCCTGATGCCACATACACAAATCATGTGCATACAGCGGTTGCAGCTTGGAATGGTAATGGTCAATCGGGAACTCTATCGTTTTATTGTGAAGGGGACGCTACCACGCCCAGTGTTTGGTGGCCAAATGCCGACTGGGACACTAAGCTCGGTATTTCGATAAGCTTTGGTTCGAATAGACAGGGCTTGATTCTGAGTGCTGCAGGTGATCCTGCGGTTCACGTGGACATTCATGGACCTGTGGGTTGGACAGTCAAAGGAAAGGCCGAAAACAATGTAAGGTCCAAAGCCAAAGCAATTCGTGATCAGGTCATTTCAAAGATCCAGGAACAAGTTAACCGCATTCTGCCGCAGATTCTTGACCAGATCGGAAGCATCCTCAGACGTGTAGACGTTGCCGCGAATATTGTCCTAAAAACAGTCGATTTCACACCAGATGGTGTCGTATTTCACGGTGCAGTGACCGTATCGCAAAGAAAGCATCCACCTCAAGTCAAAATAGAAGAACTGAATGATGGAACCGGCTACACTGCGTTCGACAACTGGATATCGGGTGGCTGGATCACGGATTACTCATGGGAATGGCACTGGTGGAAGGTAGATCCATCCACAGGACTTCCGATTAGTACTCCCATGTGGAGTTCAACTGGCGATCCCGACAGTCCAGGTGAGTGGATTGGGAGGCATCTTAACCAATTAAAGAACCCTCCCGAAGGCTACGAGAGCTATAAAGAGAAATACGCTGACCGTTTCGTTCTCCTGGGTAAAGAACTGCCAGGATTATCGAAGCCAGAGAATACCAAAGCAGGAGCACTCTGTTTACGTGTATCAGGCTGGAACATTGACCAAACTACTGGAGAGGAAGTTCCTGTGTCTGGTCTTCATGTAGTGAATACGAACCTACGGGATTACACCTATTCGGGTGAAGCAAATTATCTGCAAGCAGGGATAGGAGTTGCAGGATGCTACTCGGAAGGTGGTGGCGGCTCGCCTCTTGATTTTACTCCCATCCAATTTATTCCGAAGGGATGCTTAATACCTGCAGTTTGGTACTACAAAGATCGGGATTTTGGAGGCGACTGGCGAGTGGGCTACGTTGATCTTTTTGCAACGGTACAAAGTAACAGAGCCAGGTTAGATAAAGCAAACGTCATTGTCCAATTTGTCGGTGAAGAACAGGGGCTATCCTCGCTTGCGGTAATAAGGGATGCGCTCCATCAGGCAGGGAGGACCAACGCCGGCGCAGCGGTAATTGTCATTTTACGGCAGGGATTAGCTCAGGGGCTAAGCCCGGAATCGTTTGAAAAGATTCGGTCGTTCGATCAAAACCTTGCGAATGTAAGATTGATGGTTACGGAGGACATCAGAGGCAAATGGTCCAAGACTTTTGGTGTCAGAATGGATGCGCCAAATGTATCAGCTATACGCGGGATTAACGCCCGAGGACGGATTTTCCTGCAGAGTGACGTCCCACTTGAATCCTCCGCGCTTGCCAGGGAGTTACGTCAACATCTGGAACCGAGTCCGGCCCCGAGATCGCGCCTCATTGGGCCGCCGATAATGGCCGGCGAGAGAGTTCCCAATTTCCTTCTTAAAACCGAACCGGATAGTGAATTGAGGTTATCGAATCTACGAGGAAGTAACGTTGTTCTTTCTTTTGGTCGACATTGGTCTGCGCCCTGCCTGGCAACACTTCTCCGCATGCAAAATCGGAAAGAGAACTTTGAACGTGCAGGTATTAAAGCATTGGCAGTTCTAACTGAGGCCGATAAAGAGAAGATTGATGCAATAAAGCGGAAATACGGGCTAACCTTTCCGATCATACCTGATCCAGCGGGGGCAATCGCCAAACGGTACAGCATACAAATGTGGCCCACGTTGCTGTCGCTCGACACGAAGGGATTCGTAAAAAACGTGATCTTGGGTGCTCACCGTAATGCCATAGCAGACTTTGCTCGATTTCAAACCAAAGAGTCCGATAGTCCGCGGAAAATATGACGGCTTATTTCGTGTCCGTGGTTTTCGTGTGGGCGCTGGATCGTATGAGCAAAGTTTTTGTATACAAGACACTCGGATCGGGTTGCTCCATTCATCTCGGTATATTTTCTATCCGGCCCACGTTCAACCAGCAAAGCCATCACCGTCTTGGCTCGCGCTCATCACTGCTTCTGTGGATCCTCGCTCTGGGAGCCGCAATGATGCTGATCAAAGGAATTGGCGGCGCCTACAGCACAACGCTCACACAAATTGCTCTGGGTGCTGCGATCGGAGGGGGTGCTGGAAATTTGTATGATCGGTGGCACTTCGGGGCAATCCAGGACATCATAGACTTGAAGTTTACGGTTTTTAATATCGCTGATGTAGCTATCATTTTTGGCGTATCAATGACGATTCTGAGATCACTGGTCCAATAACCGTCATGAGAAGAATTCTCTACGTTTGGAAAGGCTTCGAATTCTATAGTTATACTGTGATGTTATATTTCGGGCTACTTGCCGGCATCATAGTAGGTAATCAAGCAGCTCATCATCTAGGAATAGACCCCTTCAGGGTATTTATCGCTCAATTTGCACTCATTCCACTCGGTTTCATCGGTGGTCGAGCTGTGTTTGCAGCATCTTGTTGGTCAGCATATTCTAAATCACCTCGTCGTCTCCTCCATTTTAATCTTGGGGGTTCGGACCAATTTGGCGCCTATGCGTTAACAATAGCTGGTTCAGTGTTCGTAGTTAACTTGCTAAAAATTCCGTTCCTGGCTTTTTGGGATATAAATATTCTTTCTTTATTAACTCTTATGTTCGTCACCCGCTTTGGATGTCTGTTGAACGGTTGTTGCTCAGGCCGCGTGACGCACAGTGGTTGGGGAATGAAACTCAGTAACCACAAAGGTGTTACTTGTTACCGGATACCAATACAACTCTTAGAAGCCGGCTGGACTGCTATTGTTATTGTTTCCTCTGTATTGATATGGCCGTACCTCGGCTCTCCAGGTGCGCTTTTTTGTTTTGCTTCGGCGAGTTATTGCATCGGTCGGATTGCGCTTGATGGATTTCGGGAAGAATGTTGTCCCTGGTTAGGACCTATCACCGTACATCAGGGTATCTACAGTTTAATCTTGGTGTTTTGTTGCGTGTTGCTGATCGTAATATGGACCTAGTCCCGGCAGGACCCTTAGTTCGGGACAATAGCCGAACAGTTTTCCCAAATTGTCCCACGTGCTCTGACGTGCTCAACACCAGGTAAATCGGCCAAATTGCATAACCAAGTTGCGCTCAAATAACGCCGAAATGCTTTCCCCGGTGGATAAAGAAGTGGATAAAGCTTTGGTGTCGCCCTTATTCCTCCGCAAATAGCGGCAGACGCGCCGGACTCGTAGTTCGGCGATACGGACAAGTGACTTTGAATCACTCGATTGATTTCGCGTCAATATCGACGAGCGCGAACGATTTCGCCTTTGCGGGCGACACGCCTGCCGCTACACCAATTTCGCGTCGAGATTGATCTGCGTGCCTGCTAAAGCGACGGATACGGGACACGTCTTTTTCGTCAGCTCGGCTTGCTCACGAAATTTTGCTTCGTCGATTCCGGGAACCTCTGCTTCAGTTTTGAGATCGATCGTCGTGATCTTTGGACCGCCGCCGACCATTTCCAGTTTCACAGTCGCGGTCGTGCTGATTCGTTTCGCTGGATGACCTGCCTTTTCCAGATTTGCCGAGAGCGCCATTGAGTAACAGCCTGCCTCAGCGGCGCCAATGAGTTCCTCGGGATTGGTCCCCTTCCCTTCTTCAAAGCGCGATGAAAATGAATAAGGACCTTCGAATGCACCGCTGCCGAGTTTCATCGTTCCCCTGCCCTGCTTCAGTGTGCCTTCCCATACTGCCAATCCAGTTCGTGTTGCCATTGTTTCGTCTCCTTTAGTTGTTTCTCGTGATGCAGGCAATCGTGCCTGCAATTGGCAGACAGGATTGTCTGCCTCACTCCACTTAGCGTGGACGTGGGCGAGCGCAATGCGTTTTCGGAAACTAAGGCGCTCGCCGCGGCGAGCGCCTCTGCAACTCACGCCGCGTTAGGCGCGGCAGAACCAGCCAACGGCGCGGCCTGGTCGTGCTTTTCAGCCAGCTGACGTTGTTTGCGCCCTAACCAGATGCTAAGAACGCACCAGATCGCTCCCAGCGGAACTGCGACCCATGAAATACCGGCGAGCCCCAGACCAAGCCAGCGCATTAACGGATAAGACCACGCACCGATTTGGTCGCCCAAGCGGTAGCCGAATGTGTCGATCAGACTCTTCGCTTTATATTTGTCTTCACGCCGCAACACCGTGAAGAGAACTTCGCGCGCTGGTCGAAGCAGGGCGAAGCCGGCGGCCCGTCGCAAGATCTGGAACGTCGCAAGGACTGTGAGAATCGGTGCGAAACCAATCGCCGCAAACCCGATCGCGCTCAACAGTGGCATGAGCACCAGCGTGATTCCAACTCCAAACCACTTCATCAGACGGCCCGTCAGGAAAATCTGAATCAGCACCGTCATCGTGTTCACCGCGATATCGATGTTCGCCAGGAACGACGTGCGCACTGCCCGGTCCTGCAGTTGATGTCCGGTAAGCTCAGATTGTTGAAAATATGCCCACGTGTTCGTGAGCGTGTAGATCATCAGAAACAGGGCGAGACCAAGTAAGTAGGGAGATCGTGCAATGTGCGCGGCGCCTTCCCAGAATTTACCGCCAATTGGTTGCTCGTCGCTTCGCTTCTCTGATGTAGCGGACGACATTGTCGCGCCGGGGAAGCTGTCAGCTTCCCCTACAGGCCGAAAATTGGTGGGAAATCGGCGCACGCATTGCGCGGCAATCTCCAACATGACCGCTGTGATGAGAAGAAAGAGTCCGGTGCTCAGCTTTCCGGCGAGCGAGCTCGTCACCAAACCACCAACGATTCCGCCAATCGATCCGCCGACAGCAATGAATCCAAAAAGCCGTTTGGCTTGCTCCGGCGTGAAAACGTCGGCCATGAACGACCAAAACATTGTCGTAGCGAAAAGATTGAAGACGCTGACCCAAATGAAAAATATGGGCGCAAGGATCGTACGTTCCTGCGCGGCTGGCATCCAGCGCATGAGCAGGAAGAAAACGAAAAGGTTGGCGATGGCGAAACGGTATGCGATCGGAATAAACCGCCGCCGCGACATACGCGCTACGATGGTGGCATAAAGCGCGTTAGCGACTAGCATCCCGGTCAACGTGCCGGTGTACATCCACGGTAGATTTTCAACACCGCGATCGGCGCCGATCTCATCGCGGATTGGACGAATGACGTAATACCCGCCGAGAACGACGAAGTTGAAAACGAAAGCCAGGAGCAGCGCGTGAAACTCGTTAGGCTTTACGTCAACGATTTTCGCGAAGAATCGTTTCACGTTAATGACGAAGCACGAATGTCGAATGACGAAGGAATGACGAAGTCCGAAGAATTATTCGTCATTCGAACCTTTGACCTTATTTCGTCATTTCTTTCTTCTTCCACGCAGCGAGCACTTCAGCTTCGCGTTCGGCTGAGAGACCGGCTTTCGGATGTGATTGACGTTCTTGCGGAAGCGACTTGAACCAGGCGAGCGTATCGCGTGCGGTGACCTCGAGCGGTCGAAACGTCAGGCCCTTGCTCAAGGCGCGGCTGATGTTCGTTCGCGCAACCGCATCATCTTTCCCGGTCCAAACCGGCATGTCCGACCAAGGCTGCACTTTCTGTTCAGTCAAAAATTCTTCGTTTACCCAGGTAAACTTCGCGTCCGACTTCAGAGCACCCTTAATTCCGTCCAGCATCCCGCCGATGCCGAGGGGTTTGGCAGGTCCGGTTGCGTTGTAGATTCCTGTCTCACGGCTCTCGGCCATGCGAATGGTCCATTCAGCAAGATCACGAGCATCGATGAACTGGACGGGATCGTTTGGCTTTCCCGGCGCCAGCACGTCTCCGGCCCGATCGATGCGCACAGGCCAATAGGTGAAACGGTCGCTCTCGTCGCGAGGACCGACGATAAGTCCGGGGCGAATGATCAAAGTTTTTCCGGGAAACCATTTCTCAGCTTCGCGTTCTGAGAGCGCCTTTAGCGGCCCGTAGGTTTTGAATCCGGATGCGCGCACCGCTTCAATCGTCTCCTTGTACGGATCTGCACCTTCGTATTTTTCTGTCGGCGCCTTTTCATCAGCCCCCTGCTTCGCCTCGCCGTAAACGGAAATGGTCGAAATGAACACGTAGCGGTCAACATTTCCTTTGAGCACTTGCGCCGCGTCACGCACCCACGCGGGAAGCGTCGTCGGATTGTCGATCACCACGTCCCATTGCCGGTTTTTCAGGGCATCGAGGTTACCATTACGGTCACCAACAAGCTGCTCGACTTCAGCCGGCAATTCCCCGGGATGCGTCTTACCACGGTTAAATGTGGTCACCTTATGGCCGCGACTCAGCGCATATTTTACCTGATATGGGCCAGTGAATCCGGTCCCGCCGAGTATAAGAATGCGCATCGGTGTCGGAGTCTTCTGTGCGAATAACGATGTTGAAGTTACTTGGGACGCAACGGCACTCGCGGTGGATATTTTTATGAAACGACGGCGATCCATAGAGGCATATAGCGCCTGTAGGGCATCTGTGCCAGATGCCATTGGCGTTTCATAGAAACGCCCTACACTGGGTTCGTGAGGCGACGCCAAGCTGCGAAAATAATTGGTACTGCTGCCGCGGGTCTAATGTTGCCAATTGATCCATCGCGGGGCCAGGTGAAAGGCGAATCATCAGCGATGCTGACACGCGCCATTCCTTCCTCTGGCGAGAAATTACCGGTGATCGGCCTCGGCACATGGAGGGCGTTCGATGTCGATCTTAACGCGGACGTCCGGAAGCAACTCGGAGACGTCCTGTCGCTGTTTGTGAAGCTGGGCGGCCGTGTGATTGATTCCTCGCCGATGTATGGTCGCGCGGAGGAGGTAATCGGCGATCTCACGTCTGCGCCTGGCATTCGTGACAAGCTCTTTCTCGCGACCAAAGTTTGGACTCGGGGCAAGCAGAGCGGAATTCAGTCAATGGAACGTTCCATGTCGCTTTTGCGCACGAACCGAATCGAGCTGATGCAGGTGCATAACCTTATCGACGTGAACACACAGCTCGCGACGCTGCAGGAATGGAAACAGCAGGGCCGCATTCGCTACACCGGAATCACTCATTACGAGTCCGGAGCTTTGAGCGAAATCGAAAAACTAATGCGAAGCCAGAAGTTCGATTTTCTCCAGATCAATTATTCGCTGATGGAACCCGAAGCCGAGGAACGCATTCTGCCTTTGGCGCAGGAGCGCGGCGTCGCCGTGATCGCGAATCGGCCATTCGGATCCGGCGATTTGTTCCGCAAAGTGCGTTCGAAACCGCTACCGGATTGGGCGGCGGAATTTGAGTGCCGCTCGTGGGCGCAATTCTTTTTGAAATGGATTGTGGCAAATGCAGCAATCACATGCGCGATCCCAGCGACGGATAAACCGCGCCATCTCGAAGATAATATGCAGGGCGGAATTGGGCGGTTACCCGATACAAAATTGCGCCACCGGATGGCGGAATTAGTCGCATCGTTGTAGGTCCGCAACAACGGTGCAGGGAAGCTAACAGCTTCTTTCGCAAGCCATTGGTACATCCGCAGTAAGTCAAATTATAAATTTGTCCTTTGGTTGAAAAAATCGGTTGCGACCATGGCCGATTTACCCGATAGAAGGCGCGCTTTATGCCAAAACTTCTCACCCTCACATTTGTTATCCTGGGATCCGCGGGAATGTGCCCGCATCCCGCAATGGCGCTTCGACTCTCGGCGCCGACCCCCAAATTCAATTACACCGATGCCTCCGGCAAAAAACAATCGGTCGACGTTGTGGACCAGTATTATCCGAAGAAGATCGTCCAGCCGATTGCCAACGCAGATGCGCAGATTGATCCGAAATTACGCCGGGCCGCCACCATCGCTGAGGAGCGTGCACGTGCGCACTCGCTGCGCAAGTGCTGGTGTTTCGTAAAGGAAGCGCTGGTTGCTGCGGGCGTAGTGAAATCGCGGCCGCAAACACCCCTTGCGAAACAAGCGGGCCAGGAGCTGGTAAACAATTACGGATTCAAAAAACTGCCGGTCTCGAATCCATACGAGGCGCCCGTAGGATCTGTGTTGGTCTACGGCGCCAAGCGCGCGCCGGTCATGTGGAGATCCGGACCGAGACTGGATTTGTTAGCGATTTTCGCTCGAAGACGCCATCGCGCCGTCCGTTGATTGGCGTTTTCGCGAAGAGTTAGGCTGGCCGCTGGTTAGCGCGATCGCGCTAACAGAAGCAGAGTCCATTTTCGCTGGTCAAGTCGCCGATAGCGCGAGAACCTTTGCGGATGGTTCACCCCATCCGCATCGCCATGTGGTCTGGTCCGCGAAATATTTCGACGGCCATGATGCGCTCGTGGGGCAATCGAGACGACACTGTCGTTATCGATGAGCCATTTTACGCCTACTACCTCAAAGTGACGGGCATAGAACATCCCGGCGCGGACGAAGTGGTCGCAACCGGCGAAACCGATTGGCGTAAAGTCGTTGCGCATCTCACCGGGCAGATTGCGAGCGGCAAGCAGATTTTTTTTCAGAAGCATATGACCCACCATCTGTTGCCCGAAATAGATCGCCAATGGCTCAGGGATGTGACTAATTGTTTTCTGATTCGCGACCCGCGCGAAGTGATCAATTCCTACATCAAAAAGCGAGAAGACCCTGCGCTCGAGGACCTCGGTTTCGTGCAGCAGGCGGAAATCTTTGATTTCGTCCGCACACGCACGACTGCCGTTCCGCCCGTAGTCGATGCCAGGGACGTGCTGGAAAATCCGGAGGGGACGCTACGACTGCTCTGCGAAGCGATCGGCGTAGAATTTAGCAAGTCAATGCTTTCATGGCCATCAGGCTTACGGGACACCGACGGCATCTGGGCCAGGCATTGGTATGGCGAAGTCGCAAAATCGACCTCATTTCAGCCGTATCATCCGTCACCCTGGCGTAGTTCCAGCACGATTGCGTGAGATCTATCGGCGGTGCTGCGAATGCTACCAGCGGCTTTATGAATACCGACTGCGCTGAACGGGGAACTATTAGGGCGTTTGACACAGAATGCCCCTACAACAAAACAATCTGCGTGATCGATGTAATCCGCAGTTGAACCAATGCTTCAAAAATTCGACGAACGAAACCGCAACCTGATCGTAAACGTTAACGGAGAGTTGCTCCATCGCGACAAGGCAGGGATCAGCCCGTTTGATTCGGCGGTGCAAGGCGGTGACGCGGTCTGGGAAGGACTGCGACTTTACAACGGCCGGATTTTCAAGCTACACGAACACCTCGATCGCCTCGAGCGTTCAGCCCGCGCACTTTCGTTCGAGGAAATTCCGCCACGAGAAAAAATCATCGACGAAATCAAACGCACGCTCGCTGCAAATAAAATGCGGGACGGCGCGCATATTCGACTCACGCTGACACGCGGAATTAAGATCACTTCGGGCATGGACCCGCGACTCAATCAAAGCGGACCGACATTGATCGTGCTCGCTGAACACAAGCCGCCGGTTTATGCGAAAACGGGCCTGAGTTTGATCACGAGCAAGATCCGACCGCCCGCCGCCGGATGTGCTCGATGCGCGTATTCATCATGCAAACCTGTTGAACTCGATCCTGGCAAAGATCGAAGCGAACACTGCCGGCGCCGACGACGCGCTGATGCTCGACACGAGTGGGTTCGTTGCTGAGACGAACGCGACGCACGTCTTTATTGTGCGTAATTCGGATGAATCGCGACCAAGCGGCGACGTGGTAACAGGGCGAGTCGTGGCCTGCCCCGAGGGGATAACTCGTGCGACTGTGATCGAGATTTGTGCGGCGGAAAAGATTCGTTGCGTCGAGACTGATCTGTCACTCGCCGACGTCTATGGTGCGCATGAAATGTTTTGCACAGGGACAATGGGCGAACTAGCCAGCGTGCTCAAGGTAGACAATCGTCAAATCGGCGACGGGAAAGTCGGACCGATGACCAAGCGTTTAAGCAATCTTTACGCGAAACGGACCGCGACCGAAGGCGTGCAAGTCGTCGATCTGTAGGCAGCTCAGTCGTTCTTCTTACAGCTGCTGTGCCGGCTTAACCACACCAGTCATGATTGCGACGGGAATCGACATATAGCCGATAAAAAGAAGCCAGGCGAAGATTCGGCCGGCTGACGCGAGACGCGGCGTCAACTTCTTGTCATTAAATCCGAGCGATTGAAAGAAGCTCGACGATCCGTGGCTGAGATGAAGCGCGAGCAAAAAAAGGCCAAGAAGATAAAACCCGGAAACGTAATAATTTTGGAATCCGTACACCATCATTGAGTAAACGTCGTAGTGCCCGAGCGGATCGGCCTTGAGCAAACCAAAACGAGGATCGGTGACACGCACTGTGAAATGCGCAATGTGGTAAATGATAAACGCAAGCACGATCAACCCGCTCAGCACCATGTGACGCGAAGCGAACGTTGCTTTCACATACTCCCGATCGACATAGGCCTGCGGTCGCGCACGGCGGTTTTCAATCGCCAGTTGGATCGTCACGTAAATGTGAACAACGACAGCCGCGAATAGAAATAAACGGATTACCCAGAGCAAAGGCCCAAGGTCGCGCAGGTGTTGTGCGTAACCGTTGACCCAATCAGGACCCAGAAAAATCTGCAAATTGCCTAGCAGATGCCCGATAACGAAAAGGATCAAAATGATGCCGGTGACGGCGACGATCATTTTTTTTCCAACCGACGAGCGATAAAAAGCTGCCAAAATATTCACGTTACGAGTCTGCGCCGGTCGATCGGCGTGTGTTTCAGATTATGGATGCGGCTTGGAGCGTCAAGAGTAGTGGCTCGGGTCGAGCTTTTCTTGATTTGCGGTCCCGAGGACTGCTCGGCGGGTCACCGCGGCGACCCAACCCAACCACAGTCGACACAAAGTCATCTTTCACTTGGCTGCGATTAAGCATATAATTGCCGGCCTCATGGCGAACAGCGAAGAATCGCAGATGATCTCTCAGAGGCTCCTTCAGTTTCAGGAGCACTCAAAAGGCTTCGACAAGCGCGCTAGTACCACTCGCCGCCTCAGCAAAACCGGTCTGTGGTCGCATTTCCTCAGCCAAGAATGGTCGTCTGCACTGCTGTACCTCTTCCTGGATGTAGTGAGCTGGCTCGCAATCTATCGGCTGGCAGGTTGGTTTAGGTTCGATGCCTTCTATGCTACGCCGTTTCAGTTCTTCATCGTCAACATAATTCAACTCGGCGTAATCGTGGCGGCGCTTTACTTCATCGGCGGCTACGATCGTACTGTCGAGAAGTTGACCCTTGGATATGCGGCCGAGCACATTCTGGCCATCATTGCAGCGGCGGTGGTCAGCGCGATGCTGATTTATTCCGCTGCGACGTTCGATCAGACAATGAAGCCGAGTCGAGGCGTACTGCTTTTGAGCTTCGCGGTTTTCCTGCCAGTCTCGCTGGCTTACCGCCGATGGATCAGGCAGTATGTCGTTGCCACGCAGCGCTGGCCGATCGTTTCTCGTCATCGGCGGCGGCGAGACGGCCGCTCGTTTTTACGAGGCGTACAGGAACTCATCAAACGGACAACAGCTTGAGTTCGTAGATGTGAACTGAGGAACGCGTGGGCCAGCCAATTGCTGGTCAAGGATCCCCGATTGTGCAGGGAAATCTCGCAGCAAAGTTAGATAATCTCGGGCAAACGTTATAGCGGGATCATTCTCGCTGCGAAAGCGAGTTCGCTCAGCACGGAATTGCTGGAACGCCTGGTGCATGCGCAATTTCAGGAGACGCGCGTTTACACGCTCGAATCCTTTTACGAAACTCAATGGCGTTATCTGCCGCTAGGCATCATCGATCCATTTTGGCCGCTCCAGAGTGGTTTTCAGCTGGCTCGCACTTCTCCCTACCATTATCTCAAGCGGCTTTTCGATGTCGTTGCCTCGTCTATAGCACTGATCATTTGCGCTCCGCTCTTTGTGCTTGTCGCTCTTCTTATCCGGATGCAGGACGGCAGTCCCGTGTTTTTCCGGCAGGAACGAGTAGGCCGTGACGGAAGACGGTTCATTCTTTTCAAATTCCGAACAATGCGATGCTCCGATGAAGCGGACGAGGACATTTACACGCGAAAAGACGATCGTCGTGTGACGGCGGTGGGGCGGTGGCTGCGGAAACTTCGGCTCGATGAGTTGCCGCAGCTTTGGAACGCGCTCAAAGGAGACATCAGCCTGATTGGTCCACGCCCGGAGTGGAGCAAGTGCGCCGAACGCTACGAGCAAACAATCCCATTTTATCATTTTCGGCACCTGGTGAAACCGGGTATCACCGGCTGGGCGCAAGTGAATTACCCGTACGGCGAGAGTGACGATGACGCGGTCGAGAAGTTAAAATATGACCTCTACTACATCCGGCATTACTCCCTGAAGCTGGATGCCATGATCGTGTTGAAAACGTTATACACGATGCTATTCGGCAAAGGACGGTGACGGGAACAAGACAATGTCTGCCAGAGGTGTACCCAGCCGTTGACCTCTGACATGTGATCTCTCGTTTCTTCCGCAGCACATCACGCTGGATTTTCTTCGCTGCTCTCGTCTATGCGCCGTGGGCGTACGGCGCCACAACATCGGAAAGCATCCGAATAACCAACTGGGTGTTACTCGCTGCACTCGTTCTTTGGGCTATTGAGTTGCTTGTTAGCAGGCGAATGCCGCGATTTCCACGTCTTCTATTCTTCTTAACGGCGGCTTTGATCTGCATAGGCGGTTGGATGGTCTTCAACGCGAAGTCAGTCTACGACTCGGATTTTTCCGTTTTTGTGCCGCTACACAACTTCGGGCCTGTGGTCGGCTCCGTTGATTACCCGATCAGCGTTGCGTGGATGATCCGAGGTGCCTTGCTCCTCGGGATAATCTTGTTTGTCGCAGATCTTTCTCAGAGCAAGCGATGGTTGCTTCGCTTGTGGTATGTGATTGGTCTGGTGGGCGGTTCGATAGCATTCCTCGGTTTACTCCAGAAAGCCACCGGCGCGCAGATGATCTTGTGGCAACCCCCGCCACCGTACCAGTTTCGAATAACCACATTTTTTGCGACCTACTTTTATCACGGTAATGCCGGCGCATTTTTAAACCTGGTGTGGCCATTGAGTGCCGGACTAGTTATTCGCGCTTTTAGTAATCGGTCGAATCCGGGCATGCGCGCGGTTTGGACGAGTGTTTTTCTCCTAACCATGGCCGCGGTGCTGGCGAATACCTCACGTATGTCGCAAGTCCTAGCGCTCTTATTGCTGTTTGCGATTTGCGTGCAATTTGGACCGTTGCTTCTTCGCAAGCTATCGGGTGGTAAAAGCGTCGCTTTGGCAGGAGGGCTTGCCATTAGTTTAGCGCTGATTGCACTCGCTCAGGCGGTACATCTCGAGCAACCGCTAAAGCGCTGGCAGACGGAGGCACAACGGATTTCTACGGATGCCCGGTGGCGCGCTTCCCGTGTGGCAATGCGCGCAGTGCCCGACGCGGGGCTTTGCGGATTCGGGCCAGGCACGTTTCGCGTTGTATTTCCAACGTACAATCGCACTGGGAGCGACCAGGTGCCCGGGATCTGGAGATTTTTGCACGAGGATTACCTGCAGACCCTGTTGGAATGGGGCTGGATCGGAGGAATCCTTTGGGCGCTGCTCTTCTTCGGAGGAATAACAGTCGGGATTCGCAGTTACAAACAGCACGCCAGGCGGGAGTGGACGCCGCGAAGACGCGTGTTGCAGCCGTTAGTTATCATAGCGCTCGTGGCGGTGGCGCTGCACGCGCTGGTCGATTTCCCAGTTCAGATCGAATCGATCCAGCTATACGTGGCAACCTATCTGGGTCTTTGCTGGGGAAGCATGCTCTGGAAAGACCACGGATCGCGAACGACCGAACACGCAGACCGCAGCGCGAGTTGGCACTCTGCTACCTGAGCGGCGTCGTAGTGCTCGCCGCTCTACGCTCCGTTACCTTCGTGGTCCCGCTGGGATCGGCCATGGTAGCTGTAGCCGCGAGAATAGGCTCCCTCTTCTTTGCCATAACCGTGCGAAGCATAATAGTAATAATAGCCGACCCCGCGACTTCGCCGCAACCGATTCAAGACCAGACCAGCCGGGCGAATTCCTGACTTCGCCAGCAGGGTAATCGCGCGGCGGATTGCTGGACGTGGTGTTTTTGCCGCCCGAACAACAATGCACACAGTTTGGACATGTGGCATCATCAGGAGAGTGTCACTGACTGCAAGGATCGGTGCGCTATCGATCACCACGCGATCAAACAGGGTGGCAGCCTTAGCAATGAGCTGTCCGAAGAATGGGCCCGCGAGAATCTCAGCAGGATTGGGCGCGCGTCGTCCACCCCCCAAGACAAACAGCTGGCCTCCCGTCGCAGCGAGAATATTTTCCGTCAGCTCAACGCTCTCATCGACCAGCTGGATTTCTCCGGCCGGAATCTGACGCGCTGCCGAGGCTATGTCCGCTTCACCCACCAGGCAATCTGTCACTCCGGGCGCGCTGTCTTCATCGGAATTATTTCGCGCATTCGCGAACCGGAAAATCTTGTGCACGTTCGGCCGGCGGAGATCGCCGTCGATCAGGAGCACGCGATAACCCTGCTGGGCCAGTGCGAGCGAATAATTGGCGCTTGTGAAACTTTTGCCTTCGTTAGGGACAGCACTAGTGAAAAGCGAAACTTTTCGCTCGGCTTCAGGACCCAGAAGAGAAAGTGCGGCGCGCAAATTGCGGAATGCTTCCGCCGCTGGACTTTCTGGAGTGTTCACCACGACGCGATAGTTCGAACTTCTGAAAGCTTTGCTTCGTCGTTTCAGTCGGCTGACGGGCCCCTCGTCGGTGGTATCGGGAACAGCTGCGAAAACAGGCAGACCTAGCGTGCTTTCTGCCTGGTCCACAGTTTTGATGGAACGATCCAGCGCATCGACTCCAAAAACGAGAGCCAAACCGACAGCGAGGCCGCCAAGCAGGCCCATGAGGATCGTTCTCGAAGGTCGAGGACTAACAGGAAAGGTCGGAAGCGGGGAATGCTCAATCACGCTGACCGCATTCGCTTTGACGTCTTTTGCCAGGTTCGTGTCCTTTATCTGACGAAGCACGCTTTCGTACAACGCACGATCGGTTTCGGCTTGCCGGGCCAATTCCTGATACCCAATCGCTGTGCGGTTAAGATTGACCGCGACGCCCTGCTGGTTTTGCAAAGCTTGTTGCAAGCTGGTCTCTGTCGCTTTGAGTTGATCGATCGTATTCCGTAGAATCGGACGTTGCGCCAGCACCGCTTCACGGAGCTTTACTTTCGCCTCGGCCAGCGAGGCCTTGGCCGCCATCATTCTGGGGTGCTTGTCCTTGTATCGTAAGGCGAGGGTGGTGATCGCCGCTTCGATCTGTATAATATTGTTACGCGCGGCACTCACCATTGGGGCGGTCGCGATACTCGGAATCGCGAGCAACGCGTCGATATTGTTGCCAATCTGATCTACTTGCTGCAGCTGGCCTTCGAGACGAATCTGATCGGTCCTCGCTCCGGCCAATTTGGTGTTTATGTCTACCAGGTTGTCCTCTACCAAGCCCCCCTTTGCTCCGCCAGCCCCCTGTGAGCCCGTCGCGGCTGTACCGCCGCCGAGTTGGAGAGCATCCGGATTTTGTGCCTTGTATTCGTTGGCGGCCGCCTCACTTTTTAGGAGGTTCCTCTTCAACCGCTCTTCTTCTTCCAACAAATAACGCAATGCTTCTTCGCTCGACGACGCACGGCGCTCGATTGAGTTGCGGATGTACTCTCGGCCGACTGCTTCGGCGAGCCGCTGTGCCATGGCTGGATCGCCGTGCGTCACGTACAAGTCGATCAGGCGCGTGCCGCGGCGGATCACCGGATGCACCATGCCGGCCAATCCTCGGCCCAATGCTTCCTCGAGCGGCGTAAATGTCGTGCCGCCACTGGCGTTTTGCGTCTTGTCGCCAACCTGCCTGGGCTCCGTGCTCTTATTGGCGACGACACTCTGGCCGAGAACAGACTGTCCACCGTCCTGCGCCAAACCTTCGGAGCGTACAACCCGCGCAAGAAGTGTTTGGTTAGTGAGATTTTGTTCGATCGTTCGGAGCGCCTCCCCGGTGGCCAGAAACATCGAGCGCATCCGCGTCGTGGAATCGTTCGTTGGGACGAAACTCGGCTCCTGAACTTCCACTTCCAAAACCGTGTGGGCTTGGTAAAGCTTCGGCGACCGCGCGAGGTTCCCCAACGCCAGAAAAAGGCCGGCCAAAACGCAAATCGCTACGATCCAAATACGTTCGAGGAAAGAGTGCCAATACCGGCGAAAATCGAACGTCTGCAGTCCATCGGTGTACTCCGCCGTCAAAGGCACGCCGGGTTTGTCGGAATTGGGCGCAACGGTCGCTCCCCTCAGAGATTGGGCAGGGTCAATCACGGCAAAAGATTGGCTGGAACCTTACACCAAGAAGTGCGTTCGCAAAGACGAAGGCGGAAAAATCTCGGCTAAAAAATACTTTCGCCGACGTTGATGGTATCACCCGGCAGGACGAGAAAACTGCCGCCCTTTCCCTTGGTGAAGCGCTTCGCATTAACCTTGAAAGTCTGATCGCCGCTGGCGTTTTGTCGTCGCACGGTTATTCGTTCCGGCGAGGCGATGCGCGTATATCCACCAGCCAATGCGATCGCCTCCAGTAGATCGATACCCTCCTGAGTGCCCTCAGGCATTTCCTTGCTGCCGGGGCTATTTACCTGACCCAAAATCGAAAAACGCTTTTTTGCGAAGCTGAGAAGCGTGACGTTGATCTTCGGGTTGACCAGATAATCGCGGCTGTACAGCTCTGTGAGTTTTGAAACTGCCTGCGGCAGAGTCAGTCCTGCCAAATGGATCGACCCCAGCAATGGCACGCTCAAGTTGCCCTCGGAGTTCAACCGTCCGTTTGTGCGCAGATCGTCTTCACCAAAAACGTCGATCGCCACCTGGTCCGTAGGACTCAAAACGTAACCCGCCGGTGCGCTCACTCCGCCGGTTGATATGGGCGCCGAGGCGGCCGCTCGCGATGCAGAGCTGGCGGCAGGCTGGGACGCGGCCGTCCCCGGCATGGCTTGGGCCAACATGAACCCTGGCAGCGACAACGCGAGCGCAATCGCCAACCATCCCTCTGTCCCGGCTCGCAAACGATTCAAACCCTGTTTAAAACCTGACCGTTGCCCGAACGCCCACCTGATTATCCTCCCAACTGAAGAAATCTTCGTCGCTGGTGCTCTCGCGGTGCAGGTAATATACCCCGACGCTCAGCCACCTGTTGATCAGCACGTCAACCGACGGTTCGATAAACCAGTAGTCTTGATCCCCCCGTGTCGCACTGACGTCCCGGTCAGTGGAGAAGTAATCCGAGTGTTCATAGCCGGCGCCCAAGCCGAGATAAAGGCGGCGAAATAAACGCTGCTGAAACCGGAGCGCAACGTATGTGGCGCCAAAATCCTGGTTATCAACGTACCCGGAGGTGTAAATCCGCCGCCCGGCCGCCAGCGAGAGATAGCTACCTGAAAACGGATTGTAACTTACCCCGAGTTCAAACACCGGGGAGTCGTATGTATTGCGGTTGCCGTCGAACTGGCGGAACTCAACGCCTGCCGAAGCATACAGACTTAATTTGGCTGTCCACGCATAATTGAGGCGCAAGTTTATCTGCTCGAAAGATTGGTTCGTAGTTGGCTCATCCACCCAAGTGTACCCAAATGTGGTGCCAATACCTACCGATAGCTTTGGAAGCCAATTGTAGTAAACGTAAAGACCGCCAAAAATAGTGTAGCTACTAATGTTACCGTCACCGAGATAGGCGTAGATCGGGGCTCCAAACTCGGCCTGAAGAGATACTTTCCCGGTGAGTTGGTAATTTGCCGTCAAGAACGTGTAGGACCAGTTCATCCGCGTGGGCCCGCTTGCGTCGGTGTTTGCCCACAGGCCTGTCGTATCGAAGAAGCTGTTGAAGTTCGCCGATTCGAGTATCGCCACGCTCTGGGAGAGGGTCAATGTCAACCGGCCAGTGCTATACCCCCCCGTGAGCATAATCAGCTGGTTAAATGCGTCTTGATCCGGGTGATCGACGAACAGAATAGCGCTCGGCATGTAGTCCAACCGCAGATAACTTCTGTTGCGCCCGGCCACGTCGCCGACTCCAACGGTGATCATCGGCTCAATCGCGAAATAAAAATCCGAGACCTTGTTCGTATGACTGATAAATATGTTGTCATCCCACACACCTCGCACTGTCAGCCCCAGTTGGTAGTGAAAGAGACCCCCTTCTTGTGAGAAAACAGTTTCGCCGGGTGGGAATACGTTGTAGCTGCCGCCCCCGTAAGGACCTGTTGCTACTGGCGGCGGAACAATGGCTGTTTCCGCAGTAGTGTAGTTCCTTGAAGGCGACCACGGATTGGCTGAAGATGGGAACGCCTGCTCGGAAGAAGGCAACGGTTCAGACGAAGAGGGTAAGGTCTCGGGTGCTGTAGAAGGCAACGTTTCTGGTGCAGAAGTCACCGGTTCTGGCGCGGGAGGCAGCGGCGCCGCTTGCGTCGATGGCGCGGGTTCACTCGAGGGAAGCGTTGGTTCCGACCAGGGGGGCAAAGCCACCTCTTCAATGGACTCCTGTGCTTGCGCAGCAAGAACGACTGCGAAGAATATTGCTGCGACGAGTACAGACGTTTTTCTCACAATCAGGTCGGCGAAGCGGTGAATGTACAGGGCATAACCGGGGCACATGGCGGCGAGACTAGATTGCCGCCATATACCCGTCAATCAAAAAATCTTGGGAAAAGTCAGGAAATTTGGCGTCGGACGCATGGAAAACAGCGGGGGTTAGGCGGGAGAAATTTGCTTTGCAATTGTTCGCATAAGACCTTCTACATCGGTTCAGCAGGTATCTTGAAGAACATGTCAGACGAAAAGTCACTTACAATTAACGAAATTTATCACTCCATCCAGGGCGAGAGCACTTGGGCCGGCTCGCCGTGCGTTTTCGTGCGCCTGGCATTCTGCGACCTGCGGTGCAACTATTGCGATACCGAGTACGCCTTTTACGAGGGGAACAAAAGAAGCTTGAGCGAAATTGTGGATACGGTCGCGACGTATCGGTGCTCCCTGGTCGAGATTACAGGCGGGGAACCATTGTTGCAGAAGAACGTGCTGGTGCTCATGTCGATGCTGTGTGACTCGGGTTACACGGTGCTGCTCGAAACCAGCGGTGCGCATGACATATCGAAAGTCGATCCGCGCGTGCATCGAATCATGGATCTAAAGACCCCGGGGAGCGGCGAAGTGGAAAAGAATTTTTGGTCGAACATAGATCAGCTCAGGGGCGACGATGAAGTGAAATTCGTCATGGGCTCACGCGAAGATTACGAGTGGTCGCGCGATAAAATGCAGCGCTACGATCTTCCCTCCCGATGTCGCGCCGTGCTCTTCTCCCCAATTTTCGGCAGAATCGACCCGCGCCAAATCGTGGAATGGATTCTCGCAGACAAACTGAACGTCCGTTTTCAACTACAGATGCATAAATTCATCTGGAAGCCAACGCAACGCGGCGTCTGATTATGCGCGCGCGCTTAACGAAGGATTTCACATTTGAAGCGGCGCAGACTTTGCCTAACGCGCCGGAGGGTCACAAATGCCGGAAAGTGCACGGACACAGTTTCAAGGTCGAAGTTTCTGTCGAAGGCGATGTCGACCCGGCGATCGGGTGGATTTATGATCACGCGAACATCAGCGCGGCAATGAAGCCGCTTCTAAAAATCCTGGACCACACATATCTCAACGAAATCGAAGGATTAGAAAACCCGACGATCGAAAACATGGCCGAATGGTTCTGGAAAAAATTAGAACCGCAATGTCCCGGCCTCTGCGAAATAGTGGTGCACGAAACACCCACTGCCCGCTGTAGCTATCGCGGCCAATAACGAGCAAAGGGCCGAACGCAAGGTTGCTGGTCCAACCTATAAATCAATCGCGTAGCGTTTCAGCTTGTTGTAAAGGGTTGGTCGCTGAATCCCGAGCAGTTCGGCTGCTTTTTTCTTGTTCCCGCGGCATTCAGCAAGCGCCTGGAGAATTGCGTTGCGCTCCAAGTCATCGAGGGTTTGCACGCCCTTGCGCGGCAATCCGCCGAGTTCGGCTTGCTGCAATGCTGGAGGTAATTGAATTTCCGCCGGCAATTCTTTAACACTGATTACACCTTCCCGCGCCAGCACCACCGCGTATTCGATGGCGTTTTGCAGTTCGCGAACGTTTCCGGGCCACGAATAATCGAGCAACTTCTGGAATGCGTCCGGTGAAACGTCCGGCTCCGGTTTGCCGAGTTGTTGAGAAAATTGCCTAACGAACTGGCCGATCAACGGCGGGATGTCCTCTCTTCGTTTGCGCAACGGCGGCACTTCAATCTGGAAAGTGTTTAAACGGTAGTACAAATCTGAGCGCAACCGGTTCTCGGTGAGCGACTCTGGAATGGGCCTGTTAGTTGCAGCGATTGCGCGGAAATTTGCCTTCATTGTCTGAGTGCTGCCAAGTGGCCGATACTCGCGCTCTTGCAGCACGCGCAGGAATCGCGTCTGCAAATCAGCCGGCATGTCGGATATTTCGTCAAGGAACAGCGTGCCCCCGTCTGCTGCGGCGATCATTCCCGGAAAATCCTGCATCGCTCCGGTAAACGCGCCTTTGACGTAACCAAAAAGTTCTCCCTCAATCATCGTTTGCGGGAACGCAGCGCAATTGAGCTTCACCATCGGTTGTTCAGCGCGCCGGCTGCGGGCGTGAATAGTGTTTGCGATCACTTCCTTGCCGACGCCGCTTTCGCCTGCGATGAGAACATTCGCATCCGAGGGCGCCATCGCCCCGATCAGTTCCTCAATCTCCTGCATGGGTTTACTCTTAAAAATTGGAGCAGGTCGCGCTTCCGCGATCTCGAGCCGCTTCTCCAATTGCTGCGTCTTCTCTCGTAGTTGTTGAGCTTCCCGGAGCAGGAATTGTTTCTCCAACGCTTTCTCCACAAGGCTCAAAAGTTCCTCCGGCGCATACGGCTTGCTGATAAAATGGTAAGCACCGCGTTTGATCGATTCGATGGCGTTATGCAGCGAGTCGTGCGCCGTCAGAATGATCACCTGGGCTTTGGGCAACTCTGTCTTGATCTGATCGAGCATTTCCAACCCATGGGCATCCGGCAGTTGCAGGTCTAGCAAGACGAGTGATGGCGAATTTGATTTCAGCAACTTCAGCCCCTGCGACGCTGTTGCCGCGGCATCCACGTGATAACCATGACGCTTGAGTAAGGCTTCCACCGTCATCAACACCGGCCGCTCGTCGTCGATGATCAGAACGCGATGGTTCTCCGTTTTCATTACTTTGCGCTGCTGGTATTACGCACGTGCAGTAGGCTGCAGTTGCTTAAACTGCGAGAATGCCATGACGTTCAACCATGTTCGGATTGCTGGCCCAACATCGGAAGTGCCACCGTCGAAACGAGCGTCGACGACTTGGGATCGTATTGAGCCTGCAACTTTCCGCCGTGCGCTTCTATGATAGCGCGGACGCGGTTCAGACCAAGACCATAATGTCTCTGTCTGATGTTGCGAAGCGGTTCCCGCCCCCAGTTCTGCATATCCGAAGAGAAAGCAGCTTTTGGTTCGTGGAGGCTGAACAGGAATCGCCCGTCGCTGATTCTGGATTTTGCAACCAATGCGCCGTTGCCGCGGTCGTGCTGGAAAGCGTTGGCAAAAAGCTCCACAAATAACTCCTGGAACAGCTGCGGATCGATATTCAGCATCCCGTCCTGAATTTGCACGTCCCATGTGATCTCGTGGTTTTCTTTTGAAAACTTGCGCTCGATTTGCGCGCGCATGTCGGCCATAAATTCACCCGCCGGATAAGTAACCAAATTGGGTGCAACTTCTCCGACGGCTCTCGAAAGCAGTTGCAGCGTGGAATTCATCCCCGAGGCGACTTCCCGCAAACGCTTAATTTCAGTCGTCAGTTCCTGGTCCTGCGTCAGTTCGGCGATGTAAGCCGACTGCAGTTCGATGGCGTTCAAATCATTGCGCAAATCGTGACTGAATTGTCGGACAAAACGAACCGTGTCGCCCCACGGCACCGTCAGTGAGTCCGTTGGAGCTTCTGAAGAATTGTCTGCCATAAATATACCTACTCGGATTGTTCGAGCGAAAACCGATCATCCGCAGCTTCATCGCCGGCTGCTACCTTAATCCGTGCGTCGTTGCTCGCCAGATGCCGTAATGAATGAAAAACGTCCTCCGGGTCGGCATCGACCGAGCGCGCGATCTCTTCGGAAGTCTTGCCTTCCCCCGAAAGCTCTGCCCGCACTTGCTTCTGGAGCTGCAACAGTTTCCTTGCCGCTTTCTTGCCCGCTTCGACGCCGGGCTGATCGTACGCATTGATATTAACCAGCGAGCCGTAAAAGCCGACCGCTCGTTCATACAACGCGATCAGTGCTCCGATGTAAAAAGCGTTCACCTCGGGAATGCTCACGGTAATTGATTCCCGTCCCTTCTCGTACAACGCGGTGCGCGTTCCTCGCAGAAAGCCCTGAAGATAATCGCCGCTCGTAATGCCATCGTCGACTTCAAACCGCGTGCCGAAACGATCGTTGCGCACTTCTACAAATGTGACAAAAAAATTCAGGATACCGTCGCGTAGTTGTTGCACGTATGAATGCTGGTCCGTTGAGCCTTTATTTCCGTACACGGCAATGCCTTGATGGACAACTTCGCCGGTCAGATTCTTTTCTTTGCCTAACGATTCCATCACGAGTTGCTGGAGATATTTAGTAAACAGCGCCAGCCGATCTTTGTATGGGAGAACGACCATGTCCTTCTCGCCTTTTCCATTGCCAGCGTGATACCACATGAGTGCGAGAAGCATGGCGGCATTTTGCGCCACGTCGGTAACACGGGTGCGCTCGTCCATGGCGGCGGCACCGGCGAGGAAGGTATCGATGTCGAATCCTTGGAGCGCCATCGGCAGTAGTCCGACGGCGCTCATCACGGACGTGCGTCCGCCAATCCAATCAGGCATCGGGAAACGCGCGAGCCAGCCATTCGTTTCGGCATGTTTATCCAACTCGCTTCCAATACCGGTCACAGCGACAGCGTGCCTGGCAAACTGAAGTCCTTTCGCGACAAACTTCGCTTCCGCCTCGAGCATTCCGTTCCGTGTCTCTTTTGTCCCGCCGGATTTTGAGACAACGATGACGAGCGTTTGCGGAAGGCCCTCTCCTATCTGGTCAAACACGCGATCAAAACCTCCAGGGTCAGTGTTGTCGAAGAAGAAAATATCCATTGGATCCTCTGGCGAGCCGAGCGCGGCTGATACGAATTGGGGCCCTAGCGCCGACCCGCCAATGCCGATGTGCAGCACGTGCCTGAAGCGCGTTCCATTTTCCGCGGTGATTTTTCCGGCGTGAATGTCTTTAGCGAATGCTTTGATGCGCTGGATTGTGTCTTCGATTTCCGAGCGGATTTCGGCCCTCGGCGCAAGCGCCGGATTCCTTAGCCAGTAATGACCAACCATTCGGTTCTCTGTGGGGTTAGCAATTGCCCCTGCCTCCAATTCCCGCATCGCCGCGAACGCATGCTCGATTTGCAGCCGCATTTTTTCGAAAAAGTCCTCCGGAAATTTCATCCGGCTGATGTCGATAGAAAAACCGAGATCACGATATTCCAGGAAATATCGTTGAAATCGCTGCCAGAGTGATGAAGCGGCCATGCGGTCAGAATACCGGAGTGAAATTCGACTGCCGCGTCAAGTCGCGACAGTAACTTCGTCTTGCATCATTAGTACACGACTGGGAAATGAGAATTTCAGCGCTTAGAAACGTTCCTAGCTCTCTGGATTTACTGGAAAGTGCTTGTTCTTAAGACGCTCGGGCACGGCTTTGGTTTGTTCGGCCTCGATCTGTTCCGTCGCGGCGTTCAGTGAATCGTAGGCTTCACGGCTTTTGGGTGCGTGGCACATGTAAGCCGTCGCGTGCGCAAGAGGGATGCGCGCCTCCGGCATGCCGACAAATTCCACCGCTTGTTGCGTCGCGATAGCAAGCTGCAACGCTTCGGGGTCAGCAAGGCCAACATCTTCGCTGGCGAAAATCACAATTCGTCGCGCGATGAAACGAAAATCTTCTCCGGCGTGCAGCATTTTTGCGAGCCAATACATCGCACCTTTTTCGTCCGAACCGCGCATGCTTTTGATGAACGCACTTATGGTGTCGTAGTGCGCGTCGCCGACACGATCGTAAACGACTGCCTTCTGCTGGATGCTTTCCTCGGCAACCGCGAGCGTGAAGTGAATGACACGTTCGTTGTAGCCGGAGGCTCTGACCCCGGCAGGCCCAGAATGTTTTTCACGCTTCGGGCGGGCGGCCTCAACGCGGCCGGCTACAGCTGGTGGCGTCGTCAGCACGCCGATCTCGAGTGCATTTAAACATTTGCGCGCGTCGCCGTCGCTCAGCTTCGCCAGATGCCGGCGCGCGTCCCTGTCCATCTTCACGTTGTAATTTCCAAGGCCGCGCTCTTTGTCGGCTAGCGCGCGATCAATCAATTGCTCCAGTTGTTCGACGCTCAGCGGTTCGAGTCGAAAGACCTGTGAGCGTGATACGAGCGCGCTGTTCACATAGAAGAACGGATTGTACGTAGTCGCACCAATGAGGCGAAGATTTCCAGCCTCGACGTCGGGCAAAAGGATGTCCTGTTGCGCCTTATTGAAATGATGAATCTCATCGACGAATAGGATCGTCTTTTGCCCAGATGTGCGGAGCCGATTTGTGGCTGCCGCAAGCACACGTCGCATTTCGGCAACATTGCTTTCCACGCCGCTGATCCGAACGAATTTCGCGTGCGTCATCTCGGCGATGACGCGCGCCAGCGTCGTCTTTCCGCTCCCGGGCGGCCCGTAGAAAATCACCGAGGGCAGACGATCGGCTTCGATCGCGCGGCGCAAAAGCTTGCCCGGCCCAAGAATATGTTCCTGCCCGACAAATTCCTCGAGCGACCGCGGCCGCATCCGCGTGGCGAGCGGCGCGTTCTCCGCAGTTTCAATCTCCTGAGCTTCCCCGAACAGGTCCTGCACAGGAGAAATTACGGCGCGCGACTGATGCAAGCAATCGTGCCAAGGAGCGGCGATCTGGAGATCCTTGCGGTTCTGGCAGGCGGAGAAACATGTTGCGGCTTGCGCTCGCGGCCGTGGACAAGCAAAAACTGCGAATGAGATGAAGCTGCTTAGTGCGCCGCGTCAGCCGTTTGTCGGTCTGGCATTGATGGCTGCGACGGGAATCATCCTGGCGGACATCGTTCCGCTCTCATCTACGGCGCTTCTTTCAGCAGCGATAGTTCTCGGAATCTGCATCCTGATTGCGCTTTGCTGGCCGAAATTGCCGGCGACATATCTCATCGTCACGGCTGGTTTTTTTCTGCTGCACAAATTTGCGACAACGAACACCGCAGGTCAGCAACTTGCGCATAAACTTGGAGAGCGCCCGCGCGTCGTCACTGCAGTGGGAAATGTGATCACTGAGCCGAAGACTTCGCCTAACGGGTTTGCGACGTTCCTGCTCAAGCTGAGATCAATTGAACTGGAAGGCAAAAACGAATCCACGCTCGCGGTCTGGCAGGTTCGCTGGAAAGGCGCGCCGGAGTTTGGCGATGAACTGAAACTTTTTGGAACCGCCGAGCCAATCGCGCCGCCACGAAACCCCGGCGAGTTCGACATGCGCGCGTACCTTGCGCGGCATGATGTCCGTCGAATGCTCTTCGCTCGTTATCCGGAAGACGGCACGCTGATCCGCCACGGCGGCGGCAATCCGATCCTGCGCGCTGCACAAATGTCGCGCATATGGATGCAAAACGCGCTGTGTCGCGGCTTGGACGATTCGCCCGAGGTAAAAAGTTTCATCAGTGGAATCGTTCTCGGCATTCGGCACGAAACACCGGAGGACATAGAGGAGCCATTTCAGCAAACCGGCACCATTCACCTTTTCGCCGTTGCCGGTTTGCATGTGGGAATTGTGGCGGCGCTCTTGTGGGTGCTGGCTGCGATCGCACGCCTGTCACGCAAGCGCGCAGCGGCATTCATTATTCCGTCGCTCTTTTTCTATGCGGCGGTAACGGGACTTCACATCCCCGCGTTGCGCGCGGCTGTGATGGCTTCAATCCTCGTCGGCAGTTACTTCTTCGAACGACGAGTATTCCTGCCAAACAGCCTCGCGGCAGCGGCATTTTTCATTCTCTGCTGGAACACGAATGAACTGTTTTCCGCTGGGTTTCAGCTTTCCTTCGCAGTGGTTGGCGCAATTGTGCTATTCGCAGACCCGTTGTTTAGATTTTTCCAGCGGCGCGCGGCTCCGGATCCTTTTGTGCCGCAAAGCCTGGTGCGCGGTCCAAGGCGATGGATGCACTCCAGCTATGAATGGCTTTGCGGTGGCGCATCTGTCTCGCTCGCGGCTTGGATTGGTTCATTGCCGTTGATTGTTTGGTACTTTCACCTTGTCACACCTATATCTTTTTTCGCAAACCTGGCCGTCGTCCCGATCGCATTCTTTGTCCTCGCCGTTGCGCTTCTGTCGATGATAACTACGCCGCTGCTCCCGTGGGTAGCTATTGTTTTCAATAACGCCAACTGGACATTAGCGACCCTGATCATCGGCATCGTTCATCTCTTCGCGGAAATTCCCGGCGGACACTTCTATGTTGGCAAACCTGACTGGGGCGGTCGGAACTCGGCAAAGGTAACAGTGCTGGACTTGGGCGCGGGCGCGGCCGTTCACGTCCGGGTGAATGGGCACGACTGGTTGATCGATTGCGGGAGTGAACGCAGTTACGAGCGCATCGTGCGCCAATATCTGCACTGGGCTGGCGTGAACCGGCTCAGCGGGGTGGTGCTCACCCACGGCGATTCGCAGCACATCGGTGGAGTCACGCAATTGTTGACCGATTTCCCAGGGGTCCTTGTGATCGATAATCCTGCTCCCGATCGTTCGCTCATTCATCGAAGGCTGTCGCGAATTGTCTCGGAACTGAAAGAACGCGGAGGCAAACCTGTTGAACTGGCAGCGGGCGACAATCTTGAGTTATGCCGCGAAGTCATCGCACACGTTTTGTTTCCGCCCCGCGGCTTTGCAGGAGCGACGGCGGACGATCAAGCGTTGGTTATTCGATTATCCATTGCGGCGGGCCTGTCCGTTCTGTTCATGTCCGACAACGGCGCAGAAACCGAGCGCGTATTATTGAGCAATGGCTCGGACCTGAAGAGCGACATCCTCGTGAAGGGCCAACATTACTCCGGAATTTCAGGTTCGGCTCCATTTCTCGATGCGGTTCGGCCACGCTTGATCATCGCGACTTCAAAAGAGTTTCCGGAGCACGAACGAATCAGTGAAGAGTGGAGTGAGCAACTTCGGACCAGTGGGATCAAACTGTTTCGCCAGGACGAGACCGGCGCCGTGGAATTGAACTTCTTAAACCAACAATGGAGCGCGCGCGCTTATCTGACTGGCGAAGTCTTTCGAAGCGTCAGCCGATGAATCGGCAAGCTCTGTTCGCGAAATTTTCTTTCGAACCTGGTTACCGGAAGAGAGGCGTCGTCCGGCGACTGCGGCACAACTTGAAATTGCGGGTGGCTACGGCTGATGCGTTCGACTTGCTGAAAATAATCGATTTGATCGGTCGCAACCCGTAGGACACCGTGTTGCTCCAAGCGCAACGGCGATTGCATCCAAAAAGTCGCGCGTAAATATGCGTCGCAATTGATGCCGCCGCTTCGGCCATGGATCCGGAAACAAAAGGTAAAAGGTTTCCACTGAAGATTCAGGCAGCAGATAGCGCACCGCGAATAAACTGTCCGAGCGCAGCACCCGCACGTTTTCGATCTTCTCCGCCTTGCGCCGAACTTTTTCTACGCGCTTGGTCAACCGCTCGACGCCGAGGAAATTTATTTTTGGGAACTGTTGCGCCATTTCGCACAGAAAAGATCCATCGCCGCACCCAAGATCGACCCGAAGCGGCGCGTTGCGGCCAAAAAGCTGCCGAACATCCAGACGCGCGAGCTGCAATTCGGGCAATAGTTCGATCACACCGACAAAATGTCGGCATCTGACTGATGCTTCAACCCCGGCAAGATGCGCGATCTGAAGGGAAACATCTTGAAGAGCATCGCGTCCGGAGCGACATGAAAGAGACAACATGAAACAAATTGTTCTTCTGGTTTTTGGCTGTGTGGCACTCGCGACTGTGAGTTATGGGCAAAGTTCAAGTCCAGCCACGACGAAAACCGCGGTTTTTGCCGGTGGATGTTTTTGGTGCATCCAGCCGGCATTCGACAAAGCGCCGGGCGTGATCAAAACCGTGGTGGGCTATTGCGGCGGAGCCGAATTAAACCCGACTTACAAGCTCGTGACGTCGGAAAAGACAAAGTATCGCGAATCAATCGAAGTCACCTTCGATCCGGCAAAGATTTCTTACGAGCAGCTTCTCGACATCTATTGGCGACAAATCGATCCCACCCAATCCGATGGCCAGTTCACCGATATCGGACCGAGTTATCGCGCCGCGATCTTTTATGGCAATGCCGAGGAAAAGAAAATTGCCGAGGCTTCGAAGGAAAAACTCACGCGCTCCGGAAAATTCAAAAAGCCAATTGTCACCGAAATTTTGCCTGCGACGAAATTTTGGCCCGCCGAAGAATATCACCAGAAATACTACAGGCAGAACCCCGAACACTTCGAAGCTTTCGAAGAAGGCTCCGGCCGCGTGTCATTCAAAAAAGACAAGTGGGGCGGCGAACAATAGCTTGCGCTGCATGAGCAGCGACCTTCGCAATTCGAGACAGATATCTGAAGCATGATTGGAACACTGGATCCCAAAGTTCCGCCGGGGCCGCTGGATCAAAAATGGCGAAATCATAAAGACCATTCGCGATTGGTTAACCCGAATAACCGGCGAAAACTTGAAATCATAGTCGTCGGCAGTGGCCTCGCCGGCGGATCAGCCGCGGCGACTCTAGGAGAACTCGGATATCGGGTGAAATGTTTTTGTTTCCAGGATTCGCCGAGGCGCGCGCATTCCATAGCAGCGCAAGGCGGCATCAATGCGGCAAAGAATTATCAGAACGATGGCGACAGCGTTTACCGGTTGTTCTACGACACGATCAAGGGTGGCGACTTTCGTTCCCGTGAAGCGAATGTTTATCGGCTCGCCGAGATTGCCAACAACATCATCGATCAATGCGTAGCGCAGGGTGTCCCTTTCGCGCGCGAATACAGCGGCTATCTGGCCAATCGCTCATTCGGCGGCGCACAGGTTTCCCGGACCTTTTATGCGCGCGGACAGACCGGACAACAACTCTTGTTAGGCTGTTATCAGGCGCTCTGCCGCCAAGTGGCCTCTGGTTCGGTGCGGATGCTTCCCTTCACAGAGATGCTCGACCTGGTGATCGTTAATGGACAAGCCAAGGGAATCATCGCTCGAAACTTGCGGTCGGGAAAAATGGAGCGGCACGCAGCGGATGCCGTCGTGCTCGCCACCGGGGGATACGGCAACGTGTTCTATCTATCGACAAACGCGCGCGGCAGCAACGTGACAGCAACGTATCGCGCTTACAAAAGAGGCGCGCTCTTCGCCAATCCATCCTTCACACAGATTCATCCGACCTGCATTCCAGTCAGCGGCGACTATCAATCCAAGCTAACGCTCATGTCGGAATCGCTGCGCAACGACGGGCGCGTCTGGGTGCCGAAACGCAAGGAAGATCGTTTAAAGCCGCCGAGTGAAATTCCCGAGGGGGAACGTGATTATTATCTCGAGCGAAAATATCCTAGCTACGGTAACCTTGCGCCGCGCGACATTTCATCGCGCGCCGCAAAGGAGGTTTGCGACGAGGGCCGCGGCGTCGGTCCTGGTGGACGCGGCGTGTATCTCGATTTCGCCGATGCGATCAAACGGCTCGGCGTAGAGACAATTGGCGAGCGCTACGGAAATCTTTTCCACGTGTACCAAAAGATTACCGGCGAGGACGCCTACAAAGTGCCGATGCGAATTTATCCCGCCGTGCATTACACCATGGGCGGTCTCTGGGTAGACTATAATTTGATGAGCAATGTGCCCGGTTTGTTCGTGATCGGCGAAGCAAATTTTTCCGATCATGGTGCCAACCGGCTCGGCGCCAGTGCGCTGATGCAAGGCCTTGCCGACGGCTATTTTGTTATCCCGAACACGCTGCCGAATTATCTCGCCGGTCAGATGGGAAAACGGCCGTCGCCCGAATCTCCGGAATTTGAACAATCAGAGCAGAGTGTCCGCACAACGGCTCGAAAAATTGCTGAAGGTCAACGGCACACGCTCAGCCGATTCGTTCCACCGCGAGCTCGGCCTTCTTCTCTGGGAGAAATGTGGAATGTCGCGCAACGAACAAGGATTGCGCGAAGCGCTCCGGAAAATTCCCGAGCTGCGCGACGAATTCTGGCGTGATGTGCGCGTTCCCGGAGATGAAGAAGATTATAACCAGTCACTGGAGCGGGCCGGGCGCGTCGCGGACTTCCTCGAATTCGCTGAACTGATGTGCATTGACGCGCTGGAGCGCGACGAATCTGCCGGCGCACATTTCCGCGAAGAACATCAAACGCCCGATGGTGAAGCGCTTCGCGACGACGAGAGCCATGCAGCTGTGTTTGGATGGGAATTTCAAGGCGATGGTCAGCCTCCTAAACTGCATCGCGAGCAGTTGCATTTCGAAACCGTGCATTTGGCGCAGAGAAGCTATAAATGACTACACCTTCCGTCATTCCGAGCGAAGTCGAGGAATCCCGCTGCGGAACCTCGGGTTTCTCCGCGGGATCCTTCGACTCCGCTGCGCTCCGCTCAGGATGACCGTGAACGAATGAACTTCAAACTGAGAGTCTGGCGACAGCGTGACGCGAAAGCCCGCGGCAAACTCATCGATTACAAAGTCAGCGAAATTTCGCCTGACACTTCCTTTCTCGAGATGCTCGATATTCTTAACGAAAATTTGATTAGCACAGGCGGTGAACCCGTCGCGTTCGACTCTGATTGCCGTGAAGGGATTTGCGGCACGTGTTCGCTTACGGTTAATGGTGAAGCTCACGGGCCAGATCACCCAGGGGCTGTGTGCGAGCTTTACATGCGAAAATTTCGCGACGGCGAAACAATCACAATCGAGCCGTTTCGCGTCAGTGCGTTTCCCAATCGTCAAAGACTTGGTCGTTGATCGCAGTTCACTCGATCGGATCGTGCAAGCCGGCGGATTCATCTCCGCGCGTGCCGGTTCTGCGCCGGAAGCGAATTCAATTCTCGTTCCCAAACACGACGCAGACCTGGCAATGGAAGCAGCAGCGTGCATCGGCTGCGGCGCGTGCGCGGCGGCGTGCCCGAACGGGTCGGCAATGCTTTTTGCGGCTGCGAAAGTTTCGCACCTTTCATTTTTGCCGCAGGGCGCGCCGGAACGTGAGCGGCGTGTGTTGAAAATGGTGCAAGTAATGGATGAACAGGGGTTCGGTAATTGCACCAACACTTACGAGTGCGAAGCAGTGTGTCCCGCCAAGATCAGCGCGAGTTTTATCGCGAAGCTCAACCGCGAATATGCGCGCGCACAATTCCGCCAACGACTCGGCGAATAGGTGGCGCTGAAAACTGTAGGGGAAGCTGACAGCTTCCCCTCGGGACGACAACGTCGTCCCCTACAGCGTACGCGTGACGCAGGTCCACAGTTCCGGATCAAGCTCCGCTTTTACCCGTGTCGCCAACCGATCGACATCTGTATTGTCGCGGATCACCGCAAAAACTGTCGAACCCGAGCCGGACATCAGCGCAGCGCCGACTTCTGGTTGCTTGACCAACCACATTTTCAGTTGCGCCAGAAAAACGAATTTTTCGAAAACAGGGCGCTCCAGATCGTTCACGAAACTTTGTTGGGTGAACTCTTGGGCGCCGTGCGAGACTCCGGGAATTTCGCGCGAGTCTCGCCACCGAGAGTAGGCCCATTGCGTAGGCACACCGAATTCAGGCTTCAGCAATAAGAGCGATAATTGTTCGCGCAATCTCGCCGGGCTCACTAATTCGCCGCGCCCTTTGCACACCGCAGCAGACTGAAAAATGAAGAATGGAACGTCCGATCCGATCGTCTCCGCCATTTTCGCCAGCGCTTCGCGAGGCAAATTTGTTTCGAATAGTTCGTTGAGCGCCAGCAGAGTGGAAGCGGCGTCGCTGCTTCCACCACCAAGACCGGCGCCGTGTGGAATTCTCTTTTTGAGCGCGATCGAAACCCCGCTGGTGATCTTCGTTTCTTTAAAAAAAACCTTGGCCGCGCGAACGACAATATTGTCTGCGCCTTTCGGCACCGAGGGATCATCGCAGCGAAACACGATTTCTTGTTTGCCGGAGCACCGCTCGATCTTCATGTCGTCACAAAGCGAAATCGGCGCGATGAACGTTTCGATTTCATGAAAGCCATCGCGTCGACGGCCGAGAACTCTCAGCGAAAGATTGATCTTTGCGGGAGCCATGACTTGCATAACCTGCAATTTGCTCTGTCATTCCGAGCGAAGTCGAGGAATCTCTTGTGATTGGTCACAAGACTGAGGTGTCTCGACTTCACCGACCATGACAAAAGCCGCTGACAAAATCATCGTGGCGCTTGACGTCGCCACAAAGGAAAAGGCGCTCGACTTAGTTGAACAGCTCCGAACCGAGATCTCTTTTTTCAAAATCGGGCTCCAACTTTACACAGCCGAAGGCCCTGAAATTGTGCGTGCGGTTTTAGCCACCGGCGCAAAGGTCTGGCTCGATCTGAAGCTCTATGACATTCCTAACACCGTGGGCCGGGCCGTTGAGTCCGCGAGCAATCTCGGGGTGCAGATGCTCACGATTCATTTGAGCGGCGGCAGTGAAATGATTCGCGCCGCGACTACCGCTCGGCAAAACGAAATGCTCCTCCTGGGAGTGACTGTTTTGACAAGCTCCACTGAACAAACGCTGCGCGAAATTGGAATCACGGACACCGTCGAGAACCAGGTAATTCGTCTGGCGAAGTTAGGCGCAGCAGCAGGAATCGATGGTGTCGTAGCGAGTCCGCATGAAATCAAAACCTTGCGTCGCGAGTTTGACGGCAGAATCAAGATCGCCGTTCAGGGAATTCGGCCGAGCTGGGCAGAACCGGGCGATCAGAAACGGTTCATGACGCCGCGCGAAGCATTTGAAGCCGGCGCAGACTACATCGGTATCGGGCGTCCCATCACCGGCCATGCGCAGCCGCGTGAAGCCGTGGCAAGAATTCTGGAGGAGCTGCACAACTGATTGTCATGTCTGGCGAAGTCGAGACAGCCCGTGGAGCTACTCACCGGGACGCAGCGGGATTCGTCGACTTCGCTCGGAATGACAAAGCTCAACAAGCCGGTGCGGCCTTTGTTCGCGGAGTTGACCATTTATCACGACGAAAGTCCGCACTCCGCAGCGATAAACATGTCCATCGATGAAGCACTGCTGGAATCGGCAAGCATTCCAACTATTCGCTTCTATCGCTGGCGTTCCCCTGCCCTGTCCTTCGGATATTTTGGGAAGTCTTCCGATGTGGCGATTTACGCGGCGCAACGCGATTTAGTTCGGCGTTGGACCGGCGGCGGAATCGTTTTTCACGGAGACGACCTCACCTACTCAATTGTGATTCCGGCGAACGATCCGGCATTTAATGAATCATCAATCGGAATCTACGAAAAAATTCATCGCGCATTAGCCGACGCTTTAAACCTAGTTGGTGAACGCGCAGTTGTAGCCGGGGGCGTTGACCCCGGCGGGATTACTCTCTCCAAGCACGCCGCCGTCAACGCCAGCGGCTACAACTGCTTCGCAAATCCGGTTCGCGCCGACGTGATGATAGGTGGCCGCAAGATTGCCGGGGCCGCGCAACGCCGTACTCGTCGCGGTTTGCTGCAGCAAGGCAGCATTCAAGGCATCACTGTGAGCAATGACCTTACTCAAAAATTTGCGCACGCCCTCTCGGGGAATTGCAGAGAGTTAGAGGTCAACGAACGAATTTTCCAGCGGGCGCAAGAATTGGCCCAGCAGAAATACGGAACTGAATCTTGGCTGCGCAAGCGTTGAAGAGTGTAGGCCGTCTGTGTTAGCCCCGAATGGTTTCGGTGGTTCTCAAAATGTAGCCGGCGGGAGCCGGGCGATATCGACAGGCGCGTCACCGGGCCAAGTGAGCGGGAGCGAATGAGTCAAACGCCCTACAATATTCGTGCAGGACTGGCGTATGTTGCTTTGACAACCTGCAACCCGCACCACTATCCTCGCCTCGTGGAACTCTTCGCCCGCACGGACCGGAGCTCGAGTCGCCGCGCAGTTGCGAAGGCGGGCAGCCCCGCCGTGCATCGTTTAGCTGAAGTGGCAAAATTAGTTCGACCGCAGCTTGAGCAAGTCGAGAAGCGCATCGCGCAACAGGCTTCGGCATTCGATCCCGCGATCGAAGGTTACGTCGTCTACGCGGTCGGCAGCCGCGGGAAGCGCCTTCGACCGCTGCTGGCTCTGCTTGCCGGCGGCGCGACCGGAAAGATCCATTCCGGGCATATCGACCTCGCCGTAATCGTTGAGCTCATTCATCTCGCCACGCTGGTGCATGACGACGTGATGGACGAAGCACAACAGCGTCGAGCACAGCCAACCGCGAACGCGCGCTGGGGAAATTCGCTGAGCGTTCTTTTAGGCGACTGTCTTTTCGCACACGCGCTGACGTTATCTACGAACTTCGAAAACTCGGATATCGGTCGCGCAATCGCGCGTACGGCTACGACCGTTTGTTCAGGTGAAATGATTCAAACGCAGCGAAGGTTCGATCTTACCCTGACCGTTGAGGATTATTTGCGGATCGTTGAGATGAAGACCGGATCACTTTTCTCGGCGGCAGCGGAACTGGCCGCCGTTATCAGCGAGGCGGATCCGAAGGTGATCGCAACATTTAAAAACTTCGGATTCCAAATCGGGACGGCTTATCAGATTTATGACGATTGCGTTGATCTCGCCGGCTCCGAGAGTGTGACCGGTAAAACGCTGGGGACGGACCTGCGCAAAGGAAAATTCACATTGCCGGTTTTGATTTTTCTCCGTTCCGCTTCGGAATTTGAACGCGAACGTTGTTGCCAGCTTGTGTTGGACGAAAAGATCGAAGAGATGATTGAGCTCCTCAAGAACGGCGCGAATAACGGCGCGTTAAACGAGTCAATCGCAGCGGGCAGCGATCTCATTCGCAAGGCGCAATGCGCATTCGACGGTATCGCGCCGAATCGTTATTCCGATGCATTGTTCTCGCTGGGTGATGCGTTGTGCGACATGTTCGATCAACTTCGCGTCTGATGAAGTGCGGGAGGGACTTTGGAGTCCCGACTTCCGATCGGCTTCCATCGCAGCATTGAGGCTGCTCCCACTCTCATATGCCGCAGCTTAAAATCCGCGAAATGCCGCAGGACGAGCGGCCGCGCGAAAAGCTGCTTGCGCATGGCGCGGACGCTCTCAGCAATGCAGAATTGATCGCGATATTGCTGCGCACCGGCCGACCCGGCATGAACGTGGTGGATGTCGCTCGTGAGTTGCTCGAAAAATACAAATCGTTCGCGGAGCTGAGCCGTTGTTCCGTCAAGGAACTCAGCGAAATCAAAGGGATCGGTCCGGCGAAGGCATTAGAACTGGTCGCGGCGTTTAATTTGGGAAAACGCTTCACAAAGCAACAGTTATCGCAGCAAAAACTCGATTCACCGGAACTGATTTACAAACTGCTGGGAGACGAAATGCGGATGCTGCGGACCGAATCACTGCGCGTCGTCCTGCTCGACACGCGTTACCGTTTGATGCGCATCGAATCCGTTTCGGTAGGAAGCATGAATGAGAGCATCGCGCATCCGCGGGAGATTTTTCGACCCGCGATCACTTACTCAGCGTACGCAGTCATCGTTGTGCACAATCACCCGTCCGGAGATCCGTCGCCGAGCCAGACTGACCACAGCCTGACGCGACGACTGGCGGAAGCTGCCGAGCTTTTACAAATCAAATTGCTGGATCACATCATCATCGGCGCGCCATCGGACAGCAGTCCCGGTTATTTCAGTTTCAAAGAGGCTGGCGTGTTATAACAAGGAATCCGAATTTCGAGTCGAAATTTGAAACATGACGGAGAAAAAGGTTCATCCGACAGCAATCGTCGATCCGAATGCAAAACTCGGAGACAATGTGGAGATCGGCCCGTTCTCGATTGTTGGGCCGCAGTGTGACCATCGGCGACAACACGATCGTGCAATCGCACGTGGTGATCGAAGCCGAAGTTGCGATTGGCCGCCGAAATTTCATTGGACACGGCGCGATAATCGGTGTGCCGCCGCAGGATGTTTCGTTTTCGCCGGAACGAAAGACGAAGGTCGAAATCGGAGACGACAATATTATCCGCGAGTACTGCACGATCCACCGTGGCAGCCCCGACGGGAGCGTCACGAAAATTGGCGACAAGAATTTTCTAATGAGCGGAGCGCACATCGGTCACAATTGCCTGATCGGAGCCAATGTTGTCATCGCCAACAATTGTTTGCTGGCCGGACATGTGCGCGTCGATGACGGTGCATTTCTCGGTGGTGGATCGACCTTCCACCAGTTCATGCACGTCGGGCGATTGGTCATGGTGCAGGGCAGCTCTGGATTTGGGAAGGATCTGCCTCCCTTCGTCGTCGCGGCAGAACGCAATTACGTCTTCGGGTTGAATATCGTCGGGCTGCGCCGCGCCGGCCTGAGCGCGAATGATCGAAACGAAATCAAGGAGGCATTCAAACTTGTCTACTTAAGCGGACTAAACACTTCGCAAGCTCTCGAAAAAGCAGCGACGATGACATTTGGTGCACCAGCTCGCGAATTCCTGGATTTCGTTGCCAGTGCAAAAAAGCGGGGCATTTGCCCGTTGAAACGTGGCACAGGCCACGACGTTTCGGTCTAGCGACACAACACAGTTTCCGCGGTGCGAGGGTCAACCGCCTTGCACCGGCGGCATGATCGCGATTTCCTCTCCGGGATTCAGCTTGTAATTGCGATCCACAAATTCCAGACCGGCGCCAATCAAAATGCTTTTGTCATGGGCACGGAGCGCAGGTTTTTGCGTATAAATCTTTTCGAGTAATTCGCGCACAGTCGCGCCTTGCGGAAGCTCAAGCTCTAGCTCGTGCATTCCAATGACTTCACGCAACTGCGCATAAAATTGCACACGCACTTTCATTGGTTTGGTTGTTCCAGCAATTCCTTTCTCAGTACGCCGACGTACGGCAGGTTCCGATACCGCTCCATGAAATCGAGGCCGTAACCGACAACAAATTCATCGTCGATTTCGAAGCCGATGTAATCCGCATCAACGTGCCGCGCGCGCTGTTTCCTTTTGCTTAGCAGCACACAGATTCGAATGCTGCTTGGTTTGGCCGTTTCCAGCTTTTTGCGAACGGCTGCCAGCGTGTGGCCGGTATCTAGAATATCATCCAGAATCAAAACGTCTCGGCCGCGTACATCGGGAACGGTCACCTGTTTGAAAATGACCTCTCCGCTCGGTTGCGTTTTTCCGTGATAACTGACCACGCTGAGGCAATCCAACTTCAAGGGAAGTGGAATTCGACGCAGCAGATCTGACATGAGCATGAGGCTGCCGGTTAGAATTGCGATCACCGTCAGTTCGCGGTCGGAAAAATCGGCCGTGATTTGCGCAGCCATCTCATCGAGCCGTTTGTGAATTGCGGGCCCGTCAAACAGCACGCGCTCGATATCGCTTTGCATCAATCCAAATAGGCCATCAGCCGGCACAGAGATCAACGCGAGGCGTCAGGGAGCGGCGGTCTTTTGGCCGCTGACGAGAGCAAAAAGTGACGGCTGCCCAAGCCGTCCCTCCTTGTTTTGCCTCGTCGCCACGATGAAATAATGTGATCATCTAAAATGCATGTGCATCACGACCAACTCGAAGTGCGCAGCCGCGGCAAGGGACTCTACGAAGTCACCGATGACGTGCAGTCAAAAATCGACAAGAGCGGAGTGCGAAACGGAACAGTCACGGTTTTTGTTCAGCACACCAGCTGCAGCATCGTCATCATGGAAAATGCCGATCCAAGCGCGCGACGCGATTTGGAAGAGTTTTTCGACCGCCTCGCGCCGGAAGACGCCGATTACTTCACCCACGATTCTGAGGGCAGCGACGACATGCCGTCACACATCCGCATGGTTCTGACGCACACCAGCGAGACTGTACCAATTGTGGACGGAAAAATGCAGCTCGGAACCTGGCAGGGCATTTTCCTTTTCGAACATCGCCGGGCGCCGCATCGACGAAAAGTATTCATCACCATCATGGGCGAATGATCGTAGCGCCGGTTTCCAACTGCCGTCTCTCTGATTCGGCGCCCGGAGAGCAGCGCTACAGAAGATCATAAATCGCGTCCACCAATCGGAGTGATTTCTCGTTAGGCAGAACCGATTGTTCCATTTGGTTCATCACGTACGCGAATGCGATTTTATTTTTCGGATCGACAAAAGCGTGGCTGCCGCCTGCGCCGGGATGCCCAAATGATGTTGGGGACGGTCCGAACATCCTGCGCGCTGCATCTCGTGAGTCTTTCATGAACCCAGCCGAGAATGCCGTCGGAATTTGAAAAACGCGATCGACACCGTCTGATAATGTCGTTGTCATTCGTTCGATTGTTTCTGGTGAAAAGAAAATCTGGTCGTTAGATTCTCCGCCGTTAGCGAGGACGGAATAAAATTTAGCAAGCGCCGATGCGCTCCCGATCCCGCCGAAGGAAACATTCGGCTGCGCACGGATGTGCGGATCATTCATCTTGCTGATGACATTCAACCCATAGGGCGAGGTAAACGTCTTTCTCGCCAATGTACCGGGTGTAACAAGATCGCGATAGAACTCTGCCGGCGCTGGCGGCTTGCCACTTTTGGCTGCGTAAATCGTGGCCACTCGCGAATTCTGCTCTTCCGGCAATCCGATCCAGAAATCGAGTTGGAGCGGCCTGGCAAAATTTTCCTGCCAATAATCCGACAGCGTCTTTCCAGTGATGCGCCGAATGAGTTCGTCGAGCAGAAATCCAAACGTGCGCGCGTGATAGCCATGAGCGGTTCCTAGCCGCCACAAAGGCCGTTGCGCTTCGAGCGCGCGAATCACTCTCTCGTAATCGAGCACGTCAACGCGCTGTTCCAAAGCGCACAGGCCCGCCTGATGCGAGAGCAATTGATCGAGCGTGATATTATCTTTACCTGATTGTCCAAATTCGGGCCAGAACTCAGCGACGGCTCGGGTGAGTTCAATCTTCTGTTGTTGCAACGCATGTAATACACACGCGCTGCCAATTCCTTTCGTCGCAGACCAAACCAGCACGACCGTATCGGCCCTCCACGGTTTCTCGCGACCCGCATCGCAAAATCCGCCGTAAAGATCGATAATGGGTTTTCCGTTTTGCCAAACCGAAACCGCCGCGCCTAACTCGCCGAACTTTTCAAAGTTCTCGTCGAACAGCGGTTTCAATCGCTGAAGAACTTGTCCGCGTTTCCAGCTGCATTTGATCGAGCCCAGTGGCGTCTGACACAGACGCCCTACAGCAAGAGCTCTTCTAATTCGTTAAGCCGGCGTTCGAATAACTGCAGTGTGCTCTCGATGGGCGCCGATGTTGTCATGTCCACGCCGGCTGCTTTTAATGTCTCGAGCGGGAATTTGGAGCCGCCTGAACGCAAAAACTGTCAGATAAGCCTTCGACGCTTCCCGGCTGGCCGGAAAGCACGCGTTGCGACAGTGTCACAGCAGCGGAGATACCGGTCGCGTATTTGTAAACGTAGAATGCATGATAGAAATGCGGGATACGGAGACATTCCAGATCAAGCTCGGGATCGAGCACGAAATTTTCAGCAAAATAAACTTCGAGCAGCTTGTGATATTCCGATTTGAAAACGTCGAGTGTCAGCGCATCGCCGCTTTCCTCGATGGCGTGAATGATTCTTTCGAATTCGGCAAACATGGTCTGTCGGAACAGCGTGCCGCGCAGATCATCGATTTCGCGATTAATAATGTAAGCCCGCATTTTCGGATCGTTCGTGGTCCGAAGTAGATAATGCGTCAGTAATTCCTCGTTAAACGTCGACGCGACCTCCGCGAGAAAGATCGGATACTCATAGTCCTGATAGAGCTGCGAACGTTGCGAAAACCAACTATGCATTGAATGCCCTGCCTCGTGCGCGAGCGTGTACACATCTGCGAACACGTCCTGCTTGTAGTTCATCAGGATATAAGGCGGCGCGCTGTAACTGCTGGATGAAAAGGCACCGCTGCGTTTGCCTTTATTTTCGTAACGATCGCACCAGCGTCTCGAGCGCAGACCTTCAGCCAGCACCTCGACGTATTGCTCTCCTAGCGGAGCCAGCGCAGCCAAAACCATTTCGACAGCTTCGTCGAATGTGAATCTAGTTTGAATCTCCTGAACGAGCGGAATGTACGTGTCGTAGTGATGCAACTCACCCAAACCGAGGGCGCGTCGGCGAAAATCGAAATAGCGAAACAGCGGGTTCAGATTCGCGCGCACAGACTGAATCAAGCCGTCATACACGGCGACCGGCACATCATCCGGAAACAGCGCCGCTTCCAGCGCAGATGGATAATGCCGTGCTCTGGCGTGAAACACGTCCGCCTTCACGGAATAGCCGAGCGATGCGGCGAGCGTGTACTGATGGTCACGAAACTCAGCGTAGAATTGATGGAAAGCGCGTTTGCGCAATTCAGGGTCGCGTTTCACCAGAAACGAGCTGAACGAGCTTTGGCTCAGCGGTCGCTCGCGTCCGGTCTCGTCGACGAGCATACCGAACTTCATGTCCACGTCGGTGAGTTGGGAAAATGTGTCGTCGTAGCCGCTCAACGCGACATTGCTCAGGGCGAGCAGACGTTCCTCGGGCACTGAAAGCACATGCGCTCGCATTCGCCGGATCTTGTGCAGCTTGATCACCCAATTCTTCAGCGAAGGATCGGCGATGAATTTGGCGAAGCATTCGTCCTCGATGGCGAGGATTTCCGGCACAACAAACGCCGCCGCCTCGCTGATCCTTGTAAGGAGATTCTGGACCTGACCAATGCGAGCGAGGTAATCGTTATTCGTGCTGTCCTCGGACGCTTGGAGCGACGCGTAGTGATAGACGCGTTCCATCTTCTCCTCGAGCGTCTTCTCGAACTCGAGAAGCCCAACTAATGTCTCGGCTGATTCCCCCACTCTGCCTTTCCACTGTTCGAGCTTCGGATACTCACGCTGTAGCCACGCAAAGTCTTCCTGCCATTTGTTCACGTCAGCGAACAAATGTGTCAGATCCCATTTGTCAGTCTCGGTAATGTCAGCGCGGGTTGGAATTCCAGAGGACATTCGGAAAAAGATGAATCAGGAAACCAGGAAACCAAGAAAAGAGTAAATAACTCTCCATGGAAAATTCATGGATTACTGGCTTCCAAATTAATTCATTAGACGGATTGCAGGGTGTCGCGCAATTAATTTGAGCGCGCGCTCGGTGAGTGCTTTGCCCGGTTGAATTTTGTGCCAGGGCGACGCGCCGGAAGGATGCGGTAACGGAATCAAATCAAAGCGATGGTCCGCGTGATCGACGTGAAATTTGCGGCCAATTACGTATCCCAATTTTGCGCAGTCGATGAATTGCACGATCGCCAGTCGGCCGACGGGAATAATGAGACGCGGCTGCAGAATCCGGATCTCATCATCCATCCACAACGCACAATTCCGAATCTCGTCTGGCGCCGGAACGCGATCGGTGCCTCCAGAATTTTTGCCGGGGAAACAGCGGCAGACGGCTGCGAAATAGATTTTTGATCGAATAGCGGCTTCGTCCATTCCGCAAAATTGTTCGAACCACCGAAACAGCGTTTTGCCGGCGGTGTGCGCAAACGGTCGTTTTAATGTCGGTTCCCGCGGACCGGGCGCCTGCCCAATGACCATCACATCGCTTACGATCGCGCCGCCGGACACCGGCGTGGATTGCATGCGCGGACAGCGCCTACAGCGAAGAAGCGCCCTTACATGTTTGTCGAGTCGGTTTTGGATAGTTGCTGTAGCCACGGCCCTGTGGGCCGTTCGCACATGGCTGGACAACTCGCAAGATTAGACGAGCCACAGGCCCGTAGCTACAGCGTCCGAAGCCCAGCCTGTCAAAATTTCAGCGCCGGAAAATTGCGAAGAGCGAGAGAAGCAAGCTAAGCACGATGCTCACAACGATGCAGGTAACGATGGGAAAATAGAACGAGGAATGTTCGCGCTCGATCCGAATGTCGCCGGGCAGTCGGCCAAGCCATTTTGGCGCGAAACCGCTCCACAACACCAGTCCTACCAGTGTGGCGACGACGCCGATGATCACGATGAACTTTCCAAGTTCGCGCACGATTCAAAGAGTTGCGCGAATGAAGCGGAGGCACAAGCTTGGGAATAGATGCCAGTACAGTTTCGAGATTATTACGAGACACTCGGGGTGCCAAAAACGGCGAGCGAGGACGAGATTCGCAGCGCTTTTCGAAAGCTGGCGCGCAAATATCACCCCGACGTGGCCAAGGATAAAAAGGCCGCCGAAGAAAAATTTAAGGAGATCAACGAAGCGTACGAGGTTCTGAGCGATCCGGAGAAGCGGAAGAAATACGATCAGCTCGGCGCGGATTGGAACCGCCCCGGGGGATTCCAACCGCCTCCGCAATGGCAAGGCCAGCAGCAGCCCGGCGGCGGATTTCATCAATGGGGTGGCGATGGCGGCGGCGGAGTTGAGTTCGAGTTCGGTGGAACTGGGTTCAGCGATTTCTTCGAAGCGTTTTTTGGCGGCGGACGCGGTCGCTCCGCGTTCGGCGGATTTGGCGGGCGCGCTGCGACCGCCGAACGCGGCGCCGACGTGGAAGCGGACATCATGGTCACACTCGAGGAAGCGTTACACGGCTCTACGAGGACCGTTTCGCTGCGGCGAGCCGGTTCGGACAAGGTGGAGCAGTATCAGGTCAAAATTCCCCGCGGTGTCCGCGAAGGCCAGCGGATCCGTTTACGGGGTCAGGGGGAAGCCGGCGCAGGTGGAGGAAAAAGTGGCGATCTTTTTCTTCGGGTGCGGTTGGCCAAGCATCCGGATTTTTCAGTTGAAGGCAGCGACTTGATTCACGAAGAGAGAATCGAGCCATGGCAAGTAGTGCTGGGCGGCGAATTGCTCGTGCCTACTGTCGAAGGAAAAGTGCGTCTGAAAATTCCACCTGGCACACAAGGTGGACAGCGGTTTCGTCTGCGTGAACGCGGCTTACCCGGAGTCTCAGGAAAACGAGGTGATCTCTACGTTGTCGTTCAGATCAACATCCCAAAAAAGCTGACTGAACGCGAACGTGAACTCTGGAGCGAACTGGCGAAATTGCACGGCGCGTGAGAATTTCATGTCGAGCGGAGTCGAGACATCTCTGATTATTGTCTTTCCCCGCGACACGTGGCCGGAAACAATTAGAGATTCATCGACTTCGCTCGGAATGACAAACTGATGAAATGAAAATTTCCCTGGGCTCAGATCACGCCGGTTTCCGTTACAAGGAGAAGGTAAAAGAATTGCTCGGCTCGCTCGGGCATGAAGTTAAGGATTTCGGCACGTTTAGCGAGGAACCGGTGGATTATCCGCTTTTTATTCGTCCTGCGGCAGAAGCAGTAGCGCGCGGCGAGTGCGACCGCGGCATTGTCTTCGGCGGTTCAGGTAATGGCGAGGCGATGGTAGCAAACAAGGTTCACGGCGTGCGTTGCGCGCTTTGTTGGAACGAAGAGTCGGCTCAGCTCTCGCGGCATCACAATGATGCGAACGTGCTCTCGATGGGGGAACGTATGATTCCCGAAGACTTGGTGTTAAAAATTGTGCGGATTTGGCTCGAGACCGCCTTCGATGGCGGTCGGCACGAACGACGCGTTGCGATGTTAAACGCGATGTAGGTAGCGGCGGTTCACCGAATCGCCGAGGCGATTGAGGTCAATCGCCCCTACCTCATCAATCGATCCGCGCAAACTGCGATCAGAAACACCGCGCTCACAAAAGCGTTGCTCTGGAAAAATGCGCGATTGATTCCGATCAGATCGCGTTTTTCGGTGTTGTGCTCGTAAACGAGCGCCGCCGCGATTAGAGGCAGCGACCAGTAGTAGAGCGCGCCGAGATTAGCGACGAATCCAAAAGCGATCAGCGCTACAAACGTCAGCAGATGTAATAGCTGCGCGAGATGCAAGCTGCGCGTGATCCCCAGTTTCACCACCAGCGATCGAATCCCTTCGCGCCGGTCGAAATCATAGTCCTGGGTGGCATAGATCAGATCGAATCCTGCCACCCAGCAAACTACGCCGGCCGCAAGCACGAGCGGCGCAAGATCAAACGTTCCCTGTTTGCGCGATCCATGCGCCGACTGGAGCAATGGCGAGTGCCAGTCCGAGAAAAAAATGCGTCGCGCTGGTGAACCGTTTCGTAACGGAATAGAAAAGAATCAACGCGAGCGCAACAGGCGCGAGGATGCAGGTCAGCCGATTAATTGCTGAGGCCGTCAGTAGAAATCCGGAAGAAGCGAGAATCAGTAAGACGACGGCCGACAATTTTGGATACGAGCAAGTGCCGCGAAGCCGTGCGCGGATTGCGTTGATCAAGCGACCAGTCTACGACGCGGTTGAAAAGCATGGCTGCCGTGCGCGCGAATACCATGCAGACGATCACCAACAAAAGAATTCTCGGCGATGGCCAGCCGTCAGCCGCGACGATCAGCGCAGCAAGAGCAAAGGGAAGCGCGAAAATCGTATGAGAAAAACGAATCAACCGAAGAAATCGGCCGATGGGTCCGGTCCCAAATGGTTTCATATCTTCGCAGCGATTTTTAGTTCCGAAGCACACACGCTGCCAGCCTGTAGTTGCTGGCAACTTTATTCAAAGCATCTTCGCGCCACGAATTCTGAATTCCGCAGCATGCGCTCCCCAGAAAGAGCGACTGGCGCGGTTCTCACCAAAGCATTCGTTCAAGCCGATCGTGCGCCGGCCAAAGAACGCTTTATTCGCCCGCGTGATGCGGCTCGTGTGTTTTCGGTTCGGCCGGCTTTTCGGCGGGCTTGTCCTCGGCCTCCAGCCATTCGGTGTGGAAGACGCCGGGTTTATCGATGCGCTCGTAGGTGTGCGCACCAAAGAAATCGCGTTGCGCTTGCAGGAGATTCGCTGGAAGCCGAGCAGAGCGATAACTGTCGTAATATGCCAAAGAGGCAGAAAACGCGGGGACTGGTATCCCAAACTTGATAGCGGTCGAAACAACGAGCCGCCATTTCGGCTGCGCTCTTTTGATGGCCCTGGTGAAATAGCGATCAAGGAGAAGATTTTGCAACGCAGGATTACGCCGATATGCCTCGACGATTCGGTTAAGAAATTTGGCGCGAATGATACAGCCGCCCCGCCAGATCGTAGCGATGTCGCTGAGGTTCAGGTTCCATTTGTACGTCGTGCTTCCTGAGCGAAGAAGCTCCATTCCCTGCGCGTACGAAATAATTTTTGACGCATAAAGTGCGTCACGCACAGCGTCGACGAAACGATCGCGATTGCCCTTGAACATTCGAGCTCGCGGTTGCGGCAGAATTTCGGAGGCCGCAACACGTTCTTCTTTCCGCGACGAAATCACACGAGCTTCGACTGCGGCGTTGATCGTGGAGATGACCACGTATTGCTTGATAGCAGCTTGCAGCGTCCAGATGCCGGTTCCTTTTTGGCCCGCTTTGTCGAGAATCACATCCACTAGCGGCTTGCCGGTTTCGGGATCGATTTTTCGAAAAATCTGCGATGTGATTTCGATTAAATAACTCTCGAGCTCGCCTTTGTTCCACTCTGCAAAAGTGTCTGCGAGTTGCGCCGCATCCATTCCCAGGATGTCCTTCAAAATAGCGTACGCTTCACAAATCAATTGGATATCGCCATACTCGATACCGTTATGCACCATCTTGACATAGTGGCCGGCGCCGTCAGGTCCCATATAGCGACAGCACGGTTCGCCATCGACTTGCGCAGCGATCTTGCGGAAAATTGGCGCGATGATTTCCCACGATTCGCGCGAACCACCTGGCATGAGCGACGGCCCCTTGAGCGCGCCTTCTTCGCCGCCGGATACACCCATGCCGACGAAGTGAATTCCTGTGTTCTGCAATTCTTGTTCACGTCGCTGAGTGTCGGTGAACAGAGAATTTCCGCCGTCAATGATCACATCACCTTTCTCGAGCAGCGGCGCCAGTTGTCCGATTACCGAATCGACAGGCTGACCCGCTTTTACCATCAGCATGGCGATACGCGGTTTTTTGAGCGCCGCGACAAATTCCTCCAGCGTGCGGGTAGCCTGAATGTTTTTTTCCTTGCCGCGTTCAGCCAGAAATTTTTCCGTGACCTCAGTGGTGCGATTGAACACCGCGACCGAAAAACCTTTCGATTCCATGTTCAGGACGAGATTTTCGCCCATCACACCGAGGCCGATCAGACCAATATCACATTGATTCGTGTTCATTTTTGTATCTCCTTTGATGGCTGCTCTACGCAGAAAGAGTCACTGTAGCGAGCAGTTTAAGCGCATGGCAAATTTCGTTTGCGAAATTTCGGTAACACAGGCACCGCTCGCGGCCCGGATAAGTGACGTCGCCGGCGCTGGCGCCGTGGTGGATTTTTGGGGCATAGTCCGACCAATCGAAGACGGCAGCGAAATCGAAGGAATTGATTATGATGCGCATCGGGAAATGGCCGAGCATCAGTTGAGACGAATCGCCGAACAGGCCGCAGATCGATTTGGGCTCAAGCTCGTCACAGTTCATCACCGAATTGGATTTATCGCAGTTGGAGAACCATCTCTTTTTCTGAGAGTGGCGAGTTCACATCGGAGCGAAGGCTTCCGAGCAAGTCAGTGGGTTGTAAACGAGTTGAAAAAGAAAGTGCCGATTTGGAAACGACCACGGTTCAAGCTTGAGAGTCATCACCGCGCCTCGCACAGTGAGGCGGCAATGGTATGAATTGGGCGAACCGACTTACTCTGAGCCGGCTGGCGTTGACGGTGCTCTTCGTGTTGTTGCTCAATTCGTCCTGGCATTATGCGCGCACCGCTGCGCTGGTCATTTTTCTGATTGCCGGTCTCACTGATTTCATCGACGGCGAAATCGCACGACGTTACGGGGTCATCACGAACTTCGGCAAATTGATGGATCCGCTAGTAGATAAAATCATGGTCGCAGCGGCGTTCATTTCACTCGTCCCTCTGAAAGGAGTGCCAGCATGGGCAGCGACGACTGTAGTGGCGCGCGATTTTCTGATCACGGGTCTGCGGATGATGGCAAGCGCCAAGGGGCGAATTTTGCCATCAGAAAGCCTTGGCAAACAAAAGACGTCGTGGCAAATCGTTACTATCATTTTCTTTCTCGCGCTCCTGTCGATTGCCGAACTTCATTACGCGAATGAGACACCCACCTGGTGGCTGCGGGCGTGGAACCAAGCTGGCCCGGTATTGGTCTGGATTACGGTTGCTCTGACCCTCTATTCAGGGGTTGGGTACGCCTGGCGGAATCGCGAGTTGCTGGCGCCGGATCAGTAGCGACTGACGAGAATCATAGACCGTTCGGGAGATCCTGCTACCAAGCGAATTGACGGGCGTTCCTGGAATGTCAGCGACAAAAAGTCGCGGAATTTCGAATGCTGCGGCTTTTCCCAGCTAGAACGGCGCCCGGGCATCTACCCTTCTTACACTCATAGCAAGCGCGTGACACGAAGCAGTCTTGGTGAAAGGAAGACGACACGGGCTCGTAATCTTGTTGTCAATCTGCCTGGTGGCGGGCAATGACACGGCGAAAGCAGGGCCTTTCAGGGATTTTTTCAGGACGCTACGTAGCGCAATTGCTCACCCGAAAGAGACGCCGCGGCCGCACCGGAGTGTGCATAAGCATAAAAAGATTCCTTCAAGCGATGCTTCGAATGCTCAAACTTCGGACAAGCCAACCCCGATGCCCGACGGTCAGACTGACGTCCGATGGGCGAAGTCAGCCACGAACGGACGCGACCAAACGGCCGATTTACCGTATGGAACCCCAGTCCCAGGTAAACCGGGTTTAGTTACGAGTCCATTCGCGCCGGATGCGGGTTACGTCCAAGTTCTCGGTTTTCCGCCGGGTACTGCAGTAGAAGACCCTTATACAGGCAAGATTTTCCTTACGCCGTAAGCATCAGCGAGTGTCGCGGCAGACGGATTTAGTCCCGGTGCACCCGCAAAATCCACCTTTCGGCTCCGAGCTTTTGGTGGTAGTACTTTACCTTAAGATCGCGGAGGTATTGACCTCCAAATAACGTTCGGAGGACCACATCACTCGTTACGCTCAAAGGAAGTCTGCCGCGGGAGCAGTCGCGGAGTTTGGCGATTTTGTACTCGCCCACCGGGACCAGATTCTTCATTCCTGGATCGCTGCAGTCGATAAGCACCCAAGCATTTCTACTTCGGACGATCTTACCTATACACAGCTACTTGATCATCTCCCGGAGCTCTGCACTGAGCTCGCGGCTCTCCTCAAGCAGCCCGATGCGAAGGAGATCAAGCGAGAGGCGAGGCAGGATGCCAGAGCGCACGGCTGGAAGCGCTGGCGACAAGGTTACAAGCTGGAAGAACTAATCCGCGAGATCTGCCTTATCCGTCGGAGCTTTATTGACACCTGGGTCAAAACATTCGCCGCTGAGGAACGAGGTTTTGATTTTGACGCACAGAATGCCGCACAGCGAATTGTGGAAGGCTTTTTCGACAACGTCATTATTGAAGCGACTGTCCAATTCGTTGAGGAACATCAAGAAGCTGGGCGTCAGTTGAGCGCTACGCTGAAACCGAGCGTACCTCGCAATGCCGATTTTGTTAAGCACATTACGCATCTGCTCCGTGAGCCATTGGGGCCACTGTTGCTCGGGCTGGATGTCTTGCTGCGCGAAGAATCTTTGTCGCCCCGAGGCGTCGAAATGATTGGAGTCCTCCAACGCGGGGTTAAAAAAGAGGCCGACGCCATTGAAGAACTGCTAAGGTCGACAGAATTGTTCCAAAAAGACGCAGCTAGTTAAATGAGCGGGCAACGGGAATCGAACCCGCATGGCCAGCTTGGAAGGCTGGAACTTTACCATTAAGCTATGCCCGCATTGGGACAGCCACTTGAACAGTGCCAAGTGACGAGTGACTAGTCAAAGCGATTGCGCCGTCGCAATCGGAGGTCGCCGCGGCGAGTGCTAATCTTCAAACGCGCTCGCGACCAGGGTGGCGTTATGGCCGCCAAACCCAAAGGAATTATTAAGTGCTACGCGCACCTTTTTCTCGCGGGCAACGTTGGGTGTGTAATCGAGGTCGCATTCTTCGCCCGGATTTTCCAAGTTGATGGTGGGGGGGATTATAGAGTCGCGGATGGCCAATGCGCAGGCGGCCATCTCTATTCCGCCAGCGCCGCCTAACAAATGCCCGGTCATCGATTTCGTCGCACTGATCGAAACCTTGTCCGCATATTCGCCAAAGATTTGCTTGATGGCGCGAGTTTCGCAAAGATCGCCGATGTCGGTGGAAGTAGCGTGCGCGTTGATGTAATCGACTTGCGCAGGTGAGACGCGCGCGTGGTCCAGCGCCATTTTCATGGCCCGCGCGGCGCCTTCGCCATTCGGAGGCGGCGCAGTCATGTGGTAGGCATCCGCGGAGACTCCGTATCCCGTGATTTCACAGTAAATCTTTGCGCCGCGCGCCCGGGCGTGTTCCAACTCCTCCACGACGACGACTCCTGAGCCTTCGCTCATGACAAAACCATCGCGGTCCCGGTCGAACGGCCGGGAGGCGCGCTCAGGCTCATCGTTGCGCTTGCTGAGCGCCCTCATGGCCGAAAAACCTGCGACGCCGATTTCAACAATGGACGCCTCAGCACCCCCAGCGAGAAAAATATCGGCGTCGCCAAACTTGATGATTCGCCAGGACTCACCGATGGCGTTGTTCGACGTAGCGCAAGCGGTGACGATACAGAGATTTGGGCCGCGCAGGTTGAACTCCATCGAGATGACACCGCCAGCCATGTTGCTGATTAACATTGGGATCGTGAAGGGGGAGTTTCGCCCGGGCCCCTTCGTCACCAGGATCTGCAACTGATCCTGTAACGTTTTCAGGCCGCCAATTCCGGTGCTAACGATCACGCCGAAACGGTCGCGTTCCTTCAGATTGTCCATATCGATTCCGCTGTCCGCGACGGCCATTTTTGCTGCGGCCATTGCAAGATGCGTAAAGCGATCGGTACGCCGCACGTCTTTTGGATTTTTGAAGAACGGCTTGGGATCGAAATCGCGGACTTGTCCCCCGATTTTGCAATCGTACTCGGTGGTATCAAACGCGTCGATAGTACGGATGCCGCTGACGCCGTTTTTCAGGTTCGACCAAAACGTCTCAATGCTGTTGCCAACCGGCGTGACAACACCCATACCGGTGATGACTACTCTGCGCTCGGACATGACGATATAGCGTTAAGGTTGAAACCTGGAAGCGTCAGCTGGTTCCCATGCCGACGTTTTGCACAGTCTGGAAGAGTTTTCCCTCCGTCCGAATGGAAGGCGCGATGATAATTTCTGTTTGCTGGAACTCAGGAAGATTGCGCGCGCCTACGTTGCCCATGCAAGTGGTGATTGCGCCGACGAGATTTTGGCTGCCGTCATCAACTTCGGCCGGGCCGAATAGAATTTGCTTCAATGAACCGGTCGCGCCCACCTTGATGCGCGTGCCACGAGGCAGGTTGGCGTGCGGAGTAGCCATGCCCCAATGGTATCCGCGTCCTGGCGCTTCGTGCGCTTTGGCAAATGCGCTGCCCACCATGACTGCGTCTGCGCCGCAAGCGAGCGCCTTGCAAACGTCACCGCCTCTGCTCATGCCGCCGTCAGTGATAATCGGTACATAGCGTGATGTTTTTTTGAAGTAAGCGTCACGGGCCGCCGCGCAATCGACCGTGGCAGTCACCTGCGGAACCCCGAGTCCGAGCACACCACGCGAAGTACAAGCAGCTCCTGGCCCGACACCAACCAGGACTCCAGCCGGCCCGCACTCCATTATCTCGAGAGTAACATCGTACCCGACCGTGTTTCCTACGATCACAGGGATACGCATTTCGCGACAAAATTTTTCAAGATCGAGCGACTTGTACTCCGACGAAATGTGACGGACAGTGGAAACTGTGCTCTGCACAACGAAAACGTCCGCGCCGGCTTCTTGGGCGATCCTGCCAAATTCCACTGCGCGCTGAGGAATGGAACTCACCGCGGCTACAACACCGGCGTCCTTGATTTGGCGCAGACGCGCCGCAATAAGATCCTGCTGGATGGGTTCCTGGTAAATTCGCTGCAGCAACGCAGTAATCTCGGATTTACTTGCGTCGACGATTTTTTGCAGCACCTCCTGCGGATTTTTGTAGCGCGTCTGCACTCCTTCCAAATTCAAAACGGCGAGGCCGCCGAGTTTGTTCATCGCGATGGCGAAGCCGACATCAACGACTCCATCCATCGCGCTGGCGAGGATCGGAATCTTTAACTCAAGCGGTTCCGCTGTTTTGCGAGGCAAACGAAACGTGATATCTACTTCGGTCGGGTTGATCGTCACGCGCCCGGGCACAAGGGCGATCTCATCGAAACCATAAGTCACGCGGGCTTTGCGGTTTCGGCCTATCCACATTCCCATGTTAAATATTCTCCATCCTGAATCGTTCGTTTAAGCTTCCGCAGTGCGGGCACCGTGGAAGCAGCGCATCCGTGCGATCCTCAAACTCGAACGCGCAAATCACGCAACGCAACCGGTGCTGAAGAGACCGTCGCTCTCGCCGCCGGCGGTTCCATTCTCCCATTATCCAGAATAGAAACACTGCCGCAAGAAAAAGCAGCAGATAAATGGTGACAAGAGTAGCAAGAGTGACGCGAATCACGGCGTGACTGTGCCTGCCGGTGCTTGCTGGGGGTGCGCGACGTCGCTGCCCCATTGAATTGTGGCCATACCCCAAACGAGAGAAGAGCCAGCTTTAGAGCTGGCTTGTCTGCTTGGTGAGAAACGGCTACGGACGATACGTAAGCGCGTTTGTTCGTCCAAGGCCCGATTACCCGATGAGTTGATCGGAAAGCAGTATCGAATTTCACCCAAATCGTTTACTGCTATGCGAAACCGAAGTGTTTCAGGTGTTTCTTTGGTCGACGACGCGAAACCGGATTGTGGCACAGTCGGAGTTCCAAATTGATCGAGTTCCTTGGAAAAGGAAATGTATGTCGTGGGAATGCCTCTGCTGGAAGCCGTTGTCCGAACGACAGAAGGTACGGCGCCTGGTGGCTGGGAACTGGGAATCCTTAGATCCGGCTTCGATGGTGGAAGTTCTTTGAGAATTAGCTCTACCGCAGAATATGACGGCAGATGCTCAGTCATTGGCAGAGCACCAAGCCTTGCTTCCGGTGGCGGCTGGGTTGTGAAAGCAACCGCAGGATCTTCAGCATCAATCCAACGAAGCAGCGTGCGGCCTTCTTCGGAGTCGGACGCTATAAATGTGACGCGGCCCGGCGGCGGCAGCAGCGCTACCGGCGTTGGATAAACAATTTGGAAGATATAAAAGCACAGTGAGTGGGCCATTAGCGACAGCACCAGAAAAGCCGCGAGCATTGTCTTTTGCCTTCGAGGGCAATCCCAGCTGAAAAGAAGCGGTTCGGCTGCAATCTCAGAAGCGACGTTATTCATCGTGGCGGAGTTGCAGCGAGCGCGACGGACTTGATGCCGTGTTCGAGCGCGGCGTTTGTCACTTCAGCGACTGTTTCATAGGAAGCAGAACGATCGGCCTTGATAATGATGGACTGATCCTTGCGCTTGGCTCCGTCGAGTAAAGGCCCAAGCTGCTCCATCGTGACCCGCTGGTCCTGAAAATAAATCGCGGGAACTGCTCCGCCAGTGATACTGATGATTTGTTGATTGCTCTGCGGGCCGAGTGAAAAACGCGAAAACGGCATCGAGATTGAGATGCCTTGTTGCAGGATAAAATTCGAACTCAGCAACAGAAAAAAAGCGAGGAGGAAAGTCAGGTCGATCAGCCCGATCAGCAAAAGCCACGCGAAGTTATAGTTTGTTGTTCGGCTGAGTTTCACAGTCAACGCCTTGAAGTTTTCGCTTCAACGAACCAAAGGAATGAAGCCGTTCGCCGTTAAAGGTCCTGCCGTGCTTCAATGTCACGCACAGTCTCATCAGGTTGTTGGAAACTGATGATGCCGCTAATTGGACGGCTTTCGGTCAACATGTGGACAATCTCAATGCCTGCGCGCTCCATGTCGTGCATCATGGTATTTACCCGTGACGAAAGATAGCTGTAGGCAACAAATGTCGGTGTTGCTACAACGAGCCCAGCCGCAGTCGTCAGCAAACTCTTGTAAACGCCACCCGAAAGCTCCGTCACGGTAGCATAACCACCGCTAGAGGCGATCGTTCCAAAAGCGTCGATCATGCCTGCGACGGTTCCGAGCAGACCTAGCAAAGGCGTCAGGAAAGCAATGGTAGCAAGTACGGGAAGAAATCGCTCCAACTTTGGGACTTCCAGTTGCGCGGCTTCCTGTACGATATCGCGCAATTCGCTCCGAGGCGCATCGTGCCGGATAATCGCAGCATGAATCACTCGCGCCATGGGGCCTGGTGTACCGGCGGACTCATGCAAAGCCTCAGCAAAATTGCGACGGCGGATGAGGTTCGACAGTCCTTTCAAGAACTCGCTTATATGGATGGTTGCGCGATGAAAGTAAAACAGGCGCTCCGCAAAAACAGCAATTGAGATAATGCTGCAGGCCAGGATTGGCCACATCAACAATCCGCCTTTTTGGATGTAATCAATCACGCCGAGTTTTGTACCTCTCTTTGCGCACTGTGGCAAGGGACTTTCCGTGTTTTGCTTGTCACGTTGGCCTACGATTTTGCAGCGGTATAGATTGTAACGATTCCTCCGGTCAAACGTTCAAAGCCGGGACAAACGTAACCGGTTCGCCGCATCAATTCGCACATTGCATCTCCACTCGGAAACTCTTCGATTGAATCACCGAGGTAGTCATAGGCGCTTTTCTTTTGTGTTAGAAAGGAGCCAAGCAATGGCAGACAGCGATGCAAATAAAAGCGATATGCGGCGCGAAGAATCGCCGTTGGCGGCAACGAGAACTCTAACACGAGCAGGTGCCCTTTGGGATTAAGCACGCGCCACATTTCAGTAAGTGCGGCTGAGCAGTTTTCAAGGTTGCGCAGGCCAAAGGCGATAGTCACACAATCGAACGATGCATCTTCAAACGGGAGTTTCATCGCATCACCCAGCACCAGCCGCCGCACCCCTTTGCGCCGCGCCAGCTCGAGCATTTCCGGCAGGAAATCGACACCGGTCAGTTCCGCGTGCGGTAATTTCTTTTGTATTGCCAGCGCCAGATCTCCCGTGCCGGTTGCAAGATCAGCGATCGTATGCGGATGCCAGGTCTGGACGATCTGAGCCGCGCGCGCTCGCCAGTAGAAATCGATGCCGCAGCTAAGCAAGTGGTTCGCCAGATCGTAGCGGGTCGCAATCGCTCCAAACATTTCGCGAACGTATGCAGGTTTGGTACTCATGTCGGAAATCTCATTGAAACAGCAGCGCGCATTTGTTAAGGGAGCCCGTCTTGTGACTCATGGTATAGCTAACAAGCTAACATTGAGGAACAAGGCCGGAAACTCGCCATAAAATTACTAATTGCCATACTCGACAACTACGGCTATCTAGCGGGATGGACATATCTGTTAAAGATCTACAGGAAGCGATTTCAATTCGCCAGCAAATCGATAATCTGCAACGACGCCTTTCCTCTCTTTTGCGAGGGGCACCTCAAAGGCCAACGGCTCCGGCGAGTCCCACCGCCACTGGACGATTCTTCTCGCCTGCCACGAGAGCGAAGCTTGCGGCGGCGGCACGAGCTCGTTGGGCAAAGAGGCGAGGCATTGGAGCAGCAGCTCCTGCTAAGAGTACCGGAGCAGCAGCCCCTAAGAGAGGTCAGCTTACACCGGCCGGCCGAAGGAAGCTTTCCCAGCTAATGAAAGCGCGCTGGGCGGCAAGAAGGAAAGCAGGCGGAAAACAAAAGACTTCTACCCGGAAATCGGGTGCGCTAACACCTGCCGGACGAAGGAGACTTTCCGAGCTAATGAAAGCGCGCTGGGCAGCCAGAAGGAAAGCCGGCTCTAAATAAGCACCTGCAGTCCCTGTAACATCGCGCGGTTGCGGGTAGAACTCAGAGGCGGTTTGACGAAACGAGTAACTGCTCGCGAGAGGACTCGAACCTCCACGGGTTTCCCCATACGGTCCTGAGCCGTACGCGTCTGCCAGTTCCGCCACGCGAGCAAAAAGCGGGGTCTTACAATGCGAGGGTGCCAGCGTGCCTGCAAGCTGAATCGAAGCAATTCCGAGGGAATAACTCAGCTCGCCAGTTTCTTGCGTGCGCGGACCTCTAATTGATGCGCTTTGCGCACTTGGCCAAGGGAACGCAAAAGATCGGCATAATTGGAAACGACAATTTCATAGTCTTTCGACGGCTTATCCTCGACTTGCTCCCAGCTCTTGAGTGAGGATTGATAGAGTTCTGCCGCCTTCGCATAATCACCACGAGAATGATAGACCACCGCCAGATTGCATTTCGACTGAGCAATATCGGCGATCGGGCGAGGTTGTAGGTTCTCTCTGATCGCCAGGGCCCGAAGATGTAGTTTCTCGGCTTCCGTGTATCGGCGTTCGTTGGTATAAAAGACCGCCAGATTGTTCAGCACCGATGCCACATCTGCGTGGTCAGGTCCGAGTTGCTTCTCATAAATCTCCAAGGCGCGCAGATAACACGGTTCGGCCGCCTTTTGCCGGCCCGACTTGCGGAGAATGAGGGCGACGTTGTTTAGCATGGTTCCGATATCTGAATAGGGGACGTCTTCGACCTCGGTTCCAGCAGCTATTGCTTTCTGGTAAAAATCGATCGCTTCTTCGGATTGACCAAGACTGTCGAAGAGCAGAGCCAATCGTCGCGCCGAGCGGTAGATGGCGCGCTGATCTGTCGGGGTTCCTTTTTCGAGAATCGCGTGCGCTTTCCGCAAATACGCTTCCGCCCCAGCGTGATCTCCCTTTTGTTCGAGCAGTTGGCCTAGTTTCTCAAAGCTCGTCGCGAGGGCCGTCTGGTTTCCTTTAAATGCCCGCCTGGCAACTTCCAGCGCTGTTTCGGCGACCCGGATTGCCTGAGGCAGGCGATTGGTCGCGCGCAAATTATCGAGTTTCTCGTTGAGAATTACCCATAGCCTCTCTTCGCCTTTCATCTCATCACCATCCCTCGCTTAGTTGAGTAACTAATCGGGTGGCGAGGTCCTCGGTGGCGAGTGGCAAAGCTTGTCGTTCGTCTGTTGTTACGTCGCTGGTGACAAAGAAACTGGTGCTACCGGTTACCTCGCCCGGGCCTGCAAGCGGTTTGCCGTCTCGTGCAGTAAGCGAATATTTTAAGGTTAGCGCGAGGTTAAATTCCGTTGTGGCCAGCACATTCCCGCGCACCGAGCGTGCCGGCAGGCGGTTGATGCGAGATATCTCTCCACTCAAGGTGGCGTCCGCTTTGTCGTCGCTTGTAATGACAAACGTGCCATCCTGTTGGAATTGTTTAATGAGCGTATCGGTCACCAACACTTCGATGCGCGGCACCAGCGTCCGATTCTTAAACGTGGGCACCGCAATGCTGTGAATGTCCCGGAGATAGTACGGCTTTACCGGCCCGACGTGATATCCAAGGCACCCGGAGATCGCGAGGCAAAGGATTGTCGCGAGTGAGGCTTTCAAGGCGCCGGTAAGGCGGACTCTTCTTCGGGGGAGGACGATGCTGCCGGAGCGCCCGAAGGATCGGAGGTTGTGCTCGTGCCCGGCAGAGGCGGCAGAGGTTCAGGCGCAGTAGTGGTATCCGGCGCGAGCGAAGCCGGCGGCGGAAGTGAGCTTTCGCCTTCTGATGGAGGCAGTGGCGCTTCGTTATTCGGTGCACCCGGCTTAGCCGATCCGCTTCTGGCAGTTCTACCTCCATGCGTTTCGGGCTTTTTCTTTGCGGTTTCTGAAGCCGGTATGGCGGGCTGCAGCGCAGCATCGCCGTATTTAGCGCGTAGTTGATCGATCCGTTTCTTTGCCTTGTTGCTTTCCTCTGACCCCGGCTGCTGCCGAATCACTTCATTGTAGTATATGACCGCAGCCCGATAATATTTTTGCTTATCGTAGAATTTCGCGACCTTAAAAGAATTGTTTGTCTGCTTGTGCTCGAGAATGTCGAGATCCTTGCGCGCCTGTGCTGCTTTCTCGCTCTTGGGATAATGAAAAAGGAAATCCTGGAAAGCCGTTTTCGCATTATTTGCGGCCGCGGCGTCGTTGGTGCCTTGCTGTGAGGCCGTGAACCAAATGTAACCGATTTGATATTGGGCATCGACTGCTATTGGCTCGTCAGGAAACTTATCCACCACGGCTTGATACGCCTGGATCGCTGCATCGTTTGCTCCCTGCTTTTCACGGGCCATCCCGATATTAAACTGCGCTCGTGCAGTGTATCTTCCATACGGAGCGGTGCGCACAACATTCGCGAATATGGTTACCGCTCGATCCAACGCAGACGCGATCGGAATCCCCAACACCTTTAATTTTTTTCCGTTAAGGTAAACCTCACCAACCCGAAATTGCCCCTCGATCGCTTCATCGAAGTGTGCGCTGCTCGCGTATCTTTCAACCAACTGGAGGTATGATTCGGCTGCTGGAGTATATTGGTGCGTCTGTTCCTGTAATTGAGCAGCACGAAAAAGAGCAGTGGGAGCCAGCGCGTCTTTTGGGTGACGTTTGACAAGGGTCCTGTAAGCTCTGATCGCGCGCTTGAGATTGTTTTCCTTTTCGGCACTCTGTGCCGTCTGGTACATCTCCGCCGCATTGCCGCTTATTTCTTCCTCGCCAGGTGGTGACGTACTCCGCTTTGTTCGGTTTAAAAACGATCGTGGCCCCGCTCTGTTCGGGTACAAAGAACACGACCGCAATCAGCATTAAAACGACTCGAAAAAGGAATTGCATTCGGGTGTCGCAGGGTAATTAACTTCTGTTGCCAGTCAAGTTTCAACAGCCGGCAGCGCTACGTGCAACGCCATACTCAAATCACATAATGTTCGTTAGGGCAGAAGCTTTTTCCACGCGCAAAACCGATTAAGGTTTGAATTCACTTGAATCTCACGGATCAACAGAAGATACGCATCGGCTCGTGCGCATGGAGCTTCGACGACTGGCGCGGTGTCTTTTATCCGCATGATCTGCCGGAATCGCACTGGCTTGAATTTTATGCAGGCCATTTTCCGGCCGTCGAAGTGGATTCCACATTTCACGCTGCACCGACCGAAGCAACGGTGCGCCGCTGGGCCGAAACGACTCCCGCCAGCTTTCGGTTTACCTGCAAGCTTCCCCGTCACATCACCCACATTTGCCGTCTCCGAGATTGCGCAGCAGAGCTACGTTCATTTTTCCGCGCGATCGAACCACTCGGGCCAAAGCTACATGTTATTCTCGTTCAGCTCCCGCCTTCGCTGACACCTGCAGAAGGGAAACACGCGCTGCGCAAATTCGTGGCACAATTGCCGCGGGATTTCCGGTTTGCCATTGAATTTCGTCACGCCGGCTGGCATCGCCCCCAGTTTATTCGGCTGGCGGAAAAGTACCGCATTTGCTGGGTGTGGGCCGACACCACTCCGCTCAACGAGCGAAACCTTGCACCTTTCGAATTTCTGCCATGCACGACTGATTTTCTTTACCTGCGCTTGCTTGGCGATTACGTGACCAAGTACGACGCGGATGGCGGCCACATACATCGTTATGAAAATTTACTCTGGAAACGCGAAGCCGCTTTGGAAAGCTGGTCGCTGAAAATTCAGCGGCATCTTGCAGATGTGCGCAGTGTCTGGGCATTTGCGGGCAATCACTTTGAAGGGTTTGCACCGGAGACGTGTCAACGCCTCTCTGAACGGCTCGGTTTCGATCTGCCGCTGCCGCCGGAAACAGAACAAGCCTTTTCTGCGAACAAAGAATCGCAGCTCGATCTACAGTTGTAGCGGCACCTCGGTACGTGTGTGTTTTTCGAAAATGCATACTTGGCCAATGCCCATTTTGGCCATCTTGTCCGCTAGCCTGTCAAAATTTTCGCCAAGTTGGACATGTGAGTGCGCATCGGAGGCCGTTGTAAATGGGATCCCCTTGTCTATCGCCAAATGGATGATTGAATCGCTGGGATAAAGTTCGTTCACTGGTTTGCGCCAACCGGCGGTGGAAAGTTCGATCGCAAGATTGCGCGCACGAATCAATTCAAGTGTCTCATTGACTAGCGTGCCGATGTTTGCTGTCGAGCGATGTCCATGGATTTTGATCAAATCCAAGTGGGCAAGAGAGTCGACCAACCCAGTCGCTATCAGTTCGCGTAGACGGCGAAAGTAATCGCTATACATCTCGTCAATGTTCCTCCCTTCGAATTGGCCTGCGCCATCCGGCACGCTGTCGAACATCTGGTCGGCGCGTTCCAGAAAATGCACGGAGCCGAGAACGAAATCCAGCTTGTCCCAATTTCTTTCGATCCATTTGCGGCCGGCCGGTGAATGGACCGGATCGTTATCCAACTCGATTCCCGAGCGGATCCGTAAATCGGGATTTCGTTCCCGCAACCGATTGATTTCATCAAAATCGATTCCAGCGTGGTAACGATCGTGATCGGTGAAAGCAATATCCTTTAACCCTAAGCTCCGCGCCGAATCAGCCCAAGGCTGCAGCAATTCCTGCGTGTACCGCTGCACACGATGTCCCTGCGGGTGCATGTGGTAGTCGGAGAAAAGGAGTAATGGAATGTTGGAGTGTTGGAGTGTTGAAGATGCTTCAGAAGACATCACTCCATCACTCCATCACTCCACCACTCCACCCTCTGATCACGGCACTGCCAAAAACTTTTGCCGAATCCGCAGCTCCACAAATTGAGGAAAGAAAACCTCGGCGATAAAAACCTTATTGGGCGTAAGCTCACGGGTCGAGATGGTTTCGTTGTACTCAATTCGCTCGGACGGGTTAACTAAAATTGTCCCAGCTTTTTCAGCGATCGCGTGGTTCTCAGACCACTTTGTCAGGACTTCGCCCGCAGAATTCGTTAGATAGATTTCAATGCGCTGAGTCGTGGGAAAATCGAGCGTGACAGGCCGTTTGGATAGATTTGCCAGTGTTACTTTCACGCTGAGCTGCCTCACTTCAGATAATTTCACGGTTTGCGGAGTGATTTGCAGATCGAGGGCGAGCCCACGCAGCCGCGGATCTTTATATTGCGGAACGACGTTGGGAGAAAACGGATGAAGGATGCGGCTCAACCAGCCTCGTTTTCGCGTCGGCGCAGGCGTGGGCGTAACGTCCTGACCGACCATGGCCCCAGCCACAAAAACCATCAGAACCAGCAAAACAAGGCGGCGCTTCATGAGGCCCTAAATAGCCCGAAAATTTTTCTAAGTTGCAAAATTGCTGTCAAACCATTTATGAACTCGCGAATGTTTTCGCAGTCAATCGGCATGAGAATTCTTTGTGTATTCGTATTTTGCCTGTGTTTTGCGCTGATTGATGCAGCAGCGAAGGAACGACACTGCACGTTTCGCGTCCATGCGCAAGCAAACCCTCGAGACACTGATGTGTTCTCAATACCCGCGCACGCGACGTCTTCCGGGAAAGATGTTGCCATCGAAAAACTGCCGTGGATTACCGAGCACGATGTCATGGCCTTTTCTCCGCACCCAGCGAAGAACGGGACCTTTGGCGCATTGTTTCAGCTCGACGATCACGGACGCGTCGTGCTCGATACGTTGAGCGTCGAGCGCCGGGGCGGCTTTCTCTTTGTGTTGATCAACGGCAGAATGATCACGGAACTACAGATCGACAAGCGGGTGTCGGACGGAAAAATTTATGTTCCGTCAGGACTAACTGCCGCGGATGTTGAGCTAATGAAAAAACAGTGGCGCTCGCCCGGGGAACGAAAGCACTAAGCAGTTTATCGTCCATGCGATTATTGTTCGGCGGAGTGGTTTTCGCTCTCCTTTTCTCTGCTTCGATGACAATGCAAACGGCACAAAATCAGGTTATCGATCTTGTTCTGCCCACGGACAATGATGCTCTCTTTTCGGGCGATGGCCCTGCTTTTTATCAATCAGTCGACCGGGACTATGACGGCGCGAAATCGGCACCGTGGGAAGGGGGACAATATGGTTTTGTCCGTGATCCGAAAAGCACTGGGGGAGGCGTCATTTATACCCGGTTTCACGAAGGTATCGATATCCGCTCCGTGCACCGCGATGCAAATGGCGAGCCGCAGGACGAAGTGCGCGCCATTGCCGACGGAGAAGTCGTACACATCAGTCCCGTCGCTGGCTACTCAAATTACGGCAAATACATCGTAATCGAGCATCGCTGGGGCGGCTCGAGTTACTACAGTCTATATGCCCATCTCAGCTCGATGTCAGTGCAGCCCGGAGAGACGGTGAGGCGTGGTCAACCTGTCGCGGTGATGGGTTACACCGGAGCGGGCATAAACCGCGAACGCGCACATCTGCATCTGGAATTGTGCCTGATGTTCAGTCGCCAATTCGAAGGCTGGTACAACACATTTTTTAGAAACGATGCCAATCGCCATGGCCTCTACAACGGGATGAACCTCGCCGGTCTCGACGTGGCGCGCCTTTATTTGGCGCTCCGAAAAAATCCGGCACTCACAATTCCCGAATTTCTCTCCGCCGAAGAGACATTCTATAAGGTCACGTTGCCAAACGCGCGGCACCTCGATTTGCAAACGCTGTATCCATGGATGTCTGCAGCAGGAAAACGAAGTGGATCCTCATGGGAAGTCTCCTTCGCGCGTTCCAGTGTCCCCCTTAAGATTGAATCAACCGACAGACGAGTCGCGCAACCCGTGGTTAGCTACGTAAAAAATAACACGGCTGAATGTTCCTATCTCACTCGCGACATAGTTTCGGGTCGCGGAGCAAGCGCGCATGTGACGAGTTATGGCGCGCAACTGATGCGCCTGCTGATTTGGCCGAATTAATGCGTGGCCGAAAGTTTCAGCACGACGTCGGCGTGCCTTGCGCAACCGCGACACCATGCGGGATTGCACCTTGCACAAAGTTGAGACATTCCACAGCGCCGCTCGGTTTCCCTGGCAGCGCGATCACCAGAGCCTGATCGACGACCGCGGCAAGGTTGCGTGAGAGAATGGCATTGGGCGTAATCTTCATCGATTCGGCGCGCATTACTTCTCCGAAACCCGGCAATTCTACTCGCATCATGGAACGAACCGCTTCCGGCGTAACATCACGCGGGCTGATACCCGTGCCGCCCGTCGTTAGAATTAAGCCGCAACCTTGCCTGGCAAACGATCGAATTGTTTCCTGAATTCGACCTATCTCGTCTGGCACAATCGCTTCGGCTAAAACGTGCCAGCCAATCTTCTGTGCGACTTGTTTCAAGGCAGGCCCGCCCAGGTCGTCGTAATCACCCGCACTGGCGCGATCAGAAATCGTGATGATACCAACGACTATGTTATTGGAGTGTTGGGGTATTGGAGTGTTGGAGTGCTGGTTATTTTTCACGACCTCATTACTCCATCACTCCACTACTCTATTATTCCAGCGCGCGCAGCGGCTGTTTCGTCTTCTCAATCAAGTGCACTTCGGTGATGGCCATCTGCTTGTCTACCGCCTTGCACATGTCGTATATCGTCAGCAATGCAACGGTGACGCCGATCAAAGCCTCCATCTCGACTCCGGTTTGCGCAATCGTCTGCGCGCTGCATTTCACCTCCGCTCCTTCATTTGAAGCAACAATATCGATGTTCACCTGGCCCAGCGGCAGTGTGTGGCAAAGAGGAATGAGGTGCGCAGTTTGCTTTGCGGCCTGAATCCCGGCAATCCGCGCCGTAGCAAAGACATTGCCTTTGGAGATCTGATCTCTTGCGATCAGATCGAGCGTTTCCCGCTGAAGCCGAATCTTTCCACCTGCAACGGCTCTTCGTTTACTGAGCGGTTTCGTTGAAACATCAACCATTTGCGCGCGACCATCGGAATCGATGTGAGTGAGTCTTTTCATCTTTCCCATGCTGTCATTCTGAGCGTAGCGAAGAATCTCCGATCATTTTCGTCAGTCAGAGATGTTTTGCTTCGCTCAACATGACAGCTCAAAAAGCGGCCCGTCACGCATCACCCGCCGATGGCAATCATTTTGCGATTGGGCTGGTAATTGTTTCGAAAATCGTGTTCCCGCGGTTTTCGTTCGACCACGTTAAGAAAAAACTCCTTGAGCTGTTCATCGCTCGCGCCCGCCCGCAGCGGTTCCATGATATCAAACTCCAAATAGCTGCCTAGACATGGGCGCAACTTTCCATCACACGTGAGCCGCAGCTTGTTACAGTTCTCGCAAAAATGCATGTTCGTCATCGCACCGATGAAACCTATGCGCTGGGCGCGTCCCGGAATCTGGTAGTAAGTGGCTGGACCATTCGTGCGGAACTCAGTCTCGGGAATAAGACTCCCATAAACCGACTCGACCAGCCGTTTCGCCTCCATTACCGACATAAAATTATTCTCGCTTAGAACCTCTGTGGTGCTCACCGGCATCAGTTCAATAAAGCGAAGCAGAAGATTTCGCGTTGCAGCGAATTCGATGAGCGGCAGCAGTTGATGTTCATTGCGCTCCCGCATGAGGACGGCGTTGAGTTTGATCTGGTCGAATCCTGCGGCGATCGCTGCGTCAATTCCATCAAGCACCTGTGTATGGAAATCTCGACCCGTGATCTGCGAATAAACCGCGGCATCGAGGGTATCGAGCGAAATATTCACCGACTGCACACCGGCAACGCGTAGCGCTTCCGCCATTGTTGTGCCGGGTGTGACTTCGCGAGCGAGCAAGGTCCCGTTCGTCGAAAGACCGATGCTTGTGATCCGGGGAATCTGAGGAATTTGCCTAACGAAATCGAGTATGCCCCGGCGTGTCAGCGGTTCGCCACCAGTAATTCGCACTTTCGAGACGCCGAGTTCCGCCGCGATGCCAATGAGCCGCAGCGTTTCTTCATACGTCAAGATTTCGTGGCGCGGCAACCACTCCTGCAATTCCTGCGGCATGCAATAGCTGCATCGCTCGTTACAACGGTCCGTGATTGAGACGCGCAGATAGGAAATCCGATGGCCGTAACGGTCCTGCATTGCAGCGACATGTTACTGGGAACGCGACAACGAATCAACCAACCCATTCATTGACGCGACAGGGCGGACGCATCATCGTACCGGATGATGGGTCGAGTGGCGCGCGTCGCGCTGACATTCGCGGTAATCGCTGTAGCGCTGATTTTTGGCGGCTGCGGAACTACGGGAGCCCGCATTTCACAACACCCGGAAATCTATCAGAGCCTCACGCCGACAGACCAGGCATTGGTCAGCCAGGGGCAGATTCGCACAGGGATGACCATGGACGCGGTGTGGCTTGCCTGGGGCACACCCGAACAAAAGATTCCCGGCAATGTGCGTGGTCGTACCACCGAAACATGGGTCTATTTACGTTACAATACGCCTCCCAGTTACGGAGGGCCTTATTACTACGGCCCATTTGATTGGTCATACATCCCCCCAAAGTTCCCATACCCGTCCAAAGGGGTTACTTTCTCGAACGGCAGAGTTGTTTTCTTCCGACACCTGCCGTCGCCACCGCCGCTGTAACGCCGAGTTAGGCTTGCTAACTCAGTGGTCGGTATGATTTGCTCGCGGCGTGAAGCGTTGGTTTTTCCTTTGCGGCTCGACATTGGCTATCGCGGCAGGGGCGCTCAGTCTCACCAGTTGTTCAACGCCACAGACGCGAATTTCTGACCATCCAGATCTTTACCAGAGCATTTCACACAGAAACCAGATCCTGGTAAATCGGGGGCAAGTTCGAATCGGTATGTCACGACGCGCGGTGTGGCTCGCGTGGGGTTCGCCCGCCCGAAGAATTGTCGGCAACATGGGCGGCGGTACGACGGAGACCTGGGTTTACACGTATTACGCCAGTTACCCGTACTATCCGTATGAACCGTTGGACGAATATTTCGGGGCACCTTTGTACAATCCGTTTTGTTATTCCTGGTTCCCGCCAAATCTCCCTTATCCGGGGAAGCTCGTTACTTTCGCTCACGGCAAAGCGGTGTCCTTCCAATACGTCACATCGCATTAGCTCAAAAAATTCTGTCGCGTTGTGGCACGTGCGACGAATGAGTATTCCGCGGGTCTGATCCATGGCTTACCGCTCATTTCGACAGTTCCTCGACGCACTTGAACAAGCAGGCGAACTAAAGCGCGTCACAATCCCTGTCGATACCGAACTGCTCATTGCCGAATGGGCAGATCGCGAGATGAAATCGCCCGGCGGCGGAAAAGCTCTGTTGTTCGAGCAACCGATTGTGAATGGGAAAAAATCGGAATTTCCGGTCGCCATTAACACCATGGGGTCGCGCCGCCGCATGGCTATGGCGCTACAGGTTTCCGATGTTGAAGATGTCGCACGCGAGATTCAGCTCATCCTGAAAGCAAAACCGCCGACGGATCTGCGCGAAGGCTGGAATTTACTCAAACAAGGAATCCACCTGCTACATGCGCGGCCGAAATCAGTGCGTGACGCGCCGTGCCAGGAAGTGGTGCGTGAAATCGAGCCTGGCGATGGCTTTTCGTTGTCTGATCTCCCCATCCTCAAATGCTGGCCTAAAGACGGCGGGCGTTTTGTCACGCTGCCAAATGTACATACGCGCGATCCGGAGACCGGCGCGCGCAATGTGGGCATTTACCGAATGCAAGTGTACGACGAGCACACGACCGGAATGCATTGGCAACTTCACAAAGTCGGCGCGCGCCACGGCAAACGCTATTACGAACGCGGAGAGCGGATGCCGGTGGCTGTCACGCTGGGTGGCGATCCGGTTTATACATTCGCAGCAACCGCACCGTTGCCCGACGGTTTGGACGAACTGTTATTTGCCGGGTTCCTGCGAAGAAAATCAATCGAGCTGGTTCGGTGCAAAACCATCGACCTGGAGGTGCCGGCGGACGTCGACTTTGTTTTGGAAGGCTATGTGCAGCCAGGCGACATGCGTCCGGAAGGGCCCTTTGGCGATCACACCGGATTTTACACCGCAGTCGAAAACTACCCCGTTTTCCATTTGACCGCGATCACGCACCGACGGGATGCGATTTACCCGACGACGATCGTCGGCAAACCGCCAATGGAAGATTTTTACATCGGCGACGCGTCCGTTCGAATTCTTCTGCCGGTCTTCAAAATGAATTTCCCGGAGATTGTGGACATGACGTTGCCGCCCGAAGGGGTATTTCACAATCTGGTTTTTGTGAGCATCCGAAAGCAATATCCTTATCAGGCTTTCAAAGTGATGCACGGGCTCTGGGGGATGGGGCAAATGATGTTTAGCAAGTACATCATTGCAGTGGATGAAGATTGCGACGTGCATAACACGAGCGAGGTGCTTTTTCGATTGTGCGCGAACACCGATCCCGCCCGGGACACAACAATCATTAAAAATCCAAGCGACTCGCTCGATCACGCGCCGAGCGAACAGAACATCGGCTCCCACATGGGATTTGACGCGACGCGCAAATTACCGGGCGAAAACTATCACCGACCGTGGCCGGAATTACTAAACATGACAGACGAAGCGCGGGCAGTGGTCGACAAGCTGCAAACGCAAACGCGCTGAAGCACTCAACGCCAGAGCACGGTGTCTCTGTTATGGCCTGCGGAAAAGCCGACCCGTATCCATGTCGCGAGTGAGTCCACCGGGCGGCACGCCGCGTAGATCGTAGACGCGACCTGTATAAGGGCTGTAGAAAAATCCTGATCTTCCCGCCCATCGCGCATAAGGATAACCGCCGGACGGCGGCGGCCCATATCCCGCAGCTTGATTCTCCTGGACAATCTTGCCAGTTAAAGCGCCCGCTGCCGCTCCTGCCGCTGCGCCGATTGATGCCGCGCGGACATTTCCAGTCGCCGCGGCACCGATGAAAGCGCCCGTGGCCGCGCCCCACGCTGCGCCTCGCCCAACCGGCGTGTCACACGAACTCAGAATGCAACAACTCATCGCAACAATCGGTACAACCGTCAGAATCCTTATTTGCATACGCCAATTTAATTCGCGGCATTAAACTGCGCAGCCGTCCTGAAGTTGCGGGAGTCGTGTCGAGACAGCCTGTAGGTGGCCGAATCGATGTCAGGGGTATACAAATACTTTCTTTGCTCGTTCGTCGACGACCAGTCCTCCGTGATTAACCTTCGAGCAGTCGTACTTTTCGTGCGGGGGATACGGACTCGTAACAATTCCCGACGGATGTGTAGGATCTCGCTGGGCGAGAGGGTAAGCCCCTCCCTTCATCGGATATTTTTTATCAGCCTCTGCTTTGGTGATCGGCTGAGCTTCAATCGCCTGCTTGTCCTGCCGTTCACGCCCTATACTGCCTATGCGCGAGTCGGTAGCGTGCCCTCCCTGTTGCGCGTAAAGAATCGTGCCGAGGACAAAAAGCCCCGATACAACTGCTGAAATAATTTTTACAAGGTTTGTTTTCATATTTGTGTTCTTCGTAAGACTTACGCAGCCAGCCACTCAGACGGATGTGCGGGACCGCAAATTCACAAAAGATTTGAGAAGTTGCGTCGCTATTCGGCCTGCTTTCTCCAGCTTGCTTAGCCGGTATTCTTTTTCGAAAACACGAAAGTTGTCTAGTTCAATTCGCCGAAGCAGCGCCCAGTAAATGGAGCGCATGATCTCTGCGGGCACCATCGCCCGGCGATCCTCAGGCGGAAGCTCATCTACCGCGCGGCCGAAGAATTCACGCGCCCGCGATGCTTCGAATTGCATCAACTGGATGAACTGCTCGTTGTATTGTCGTTTCGCCAGCTCCGCTTCGGAATAGTGGAACCGCACCAGATCTTCCTGTGGCAGGTAAATGCGCCCGGCCTGAAAATCCTTCCACACGTCCCGAATTATGTTCGTCATTTGCAACGCAAGTCCGAGATCGACTGCGTACTCCCGGCAACGCGCGTTGCGATAACCAAAGATCTCAATGCTGACCAGCCCAACTGCGCTGGCGACCCGGTAACAATAGACACGAAGCTCTTCAAAGGTGGGATATCGCGCAATGCTCAAATCCATTTCTACCCCGCCGATGATTTCCTCGAGCATATCGGGTGAAAGCGAATATTTGTGCATCAATTGCCGTACATCGCGGGCGAGCAGCGGCTCGTCAGGAGCGCCGGCGCGAAGTATCTGGCGCCAATTTGTCAGGCGCATTCGTTTCTCGGTGATGCTTAATTCCGCCGAATCCGCAATGTCATCGACCACACGGCAGAATGCGTAGAAAATGGTGATGTCGCGTTTGCGCTCACGGCCTAACGAAACAAAAGCCAGGGCCAGATTGGATTTGCTCTGGCGCGTGATGGCGGCCGCATTCACGTTCGCTTTTTCGTAACCTGCATAATCAATATTGAATCCATTTTTCCTGCTGAATTCTGCGTGTTTCGCATTGCCGAAACAGGCAGACCCACGAAGCCAACAGCCAGGCTGTGACGACACCTCGCAGACACGCGAAGGTGAATTTCCATAGCAACAGAGCGCCCAATCGATCGCCGATCGCTCCGCGCAGAATGGCGTCGCACGCCATGATGCCATAAAAGTGGATCGCACAAATCACCAGAAACCATACCAGACGACCGGCATTTTTTTTGATGAAATAAATGTGCGCACGCATCGCTGCAATCAGTGTTTCGTTGTGCAGCACCAGCGAGATTTGCACCGAACAAAACGCGATAATCAACCCGCTCATGAGAACCCTCGCAATGGGGAGGTAATCGAGGACTCGCGGGATTTTGATGAAGTAGGCAAGCACGAGCGGCACCCGGAGGATCAACGTGCTCACCGCAACCACAATGCCCGCCCATTCCAACACATAACTGAACCGCCTCATGGCGAACCGAAACAATTCGCCCTCTTCAAAGCTCAAACCTCTGATCCAGGCGAGACACACGGTGATGAGATAGACCTGGATATAAACGCCGACGAGATATTCGAAGATAAATGCGGCCGCATCCACCGTAGCTGACACCTGGAGCAAGCCAGCGGCAGGCAACAGGCCACTCCATTCAGGTAATTGCCAGAAGACGATAGGCTTCAGCAGCGACGCAAACGCACTCAGCAATAGAATCAAATAAATCGCATAACCCCAAAAACGGTACCGTTTCCGCAGCGCGCGTAACAAGGCGCTGTGCAATCCGCGCCAGTTCATAATCATCAAAATCGCCGCGATGACGGAGAGCGGATACGTAGTGGTGGCGTTGTCGAAAATTCCCGCTACGCCCTCTACCGCGGGCAATAGAGTCCCCATCCAAATCTCGCTGAACCTGGGCCAAGCCCACTGCGGCAATGAAGTGATTTGACTCGGTTCCAAGTCCGTCCAGTTCCGGATTGGCGTGAAAGTGACAAACTGAAAGACGAAGTAGCCAAATCCAAGGACCGCGAAGGTGATCCAAATCCGATGGTAACGCCCAAGGCAGTGAAGACCGTCTATGAGCACTCGACGCCCTGGCGCAAAGAGCATTACCAGCGCATAACCAGCGCAAAGGCCAAGCCAGGCGTAAAGGCCGGGCAAGGCTTGCGCTACCTCACACGCAAATTGGCAACGGAGTAATGCGACTCAGAACATCACTCCAACACTCCATTACTTTATCACCGGCCTAACGAATAAGTCCCCAATGCGGGTAGAACGGCCAGTAAACAAATAACCCTCGACCGACCAGGTTCTCCACCGGAACCGGTCCCCAATAGCGGCTGTCGAAGCTGTTATAACTATTATCCCCCATGGCGAAATAACCGTCGCGCGGCACCGTGTACGTCTGATCAGGTTTCGCCAGGTACTCGTGGCCGGGCGCATAACCGCGGTACGGCGGTCGCATCGACATCACCCGTTCGAAGCCGTAGCGCTCGGCCTTTTTGCCGTTGATATAAAGAAATGGCGAGTCGATGCGCAACTGGTCGCCAGGCAAACCGGCCAATCGTTTAATATAAAAGGGCGGCCCTGCGACGGGATCCGGACGAATCGCCGGAATATTATTTGTCCTGAAGACAAAAACATCCCCGTTGCGCGGCTTAACAAAGTTGTAGCTGCATTTATCGACAAACACCTGGTCGCCCGTGTCGATCGCGCCTCGGGCGATAACTTCGCCGCGATGACACAGTCGACCGGGAAAGACATTAAAATCCTGGCGAAGCGTATCCGGCGAGGCGTATACGAGGAAATTTTGCCGCTCACATATGAGGCGCGAAAAAGTAAAAAAGAAGGCTACTTTCTTAGGCACGATCTCGGAAATCTGGTCGTCCTCGCGCGAAACCACGTCAATGTAATTGCGACCCAGAACAACAAATTCCACGATTTGTCGCAGGATGTTTGGTTTTGGCTCGGTGCCTGGATGACCGATGATTCCGTTTAACGTCGGTTGCATGGAGCCGGTCGGAATCTTGAATGGCTGCAGAAAATAGGAGCGAATCCCGACCGCGATCACGATTGCGACCAAAATCACTTCGCAGTTTTCTCGCCAATGCGATTCCCACGTCACTGGTGTGAGTTTGTGGAGCGTCTTATCAAGTGTCTCCGCTGCGGTGTGAATTTTCTCCCGGTCTCTCGAGCGCAGGGATTCGCGAAGCGTCTGCATCTCGGAGACGATTTGTTCCCGGTCGGGGTCACTGAGTTGATCGTGTTTATAACGAAGGTACTTCCGGGCGTGCCGCAAAAGCAGCCGGCTGTGTTTGATGTGGCGCGACGTAAACATGGATTAAATGACTAATGACGAATGCCGAATAAATGACGAAGCTCGAAGCAGCGAAAACTACGTCGCGAGAGTGTTGGGATTTCAGATTTAGTCATTCAGGTTTCCTTCGTCATTCGTCATTCGGATTTCGTCATTTCAAAGCGCGTCACTGCGCTTTCAGCACCTCGATGAACGCCTCCTGCGGAATGTTGATTTTCCCGATGCTTTTCATCCGTTTTTTTCCTTCTTTTTGTTTCTCCAGTAATTTTCGTTTGCGGGTGATATCGCCGCCGTAGCATTTCGCGGTGACATTTTTTCGTAAAGCCGAAACACTCTCGCGCGCAATAATTTTCCCGCCAATCGCAGCCTGAATTGCCACCGCATAAAGCTGACGCGGGATCACTTCCTTCAGTTTGGCTGCTAATTGGCGGCCACGCGCCTCGGCTCGATCCTTATGCACAATGGTCGAGAACGCATCAACAGGTTCGCCGTTAACGAGCAAATCCAGTTTCACCAGTTTCGCCGCCCGGTAACCGGCATGCTCGTAATCCATCGAACCGTAGCCGCGCGTCATGCTCTTAATCTTGTCGTTAAAATCGACCAGAATTTCGTTGAGCGGCAATTCGCAATGCAACATCACCCGACGCGTGTCCAGCGATTCAGTGCGTTCCATTTGACCACGCTTCTCCAGAATCAATTGCAGGATGTCACCGATGTTTTCATTCGGGCAAAGCACGTACGCCCTTACAATTGGCTCCCGGATTTCTGCGATCAGGCTCGGCTCGGGAAGATGCGCCGGGTTATCGATCAAGAGTTTCTCATCGCGTGTTGTTAAGATCTCGTAGATCACGCTGGGGCTGGTCGCGATGATGTCCATGTTGTACTCGCGCCGGAGCCTCTCCTGAATGATCTCCATGTGAAGCAACCCGAGGAACCCGCAGCGAAACCCGAAACCCAGCGCAACCGAGCTTTCCGGTTGATAAACGAACGCGGAATCGTTCAGGCGAAGCTTGCCGATCGCCGTCTTCAAATGTTCGAAATCGCCGGTGTTAATCGGATAGATCCCGCTGAACACCATCGGATGAATTTCCTGGAAACCGGGCAGCGGCTCTCGCGCGGAATGGCTGCTGGTCGGTGATGGTGTCGCCGATCTTGATGTCGGCGGTTGATTTGATGTTCGCAATGAAATAACCCACGTCACCGGGATTTAGCCGTTCCTGCGGATGCGCATCTTCGGCGTAAACACGCCCACTTCCTTGATCTCGTGTCGGGCGTTGTTGCTCATCAGCATGATCGCGTGGCCCGCTTCCACTGTTCCAGAGACCACACGCACATAGCCGATCACGCCGCGATAAACGTCAAATACCGAATCAAACACCAGCGCGCGCAGCGTTTCGTCTGGCGGCGACTGCGGCGGGGGAATACGCTTCACGATCGCTTCCAGAATTTCATCAATGCCCATGCCCATTTTCGCGCTCGCCTGGATCGCTTCCTCGGCAGGGATTGCCAGGATCTCTTCCAACTGCCGTAGGACAGAGGGGATGTCGGCATTCGGCAGATCGATCTTGTTGATGATCGGAACAATCGTGAGACCCTGCTTGTGCGCCAGATGGACATTCGCCACCGTTTGCGCTTCCACGCCCTGCGCCGCGTCGATCACCAACAGCGCGCCTTCGCACGCCGCGAGGCTGCGCGAAACTTCATAGGAAAAATCGACGTGCCCCGGCGTATCGAGCAGATTCAGCCGATAGCTCTCACCCGACTTGCTGGTGTAACGCATCGCCACCGGATGCGCTTTAATTGTGATCCCCCGCTCCCTTTCAAGGTCCATCGAATCAAGAAGCTGGTCCTGCCTCTCGCGATCCTGGATGGTGCCGGTGCGCTCCAGTAACCGGTCGGACAACGTCGTTTTGCCGTGATCGATGTGCGCGATGATGCAAAAATTGCGCGTCAACTCAATGGCCATGAGAGCGCCACTATCGAGTCTGGTTGTGCGCGGTCAATCGCCATGCCGACGCTATTTGTCCCCTTTCCCTTATTTAGTTAAGGTTTGTAGCATGCCAAAGCTGATCATTTCAGGCGTTACACACGAGCTGATCGACGAGGCGATCACGATCGGGCGCGGACCGGATAACACCATCGTCGTCAACGATCCCTCTATTTCGACGCATCACGCGCAGTTGCTTCTGGAAGGTGACACCTATCGATTGAAGGATCTCGATTCGACCAATGGCACACGCGTCAACGGAAAGCCTGTAACGGAAACCGTGCTGCGGTTTGACGATCGGATTCGCTTTGGCGCAGCCGAAGCGAGATACGAGTCGTCGGAAGTCGCCGGTTCAAAGCCGTTGCCGAAGCCTGAGGAGATCAAGGCTCAATTTGCGGAACCTGGCGCAGAGTTATCACACTTGACCAGCGCGTCTCCCTTGCGGCGCCAGCAACAGCAGGACGACCCAGTGCGCACTGGAATTCTTATCGGCCTCGGAATTGTGCTGCTCGTCTTCCTGGGAAGTATGGTTGCGGTGCTAATGATGCACGCGCCTTCACTTTGAGCCCGACCCCTCTCGTGCCAAAGTCCACGTTAATGCATCGGGATTCCTCGACTTCGCTCGGGATGACAGCGCGAACAAAGCGCTTGTTGCTTTTCGACATCGACGGAACGTTGATCAACTCAGGCGGCGCAGGCGTCCACGCGCTAATACTTGCATTTAAAGAGCGCTTCGGAATCGATGACGATTTCCACGACATTGAGATCGCCGGGATGACCGACTCGGGAATTGTCCTCAGCATCCTCAAGAAGCATAAAATCTCCGCGACTAACGAAAACGTGAGCGCGTTCCTGGACAGCTACTTGCATCTTCTGTCGTTGGAGTTGCCACGCCGAGAAGGCAAACTGCTTCCCGGAGTGCTGGAGTTACTCGAACGGTTGAAATCGCGACCGCACGTCGTGCTGGCGCTTCTCACCGGGAATGTGTCCCGCGGTGCGCGACTAAAACTTGAGCACTACGGTGTCTGGCATTTCTTCGAATTCGGCGCATTTGCGGACGATCACCGCGACCGAAACGAGCTCGGCCGGTTTGCTCGCGCCCGCGCGAAGGAGAAGCACGGACGGGAGTTCGCGGCCTCCGAAATCGACGTTATTGGCGACACTCCGCGTGACATCGCGTGCGGCAAAGCTCTCGGCGCGCGGACGATCGCCGTCGCAACCGGCAGATGGGGCCGGGATCAGCTCGCAGAGCATCAGCCGGATTTTTTGATTGATGATCTCTCGAACGTGGGAACAATTATGGACACACTCGGATGGTGATCCGTTAACGAATTGCACGGTAAAATGAAAAACGACCCAGCCTCATCAGAAATCACGCCGCGTCAGAGCCGTTCCAACGTCGTGCCGCTCAAGGGCGAAATCGACTTGCACGTATCCCCGACGGTCACGGCAACGCTCAACGACGAGATCGACAAGAAACCCGAGCGATTGGTGGTCGATCTGTCCGACGTGAGCTACATCGACAGCGCAGGACTCGCGGCCTTGATTCAAGCGATGCAAAAAGTGGAAGGCTATGGAGGTAAATTCATGCTGGCCGGATTGCAGGAAACTGTCCGCTCGATCTTCGAGATCTCGCGGCTCGATCAGGTGTTTCAAATTTTCCCGGACGCGGATGCCGCGCTGGCTGTGTAGCGATCTGTGTAACAAGTGAGTGACGGACCTCACGTCGACCGCACAATCTGGCATTGTAGGGCGTTCCTGTGCAGAACCTCGTGCGCTGACACAGATGCCCTGCAGTGCGACGCGTGTCAGAATCTGAAGCGTTTCAGCGACGTTTTTCGAGATATCGAATTGCGATGCGCGTTCGATGTTAGCCGAACGGGCTGCGTCCCGCCGCGATTGATCTGACCAAAATCGAATAGCGTCACGCAAGCCGACGAGATTTGCTGCGTTATCGACAATCGATCCATGTATGCCGTCTTCCAGGATTTCACTAAATCCGTTGGAATGCGTTGTGATTACTGGTAACCCGCCGGCCAGAGCTTCGAGGCACGCGTTCGAGAACGGGTCGTAAATTGTGGGCAAAATGAAGATGTCCGCAGCCGCATAACACGGCACAAGATCGGCAATTTCTCCGAGAAATTGCACGGGATCCTCGCGCCAGAACCGCAGGCGCGTCGTTTTATATGGCCCTGCTTCTCCACGACCGGCGACCAGCAGCCGCATTTTTCGATCTTTACAGAGGGCCATCGCTTCAATTGCAAACAGTAAGCCTTTGCGCTCCCACCCCGAACCTGCAAACAATAGCGCAATTTCGTCCTGCTTGAGTTTTAACTCCGCGCGAGATTTTTCGCGAAGCCGTGGATCGAAGCTGAATTTGTCTAGTGGAACGCCATTGCGCACGACATTGATCTTATCCGCGGGGTAACGGTAAAGATCGGTGATCTCGTCCACGACCATTTTCGAAGCGGCGATTACCCGCCCAGCCTTCCGCTTCTCGAAAAGAGATTCCTCCAGCTGTAATAAATCGCGATGCTTTCGGCTGGCGCCGCGGACAAATTGCTTCAATGGGAGCTCGAACTTTCTCCTGCGCGCAAGCCAGGCGCGGTGAACACCATCCCCAGCGCGGTAAACATCGCAGCTCCAGACGCGCTCGAGGCTAAACAAAACATCGCACTGCAGCTGTGATCGGACTTGCTCAAGCTCGTCAGCAAACCCGATTACGGTCGCCCCGCCCAGCCGTTTTATCGATCCAAATGGCCATTCGCCCTCTGGCCATTCGTTTGTGGTGACAAGCTGGACCTCGTGGCCGGCTTTTACGATGCCATCTGCAAGCCGTTTCAAGTACGCCTCAGCGCCGCCGCTGCGCGAATAACCGCGGCGAACGAACGTGATTCTGAGTTTTTTTGTCATCCCAAGCAAAGGTGAGTCCCGTCGCATTCACCTCAGGTCATTCCACGGGATTCCTCGATTTTGCTTCGCATCCTTGGAATGACAACTTTACACGCTCCACGTTCGCCAGAATACTTGTAAGCCGATGCTGGGCGAAACCCTAAATCCTCCCGCGTCAAGGATCTGTCCGGCGCCTGTGGAGCGTACTTTACCCCGGCGTTTGTTGTATTCGATCTTCGCCCGGATTGGCGGCTCTGGCCTTGATACGGACGCATTCGAAACGCTGCGTGCATCATATCGCGGAGGATTTCTGGGGAAAGCAGTCGCCTATGATAACCGGCAGAAGGAGATTCCGGCTTCATTCATCCAGTCTCTGCGGTGGCATCCGGTGCGGCTGATCTCCTTTCTTGACCGGCCTTATTATTATGGAGCGAAGAAGAAATATCTCGACTGGATCGTCTCACGGCAATTGGCGACCGGGCGTTACGACCTGTTCCATAGCTGGTCGGGCGATTGCTTGCGGTCGCTACAAGTAGCGAAACGACTTGGCATTCCGTCCATCGTCGAGATCCCGACCTGGCACCGCGACGGTGGCAAGCAGAAAGTCCACCCCGGCAAGCCCGCAACGACAGGCGATGTTCCGACACTTGAGAGATGGAAAAACCGCCTGTTGCTCCAGCGGAAACGATTTGTGAGGGAATACGAGCTCGCTGATCTGCTGCTGGTCTTGTCAGACAAGGCAGCCCACACGTTTCGCGTGCGCGGTTTTCCAGAGGAAAAGCTGTTTTATCTCCCCCGCGGCGTGGATGTGGAACGCTTCAAGCCAGGGATGCCCCCGAAAACATTTCGCGCCGTGTTTGCCGGCGCATTAATCAAACGAAAGGGAATTCAACACGTGCTCGAAGCGTGGCACCGCCTCAATCTGTCAAATGCCGAGCTGTGGTTAGTTGGGTTCGTGCATGACGAAGCAAAGCCATTTCTAAAGGAGTTCTGGCGCGATAATATCCGCGTTGTCGGGTTCGTTCGCGATCCGGAGAATTATCTCAAGCAGGGAACAATCCACGTTTTCCCCTCGCAATGGGAGGGCAGCGCGAAAGTCACCTACGAAGCGGCGGCGTGCGGATTGCCGCAGATCACCACGCGCGAAGCGGGTGATGTGGTCCGTGATGGAATTGAGGGAATCATCGTAAAGCCCGGAGATGTGAACGCAATCGCGACGGCTCTGGAGCATTTGTATCGGCATCACGAAATCGTAAAGGAAATGGGCACTGCCGCCAGACGTCGCGTCGTGGAGAATTTTACCTGGGACCATTTTCGAACGCGATTGCTGGACGCATACGAAACTGCGATGCGCATGGCGCGATGATTGTTTAGGAGGGCGATCTCCAGATCGCCCGCGGCGGTTTGGAAATCGCCGCTCCTTATTAAAGGCGGATGAAAATTCTTCTCCTGCAACTCAAGCGAATCGGCGATTTGATTTTGACCACGCCTGCGATCGCCGCCTTGCGTAGGAACTATCCGAATGCGCACATCACCCTCGCGGTTTCGAAGGAATGTGCCGAACTGCTTCCCGCCATCTCGAATGTCGATCGTGTTCTGATCGCGCGACGCAATCTGCGGGACGTTGCAATGGTTTCGTCTGTTGCCGGCAAAAAATTTGATTACTGCGTCGACTTTACGCGAAACGATCGTTCGGCTTTTTTGACCCTACTGTCGGGTGCGCGAAGACGGGTTGCATCGTATCGGGTCCGCGAGCAATCCAAGACACGCGCCAGAGTTTACACTGACCTTGTTGGAGTCCGTGTGCGGGATATGCACACGATCGACTACAATCTGGCTTTGCTTGAACCACTTGATGTCCTTGCCTCTTCTTCCGCTCCGCAGCTCGAACTTCCGCCAACGGCGCTCGAAAAAGCTGACAGCCTTCGGCATGATTGGAAAGTCGATCGACCTTACGTGATTTTGCATCCAGCCTCGGCCCGCGCAGAAAAACTGTGGGACGCTGCGCGATGGGCAGAGGTCATTGATCACTTCTGCCAAGACAACGAACTCGATTTTATTCTGACGAGTGGACCAGCCGCCCACGAGCAAACGCATATCGCAGCAATTAAACATCGCACGCGGCAAAAATTCATCGACCTCTCTGGAAAGACAGATTTGCTCACGTTGGCGGCGTTAGTTGCTCAGGCGCAATTGCTTGTGACAGTCGATTCGGCGCCGATGCACTTCGCTGCCGCCTCGCATACTCCGCAGGTGATCTTATTCGGGCCAACGAATCCGTTTCATTGGCGACCAAAGGACAGTCCAGCACTGATTTTACACGGTAAATCGGGTGCACCGGTAACCGAGTTCGCGCCGGTCCGTCCGCGTTTCCCCATGAGCGAAATCTCGACGGGAGCGGTGATCAGTGCTATGGATTCGCTGCTGCCGCAGCATGCGGCGGCCCGAACGTCATGAGCGACGCAAAACCGGCTAAGAAGAAACTGTCATTCTGGAAAACGTTACGTGCAGCCTCCGGTCCGTACCGGCGGCTCCTCGGCTACGTTAAGCCGTACAGGATCCGTTTTATCGTGGGTTTGCTTTTGGGCTTTGCGTACGGCGGTGTCAGTTCGCTTTTGCCGCTCGCCATTTCCCGGGTGACAGGCACGATTTTCCATGGGGCTGCTCCTAATCCAACGGATCTGCGCTCCAATTTAGGAGCCCTGGATTCAGGGCCGAAAATCAATTCGATTCTTCTGATCTGCCTCGCCATTCCTGCGATCATGACCGTGCGCAGCCTCTGCTCGTACGGAAATACCTACTGCATGCAATGGGTGAGCAACAAGGTCGTCACGGATATTCGCGGTCAGCTTTTCAACAAGATGGTGCGCTCGTCGATGGATTTCTTTAACAAGATGCGCTCAGGACTCTTAATTTCGCGCATTACCAACGAGACCCGGGTGGTCCAAATGGCTTTGACTGCAGTCGGCAGCGATATTTTTAAGCAACCAGTACTGATCGTTGGCGCAATCAGCGTTCTATTTCTGATGGATTGGAAATTCACCCTGATCACACTGGTTCTTTTTCCAACCTGTTTGGTGCCGCTCCGCATCTACGGGCGTCGCGCGCGGAAAGCCCTGCGGGGTCAGTTTGAAGGCATGGGCGAAATGGTTGTGACGATGCAGGAGACATTCGCCGGCATTCGGGTGATCAAGTCATTCGCGCGTGAAGCCCACCAGGAAAAGGAATTTAAGCGCAGCAACCAAATGCAGTTTTCGCAGATGATGCGCATTATCCGCTCGATGGAGGCCACTGGCCCACTGGTCGAAACCATCGCTGCTATCGGGATAGGCCTGGCATTGCTGTATGTTTACGCTGCAAACCTGAGCGCTGGCCGATTTTTCGGGCTGATCTCGGGAATCTTCCTTCTCTACGATCCGATCAAGACGCTGAGTAAGCTTCAAATCGTAATGCAGCAGTCAATCAGCGCGACGACGGCGATTTTCGCTCTGCTCGATACTGAGCCGACCGTACGAGATTCGCCAGACGCCACCAAGCTGACCTCCGCAACTGGCCAGATCGACTTTGAAAATGTGACGTTCCGCTATGCGAACACAGTCACAGATGCGGTTAGCAACCTGAGTTTGCATATCGAGCCCGGTAAAACCTATGCCCTTGTCGGCGCCAGCGGTGCAGGAAAGAGCACAATTCTTTCACTGATCCTGCGCTTATACGATCCGACTTTTGGCGCGGTAAAAATCGATGGTCGCGATCTCCGCACCGTGACGCAGAAATCATTGCGCGAACAAATGGGTCTCGTCACACAGGAGACGTTCCTGTTTCACGACACAATCTTCAGCAATATCCAGTTCGGACGGCTCGATGCGACGGCGGAAGAAGTTCACGAAGCGGCGCGAGCAGCCTATGCCCACGATTTCATTGTGGCCCAGCCAAAAGGTTACCAAACAGTAATTGGCGACAAAGGCTGCCTTCTTTCCGGCGGTCAGCAACAGCGTCTTGCCATCGCACGCGCTGTTCTGAAGAACGCACCGATTCTTTTACTCGATGAAGCTACTTCATCACTCGATTCCGAATCGGAACAACAAATTCAGAAAGCTCTCGCGAAACTAGCGACCGGCCGCACGGTGATCGCCATTGCCCACCGGCTATCTACTGTTTTGTCTGCGGACCAAATCATTGTGATGGACAGGGGTCACATTAAAGAGATCGGCAGGCACGCCGAGCTTCTCGAAAAATCTGGATACTATCGTCGATTGTACGATCACCAGTTCAATCGTATTCCAATTGAAAGCGACTCTGAAGCGGGGATTCTTGTTGAAGAGCTGGTTTAACAACAAGGTTGAAAAGTTAAACCGTTAAACAGTTAAATGAGTGAAGAGTGCGAAGCGTATCTTCCTTTTTAACCTTGTAACTTTTGTAACTATTTAACCCTGCCGCGCGACATGCCGCTTAACATCGATCTGCACACGCATTCGTTTTTTTCGGGCGACGGAATTTCCAGCCCGGAAGATATGATCGCGGCCGCGCGCGCCAAAGGTTTGAGCGGGATCGCCATCACCGATCACAACACCTGTGATGCGGTCAATTACCTGCTCGAGAAAGGGTTGATGCGACTTGATGGTATGCCGGTCAACGATTTTCTCATTCTGCCGGGAGTCGAGGTCACAACCGCTGACGGGCACCTCCTTTGTATCGGCGCCGAGTTGCCCTATCTCAAAGGAAAACCGGCGCGCGAAGTCTGCGACATCATTCATGAGCGCGGCGGTCTCGCCATTCCGCCGCATCCCTACGATTTGTTTCGCGCTGGAATCAGGTTCGCGACGCTCGAGACGCTTCCGGTGGACGCGATCGAAGTCTTCAACGCGGCAACGACGCTTCGCCGTTACAACCGTTACGCTTTCAAATACGCGCAGATCCGCGGTCTGCCGATGACTGCGGCCAGCGACGCACATCACGCCGCCGCGATTGGCGCGGCTTACACGATCATCAATACGGACGACTTTTCCGTGAGAGGAATTCTCGCGCAACTTGTGAAGAGCAACGAACTAAACCAGCAATATCAAAGTCCGCGAGACAGCTTGCGTAAAACCTGGAACAACTGGTTGCGACTGCGGCGACGAAGGAAAATTCCAGAGCTTGCAGCAAAAGACCGGAGCGCTAACGGTCACTAAATGCCCAGCGTCAGTTCTTAAACGCTTCGCAACCGAGCATGCCTGCTTACATCATCGTTGAAATTGAGATTCTCGATCCTTCCGGCTACGAAGAATATAAAAAACTCGCCGGCGCGAGTGTAGAGAAGTACGGCGGAAAATACATAATGCGCGGCGGCAAAACGGAAGTACTCGAAGGCGATTGGCAGCCCAAGCGCATTGTGGTACTCGAGTTCGAATCAGCGCAGCGCGCCAAAGAATGGTTGAACTGCGAAGAATATCGCGAGCCGCGCAAGATGCGTCATCGCACCGCCAGAACAAACATGGTTCTGGTGGAGGGTATGTAGGCTAAGCGGGCTTCGCAGAGACGGAACATCGTGCCCGCACAACGTTGTAGGGCGTTTGTGTCAAACGCCAATTTCTGACTCTGCAAAGCGCCTCATTGACTGCTGTCGCGCTTTTTGGTTTCCCGCGCCGGGTTTCCGACGACGATGCTTCGAGGTTCTACATCCTTCACCGCAACTGCCCGTGCACCAACAATTGCTCCTTCGCCAACTGTGACACCTGGGCCCACAAACGCATCCGCACAAATCCATGCGTCGGAGCCAATCACAATCGGCGGACGCAGCAGCGGAAAATCCGGCTGTGTATGGTCGTGTGTTCCCGCGCAAAGATGCGCACGATGCGAGATCGTGACACGCGATCCCAGCGTCACACGGCCAAGATTATAGATAAAAACGTGTTCGCTAATCGCGCTTTCATCTCCAGCCTCAAGATTCCACGGGAAATAAATCGTCGCCGATGGATAGACATGCACGCTTCGGCCAATCTTTGCTCCGAAACGGCGAAGCAGAAATCGTCTCCAGCCGAAACAAGGCCTCGGACTGAATCGGAAAAGCGGCTGTGCGAATGTCCACAGCACACGGCGAGTCATCTCGCCCGATGTGTACTTCTTCGCTCGGCGATTTTGCTCAACGTCCAGCATACGGTTACGAGAAATCAGAGATCGGAAGTCTGATGTCGGATGACATTATCTATCGGGAGGAACTTTGGAACGCACAAACGCGCTGTCATGTTGAGCGAAGCGAAACATCTCTGGTTTAGCTCCCGGCGAACCACTAATGGATAATCAATCCGAGATTCTTCGCTTCGCTCAGAATGACACCATGAGGTAGCGTGCGATTCCGTTGTCTGGTAGCTCCAAAAATATGTTTCTAACATCCGACACCTGACCTGTCACGTGGAGCTGCTCACTGCAAGCTAACACTCTCCGGCGGTACTCCTCCGCCGAGCATCCACTCATAAACGGCGCGCATCTGTTCGCCGATTCGTGGCCATGAAAATCTTGTTGCTACGAGCGCGCGCCCCCGATTTCCCATTTGGCTCCGATCGTTATCAGTCATTTCAATGAGTCCTTTCAGACCGGCGGCAATTTCCTCTTGAGTCGTTCCAATTCGCAGCGCCGCATTGGCCTCGAAACCTTCCGTCAAATGACACTCCGGGGTCATGAGCACGGGCTTCGCATATGACCATGCCTCAAGTACCGCCATGGGGAGGCCTTCACTCAATGACGGCAGGATAAATGCGTCGGACGTGCGATAGCATTCGCTTTTATCGGCGCCGAATTGGGGGCCCATGAAAACGACCGAAGCGCCAACTGCAATACTCTTGAGTTCGCTCTCGTACCCACCCTCATCCCATCCGGCGATTGCGAGGACCCAACGGTCGCCGCTGCCGCGTTGAGAGTTAAAAGTTTCATTCCAGGCACGGATCAGATTCGAGATGTTTTTCTTCGGGTGAAGTCGGCCGAGGAAAGAGAAGAGTTTTTCGATTGACCGGCTGAGTTCTCGTGTTGCTTTCGCGAAGGTCCGGTAGATCAATCCCATTGGGAATCACGCAAATCGGATTACGTAATCCATAACTGCGGATCGATTGTGCTTCAGCTTCCGACAGTGCGCGCAGGCAAGCGGCCTTGCGCAAATGTTGATTTTCATAAAGGACTCCAGCGACCCGTTTCTTCCACATGGCGTTTTGCACAGCCCATGGTTCCAACATGCCGTGCGGATGAACCACATAGGGGCGACCCGTCTGGCGATGCCAGCCATGCGAGCCGACAGAGCAATATTTCCACAAACCGTGAACGGACAGAACGTCTAAATCGGCGTCGAGCATCGCAGGGACGAGCTCGTTTGAGTAGCCCCACACGCGCAGTCGCGGACGAAACGTTTGAACAGAAAGCGGCTGCCACTCCTGCACATCGACAGCACTCTGTTCGTCGCGGATTCCAAACACCTGCACATCCGCATTTGCGCCCACTGGGCGGCCCTCCCGCAAGGCGTCCCAGGTCTCCACGATGTCATCCTGCGCGGCCAGCGGTCGTTTTGGCGATCCGCTGCCGCACCGGCGGTCCACCGAACAGTCCGCCGCCTGCGGTCGGGCGCAGTCCGGGCAGATACGGACGTTGCTGTCGAGCAGTGCTGCGAGTGATTGAGGCGGCGGGTCAGGCTGGGGCGTGGGCGGTCGGCCTCGTCTGGGCGGTGACGGAGGATTCTGACGGCATGAGGATCCACAGGACCGGGTAGATCAGGATCTGGCTGCCGGGGATGAGGAGGAGCAGCAGCACGAAGAGGATCCGGGCGGGCCATGGCGCGATGCCCAGGCGTCGACCGAGTCCGGCGAGAACGCCGCCCAGGACGCGGCCGTCGCTGGGTCGGGTCAGACCTTGCCGGGCGAAGCCTTGGTGGATGTCGTTCATGGTCATCGGTAGTCCTTCACGTCTGTGTGTCAGCGGCGTTGGCTGACATCACTACTGTCGGCGTTCGGGTCCGTCCCCGTACATCCGGGGCGCCCCTGACCGGACCCTTGGCTGCCGCCCGTAACGTCGGGGTCGCGGTCCTGTGAAGCTCAGTGGTTGGGCCTCGGTTGGCGGCCAGCGTGAGCGCCGAGGCCATCGCCGGCAGGTGCGTCCTCGCGGCCCCCAAGCAACGTCCCGCACCTTTCGCTCGCGCCGGCGGACATTCCAGGTCCTCAGGGGCGTACTGCGACATCGGTGAGACGGTGCGGCCAGGGCGACGGCTTCGTCGTACACGGCCGACCGGCAAGCTGGCACCGAAAGGCGCGACCACGGCATCGCCGTGATGACCTGGCCCTCCGAGGGAAACTGAGCCCGCAGCGGCAGTGGAGGGCTTGCTCGGGGATCGGCTGCTGGCGATTGGTCGCCGGTAACCTAGTCAGGCAAGGACACGGACGCACTCAATCCAGCCGGCGGAAGGGTGTGGATGGTACCGAGCGACGAACCGTCCAGGCTTCAGCCTCCGCCCGGGTGGGCGGTCGACCAGGCTGCCGCCGACCTGTACGACCTCGACGATCCCGGCGCCATAGCAGAGCGGGCCTGGCAGCTCGTTCACGAGGCCGAGCAGCTAGAGAACGAGCGGCATGACGAGTATGACGACCCCGACCAGGGTGGGGAAGGCTGACCCGACTTGGCAGTCAAACCCTCGGGTTGAACACCTGCAACTCCGAACGGCGGCTCACCGACGGCCGGCACCCGACACGCCCGCGGGCGGGCCGCATGACGCATCATTCCCCTGGCAGGGCTCTCCAGCGGCGCCCTTGACGGCGACGTACGGATCAAGGGTCCGCTTCACCAGGCACGCTTACTGTTCGGGCGGGTGAGAGTGGGAGATGCGGGCGAGCGTCACCACCCTGCATGGGGGATGTCGCGGGCGTCTGCTCTCAATGCGGCATGTGCGTGCGTTGACCCCTCGTCAAAGGTTCACCAGGCGTATGCCTGTGGCGCTTCTCCGGGGCCGGGCCAGATGTGGTCGAGCCGCTGGAGAACGTCCGGCTCGAGGTGCAGCGTCAGGCCACCGAGGTTGGTGTGCAGCTGCTGGACCGATCTGGCCCCCACCACCGCGGTGGAGACCACGGGGTCGCGGAGCAGCCACGCCAACGCGACGTCGGCCGGCTCGGCGCCGATCTCACGGCAGAGTGCCTCGTACTCCTCGAGCTGGTCGCGGACGGGCCGCGCGCGCTGCTGCAGGTCTTCGGAAGCGGCACCGGTGTCGACGGCCTCGAGCACGCCGGCGAGCAGCCCCGCGTGCAGTGGGCTGTAGGCGATCAGGCCGACACCCAAACTGCGCAGGGCGGGCACGAGCTCGATCTCGACGGCCCGCTTGGCCAGGTTGTAGAGGCACTGCTCGGAGCTGAGCCCGAGGAAGTGCCTGGCGTTGGCGGCGGACTGGGCCAGGGCGATATCCCAGGCGGCGAAGTTGCTGCTGCCCACGTAGGTCACCTTGCCCTCGCGGACCAGTTGCTCCATCGCCTGCCAGATCTCCTCCCACGGTGTCGCTCGGTCGACGTGGTGCATCTGGTACAGGTCGATGTGGTCGGTCTGCAGCCGTCGCAGGCTCGCCTCGCACGCCCGGCGCAGGTGGTACGCGGACAGCCGCCGGTCGTTCGGGCCGAGCCCCATCGGCTGGTACACCTTCGTGGCCAGGACGATCTCCTCGCGGCGCCCGCTGCGCTGCAGCCAACGGCCGATGACCTCCTCAGAGACGCCGTACCCCATGGCCATGTCCGCGGCCTGCGGGCCGCCGTAGACGTCAGCGGTGTCGAAGTGGTTGACGCCGGCCTCGACCGCGGCGTCCATCACCCCGAAGCTGCTCGACTCGTCCAGCACGTAGCCGAAGTCCATCGTTCCCAGGGCGATCCTGCTCACCAACAGGCCGGACCGCCCAAGATGGGCGTAGCTCATGCCACCACTCATCCTCCGAAGCGTACGCACGGTCTACAACGGGGCCCTGCGATCCGCAGCCCCGCATCTCCGGCTGCCGCACCACACCGCCCGCAGGACCGACCTGCGGCATGGGAACGACCCGCCGAGGCGGCGGCCATCGTCGTCGGTCCTCTGTTTCGCGCGGCACATCCGGGTCTGCATGATCGTGGCGTCGCGGTGCGGTTAGTTTGCGCGAAGCGTGTGCCTTTGATGGGTTCAGTGGTCGAGAGCGGGGGCTGTGGCGTACTCGTCGTCGGTGACGGGAGCGAGCCAGTGGACGACGTCGTGCTGGCCGTCGCCTTCGTTGATGGCGAGGTGGACCATGAGGCGGTTGGGCGTCGCGCCGTGCCAGTGTTCTTCGTCGGCTTCGAAGAGGACACGGTCGCCGGGTCGGACGACCTCCACCGGTCCGCCGCGGCGTTGGCAGAGGCCGATGCCTTCGGTGACGAAGACGGTCTGGCTGAGTGGGTGGCGGTGCCAATGGGTTCGGGCGCCGGGCATGAAGTGGACCAGGTTCGCGGTGACGCGGGAGGGTGGCGGCGCGGCTGCGACGGCGTCGATGTACACGTCGCCGGTGAACCAGTCGCGGGGTCCGTGGACGGTGTCGGCGGAGCTGCGGGTGATCTGCACGCCTGTCCTTCTAGTAGTTGGTGGTCGGGGTATGCGCCGGCGCCGTCCAGGACGCGAGGAGCTGGAGTCGCTCGGCCGAGGGAGATCCGGGTTCGGCGGTGTAGATCATGAGGACGAGCCCGGGGTCGGCGGTGATCGCCAGTTCCTCGTAGGCGAGGGTGAGTTCGCCCGCGACGGGGTGGTTGAAGCGTTTGGTGCCGGCGCCGTGGCTGCGAACGTCGTGGTCGCCCCAGAGGCGCCGGAAGACCTCGCTCTGGGTGGAGAGCTCGCCGACGAGGTTCTGCAGTTCGCGGTCGTGCGGGTCGCGGCCGGCTTCGGCGCGCATGATGCCGACACACATCCGGGCGAACAGGTCCCAGTCGGGGTAGAAGTCGCGTGACGCGGGGTCGAGGAACTGGAACCGGGCGAGGTTCGGGGTCCGTCCGCCGTCACCGATAACGGGTGAGTAGAACGCGCGACCGAGAGCGTTGGTGGCCAGGAGGTCCTGGTGAGGGTCCCGCACGAACGCCACACCGTCTTTGATAGCGTCAAGTGCCCACTGCAGGCTCAGCCGGGACGCCGGCTTGGCCGCGGTGCGGCGTCGTGAGCGGCCGGACGCGGGGATGCCGTCGGCGGCGCGGGCCAGGTCGAACAGGTGGGCGCGTTCGGTCTCGTCGAGCTGCAGCGCCCGGGCCAGCGCCTCCAGGACGCCGGAGGAGGCGCCGGCTATGTGTCCTCGCTCCAGTCGGGCGTAGTACTCGACGCTGAGTCCGGCCAGCGTGGCGACCTCGCTGCGCCGCAGGCCGGGCACCCGGCGGCCACCCGTGGTGGGGAGGCTCACCTGGTCTGGGGTGAGGCGGGCGCGGCGGCTGGTGAGGAACTCGCGCACCTGCTGACGCACGTCATCACGGTTGTCCACGGTCTCGAGACTAGGCCGCTCCGAGGTGTCGACGGAGCGACGAGAGATGCCCTGTCGGTACACCTATTGACAGTGTCTTCCAACCGGCCGCGCCGGCCGCTTGACTCGTGGCACGGGGCCAGTCCGGCGCCACGCACGCCGCAAAGGTTTACCGCCCCGGCGAGAGAACCAACGACGAACAGGAGCGCACCGCGATGCGTCAGGTTGTCATGTACGAACCCGGGGACGTCCGCGTCGAGACCCGCGATGACCCCCAGATCATCGAGCCCACCGACGCCATCATCCGTCTGTCGGCGACCTGCATCTGCGGCAGCGACCTGTGGCCGTACCGCGGCGCCGAGCCAGTGGACCACCAAGTCATGGGCCACGAGTACGTCGGCGTCGTCGAACAGATCGGCGCGACGGTCCACTCCATCAAGGTCGGCGACTTCGTGGTCGGCTCCTTCTGGGCCTCCGACAACACCTGTGAGATCTGTCAGTCCGGTTACCAGGCGTACTGCGTGCACCGGGTGCTCATGGGGACCCTGGGGACCCAGTCGGAGCTGGCCCGGGTGCCGCTCGCGGACGGCACGCTGGTCGCCACGCCCGGTATGCCGTCGCCTGACCTGATCCCGTCGTTGCTGGCGGCTTCGGACGTGCTGGGTACCGGCTGGTTCGCCGCCGTTGCCGCCGAAGCGGGCCCGGGCAAGACGGTCGCGGTGGTGGGTGACGGCGCGGTCGGGTTGCTGGGCGTCCTGGCCGCTGAGCAAGCTCGGCGCTGAGCGGGTCA
>CAWIWB010000022.1:0-355311 GCA_963839665.1 uncultured Verrucomicrobiae bacterium
GATGTCGAGAATGGCGAAGGTACCGCCGGCGCGCGCCGCGGCGAGGAACGCCATCGCGCCGGAGCGCGACGGCTCGAGCGGCAAGCGCGGTCCCGGTGACGATGAGGACGGCGGCGCTCGCCACGAAGGCGGGATCGGCGTCGGAAGCCTCGAGCGCGAAATCGGAAGCCCCGTTCCGGTAGATGACCACCGCGGCGTCCGTACGCGTCTCGGCGAGCGCGAGGCTGGTCCGGCGGTCGCCGGAGACGTCGCGGGTCCGCGACACGTCGACTTCATAGCCCGCGAGCTGCGCCCGCACGAAGCGGCCGACGGCGTCGGCCGAGAGCGGACCGACAAAGGCGGTTTCTGATGCCAAGCCGGCTCAGCGCCACCGCGATGTTGCCCGCCGAGCCGCCGATCTCGGCGCGAAATTCGGTCGCTTCGGGGATCGCCGTGCCGTCGGGAATTGGGTAGAGGTCCATGCCCGCCCGGCCGACCACGATCGCGCCAAGCCGGCGCGTGCGATCAATCGGGAACGCCATCGTGGATCTTTCCTTCCTCCCGGGGCCGGTTTGTTGCGCCGGCGACGACGATGTCCGGCTGGCAGCGGCCCACGACCTTGACCGGCGAAAGTTAAAGCGGCAAGATTGGCTTTGCAAGCGCTTGCACGAGACCAGAGAGACCGGAATGCAGCTTTCGATCGGCAATGCCCCGTGTTCCTGGGGCGTCGAATTCGCCGACGATCCCCGCAACCCGCCGTGGACGCGCGTGCTCGACGAGGCCAGGGCCGCCGGCTATGTCGGCATGGAGCTCGGGCCGATCGGCTTCATGCCCGAGGATCCCGCCATCCTCGGCGATGCGCTCGCCGAGCGCGGGCTCACGCTGATCGGCGGCGTCGTCTTCCGGCCCTTTCACGATCCCGGAAAGTGGAGCGAGGTCGAGGACGCGTCGCTGCGCACCTGCCGGGCGCTGATCGCGCACGGTGCCAACCGTCTGGTGCTGATCGATTTGATCGCAGCGCGGCGTGCGCCGACCGCCGGCCGGAGCGAGGAGGCAGAGCGCTCGAGGGCGCCGACCGCGACGCCTTCCACGAGCGGTCTGCGACGGTGGCCGCATGGGCGCCGAGGAGTTCGGCCTCGAGGTGACCATCCACGCCCATGCCGGCGGCTATGTCGAGTTCGAGGACGAGCTCGAGGCGGTGATCGACGCGATCGACCCGGCCCTGCTCGGCGTCTGCCTCGATACCGGCCACAGCCTCTATGCCGGCTTCGACCCGATCGACTTCTACGAGCGCCATGCCGACGCGTCACCTACCTGCACTTCAAGGACATCGACCCGACGGTGCGGGCGCAAGTGATCGCGGAGCGCATCGGGTTTTACGACGCCTGCGCGGCCGGGCTGTTCTGCAATCTCGGCGAGGGCGCCGTCGATTTCATCGCCTTCCGCGACGCGCTTACTGGGGCGCGGCTACGCCGGCTGGGCGACCGTCGAACAGGATTGCGATCCGGCCGGCTCGACCTCGCCGGTCGAGGATGCGCGGGCCAATCTCGCACTATCTGAAGTCGACCGGGCTCGCGTGAGGCGGCGATGCGTCAGATTGAACTGGGGACTGATCGGCGGCGGCGAAGGCAGCCAGATCGGCGGGACCCATCGCATCGCCGCCGGGCTCGACGGCGCATTCGAGTTCGCCGCCGGCGCGCTCGACATCGACCCGGCGCGCGGCCGCGACTACGCGGTCCGCCTCGGCCTGCCGAGGATCGCGCCTATGGCGACTGGCGCGAGATGCTTGCGGGCGAGAGCGCGCGGACGCGACCGCATCGATCTCGTCACCGTCGCCACCCCGAACAGCACCCACCACGAGATCACCAAGGCATTCCTCGAGGCGCGGCTTCGACGTGCTCTGCGAGAAGCCGCTCGACGACGACGGTCGAGGACGCCGAGGACATCGTCGAGACCGCACGCGAGACCGGGCGCATCTGCGCGGTCAATTTCGGCTATTCCGGCTACGCGCTGGTCCGCCATGCCCGCGCCATGGTGGCGCGCGGCGACCTCGGCAGGATCCGCGTGGTCGTCGCGGAATTCGCCCATGGCCATCATGCCGACGCCGCCGACGCGGACAACCCGCGCGTCCGCTGGCGCTACGACCCGAAGCTGGCCGGGATCTCCTCCGTCGTGGCGGACGCCGGCATCCACGCGCTCCACATGGCTTGCTTCGTCACGGGAGGAGCGTCGAGACCGTCTCCGCCGATTTCGCTTCGACCGTCGCCGGGCGCGAGCTCGAGGACGATGCGCTGCTCGCGTTCCGCATGTGCGGCGGCACCGTCGGCCGGCTCTGGGCGAGCGCGGTCGCGATCGGTCGCATGCACGGGCTGACGATGCAGGTCTATGGCGAGACAGGGCGGGCTCCGCTGGAGCGCAGGAGCAGCCCAACCAGCTCTACTGGACGCCGCTGCGCGAGCCGGACCCGCACCATCGAGCGCGGGGTCGCCGGGCTTTCACCCGAGGCCGATCGCGCCTCGCGCGTGCACCGTCGGCCATGCGGAAGGCTATCTTCGGCGCCTTCGGCAACATCTATGCGGACCTTGCCGAGGTGCTGCGGGCCAGGCGCGGAGGGCCGCTCGCCCGATCCCCGCGCGCTGTGGTTTCCGACCGCCGAGGATGGCCTCAAGAGCGTCGCCGCGGTCCATGCCGCCGTGCGCTCGGCGAAGAGCCGGGCGCCTGGGTCGATCCGGTGCCTCCCTCACTGCGCTAGCGTCCGGTCGCGCCGGAGCCCCTTCAGCGCAACGCGAAGGACGGCTACGGTCGCTCAACGATCGCGCCGACGGCGCGACCGGTGCTTCCTCTTTTTTGCGGGCTCAGCCATGACAGGAAAACGCCTCTTCGCCCTCGCCATCCTCATGGCTTGGGCGGGCCCCGCCCTCGGCAATGATTCGACCGCCCAACTCGGCGCCGGCGGGCTACAGCTCGTCCGCACCGACGCGATCGAGCTTCTGTCCGAGGACCTCTATGTCTCGGCGAGGGAGGTGCGGGTCGCCTATCATTTCCGGAACAAGACGACGGAGCCCGTGACCTATCTCGTCGCTTTCCCGCTGCCGGTCATCGATGCAATCGTCCCCGAGGCGATGAACGTAATGCTGCCCGACAGCAAATCCGACAACTTCGTCGATTTCACCATAACCGTCGACGGCAAGCCGGTCACTCCGTCGATCGAGGCGCGGGCGACCGCCCTCGGCCAGACCAGACCGCCGTCCTCAGGCGACTTTGGCCTGCCGCTCAACCCGATCGCCGACGGGCTGTACGACACGCTCGGCAAGGCGCCCGCGGCGATGAAGGCGGAGCTGAACCGCCTCGGCATGGATCTACATCGATTACGGCAATGTCGAAGCCGCCTGGAAGCTCGAGACCATGTTCTACTGGGAACAGACCTTCCCGCCGGGACAGGAGCTCGTCGTCGAGCACACTTACAAATCCGTCACCGGCTACGGCTTCTTTGGCGACTATGTTCTCGCGGACCCGACCTACAAGGCGAAATACTGCATCGACAAGGACTTCGATGCCGCAGCGCGGAACAAGCTCGCGCCGATGGCGAACTCGAACATGCCCTACCTCAACGAACAACGGGTGAGCTACATCCTCACCACCGCCAACAACTGGGCGGGTTCGATCGGGCATTTCCGCCTAGTCGTCGACAAGGGCGATCCCGACGCGCTGGTCAGCTTCTGCGGCACTCACGTCAAGAAGATCTCACCGACCCAATTCGAGATGACCGCGGACGACTTCATGCCGGAGCAGGAGCTCGAGGTCCTGATCGCGGCGCCGGTGAAGGAGCAGTAACGGCTGGCCCGGCAGTAGGAGCCGACGTGACCTGGGACGCCGTCCGGTGCGCCTTTGAGGCTGCGCTTCGCGGAGCACCTCAGGATGCGGATGTCGGTGTTTTCCGTAGTCGGGGTAAGCACCTGCGGCCTTGTGGGAAGCCAAACCCCTGACTCCTGGCGTCCCTGAGGTGCTCGCTCCGCAAGCGGCGACCCTCGAAGGACGCACCTTCGCCAAGCCATGACGGTGCCGGTGGGTTGCGAGCGCGAGTGGCACCCAATCGCGAGGCTTTGTTCTCTCTCTTCGTTCTATGCTATCCAAAATCCACTAATACCCCGCGCCATCCCGGAACGATGGCCCGGCTAAGAGCTTCAATGCGGATAGATCGTCGAACTGATGGCTGACAAATCCGGCAGTGCCGATCTGCCCCTGCATGGTGGCCGAGTCCCGGCCTGGCTGGGCGATCGCATGACACGTCTCGGCGCGGTGATCAGCGAGGCCATCGTTCACCACTACGGCCGCGACGAGTTGCTGCGCCGCCTGGCCCATCCCTTCTGGTTCCAGTCCTTCGGCGCGGTGATGGGGATGGACTGGCACTCCTCGGGCATCACCACCAGCGTGATCGGCGCGCTGAAGCGCGGCCTGAGCCGCTCGCGCGCGAGCTCGGCATCCATGTCTGCGGCGGACGAGGCGCACATTCGCGAAAGACGCCGGCGCGAGCTCATGCGCCATCGGCGACGCGTCGGGCCTCGACGGCGCGGCGCTGGCGAGGGCCAGCCGGCTCGTCGCCAAGGTCGACAGCGCCGCGGTGCAGGACGGCTTCGAGCTCTATTTGCACGGCTTCATCGTCGCGGACGACGGCCGTTGGGTGGTGGTTCAGCAGGGCATGAAGGCGAGCACCGCCAGGCGCGGCGCTATCACTGGCTGTCTGAGGGGCTGCAGAGCTTCGTCGAAGACACCGCATGCGGCGATCGAGGGCCAGAGCGGCAGGGCGATGATCGTCAACCTCACCGACCGGCGCGCGGCGGCTCGCGGCACCGCCAGCTCGCTCTGCTGGCGACGTTCGGGCCGGACGCGCTCGCGCGCGCGGTCGCAGCTCGGCGGCAGCGCACGAGGCGGCTCCGGCGACGTCGACGGCCGTCGCAGCCGCTGCTGCCGCATCTCGTCATGCCCGCCCATCACGAGGTGCGGCCGGCGATGTGATGCTGCGCCGGCTGCACGGCACGCTCGCCGCGGCCGCTGATCGCGGACCCGTCGATTTCGCCGAGCTGCTGCTTGTGCCGGGTGTCGGCGCCCGCACCGTGCGGTCGCCTGGCAATGGTCGCGGAGGTGGTGCACGGCGCGCCCTACCGTTTCAGCGATCCGGCTCGCTTCTCGCTCGCCCATGGCGGCAAGGACGGCCATCCCTTTCCCGTGCCGACTGAAGGTCTATGACGAGACGATCCGGGTGATGAAGTCCGCGGTTTCAGCGGCGAAGCTCGGCAGGGACGAGCAGCTTGGCGGCGCTGAAGCGCCTCGACGACCAAGCCCGGCGGCTGGAGCGCCAGGCCGAAGGACCATCGCTCGAGGACATGATCGCGGACGAACGCGCCCGGTCGCCCTCCTATGGCGGGCGCACCGTATTCGGCGAGGCCGTCGCCCCGGATCAGAACCGGTCGAGCAGCCGCTCCAGATAGTCGCGCTCGATCAGCGAACGGCCGGGATCGCCGAGGCGTTTCCGGATCGCGTCGAGGATTTCTCGCGCCCGCTGGATGTCGATCTCGTCGGGGACCTTGACGGTGGTGCCGAGGTCGGGGCCGAGCGGCGGGCGCTGCGGGCGGCCGAGCGGGTCCTGGTTTCGGCATCTGGTGACCGCCGGGAGTCGCCATAGCCCGCGCCCTGATTGGCGAGCTGCTGGGCGATGCTTTGCGCGCCCTGCCGCAGCGCTTCGAGCGCGGCGCCCTGGTCGCCGACCGCCTGTCCGGCTTCGCCCTGGCCGAGCGACTGGCGGCGCGACCCATCGCATCGCCGGCCTGGCCGAGCTTGCCGTTCGGCTGCATGCCCTGGCCCTGCATCTTGTCCATCAGCTCCTGGAGCGCCTCGGCGAGCCCCTGCTGGCCTTCTTGCAGCTGCTTGAGAGCCTCCGCCAGCTCTTCCGGCGTCATCTGCTGGCCGTCCTGCTGCATGCCGCGCTGGGCCTTGTAGGTCTGGTCGATCAGCTGCTGCTGGCGGCGGATCATGTCGCCGAGCTCGTTGAGGCTCTGCATCATTTCGCTGCCGGCCTGCTGGTCGCCTTGCATCGGGCGGCCGGCCTGCAGGTTCTCCATCATGTTCTGGAGTTCGCTGAGAAGCTGGCGAGCGGCGTCGCGGGCGCCGTTCTTGGCGAGATTCTCGATCTGGTCGAGCATCCGCTCGAGGTCCTGCGGGCGGACGGTCTGGATATTGGCATCCGGCGGGAGGCTCGCCATCGGATTGCGCTGCGCCTCCTGCGCCAGCGCCTGCAGGAACTCCTGCATGGCCTGGCGGAGCTCTTCGGTGAGCCGGGCGATCTCCTCGTCGGAGGCGCCATTCTCCAGCGCCTGGCGAAGCGCCTCCTGTGCGTCGCGGAGCGCCTGAGCGGCAAGCGACAGGTCGCCATCCTCGATGCCGAGCGCGATCGTCCAGAGGTAATCGACGAGGGCGCGAAGATCGTCGTCATTCCGCGCAGCAAGGAGCTGACGATAAGCGCTGCGGAGGGCGAGATAGTTGCCGACGTTGTCGAAAGTGTCTTCGGGCGCGAGCGTCAGTGCATCGAGCGCATCGGCGACGGTGTCGGCGGCGTTGGCATCCATGGCGAGCTTCGCCCGCTGCTCGACCACGGCGCGGGCGAGCGGATCGGAGAAGCGCCGCGCCGGCAGCATGACCTCGACCGGCGCGCTCCGCCCTTCCTGCCCGGCTTCGTCGCGGGCGACGAGCGTCATGCGCACGGTGGCGCCAGCCCACGGATGCGAGGTGAGGTCGCGGATCGTCTCGGCGGCACCCTCGCGGGTGCGGAGCTGCGGCAGCGACAAGGGGATCGTCGGCGCCTCGATCAGCGGAGGGGCGGCGGCGTCCGACTTGGCGCCGGCCAGCGGCTTGACCTCGGCATTGCCGGCAACGACGCCGTAATCGTCCTTGAGCGAATAGTTGAGCTGAAGCGCGCCGCTTCGGGTCGGGGCGGGCGGCTTGACGAAGGCGATCTCCGGCGCGTGGTCCGGCTCGACGGTGAAGCGCCACGCCATGACGTCGCGCTCGCCCTTGCGGACGACGACCTCGGCCGGCTTGCGAAGCTCGACCTGGCGCTCGATCGGCTGGCCGTCGGGCGGCGCGGCCGCGGCGCCGTCTTTGGGACGACAAGGGCGGCGGCGTCTCGCCGCTGTCGTCCGCGCTCACCACGGCGAGATCGTTGGCGCCGCCGGTCCGGACCGTGACGACACTGCCGATCGGTACCGAGTACTTGGAACCCGGCGGCTTCGCCGACTTGCCGGTGAGGAAGATCGGGGCCCGCGAGGTGTAGGCGGGCGGCGTCACCCAGGCGTCGATCCGGGCGATGGTGGTGGCGACCGGTCGCCGCCGCGGAAGGCCTCGGCGAGCTTGTCGCCGCGTTCTCGCCGGCGAAGAAGAAGGCGACGACGAAGACCAGGATGGCGAGGAAGCGGAGGGCGACCGGGTCGCGCCGGGCAAGGCCGGGCGACGGCAATCCGGCCCGGAGGTCGTCGAGCGAGGCAAGCACCGCTCACGGTGGGCGAGCCACAGCGCCTCGGCGGCGGGATCGGTAGCGCCGACCGCGATCCGGTCGGTCCAGGCCGTGGCCGGCCGGTGGAGCGCACCGGTGGCCGCCTCGACCCGGGCGAGCGCCACCGCCCGCGCGGGCCGCCTCAGGCGGAAGGTGCGGATCGCGAGAAGATCGCCGTGGCGGCGAGCGGCGAGGATGACGAAACGGACGGGATCGGAAAACGCGCCACAGGCCGAACCACGAGACGATGGCGAAGAGGCCGGCAAGGACAAGGAGCGGGGCGAGAACCGGCCAGATCGACTCCCATAGGAGCACGAGCCTCGCCCGCGCGATCGCGCGCTCGATCCGCTTCCGGGTTTCGGCTTCGATGGCCTTGGCCCGTGCGTTCGAAAAGTTGATTGAACCATTCCAAGTGATCCGGGACGGCCTCAAGGGGTACGAGTCTGCCTGCCAAAAATCTTCTTCTGTGGTACACAACACCAAACTGCATCGCTCGTCCCTTTCGAAAGATACCGCCAAGTTGAGGCGCACCGCCACTGAACCGGTCATAGCCAGCCTGCAAGGCCTCAACAAATGCACTGAAAACACCTCGACTTGTGCGGCCGATGTCTGAGTCTTTCCAGCTGGCATCGCGCTGCAGGAAAGCCTCGGCTCCAGTCCCGCCGGTGTACAAGACCGCGCGACCATTCTGGTAGTGATGCTTCGTGGACGTTCCAGCCTCGATCCGGGTGCCATTCAATGATCCACAAATGAAAAACACTATTCATCCCCGCTTTCTCTCGCGTTGAGTGAAGAATTGCGAATTCGGCTGCGCTACGTCGATGACTGCGTCTCGCTAGCGCCCTGTCCAAACGTTCGCGGACATAAGACTCAAACGCCTTTTGGCGTTCGGCCCCGGTCGCGCAATCATCGAACAACTTACCCGTATCTATTAAAGAGACTGCGTCTCCGATTATCTGCGATGGGAACGCTACCCAACCGCAATACCCAAAAAAGGTGCGGTTCTCGTTGACATGCAAAAACCTTTTGTCCCTCGTTTGTGACGGTTTTCCAGCTAAACCAGCCGCGGCGCGTGAAGCGGCTGTCACTAACAATGTAAACAGATGCTGGAGCGCGTTGGTCGATACCAATCCACGCCGCTAGCATTGTCATTGTGTTTGCATTTTATCTGTCGTCCCTCAGAATAGCCAGAGGCAAACGAGCTGCGATCCTCCGTCAGGCAGATATCGTAAGCCGACACGCAACTCCCGGGCTCTTAAATACGACGTTTGAGAGTGAGGTCGGAGGACCTGTCCCGCCGCTGTTGAGCGGCGGGGCGGCTGGGTCATCAGCGAACGCGTCCAACACTGTTGACTAGATTTAGCTGAATCTCTTTAATCTCGCCTCGCAATGCTCGATTATATTCTTAGGAATCAGAGCTTGTTTTGGGGTGTCTTAGGTTTGGTAGCGTTGATTCCGATTTTAGGGGATTTGATAGTCAATAGGAATATCATCGGCAAATGCGTTGTCGTCGCCAGCATCTCGAAGAGGAAAGAAGTTGAAGCCGAATCTCGAATCAAATTTAGGAAGTGGATTTACTTACTCGCGTTAATATTTGCGGTCCTCTGCGTGACATTTGTTGCGTTGCAACCGATTCCAAAAACAACGGCGCTAGAGTTTCCTACGCCAGTGCGGCAAACGGCAGGCAATCACCATCTCATCGTATTCGTCCACGGATGGAGAGGCGATCCAACTGAAAGTTGGATGCAGTTTCCCAACCTTGTTAGTAAAGATAAGCGTTTCGATTCATGCCATATTTCTCGCTTAGTTATCCGACATATATTTCACGTCGAAGTCTAACAATCCCCCCAACTCGCACAATGGCTGACTGAGCAAATGAAACAGAGAGACTACTATGCCAAGGACGACAAGATATTTGTCGTAGCTCACAGCCTGGGCGGATTGGTTGCCCGTGAAATAATAATTGAAAACCGATTGGCTGGTATTCCCGATATAGTTCAAAAGGTCGTGGAGATTGCGACGCCCCATAACGGTGCAAATATTGCAGGCCTCGCAAGCACACTTGGAATAGATCGGGCCTACGTTAAGGAAGTCGAACCTTCGAGTCGATTTTTGGTGGATCTTAGAGATAAATGGGAAACAAAATCCGGCTGACGCCTCGACCAGCAACGTTCGCAATCACAAGCCTGGCCGATAATATTGTCGCACCCGCGAGTGCAGAGGAACAGTGTGATCGATTCCAAATTTTCCCACAATGGAGTCACACAGAATTAGCTAAGCCGCTTAGCAGTCAGGATGATCGCTACACGTTTGTTATGGCTCAGATACTCGCCGGGCTACAATAACTGTCTTGGTGGATTTACCTCGGATTCTTTCCGATGCTCAGGAGCGCCCTCGCCGCTTGGTAATTGGCCATGTGCTCCTCCACGGACACGTGCGCAAAGCTGCGGCCGACGACGTCAAGAGTCGCCCGGCCCAACTGCCGACGTAGTAGGTAGATTCGGCTCTTGATTTCTCGTCATTAGAGATTCGAGCTCCCCAGCTAAAGAGGAAAACTGTTTCCAAAGATCGGGTTGCAACTCGATTGCAAAGACCTTCTTAACGAGCGCGACATTCTGCTCGATGGTAGGCGCATCGTAAAGGGTCCGCCAAAGATCCGTAAGGCCTTGCACCTTTAATATCGCTTGGTCGAGTTTGTCTCGTTCTATAGCTTTATCAACAGCGACGATGGGCGCTTTCAAGGGATTCTTCGTGATGTCCCAGATCTGGTAGCTAATGCGTGTCGAGCGATCCTGTTTGTCGAGCAAGCTCGCCCACGCTTTTTCGCTTTCACGGCGTACCTTGCGTTTGTCTCCGCGGGATATCGCACTCTTCAGAGCCTGTGCCTGCTCGGTCAAAGTCTTGCGGAACTTTCGGAGCTGCGTCCTCAATTTCAGAAGCTCGTCGGGCAAAGCGTCTGGGCTGTCAACGCAGTTACGGAGTAGCGTCTGAGTTAGCGGCGGGATCGGGATGCGTCGCCATGATGGCAGATCCGTATCATCGACATCATCAAGCTCGGTTTCATTTGGTCGGACAGCGCCAGCGATCCTCGGCGCCGCGCTGATAGGAATCCTAACAAAAAGGGGCGATTCACGAGTCCGGTGTACATTTCCAAGTTCAGCTCCGTCGCGCAGGCGGCAAACGCGCGGGCTCGTCTGTAGGTATCATCAATGATCCTGAGGTCTTTGCGATTGAAGTTCAAAGCGTTGGCGAAAAAACTTGCGACATCTTCATTTTGATCTCGAACCTTGGACATCCGCGCAAAGCCGAGAAATTTTTCGTAGTCGATCAACGCAGACAGCGCACTAACTCCCTCCTTAGGGTGGTAGGCTGCTAGTTGATTGCCGTATGTGCGGTCTAGCAGCACATCCCGAGAAACGTCAGTGAGATTTCGTGCTTCGAGCTCGTTTTCAAACATCGCCGGAGAATGCGCGGAGTGAATGATACCGTGTTCGATCAGCCGTTTGTAGAGATCGGACTGTGCGAGGTTCGTCGGCCAATGGTACACGTAAATGGTCTCATGGAACACAACAGCCTCGACGAGTGAGTTGAGGGCGTGAAACTCAATTGGGGTTGCCGCTTCTCGCCCGTCGACGAGCCAAGCTATGTCGCTTATGACGTCCGGTGTAACGATTGCGCAGTTGTCGGTGTCCATTTACTAATTTTATCGACACTTCGCCGGAGTGCTACTTAGCTGACTTCTTCTTCGCGCCCTGCGAACGGTACGCCAAGATCCAGGGCCGCCGCCAACGCCTTATCGGCCTAACGAGTGAGCGCGATCCCAGGCGGCTTTGGCCAGGCGGGCAATGATCGCATCTCGCGTGTCATCATTGGCAGCGGAATCGGAGACGAATGCGGCCACGGCCAGGTGTCGGCCATCGGGCAGAGTGATAATGCCGAGGTTAACGCTGACTGAAAAGTGTCAAGATTTGCACACTGACCCCAATTCATCCCCTGACGAGCGACTTCTCCAGTTGGCAGGGACCGGGAAACCGACGCCCAATGTCAAGATGGGTCCACGGTTCCAAAGGTAGAAGCTTTGCCGCTTTCAGCGGCAATATGTTTAAAAAGCGTGAGGGCCTGCGCGATCACCTGATCCATATTATAATATTTGTAAGTTGCTAACCGACCGACGAATCGCACGTTCGGTGTGACCTTCACGAGATCCCTATACTTCATGTAAAGCGCGGCATTGCCTGGTTGCGGAATCGGATAATACGGATCTCCCTCAGCCTGTGGAAATTCATACATAATGCTCGTCTTGGGATGCACCTGACCCGTTAGATATTTGAACTCCGTGATCCTCGTGTAAGCGTGCTCGTTCGGAAAGTTGATGACCCCTACAGACTGAAACCACTGTCGATCGCATGTCTGATGTCGAAACTCCAGCGAACGATACGGGAGCCTCCCGAACCGGTAATCAAAAAACTCATCGATTGGCCCACTGTAAATTAGCGAGCGATACGAAATCTTATTCACGATTTCGCGGTAGTTGGTGTTGAGCCAAATCGAAATGCTCGGATGATCGAGCAGATTTTCAAAGAGACGCGTAAAACCACGCTTTGGGATGGCTTGGAATTGATCGGTAAAATATCGGTTGTCCCGATTTGTTCGAACCGGGATGCGCGCTGCGACTTGCGCATCGAGTTCCGAAGCGTCGATGGCCCATTGTTTGCGTGTGTAGTTGCGAAAGAACTTCATATAGAGATCTCGTCCCACGCGACTGATTACGGCATCTTCCGAATTGCGGATCGGATTACGCTTCTCAGCCACGGAGGCCAGAAAATCTTCCATGCCGGCTGAATCGAGATTCAGTCCGTAGAGGCCATTGATTGTGTTGAGATTGATGGGCATCGGCAAGAGTTGTCCGTCGACGCTGGCAAGCACACGGTGCTCGTAGCTCCGCCATCCCGTGAACTTCGAAAGATAATCGAAAACTTTGGCAGAATTCGTATGGAAAATATGTGGACCATAGCGATGAACCAGGACACCCGCGGAGTCATATTCGTCATAGGCGTTGCCCCCGATGTGCGATCGTTTATCGCATATCAAAACGCGCTTGCCCAAACCACGCGCAAGGCGTTCCGCCAGAACGCTGCCGGCAAATCCGGCGCCGACGATTAGATAATCGAACATTATTGAATCACATCGCGCCCGCGGGCGGTGGCGCGTTCACCCTCTAGAGATCCGGGCACATAATTTCGCTCTGCCGCTTAGCCAAAGCTTCTCTAGCCTAACGTATACCGCACGGTAGCCCGCGGTATTTTGGCTCACGGTACCGCGCCTTCCGGGACGGCGAATTCTCGCGATGTCGGTCGTTTTACGCATTACAAACGCACATCGCCACGAAAGAAGTGTAAACGCTCACCAAGAGACTGGAAATCGACAGGAATAGTTTATGGCTGCCAACTCGCGCCGAATCATTTGTTAAGCCTCCGTCGAAATTCCACCAGTTCGAGGAACGCTTGCCAACAAAACGGACCCAGCTTGCGCAAATTCAGCGAGGCGAGACCGGTCTTTCTCTCGATGTGAGGAACAACGACATGGATCACCGGCACTCGGCGCGCGTGAACGAAGGCCGCCAAAAGAAGGGACGGAATACATGAATTGGGAGCAATCACCTGCGTCGCATTTTCCCAGACCTCACGCCGGATGAGTTTAAACGGGATGTTCGGATCGCGAATCTTCACCCGCAAAAAAACGAATAGAACCACACCAACGATGCGGGTCAATATCAGGCGATAAAGGGGATCGTGCCGAACCGTGCGAATGCCAAATACGGCTTCGTAGGGACGCCCTCACCTTCCAAAGGTCATAAAAGGATTGAATCGGGATTTGGCGATCACTATCGAGCAAGAATAGAAAATCCGATCTAGCTTGGCAGGCGCCGCCATAAATCGCTGGGCCGTGTCCCGCATTTTTTTGATGAATCACCCTTAGGCAGGGCACTAGTTTCGTAAGTTCGTCGAGTTTCGCTTTGGTGCTGTCACGACTTCCATCGTTTACGACAAGGAGTTTTGAGTTTGGAACTGAGGAAAGAATCGCCTCGTGAATTTCAAGAACGGCTTCGCGAATCGAGCCTTCTTCATTGTACGCTGGCATTATCAAAGTAACCGAATCAGAGTTGCCGTCCGATTTTATGGTGCGCCCCTAACGAATCTTGTAGATTCTTACTTCGTTCTCATCATAGACAATTGCTTTTGCCAATGACTTAAATTTTTGTTCCGCCAACTTCGGATATTGGATTTTTTCGAGCTCGCCCACATAGACATACTCAACGTCATATTTTTCCAATATTTTTTGAGCAATTCCCAAGTCCTGTGTGCTATAGAGGGTCTCTACGTCTGTTTGCCGTTGGTTGATGGTGTCCTTGATGCCATATCTCCTCTCCACCGTTGTTATGGGGCGAATCGAATCGTCCATACTTCCTCGCCATAACCATTCGTGAAGAGGCCAACCCAAAACGGTCGGGAGGCCCGTGAAGGTCGCGATGCGAGCAAATTGGGTGAAGCTCGCGCCGACAGCTTCAACGATGATGGGCTGCCCAGAGATGTTGAGATTGATCCAATCGATAGCTTTAGCATCAAAGGGTAAAGTTCGAGCGAGATAGTTCTTGCCATCAAGGTCCGACGTCTGCGGAAGCTTCCAGCGAACCCCGACGCCTTCGGTAACAACATGATAGGTATAGACGAATCCGGAGAAGACCAAAAAAGCGACCAAGGCTTTGAAGCCCACTCGGAACCAGATGGTTTGAGACTTATACGATTGCCACAAAAATGCCACCGCCACGCCCGCAACCGTCCCCCAAAGGAGCCACGCCTGATAGTAAAACTTAAACATCGTGTTTGCCCGGATGCCCGCCGAATAAATGTCCTTAAATAGATCAGCTCTGGTAAGAGAACGAGAAACGCACCGACAAAGCTAAGAAGCACCAGATACCTCTTCGAGGCATCCTCTGTGGATTTTCGAAGAGCATGAACCACAAACAGCGTGACAGGTACAACGTGAAGACCCCATAGAATGGCGAGTCGCCAAAGGGGCGAACGCTCGGAACTCGGAACAAGCGCTACTCCCTTCGAAAAGGATGCGAAATGTTTCCAGAATGGGGCACCAACTGAGATCGAGATGGCAAGGGCCAGGCCTGACAGACCTGCCGTAAGAAAGAGAACCTTAGGGCTCAACAGGCGTCGCCCCGGAAAGGACCCGCGTGCCGCAGCTTGGGCGCTCGAAATCCAAATAATCAATCCAACCAAGAGCAGGTAGATCACGAAATCCCAAGCGTTCGTCATGAAAGCGAGGCCGACCGTGATCGAGAATACCAGGAAATACCAACCGCTCCTTTTGGGAAACACGCAGCCTAGCCAACCCTTGCGTTGAAAGGGGAGTTGGGGAGGTGTTTCTTGCCAATCCCGAAAAAGGCAAAACCCAACGGCGATCATAAAGAGAGTGATGGGTAAATCCGAAACGTGAGCATGGAGATCGTTTACGACAAAGCTGTATATGGGAAATTCATGAATGCACCCTCGAATGAAGCGAGTCGCTTCGAAGTACAAGTAACTTCGGGAGCGATCGACAAATGAATAAAAGAACCCATGAAAATTTCCAAACAGCGTGATGAAGCAAGCGGTTACAACGCCACTCGCGATCGCGGCCTTGGATTTTTGAAATTGCCGGTTCGGCCCCGAACTCAAAAAATAAATGCCCGATCCGATGGCAAAGCTCTCGACAAACGTGAGAGCCATCAAGTTCGACATCTGCAGATGGTAGGCAATGCTCGGAGGCACGCGTGATAACCGAAATAACACGGCGGCGATGAAATGACCGAAGTAATAGTAATTGATGACTTCGCCACCCAGGAAATGATCCTTCGGCGGAAGGAAAGAGCCGCGTAAAATCGAATTGATGAATCCGAAATCCATGAATTTTTCGAGATTGTAGAGATTGGGATCGTAAAGGCGAAAAAAGGTCCAGACCAAAAAGACAAGAGAGAACAAGACCTCTTCAAGTAGGATAAATTTCCGAGAGACTTGAAGCGCCTTCCGTTTGGCCGCCGCCTCTTTTTTTGGAAGCCCTTTTTTTACGCGCAAGAAAAACCAAAGTGGTGCGGCGACCAGGATGACTATGGTGAGACAGATTTCAAAACTTGCTTCGAACCATTTGAAGGAACCGAGCAGCCAAACAACCCAACTCACCAACAAAATTCCAATTATCTTAGAGAAGGCCCACCCTCGATTCGGCAATTCGTTAAAAAGGTGTCTCGTAAGAGGCCAGACGGCGAGACCCAGTATCTCAACTGTTAAAAGAAATTGCACCAGAGATTCCAAGTCAATCAGAGAAGGACTGACCGCAGACTTGGCATCGGCGGGCTCGCGCTTTAGCGCGTCGATTAGAGCGTCGATGTTCTTAGTAAAGGCGCGGATGGCGCCCACAACGTCGCCGTTCTTTTGCACCGCCGGCTTGAACCAGCGGTCGATGTTATGTTCGAATGCGGCGGTGGGTAAGGCGGAGCAGGCAAAACGAGCCAGGACGTCGCCGCTTTGGCCCTTCTGCGTGAACCCTACAAGGAATATCTTGCTGTCCGCGGGCATACGGCCTCCAAATAGAGGAATACGAAGTTTAAGTGCAAAAGAACGGCCATCCAAAACCGAGGCATTCAACTCCAACACAATGACAACGGCCCAGTGCTTTCCATTAAGTTCACCGGCGAGGTCGCGCAGCGCCTGCGGATCGATAGGGACTGGCGTCCGACTCAGGTCACCGATAACAAAGACAGACTTATCCGGGCGCCAGCCGCTGACCACTTGCTCCAGGGTTTGTGCCTGAACAAAGTCCACAGCTGGCGTGGCAGCGCTGCCCGCGGCGGCCACGGTCAAGGGAACAAAAGCAAGCGCCCAAACAACGAATGGTCTTCATGACTACAAGATTGCCCAAATTCGAGGCTGCGAGCAATAGAGTTAACGCCGGGCCGCCGCCAACGCCTTATCGGCCTAACGATTGTGCGTGATCCCAGGCGGCTTTGGCCAGGCGGGCAATGATCGCATCCCGCGTGTCATCATTGGCGGCGGAATCGGAGACGAACCAGGAAAGATAGAAGGAGGAAGGAAGAAGAGAAGAATGAAGAATGGAGCGAATGGGATCAGCGACATAGAAGGTAAAGCGACGAGGGTAGGAGTGAGTGAGCGCGGGAAGCGAACGAGTTTCAATTAAGAAGTCTTCGCTCGCTTTAAGGATGGTAACGAAAATCGCGGTTAGCTCTTCGCACTCTTGTCGCGGCGGAGCGACCTATTCAACGGTGACAACTCCCGATTCCACGAGCAGTTCCAGCCAGTAGGCGCTTTGACTCGCTGCTTTTCCAACAGCTCGCCCGCTACCTCGCGGGTCGTACCATCTATGTCGCGATTTCCCAATACGCTCCATTCTTCAATCTCGCGCAGCGAATCGCCGCAGTTCGCAATGAATTGACTTGGCAAGCCAGAGAAAGGGAGCGCGGCGGCGAGAGTGGCAGCAAAAAAGAGATGTCTCATCCGCGCGGGAGGCTAACTGGGAGTCGCCTTTTCAACAAGAATACGCAGACAAAGGCGCAGCAAACGTCCAACGCTCAACGTCCAACGCTGAATTCGAACCGGATGAAACAGAAGGAAACAAAGAGAACAAAGGTTGTTCGAGGCATCGTTACCTTTGCTATCTTCTGTGAGAATTCTTTTTGTGAGACTTTACACGCTGGAACCGGTTGGCGAAGGGAAGGGGCCCTAAGGCCGTTGTTTGCGGAACGGAAAAGCGGCGCGAGAATCTACGGTCTCGCATGAGTAAATCGAAGCGAATCCAGCGCAGCCGCGCGTTTTCAACAACGGTCAGCGCTTACTATCGATTGCTCGCCGCGATGAACAGGATCGCAAAGCTCGTCGGATTGGCGGGCGGCCTGACTTTGTTCGACACCACGCAGCTTAGAAGGGGACGCTACTTCGCGGGTGAGATCAAATAGATAACGTGCGCTGTCGACTCGATCACGATCATTTCGAGGCGATACTCTGACGGTTGGTCAGGTGGAGTAGGTATATTCATTCCGGTGACCACGACTCGGTTACCGCCCTGAAGGAACTCTCCCCTAATCTCCCCGAAATCGATTGATGACACAGCAAAGACCGAATCAATTTTCATCCCCATTGGCTTGAGGGTCTTTTCGGCTTGTTCGCGTGCGTTTGCGATTGCCTTGGGCCAAAGCTCTTCACCAAGCTTTTCCCTGTTCGATATTTGGCTGCTGACATACCTGAGTTTTACGCCGCCAAGGGCCATGATTTGGTCGCCCAGTTTGCCATATTTTGTCAGATCACGAATGTTTACGTTGAAGGATCGTGTAACAACGTAACCGATCAGCTTACCACGCTTCTTTTCGTCAGTTTCGTCCCTTTCGAATTCCGGTTCCGATGCCAAGCCCTCGGCCACCACGTCGCGATCTTCTATCTTGGATTCTTTGAGAAGAGCAAAGAGTTTTTTCGCCTTGGCCTGCACTTCTTGATTTGCTTTGCCTTGATCAGCGTTGCGCCCGCTGATTTCGAAGTGGAGAGCGATGACGTCCGGTGCTTTCTCGATCTCAGCTTTCCCCTCCACGTAGAGAAAAGGATGGTTAGGCAGGCCCGCAAGGCCGGCACTGTCGCTGACCGCGGCGACCACGGTCAAGGGAACAAGAGCAAACGCGCAAACAACGAGTGTCTTCATGGCTGCAACATTGTTCGAATTGATGTTCAGGAGCAATAGTAGAAGAAGCGGAGGCCCGACGGATTGCGCCGTCTAGCGCCCGGAATGGCGAAGCCGTCTGGTCTCGCCCCGCATCCCGGAAAGGTTTACCATCAAGGTATGAATCAGCTTTCGAGATTCGTCAGTTTGCATCCTTACTTCAAGGTGCCTTCAGATAAGATGCCGTATCTGAAGGCGATACTGCCGGAGTTTGCAGCCAAGACGCGAAACGAAACGGGTAATCTTTTCTATGAGTTCACGATCAACGGCGACGAAGTATTTTGCCGCGAAGGCTACGTCAACGCCGAAGCGCTGCTGGAGCACCTGGAAAACGTAGGTGCGATGCTGGAACAGGCGCTGGCGATGGCCGACTTGATTCGCATCGAAGTCCACGGACCAGCCGCAGAGCTCGCGAAACTAAAAGAGCCGCTGGCCCATCTGAAACCCGCCTGGTTCGAATTGCACAGCTGACTACTTGCCTGACTGCGTGCGAGGCGAGCCGGCGTAATCGCGCCGAAGCATTGGTCATAAAACTTCAGTTAACCGCGAATGGACGCGAATAGGGACGGAAGCTACAAAATTAATTCCTCTTTATTCCCATCCGTCATGCGTTCGCCGCTTAGCACGAGACGCTCCCACTCCAGGCGCGCGTGTTTGAAATTCAGGATGATCCCAACGGGTAGAGTAGTGATCCGGAGGTAATTCAACATCTGACCGCGTTCGTGGTCGGTGATGCGGTCAATTGTCTTTGTGTCGACGATCAATTTCTGTTCCACGACAAGATCCGGTACATACTCGCCTACCAACTCGCCTTTGTACAAAACCTGGTGTCGCTCCTGTTGAGTGAAGGGAATCCCGCGCAGACGAAACTCCACACATAGGCAGTTCTCATAAATTTTCTCGTGCAGCCCGTGGCCGCGAACGTTTAGGACCTCAATGGCGCATCCCACGACCGCGTACACCTCTTTCTGCAATAACAATTCGTGTTTATTCGCGTTCATTCGTGGTTAGTCACTTAAAGCATCAGTTTGTGTATTGTGAAGGCTGTGCGCGGGCAGCGCGAGCACGCACGCAAATGTTCCGGCGCTCACTGCAATCATCAACAGCAAGCCTAACCGAAATCCGCCTACGGTTGCGGCCAGGACGAACGCGCTGACGCCAAGCGCAGCACCGATCTGCCGGATGAATTGCTGGCTGGTGGTCGCGCTACCCATGCGGGCAACCGGGACGCTATTCTGCACCACGACTGTTAGCGCGGGCGAGAGCAGTCCCATTCCGGCGCCTGCGATGAGCGCCGCAGCGATGACCCATGCCGAGTCCATGTTCGAATGCGACCATGAAAAAGAGAAGTCCCAGAATATGCACAACGATTCCAATCACACTCGGAAGCCGTTCTCCTATTCGGTGGACTAACCGCCCAGAAGCGAAGGCGAACGTGCTCCATCCAATGGTGAACGCGCCAACCACCAGGCCTACGAACGCGCGGTTGTCATGAAAAGCGGCGTTGGTTGCCAGCGGCAGATAAGCGCTCAGGCCGAAGCCGCTGAAGAAGGCGAGGAATGAGGAACAAATCGACGACGCGTAGCCGGCATGATGAAAGAAAGTCAACGGCAGAATTGGATGCGGCGTGTGTCCCTCATGCCAGACAAAGATGGCAAGCAGAATGATTCCGGCGCCAACGAGCGCGGCCTGCATCAGTCCGATTTGTCCCTCACCGAGATCGACAAATGCCCACATCAGGCAACTGCCGCCGGCGCCGGCGAGAAGCGCACCGGCAAAATCGAATCGGCCGACGCTATGTCCGATGCTCTCGCGCATTCCGGCGATGACGAGGAAACCAGCCACAATGGCAATCGGCACGTTGATCAGGAAAGCCCAGCGCCATGAAACGTGCGTCACGATCAGCGTCCCAAGGAGTGGTCCGGCGACACTCGCGACCGCCCATGCGCTGCTGGCCGCGCCCAGCGCCCTGCCGCGTTTGTTAGGCGGATATACAACTCCGAGCAGAACAAACGGAAGAGTCGCAACGGCTCCCGCTCCGATGCCCTGGATGGCGCGAGCGGCGATAAACTCCATCATCGTGCGCGCGATGGCGCAGAGCCCGCTGCCGACGGTGAACGCGACAATGCCGACGAGATACGTGCGGCGGCGTCCCCATCGATCGGATCCCGGTCCCCAGATCGGCATCGATACCGCCGCGGCGAGCATGTAAGCCGCAAATGTCCACGCGTACAGGTGCGCACCGCCAAGCTCAGGCAACGCCACCGGCATGACCGTGCTGACGATCGTGTTGTCGAGACCGGCAAGAATGATCGTGAACAACACACCGAGCAAGACCAGCACGCCGCTCTGTCCGGAGGGATCCACCTTTGAGGTTGCGATCTGAGATTGTTTTTCCGCGCGCTTCAGCGATTGGCTATCATCGTTTTAATGTCATCCGTCAAATCAGCGGAAACGCATCCGCTACTAGAATTCATGCATCTAACCCGCTTACGATACGAACAGATGTCGATCTTAAAGGAAGTAAGAATTAAGAAGTAGGAGTTATGAAGAATGGTCCCATACTTCAGGAGGAGGTTTACAGATGAAGATTTTTGTCGCAGGCGGAACGGGAGCCATCGGTCGTCCACTGATCGCGAAATTGCTTGCCAAAGGACACGCTCTAGTTGCTCTGACCCGTTCTCCAGAAAAAGCTCAGGCTTTGGTGCAACAAGGCATAGAACCTGCCATCGCCGATGTATTTGATACCGATGCGGTCAAAACGGTTGTCAGTCGTGCTCAGCCTGAAGTCCTGATTGAACAACTCACCGCTCTCCCCAAAACCTACACCCCTGAGTCAATGAACGCCGCCGCCGCCCTCAACAATCGCATCCGTTTAGAAGGGGGTGCCAATATGCTGGCTGCCGCGCAAGCAGCGGGTGTGCGGCGTTATCTAAGGCAGTCGATCGCATTCTGGGCGGTTCCCGGTTCTGCATTGGCCGATGAAGATACGCCCCTGGCATTTGATGCCTCGCCTGCGGTTGCCGCAGGTGCCCGCGAGATAACCGAGCTTGAGAATCGGTTACTAGGAAATCCCAACATGGAAGGGATCGTCCTACGTTATGGTTTCTTCTATGGACCCGGCACCTGGTTCAACCCCGATGGCGATGTCGCCCGACAGGTGCGACAGCAGCAGTTTCCGATCATCGGGAATGGCGAAGGCGTTTGGTCGTGGTTACACATTGAGGACGCGGCGATTGCCACCATTGCAGCAGCAGAGCGCGGCAATCCTGGGATTTATCTGATTGCGAATGATCAACCTTTAGCGATGCGCGAATGGCTCCCTGCGTTTGCTCAATGGCTGAATGCTCCACCACCGTCGCAGATATCAGTTGGGGATGCTCTGAAAAGGGATGGTGGTGCGGATGCGGTTTACTACGGGACTCAGATGCGAGGCGTCTCGAACGCCAAGGCAAAACGCGACCTGAATTTCCAGCCGCGACCGTTGGAGTGGATCGTTGACTGACAGTATCCGACTGCCAATCGCATGAACGAATTAAGAATGGAGCGAGTGGGATCAGCGATATAGAAGGAAAAGCCGCACTGGCATTAGTAACAAGGGTAGGAGTGAATAAGTGCGGGAAGCGAGCGAATTATAACTACTGAAAAACCGGAAACGCTGAAATTCAAAGGAGGAGTTATGGCAACCACAAAAACAACTGAACCTGTGGACATGAAACTCGAAGTGGTGGTGATCGGCGTTTCGGATGTTGATCGCGCGAAAGCTTTCTACGAGAAGCTCGGCTGGCGGCTCGACGCCGATTTCTCGAAGGACGACTTCCGCGCTGTGCAGCTGACGCCGCACAATTCGGAATGTTCGATCATTTTCGGCAGAGGAATCACCGCGCCATTACCGGGCGCGTGGAAGAGCCTGACGCTCGCCGTGAATGACATTAACGCCGCGCGCGAAGAGTTGGTTACTCGCGGCGCAAACGTGAGCGAAGTTTTTCGTTTCGCCGCTGGCCCCTTCAACGACACTGGCGACAACCCGCGTGTCAACGGGCGCGATCCGGAGGGACGCTCCTACTTTTCGTTCGCGTCGTTCGAAGATCCGGACGGGAACGGCTGGTTGCTTCAGGAAATCCAAATGCGACTTCCCGGCCGCGAATGGAAATCCACACAAGACGTCGCAACGCTTGCCGAGCTTCTTCACGAAACCGAACAGCATCACGGCGCGTACGAGAAGACACACGGCAAGCATGATTGGTGGGAGTGGTACGCGCCCTACCTGCGTGCGCGTTTAAACGGCAGAAGTCCCGAGGAAGCAGCAGTCACCGCTGATCGCTACATGAGTGATCGATCATGAATCGATAATCAAAGACGCGATCTTGTCGCTCGTTAGGGCGAAGCGATAGTCGAGAGAAATCGGGCTTCCGGGAAAGGTTCCTGAAATTTCTACGCGGACAACAATCTCGCGGTCGTGTTCTTCAGTGCTGAGCGGTTTGAATTGAAATTTGTATTTCTCGATCGTTTCCGTCGCCCAACGTTCTATGTCGATCTTGCCGCGATGCGTTGTGTTTTCGTCGCGCACCGTGGCGTCGTCAGCAAAACACGCCAGAATTGATTGCACATCGTGAGCGTTGCTCGCGTCGATGTAATTCTGAATTGTGCGCGGCAATGCAGCTGACATCCTGCGGAAAAGGCTCGTCTAATCAACGAACGACGCAAATAGTGTCCGCCATGCGGACGCTCTCATCACTCTTAGGCTGCGTTTTTCTTTGCATTAGCTCGCTTCAAGCGGCCGAAGCGATTGTTTCGCGCGACGCGAAGATCGGCGATGTGCAGTTGCATTATCTGACGGCGGGGAACGGACCGGCAGCGGTGATTTTGTTACACGGTTTCGCGGAGACTTCGCGGATGTGGCGACCGATTATGCCGTTGCTCGCGCAAAAGTTTACCGTGATCGCGCCGGATTTGCCGGGCATTGGTGACTCTTCGATTCCGGCCAAGACCGGCATGCTCATCGCGGCGCAGCAGATCCATGAGCTGGCGCGTTCACTGAAAATCGAGAAGGCACGCGTGGTGGGGCATGACATCGGGCTGATGGTCGCGTACGCGTACGCCGCCCAATTTCCTAACGAGACCGAGAAGCTCGCGGTGATGGATGCGTTCCTGCCGGGAGTGGAAGGATGGGAAGCGATCTACAATGCGCCGAACGTTTGGCATTTCCGTTTCAACGGCGAGTATCCGGAGAAGCTGGTGCAAGGGCGGGAGCGGACTTACTTCGAGTATTTCTGGAATGTCTTTGCGGCGGACAAGGCGCATTCGATTCCTGAAGCAGAGCGCAAAGCTTATACCGCTGCCTATGCTAGGCCTGGAAGGATGCGAGCGGCCTGGGCTTACTTTGCGTCGTGGCCGCAATTGGCGACCGAGTTCGCGCCGTTCTCAAAGACGAAGCTGACGATGCCGGTGTTGTCGATCGGCGGTGAGAAGTCGTTAGGCAACGAACTCGCTGCACAGATGAAACTGGTCGCGGACAATGTGACGGTAATCGTTCTTCCGAACACCGGTCACTGGATCCTGGAGGAACGGGCGAAGGAAACGACTGACGCGCTGCTTGAATTTCTTTGAGCGCGCGAGTCGCCTTCAGATCTTTTCCCAAGCCCGTTCGAGGCGACGGGGTCGCGGCCTTCGTCGAATTCGATGTGATCGATGAGGGTCTCGATCGGTTTACCCGTTAGGCCACTCTCCTGGATGCGCTGCGGCAGGACGTGGCTGCGTTCGTCGCGCCAGCCGAGCTTGGCGATGAAGCGGTTCCAGACGTGGCATTCTTCGTCGGTGCGCGAGGTGCCGTGGGCGTGCGCCCAGTTCAAGACGGCTTCGTCGGGCTCGCCGGCGAGCGTGCGTTTTTTTATCTCCGAATAGGGGACGCCGAGGAAACGGCAGCAGCGCCCGTCGAGCGTGAACTGGTGCTCGCCGAGGTTCTCCACGTAATCCGGCGGGAGCTGACCGGCGGCGTGCAGGCGAATCTTATCCAGCATCCGCCCGAAATAGATCAGACGCCCGACTTTGTCGTAGCAACTGCGCAGGCCTGGAATGTTTTGCATAAGAGGAACATGAATCGCAAACAGGTCACTCGTCATTTCCTGCAAATGCCTTCTGTAGCTTTGCGAGATCGAGCTTCTTCATCTGCCACACCTCGTGCGTCACCCGTTGCAGCCCGGCCGGATCCTTCACCCATTCGGCGAAAAACTTTGCCGGTGTTACCTGCCAAGAGAGTCCGTACTTGTCCGCGACCCATCCGCATTCCACTTCCTTCCCGCCGCCAGCGGTGAGTTTCTCCCAGTAATAATCGGACTGGCCCATCGGCGGTCGCGATTCAAATGGACTTGGCTTTTAGCGCTTAGCCCTGCGGAATTTCCTCGAACTCGCCGCGCTCGCGGTTTTTCCGGACGCGGTCCCAGGGAAAGCATTGACCGTGTATGGCAATGTAAACTCCGGGAGGCAGTGCCTGCACGAACGAGAGCGCGCTGCCCAGATTGAAGAGGCCGTCGGAACTGCCAAAGGCGTAGGGGATCATCGCTCCGGTTAGCACGACTGTTTTTTCCGGGACGGCTTGGGCGAGCGCGGCGGCGGTGGTCGTCATGGTGTCGGTGCCGTGGGTGATGACGATTTGATTCTCTTCGGACTGAACGCAGTTCTGCACGATGAGCGCGCGATCGGCGTCGGTCATTTCGAGGCTGTCGATCATCATGACGGTGCGGATGGATACTTCCACCTGCGATCTTCCTAACCGGAGCATCTCGGCAATGTGACTATCCTTGAAATAGAGCTGGCCGGTCCGCTCGTTGTATTCCTTGTCGAACGTACCGCCGGTGGCGAGGATTCGAATAGCCATGGAATGTTCGCGAGTCTCGGGCACGGCTTGCCGCCAGCCAATCAAAAATTAAAAAAGTTAAGAAATAAGAGGTCGCGTCATGAAGCGTTCGCGAGCAGGCTATTTAACATTCGCTGTTGGAACCCTGCTCAACTATTTTCGCGAAGTACGGTTTGCTCATGCGGGCCGTATTCGTTCGGTGCTCGAAGCGACGACGTGACGATCGTCACGTGAGATTCAGTGGCAGCCGCGCAAGACGGCGAGCAGAATCAACGTGCCGATGACGGAAACGACGATCGAGCCAAGACAGCCGAGGCGGTTAGAAAAGAAAGCGAACATCCACTGACATCGTCCGGCGATACGCCATCGGTTTGCATTATCGAGCGGTGGCATAGCCAGGGAAAGGGAGCGCGGCGGCGAGAGTGGCAGCAAAAAAGAGATGTCTCATCCTCGCCGGAGGCTAAGTGGGGATTGCGTTTCCAACAACGGTCAGAGCTTACTGTCACACCTATTCCGCTTATTCGCGCGGAGTGGATAGCCTGTGGGGCATGTATCAATGGCTCGATCGCGCGCCCAAAGGTCGCAACGAGGATGGTGATCTTTGGTGGAAGCGCCGTGACGAGTACGCAGACAAAGACGCAGCAAACGGTGCGAGCCGCACGGGCATTAAACACTCAACGTCCAACGCCCAACGTCGAATTCAGACCAAAGGCAGGGAGTCGAAAACCGAACGCGCGTCAAAAGACTGCTGCCATTGAGTCGTGTCGCGATAGGGCATTTACTGGTGGACAGAAAAACAAATTCCCCCTATGAACTTCATGCTACCTTAGGAAAGGACCTATGCCGCGATTTCTCTGGACGCAGAAGCAAGACAGCGGTCCCCAGCCTCGCCTCGCTCACAGCATGGCTTTTGACTCCAATGGGGGACGCATCATCCTGTTTGGCGGCGACTCGCTCCGTTCCCAGCTCTTGAACGATACTTGGGCGTGGGATGGCGAGTTTTGGACGCAAGTGGCCGATCTCGGACCGAGCCCTCGGGCCGGCCATGCCGTGGCATATGACAGCGCCCGGAAGCGAGTGGTGTTATTCGGGGGAAAACTGACAGCACAGGATGCGCGCGATACTTGGGAGTGGGACGGAGAGGATTGGACTCAGGTCGCCGATGATGGACCCGCCCCACGTTCCGGCCACGTCATGGCCTTTGATAGTAAGAGAAACAAGACCGTTCTCTTTGGCGGCGGGCCGCGCGAGGCCGGCCTCTTGCGCGATACCTGGGAATGGGACGGCGAAGGATGGACGCAGGCGCAAGACACCGGCCCTTCCGCGCGTAGAGCTTCCGCTGCTGCCTTTGATAACGTGCGAAACCGGGTCGTCCTCTTTGGGGGCGACTCAGGTGGGGTTGGCCTTGGCGATACCTGGGAATGGGACGGAGCGCTCTGGACTCAGGTCGCGGCTTTCGGCCCCGAACCGCGAACAGGTGCCGCCATGGTCTTCGAGCACGATCACGCCGCTCTCTTCGGTGGTCTTGCTTCGCCGCCGCGGCGCCCAAGCCCACCGTGTTTGGAAATACCTGGGAATGGAATGGCACGCACTGGACTCAAAGGCAAGATATCGGTCCCGGTGCGCGCTGGGGTCATGCCATGGCCTTTGACAGTACCCGGCGGCGTGTCGTGATTTTTGGCGGACTGCCCGTTTTCCCGGCTGATGGAGAGGGCGCCACGGACCAACTTCTCGGCGACACTTGGGAACATAGCGACGAAGATGGTGCGGCGTCCGTCGCCGCCGCTGCGTGGCCAGCTGGCATCCTTTTCCATCGCACCGGACACGATTCGGAGGGGCGAGCGAGCGACTGGCACTGTGACCCTTAATGCAGATCCCAACACCGCCCTGGATGTCATTCTAAGCGTCACACCGATTAAATTGCTGATGGATCCGCCAGTCGTAACAAGAGCCACCGACTTTGTTCTGCTGTTTCGTGATGGCAACAAGAGTGAGCAGTTTCGTTTCAGAGATAATCCGGAACAGCCCATACCCCCTTCTCCCCTTCTAATCACGATCAAGGCCACGCTTGGCGACAGCTCCTTAACTGCGACCGTGACCATGACTCATAGCGAGGGTTGAGATAAGACGATATGGTGTGTTTGGGAACGAATTGCCTGTTGTAGGAATTTGAGGGAAGCGCTCTCGCTCTTCCCACGTCATTGCTTAGAGACGTTTTGGTATAGATTCTACTGTCAATTTCTGAAAGCGTTGATCGTTTCGGAGAGGATCGAACATTGGGTCGAGCCGAAGCAGCGCGGGAGTGAGCGGCACGCGCGAAGCCAGTGCGCCCTCGGAAGGTATCGATAGCAGTTTTTGTAAGGCGGCGATGGCACGGTCTGGCTCTCCCAGTTGTGCTGCCACCCGGGCGAGGACTTCGATTGGAGCGGGACCGTCTACGGCGTCTTTCTCAAGCGGAAGCACGCTCATCGCCTGCTCTGCAAGAGCAAACGCCGCGGCTTTATCACCAAGAGCCATATTGACCAGCGCCAGATCTCCAATGAGCAGATAATTATCCGGCTGTTCTTTGAGGAACGGTTCCAGTTCGGTGCGCGCCTTGCTGAAACTCTCCTGGGCAGCGGCACTGTCGCCACCGACTTGTTGTGCCCAGCCTAACCAAAAGCGCAGTTCGCCATTGTTGTAACCCAATGCCGGATCAGGGTTGGTAAGTATTTCTTTTAGCCGAGAGATCATTTGTGTAGGTCGACGTTCCAGGATCGCCTGGTAAACTTGGATTTCGAGCGCGCCCGTATCGTCGGCGGGGGGATCGAGGGTAGCGAGGAGCGCAGCAGCTCGCGGAAGGTCGCCCTCCGCTTGTGCAATACCCGCCTTCTGCGCAAGCGTGTCCACGTCGTCCGGTATAATATCGAGCACCTGATCGAACTTTCGCAGCGCCTCAGGGAAACGACGAAGTAACATGTAGGATTGGGCGTGCTGGGTCAGCAGCGAAACATTGCGTGGGTCGAGACGCTCGGCTTCGTTGAAATACGACTCGCTCCGGTCCCACTGACCTCGCCGGCGCGCGACGTAGGCCAGCGATTCGGGAATCTGGCTGCTATTCGGCAGAAACTGACGTGCCTGCTCAAAGTAACGCACCGCAGCGTCGTAATCTTTCAGGCAGGCGTAGTAATAATAGCCCCTGGCCAGTATGGCCTCGCCGAGGTTTGGCTGAAGAGTGAGCGCCGTGTCGGCCGCATGCCCGGTCTCTTCGCGGAGGGCATCCGTTGGTTGCAGAGAAAGTGTGAGATAGCCGAGCGCATCGACATATGACAGCAGCGCCCAGGCAAGGGCGAACTTGGGATCCAACCGCACCGCTTCTTTGAGATATTTCTGTGCGCCAAGGGTATTGCCGGGCGAGTTTCCTGTTCTCAGTGTGTAAGCCAGGCCATGCAGGTAAGCATCGTAAGCCTCAGGATTATTTGTCGGTCTGGCTGCAATGACTTGTTCTTCCTGACCAGTCAGCTTCGCCCGTAACTGATCGGCAATGGCTTTCGCCACCTCGCTCTCGACGGAAAAGATGTCAGTCAGTTTGCGATCAAAGGTCTCGGCCCAAAGATGTGAATCGTTCGCGGCTCTAATCAACTGCACACTCACACGAACCTGATCATTTGTTTTTTGGACGCTACCTTCCAGAAGATTGGCGACACCGAGTTGCTTTGCAATTTCAGAAAGGTTTTGATGCGTTTTCTTGTAACGCTGCGTGGACGTGCGCGAGATCACTTTGAGATCCGCAATCTTTGAGAGCCGCGTCAAAATCTCGTCCTGGATCCCTTCTGCGAAGTAGGCGTTCGATTTTTCCTCACTCAGGTTTTCAAATGGCAGAACGGCGATGGATTTTTCATTTGGTAATCTCGCCGGGGCGCCAAAGAAAAAATAGGACGCAACCGCAGCGACTGCCAGCAGCGCCGCCGCCAGAGTAAGTAACACGCCGCGCTTATGACGTTTGATTTTGCTGACAATGGATTCGGCACGTGCTTTGGTCTGCGGCAAGGAGCTATCTGCTTCCAGTTGGCTCTTGAGAGTGCGCAGGTCAGCGAGCATCTCCTTAACCGTCTGGTAACGTTCGTCACTGTTTTTGCGCAAAGCCTTTTGCAGAATGGATTCGAGTTTGGGTGGAACATCCGGCAACACGCCGGATAAAGGCGGTGGCTCCGTAGTCAGGATGGCGGCGATGCAATCGCTCGGTGTCTCGCCGCGGAACGGCGGGCTCCCCGTCACCATTTCGTAGAGCACGACGCCCAGGCTCCAAATGTCCGAGCGCGCGTCCACCTTCTGGCCGCGCGCCTGTTCCGGAGACATGTAATGCGCCGTACCTAACACTAACCCAGGTCGGGTTTGCAGCAGCGCCGTTGTTTCGACTCTGTGATCGCGTGACGCTTGCCTTTGCTCGGTGAGCTTCGCAATTCCGAAGTCGAGCACTTTTACGTATCCGTCCGGTCGCAGCATGATGTTCTCAGGTTTGATGTCGCGGTGTACGACACCGGCTTCGTGTGCGGCCGCCAGCGCCGAGGCCACTTGCATAGCAATTTCCAGTGCCGCATACGGCTTCATCCTTCTGCGCGCAATTGACGTGCGCAGGGTGACGCCTTCGATGAACTCGGTCGCAATAAATTGCACGTTTCCCTCCGCGCCGATCTCGTAAACAGTCAGAATGTTCGGATGATTTAAAGCCGAGGCACTCCGCGCTTCATTTTTGAACCGGCTCAACTGCGCCTCGTCTGTCGTTAGGCTATTTGGGAGTAGCTTGAGCGCGGCTTTGCGCCCGAGTTGCTCATCCCGCGCGAGATAAACTTCGCCCATTCCGCCGACGCCGATGAGCGACTCGATCCGGTAATGACCAATCAATTTTCCAACCAATGCGCCGGCCCTGTCGTTAGTCACAAGCTCGGGAGCAACTTCGAAGGCTGGTGATTCAATAAAATTCTCTGACCGCTCATAAGAGGTGAGCAGGGAACTCACCTCCTTACGGAGGCCTTCATCACCATGGCAAGCCTCATCAAGAAATGCGATGCGTTCGCCGGGCGCTCGTTCGACGGTTGACTGGAAAAGATCGTTGATCTGTTTCCAGCGCTCAGCCTTCATTAGCTTTCTTTCTCGCTCAGTTCGCGGTAAAGCCACGCCTTGGCCATGGTCCATTCGCGCTCCACCGTCCGCTGAGAGAGTTTCAGGAATTCAGCCGTTTCTGCGACCGATAAACCGCCGAAGTAGCGCAGTTCAACAATCTGACCTTTCCGCGCGTCCTGCGCCGCCAGCCTTTCCAATGCCTCGTCGAGGGCGAGTAACTCCTCCGATCGCGTTTCTGTTACTAACGCAGCTTCGTCCAAGGTTACTTTCAGCGCGCCGCCGCCACGTTTGAGTGCCTGGCGTTCACGGGCGTGGTCGACCATGATGCGCCGCATCAACTGAGCGGCCGCCGCGATAAAGTGGCTCCGGCCTTGCCAAATCGGCTGCGTATCATCGACCAGCCGCAGATAGGCTTCGTTGAGAATGGCGGTTGTTTGCAGAGTGTGGCCGGCGCGCTCCCGACTCATGTAATGGTGAGCGAGCCGGTGCAATTCGGGTTGCACCAGCGGAAATAATTTCTCCAGCGCTGCCTGGTCTCCGCCACTCCAGTCGCCGAGCAGTTGGGTGACCTCTTGTCGCGTGGATGGAGGCGTCGTCATGGCGGCTGCTCGACGGCGATAAGTCTAACACGCCCAAGGAATTTTCACAGCACCGCCGAAAGCGATAAAAAAACTACGCAGTCGTGGCGGGTTTCAGGCGGTCTTTCCGCTTTAGCACGTGAACCGGCACAAACAACAGACCCGCCGGAAAAACCAATAAACATTTGAACTGAGAAAAAGGTTTCGATGAAAAATATAATGCAATGGCTTACAAAACCGCCGGTCGATGGCCCAAGATCGGTGCTCTTACTCCGCCTAATGGTTGGCGGCGTGTTCTTCTGGGAAGGAGTGCTTAAATTCGTCTATGTAAATCAAGGCGTTGGACGATTCACCAAACTGGGGATGCCCTTTCCGGCATTTACGGCCGACTTCGTGGGTTGCCTTGAAATCGTGGGCGGACTACTTCTCCTCTCAGGACTGCTCACGCGATTAATCGCCATTCCCTTTGTAATCGAAATGATTGTCGCGATGCTTTCAACAAAGATCTCGCTCTACCTGGGGACGTCACCCCTTCCACTGCCGCCGGCCCCACCTCAGATCGGATTCTGGGCGGTTTTACACGAGATTCGCTCCGACTATGCACAGATCATGGTCGCTCTCTACCTGCTGATTAATGGACCCGGAAAATGGTCAATCGACGCCCTTCTGGACAAACTGCAAACGTCAAAAACGCGGTGATTTCATTGCAGAAACTGTTGTGATCGAATGCGGTCAACCATGTGCTCCAGCCAAGCGCTGGCCGGGCTCGAATCGCTGATTCGAGCTCGACAAACGCAGTCAGCTTTTCGTCGGTCCGCACAACGAAACGCTTCCGTCATCGCGGTGCGCGTCTGCAACAAAGATCGTTCGCCCGCGAGAATCCACGGCTGCGGCGCAGCCAACTCCAACCGGCTTTGCTGAGATTGTTGGCGATGATATTCGCAATGCTTCATCCTATGTCGAGCGCGGCTCCTTTCCGTAGAACAGCTTAGTTAAGCTATCGTTTTGTTTCGTATTATCGACCAGCCGCAGGTAGGCTTCGTTGAGAATGGCGGTGGTTTGCAGGGTGTGGCCGGCGCGCTCCCGGCTCATGTAATGGTGAGCGAGCCGGTGCAATTCGGGTTGCACCAGCGGGAATAATTTCTCCAGCGCTGCCTGGTCTCCGCCACTCCAGTCGCCGAGCAGTGGGGTGACCTCTTGTCGCGTGGATGGAGGCGTCGTCATGGAGGCTGCTCGACGCCGCATAAGCCAAACACTGATCAGAGGGATTTTCACAGCAGGCCCGGAGTTGATCAAAAAAACTGCGCAGTCGTGGCGGGTTTCAGGCGGGCTTTCCGCTTTAGCACGTGAACCGGCACAACAGAACAGATCCGCCGGAAAAACCAAAACAGAAACCAAATCTAAACAAGAAAAACATATGAAAACCAAACTATCAGTAATCAACGCAGCCATGGTCACCTTGGGGTTAACACTCATTTTCCACCCAGTGGTTGCTTCAGCTGATCCGCACGTGTTCGAAGCGTCCGGCGCCACGCCAGCGGATATCCAGACCGCGGTAGACGCCTTCCGGAATTTTGGCGATTTCGGAACCAACAACGGAGTAGGCGGCACATTTCCCCATGGCCGCCGCGAGATCAACTGGGACGCGGTCCCAGACGTTCGCTCCGCACCGAACCTGCTGCCGGCGAATTTCTTCAACAGCAACTCGCCGCGCGGAGCCGTATTCTTCACTCCAGGGACAGGCTTTCAGGTAAGCGCCAACCTTGTCAATCCAACAAACACTCCAGTCAGATTTGGAAATATTAACCGTGTCTATCCCGCGCTGTTTAACACGTTCAGTCCTCAGAGGCTCTTCACCGCCTTGGATAGCACCATCACGGAAAATCTGTTCTTCATACCTGGAACTACACGAGCGGCAACGGTCAAAGGGTTCGGCGCTGTATTCACCGACGTCAATGCTGACGACAGCACGAAGATCGAATACTTTGATGTTAACGGTAACCTGCTGTTTAGCCGGGATGTGCTGCCTGCACCTAACCATCGCGGAGGCCTTTCCTTCCTGGCAGTCGGGTTTGACACAGCCAGCGTTTTTATGGTTCGCGTTACCTCTGGCGATCGTATCTTGAAAGCGCCCAACTTCGATGTCGTCGTGATGGATGACTTCATCTACGGCGAACCACAGGCGTTACAGTAAAACGCGTGACACCATGAGTAGCTAAGTCGCGTGGAAGGGGAAGCGCCTTCAACGGCGCTTCCCTCCCGCGAGTGGCGCACGGGAGCCTTCTACGAACTAGCACAACGATCTAAACAAAAACCAAATTCTCTAAGAAACGACAGCCATGAAAACACTAATCACTTCTCAGAATTCATTTCTCACCATTCTCCGTTCGCGGTTCACTCTCATTCTCGTCACGCTTACGCTTGGTGCGTTTGCACTTGCGTCGGTCCCGACGGCTTTCGGGGTTGTTCCGGCACCGGACGGAGGCTATCCCGGCGGCAATACCGCCGAAGGGGATATTGCGCTTTTCTCCCTGACAACCGGCGCGAACAATACCGCCATCGGTCAGGGTGCGCTCTTTAGCAACACAACTGGCAGCAACAACACGGCTAACGGCGTTGATGCGCTGGCGGACAACACCACTGGCAGCTTCAACACAGCCAACGGTTTTGTCGCGCTTTTTCACAACACCACCGGCATTGAAAACACGGCCAACGGGCTTTCTGCGCTCCAGGAGAACACGACTGGCAGCTTCAATACGGCCAACGGTGTTGATGCGCTCTTTGGCAACACAATCGGGAGCGTCAATACAGCTGACGGTTTCCTGGCGCTTTTCGCGAATACGACAGGCAACTTCAACACGGCCAACGGTGCTGCTGCGCTCCAAAACAACACCGCTGGCAGCAATAACACGGCCGCCGGCACACAGGCGCTCAGCAAGAACATCACCGGTATCAACAATACGGCCGATGGCGTGAACGCGCTTTTTAGCAATACAACCGGCAGCAACAACACAGCCAGCGGTGAAGCTGCGCTCTTTCGTAACACAACCGGTAGCTCTAACATCGCCGTGGGCGTTAACGCTGGAAGCAATCTCACTATCAGGCAATAACAATATCCACATCGGTAACATAGGCGTTGCCGCTGAGGCCAACACGATTCGCGTCGGTACGCAAGGAACCCATAGGAGAACCTTTATCGCGGGCATCAGTGGCGTAGCGGTTGCAGGTTCGACAGTTGTCGCAAACGCCAACGGGCAGCTTGGCATTGCGGCGTCCTCGGAACGGTTTAAGGACGAGATCAAACCCATGAACAGAGCGAGCGAAGCGCTTTTTGCTCTTAAACCGGTTACGTTTCGGTACAAAAAAGAAATTGATCCGGCGAGGATATCGCAGTTGGGACTTGTGGCCGAGGACGTAGAGAAGGTGAACCCTGCCCTGGTGGTGCGTGATAAAGAAGGAAAACCGTTCAGCGTACGCTACGACCAGGTGAACGCCATGTTGTTAAATGAATTCCTGAAAGAGCATCGCAAGAATGAGGAACAAGAAAAGACAATCGCAGAGCTAAAATCTAGGGTGACGGCCCTCGCAGCAACGGTGAAGGAACAGGCGTCTCAAATCCAAAGGGTGAGCGCACAGTTTGAAGCGATCAGGCCTGCGCGGCAAGTGGTGAACAATCCTTAAAGCCGCGCCCGCACCAACAAAAACGGCAGTATTTCAACAATCAGCTGTCACGCTTCACCGCGTGGCAGCTTTTGTTTCACGCCTCGACAGCTCCCCACTCTTTGAGTTCGCCCACGTCGGCATGGTTAACCATGACTCGCCGCATCAACTGAGCGGCCGCCGGAGCACTTGGGTGACCTCGTGTCGCAGTGGCTAGGGGCGTCGTCATGGAGGCTTCTCGACGGCGCTAAGTCTAACACGACCAAGCGGATTTCACAGCACGGCCGGAGGTGATCAAGAAAACTGCGCAGTCGTGGCGGGTTTCAGTCGCTCTTTCCGCTTACGCACATGAACCGGCACAACAATAACCACGCCGGAAAACCAAAACCAACCTTAGAAAAGAAAAACCATGCAAACTAAACAATCAGTAATCAACTCGAACATCCGTTCGACCGTCATAGCCGCCTTTGGCGTGCTGTCGATGGTGCTTGCAGTTAGCGAGACTGCTCAGGCACAAGACCACGCCGCTCGTATTCCAAGCCGCCGGACCAGATGCTAGCTCCATTCAGGGCGCAGTCGATGCATTCCGCGCTTCCTTGGGGGACAACAACGCTAATAATCCAGGCCCGATCCAAAAGGGTCGTCGCGAGATCAACTGGGACGGTGGCAACCCCAACCTTATGGACACGACAGCCTCCGGTAAATCCGTTCCTGGTGTTCCTGAACACCCGAGGCAGCCAGTACAAAACACCCGGACTGGGGCTTTCGCAGGCTCCTCCGTCGGGAGGACTCCAAGGCGGACTGGCGGTGCTGTTTGCCAATCCGACCTATGGCAAAATCTTCAGGACGTTCAGCCGGTCGCGGTTGTTCACTCCTGTGGGGAGCAACATCACCGAAGCGTCCTTCTCCATACCGGGCACCAATGGCAATGCCCCGGCAACAGTCCGAGGCTTCGGCGCGGTGTTCACAGATGTTGACCAGCCAGATGGCAGGGGAGCTCTCGCGGCCACGGCGCACAACGGCAGCACCCTGATCGAGTACTTCGACAAGAACGGCAAGGTTCTATTCCGCAGTTTCGTTCCGGCCGCGCCGGGCGACGGAAGCCTGTCCTTCTTCGGCATCAAGTTTGATGACGCCCGCATCGCGTCGGTCCGGATCAAGACTGGCGACGTTGCCCCGGGGCCTAATGACGATCGCCAGCATGACATCGTCATGATGGACGACTTCATCTACGGCGAGCCCCAGATCATTCAGTAAGCGAAGGTAAGATTCCACTCTGGATACTATGGAACGCCGCCCAATCTGAACGCAACGGCCCAACCATAGAATCTAACGAGAGTAAGATGAGCTGCCGGGGAAAATCCCCGGCAGCTTCATTTATAGCGGAAAACCTCCGGGGAGCGCACGCTTCCAGCGTGCTGGTTGGAAAGCCCGGCCGTTCCTTCGCATCCGTTACGGCGGCATCTTGCCGAAACGAACTTTGTCAAAGATCGACATTAGGTTCCTAACCCGAACAGCTTAACGAATGGCCGAGATCTGCACGATTCGCCACCGATAGGCACGAAGCTCCGTGCGCTTCTCACTCAGAGACTAAGCATGGGAATAATCTCCATTTGGAGTGGCTGTTCGATGACTTCGATGTTTCTATCGTGGCAATCACCGATAGGCACAAACGTCAAAAAACGCCGTGAGGCGTGGCACATTGACGGTCAGCCAAACGAATCGCAAGCTACGCGTATGACTAACTCGAATATGTCGGTGCAACCATATCTGTTTTTCAACGGTCGTTGCGAAGAGGCGCTGGAATTCTATCGCAGCGCTGTTGGCGCGGAGGTGGAGATGCTCAGCCGTTTCAATGACGCGCCCGAACCAGGCATGGCGCAGCCTGGAATGGAAAACAAAGTGATGCATGCCAGCTTCCGTATTGGCGAAACAACCCTGATGGCTTCGGACGGCAGGTGCGAAGGCCAACCGCGCTTCGAAGGTTTCTCGCTTTCAATTGTCGTTCCGGACGAGCAAAAAGCCGAGAGCGTCTTCAACGCGCTTGCCGACGGCGGGAATGTTACAATGCCTCTTGAGAAGACATTTTGGGCGCCCAAATTCGGAATGCTTGAAGACCGGTTTGGCGTCGGCTGGATGGTGTCGGTTCAGCACAAACCGTAAGCTCTCGCGACAGCGAACGGCTCGACAGAGTGAGGCGGCTACAACATCGAGCCGTTTTGCTGTAGCGTCCGCTGTCCTCAGCGGAAGAATCGAGATAACGAGCTGCGCAGCAGAAAAAGTTCGCGATGGCGACACGCCATCGCCAGCACGCGAGACGCGTGCGCTCCCCGGATCACTGAGTCTTCAAGATCGGAATAATCTCCGTTTGGATTGGTTGTCCGGTGACTTCGATGTCTTTGTCCGAAACGTAAACGTTGATTTCCGAACGAACGCCAAATTTTCCTTCGAGGTAAATTCCCGGCTCGATGGAAAAACAAACTCCGGGAATGATACGCCGCGAATCGCGCGTCTCGAAATCGTCGATGTTCACGCCATTACCGTGGGTTTCTTCGCCGATCGAATGGCCGGTCCGATGCGTGAATTGTTCGGCAAAACCTGCGCGTGTGATTACGCCACGCGAGACGTCGTCCACTTCGGCGCCGCGAATCGGTTTGCCTGCGCGGATATTCTTGCGCACGAAATCGACCGCCGAATCGCGGGCTTCCCGCACTATGTTAAAAATGCGTGAGTACTCTTCCGGCACACTTTCGCCGACGTAACCAGTCCAGGTTTGATCGGTCGCGACCGCGTCCGGTTTGGTCAACTTCGTAGCCGCATCGATTAACACGAAATCGTCGCGTTTGATTGGCGAGTTCTTTTCCTTCGTCGGCATGTAGTGCGGATTGGCAGCGTTCGCGTTCACCGCCACGATCATCGGCTCCTGCTCCATCCCTTCTTCCTTGTAGCGACGCAGCATGAAGTCCGCGATATCCCACTCGGTCGTTGGTTCATCGGCGCGAATCCGACGCGCAATCTCGGCAAACGCCTCCTGAATGATGCGATGCATCTTATCTGAAGCTTCCACATGCATCTGGTGCTGCTCCGGCGAGAACACCGCTTCGAATCGTTGTACGAGTTCCGCACTCGTGACGGGTTCGACGCCTAACGAGCGGACGAGCTCGATCGTTCCGGCATCCACGCGTGAGATGTACGGGATGTCATTCATCGGCGAATACTGCATCGCAATTCGCCTCTTCGATTCCTTCGCCGCGGGAGCCAACACTTCTCGCAGCCGCGCGTGCAATTCCTGCCAACCGCGAAACACAAGTTTCCTGCCGGGAAGTGAGTCGAGTTTAAATTGCTCGATCGACTGCACAATTTTGACCGGCTCGCCCGAGGCCGGGACGTAATAGAACCAGCGGCGTGAAGCGAACATCTTTTCGTCCAACTTCAAAATCCGATAGGCGAGGGGATCGCTGTGCCGGAAATCGTAAAAAAGCCAGCCGTCCAGTTTGGCTGCGCGCAAGGCGGCCTGAATTTCAGCCACCCGTTCTGCTGGAGATTGTTCGGCACGCATTGATCCGGCAAAAGCTAAACAAAGAATGAATGCCGCGACCAAACAACTTTGCCACCATTTCATTTCATATTGAGATATCAGCGATTCGGGCAACGACGAAGTCATTTCAACCAAGTCATACCAGGCCGGTAGCAGGGGATCACTCTACATGAAGGCGTGGTCTGTAGCATCCGCTGTCCTTGGCGAGCGGGAGCCTTGGCTAAGGCTGCTCAGCCGAAAGGTCCCGGGAGCGCAACGCGCTCGCGTGTTTGTTATGGAGGCTCGCCAACCAGCTTTCAGTATCGACAACCAATCCTCGCTGGGAACAACGTTGAGGAATGAGTCGGATTCGCCGTGGTGGCTACATTTTCATTTCGTGGATTGGCGATCATGCACCGCGCCACGTGCATGTTTATGATGATGATGCTAATTTCATCACGCGAATGAATTTGGAAACGATGCAACCGATGGATGTGCTCAAGGTTGACAAAAGAATTGTCGATCTTATTTGCGATCTGCAAAGCGAGGGGCGGCTGTGAAGGCCACAAAAAGCGCGAAGGTGCGTTTCGGAACAGCCAAATTTTCCCGAATCAAAAACGTCCGCTATTTAAGCTGGGAAGATGCATTCGACGTCGAGTACGACGACGGCCTGTGCATCCTTGAGCCGCACGCAACCATTCGCAAGGCCAACAAAATTTCGACCTCTGCAAAATTTGAGCGCTTGGAAATCGAAGATTGGACCCGCGGCGGCTTCTTGGTTCACTACGACAATGGGCAGACAGCCGAAGTTTCGTGGTCGTTTATTCGCGAGCTACCGCCGAAAAATTCAAGGAAGTGAAGCTCGACATGTCCGACGGCCTACCAAGTCAGTCATCGGAGACGTCCGCCTCGAGCAATTCTGAGGATAATGAGGCCTTCAACGGCGCCGAGCTGAGCGAATCTGTTGTCGGCCGCGATTGGAACTCTCCGGAAGAGGATGCCGCATGGTCAAACCTGTAGCCGGCGAAATCGTTATAATTCCATTTCGCGGCAAGGATTCTGCCGCCGAAAAACGACGGCCTGCATTGGTGATTGCCGATCTTCCCGGCGCGGATTTGATTCTCTGCCAGATCACCAGCCGCGCGCACTGGGATTCTTTCGCCGTCCCATTGGATAAAAGCGACTGTGAACGCGGCCAACTCGATCAACCTTGCTTCATCCGCCCTCAGCGACTCTTCACCGTCGAACAACACGTCATTCGTGACTCAGTGGGAAAAGTGACGGCCGCGAAATATGACGAGGTATTTAAGAAAGTGCGCACGCTCTTCATCGATTAAAGATGGAACGCGTTGTCCTCAACGCGTTGGAAAGACATCCTCTTCGGGAGAAGCCGCTCCACCTATTTGTAAATCGTACTCGGCTCAGGACTGGCGAGAATTTTTTGAAAACGCGGATCGTTCCGCAACGGATCCCATTCCCAACGTTGCCGCAGATCTGAAAGCGTGATGCTTGCATCGTCATAATCGACGGCGAACGGCGTGGTGAGTAAACGTTCGATACTGCTGATTGCGTCATCGGTCATGCCGAGTCGGGCGCAAATCAAAGCGTAAAAAGCCTCCACGACTGCGCCCTCGATCACGTCGTGTGTGACCGGTGTCAGTTCCATCGCTCGTTTTCCTTCTCGCAGCGCGTCCTCCTTTCGCCCCAGGAATGCATGGAGCAATCCGAGCTGCGCGCGTCGCGTTCCGTTTTGCGGACTCTCAGCAACGAGTTTCTCAACGAACGGCAGGGCGGCTTCGAACTCCGCCTGCGCTTTCGCTGTGTCGCCGCGCACGAGATCGATGCACGCTTGAAGATAACTTTTCGGCAACGGTACGCCCGTCTGAGAAGTGATTGTGTCGAGCGGGGAGTTCGCCAGATGCTTTCTCTGCGCTGCCCGTATCTCGGTCCATCAAGTTCACATCCCAGCGTGCGAAAGTGACCACGCCATCAGGGTCGAGGTTCGGCGGCAAAGATTCCAAGACGGCTTTGATTGGCGCCGTGCTGCCTTTCCAGAGAAACTCAACGTACGCACGCTGTATTTTGACGTTGAAAGAATCGGGAAAAAGAGCGAGCACGCGATCCATTCGTTCGGCTGCGGTGCGCCAATCGCGCAGACCGAAGTACGTCTGCGAAGAATCATAGAGCATAACCGGGTTGCGCGGATCGATCTGTTCGGCGTGTTGATAAGCGGCGAGCGCTTGCTTCAAATCTCCACGACGTCTAAGAACTGCCGCGGTGTACAGACCCACGTCGCCATCGTTCGGAAGCGCTTCCGCTGCGAGCTTCATTTCGCTCAGCGCTGCATCGTAATCGTTTTCCATGTAGTACTGGTAAAGCCCGAGCGCCAGGTGGCCTTCGCCGAGGTTCGGCTGGAGTCGCAGCGAGTCCAACGCTCCGAGTTTGCGCCTTTTGCTTCCATGGTTCCGTTGGTTCGTAGAAGTGATACAGGTCGCTTGTCGTCGCCGAGAGCCGCGCGTGCGCAAGCGCGAAGTTCGGATCGAGTTTGATCGCCTGATCGTAAAGATTGATCGCTGCCTTGAAATCCTGCAGCAGATTGTCCGGTCGCGTTTGATAATCGCGCGCGCGCAAATAGAGAACGTACGCGTCGGCGTTGGTTGTCGGCTTAGTTTCGACGCGCGCTTTTTCCTGCGGCGAAAGCGTCGCCTGCAAGGAGTCGGCGATGCTTTTCGCGACCTCTGCTTCTACTCCGAAGATGTCGGTCAACTGCCGGTCGTAACTTTGCGCCCACAGATGCGCGTCGTTGTCGGCGCGGATCAGCTGCACGTTGATGTGCACGCGATCTTCAGCCTTCTGCACACTGCCTTCGAGCACATTGGTCACGTGCAGTTGTTTTGCGATCTCCGGCAGATTTTCCGGAGCGCTGTCGTAGCGCGCGGTGGAAGTGCGCGAGATCACGCGCAGGCCGCTGATTCTCGAGAGTGTAGTGATGATTTCATCCTGAATGCCCTGCGCGAAAAACGCGTTCTCCTTATCCGAGCTCAGATTCTCGAACGGGAGCACAGCAACTGATTTGTCCTGCGCCGCGATTGGCGCGGTTTGTTTTGGCAGCTCGGCAGTCGCCGGTTTTCGTGTTCGCGCGAATTGAAACGCCAGCAGCGCAACCGCGAGCACGACAGCAGCGATGCGTAACCCAGCGTATTGGCGCACGATGCTTCTGAAGAATTTGGAATCGCTTTGGCACTTGCGGATTGCCGATTCCGTCACCGTAGAAATTCACCACATCGATACGAACGCCGTGTTTAACCTCGCATTTGCCAAGGTCATGAAGAAACGATCGCCAGCGCGGATACTGTGCAAGATCATCGGCAACGCGCTTGGAAAGGAGGATGTGGCCGTTGTCGCCGCAGTCCATCACGCGTTGAGCTATGTTTATTCCGGCGCCTGCGATATTGGCTTGCTCATTCAAATCAGTGATCTCGTTCACCGGACCGCTGTGAATGCCCATTCGCACGCGTAGTTCAGGATGGTTTTTCAGTTCTCTGGCAATCTCGAGCGCACACGAAACCGGTGCTTCCGGTGTAGTGCGGAATACCAGCGCTCCGCCATCGCCTGTGGGCAATCGCAACAGCTTTCCTTCTGCTTCGGCCTCGCGGAGCTGCGACGTGCCGCGCACAATTCGCTTTAACGTATCGAGTTGCTGACTCTGCTGAGTGATGAGCAACTGCGAGTAGGCGACAATGTCAATGAACAGGACATGCCCGATCTCAAACTTAACTTCTGACGGAGTATCAGGGGGCATATTTGTTGTTACGGCCGGACGCGTCTAAGCGAATCACCATGACAATGGCGGGAATCTTAGCGCAACGCGCTTCTGTTGCACGAACAGGAATGCGCATTATGAAGCAGCCCGCCCGCACGGACGTGGCTTGCGTCTACAGCCGCTTCGCTGTGCGAAGCGCGGCATTGATGCTGCTATTGAAACTGGGCTACAAAAGCGTTCTCCGTAGCGTCCGCTGTCCTCAGCGGAAGAACGCTGGGAAGCTACGCGCGGCTTGACATTCCCCAGCGCGGCGAGCGACAAGGTAGCGCCGCATGAAACCTTTCAAGCGCCGCTTCTCCCAGGCTCCGGAGGGAACGGCTGCGCTGTTCTTTATTCAGATTTTTTCGACGCTCGGCTTCGCCGTCCTCTACTCGACCCTTGTCCTCTATGCCACGAAACATCTGCAGCTCGGCGTGAAACAGGCCACCACGTTGATGGGTGTGTTCGGCGCCTTCAATTACGGGTTGCACCTTTTCGGCGGTTACCTGGGCGGCCGTTTTCTTTCGAACCGCAACCTTTTCGTCGGGGGCATGGCGCTGCAGGTGTTCGGCTGCGCTTGCATCGCCACCGGCACACTCCCGCTTTTCTACGTCGGCCTGGCGCTCTTCCTTACCGGCAGCGGCCTCAACGTCACCTGCATCAACATGATGCTTACGCAGCGCTTCACCCCGGAAGATCCGCGCCGCGAAGGCGCTTTTCTCTGGAATTACGCCGGCATGAACGTCGGCTTCTTCATCGGGTTCAGCGTCGCTGGCCATTTCCAAGCCACCGAGAGTTACTCGAGCCTCTTCATCTTCGCTACGGTCGGCAACTTCGTGGCCATCATCCTCGCCGTGTTAAACTGGAAGACTCTAACCGATCGCAATACTACGCTGCTCGATGCGACGCGGAAGCAGTTTCGGTGGCGTCAGTTCGTCGGCATCGGCATTCTCATCGGCCTCGTCCCCGTCGTCTGGTTCATGCTCCAGCGGCCCGGCAGCACCGAAACAATAATCAAGGCGCTTTGCGGCGTAGTCGCGGTCACGCTGATTTATCTCACGCTCCGCCACTCCGATCGACGCGAGCGGCGAAACATGACGGCGTACCTGATTCTGACGATCGGCTCGCTGATGTTCTGGTCGCTGTACCAGATGGCGCCGAATGGTCTGATGCTGTTCGCGGTCAACAACGTCGACCTGTTGGTAGGTCCCGTGAAGATTCAGCCGCAGTGGATTCAGAACATCAACACCGTTTGCATCTTCGTCGGCGGGCCGATGCTCGCGTCCCTCTTCACCCGCATGCGCGCGCGCGGGTGGAGAATCGACATCCCGAAGCAGTTCGCGGCGTCGCTGCTTTTGATGGCGGTTGCGTTTCTTATTCTTCCGCTTGGTATCAAGCTGGCCGGCGCGGACGGCAAGAGTGCATTCGTGTGGCTGTTCCTGAGTTACGTCCTGCAAAGCATCGGTGAGCTGCTCATCTCTCCCATCGGATACGCAATGATCGGCAAGCTTGCACCAAAGCAATACCAGGGAGTGATGATGGGCAGTTGGATGCTCGTGACCGGCCTCGCATCGCTGTTTGCAGGCGACTTTTCGGGAATGATCCCCGAGCCGACCGGCACCACGGCCGTCGACACTAATGCCGGGTACGCGAAGCTTTTCGCCGAGCTTGGCGCCGGCAGCCTCGCAGTCGGTATTGCGCTCGTCGTGCTGATTCCGTTCCTGCGCAAGCTGATCACCGACAAGGCCGAGACAGCTCCCATCGAAGCGGCTACCGTCGTTCCCGTCGCTTAAAACTCGGCGAACTCCGGCCAGCACACGCGACTCGCGTGCCGGCGATGGTGTCCCTCGCCACGCCGAAGCGTTGCGAAGGCGGGTCGCCATCTCGAATTTTCTATGAATTTTTACCGCAGAGAGCTCGGACGCTGCGATTTTGTTGGAATTGAAACATCAACCGCTTGTCCCAACGCGAAGCATTTCTCTAGCGATTCGTCGATTTTGATGTCCACAACAGCGTCCGAATCGCTGTTGGTGACCGATGCTATTAAGGGAGGAATCAATAATGGCAATGCTGAAAAAGAAAACGCGCAAAGCGATTCAGAAGAGTTTCAAAAAAGCCGTGAACAAGCTCGCACCGACTCTAGCGGAACATATGGTGACCGCTTTGGTCGCCGGCCTGGCCACGTACCTCGGAGCGGAGGGCAAAAAAGGAGGTAAGCAGATCAAGAAAGCGGTGAAACACTTGCCGGGTGGTAAACATCTCGCCAGAGCAGTGGCGGGGTTCGCGCCTGCGATGAAAGATGCGGCGCACAAGCTGCCGGGTTTGAATAACGGTGGCGGCGACCGCAAGAAGCGCAGTCATTCAAAAAAGTCTGCCAGCGCGAGCTAATCCCCGCTGCCGTTCACGGTGAAGTGCGCACATTTCTTCGCCGCTCGAAAGACGCGACGCTGGCGTTTACCGCGCGGGTTGCTAGTAACAGTTGGCTGAAGGGCATTGGCGAAATGACGGAATTAACGATTGATACAAAAAAGCGTCATGTCCGCGTCCGCCTTGAACTACGAGGCGAGGCCGAGCCGATCGAAGTAGAGATTACGAAATACACTCTCAAGAACAAAGACTCAGCAGCGCGGTTGACCATCGAGGAAGCGACGGCGTCGCGCGAATGGCTGGCTGTCGCATTGCGCGAATTTGTTGTCGGCCGAACCATAGATATTCCGCCAAAAGCAGGAGCGCTGCTGAAACTGCTGACCTGAATTGCTCGATGCCGGCGGTCGAGGCCTAAAACCGCGAACTCCGGGAGCGAACGCGACTCGCGTGGTGGCGATAGTATCCCTCGCCACGCGGAAGCATTGCGAAGGCGGGTGGCCATCGCGAACTTTCTCTTCGAAGCTGATTGTAAAATAACGACGATGGGTTGCGCTTTGAATGACCATCTCGCAGACTTCGAGACCAACATGAAAATCGAAACACTCCATATCGGTATGAAGGTGCGCCATCCGCAATACGGCGTCGGCACGGTGAAATCGCTGACCGAGCAAACCGCGGAGATCGCGTTTGACGACGCGCCGCGGACAATTGCGCCGGCCTCCAGCGATCTCCAACCGGCGGAACCAACCGCTAGGTTGAGCGAGTTGGAGATGCCGCTTGCAAATCTGATTCGCGATACTGCTCACGCTATGGTCGAAGCGCTCGGCCTCGAACAAAAGGATGTCGTCGTAGAAGGTCTGGCGACACGATGGCAGCGCGGAACGCTGTTCATGCAATCGGCGGACAGCTCGCTTCAGCCGAAGGAAGTCCCGCTCGAGACATTCTTTCACAAAATCGTCATGATTCGGAATAATCTGCGAGTGCTCGAACAGAAGGTGAACGCGAGCGACAAATTGAGCGATGCGGACAAGTTCGACCTGCAACAGTACATCACGCGCTGTTACGGATCGCTCACCACGTTCAACATCCTGTTTAAGAACAAGGAAGACCAGTTCCGAACCAGCGCCTAGGAGTTTTATAGAATACGCGTCGCTCTGGACTGCATTAAAACTCTCAACTAGAACACGAGTTGGCCTTCCACTGAGTCGTCAAGTGTCTTACCAATAGCAGCTCCGACCAGCATCTTCGCGCCAGCTATCGCCGCCCCGTGCTTGGTGTCCCAGTAATAGCCATCGGTTGGTTTCACCTTGATGACTGTAATTCGCGGATCGTCCTGGCCCTCGGTGAACCATGTTTTGACGATTGGTTCCCATAGCTCCTTGATCCGCGCTTTATCGCGCGAGACGCTTGCCGTTCCATTGAGCGTAAGGAAACCCGAATGCGCCGAGCCTTGAAAATACAATCGCACTGAGGGATCCCGGCTTAGCTCCTCGTTCTTATGGCTATCGTCGGCGCTGAGGAACCAGAGGTTACCTTGCTCGTCCACTTCCTGGACACTCATGGGACGCGTTGCGGTTGAGCCGTTTGATATCACGCCAGTGCAAAAGAAGCATGTCTCGGCTTTGTCGACGAGCTGCTTCATTTTCTCGATCGCTTTCGCGCCGCTCAGGTCGGCACGATTTTGTTCGGGCTGCTGTTGGTTGATAGAATCCATATGGTTGCCAGTAAATCGAGTGTCGTTCGCAATGCGGTCGCTACCTCAATAAAGATGAGCAGTTCCGAACAGCAGCCTGGAGCAGCACCGTGGGCAGGCCGAATCCCTGAATAAACTGCAGCGAACGAATCCAAGTGCGGGGGGACGCGATGATGGACGGCCGCCGAAGAATGAGAATGCGGGATGCCGTCGAGTCAATGGAGCCCGCCGAAGCGACAAGGGTAAGAGCGAGTGAGCGCGGGCAGCGAACGAGTTTCAATCGAGGAAAGGGATTTCCGAGATAGAAGGCAAAGCTGCGAGGTAGCAGCGACGGAGTATGGGCAACGACGGAGTTTCAAAATAGTTTGCTGTAACTTTTGTAACGGGCTATTTCTGAAAGCCTGGTGGCGTTGGATTGATAGCAACGCAGACATCACACATCGAAACTAAAACCTCGAACCTCACTTTATGCCCAGTCTAATCAGAAAACTGTTCCGTAAATCGGAAGCGCCGAACGACGGCCTCACCCAACCCCAGCGTGAGGCGATAGTCGACTTGTTAAACTATTGCATGTACGCCGACAATTTGGTGTTCCTCGCGGAGGACAGATTGATCACGGATACGGTCGCGAAGTTCAATTGGGACCCGAAAATACCGTTCGATCAGTTTGAGGTGAGATCGGTTAGTAACGCACGGAACGCGAGCGAAAGTCAGGTGTACAGAGATCAATTCCTGGCTTCGATAAAGGACAGGCTTGATACCGCTGCAGTGAAGGGACAAGCATTGGACCTGTGCCAGGAGCTCTTTCTCGCCGATGGCGCGCGCTCTGAGGAAGAAGACGCCGTGCTTCAAAATCTGAGGAAGCTGCTCGAATAGAGTTTTTTGCCAAATGCCGATATACGTGATTCACGTATAGCAACGTGACGGTGTCGAAGTTTTAAAGCTGGCCCTGCAGCTCCGCAATCACCCTGGCCTGCTTGCGACGCCGAGAGTCGCGAAGTCGGTCGTCACCGCGAAACACGAACGCTTGAGATCCTGTAGCCGGGGTCGCTGACCCCGGCGGCGCAGACGGTGGGGTTCATTGGCGGATGTCGTCACTATACGTGAGTCAGCGTATAGCATCACAACAGCATGGCCATTGGTGGCTGTCCTGTAGCTCGCCTTGCTGGCAGTACGAATACGGTTGCGAAGTTCAATTGGGACCGAAATACCGTTCGATCGGTTCGATGCTGAGATCGATTGGTAACGCACGGAACGCGACAGAGAGTCTGGTGTACAGAGATCAATTCCTGGCTTCGACAAGGGATAGGCTTGGTACCGCTGCAGTGAAGGGACAAGCATTGGACTGTGCCAGGAGCTCTTTGTCGCGATGGCGCACGCTCTGAGGAAGAAGCGGTGCTCACGTGCAACTGAGGTTAACCGCCCCGGAGCCACGCGAGACAGCAAGAATTGTGCGCGGGTAGTCTAGGACATGGAGTAGTTGCAAACGCTCGCTCGCGATCTGCGCAAGACGCCGCCGCGCATCCCAGAAACCGCGGGTTCGTCTGCGGCGACGGTGGATAAAGCGCGGGCTGATCTGCTGGGGATCAATGGCGAGTACAACTTCTATCCGTGCGGACTTGGCGCCTACTTCTGGAAATTCACTGGACTCGATGCGGCCAAGTTCAAAGAGTTTGTCGCAACCGGCGCGAGCGATGACGAGATCGATCAATGGGTGCGCGATAACGCGACAGAGAAAGATCCCAAAGCGATCATCAAGTGGAACAACGAAATGATCGGGCTGCGACTCTGCGATCTGTCGGAAGGGTGGGAGTACTTCGAGAATCGCACTAACCTCGCCGTGCTGCAAATTCAGCGAGCAAAGCCATCCTCATCGAACTCGGTTCACGCGATCGGCCCACGCGTCGTAGTCAGCATCGCGACTGCGAAATGCGACGTGATGAACGCCGCCCGCTCCTTGCTGTGCGACCGGCAAATCAGATTGCACCGCAACATGCAGTTCAGCATGCGCTCCGCCGCCAGCCATGTCGAAGACGTGCACGGGCGCGACGGGATTATCTGGATGGGGATAATCGCGCACCTGGCGCATGTTGAAGACCCAGCGGTCCTCGAGATGGCGAAGAAGGAAGCCGCGAGCGCGACCAAGGATGCACTGAGTCATTACCGGCAGCAGTTTGCCGACATCGGCATGAGCAACGCCAGCGATGGCGTGGATACGCTGCGGCATCTCTTTGTTCTGCTCTTGGGACTGGGGATGCGTGAAAGCTCGGGCAAGCACTGCGAGGGTGTATACTCGCCCGATGGAAATTTCACCGCCGAGACCGCGGAGGCCGGAATGTTCCAAACGAGCTGGAATATCCGCACGGCGCATCCGTTGCTGAAGCCGCTGTTCGACTGGTATCGCGGACACCCCAGCGGCTTCGTCGACGTGTTTTCGCGAGGCGTTGCTTGCCTGCCGAAGGATGGGGTGAACTATGGCGATGGTGACGGGAAGGTGTACCAGGCGTTGGCCAAGACCTGCCCGGCCTTCGCCGCAGAATCCACGGCGCTCGCGCTGCGTCGCCGTCGGGCGCATTGGGCGCCAGTAAAAGATAACAAACACGAAGCCGAAGTGCGCGCCGAGGCCGATGAGCTTTTCCTACAGGTGCAGAAACTGGTGGATGAGCAAGGGCTCTGCCCGGTGCTTGCCTAACTCTATGAATTTTGTGGACCGCACGTGTCCCCGCTTACGTTGCCCAAGCGCACCCTACGCGGGCCGCGGGCGAGGAGAAAATCATGAACCTACTTGTCCGCCGCGCAGCAGGCGGCGGCGCGTGTCCGTCGCTCGCAAAACGGTGTGCATCAAGCGAGAGAATACGCCACCGTGCGCCAAGGTCTTTCCCGGCCCTGCGCGGACGACCCAGAGCGAAGCGACCAGCAAGAGTCTCGCCTTGGATATCTGGACGGCCACCCGCCAGCGCAAAAATCGCTGGCCGGAAGATGCCTTACCTTTGGCGCGCTTCCGGCTCCTGTGCCGTAAGGCTCTTCGATCATCCACTTCTTCCAACCTCAACCACACCTCAAAATGAAAACTTTTGTTATGATCGCGATGCTTCTCCTGGTCCTTGACGTGTCTCATTTGCTAACTGCTCCGCCGCAGCTTGGCTCACCGGTCGTTCATCAAGGTTTTCCCGATGGCTCCGCGGGGATGGACGCGGGGAGCAGCATTTCGTCGGGGCGTGCGATGAGAACAATGTGCTGCGGCTCTTTTCCGGCGATGGGCAAGGCGCGCCGAAGGACCTGCTCGATCTGAATCCGTTGTTAGGCTTCAAGCCTAAGGAGGACGGGACGTATCGCGAGTGCGACCTCGAAGGGCGGCGCGGATCGGCGACCGCGTGTATTGGATCGGTTCGCATGGGACGAACAGCGGAGGCAAGGAGCGCAAGGAGCGGCAGGTGCTCTTCGCCACGGAAATCGGCGGCAGCGGCGCGGAGACGAAGCTGAAGTTCGTCGGCAAGCCCTGAAGGAGCTGGTCGCGGCGCTCGGGAAGTTGGAGAAATACGGTCTCGCCGAGGCGGCGAAGAAGGCGCCGGAGGACGGCGGACTGAATATCGAGTCGATCTGCGCGCAGGGCGATACTTTGCTGATCGGCTTTCGCGGGCCGGTGACGGCGGAAGGTGCGCTGGTCGTGCCCTTGACCAATCCGCAGGCGGTGATCGACAAAGGCGCGGCGCCGGTTTTAGGGACGCCTTTTACGCTCGACCTCGGGGGACGCGGCGTGCGCGACATGGCGCCGTGGAATGGGCAGTTCCTGATCGTCGGCGGGGACTACAAGGACAGCGGCAAGGCGCCGACGCTGTATCTGTGGTCGGGCGATCCGAAGTCCAACCCGAAGGCGTTGCATGTCTTTGAAAAACTGAATCCAGAGGGTCTCGTGGTGCATGGCGACGGGAAGAAGGCGATCGTGCGGGTGCTGAGCGACGATGGCGGGGAGAATTTCCGCAGTGTGACTATGAAGATCGGTGGCGAATGATCTGCCTCCACTTTTGGACGCCTGACTTTATCCACTTCTGTAACCGGCCGCACGGGAGCTCATTGGCGTCTGGCTCTGGCGCACCATCGAGCGACGTGGCACGCGTGAGCAGGAGATCGGTCGGATTGAGAGTCGGCACACTGATCATAATGGGACCTAGTCCTCGAATCTGCTGCTCGCGAGGAACGGGGCTGCGGTCCCAAGGCCGCCGGCGCGTCGCCCTCGCCTTTGTCGAGGTGCTGGGTGCCGGCACCGGCACAGACAAAGAAAAACACGCGGCGCAAGTCTCCAGGTTTCGCGAACTCGTCAGCGCAAGGCGCTGTCCGTTCCGGGTGCTGATGGCGCAGATGCCCATCGGCTCGAAGAATCTCGCCAGGTCGCAAACTCCGTTGCCGTACATCTGGCGGCGGAGCGGGAGCGCGCAACAGGCACCGCGCCGAAGCGCCTCTGACCCCGTTGACACGCAGACACGTGCGAACAATGCTGCCGCGCCGCGGCGTTCTTCTCGCGGCGCCCGCCAGCCGGTGAACGTTCGGGCCGTGTGCTGGCTGCCTTGTCGCATCGCATAGAAGAGATGATAAGCACTGACGTCATCTTGATTCACCGTCCGCTTGACCATCGCATGCCGAGGGGCTGGAGAAGAAGCGGTGGTTCTCTCGAATCGCAGACGAGATCGCAGTGAGGTGATGAATGCCGGAAAGTTCCACGCTGTTACAAAAGCAATCGGCTCAAGACTATTGGCCCGTAGTTCTACTCAATCTCTTCGCCCAGCCCCACCCGTCGAGCAAGGTCATGCGCGACTGACGACGGGCTGTCGCAGTGCTTGCCGCAGAAATCGACAAGTCCAAAGTCTGTCCGGTACCATCGAACACCGCCGTGGTAGATGCGTTGATGGCAGCGACGGCAATCGTGCCGATTTTTCGTGCTGTCGGCCTGCCAGTGTTCCCGGAAAAAGATCGTAGCGGGAAGGAGTCAGTTCCTCCGGACGGCACAGTGTTCTACATCGACGGCGAGAATGTGAATGCGGACCCATTGCGGCCGACTATCAAACTTCTGCAGAAGGAAATCGACTTCAAGACAGCGGCCGTTCGCTTCTATTCGTGTGTTCCATTTCCAATATCGCAGGAACTTCCGAAGGAGCGGCAGTTTAGAGAGTTGGTGGGCGTGACTGTACGATTGCTCCAGTTGCAGCGGCTACAGAATGCATTGCTCGAGCGGAACTTTATCAAGCTGCATCGCGAGACTCTTCAATGGTATTCCCGCGCGGCGTGCCGCGGCCACTGATCCCTTCGGACCGATCCCAGTAAAGCTCTACGCCGTTCCCATCTGGGTCGCGCAGATAGATTGCCTCACTTACGCCATGATCGCTCGCGCCATCTAATCGGATGCGAGCTTTCATTAGCCGGCGCAATGCATCAGCCAACGCAGCTCGCGTCGGATAAAGAATGCCGATGTGAAACAGCCCCGTCGTTCCATGTGGCGGTGGCGAACCACCACGGCTATCCCAGGTATTCAGACCTATGTGGTGATGATAACCACCGGCAGAAACAAACGCCGCCTGATCACTCATCCGCTGCATCAAGTCGAAACCGAGCACGTCGCAGTAGAACCTGAGGGATCGTTCAGGTCAGCGACTTTCAAGTGCACATGACCTATTTTAACATCCTGATAAAAATAATAAAAGATCAGCGACCTTCAAGTGCACATGACCTATTTTAACATCCGGGTTGATCGGATTGAGTGGCATGTATCAGAGACTTAACTACCTCCGAAATGAGTTGGCAAAGACGGTGACGGAGGTAACCAAAACGGAGGAACGCTTCAGCTGGTTAATCAAAATCTGATTCTTTGCGTCTAACCGATCGATCAGATCTGCGCCGGGATTTTCTGAAGCTCATTTAGAGAGGGTCTCTGTGAGCAAATCCACGAGTCGGTCTGCGGAATCAAAGAATGGAACGTCAAATATTGAGATTTGATCCCAACTGCATCTCCCATGTCCACACCGCACGTGAAGCACGCCGAAGATCGTCTGAAGCGCGAAGAAATGCTCATCGAGCCGGCGAAAGAATGGCATTTAATCGACTCATCGACGGCCCACAGGGCCGTGGCTACAAAAACTCAGTGTTAACTTTATCGGCGTGACGCAATTCGTGAATCGTTCCGCCTACGCCGAGCCGTATTGCTACGGGCGGACAAGTGAATCGTTACATGGGAAGCGGGTGAAAACATGGACTCACTGCGGAGCGGTACCGAGAGTACGAAGGAAGAAGGCAGAAGGAAGAAGTTCACAGTGATGGAGTGATATCATTTTGTCGTTGCAGTGTGGAAAACAAAACAGGCAGAATCTCGCGCGTGAAGAACTGGGCGACTACGATCACAATCTTGCCGCTTCTATTCGCGACATTCGCACTTTGCTGAGGACTTCAAAACTACTAGCGGCAAGGTATACAAAGACGCGACGGTGAGCCGCATCGAAGGGGATGGGATTGTGCTTAAAACTAAAACGGGACTCTTTAAGGTGTATTTCACCGAACTCCCTCAAGAGGTTCAGGAACGGTTTCATTGGGCGAAACCGGAGGCGCCCCGCGAGCCTTTCTACAGCCGCTGGGCAGCGGCGGCCGAAGATCCGGCTGTTCTGGCAAAAATCATCGCTGCCGGGGCTGCTATAAGCGCCGGCATCGCCCTTGTTGCCAATCATATCCGTTCTCGACGACAGCCGACAACGTTAACAAGTCGCGCATCGCGACGAAGAGCGGTTCCTCGTGCGCGCTCATGAAAAGCTGACTGCGTTTTTGGAACTGCAAAGGGCGTACACGAGAGCTGATCGTTGATTGTCCGACCGGATGTCTGCAGTGCACGCTTGCGAGTTCCACCACCGAACGGTAGATTTCGTTCGAGCAGTGGCGCCCTTTCAATGGATCCGAGACCGCCAGTCATTAGAGATCAGGACAGGATCGATGTGCGGCTGACAGGAGAGGCCGAGTACCCGAATCCCGTTCACGTTCATCGAGGCGCTAAACGAAGGAACCCTCTTTGATCGTCCAGCGAATGCTTTCCTTGATGCAGCGCGCGAGCGGCGATTATTTCATGTCCTAAACCGGACGACCGACAACATTATTGGCACTGGCATCATTCAAGGATCCGGTGATGAGACATCGACGAAGAAAGCGGAGGTTGGTGGCCTGATGTTCCACCCAGCCGCGCGCGGCTTCGGGCTCTGCTCGCTCCTGGTGAAAATCATGATGGTCTACGCCATCAAGGAGAGTGGTCGAGATTCGCCGGGCGAAGATTATCTCGCCCATGTCGTAGACGGCAACGGCCTCCCACTTCACTCACTGCTCGAGGCTGGCTTCAGGCCAATTGGACCTGTCGATGTGCATCGCGGCGATATCGACGCGGTGATTGATTACATGATTAAGCCGGGAGAGTCTGTGGTTCATATGCACGGCTTTGTCTTCGATCGCGAGGCGATCGGAAAGTTAGTCTCGTCTCTTTGGAAGTTCGTCAACGAGGATCACGGCGTCATCACTCGAACTGACCCAGCTGGCGACATTCGACTAACAGTCGATTTCTCCCAGGTTATTCCGCCCACTGACCTCAAGATTTAGACCGAGCGGCTGCAGCCGTGGTTGGAATCAGTTCGAACGTTAGACTAGTCAAGCTGATCCTAATCCCAATATTCGCGAACAATCTGGATTGCAGACGCCCAGGCGACGGAACGCGTTTCGTTGTGAACGCAGAATTAGTTCCAAGTTCCCATTGTGTGACAGCCGCATCGGTGACAATGTCAAGAAGCGCGGTTGGAGTTTGGGCTGGGTTCTGAGTGGTGCTAGCCGCGTCTCGAAGGAAAAATTTTCTTTTCTTTCAGGCTTAGAAATCCAACCCAAACAAACAATACGATCCTTTAAGTTGTCGGCGATGAAGGTGAACCCCTTATTATTATTGGTGATCCCGCTTTTGTTCTTGAGCGGACCATATGTCAACGCTGGGCCGGTGGGAAACTTCTTCAAGAAAGTTGGTCAATCGATTTCCAAGCCTTTACAGTCTCAGCCTCCGCCTCAGTCGACGCGCCCTCAGCCTGCGGACACGCCGCACGCCACGCGGCGACGGACTTCGCGAACAGCACCTGCGGCCGCCGCAAAGCCGCCCGCAGTCGGACAACCATCACACCCTCCCAAAGAAGAAGAGCCTACTGGCAGTGTGCGGCCTGTCTCAGCCGCGGATATAGAAAAAGCAAAAGCTGGTTTACCCTATGGAATTCCGGTCCCAGGCCGGAAAGGTATGGTCACGAGTCCTTATCTGCCGGAAGAGGACAGGTATATCGATGTCACTGATTTTGCGTCCGGGTCCGTCGCGAAAGATCCATACACAGGAAAATTTTTTCTGGTTCCGTAGGTTGACGCGCGTATTGCGATGGAACGCGTTGCGTCGGGTGCGTAGATGAAAAATTGACTGCGTTTTTGGAACTGGCATGGCTGATTCAAGCTTGACGCGAAAGGCGACACACACACATCGTCTTCCCAGAAGAGAGTTGAAATCGGAACGTTAACCAAGGAGATGCATCATGTTCGCTGTTATTCGTCATTATCACTTTAATCCAAAGGACGGTGCAGAGATTGACCGCCGGATAAGCGAGGAATTCGTGCCAATGATTAAGAATGCGAAGGGCTTTGTGCGTTACTATTGGCTTGATACTGGCAACGGCGAAGGCGCGTCCCTTAGCGTGTTTAACGATAAGACTGGCGCTGATGAGTCGGTGCATCTAGCTGCGGACTGGGTAAAGGACAATCTGTCTAAACTTCTCACTCAGAAACCCGAGATTATCGAAGGGCCAATCAAGGCTCACGATTGAGCACTGACAAACTCAGCAAAGCCGGTTGGAGTTGCCAATCGCGCGATGATTTCCGACATTCGGATGCGCGATGAATTCGCCCGACGACTCAACCGGTTCAAAGGTCTCGCACGCGATTTCGAAGAGTCTGCCGGGTAAAGATTTTTTGCGTTACTATCCCGCCCACCAACTGATGGCCTGGCAACCGCAGGGCACGCTCGACGATCGCATGCTCGATCAAATCGCTGGGTGGCTGGTCGACATCGAACAACAATACCTTCCGTTCAAGCGCTTCGTCGATTTCAGTCAGTTGACGGCTGTTGCGGTTCGCACCCGTCACGTTTTTGAATTTGCGCGAAACAGGGCGAAGCAGTTCACCGGAGTCGAGGCCGTGCACACTGCATTGTTCTCCGACGACTGGGTGAGCCTGGCTATCGCGCGTTTATACGAGTCGCTGATGGAAGACACCCCGATCGAGGCGCGAGCTTTTTTCGATCTCGCCAAGGCGGCGGAATGGCTTGCCATTCCAGCGAACGTTCTAAGGCTGAAGGATACGCCCGAGCCTCACATTGGCGCCACGTCGCCAGCGAGCGGCAGGGGGGCAGACCTTAACAATTAACATTTGCGCTGTCGCGGACGTGATTCGTGAACCGTTCCGCCTCCGCCGAGGCTACGGGCGGACAAGTGAATCGTTACATTGGGAGCGGGCGAGAAAATTGACTCACTGTTGAGCGATCGCAGTCGTCGCCAACCTTTCGCTATGGATGTTCCTGTCCTCGCTTGGAACCATTATTGCCACAGAGGCCGAAGACGCGACGGAAGTAATCGCTGCAGAGGAAGGGGTGCTAAGGCCGTTGTTTGCGGAATGGAAAAGCGGCGCGAGAATTTACGGCGCGCATGAGCAAACCGAAGCGGATCCAGCGCAGCCGCGCGAAAGGCTGGAAAATGCCGGCGAACGCCATCTACGTCGGCCGACCGACTGTTTGGGGAAATCCCTACGTGGTGGGCTCGGAGCTGATGAACGGCGAAACGCTCAGGGCCGAAAAAGCCGTCGAGTTATACGAGCAGCACCTCGCTGATAATTTCAGCGAGCGCGATATTCGCCACTGTCTGCGCGGCAAAGATCTCGCTTGCTGGTGCGCGCTCGACCAGCCGTGTCACGCCGACGTGCTGCTGCGGATCGCGAACTCACGGCCGAAGTAGCGCGCGGCGGCTAAACTGCGCGCGGATTTTCGCAAACGCACAGAATGCGCGACGTTGCTCGCCCGTGAGTGATATTCCGATTACCGAAAAACTCCTCCTCAATGCAGGGGGATGGCAGGCGATGAAGCCTGCGCGCGAATTGCTAAAAAGCGGCCGCGTTTCTGAGGCTAAATACGAAGCCGCCGTTGCTGAGCGGTTACGTGCGCGAAGGTGCGAAGAATTATCGCTCGGGCCTGCGAATCAAAAGCACGATCGACGTCGAAAATCTTTGCAGTTGTTGGGAGTCTCGCTCGTCGGGAAAAATCTGTGCCCATTCGGTCGCGGTAGGCCTGGGCTATCTGAATCCGCAGGTCGCTACAGTCGCCGTGCCTAACGAGCCGACGACGCCCGAAGCTCCGGCAGGTCCGCGGTTCGTCGCGGCTGATTCGGCTGACGCCGCCCTAACGACACTGCACGTGATCCTGCCGCCCAACTTCGCGGGCGCATGGCAGAAAGGGCAGATCATGATCGTCGTCGAAGCAGAAGCTTCTCGAAACCGCACGCTCGTCTCCGCACTCCCGAAGAAGAACACGTTTGCAGTCGACGGCGCCGATCTCGTGCTGATCGAAGGCTTGCGCGCGCTCCCCGCGATCTTCGAGAGCGGCATGGCGATCTTGTCACGCGACGCATTCCTGCGGCTGCTTATCGCGTTACAGAATCATCCACGTGTTACTTTCGGCAAAGCGACTCGGGTGACGATCTCTTCGGCCGCGCTGCGTCCCGAGCTTCTGGTCGAGTCGCGCGGCGAGGGGGGCATTGCCGGTGAAATGCAACTTTCCGCCGAATGCTCTGCTTCTCTGGAACGCGACTGAGGCGTGGCTGCTGCAGAACAACGAGTTCGTCCGCTGCGGCGAAGCGTTGCCGGCTGGTTCGACGCACCTGATCGAGCGGCCGTTGCTGCTCGATGGCGAACGCGCGTTACGTTTCCTCGCGTTCGATCTGCCTCGGCTGCGCGATGCATTCGATGTGCGCGCCGGCGAAGCCGTTCGTCTTCCGGAAATCGCAACGGCGCGGCCAGTCTTCGAGCTGCGGCTGGCCGGCACGCTCTCCAGCGTGACGGGTGAGTTGATGTGCATGTACGGGGACCGCGCGCCGACCAAAGCATTGGCCCACGCGCAGGATCAATTCGTCTTCCGCGATCCACAGAACGCGGATCGAGTGCTAATGCGGAATCTCGAGGCAGAGAACGCGGCGGTCGCGCGGCTTGAGCAAATTGGGTTCGCTCGAACGGACGCCGGCGGCTTCGTGCTGCACGGCCAGCCCAATGTTGTGCGGTTCTTCGCAACCGATTATCCGAGACTGCAGCGCGACTGGAAGGTTATCCTTACTGCGCAGGTCGAGAAGTGGACCGGCCAGATCGAGCGCGTGACGCCGAAGCTCGAGATTGTCGGCTCGGGTCAGGATTGGTTCGAGGTGCGTTACTCACTGACGACGCCTGGTGGCGAAGTGTTTTCAAACGCCGACATCCAGCGACTGCTTCGCTCCGGACAGTCGCAGACGCGATTAAAGAATGGCCACCTCGCGGTGATCGACACCGCGGGCTTGGAGGATTTCGAGCAGGTCATTCGCGATTGCGATCCGGCGCAGACGCAGCCCGGGCTTTACCGCATCAATCGCGCGCACGCCGGGTATGTCGAACAGACCGCGCGCGAGCTTGGCTCCGCCGTCGCCGATCGTCGTGAAGCGCTGAAGAAGTTCATCACCGGTCGCGACGCGTCTCCGGATGCGAAGACGAAACTAGGTCCGCTCGTGGAAAGATTGCGCGAGTATCAACTTGTCGGTTGGGAATGGCTCACGCGCCTCGCTGCAAACAATCTCGGCGGCATCCTCGCGGACGAGATGGGTCTTGGTAAAACGGTGCAGACGCTCGCGTTTCTACGCGCACATCAAGGCTTGGGCCCTGCCCTCGTCGTCTGCCCGACATCGCTGGTGACAAACTGGGAGAATGAAGCGCGGAAGTTTACTCCCGAACTCAAGACGCTCGTGCTCGAAGGCGCCGATCGCGCCGTGCGTTTCAAATCGATCGCGGACGTCGACATGGTCATCACCAGCTACGCACTGCTAAGACGCGACATCGACACATTGCGCGAAATCAACTTTTCCACCGCCGTGCTCGACGAAGCGCAGCACATCAAAAATCCGGAGACGCAAAACGCGCAGGCCGCGTTCGCCCTCCGCGCGAAGCATCGCTTCGTGCTGACCGGTACCCCGATGGAAAATTCGGTGCGCGACCTCTGGTCCATCATGAACTTCGCGCTGCCCGGTTATCTTGGAAATCGTAACGACTTCCGCGAGCGCTACGAATTACCGATCGCGCGTGGGTCCGCGCCCGATGTGCAACGCCGGCTCTCGCGCCGGCTCCAGCCGTTCCTGCTTCGCCGAAGGAAACGCGACGTCGCGAAAGATTTGCCCGAAAAAATCGAACAGGTCGTGCCTTGTAGCCTAACGAGTCATCAACGCGCCGCCTATGACGCGCTACTGCGCGAGATCCAGCAGGGTCTCGGCAGTTCCAGCAAGAATGTGAACGCCGGTGCGCAAAGGATGAAGATGCTCACTGGTCTGCTCCGTTTGCGCCAGGTCTGTTGCGATCTGCGCCTCGTCGGCATCGATAAGGAAGAGACCTCCGCCAAGCTGGATCTCTTGGACGAGCTCCTCGAGGAAGCGATCGACGGCGAACATCGCGTCCTCGTCTTCAGCCAGTTCGTCTCGATGCTGCACCTCATTCGCGAACGCCTCGAGAAGCTTAGAAATTGGATTCTGCTATCTCGATGGCTCTACCAAACAGCGTCAGGAAATCGTGGATCGCTTCCAGAGCGATTCCGCGATTCCCGTCTTCCTGATCAGCTTGAAAGCGGGCGGCGTCGGCCTGAATCTCTCCGCCGCCGACACGGTCATTCATTTCGATCCGTGGTGGAATCCAGCGGTCGAGGCGCAAGCCACCGACCGCGCCCATCGCATCGGCCAAACCCGTGTCGTCACCGCCTACAAGCTGATCACCCGCGACACGGTCGAAGAAAAAATCCTGCGCCTGCAGGAGAAAAAACGCGCCGCGATCGACGCCGCCATCGACAGCGAGGAACCGCTCATGACCGGCCTTACCACCGAAGAACTCGAAGAGCTACTCGCGTAGGCTACGGACGCGACAAGGAGTGACCAACCTTCGCCAAGGCTACGACTCGGCAAGCGGGCAAGACCGGAAAACGCCGAACGCCCAACGTCCAACACCCAATGTCGAAGTCACTTACTGCGGAGCGATCGCCGGCCGGTGCGCTCTCAAGGAGAAAGTAACAGGAAAGTAAGAAGGAAGAAGTAGGATTTAAGAAAGTTTGAACGAAGTAAAAAGTAAGAGGAAAGCAGTAAGAAGATTTTCCGTATGTCAGCGCGCGATGAAGCCGCCACGTGGCGCCAAATTACCGACGATGTCGTGGTGATGTCGTTCCCGTGGAATGTCTTCAGAATCGATTTCGCCCGCAATGTGACGCTCTTGCGCCTGCGCGATGGACGAGTTGTGATTCATTCATCGGCGCCATTTACACCAGAAGACATCGCTGCGATCCGCGGATTTGGGGAACCGGCCTGGCTGGTTGACGCAACGTTGTTGCACGACACCTTCGCCAAAGAAGGGCGTACCGCGTTTCCCGATTTGCCCTATCTCGCGCCGGATGGTTTCACGAAAGCGAGCGGGATTCCGACTGAACCATTAGGTTCGCCGCCATTGGACTGGAAGGACGAGATTGACGTTCTCAAGCTCGATGGAAATCGAATGAACGAACATGCGTTGTTTCACCGTCGATCGGCCACGTTGGTCGTTGCGGACCTGTTCTTTTCCTTTCCGCGGGAAACGCGCGGGTGGGCCCGCTTTTTTATCCGGCATATTATGCGGTTGCCGCGTCTGTTTGGGATAAGTGTTTTCTTTCGCATGACCATCAGTGACCGACAGGCGTTTAAAAGTTCGATGAAGGCGCTGTTGCAATGGAAATTCGACCGCCTTGTCGTGGCCCACCGGGAGCCGCTCGATAAAGATGCCAAGCCAACGGTTGAGCAAGGACTGCGTGATTCCAAACTTTTGTCATGAATGCTCAAAACCGCCCGTAGACAGAAGTTGAGACTTGAGGTCGAAAGCGTAAAAGACTGCTAGCTGAGCGGGCGGTCGCAGCCTGTGCGAAGCTTGCGTACACTGGAGCGATGCGCACGGCGTGGAGAAAGGTTCGCTATCGTCTGGAGTGGCTGGGGCTCAAAGCCGCCACGATACTCATTCCGCTTTTGTCGCGGAAAGCCTGTTATTGGCTGGCCCTTTGGCTCGGCTCGCTCGCCGCCATGCTCGATCGCCGGGGCCGGCGCGTTGCGCTGAGTAATCTGCGCGTGGCCTTTGGCGATGAGATTTCAGCCGAGGGCCGGGCGCAGATCGTGCGTGAATCCTATCAGCATTTTGCCCGCACCATGCTCGATTTTTTCTGGAGCCCGCGCCTAACGAGTAAAAATTTCTCGCGCTACGTTGAGTTCGAGAATCGCGAGAGATGGGACGAGGAAAACACGCGCCCGGGCAAGCCGGTCATTGTAGGTTGCTATCATTACAGCAACTTCGAATGGCTCAGCATTGTCTCGGCCTTCGCCGGTCTCGAAGGTGTCGTCATCGCGCAGCAATTCAAGAATCCACTGCTCGATCCGATCTTCTCGAAATTGCGCCAGAGAAGCGGCCATCGCGTAGCAGCCCGCAAAGGCGCCGTCATGCATCTGTATCGGGCCCTGCGCCGCGGCGAACGCTTCGCCTTGCTCGTCGATCTGACAATTTCGGCGAAACTGCCGACCGTGGCGATTAAGTGCTTCGGGCTTGAACGCTGCGTCACGTTTGCTCACGTGTGGCTGCACCAGCGCACAGGCGCGCCACTCATCAACGTCCATTGCGAGCCGTTGCCCGGCGGGCGTTACCGCGTGGTTTTTCATCCCCGGATTGAATTTCCCGCGGGCGCTTCGCTCCAGGAAATGGCGCAAGCTTGCTGGGACCAGTTCGAGCCGGTTGTCCGGAAAAATCCCGCGCCCTGGCTCTGGATGTACAAGCATTTCCGTTACCGCCCGCTGGCGGCGAATCCGGCGGCGTATCCATTCTACGCGAATATTTCGGAGGATTTCGAGCGCCGTCTCGATGAAGGCGCGCGCAAACTTCCGCCGATGACTTCGAAAGTGAAGCTGCCGCAAGAAAAGTAAGGAACAAGTAACAAGTAAGAACTAGTGATCACCCCAGCAGGGCGGCCCGTAGCCACGCGACCAGCAGGAAAATGATGACTAATCCGCCGCCTACCAACCAGCGAAGGTCGGGGATGATCGTGCCTTTCGAAACCGGCACCAAGTCAAGCTCTACTGCTATGAACTTGTAAGCCGCAACCCGCGCATAGCTGGGGTGGGAAATCAGTTTCAGGAACGTGCGCCGGCTGGGATAGCGCACGACAGTCATATTGCCCCAGGTTCTCTCTGGCTGGATGTCAATCAGATTCCTGGATTGGGGAGCCCCGATGAACGTCGGATAAGACGCGTGACTCAACCACAGCCACATGAGGCTCCTTTCATACTGTGCGTTGGCCTGTTCGGGCGTTCCCTTGAACTCCGGCGCGCCGGGAAATGGCTGCAGCTGGGGAAAGAAATGGATGAGGTTGAACATATAGACCGGCTTACCATCGTCGGCCTCAGCCCATGGCCGGAGACGGGCAATGAACGCCTGAACCCCTTTCTCTGGCAGCGGTAGCTTCTCGATGATCGCCAGGTATCGATCGATCTCCGCCCGAGTGAGCTTGCCCGCTCCTTGAGAATGCCAGGCCCAGAAGGCGACGTACAAGATCACGAACGCAGCGGCAAGAATGAGCTCAAACCACATTTTTGTTTCCTTCTTGAATTTGTGCCGCTCTGCCGAAACGAATCATGCTGTTAAACCAGTGACTCATCAAACTGAAACGCTTACCGCCTATTCGGTGAAGCACGTGCTCCCGCAGCCAATCTCGGTGATCGCGTAGATGTGGCGAGCTAGCTACCACTTTTTCTTTCTGCCCATCCAGAGCTAGGCAAAGAATTGCGATAGCAAGGTGTTTACCCGTGTGGGCTCTTCGTGTTGGACCCAATGGCTTGCTGTCTCAAATACTTCAAGGTGTCCATCATCACAGTACTGAAGACTTTCTCTGGCCATTGCTTCATCCGCGAACTGGTCGTTCTTCCCCCAAATCAGGAGCGCCGGCACTTTCACACGCGAAGCTTTGGAATCCAAGGCGAACGTCGACGGACTCAATAGCACGGCTCGATACCAGTTAAGCATAGCTGTCAGCGCGCCCTTCCTGGCCCACGACTTCTTATACTGCTCGAGATCAGAATCAGAAAAGACTCCCAGGAGGAGAAGTATTTCGCAGCGCTCCAACCAACAGCGCCCAGTCGCGTCTTCGCAGGATGCATTCGGGTAACCAGGGAAGCTGAAAAAACAAAACATACCAGCTCCTTTCGCAGCTGCGCCGGGTTCATGATGAGGTTCTTTATGAAAATGCGAGGATGGGGGACGCTCAACATTGCGGTGCGGCTAACCCTTTCCGAATATCGGGCAGCCAAGTACCAGGCAACAGCAGCTCCCCAGTCGTGCCCGACGACGAATGCTTTTGAATCCGTCATGGTATTGAGCACCCCGACGATATCTCTAGCGAGCAGGTCAATGGAATAACTAGCTATGCCTGCAGGTTTGTCACTTAAGTTGTAACCTCGCTGGTCGGGTATGATCACGCGATATCCCAACGAGACGAAGTGATCGATTTGATGGCGCCAGGAGAACCAGAATTCGGGAAAACCGTGGAGAAATATTAATGGTTTACCGCTGGGAGGCCCGGCAAGAACGACGTGTAATGCAATGCCATTAACGTGGACAACGCGGAACTCAAGAGGCGAACGGAGGCCTGATAGTGTCACGGAAATCCATTTTGGATGAGCGCGCGAACCTCGTCGATTGATTTGCTTTCTTCCGGATGAGCGTTGGATAAGCGATGGCTTCGTGCAACACGGCCTGCAAGACAGGATCGGAATCGTTCCGCCTGTCGTCCCGTGGCCGCGGGACTACGGACGCGACATGTGAACCGTACACCGTGAAAGTGCGCGAGGTTCCTGCGGCAAACTGCAGTAATCAGCTAATTGCAAACCATCTCAAAAACTAGCGGCGCGCCCAAAGCGCCTTAACGTATAATTTGTTATGCAATCTAAAAGGAGGAATCAAATGCCTAAACAAGAACCGAACGAAATTTCCCGCGACCGTCTCGCGGAGCTGTTGAACGAGGACCTGGCCCGCGAATACCAAGCAATCATCGCTTACGTCGTTTATTCGCAGGTGCTCAAGGGCGCCGAATATATGGACATCGCCTCTCAGCTTGAAATCCATGCCAAGCAAGAGCTCGATCATGCCCTGACTCTTTCGCGGCAGATCGACTACCTCGGCAAAATGCCGGTCGTTAGTCCCAAGCCAGTGCGCACATCGAAGAACGCCAGAGATATGCTCCGTTTCGATCTCGAGAATGAAAATGAAACGATTCGTAATTACCGCGATCGAATTCCACAGTGTGAAGCGCTTGGAGAATATGCGATGGCTGAACAGATTCGCGAGATCCTCGTGCAAGAGCAGGACCATCAAATCGATTTAGCCACGGCCCTCGGTGAAGAAGTTCCAAACGTCAACGCTGGTCCCGGTGGTTCGCGCAAGCGCCGCTAACGCTGCCCACTAGCGTCGATCCGGTGGTGTCACTACAATCGCACACCATAGCGCTGGGTTCGTTCGGGATGTTGAGAGTTGAGAGTCGCGAACAAGGCGGAAAACATCGAACGCCCAACGCCCAATGCCGAATTGAGGCAAAGATCACGTGAAAGCGTTAATCTTTGTTTTTGTGCTCTGTTTCTTCGACGGTCTCATGCTGCGCGCCGAGGAGGCGCCGCCAACCAAGCCAATCGCTCAAACGAATGCGGACATTCCTCCAGGATACGAAATAGGAGAGAAGAGCCTTTCGCCTAACGGGCGGTTCGCGATTTTATATCCGATTCGCGCGGATGACACTGCTGAGCTGCCGCCGAATCTCCTGGTCTGTCTCAAACCGTACTCAGTCCTGACACGAATCGGAACCGAAGGCGGCCGCTGGCAGGGCGCGCGCGATCAACCGCTGGCGAAGTGGAACGGCAACTCAATCGTCGCGATCTGGATCGCAGCAAGGTGGGGAATGAAGGATTTGGCGATCTACGAAATAGAAGCGGATGAGATCAAACGGATCCAGCCCGTCTGGCGGCGGGTGTGGTTGCTCTTCGATGACGATTTCCGAGGGCGTTTTCTGAGTAAATATCCAGACGAAAAAGGTTCGGGTGTTATCTTCGTCTCGAAAAGCGACGGGCCCGAGTTGGAATTCAAGGGCCATAAGATGTTGTTAAACCTTTTCGCCGATAACAAGCCCGATCTGTCTGTCACTCCGCATTGGACGGCATCGCTTCACGCCGTTTGGAATCTCGATACGGCCGAGTTGGAGCATGTGGATTTTCGGCCGGGCCCGATCGAGCTGCGCCCGAATTACTGAAGGTCACGCGAGCAGCAAACGTCTAACGCTTGACTCCGATAGCTTGCTAGCAGGCATCCAGCATCCAACGTCAATCGGAAAAGCCAGAACGGAAGTTGCATCGTAGAAAACGTGAACAACGTTGGAACGATGAGCGCTTACACACTGGAGCCGGTTGGCTTCATCCGATCGACAGTCAAAGGTCGTGACGACGCGCCGCGGCAGGGACCAGAAGGTGCGCCTGACGCGTGGCTGGAAATCGAACCGCGCTTCGCCGATGCGTTGCTGGGAATGGAGGTGGGTCATGAAGTGATCGTGATCACGTGGTTACATGAGGCGAAGCGCGATGTGCTCAAAGGACATCCACGCAACGATCCGAATCGTCCGCTTACGGGTGTGTTTTACACGCGCTCACCTGCACGACCGAACCCACTCGGGTTGCATCCGGTGACTGTCCGCGAGATTGATGGCACACGCGTAAAGATCGGGCCAATCGAGGCATTCGACAGGACACCGGTGGTCGATATCAAGTCAGCGTCGACGCGTGCGGATGGATGAGGGGCTTTGTGTTAAAGCTTCAAGCAGGCGACCGCTAATAACAGGTGCGGAAGGCGCCTAACGACGTAGAAGGCGGCGGTCACTTAAAGATCTATAGGAAGAGTAGGTGCGCGATGGCACTTAACGGGCGACAGTTGTCACCTTATGCCGTTTCGCGCACTTCATCTTTCACCGCAAATTCTGCAGGCAGTTCGGGACTCGGGTTACACCGAGCCGACTCCAATCCAGATCGCAGCCATTCCACTCATTCTCGCGGGACACGACGTCATCGGCATCGCCCAGACTGGGACAGGGAAGACCGCCGCTTTCGTTCTGCCGATTTTGATGAAGCTCGCCGAATCGAAACAGACCGTAGCGCGTCACGGCGAGTTAACTGCGAACCGTCGCGACCAGAAACATAATGTGCATCGGCTGCGCGCACTAGTGCTGGCGCCGACGCGCGAGCTCGTCGTCCAGATCGAGGAGAACGTGCGCGCGTACGCGAAACATGTTCCCTTGCGCATGGCTACCGTTTACGGCGGAGTGAGTGAACGCCCGCAGATTGAAGCGCTGCGTTCCGGGGTCGACCTGGTCGTGGCTACGCCGGGTCGGCTGATCGATTTGATGGAGCAGCGCGCGGCCAATCTTTCCGGGGTCGAATTCGTGGTGCTGGACGAGGCCGATCGCATGCTCGACATGGGATTTCTTCCTCCAATTCGGCGAATCATGAAGGCATTGCCGCACAAGCGGCAGACACTCATGTTTTCCGCTTCGCTCTCGCGTGAAATCGAAGCATTGACCCATCAGTTTCAACAGTCGCCCAAGATGGTTGAGATTGGACGACGAGCGAACCCGGCAGAGGCTGTGATGCAGTTCGTTTACGAAGTCAGTCCGCATTTAAAACCGGCATTGCTTCTTCATCTACTGAGCAATCCCGACTTCGACACAGTCCTGGTTTTTTCGCGGACCAAGCACGGAGCGGACCGAATCGCGCGTCGCCTGGAGAGCAGCGGAATCAAAACCGGGACCATCCATTCCAATCGTTCCCAGAATCAGCGGTTGCGCGCTTTAAAAGATTTCAAGTCCGGCGCGGTACGAGTGCTAGTCGCGACCGACATCGCCGCGCGCGGCATCGATGTGGATGGGATCTCGCATGTGGTGAACTATGATTTCCCAATGCACTCGGAGGATTATGTCCATCGCATCGGACGCACCGGCCGCGCGCACGCCATAGGTGATGCGATCAGTTTTGTTACGCCGGAAGATCACGGGCCGTTGCGTTCGCTCGAGCGTTTCATCGGTCGCGGGATCGTACGGAAAAAGGCGGAAGGTTTCGATTACAATCAACCCGCGCCGCCACGCGACGAGCGGGGGCGCTCGGCGCGAGTGTCGCAGCGAAAGATCGAGCCGCGGCTACCAGGGAATTCTTCGCGTGGAAGCGGCGATGCCCCGCACGGCCAGGTCGGCTGGCGTTTCCGGAATGCTTCATCGAACAATCGTCCGCCGCGTAGATCTTATCGAAGGCATCGTTAGCTTTGGATTGGAAGATCGGGCGGCGCGCGAGAGGCCGAGGTGATTCAAAAAATAATTCGGCGACTAATACTTTCCCCGCTGAGCAGGACGCGAAGGAGAGTAAGAAGGAAGATCTTAAGGAGTAGGAGATGCGACGATGAGCAGAGCGTTTATCAAAGAGGATGTCGATCCTCCGGAGCGCAGCGGACGGAAACGATCGGCCTCTGGATTGCCGCCGGGTGCGACCAATTACATCACTGCGCGTGGCGCGGGTCGCTTGCGTGATGAACTGCAGAAGCTTCGCGCGCGAAACGACGGCAGCGAGCGCATAGTCGAGTTAGAGCACATTTTGGGATCCGTCCACGTTGTTGATCCTCCGGACCCGGCATCGAACAGCGTTGGGTTTGGCGCAACGGTGACGGTAAAAGATGAGAAAGGCCTGACCGAAACCTACACGGTCGTCGGTGTTGATGAGCTCGATCTCGAATCGGACGCCGTCAGTTGGATTTCTCCGATCGGCAAAGCGCTCCTCGCCGCAGACATGGGCCACTCGATTAGACTTGCGGACGGACGCCCCGCGAAAATCGTGAAGATCGAAAGAAGAAATGACACGTGATCCGCCTACGCACGAGGCTTCAACCTTCGCTGAAGCTACGGCTCGACAAGACGGCGTGACAAGCGAGTGATGCGATCGCAGGCGCCCAACTTCGATAAATCGCGAGCAGGCGTCGAACGCCGACACAGTCGCAAACGGCACGCATGCGGTACGTTTGCAGTCAGCAGGTATCATAACTGGCTTATGATGTGCGGTGGTCACAGCTTCGACAACAAACGCCCGCATCCGAAAATTCTCTGAAATCATCAGTTGTGTTTTGCGCAATTGGCACGATAGTGCGCGCTTATTGGATTACTCTGTCTAACTTCACTGCACGGTAGATCGTCAGGTGAGCGTCGCTCATTGGTGGTTTGAAACTCGATTCCCGGGAACGGCTCTGTAGCTGCTTAGTTTTTCCAAATTCAAACACAAATGAAACTGTACGTAGGTAATCTCTCCTTTGAGAGCACCGAGAACGATCTTCAGGATCTTTTCGAACAACATGGCCAGGTCAGTGAAGTCCGTCTCATGATGGACCGTATGACCGGCAAATCGCGCGGGTTCGCGTTCGTCACCATGAATGACAATGCGCAAGCCAGTGCTGCGATGAGCGCGCTTAACGGCCAAGAACTCAACGGCCGCGCGCTGACTGTAAATGAAGCGCGTCCGCGCGAAGAACGTCCGCGTCCTTATGGCGGAGGAGGTGGAGGCGGTGGTGGCGGTGGTGGTCGACGACCATACGCGAATAATCGCCGCTAAATTCGGTTTACTCTGTAGGGGAAGCAGGCTGCTTCCTAAATGACGGGATGCTAAGAGCATCCCCTACAGTTGAGCCGCTAAGACATCGACAATGATTGACTCTGAAAAGGCGATCGAGTTGGAGGGAACGATAATGAGCGTGTTACCCGGAACGATGTTTCGGGTCGCGCTGGCGAACGATCATCTTGTGCTTGCGCACATTTCCGGCAAAATGCGCAAACGTTTTATTCGCCTGACGGTGGGTGATCGTGTGAGAATGCAGATGTCCCCTTACGACACCGCCAAGGCGCGGATTGTTTACCGTCTCTGACATGGCCAGACGATTTTATTTCGATCCGCCGCGACGCAAATCGAAACCAAAAGCCGGCGCCGATCTGAAAAGCTTGCTCGTGCGTTGTCCTTCCACTTCGAAACTCACCGATACCGGTCGCACGATTGAACAGAAACTCTGGGCGGAAGCAAAAATGGTGCGGCAAAAATTTACCTGCGCGCACTGTGGCGCTGTCCATACCTGGACCAAGGAAGACGTTGTGCTGGGACGACCGGTTTCTTGAATTACTCAGTGATGAGTGACCAAAGCCAGAGGTCGAACGTCGGATGTCAGAGATCGATTACTAATCAAAATAACATGACTTTCCGTATCCCCATCGATCGCATTAATTGGACGACGAGCGCGTTCTTAATGGGAACTCTTCTTTTAACGCTCACGGCGGTCCCACTTTATCTGTGGTATTTCGGGTTCGATTGGTTTTATTTCGCGATCTGCCGCAGTTTTAGGAATTGCGACCGGGTTCAGTATTACGCTTGGCTATCACCGGTTGTTTACGCACGCGACTTTTCGCGCACGATTGCCAGTGCGCTTGTTCACGCTCATCTTCGGCGCGGCGGCGTTTGAAAATTCAGTCCTTATGTGGTCGAGCGATCATCGCCGGCATCATAAACACGTCGACCATGACGAAGACCCGTACGATATCACCAAAGGATTTTTCCATGCCCACATGGGCTGGATGCTGTTCAAGCTGTGGCCGGAACCGCCGATCGATAACGTAGCCGATCTAAAAAAAGATCCGTTGGTGATGTGGCAACATAAATATATTCATTTACTCGCTGTGCTTGGTGAGTTTTGGTCTGCCGACTTTGCTCGGCGCGCTCTGGAACGGCTGGATCGGGGCGCTCGGTGGTTTTCTGATTGGGGGCGTGGCCAAAGTCGTCATGCTTCAACATGGTACATTCCTGATTAACTCCGCCTGCCATACTTTCGGGCGTCAGCCGTATTCCACGCGGTGCAGCGCGCGTGACTCGTTTTTCATGGCGCTGTTTACCATGGGCGAAGGCTACCATAATTATCATCACGAATTTCAGCACGATTATCGTAACGGAGTGAAGCCATGGCAGTGGGATCCGACGAAATGGTTGATTTGGACTTTCTCCAAGATAGGGCTGACGAGCGGTCTGCGCCGCGTTCAGGCCGAAGTGATTTCCTCAACCGAAGCGAAAGTGCGAAAAACAGTAACGAGCAAAGCCGACAAAATGCCTAACGAGCATCTTCTCGCGCGCGAATTAACGCACGAACGTTAATTCACTGCGCGTCATCGCGCGCCTTGGAGGCTACTGAGGAGATCGGACAGGCGATACACCTGCAGCGCGAAGACGAGGAAGTAGCTAGAGCGATTGCGGCCAGAGCCACCCGAATGTTGCGCGCGGTCAGCAGCGCGTAAATCAGGCTATCGAAAAGATGCTTGAAGGTGATTACCCAGCTTCGGCCGCTCCAAATCGATTCCTGGGCGTGGGCCGCACCGTATCCCAGGAAAGCGACGGTACCAATCACGCGGAATACTTGTAAGAACGCGGTGCCAGGTGCCAGCAAACGGCCGGACAGATAAGCGGCGAAGATGCTGATCACTACACAATACAAAAACCATTGGACCATATTTTTTCCCATCGCAGGGGGTCCGCTAGGAAGCACGGTCAATAAGCCCACTGGTCCGCGTTTCATTTTCTCGATCGCGGCCGCTGATTTCATTTCCTTAAACGAAAAATACGGAAAGAAATAGGCGGGACCCCGCGTGACACCCGCACTACGCATCGCGTCGGTTACGCGGTCTTCATCTGGCAATTTGCGGTAATCACTTTTGTGATAAGCGAGCACCATGTGCATGATGAAGCTGGCGAAAAAGACAATCACAGCCGAAACCAGAATGGGAAGCCACAAGGCGATTAGCGGAATCATGTCTGTGCTTTTACTCCTTGCGTGATTCGAATGTCAAAACAGAGATTCAGAATCGAAGGTCTCGCGTCAGCTAAAATGTTCATGCTAGTGACCAGCCTTCGTTGCAACTACGGCTTGGCAAGCGAGTGACAGCGGGCAGCCTTTGGCGAGGCTTCGGCTTTGCAGGCGAGTGACGAGTTCGGCGGCCGTCAGTTCTTCGTCTTTGAAACCGCGGTCGTCGCTTTGGATCCGTTACGGCCGAGTGCGGCGTTGAGGCGTTTGAGACTGCGTTTGGGCCAGAGCTTGCTGCTGCGGTAGTAATTCCGGAACGACGGCGGTCTCTTCGGCAGCTTGAGCCACTTTGCTTTCCACCGGGTGTAGATGTGCACGTCCGGCTTCAGGATGCCGGGCTTGTCGAGCGTTCCGACGCGCACGAACCGGAGATTGGGCCTGCGACCGTAATCGCTCCAGAGCGCGGTCTGACACTTGGGGCAGCGGTAGATGTCGTGCGGACCGTTGTCACGCGGCACCGGCACCGGTACCGGCTTGCCACGGAGCAGCTTGATCGCGTGAGTCTCGATGATCGCGTTGAGCACGAACGCGCTGCCCGTCAGTCGCTGACAGTCGTCGCAATGACAGCAGTGAACGAACATTGGCTTATCCAGGAGCTGGTAGCGGATGGATCGGCACGCGCAGCCGCCGGTAACTTTCTCTGCCATGCTGAGCGAGGCGAACAGTTCTTTAGTAGTGTGCGCCGACGTATTCCCACATCTGGTGATGCCAATAGGGCCATTCGTGCCCGCCCTCGGGACCCCAGTCATCCAGATGATGAGCAATGCCGCGGCTGTTTAACACCTCGGACATTCGGTAGGTCGGCCCGCTGTTCTCCCAAGGACCACAGCCGGTTACCAGTCGGATGTCGCAACTCGCGTACTGATTGAGATACCACGGGTCGCTCTGGTTAGCCACGTAGTCCACCGGATTATTGAAATAGAAGTTGTCGTCGTACATGCCATCCATGGAGTCTCGCATGTCGTAGATGCCCGAGAGCGCGTAACACCGCTTCACGTGGTCAGGATGCTTGAAGAGGGTGTTAGCCGCGTGATAAGCACCGAGCGATGCGCCCAGCGTGGCAATCCCAATGCCTGGCGTCTGGCACTGTGAGTCGATGAACGGGAAAATTTCATTCGCCACATAGTCGTCGTACTGCGCCTGCATCCAGCTCCGATGGAAGGGGTGTGCTCCCTTGTTTTGAATGAATCACTGTTCGACGCTATTGATGCAGAAGATTCGGATGCGTCCCTGCTCGATGTACGGACGTGAGGGTCCGAATCATGCCCTGACCTTCCTGCTCCGATTCGTCGCCGCAGCTCGTTGGGAACGCGAGGATCGGCGCGCCGTAGTTGCCGTAAATGTTGACACCCATGTCGCGATTGAGACGGTGCGAGTACCAACGCTGATGGTCACGATGCATGCCGTACGAGGATAGCGGGTTGACTGTCGGGCTCAAGCCCGGTGTTCGGCCGAGGACGATCATTGTATTCGTTACGTAGAAATCCAGCGCGGAGGCGCGGTGCGAAGTTGCGTTCGCCGGGCCTCAGCCGGGCTAAACGTGTCGAAGCGCGCTTCACTTGTCCAGAGTTGCCGGCGAAGTGCGAAAAGACAAATGGATTCACTGCGGCGCAATCGCAGGGCGTCGCGCTCTCAAAATGTATTTCTGAATTTTGCCAGTGGCAGTTTTGGGTAGCTCGTTAACGAAGGTCACGCTATGCGGCGCTTTGAAGTGCGCGAGCTTCGCCCGCGCAAACTCGCATAGCTCGCGCTCATTGGTGGTTGCGCCTTCGTGGAGAACAACAAAAGCGTGCGGTGCTTCGCCCCATTTTTCATGCGGGAACCCGACGATCGCTACTTCCTGCACAGCGGGATGTCGCAAGAGCACGCCTTCGACTTCCACAGAAGAAATATTTTCGCCGCCGCTGATGATGACGTCTTTCAGGCGGTCGCAAATTTCCACGTAACCATCCGGGTGCACGACTGCGGCGTCACCGGTATGAAACCATCCGCCGCGCAGCGCCTTCTCTGTCGCTTGAGGATCGTTGTAATAGCCGGCCATAACTACGTTGCCGCGCGCAATGATTTCCCCTTGAGCAATGCCATCGTGCGGCACGTCGTTGCCTTGCGTGTCAACTACGCGCAACTCACCCGATGTGATCAACTCAACACCCTGGCGGGCTTTGATCGCGGCGCGTTCGCTGATCGGCAGTGGCGCATGTTCCGCGCGCGACTCGCAAACGGTGATGAACGGCGCTGTCTCGGTCAATCCGTACACGTGCGTGATTGTCCATCCCAAATCTTCTTCAAGTCGTTGGATGGTATTGGCTGCGGGCGGCGCACCGGCGGTGATAACGTGAATTCCTTTCGGGGCGAGGCGGCGCAGATTTGCCGGCGCGTTCGCTAACGAAATTAAAACCGTCGGCGCTGCGCATAACGTGGTGACTTTCTCGGCTGCCATCAACTCGAAGACAGCGCGCGGCTCGACTTTGCGCAGACAAATATGAGTCGCTCCCGCGGCCGTTACGGTCCAGACGAAAGTCCACCCGTTGGCGTGAAACATAGGCAGCGTCCACAGATAACGATCAGCACAGGTCATGGGGGCATAAAGCAGGGTGCCGACAGAATTCATCCAGGCATTGCGATGGGTGATCATCACGCCTTTGGGACGCGAAGTGGTGCCGCTGGTATAATTGATCGTGAGCAGATCGGTCTCGTGAATGTCAGGGCGCAGGAATTCAGCCGAGCTTGCGTCGACCATTGCTTCATAGTTGAGCCAACCCTGGGCTTCTCCTGTGAGTGCGACGAAGTGTTCAACCTTGGGAAGCTGTTCCCGGATACTATTGATTGGTTCAAGATAATCGCGGTCTGCGCAGACCATGCGCGAACCACTGTGGTTGATCAGGTAAACGAAGTCGTCGGCTGTGAGCCGATAGTTTAACGGCACCAGCACAGCGCCGATTTGCGGGACCGCGTAAAATGACTCGAGCTGGGCGTGACTGTTCGGTGAGAGATATGCGACACGATCACCCGGTTCGACCCCAAGTTTCTGCAATGCCGCGGACCAACGGTCACATCGGTCAAGAAACTGCGCATAGGTCCAGCGTGACTCGCCATCAATCACCGCGACGCGATCGCCATAGAGTTTGCGCGCGCGGCGAGCAAATTCGAGAGGCGTCAGCGGCGTTTCCATTGGTGTTAACTGAAATCGAAGCTCGAACTAGCAGACGATTTTAAGAATCTGCACGCTTGGTGCAATGCGCTGTATCGTTCATCGTTGAAAGTTCAGAAGGCCCGGCAAACATGGAAGCCCAACGTGTTTCAGCCAAAAAGCATTTGGGAACCAACGCTCTGATTTCGGACGAACTATTCAAGGAGGGAATTATCATGTTGGAAAACAGCAAAGCATTCAGTGGATTCGCGGCGCCGGATATCGCGGAGGAGAAAAAGTTCTACAGCGAGACGCTGGGGTTAAAGACATCTGAGCGACCATGGCCTGCTCACACTGCATCTGGCCGGCGGCAATAATGTCCTCATTTATCCGAAGCCCAATCACGTTCCGGCGACGTTCACCGTCTTGAATTTTCCAGTGGAGGATGTCGATCATGCTGTCGACGAGCTGACAAAGCGCGGCGTGCGATTCGAGCATTACGATCAAGGTGACTTGAAGACCGACGAGAAAGGGATCATGCGCGGAAACGGTCCGACCATTGCCTGGTTCAAGGATCCAGCGGGCAATATTCTTTCAGTCCTGAAGCCCGATTGATTCTCTAACGTAGGTTTCTACGGCCGCGACACTGACGCCGGACGTACACGCGGCGTCGGATTGGATCGCGGTGTGGGAGTCGGTCTTGGTGTTGCCGTCGCAGTGACTGTAAGGCAATTCCACACCAGTGGATAAGAAGTAAGATCACGTTATGAAGAATCCGCGGACATTTGAGCGGAGAAAGCCCTGGCTGTGTGCGTTGTTAACGGTGTGTTCGATCCTATCGTCCGCGCATTCGCAGCTTGTTCCGGGGACGATGGATGTGCACTGGAATGAAGGTTCGGAAGACTGCATCAAGAATCCGCAGCCGCCGCTTCAGGTGCATCAGTATAACGCACAGACTTTCATCCTGCGCGAGAGTCTGTGTGCGACCTACGAAGCGCCGTTCGTCTATCTGTTAATTGGAAAAACCAAAGCGCTGTTGATCGACACTGGTGCCGTGGCTGACGCAAAGACCATGCCGCTGGCTCAGACGGTAATTTCCTTCTTGGCGAACGGGGGATCAAGGCTGCCGCTAATAGTCGTGCATACACATGGCCACCTCGATCATCGGTCTGGTGACGATCAGTTTCGCGCCTTGCCGGATGTGGAAGTAGTGCCGACGGACCTTGAGAGCGTGAAGAGCCGTTTGGGCGTCGCTGACTGGCCAAACGGTATCGGCCAGATTGATCTCGGCGACCGTGTGATCGATGTGATACCGACCCCGGGACACTACCGCTCACATGTTGCCTATTACGATCGGCAGACCAGACTCTTCTTCTCGGGCGACTTCCTTCTACCGGGGCGACTTCTGATTGAGGACGCCAACGCGGACCTCACAAGCGCGCGGCGTGTCGCTGAATTCGTCGAGCAGCGTCCAGTCACTTATGTGCTTGGCGGGCATATCGAGCTGGAGGATTCCGGGAAGATTTTTTTTGGCACGCGATATCATCCCAATGAGCGCCCGCTACAGTTGACCAAGCAAGACCTGCTGACGTTGCCCGGAATCGTTAGCGGATTCAACGGGTTCTACGCTAAGCGCGGCGTGTATGTGCTGATGAACCAGAACCGCATTCTGATTCTTCTTGGGGTTGGGGCGGTTGTTTTGCTCGTAGCAATAATTCTGATCTTGCGGGCACTCTGGCGTCGGTGGCGGTCGCCGACGGCAGCGAAGTGACCTTGGTTTTATGTGAAAGGACTCGAGCGGCAACTTCGCTCGACATCAGGTGTGTTCGCGGTCGTGCGCTTTTTTGGCCGGAGCTTGCCCCACGTTTACCGGCAGCGGTAGGTCTGGATGCGCATCTTTCGTATCTGTGGCCGCAGTTTTGATTGTGCTCCCGGTAGAGCGGATAGCCTGTTCGATTTTCTTCTCAGTCGTTGCCAACGGGTCGTAAGAGACGTGCAGCGCGCCTTTCTCTATTTTGGCTTCGATTACACCGTCCAGCGCTTCGACTGAATCGGTTATTTTCTTTTGGTGAGCGGGATCTCCCAATTCCTTGATTTCAATTCGAGCGGCCATGGTTTCGGTCAGACTCGAATCGGCTGGATCAGGTTTGGTCTTCATGTTTTTCACACAGTTCGTGTGAGGCGAGACGATTTGGTGTATCCGGCAACGCAAGCGACAACTCTGCGCATCACGTCTATCTGAAGTGCGAAAGTTCGTTGGATCGGTAAAATTTGTAGCACCGTGTGTGTCAAACGCCGACCGTTAAAGACGTTCGCCGTGGCGAGCGCCCGATGATTGCACCCATGAAAACTATTCCGGGTTATCACCTCATCAAGCCAGAAGACCTGCACTGGCGGCCGTCGAACTTGATGAAAATTCCAAATGCAGATTATCTGGAGCGCACCGGCAGCGAGAATCTTGGCGCGCGGCTGTGGCGATTGCCGTCCAAAAGCGCGAGCACGCTGCACAAACACATCCGCTCGGAGGAATTTTATTTTGTTCTGGAAGGCACGGGCCGTATGCGCGTCGGCGACGACACATTGACGGTGCCGAAATACGGAGGCGTGCTCGTTGCGCCGGACCAATTGCGCCAGGTGTTCAACGATACCGATGACGAGGTGCTGTGGCTCATCATCGGCGGACCGGAGGAATTGGAATTTTTGCAAGGTTCGAAATCCAAGATCGATCTTTCGATGATATACCCGGTGGATCCGAAACAATTGCCCAAAGAACTCGCCGGCGTGGAGTGGCCGCCGAAAAGTTGATCGCGGCTGAGAACTAAACAGACGAGATTCCGAGATGGAACTTAAAAGAATTGAATCGCAGCCGACGAGCAAAGGTCCTGCGGAGTGGTTCACAGGTTCAGTTCGAATTCAGCCGTTATTTGAAGCTCCGGAGCCGGCGCGTGTTCGTGGCGCGAGCGTGACTTTCGCTCCGGGAGCACGCACAGCCTGGCATACGCATCCACTCGGTCAGACGTTGATCGTCACTTCCGGCCTTGGCTGGGCGCAACGTGAAGGCGGGCCGATCGAAGAAATCCGGCCGGGCGATGTCATCTGGTTTTCGCCAAACGAAAAGCACTGGCACGGCGCAACACCTACCAAAGCAATGACACACATCGCCATTCAAGAGGCCCTCGACGGTGAAGTGGTCGAATGGATGGAGCAAGTCAGCGACGCTGAGTATCAGCGGACGTGATGTTGTTATCCGTTCTCGGTTATTAGTTGGCACGCGTACAAAGGCAGGCGTTTACGCCGTGACGTTCGGTAGCGGGCGCGTTACGGTTCTGACACCATGAAGGTGCTAATCAGTTCCATTGCGGTCGGCCTGGTGCTCACTTCGGTGATTGGCGCACAGGATGAGAGCGCATCGCCGGCAGAGGAAGCGAAGACGTATCCCGAGGTTCCGAAGCAATATGAGGTTGGCGAAGACACTATCTCGCCCGATGGAAGGTTCGCGATTCTTTATCCAGTCCGAGATGAAAACTCGAATGAGGGACCTGCGTTTCCGAATGTTCTCGTCCGACTAAAGCCTTACAAAGTAATCAAGGAGCTGGATATCGATCCGGCGTGGAAAGGAATGCGCGGCTCGCCGGCGGCAAAATGGAATGGAAGTCAGTTTGTTGCGATCTGGCGTGAGATGAAATGGGGTAATGAAGATCTCGTCGTGTACGAGCTCGCGAACGACAAAGTGAAACGCGAAGAGAAGATCTGGCCTGAGGTGATCAAGTATTTCGACCGCGATTTTCATCAACGGTTTCTGAAAAAATATCCGAAGGAATCCGATAGCTACACATTTGTGGCGGACAATTCGGACTTGAAGAGTTTTGAATTCAAAGATCACAAGTTGTTGCTGAACATTTCTGCCGAAAACAAACCAAACCTCGCTCCCGGCCCGATTTGGAGCGCGGAACTGCATGGGATCTGGGATCTCGACAAAGCCAAGTTCGACAAAGTCGATTTTAAGCCGGGCGAAATTAGTGTTCGGAAGCCGGAAGAAGACTGACCAACGCGATATGAAAATATTTCTATCTTTTGTTTGTGGCGCCGTCGTGATGTTTGGTTTCAACGCCCTTCGAGGCGCCAATCCTTCACACCACGTTTACGAATTGCGCATGTATCACGTCAACGAAGGCAAAACCGAAGCGTTGCAAGCACGGTTCCGCGAGCACACCGACGCGATCTTCAATCGACATAACATGAAGAGTATCGGCTATTGGGTGCCGGAAGATGCGCCGAGTTCGCAGAACTTGTTCATTTATATACTTGAACATCCGAGCCGCGAAGAGGCGGAAAAGAACTGGGCCGCCTTCCAGGCCGATCCGGAATGGAAAAAAGTGAAGGCCGAGTCTGAGGCGCAAGGGCCACTGGTGGACCATATCGATCGATATTTCATGGACCCAACCGGCTTTTCAGCTCTGAATTAAAGTGACGACTGGCGAGTGACCAGTGACAAGAGACTAAGAACGGCATTGGTGAGGAGTTAATAAATGAGAACACAACGAGCGTTACTTTCTACGACGTGGTTGATCGTTGGATTATTGCTGACGGCAGGCGAGACGCCGTCGGAACGGATTGTATCGAAATACTCCAGCACTGCGCGCGCGAAGAGTATTTCGTTTCAGGAAGACGGTATGGAAGGCGATCCAGGATTCATCGGATTGTTCCCAGGGTTCGGCGGTTACCAGCTCGAGTTTGTCGGTGGCGATGAGCGCAGTTGGATCAACATCAAATTCGGCAAACAGACGGTGAATCTTTATTCGGCAACAATGGAAGCCGGCAACGGAACTTTCCCACACAAGGCGAATGACGTGGTGGAATGGCGCGGGGTGGAGAAAAACGGACGCTTCACGCCCTACGCGATTATTTACCGAATCAAAGCCGGCAATGACGAAACACGAAAACGGCACACTCGTCTTGTTGTGATCAAGCTGGATCGCGAACGGTCGGCGGTGATTGGACATGCGGAAGGCGCCAACGAAGACGTCGATGCGAAACAAATCGCGGATCGCGTGCGTCCGCACTGATGCATCGGTGAGACGAGCAAAGATTTGAACCTTCCGAAGGGCTCGTCGATTTGCTGGACGTAACGAAAGAAAAGACGTTAGAACATCGGGATGAAACCCGTGCGGGTGGAAGTGAACGACAAAATGCAGAAGGGCTATGTTTATTTCCGCACAAAACCGATGGGCCGCGCCGTTCCGCCCCGGATTCACTCCCGAGCTGACGCCGAAACAGATGCTCGAGCTCGGCGTATTCGGCGGGAAATACATGACCGATTGCCGGAAAGAATTTCCAGCGAGCTGGTTCAAGCGCGCGAAGCTTTCGCCTGATCGAGCGCGAGCGTCGCTCAATTATTTTGGCGTGAACGCGTCGCAACCGCTAGCGGAATGGCGGCGCAAAGGTTGGATTCATCCCGAAGACCCACGCGGCTGGTTCCAATGGTATTGCCGATATTATTGCGGGCGCCGCAGCCAGGATGACTTACGGCAGATTGCCCGTTGGCGCGCCGTTCGCCGCCACGTGGCGCAATTGAAAAAGCACTGTAAACCTCGCGATCTCAATTGCCGTCGCCGCCAGCGCCAGGCATTGCTGCACTGGGCTTACGATTCGCGCAAGATCTGATAAAGAGATCTCTCACGAGACAGGAACGCAGCGACCCAATTGATTTATTGCGTGATTTCCCAAATCCACGATTTCTCGGCAGTACAACGCGTCGCTGGATGCTGACGCGTTATTACATAAGATTCACGTATGCATCCAAGCACCTACAAAGCGAAAGCTTACTCTGCCGCCAGTGAAACAGCGCGATTAGCCTCGACAACAATTCCGCGGCGCGAGCCAGGGGATCGCGACGTGCAGATCGAAATTCTTTTTTGTGGCATTTGCCACTCAGACCTTCACTCAGTTCGCAACGAATGGAGCGAGTTCATGGCGACCAACTATCCAATCGTTCCTGGCCATGAGATCGTCGGCCGTGTAACAAAGGTCGGTTCGGCTGTTACCCAGTACAAGGCAGGCGATCTCGTCGCGGTGGGTTGCATGGTCGATTCCGACCGCACCTGCGCAAATTGCAAACGTGACCTTGAGCAATTCTGTCCAAACATGACGCTCACTTTCAATTCGCCGGACAAACACCTTGGTGGCGTCACCTATGGCGGCTATTCCGATAGTATCGTCGTCGATGAACATTTCGTCCTCCGACTGCCTCCCAACCTGAATATCGCTGGAGCCGCGCCGCTCCTATGCGCCGGGATTACCACATACTCGCCGATGCGCCACTGGGGCGTTGGTGAGGGCAAGAAGGTTGGTGTGGTCGGACTCGGGGGACTGGGTCACATGGCCGTAAAGTTTGGTCGCGCATTCGGGGCTCACGTCGCTGTCTTTACTACGTCGCCTAACAAGAAGGATGACGCGCTCCGGCTCGGTGCCGATGAAGTCGTCGTTTCGCGCAACGCTGACGAAATGAAAAAGCACGCCGGCAGTTTCGACTTCATCATCGACACCGTTTCCGCCAATCACGATATCAACGCCTATATCAATCTACTCGGCGTTGATGGGAATCTTACATTGGTCGGTGCGCCTGCCGAACCTCTCGATGTCCCGGCGTTCAGTCTGATCATGGGCCGCCGAAGACTGGCTGGATCTGCCATCGGCGGCATCGCCGAGACGCAGGAGATGCTCGATTTTTGCGGCAAACACAACATCACCGCCGACGTCGAAGTCATTCCTATTCAGAAGGTCAATGAAGCGTACGAGAGACTGCTGAAGTCGGATGTGAAATACCGGTTCTCGATCGACATGGCGTCTTTGAAATCGGAGTGACAAGTAGGATTGTCAGTCAACCACAAGCAATGCAATCGAAGAACACCGAATTGTCCCGGATACCGGTTAGGCCGCTCTGAAGCAGGGAGTAAATCATTATGCGCGCAACTGTGATGTATAGCGCTGGCGATGTCCGGATCGAGAACTTTCCCGATCCGAAAATCATAGAGCCGACTGATGCTGTCATCCGCGTTACGCGAGCGTGCGTTTGCGGGAGCGATTTGTGGCCATACCAAAAAATGGAACGCAGCGACACCGGTCGCGTGATGGGGCACGAAGCAATAGGTGTGGTCGAAGACGTCGGCAAAGACGTTCGGAAGATTAAACGCGGTGATTTTGTTATCATGCCGTTCGCGTTCTCCGATGGCACGTGCGCGTTTTGCCATGACGGGCTTCAAACGTCGTGTATCCATGGCGGATTTTTCGGTACTACAGAGGTCGCCGGAGCACAGGCCGAAGCCGTACGGATCCCTTTGGCAGATGGAACCCTCTTTCCGATTGGCGCGCATGCAGATGACGCACTTATGCCATCGCTACTCACGCTCTCGGACGTGATGGGAACCGGACACCACGCGGCAATCATCGCGAAAGTTAGACCGGGCAAGAGTGTGGCCGTTGTCGGCGATGGAGCTGTCGGATTGTGCGGTGTAATTGCCGCAAAGCGACTGGGCGCTGAGCAAATCATTATACTTGGCCGGCATCCCGATCGCATTGCACTCGCTAAGGATTTCGGTGCGACAGACGTTGTGAGTGAGCGAGGCGAGGCTGCGGTGGAACGAGTTCGCGAACTGACCGGTGGTTACGGCGTCCACTCAGTGCTGGAATGCGTCGGCCTTCAACAAGCGGTGAATACCGCGATCAGCATCGCTCGTCCCGGTGGCGCAGTCGGACGCGTCGGCGTTCCGCAGGAGCAGACGATTCCAGGATCCGAGCCAGCGTTTTACAACAATGTGACGGTGGGCGGCGGGCCGGCTCCGGTACGGGCTTACATCGAAGACCTATTGCCAGACGTTCTTGAGGGTAACATCGAGCCCGGCCGAGTATTCGACCGCACCGTCGACCTTGAGGGTGTTCCCGACAGTTACCGGGCGATGAACGATCGGGAAGCGATTAAAGTGATGGTTACCCCCTAACAAATACCTAACACGTCACAGAATGAAAAAGCGCAAACTTGGAAAGAGCGGGTTGGAAGTGTCGGCGATCGGACTTGGCTGCATGGGGATGAGCTTTGGGTACGGCCCGCCGAAAGATAAGCAGGAGATGATCGCGCTGCTTCGCGCAGCGGTAGAACGCGGCGTGACATTCTTCGACACAGCCGAGGTTTATGGTCCGTTCACCAACGAGGAACTGGTGGGCGAAGGTCTCGCTCCGTTTCGCGAGCGAGTGGTGATCGCCACGAAGTTTGGGTTCAAACTCGATCCGAAGAGTGGTCGCTCTATCGGCGTGGACAGCCGACCAGAGCACATCAAGGAAGTTGCTGAAGCTTCTCTGAAACGACTCAGGACGGGCGTTATCGATCTGTTCTATCAACATCGTGTTGATCCCGAAGTGCCGATTGAAGATGTGGCGGGTGTGGTGAAGGAGCTGATTGAGCAAGGGAAGGTTAAGCACTTCGGCTTGTCAGAGGCGGGCGTGCAGACCATTCGCCGCGCACACGCCGTTCAGCCGGTCACTGCACTCCAAAACGAATACTCGCTCTGGTGGCGGCGGCCGGAAGATGAAGTGTTCCCCGCGCTCGAAGAGCTTGGGATCGGTTTCGTTCCCTTCAGTCCTCTGGGCAGAGGCTTTCTTACAGGCAAGATGAACGAGAACACGACGTTCGAGAGTAGCGACCTCCGCAACACTCTGCCACGGTTCACACCGGAGGCTCGCAAAGCCAACCAGGCGTTGGTTGATTTGTTAGGCGAGATCGCGAAACGAAAGAACGCGATGCCTGCTCAGATTGCACTGGCATGGTTGCTGGAGCAAAAACCTTGGATCGTTCCTATCCCGGGCACAACAAAACTGCAGCGGCTGGAAGAGAATGTTGGAGCGGTCGAGATCGAACTGACGCGAGACGATTTGCGCGAGATCGAAAGCGTTGCGTCACAAATCGAAGTGCAAGGAGCTCGGTATCCCGAGCACTTGGAGCAACTGACGGGACGATAACGAAGTGACGAGCGACGAAGGATGGGAGCCGTGTCGCACGCCGTGTCCGTAGTATGTTGGTCTTTCGTTAAGCTTGAGTAAGAATCTGCACGACCTTCTGAATCGTATTCCAACTGCGAGTAGTGGCGCGCACACCTAGCAATTTCTCGATCTTGCCGAGGTAACCGATCGCTTTCATCTCTCGGCGATAGACACCCAAAACGAATCGATCTTCGATCGCGATGATCTTCAGCAGCCAGTCGTCGTCCGAGGGCAGATTAAGAGGAAGACGAAGAGGAAGAGGAAGACGAACCGGTTTGGCTGCTACGCTTACGAACCTGGTTATGTTTGGGCCCGACGGTTGGCGTGAAAATGGATCTTTTGACGCGAGCTTGATCATGTCGCGCGCGCGACAAATCATGATCTCGCATTTGAAGGGCAATTTCTTTGCGATTGCGGTTCGCAAAGCGGATTCGCGTACATCTTCGCGCACGACGAATGTGCCGACTGCGCCGATGTTAATCAGACCGAGTCTCGATAACTGACTGGCGATCACTGCCGGTTGGCAGCGATTGGCTTTGCCGACATTTACACCGCGCAGAAATACGACCCAGCGCATTTGGACTGATCAATGAGAGGTGATCAGGGATCGGTTAGCAACTCTCTTCCCAACAAAATTTTTTCCACTAGACTGCGCAAGTGGAGCTGAACGGCCAAGCGCTCACGCTGGAAGAAATCGCTGCAGTCGCAATCGGTAACGAGCATGTTGCGATCTCGCCATCAGCGCGTCCGCGCATCGCTGCTTCCCGCGAAGTCATCGAACAAATCGTTACGCGCGACGCGGTGGTTTACGGCGTCAACACAGGCTTCGGTAAACTTTCCGATGTTCGAGTGGCACGGGATGAACTGCGGCAACTCCAATTGAATCTCGTCCGTAGTCACGCCTGCGGAATTGGCAACCCGCTTTCCGAACCCGAGGTGCGCGCGATGATGTTGCTCCGGGCGAACGTGCTGACGCTGGGCTTCAGCGGAATCCGTTGGGATGTCATCGAGTTCCTTTGCGAGATGCTCAACCGCCGCGTGCATCCGGTTGTTCCGGAAAAAGGATCAGTCGGCGCCAGTGGCGATCTCGCGCCGCTTGCGCATCTGGCATTGAGCGTGATCGGAGAAGGCGAAGTATTTTTTGAAGGTCAACGGATGGCGACCGCTGAAGCGCTGCGGCGCGCAAAATTAAAAGCTCTGGAATTGGAAGCGAAGGAAGGTCTGGCGTTGCTCAACGGCACGCAAGCCATGCACGCGGTAGGGGGACTGGCGCTTTTACGTGCGCAGCGGCTCGCGCGCGTGGCCGATGTGTCCGGCGCGATGAGTCTTGAAGCGCTCAAAGGCACGCCCGCGGCATTCGACAGGCGGTTGCAAGATGCACGGCCCCATCCGGGTCAGAAGGCCGTGGCCGAACATTTTTTGTCCCTGATGGAAGACAGCGAGATTCGTCAGTCGCATCTCGCCGACGACCCGCGGGTGCAGGACGCATACAGCCTGCGTTGCATGCCGCAGGTCCACGGGGCGGTGCGGGGCGCACTGGCACATTGTGAGGATGTTTTACTGATTGAGTCGGCATCAGCGACGGATAATCCGCTGGTTTTTGCAGAAACCGGTGATGTGATTTCTGGTGGAAATTTTCACGGCGCGCCGCTTGCGTTTGCATTCGATTACGCCGCGATCGCGCTCGCCGATTTGATGAGTATGAGCGAACGGCGAACAGATCGCCTTGTTAATCCGGACAAGAGCGAGGGTCTTCCGGCATTTCTTGCGCAGCGGCCCGGAGTGGAATGCGGCTTCATGATTGCGCATGTCGCAGCTGCCTCGCTCCTGAACGAAGCGCGCGTGCTCGCACATCCGGCCAGCGTTGACAACATCACAACGTCCGGCGGAAAGGAAGATCACGTATCCATGGGAATGACGAGCGCGTTGAAGCTGCGGTCGATCGTCGATCTTGCGGAAAATTTGCTCGCCATCGAGCTGCTTGCGGCCGCTGAAGGTCTGGAACATCGCCGTCCATTGAAGGCCGGCCTCGGCGTCGAGCGAGCGTTCGCTGCTGTGCGAAAACTCTCACCGCCGCTCACTCACGATCGCGCGCTCTCGGGCGATATTGCCCGTGTTGCTGAAGCGATTCGTCAGGGCGATTTTGATTCAGGAGCGAATAACGCATGAGTGGAAAGCGAATTATTCACGCACCGCGTGGTAGTGAGCGCGTCTGCAAAGGCTGGCACCAGGAAGCAGCCATGCGGATGTTGATGAACAATCTCGATCCTGAGGTCGCAGAAAATCCCGATCAACTGGTTGTTTACGGTGGAACAGGTCGCGCCGCGCGAAGCTGGGAAGCTTTCGACGCAATTATTCGCTCCCTGCGCGACCTCGAAAATGACGAGACTCTTCTCGTTCAATCGGGAAAGCCGGTCGGCAAATTTCGAACGCACGATGAGTCGCCGCGCGTCCTGATCGCGAATTCGAATCTCGTGGGGCAATGGAACAATTATTCCGAGTTCAATCGTCTCGAGCGAATAGGACTGACGATGTACGGACAAATGACGGCCGGTTCGTGGATTTACATCGGTAGCCAGGGGATCGTGCAAGGCACCTTTGAAACTTTTGCCGCTGCCGGTCGGAAACATTTCGGCGGCTCGCTCGACGGAAAATTCGTTTTGACCGGCGGCCTCGGCGGCATGGGTGGCGCGCAGCCGCTTGCCGCGACGATGAACGGCGCCGTATTTCTCGGCGTCGAAGTCGATCCGGCGCGGATCGAGAAGCGCTTGAAAAGCGGCTATTGCGACAACATCGCGTGGTCGCTCGATGAAGCGCTCAAGTTAATTGATCAGGCGCGCAAGGATCGAAAATCGCTGTCCGTGGGTTTAGTCGGTAATTGCGCCGATGTGCTGCCCGAGATTGTGAAACGCGGCGTCGTGCCCGACGTGCTGACGGATCAAACCAGCGCGCATGACGCATTGAATGGCTACGTGCCGCATGGGATGTCGCTCGAGGACGCGCTAGCGATGCGGCAGGAAAATCCGGACGGATACATCGAGCGCGCGATGCAATCGATGGCGGTGCATGTCGAAGCGATGCTCGCGCTGCAAAAAAAAGGAGCAGTGACTTTCGATTACGGAAACAACATTCGCGCGCAGGCACAAAAAGCCGGCGTAAAAAACGCATTCGACATTCCCGGGTTCGTTCCTGAATACATTCGTCCGCTGTTTTGCGAAGGGCGTGGTCCATTCCGCTGGGTCGCCTTGAGTGGTGATCCTGCTGACATCGCGCGCACTGACAAACTGGCACTCGAATTATTTCCCAAAAACCAAACACTCGCGCGCTGGATGAAGCTGGCGAAGGAGCGAATTCATTACCAAGGATTACCCGCGCGGATTTGCTGGCTCGGTTACGGCGAACGCGCCGAGTTTGGCGTCGCCATCAATGAACTCGTGAAAAGCGGCGAAATTAAAGCGCCAATCGTGATTGGTCGCGATCATCTCGACACCGGCTCGGTTGCATCTCCCAATCGTGAGACAGAAGGAATGCTCGACGGCAGCGATGCCATAGCAGACTGGCCATTGCTCAATGCGCTCGTTAACACCGCAGCCGGAGCATCCTGGGTATCGATCCACAACGGCGGCGGTGTCGGCATCGGGTTTTCCCAGCACGCCGGTATGGTTGCCGTAGCCGATGGCGTTGACAATTCCAAGCGTCGCTTAGAGCGCGTTCTCACCAGCGATCCGGGCATGGGTATTCTCCGCCACGTCGATGCCGGTTACTCTCGTGCCATCGAGTTCGCCGCCGCACACAACATCGACATTCCGATGAAGCCGCAGGCGCGCGATTAACGCTTAATCAGCCAACACTACTTATGAAAAAACTGATCGAGTGTGTGCCGAATTTCTCTGAGGGACGCGATCAGAATGTGATTCGGCAGATTACTGACGCGATTGAGTCGGTCGATGGCGTTTCCTTGCTCGATGTTGATCCCGGCGCGAGCACGAACCGGACGGTGGTGACTTTTGTCGGTGATCCCGAAGCCACGGTTGAAGCGGCATTTCGTGCCATTAAAAAAGCGGCGGAACTGATCGACATGGGGAAACAAAAAGGCGCGCATCCGCGAATGGGTGCGACTGATGTTTGCCCGTTCATTCCTGTGAGCAACGTCAGCTGGGAGGAAGCGATAGAATGTGCAAATCGGCTGGGCAAACGGGTCGGCGAGGAATTGAAAATCCCCGTGTATCTGTACGAAAGAGCGGCCAGAGATAATTCGCGGGCGAATCTTGCTGTGATTCGCGCAGGGGAATACGAAGGATTTTTCGAAAAGATAAAACAACCGGAGTGGAAACCGGATTTCGGGCCAGCGGTTTTCAATGAGAAATCCGGCGGAACCGTGATCGGTGTTCGCGATTTTCTCATCGCTTACAATGTGAACCTGAACACGAAATCGGTGCGGCGCGCGAATGCGGTGGCGTTTGATGTGCGAGAGCAGGGGAGAGTGAAGACCGAAGACGGCACGCCATCGGGCAAACCAGTCCTGGCCGCGAATGGCGAACCGGTCCGCATTCCCGGGATGTTGAAACATGTAAAAGGAATAGGGTGGTTCGTGAAGGAATACGGGATCGCGCAGGTTTCGATGAATCTCACAAACATTGAGGAAACCCCTTTGCACGTAGCATTCGATGCATGCGTTGAGTCGGCGGCGAAACGGGGATTACGCGCGACCGGCTCGGAGATCGTCGGAATGGTGCCGAAGAAATCTTTGATCGATGCCGGCCGATATTTCCTTAAGAAACAACAATGGTCTGAGGGCGTTTCGGAAGAAGAACTAATCGACATCGCCGTTCGTTCGATGGGCTTGGGTGAACTGAAGCCTTTTGTCCCGAAAGAAAAGGTGATCGAATTAAAAATTGAATCAGCTGAACCGAAGATGTCCCTGGCGAAAATGAATGTGCGCGAGTTTTGCAACGAGACCTTGAGCGATTCGCCCGCGCCGGGCGGAGGTTCCGTCGCGGCGCTGATGGGAGCGCTGGGCGCATCGTTAGGCGGAATGGTTGCTAATCTTTCCGCGGGCAAACGCGGTTGGGACGATAAGCTCGAATATTTCAGCGATTGGGCCGTGAAGGCGCAGCAACTGAAAGACGAATTGTTGTTCCTTGTAGATGAAGACACGAATGCGTTCAACAAAGTGATGGACGCGTTCGCGCTCGCCAAGAATTCGCCAGAAGAAAAAGCAGCGCGCACGGCGGCGGTTGAAGAGGCGACAAAACATGCGGCCGAGGTTCCGCTGAAAGTGATGGAGACAGCGGCAAAATCGTACGAACTGCTGTCAGAGATGGCGGACAACGGAAATCCCGCTTCGGTCTCAGATGTCGGCGTCGGAGCGCTGGCCACTCGGGCGTGTATTGAAGGGGCAGCGATGAATGTGCGGATCAATCTGGGTCAACTGAAGGACGAGAAATTTAAGATTCACCTTCGGGAGCGAGTTCAAAAGGTAAGCGCGGATTCAGAGGCGCAGTTCAACAAGATCAATCAAGTTGTGGAGAGTAAATTGCGCTGAACCCACGAATAGGTACTGACACATGTCATTCCGAGCGAAGTCGAGGAATCTCGTGGAGACACCTCCAGTCAGCGCCGCGGGATCCTTCGACTGCGCTTCGCTTCGCTCAGGATGACCGCGGTCACGAACAATGAGTTCACTCGCCGTCCTGAACGCTTCGCAACTTGTCACGTTGATCGGACCAAAGCGCCCGCGTGTCGGGACAGAGTTGTCGGCGCTTGGGATCATGCGCGATAACGGAATGCTCATCCGCGACGGAAAGATCGAGAAGGTCGGTCCGACCGATGAGATCGAAAAGAATGTTGGCGACGCCGAAGTTGTCGATGCCGATGGACGGGTTGTAATGCCGGGATTCGTCGATGCGCATACGCATTTGGTTTTCGCCGGAAATCGGCTCGACGATTTCGAACGCCGGGCACGAGGCGAAACGTACGAGCAGATTGCGAAAGCAGGAGGCGGAATTTGGTCAACCGTTCAAAAGACCCGCGCTGCGAGTGAACCCGATCTTCTCATTCAGGCAAAAAAGCATGCGAACTGGTTCTTGCGTTGCGGCACCACGACAGTCGAAGCGAAGTCGGGCTACGGCCTGACAGTTAAAGATGAATTAAAAATTCTGCGCGTTCTACGCCAATTGAAGGAGGAAGTGCCTTTGGAAATCGTGCCGACCTTTCTCGGCGCGCATGCGGTTCCGCGGGAACTCTCGCCGCATGAATATCTGGATGTTGTGGTCACGGAAATGTTGCCGCGCGTAACTGCGAAAAAATTAGCTGAATTTTGCGACGTCTTTTGCGAGTGCGGCTATTTCAATATTGATCAGTCGCGCAAAATTTTATCCGCAGCGAAAAAGCTCGGACTGAGTTTGCGTGGACACGTCGATCAACTGACAAATTCCGGTGGCGCGAAGTTGATGGCGGAGATGGGTGCAACCACGGCGGACCATCTGGAGCAAACAGATGAGCAGGGGATCGCCGCTTTGAAAAAGGCGAACGTGCAACCGGTGTTGCTGCCGGGTTCGGTTTACGCGCTCGGATCGAGCCGCTATCCGCGCGCGCGTGAAATGATCGAGGCTGGTCTCGCCGTTGTGCTTGCGACCGATTTCAATCCCGGATCGTCGCCACACTGCGAGCATGCCGATGGTTCTGTCCCTCGCGTGCACGCAAATGAAAATGTCGCCTGCGGAAGCGATCACCGCGTCAACCCTAAACGCAGCATACAGCCTCAACCGAGGCGACAGGATTGGCTCGCTCGAACCTGGCAAAGTTGCGAATTTCGTGATCTTCGATTGCGAAGATTATCGTGAGCTGGCGTACTGGTTTGGAATGCCACAGACGCATTCGGTTTATGTGAGAGGCGAATGTGTTTCAAGGAGCGGCGGTCTCTAGTCCGCCGTTAGAAAGGGATCAAAGAATGACGGCAGAAGAAGAACTCTTGAAGCTGGAAGAGAGAATTCGCGGAGGCAATCGTTAGGAACGATCTCGAAGGTATCGGACGACTCGTCGCAGATGACTGGATCATCATTGACCCGAACGGAGAAATAGTTGACCGGACGCGCTTTTTCGAGGTCATCAAATCGGGCGTCTTAACGCACGACACGATGGAGTCGGAAGATTTTCGGGTCCGCGTTTATGGCGATAGCGCGGTTGTTACGGCATAACTCGCACGAAGGGTAAATTCATGGGAGAGGAGTTCAGCACGCAGGAGCGGGCCACAGATGTTTTTGTGAAGCGCGAAGGGCAATGGCAATGCGTGCTGACACATCTCACAGGATTTCCGAAGAAATGAGCGGCGCGCCCGGCGGTCGCGCCCTACCAGTCTCGACGGCAGCTTTTGCGGTGGCTGCTGAGCGCCTCTACAGTGCTCACAATGAAGGTTGAAGTGGAAAAGCAGGCGGGTTCGGTCTCGAAGCTGCAGATTGAATTGCCAGCCGACGAGGTTGCCAAGGAATGGGACACAATTGCAAACAGTTTCGTGCGTTTCGCGAAAATTCCGGGATACCGGCCGGGCAAGGCTCCGCGCGCGGTGATCGATAAAAGATTTCGCAAGGAAATCCAGGACGAACTCACGAAGAAGCTTGTCTCGAAAAGTTATCACGAAGCAGTGGAACAAGAGCAATTGCGCGTCGCTTCGCTGACGAACATTGAGGACATTGAGTTTGGCGAAGACAAGTCGATGCGTTTCCGCGCGACTGTGGTCACCGCGCCGGAATTCGAGCTTCCGGATTACAAGGAGATTCCGGTGGAATTACCGGATACGAAAATTTCGGAAGCAGATGTGGAAGCTGCGATCGAACGTTTGCGTGATCAATCGGCCGATTTTGTGGATGTGCCGGAGCGCGCATTGCAAATGGGCGATTTTGCAGTCCTTGATTTCGAGGGTTCAATAGAAAACAAGCCGATCAGCGAAATCGCGCCGCAAGCCAGCAAGAATTTGCATGGCGGCAAGAAATTCTGGCTGCATCTGGCCCCCGAAAATTTTCTGCCAAAATTTTGCGAGCAACTAATCGGACTGAAACTCGGCGAGCCACGGTTGGTGATCGTCGATTTCCCAAATGATTTTCCGGTAAAGGAACTGGCCGGAAAAAAAGCAGATTACGCCGTTACATTGCGCGAGCTCAAGGAAAAGGTGTTGCCGCCGATCGACGACGCACTTGCAGCCAAGCTGGTCCCCGGCAAAACGCTGGATGCTCTTCGCGAGATGATCGAGCACGATCTGGAACACGCGAAAGAGCATGACATCGAACGGGCGAAGGAAGCGCAGATCCTCAAATATTTGCATGAACGAATTCAGGTAGAGCTACCTCCGGCACTTCTGCAAAATGAAACCCGGCGCGCGCTGGGCGAATTAGTTCAACGAAATCGAGAGCGTGGTGTCACTGATGACATGCTGAAGGATAAAGAAAAGGAATTGATAGATGCGGCAGCAGGAATGGCGGCGCATCGGCTGAAGACAAACTTCATCCTGCATCGCATCGCCGAGCGCGAAAAGACTCAGGTCACAAAGGAAGATCTCGACTCGCGGATCAGACAGGAGGCGGCGCGCTACGACATTTCGCCTGACAAAATGCGCAAGGAATTGCAGCAACGCAACGCGCTGGACGATCTCGCTGAGCAGCTTCTGCTGGGCAAGACCCTTGATTTCCTGAAGGCGAATGTTAGCATCGAATTAACGAAAGAACCCTCCGTCAAAGAAGAAAAGTCATGACCGTGTCTAACCAAAATGTCTCGCAAGTGCTGGTTCCGATGGTCGTGGAGCAGACTGGTCGGGGCGAACGCAGCTACGACATTTACTCACGGCTTCTGAAGGACCGCATCGTTTTTGTCGGTCAGGTCGACGATCACATCGCGAACCTGGTGATCGCGCAATTGCTCTTCCTGCAAATGGAGGACGGGAAAAAGGATATCAATCTTTACGTCAACTCACCCGGCGGCGTGGTCACGGCCGGGCTGGCAATTTACGACACGATGCAGTTTCTGACGTGCGACGTGGTGACGTATTGCATCGGTATGGCGGCGAGCATGGGGGCAGTGTTGCTCTGTGCAGGCACGAAGGGTAAACGGTTTGCCTTGCCGAACTCGGACATCATGATTCACCAGGTGCACGGTGGTGCCCAGGGTCAGGCGAGCGACGTGGAACGTCAGGTTGATTACATGTTCAAGCTCAAAAAGCGCATTATCCGCATCATCTCAAAGCACACCGGTAAATCGGAAGAGCAAGTCCGACTCGATTCCGATCGCGATTACTATATGTCTGCGGATGAAGCCAAGGCATACGGGTTGGTGGATGAAGTCATCAAGTCGCGGAAGGAAATAACATTAGACGGCAGCACGCCTCCGGATGGTCGGCTGGTGGAAATGCCCGAAGCAGTATTGACGCGGAAAGGGTAACGCGGAAATCCAGAGCATATGGCGCGCGCTTCGAACCTCACCATGTGCTCCTTCTGTGGCAAAAGCCACGCTGAGGTGCGCAAGCTCATCGCAGGGCCTGGCGTTTACATTTGCGATAGCTGCATCAACGTCTGCAAAAGTATTCTCGATAAAGAGCTCAACGAAGACGCCCGGCGTCAGTCTTCGAACATCCGCGTGCCTAAGCCGGCACAAATTCGGGCAGCTCTTGATGAATACGTGATCGGTCAGGACAGCGCTAAGAAAACGCTATCTGTGGCGGTGCACAATCATTACAAGCGCGTGCTGCAAACTCCCGCGCCCGCGGACACTTCAGCTGCATTTCAAACGGATCCACTGGCGGACGTTGAGATCGAGAAAAGCAACATTTTGCTTATCGGTCCCACAGGCTCCGGGAAGACATTGCTGGCAAAGACGCTGGCCAGAATTCTCGACGTGCCGTTCTGCATTGCCGACGCGACGACGCTGACTGAAGCCGGCTACGTCGGCGAAGATGTAGAAAACATCATTCTGCGCTTGCTTCAAAATGCCGATTACGATGTGAAGCGCGCTGAGATCGGGATTGTTTACATAGACGAGATCGACAAGATCGGACGCAAGACCGACAACGTGAGCATCACACGCGATGTCTCCGGCGAGGGCGTTCAGCAGGCTTTGCTGAAAATTTTGGAAGGCAGCACCTGCAATGTTCCGCCGCAGGGCGGGCGCAAGCATCCGCACCAGGAATACATTCAGGTTAACACCGAAAAGATTCTTTTCATTTGTGGTGGCGCATTCATTGGCCTCGACAAGATCATCCAAAAACGGATTGGCCAAAAAGTAATGGGCTTTGGCAGCCCGACACTCGAGGTCGAGGAAGGGCTGCGTAAACAGTCGATCCGCTACGTGGAACCGGAAGATCTGCTCGCGTTCGGGATGATACCCGAATTCATCGGGCGGCTGCCCGTTGTTAGTTCGCTCGACATGCTCACCGAAGATGAAATGGTGGCGATTTTGACCGAAACAAAAAACGCCATGGTAAAGCAGTACACGAAGCTTTTCTCAATGGAGGGAGTCCGTCTGTCGCTGACCAAAGATGCGTTGCGGGCCCTCGCCGCGCAGGCTGTCACCAAAGGCACAGGCGCGCGTGCGCTGCGTTCGATGCTCGAACGCATTATGCTCGACATCATGTACGACGTGCCGAGTCGCGAAGATATTGCCGAAGTAACGATCAATCGCGCGGTGGTAGAAGGCAAAAAGCTTCCCCTGATTCGCAAAAAACAGGACAAGACCGCGGCTTGATCCCGAAAGCGTTCGGGCTGGTTGAAAGGTTAAAAGAGTTAAAAAGTTAAAAGGTGTCAGTTTGCCTTTGTAACGCTTTAACTTTTTAACGGATCACTTCTCAACATGCGCGCAATGCTTATCAATACAGGCACCGAACTTTTACTCGGTGACGTTCACGATGCGCATCTTGCGTTTATAGCGCGCGAGATTCTTCCGTTGGGTTTACGAATCGAGGAGCGGCGAACGGTTCCCGATACCGAGGTGATCCGCCGCACGCTCACTGAATTATTTCCGCATTGCGAAATCCTCTTTGTCACCGGCGGTCTCGGTCCAACCACGGACGATATCACCCGGGAGATGGTGGCTGAATCGTTAGGCTTGGACCTGTATCAGGACCCGCAACTGCTGGCTTGGCTTCAAGAGAGATTGCAAGTGCGTGGAATCAAATGGACTGCGGGTATTGCGCGGCAGGCGGATGTCCTGCCTGGCGCGCGCGTCCTTCCGAACGAGAACGGAAGCGCTTCGGGTTTTTATTTGAAAGCGAACGTCAATCCGCGCATTCCGTCGCCGCACGTGTTTGTTTTACCGGGTCCGCCTCGCGAGCTTCAGCCGATGTTCAGAAAATTCGCCATGCCGATTTTGAAATCGATTCTGGAGGTGCCGCTTCCAGTCGTAAGGCGGTCGTACAGCATTGCCGGCGTGGGCGAATCGTTGGTTGAGGAAGCGATTGGCGAAAAAGTTTTGGCGGTCCCAGGCATCGAGCTGGGCTATTGCGCGCGACCCGGCGAAGTCGAAGTGCGCATCATCGGACAATCCGGCGCAATTCAAACCGCCGATGCCATCATTCGCGGCGAACTGGGTGTGTCGATTTTTTCCGACAACGACGAAGTGCTTGAAGAAGTCGTGGTGAGACTGCTGAAGCAACGAAATCGAACGTTGGCAACCGCCGAATCATGCACTGGCGGTTTGATTGCAAATAGAATCACCAATGTGTCGGGGGCATCGGAAGTCTTTCTCGCGGGATATGTCACCTATGCGAACTCTGCAAAGAGCGACATCTTGCGTATCGATCCGAAGATGATCGATAAGCATGGTGCGGTGAGTGAAGCCGTCGCGCGCGCGATGGCTGAGGGAGCGCGTGCACGCGCGGCCTCCAATTACGGTCTTGCTACGACCGGCGTAGCCGGACCAACGGGTGGCTCGGACGAAAAGCCGGTTGGAACAGTTTACATCGCGCTGGCTTCAGGAGATTCAGAGACTGTCGCCAGAAAATTCGTTTTCCCAACGGATCGCGAGACATTCAAACAATTAGCGGCCCAAGCGGCACTCGATCTTTTGCGACTGAAGATTCTCGGAACATAGGCCAGTGGCGTGTGCCCAGCGGCATCGTCCGCTGTTCAAGACTAACGGAGTTCAACTCCGCAAGCCGTCACAGACCTCGAAGGTCTAATTCCGTTACTAATCGCCCACTTTCACCGGCGTGCCGACTCTTACAGTATCGTAAAATAACTTCGCTCCATCCGACGACATGCGAATGCAGCCATGGGATGCGGGATATCCTGGCAGAATCCCCACGTGCATTCCGACTCCTTCGCCTGTTAGCCGCATGAACCACCTCATCGACGCACCGACATAATGTGTTCCGCTGGGAGCGGAATCGATCTTGGCGCTGATGCCGGCGCGAACAGTGCGGCCGGAGCCGTCGACGAAGTCGCCATAGATGCTGGAACGATGGTCCGGATCCTTTTCCATAACGGAGAAATTACCGCTGGGCGTGCCGTGCCCGGCCTTGCCGGAAGAGATCGGACTGTCGGCCACGATTTGCTCGCCGATCATCAAATAGGCGCGCTGCTTGGGAAGGGAAACAACAACGTGGACGTTGTCCGGCGTCGCTTGTCTAAGTAAAGATTGATTTACCTTCAACGGTTCCTGTCGGCTAATGTATGCGGACGCGCTGCGCATCTGTCGCGCTTGCGGCGCGGGCTTTGGTGATCTTGGTCCGAAAAGGCGGAACTGCGCGCTGATTGAAGAGACAAGAGCCGTCAACAATAGCGCGCAAAGAAGTGTTCGAAGTGTTCTCGGCATAAATATTAGCCGCCACTGTAGCTGTTTACGCGTCGAAGCCAACCCGTTAACCACCGTGATTCGTGGCGGTCGGCAGGAGCGTTCTGGACGCGGCGCGTCAACACGACTTTGGCCGCGCGCGCGAATTCAGCAGACGCGCTTGAATCCGAATTCCCCTGCATCGCTTCCAGCACCTGAAGCAAACCCCATCCCTGACCCTGATAACGCTCCGTGTGCAAAACGCCTTCTCCTTTGAAGTTGACGTAGTCGATGAGGGCGTAGCATCCCTGTGGTGTTTTCGTTAGGCGTTCGAATTGTTTCTGCACGTTAGTTCGGTCGGCAGGCGCCGCTTCGGCCAGCATCTTAGGCAGAGAAGCATCTAATCTGGCAACAAGAAATTCTGCCTGCAGATCGATGGTGTCGGCCAGAAACCGCCGCAACTGGTTCATCTCACTTGTATTTTGCGCTTGCAGGAACTCGGCACGCGAATTCCAGGGGCATGGCTGTAAACCGCCGACCCCCAAAAGTAAGGCCGGCAACTTTGCTCCGCGACTTGATACGAAGCTTACCAACTTCGGAAAACTCTCTTCGAATGGGCCTTGCCGTCCCTTTGGATACCAGATGAAATGGCCGATGCCGAGCGATGCGAAATCTTCGCCCTGGTTCCATGAGGTCAGGCCGGAAATTGTTCCACCACACTCATTTTGCCAGACTCTTTTCCCAACCTTCAAAGCATCGCTGTGCGAGAGCGCGAAGCCCTGTGCCAATCCCGGCCAGAGTGCAATCAGTCCGGCGATTATCAATGCGAAGGGTAAGCCGGCCCCCCCGAATCGATGGCAAACCTGTTTTCTTGACGTGCGGCATTTATCCATTAGCGTGCGACTTTCTGCGGCGACCAACCTTAAAACTAGAGCGGCGCGGAAACACGAATCTATGAAACGTTTTATTGTTATTGTCAGCGCATCCTTACTCGCATTCCCGTTATTCGGGCAAGAGAAATCACCGCAACTCAAAGACCAAAAAGACAAGGTCAGTTACAGCATCGGCATGCAGATCGGGTTCAATCTCGGCCGGCAAAAAGTCGACATTAACCCTGACATCCTGGCCGCCGGCATCAAAGACTCCCTTGCTGGCAAACCGCAACTCACGACCGAGCAGGTCAAGGATATCATGGCGCAATTTGAAAAAGACATGGAGACCAAACAGAAACAAGCAGGCGAAAAAAACAAAACTGACGGCACGAAATTTCTTGAAGACAACAAGAAGAAACCCGGTGTGAAAACGACTGCGAGCGGCTTGCAGTACAAGGTCGAGAAAGAAGGAACCGGAGCGCAGCCCAAAGCCACTGACATGGTGACTGTGAATTATCGGGGCACCCTGATCGATGGGACCGAGTTTGACAGTTCGTACAAGCGCGGGCAACCTGCGACCTTTCCCGTCAACGGAGTGATTAAAGGCTGGACTGAAGCGCTTCAATTGATGAAACAGGGAGCAAAGTATCAGTTGTTCATTCCCTCGAATCTCGCATACGGCGAGCGTGCAATGGGGCCGGACATCGGTCCGAACTCGACCCTGATTTTTGACGTCGAATTGCAGGATGTGAAACCGCCTCCAACACCTGGGCCACAGGGCGCTCAGAACGCTCCGGTCCCACAGGGTTCTGCGAAGGTTCCTCCTCCGCCGGCACCGGCACCAACTAAGAAGTAGCGCTGACGCGCCGGCTTAAGGGCGACGGTCCGCCACAGGACGGATTCGCCGCGGCGAACCTGGGCAGCGGTCGTTTTTGAGGCGACGGCTGGGAAGCCATCACTGCTGGAGAGCTGATTCCCACTGGAGTACTGGTGCGTCGCTCCACAAACCTTCCAGACTGTAGAAGGCGCGTTTGTCGCGATGAAAAATGTGGATGACCACTTGCAGATAATCGAGCACCATCCATTGGCTGGCGGGAAATCCGTCAACTGCCACGGGCCGCAGCGAATCATGCTCCCGTAAGTGTGTCTCAATTTCGTTGGCAATTGCTTTGAGTTGAGGCTCGGACGTGCCCGAGCAGATCACGAAAAAGTCGGTAAAACTCGAAATGCCGCGCAAATCCAATACAACAATGTCCTCAGCCTTCTTGTTCGAGGCGAGTTCAGCGCAGGTTTTTGCTAGATTTTCCGGCGTTATTGCGATTGCTCCCGATAAAGTTTTTTGCGCTGAATGATTTCGTCCACCGAGTCGGGGACGAGATAACGAATCGATTCGTTTCGCGCAACTCTCCGCCTGATTTCAGTGGCGGAAATATCGATACGACGATGGATCAACTGATAAGAATGTGAGGCCTGTTTCCCGCTGCGGTCGAGCACCACAAAGCGAACGATCTTCTCCAATTCGGCGAAGCGATGCCACCGCGGCAGTTGCTCAACGTTGTCTTCACCGATCAGGCAGTAGACAGACGCGTCGCATTCACGGCGGCGAACTTCCTCAACGGTGTCGATCGTGTACGAAGGCGGTGGTCGCAGCAGTTCGCATTCATTCGCTTCAAACTCCGGCTCGCCTTTGATCGCCGCTTGCAACATTGCTAATCGTACTTCGCCACTCGCGACTGGAGCGGCCTTCTTGAGAGGGGAAATCGCCGCCGGCACCAGGATAACCTTGTCGAGGTCGAGCGTTTCAATCGCTTCGCGGGCGAGGATCAGATGCGCGTGATGGACCGGGTCGAAGGTGCCGCCATAGATCGCGATCTTCTTCAATCTCCCAACGGTTAACCGCTCAACCCGCAACGTTCAAACTAAAAGCGTTCTATCTGAATGCGCTCGTTGGTGGGCTGCTCAGATCGACTGACGTTGTACCACACCGGTCGGTAATCGTGCACTTAGCGCTTGGCGCATGGCGGTTTCCGTGTTGTGCTTGTGGAGCGCGATGTCGATCGCCGCTTTCAATTCCGGCACGGTGTAAGGCTTCAGCAAATACCCGAACGCGCCTGATTCGACAGCGTGGCCTACCGTTTCAGCAGATGCATGCGCGGTCAGAAACACAACCGGAATATCAAGGTGCCCGCGGATTGCGGCGGCAGCTGCAATACCACTGATCCCTCCATCCAATTGAATATCCATGAGCACAAGATCGGCGCGATTGTCTTCGGCAGCACACAGCGCGTCGGCAGCAGTGCTCGCATCACCGGCGATTTCGTAGCCGAGCTCCGTGAGCTCGTGTTTGAGCGCTAACACAGTCAGCGCTTCGTCTTCAACGATCAGAATACGTTTTTTTGACATAATGTAGTTATTTGAAGTTTACAGATGAACGCCTGGTTGTTGGCGTGACGTCTTGCTTGGAAAGGAAATGGTTGCGCACGTTCCGCCGGCGGGCATGCGGTTGACGACGAACTTGCCGCCAAGTTGGCGTGACATTGCCTGAACGAGGTCTATGCCCGTTCCGCGTTGGTGTTCAACTTCGGCGAGCCGAGGCACAATTCCGTTGCCATCATCACGGATCGTTAACGTTACTTGATCGCGAGTCCCGCGCAGTTCGGCATCGACCTTTCCAGCAGCGCGGCCATGGAATGCGTGCTTCAGAGAATTGAGCAGCAATTCGTTGGCGATCAGGCTAAGCAAAATGCTTTGGTCGAGATTGAGCGGAACGCGATCGGCGGAAACATTAAGCGTGAGTTTGCAGCACGAGGGCTTGTGCGAGCGCAGCAGCATTTCCGCCAGCTCACGCAAGTGTGGCGTGAAATCGATGTGTGACTGCCCCCGCTCGTTGTAGAGCTCTTCGTGAAGACGGGCCATGGCATTGATGCGATCGCGACATTCGGTGAAAACGTCGCGAACAGCCGGATCAGCAAATTTGTTAGATTGAAGCTTGAGCAAGCTGGATACGATTTGGAGGTTGTTCTTCACCCTGTGGTGAATTTCCGTGAGCGAGACAGTCTTTAGCGCGAGTAACGCCTTGAGGCGTTCGTGTGCACGACGGGACGAAACTACTAGTTCAGCCAGAGCTGCCGACGCCAATACCAGTACACCGGCGTTAATGTAGGCAAGCGCAATGACGCGTCCGCCGCGAGGCACCATCAAGTCCGCCATGAGCACTGTCGTTCCGCAAAGTGCCGCGATAAACCAGCCCGCTTTGCGCCCTGCGCACCACGTGGCCAGCACCACTGGTGCAAAATAGAAAAGCGTGATAGCGAAGTCGGTAGTCTTGTAATCAATCCAGCCAATCAACAACATCAGTAAAGCCGATTCGATTACTGCTGCCGTAGGTGAGCGCAGAACATTGACACTGACGCGAAGCGGTGTGTCTGCCGCATTAAACTCTTGCCGCCCCTCGTAGAGTGGCGATTTGATGGTCTGCTCCAACTGGACCGCAGACAATAGTGCTCCCCCGTTCGGTTCCAACAGCACAAATGTAAGACCGTGTACAAACCCATCCCGTTTAAAAATACGCAGGATTTCAGACTCGCTCTTTTGGGAGAGTCCTTGAATTTGCCGCGTACGTATTGCTCACCGGCTTCATGTGAGTAACAGATGCAGCACACCATGTCTTCACCATTTCACGCGGTGATCTTCGATCTTGACGGCGTGCTCGCCGACTCCGAGCCGTGGTGGAACCAGATCGACGCGAAATTGCTCGCGGAACATGGAGTTAATTACCGCGGCGAATATCACCGAAACGTCCTCGGCGTGAGTTACCGGCTCGCAGTCGAGTTTTACAAAAATGTCTTTCACATTTCCGGGTCGGTTGAGGAATTGATGCGGCGGCGCGGCGAGATTGCGACCGATTTTTTTGCGAACCGTGTGCGTCTGTTTCCTTCCGCAAAGACGACGCTGGAACAATTGTGCGGGATGAAGTTAAACCTGGCGGTAGCCACCAGTTCGGTGAGTGCGTCCGCGCTTCCGTTACTCGACCGAACCGGAATCAGAAGCTTATTTAGCGTCGTGGTCACTGGCGATCAAGTTCAACAAGGCAAGCCGCATCCGGACATTTACCTGCGAGCTGCGAAGAAACTGGCGATTTCTCCTGAAGCATGCCTCGTCGTCGAAGACGCGCTTGCCGGTATCGCTGCAGGGAAAGCCGCGAACATGCGTGTCGCCGCTATTCCCGACAGACGATTTGTGCACCCGCGAGAGTACGAAAACAAAGCGAATTATATTCTTGGAGGCCTCCCGGAAATTCCGGCCCTTGTCCATCGCGTTAATGCGGCCGCAAGCAAAGAGCATGCCGTGCGCTAGAAAATTTCCTGCAATCCTCAGTTCCTGATTACATTCTTTTCCAATTATGGCAGAACAAGAACGCTTCCGTGTTTTTGCGACGTCGCGCATCGGCGACCCAGCGGAAAATCTTTTACGCGCGCGGGGTTACGACCTTGAGGTGTTCGCGAGGGCCTGAGGCGCCTCCGAAGAGATTGATCATCGAGAAAGTGAAGAGCGGCATCGAAGGGTTGATCACCACGTTGCGGGATCCGATCGACGCAGAGGTATTCGCAGTGGGGAAGGGGACGCTGAGGGTTGTCGCGCAAATCGCTGTCGGGTTCGATAACATCAATCGCGCCGACGCGAACAAATACAAAATCCCGTTCACGAATACTGCCGACGTGCTCACCGAAGCCACCGCCGAGTTTGCGTTTTTCATGATGGGGATGCTCGCGAGGAAAATGTGGCAGAGCGAGCAACTCGTGCGCGAACAGAGGTGGCCATCATGGCATCCCTTCCTTCCGTTCCTTGGCGATGAGGTCACGGGCAAAACCATCGCTGTCATCGGAACAGGCCGAATCGGCCTGGCGATGATCAAGAAATGTTCCGGGTTCGACATGAACATCCTTTGCTACGACCCGGCGTATCAAAATCACGAATACATCAAGGCGATTCAGGAGTTAATGGATCTGCGCCTCGCACGTGGCATTCAGAAAGAGAAAACGTGGATCAAGTATGTCGAGTTCGAGGCCGCTTTGCGTGACGCCGATTACGTGAGTCTGCACGTGCCGCTACTAAGGGCGGGCGAAGCAGACAAACCGACGTATCACCTCATCAACGAAAATACGCTCAAGCTGATGAAACCGACCGCATATCTGGTGAACACCTCGCGCGGTCCGGTAGTGGACGAGAAGGCCCTCGCGAAAGGGTTAAAAGAAAAAATCATCGCGGGCGCGGCGCTCGATGTATTCGAGAAAGAACCGTTGCCGCCCGATTCGCCACTGCTTGATCCCGAAATCGCTGATCGTTGCCGCATCTTCCATCATTTCGCCAGCGGCGGGCAGATCACTCGTCTGGATATCGATCCGGACAAAGGCATGGCGGGCCGCTGCGTGCAGGGACTCATCGACGTTCTCGAAGGCAACTACGGCGGCGACCCGACAAAAATGCCGTACGTCGTGAACAAAGAAGCATTTCAAAGAAAGTGATCAGTGACGAGTGACGGGTGATGAGTGGACGCGTCGTCGCGTGACTTGCTGAATCTGTTGCTTTGGCCGAAGCGACACCACCGGCGTCTGCAAATCGCAAGAAAAAAGTGTTTGCTCGTTGCAATGACTCTGCTAGATAGTTAACCAGATGGTTAAATATTCTTCGAGAACACTGGACCGAACCTTTGCCGCGCTGGCCGATCCCACACGCCGGCAGATTCTCGCGCATCTGGCGCGGGGCGACCGGCGCGTTACCGACCTCGCCCGGCCGCATGACATGTCGCTTCCAGCGGTTTCAAAACATTTACGGGTTCTCGAAAAGGCCGGACTGCTTCGGCGCCGGCGCTACGGACGCGTCCATGAAATGCAGCTAAACGCCGAGCCGTTAAAAAAAGCCGCGCAATGGGTCGAGGATTATCGAAAGTTCTGGGAGGGTTCGCTCGACCGGCTGGCCGCTTACTTGGAGAAAACGAATAAGGCCGCCGGCAAGAAAGGAAAGGCGTGACTCATGTGTCCCCTATGCATCGCAAACATCGCTGTTCTGGCGACGACATCGAGCGGGGGAGTAGCAGCCATTGCATTCACAACATTTCGGAACAGTAAACAAGCGAAACAAAAAAGACACCACAATGAAAACAACAGAACTGGAATTAGATCGAAAAGTCGTGTCAGCGAAGGAGTGGGAGGCTGCGCGGCAGCAGCTTCTCGTGAAAGAGAAGGAGTTGACCCGGGCTCGTGACGCGCTGGCCGCCGAGCGTCGGCGGATGCCATGGATGGCAGTGGAAAAGGAGTACAATTTCGACGGCCCCCAAGGCAAGGTGAGCTTGCTCGATCTGTTCGAAGGCCGCCGGCAGTTGATCGTCTACCGTGCGTTCTTCGAGCCAGGCGTGGTCGGCTGGCCCGAACATGCATGCGTCGGCTGCTCCATGGTGGCCGACCAGGTGGCTCACCCTGCTCATCTGAACGCCCGCGATACCACACTCGCCTTCGCATCTCGCGCGCCGCAGACGGATATCGAACGCCTAAAAGCACGAATGGGCTGGCAGTTCATTCCTTGGTACACGATCACGGAAGGCTTCGACAAGGACTTCGGCGTGAACGAATGGCACGGCACGAACGCGTTCATCCGTGATGGCGACCGCGTGTTTCGCACCTACTTCATCAACAATCGCGGAGACGAACAGATGGGGGGTACCTGGAACTATCTCGATATCACTGCTCTTGGACGCCAAGAGGAATGGGAAGAGTCGTCGGACGGCTACCCTCGTACGCCACCGTATGAGTGGTGGAATTGGCACGACGAGTACGGCAACGACGAAGCCTCGGCCAGGGTCCTGGAACAGGTTCGCCGGGGCCGCGCAGCCGGACAAGCGGACGGCGACACCACGTGATCGCTCACGTCGCGACTGAGCTGATCGAGGAACTTGAATCGAACGTGGGGCGCAAGGGACAAACCCTGCAGCGCCGTCGGGAGAAAGGAAATAAAGATGATGGAGCCTGATACCAAAGAAAGTGAGTAAACATTATGACTAAAACAAACGATATAGCTGAAGCGATCCTCATGGAACGCACCCTCGACGCGCCGGTCGCAAAAGTTTGGAAGGCATTAACCAATGTTGATCAAATGCGGGAATGGTATTTCGACCTGAAGGAATTCAAGCCGGAGATCGGCTTCGAATTCGAATTCGTGGTCGAACACGAAGGCAACACTTATCATCACCTCTGCAGAGTCACGGAAGTGATTCCACAAAAGAAAATCGCTTACACCTGGCGATACAAAGGCGAGCCGGGAGATTCTCTCGTCACGTTTGAAGTATTTCCCGAGGGTAACAAGACGCGACTGAAGCTCACGCACACGGGAATCGAAACGTTTCCGAAAACCCCCGCGTACGCGCGGAAGAATTTCGAAGCTGGCTGGACTGCAATTATCGGATCGGAGCTGAAACAATTCGTTGAAGAGTCGAAGCAAAAACCATGAATGAGAAAACCGCAGAGAAAACATCGCTCGAAATCACAAGGTTCATCAACGCGCCGCCCGCTCGCGTTTATGATGCGTGGACTGATCCGGCGCTGTTAAGAGAATGGTTTGGACCAGAAAACGTGCGTACCCGAAACATTACTGCGGACGTGCGCGTCGGTGGAAAATATCGCTGGGACCTTACCACCCCGGAAGGGGAGGAAATGAGCGCATTCGGCGAATACCGGGAGCTTATTCCGGGAAAGAAGATTGTCTTCACTTGGAAATGGGATGACGACGAGAATTGGATAACGCACAACAGCATCGTCACAGTAGAGTTATTCGATCGGGATGGTGGCACAGAACTGCTCTTCAAGCACGAGCAATTGCCCAGTCAGGAATCGCGCGATCGCCACAATGAAGGTTGGAACAGCATCCTCGATCGACTAGAAAAATTCTTCAGCAAATAAGTTCTCATCTAAACAAAGGAGGAAATATGAACACGGAAGAAGTTGCAAAAAAAGTCATGGAATTGGTGCAAAAACAAGCCTGGTATGAAGCGCTTGAGCTTTACGACGACGACGTTGTGAGCGTGGAAGCTCACAGTATGGGCGGCGGCTCGCCAGAAACTCGCGGTAAGGAAGGCGTGCGCGGCAAAATCGATTGGTGGGTGAACGCGATGGAAGTTCACACCTTCGACGCCAAGGGACCTTTCGTTGGTCACGATCGATTCGTAGTGCAATACGACGCTGATGTTTCGGACAAGAAAACGAAAGAGCGCAGGAAAATGTCCGAAGTCGGCGTTTACACTGTGAAGAACGGCAAGATCGTCCGCGAAGAATTTCTTCCGAGCGCCGATTGATTGAAGCGCGGCGCAGAGGAAATCGATTTCGACACTAACCACTCGCTATTGAACAACACGTTAGCGATTGGCTGCCTACTTTTCGAGCAATGCTTGGAACGCTCTCAAGCATGGCGCCTAATTAATCCTACCGGCGATGCGAAAAGTGGGCTGTGGGAATCCCATGAAGTGGCTCTTGTTGAATGCTTGCTACGTCCAGAGACTTCCTCGGCAGAATAAACCAACAATAGGAGGCGAACCATGAAAAAACTAATCGTTACGCTCGGCTGTTTGCTCATTGCGCCGCTGGCGTTCGCACAGCCGAGTTCGACAGAAAAGAAACAAGGAGTAACTACGACGGAACCGGTAAACGTAACCGGAACGATCATCAGAAAGACGAGTGAGGAAGGCGCGGCTGCCAGTTATCAGCCTCGCAGCACACTCGTTGTTCGGGAGGACAGTTCGAATAGTCCGGGTCGTTATGTTCTCAATGGACGTGGTCACGTTGTGAACAAGGCGGGGGAAATCGTCCAAACAGCGATCAAACCCGGCACTCGCGTGCGTGTTTATTACGCAAACATGGGCGACTTGCGTATGATTGATCGCGTGGTCGTTGTGGACTGAACAAAGGCGAAGAGTAAGACAAGCCGCAGGGTCGACACATCCTGCGGCTCTTTTTTTGTGTGTCGGTTCAACCAGATTATGCGTCAGACCAAATTTGCGTGACATCAAATGACGCGTTTGAACACATTGGTGTGATGAATCTTTCGACTGTTGCGAACATTGCAACTGCTCTCACGGTACTGACAGCTGTGTTATTCGGACTGATCGAGATGCGCCGCGCGCGAAAGGAGCGAGAGGAACGCGCAGCCTTCGTAGCTGTCCAGGCGATTTTGACGCCGGCCTGGATGCAATCGATGAGCCTGGTGCAGGCGATTTCCGATGGTACAACGCCCTCGCAAATCGAGGCGGATCCGCGTCTTTTTCAGGCGGTCCAGTCCATAGCTTGTATTCTGGAATCGCTTGGGTACGCCGTCTTTGCGCGCATAGTTCCGTTGAAGGTTGTCGACGAACTGCTGGGCGGCACAGTGCGCGTTGCGTGGCGCAAATTGCATGGCTACGTCGAATACGAACGTGAGCGTGCGGGTTCGCAAAAGAATTGGGAGTGGTTTCAATGGCTCGCCGAACAGATCGACCGGCATAGCAAAGCCCGAACCAGTCTTACTCTCGGTGCGCACGAGGCTTACCGTGACTGGCGCCCGTAGTTTAGCTCCTTGCTGCGGTTGTCGAGTGCTGATCCGAGTTTAATCAGGCTTTCCCGAATCTGTGTCGGTGTCCAAGCCGCGAATCCGAAAACGAACGCCGGCTTTAGCTTTGCTTGAATGCAAAAGAAAGAGAGCGGTGAGGGTCTTACTCCGATATCAGATGTGACACGCTTGATTACGTCGAAGTCTCCCTCGCGTTTCAACCACGCCACGATGTTCAAGCCGGCTTCGGGAACCTGCAAAGTGAAACGGTCACCAAGCAATTCATTGAATTGTTTGATGAAGAAATCGCGGCGCTCAGCATAGATTTTGCGCATGCGCTTGATGTGGCTCAGGAAAAAGCCTTCGGTGATGAAACGCGCCAGTGTCGCCTGGTCGACGGGCGACGAGTGTTGATCCATCGCGCTGCGGATTTTGACTAACGAATCGACCAGCGGTTCTGGTGCGACGATGTAGCCCAGACGCAACCCGGGACAAAGAATCTTGCTTACCGTTCCGGCGTAAATTACTCGACTGGCATTATCCATCCCTTGTAACGAAGGGAGTGGCGGCCCGACGAAACGGAACTCCGCGTCATAATCGTCCTCGAAAACAAAAGCGTTTTGCGTGCGCGCAAAATCAAGCAAGTCAGTCCGACGCTGAAAACTCATTGTAACGCCGAGAGGAAATTGGTGAGAAGGGGTTACGTAAATGATCCGTGGCGGCGGTTCTTTCGGCGATCGCGTAATCACGACTCCCTGGTTGTCGACCGGTTTGGGAATTATCTTTACGCCAGCCAAAGTAAGAACCCTTCGGGCTTGCTGATAACAAGGATCTTCGATCCACGCGACTTCACCGGGATTTAGCACAGCCATGGCACTGATCATCATCGCCTGCTGCATACCAGCCACGATGACGATCTGGTCCGGATGACAGCGCGCGGCTCTAAAATCGCACAAGTACGCTGCAAGTGCCTTGCGCAGGTCGGCGTCGCCACGATTCGACGCGTATCGCAACAGGTTGACACCTTTCTTGGCCAGAACCTGCGATCTGAGGCGTTCCCATACCGCGATCGGAAATTCATCGACTGCAGGAATACTCGCGACCAGCGAGACGCCTGCACCTGCGGCCGTTGCTCCCAGATCAAACTGATCTCCGACGCGTGTATCCGGAATCGCTCTTACGCGATCGGAGACGCGGACGGGGCTTTGGATGGGCTGGTAGCTTGTCGATTGCTCCGCGGTTAGAAACGTTTCCGGCAGAAGATTTGCGACAAATGTTCCGGAGCCGGACTTTGAGCGGAGATAACCTTCGGCATGAAGTTTCAAAAACGCGAGTCTGACCGTCGATCTAGAGATTTTCCAATCCATAGCCAGAGCGCGAGAGGAGGGAAGCCGCGACGAGCCGTCGCTGAACTTTCCTGATTTCAGCTCGTCGCGAATTTGACGGTAAAGCTGCTCGTGGAGCGGTTCCTTTGACGTCCGATCAAGCCGAATCATCTCAAACGTTATGATCGAATGGCGGCGGCGCTTCTGCAGTCGGGATTTGCTTTTAGGCATGCTGATTGCGCGAATTTTGCCCTGATTATACTCCTCATCAGAAAGGACCAAACTGTCGAAGCGAATGGGACCATTAATCACCACGTATCTCGAAATGCGGTCGCCGGATCAATTGCGTCCGAAGCGCGCCAATGCGCGATTTCAGGTCGGTGAAAAAAGGAATCGCGATTGGCGGTTTAATCGCGACCTCTATTTTCGTGTGGGCGAGCAGTGGGACTGGATCGACAAAAGGCCATGGACGGACGAGCAATGGAAGGAATACGCGGCGGCGCCCGAGCTGTGTACCTTCGTCGCCCATTACGATAACGTGCTCGCCGGTTACTATGAATTGCGTCGGGACACGGACGGCGGAGTGGAGATCGCCTATTTCGGTTTGTTGCCTGAATTTATCGGTCGCGGCTTAGGCGGCCCCTTGCTGACGAGCGCGATCGAAGAAGCGTGGTCCCGCTGTGGCGGGATCGTACCTGCCCGCGTATGGGTGCATACGTGCAATCGCGATCATCCGCAGGCGCTCGCGAATTATCGGGCACGCGGCATGGTCATTTACAAGGTCGAGGAAGAGGCGTAGCAGCGGGCATTCCCGGTCGGGAAGCTGTCAGCTTCCCCCTAAAGATTGCCTTGGAAGACCTCGAATCCATTGGGTTCGCGCCGGAAAAATAAAAAAATTTCAATTTTTTTGAAATGTCGGGCTTCAAAATCTTTAGAAAGGAATGAAGCGAATGAAATCAACAATCGATATGAACATGGTAATAGACAACCGTATTACTAAAACACCTGAACTCACTGGTCAGTTTATGGTGTTTCCCAAGAGTTTCGGGAGCGAAGACGCAGCGCAAAAGCCCCTGGCGCGAATGTCGCGTGAGCAGCTCGCAGCATTTTTGAATGCAGAATCTGGCAATGCTCGTAGCGCCCATTTCTCGGCTCCTCCAGCCGAACCGACACCGCCGGCGGCTGAGAAGGGCCTGGCTATCGGTGTGTTGAAACAGGCAGCCTACGATTTGCGCCGTTACCGGACGGCAACGAAAGCCGCCGATCGCGAACTCTATCTTGACGCTCACAGTTGGGTGACGGCATATGATTCTTCCTGGCCGTATTCGTTCATGAACGTTTGTAAATTACTCGATCTCGACCCCGAAATGGTGCGCACGGATCTTTTGGCCGATGCGTCACTAGGATCCTTTCATTACTGGATTCGGCGCGCAGGGCGTCTTTCCCGAAAACTCAGCGCCTCGGTCGTTCGCGTTCTGGAAACTCGCCGAAATCCGGAAGCCGTCGACGGCAGCCAATTGGCTGCATCTATCTAACATGAAAAACCTGTTGAGTTCTTTGTGGCGGTCGCTGATTCGCGCGACCTATCGGAAACACGATCCGTTTCTGGTTTATAGCATCACTTCGTTCAACTCGGGCGGCGGATGGAAGGAATTCCTTCTCAAGGCGTCGCTGCAAAACACATAATCGCAATGAAATTCTCTATCGAAGCGATCGTGGCCTTGGCTGTAGCTGTAGTGTTCGCGCTGCTAAGCGTGGGTGCCATCGGACGAGAGCAGGGGCAAGGGCCTGCGCGCGTTGGCCATAATGCGTATACTGCTGCAAATAACGTTAATCTCAGCAAGGTTGCCGCAAGGGAGACGGACGTTCTCGGTTTCTATTAAAGAGAAGCTATCCCGGCGGAATTAGCGCTGTAGAGGCAGAGCGCGGCGCCTGCATCCGTTCCGTACGCGGCCAGCCAGCTTGGCACCACCGGACCGCTGCACGATTTTGTTCTGGCAAAATCACGTTTCGTAGACCACGCTCTGTCCCCACGAAGGCAATTCCGGGAACTTTGCAGGAGGGCGGTGCTTCGTTTCAAACGACGCATTGGACTGTGGTGTTTCGCGCCGGCGAGCCCGACTCGGAGGTTTCGGGTCAGCAGGCGCTTTCAGGATTTTGCGAAGCATACTGGCCGCCGCTTTACAGTTTTCTTCGACATCGCGGTCATTCTTCAGCTGATGCACAGGACCTGGTGCAGGGTTTTTTTGCCCATCTGCTCGAGAAAAACACATTGAGCCGGGCGGATCGTCAGAAGGGCCGGCTCCGCACATTTCTCCTCGGATCTCTGGAGAAGTTTTTATACAACGAGTATGATCGCGCCCGAGCGCTCAAACGAGGTGGGGGTCGACAGATCATCTCGATCGAGGAGCATTTACCTGAAGCCGAGGCAGCGATGCTCGCGACTGTTCATCTGAGCGATGCCGGTTGCTATGATCTCGTGTGGGCGTCGAATATTGTTTCACGGGCCTGGAAGAATTTGGAAAACGAATTTCAAGCAGAAGGCAAAGCTGAATGGCTCGAGGAGCTAAGGCCATTCGTAGCTGGCGGCAGCGCCAAGCCACCGAGTCAGGAGGAAGCCGCAACGCGACTCGGGGTGCCCATCGCAACATTGCGCACCTGGCTTTGGCGTCTCCGTCAGCGGTTCCGTGAATCGTTGAGAGCAGAAGTGGGCACTACCGTATCTGATCCGGCAGATATCGATGGAGAACTGCGCCATCTGTACCAAATACTGACGGCCTAAGACGGTCTTTCGCACATGGACGACATCAGCGTGGGCCTGCGAACCGGGAAACCGCAGAATGAAACTGCGGAGACATGCGCGGCCTGCGGACGCCCCCTGACTCAACGTGGTCCCAACGGTGAATGCTTGCGGTGTCTCGTTAGTCTTACCTTCCTTGGGGACGGAGAGCAACCGGAAAGGCCAGCGGCGCGCAGCCGACTAACACCTGGACCACTGCGATACGCCCACTTCGAGGTAGAGACGGGAGCAGACGGTTTTCCGGTTGAGCTCGGTGCGGGAGCAATGGCCGTAACTTATCGCGCGCGCGACACAGTTTTGAACTCGCTTGTTGCTCTCAAGGTTATCGACCGCAAGGTCGCGCAGAATCCTGGCGCGCGGTCCCGTTTTCTGCGCGAAGCGCGTGCAGCTGCGAATATTCGTCACCCAAATGTGGCTCGGGTGACATATTACGGCGAACAATATGGCGAGTGCTTTTATGCGATGGAATTGGTCGAAGGCGAAACGCTTGAAGCGCGTGTGCGTCGCGATGGACCGATGCCGCTTGCCGTCGCCCTGGATGTAATCGAGCAAGCAGCACGCGCTCTCGCCGCCGCGGAAGCCTGCGGCGTCGTGCATCGCGACATCAAGCCATCGAACGTTATGCTCGAATCCGATTCGAGTGACGTGCTCAGAGTAAAGTTGATTGATTATGGCGTGGCCAAAGTCATGGGCCCTCAGACGCAATCCGGCGCCGAGCAAACGCACGCGGGCTTCATTGGTACCCCCGCATTTGCCAGCCCGGAGCAGTTCGCAGGCGCCGGACAATTGCCGGTTGATACGCGTTCCGACATTTACTCGTTAGGCGTTACGCTTTGGTATCTGCTCACCGGCAGGACGCCATTTGTCGGCCGGACGATGGAGGAAATCCGTGCGCGGCAAACCGCTGAATTGCCATTGCAACAGCTCAAGGGCCGGCATCTCCCGGGCAAGGTCGTCGCGCTGCTAAAATCGATGCTGGCCGCGGACCCGAACGACAGGCCGCAAGCGGCGCGTGAGTTACTTCTTGCTGTCCACAGCTGCTATGACCGGTTCAATCCTGAGGCGCGCCGGCGACGCAGGAAAACCATATTGGTAAATGTGGTTTTGATGTTGGCCATCGTAGCCATTGCATGTGGGACGTGGCTGTATCAACGCTTGCGGCCTTTCACTCCCGAGGAACGATCAATCGCCGTGCTGCCTTTCGAAAATCTCAGCAGCGACAAAGAGAACGCTTACTTTGCCGAGGGAATACAGGATGAAATCCTGTCGCGTCTATCAAAGATCGCCGATCTCAAGGTGATCTCGCGCACTTCCACACAGCATTATCAAAGCGCGCCGAAAAACTTGCGCGAGATCGCAAAGCAACTTGGTGTTGCGCACATTTTGGAAGGAAGGGTGCAGAAGAGCGCCGACACTGTCCGCGTCAACGTGCAGTTGATTAAGGCGGCCAGTGATTCACACCTTTGGTCGGACACATTTGATCGCAAGTTGACCGATATTTTGTCGGTCGAAAGTGAAGTGGCCAAAACCATCGCCGACCAATTGCGAGCTAAACTGACAGGTGACGAACAACAAGTTATCGCCGCCAAGCCTACCAACAATCCTCAGGCTTATGATTCCTACCTGCGCGGCCTGGCTTACACGCTAAAGACTGCATTCACACCGGAGAACTCACTTGGAGCGCAGAAATACGTCAAAGAAGCAGTCCGATTGGACCCCAACTTCGCCCTGGGCTGGGCGCTGCTCTCTTATGTAGATGCGAGTGGTTATCTTACACAAAGTCTTCAACCAACGGTCGCCCTCCGCGAAGAAGCGCGGACGGCAGCCGAAACGGCCCGGAGGCTACAGCCGAATCTTGGCGAAGCTTTGTTAGCAACAGGTTTCTATCACTACGCGTGTCTGAAGGACTATCACACTGCCTCGAATTACCTTGAGCAGGCGCAGCGCGTTCTGCCCCAAAGCAGCCGCGTTCTTCAAGGCCTGGCCTTTGTTGATAGGAGGCAAGGCAACTGGGACAAGAGCGAGGCGTACTTTCAGCAAGCCGAGAAAGTGGATCCACGCAATGTTAATCTACTGTCACAACACGCGCGTTCCTACGTTTGCCTTCGTCGTTTTCCGGAAGCACTGGCGAAGCTTGACCAGATCCTCAATATCACCCCCGACGATATAGACACGATTGTGTTAAAGGCGCGAATCGCACAAGCGCAAGGCGACCTTCCGCGCGCCGCTGCGCTTCTCGCCCCTCTCCGACCGGGAGTAGGTTACGTGAACGCGTTAGAGACGCAGGTTTACCAAGCTATCCTGGAGTCGCGCCCGGCACCGGTGATTGCTCAGCTAAAGGAAATACTAGCTAAGCCTGATCAAACACTAGGTTTTTACGCCGGCGAACTGCGGTTTTGGTTAGGCTGGGCACAGGAAGTTAGTGGCGATCACCACAGTGCGCGCGAAAGTTGGGGTCAGGCTCGCATAGAGCTGGAATCTTTTCTAAAAGAACAACCTGAAAATGTTGTTCTGATGGGAGATCTTGCGCTTACAAATATGGGTCTTGGTGATAACACCGCTGCAACGACTCTGGCCGACCGCGCAATAGCCATGATGTCGATCGAAAAAGACGTGCTGACTGGTCCCAGGCCACTCGATATTCTTACGCGGATAGCAGCGCGCATGGGCGACGCCGACCGCGCGATCTCTACGTTGGAGAAGCTGCTTTCAATCCCATACGAAGCGCCTTTAGCCGCAAACCCGCCGCTCACTCCTGCGTTGCTCCGGCTGGATCCAATGTTTGAGCGGTTACGCAAGGACCCGCGTTTCCAGAAACTAGCAAACCCGCAGCCGTGAATTGATCGAGGTTCCCAGCCGGAAACGGAGTTTACCCGCCGTGGCGGGCAAGGACCCGCGCTTCCAGACATTGGTTGCCCCTTCTCGGCAAAGACGGCTATCCAGGGTTAGTTGTCGGCTTTGGAGTGATAGCATTATCGCTGATCTTTTTTACGCGTGCCCGACTGGGTTACCAACACAATAGGCCAGAACACGCGAGTTAGCTGCCGCCACCCGTATTGATTCGTCGGCGCCTCGGTTTCCAGTTATGCCAGCATTATCGGCATTCGCCCAAAGAACGACGTGACATTGGCGCGATTTGCCATTAACTCAAAACGCAATCGTTATCGGCGTTCGACGCGAGGTAGGAGGACATTATGAAGCTGAAGAAGTTAAAGAAAAGGATCCAGCAACTCGAGAAACGTCTGCGAGAAGGCCCGGAGAAACTGGCGAGGTTAAAGCGCAAACTGCAGCAGGCAGAGTCGGCAAAGGCTTTGAAAGCTGCGAGAAGATCGGCCGCCCGAGCCACTGCGGCAGCCGGAAAGAAGTCTTGGGAGCCAACAACAGACGCGAAGAAACCAAGCAGTACCAAGAAAGCCAAGAGGAAACTGAATCTCTCACCGGAACGTCGTGCTCAACTTTCTGCTGCGATGAAAGCCCGGTGGGCTGCAAAGAGGGCCGCTGAAGGAAATAGCACAACCTCGTCGGATCAAAATTCTCCAACGCCGCCAACGCAGCCACCGGAAAACAGAGTCGACGGCGTCTAAGCAGAGTTGGCGCGATCAGCATCCGGTGGCACGACGCAGACTTGTCGCGCGGTGCTCGTGCAGGCCACCGGAGCTACGTCTTTCCACTTATTCTCTTGTCGGAACACGAAAGACCCGCGCAGATTCACGGCTGCTTTTCCTCGCAAAGTGTTTGGAAAACCGGGTCCGACCGTAACGGGTCCCAGATTGGATCGAGCCTTAAAAGTGCGGGCGTGATGGGCGGTGGGCTGTAAAGCCAGCCACCATACGGCGTTTGTAACAACCGCGTGAGCGTTGCGATCGCACGACTATTCTCGCCAATTATCATCTCAACTAGCGCCAGGTTCTCTTCGAAAGCTGGGCCAGATAGGCGATCTTTGTTACTCGGCAAAAGCGTGGTTGCGCGATGCGCTTCGTTGAGGGCCAGGTCCTTCTCGTCGAGTATGGCGTAAGCGACGGCGAGCGCTGCCGCGACGAAGGCGTTGTCTGGTTGATCCTTTTTGAGCGACTCAAGTGTGTTGCGCGCTTGTTCAGCGTCAGCTTTTGCATGAGCAGTGTCACCAGCTACGCGTTGGGCCAACGCTAGCCCCACCTGCTTGCTGCCCTTCTCAATCCCGGAAGCAAACTGCAATCGAGTTTCTCGGGTTTGTATCCAACCGGAGGCCCTCAGTATTTCGTTCGAGTCTCCATTGGGTCAGCTTGATTCGAACGGCCACGTCCGAAGTCGTCTCTGCGTTTACGCCCACGAGCGATTTGGCAGCTTCTTGCAGATTACCTTCGGCCTGGTAGATGCTGGCTTTTAATGCCATTAGAGATAACTCGTTAGGAAGGATTTCCAGTGCCCGATCGTAGAGCTTTTCCGCTTTCGGGAATTGTCGAAGCGCAGCGTATGTGAATGCAACTTCCGTCAGTAACGCTGTGTTCCGTGGATTGAGGGCGAGACCCCGCTCCCAATAGGCGATACTTTCATTCCAATGTCCCTCGCTTCGCGCAATGGCGCCGAGCGCGTATAAGACCTCGCTGTTACCCTGGCAACATTTTGCTGACGCGTCCAAATGTCGTTTTGGCCAGTCCGTAGTCCTGCAACACCCAATATTGATAGTAACCAGTGAAAAGCACCGTTTCGGGAGTGTTCGGCTGCAGTTTCTGCGCATTTTCCAAAGCTTCCTTTGCTGCATCGCGGCGAGCGGCAGTTGTGTCGCGGCGGTTAGAGTAAAGAAGCGCGTGGACACCAGAGAGTCGCGCCCAAGCGAGCGCAAAATTCGGATCAAGCCTCACCGCCAGGTCATAAAATTCGATGGCTTTGAACAAGGCATCGCTCGAGTAGTTGCTACGTACTTCAAAAGCCAATCCGCGTAAATAGGCGTCATAAGCCTGCGGATTATTTGTGGGCTTGGCAGCCAACGCTTGCTCCTCACGGCCGGTCAGCTTCGCTTGTAACGACTCCGCTATTCCCTTAGCGATCTCGGTCTCGACGCTAAAAATGTCACTCAGCTTTCGGTCATACGTCTCGGCCCAGAGTTGCGAGCCGGTTTGCAGGTTAACCAGATGAACGTTGACTCTCACCTGATCGCCTGCCTTCTGGACGCTCCCTTCAAGGATGTTCGCTACGCCAAGCTGTTTTGCGATTTCAGCGAGATTGCCCGGTGCACTTTGATATCCCTGCGTCGAAGTGCGCGAAATGACTTTCAAATCGCCGATCTTGGCGAGACGCGTCAGGACTTCTTCCTGGATGCCGTCGGCGAAATAAGCGTTATCCGGGTCGCTGCTTAAGTTTTGAAAAGGGAGGACAGCGACTGATTTGTCGATCTTTTGCCAGATCGCTTGTGGCAACAGAAAAAATCCAGCCGAAGCAGAGATGATGACAGCGGTGACGATGAGCAAAAGGAGATTGCGGCGCCGATGAACTCCTGGTGTTGCTGGCGTGCCCTGAATTCCTTGCGGTGTGATGTCGTATGCCCAGGCGAGCACGAGCGCGATCGGAAAACCGATTAGCAAAAGCACAATCACGAGCCGCAAACTCCAATTCGGCAATTCCCATGCTGGAAACGCCGCCGAGGCGATTTGAATCAAGAATCCTGCGGCAACGACGTAAGCCGCGGCGACACGATAAACTTTTCGTCGCTGCAATTCGTCGAAGAAGCCGCTCATGATGCAGATGAGCTCAATTTGATCATAATCTCATGCCCGGTGTCCGACCGGCAAATACCTGGCCAAAGCGATGTGCTGTGCGGAACCAGTCATGGCAGTGGTTGTAATGAGGTGCGGGAACGCGACATTCAGACCGCTTCGCGATGGCGGGTGCGATAACTATGAACTTCCACTTGTTCGATCTTGTAGGATTCATCGGTGTTCTGCTGATCGTAGTAGCGTATTTGCTTCTGCAACTGGATAAACTCCCCAGCTCGTCGCCGAGATATTCGCTGCTGAACGCAGGCGGAGCACTGCTGATACTCGTTTCGCTCATCTTCGCCTTCAATTTGTCAGCGTTTATCGTGGAAGCGTTTTGGTTTTTGATCAGCTTGCTCGGTTTATGGCGATCGCTCGTTTACCGGAAAGAATTCCCGGCGAAGCGCCGGGGTTAATGGGAATGACCACCAATGAAGTGCGTGCCGCTGAAATGGCGTCAGGGTAGGCGCCTTTTGGATGTCGGATTGCCGGGATCGTATTCCCAAAGCCGCGACGGATCGCCGAAAACCGCGCCGATTGCACGGTCGGGCCAGATCTCGAGATAGCTGAGCAGCAGCGCCATCAGCGGCACCAGAATAAAGTAGAGTCCGTGCGCGGCCATGATGAACATCGCGATTGCGCGCAGGATCAGGAGATAAAGATCCCAGCGCACCCGTTGCTTCAGTTCCTTGTCAGGCATCGTGTCGTAGCCTATGCGGAACGCCTTCCAGAAATGACTGGCTGCGAGCGAGCCGAAAGTGAACCAGAGCACCGGAGAATGCCCGAGCTCGCGACGCAATTCGTTGCCGAGGAGGAGATCGTGCAGCGGAATGAGCACGATCCAGTACGGCAGACCGACAATGCCCACGAGCAGGAGCCACACGAAGACGCCGCGTACAACGTTGCCGACTAATGTCACGTGATCCTTGCTGGATTGCGTCTCGCGCAGCGCGCGCGGAACCATCGCCGCGACGATCGCGGCCAACGCGGTAAGCCCATCGAACCAGTAGTTGAACACGGCGAGCGCAGCAGACCAGCCAAAGCCGTAAATGCCGACGACCGGAATCAGGTTGCGCGCCAGCACGCCCCATGCGTGGGGCCGCGACGCGAATTCTCGCAGATGCTGAGAGAGCGGCGGCGGCCGGATTTGTCGCGTCGCGGTTGAGCTGGTTGTCCTGGGAGGTTTTGACATTGCGACGATTAAAGACAGGTCGACGGCACCGAATCAATCCGCTTCGAAGCGCGCAGCAAAAGTTTCGGCGTTATCGCGAAACAAGAAATAACGCCAGACCAACCGCAACCACATCTTCGCAAATGGCGACTACGAAATCTTTAACGTGCAAATCCAGACGTCTCCTGATGCTGTAGCCGAGAAAAGCGCCGATAACGCCGCCTATTCCACCAAGCAGCATTCCCGCGAGCAATGATTTCCCTGCGGCCGCACAGAGACATGCGCCACAAAGGCCTCCTGTTATGACACGCGCCGATAACGGTGCAGGTGCAGTACGTTTCGGAATCATCGGCAGTTTGTCTGCGACTAACTCGCCGATCGCGAGCAAGGAAAATATCGCGACCGCGGTCGTTGATCCCATGAACGCAAGCGGGGAGCCGTGCAGATTCAACCAGCTGAGGTGCGCGCCCCACGCCACCACAGCGGGCGCGGTCAACGAACGCAATCCGGCTACAATTCCGATTCCAAGCGCGAGAACGAAAACGTAGTCCAATGAAATGCTTTCTATTCTGGCTTCCGTCGAAAGTAAGCTCTGTGCAACGGCACGAGAATGGCCATGGAAAAATAAATCCAGCCGCTCCACTGGATTTGCGATCCAGGCAGGCATAGCGCCAGCACCAGCGAAATAAGTCCGACGCCGACCGGGACACTCCATCCGGTTACCTCATTAAACGTCATTGCTCGTTCTCGTGCGTTCAATTGCAACGGCTCCCGCAATTGCCACGCGCGCAAATTCAGGAGTACCATCTCGAGAGCAATGGCGGTAAATCCCAATGCAAATACCGCGAACAGAGCGTGCTCTTGCGATTCAGAATGCGCGCCAATTACATGACCGACGCGACCGCCGCTGACCAAAAACCACATGGCACTGAAAATCGCTTTGAGTGGGTAGATGTAGATCAACATCGTGACAATTATGGCCCAGCTAATGAAGATCGACACGCCGTCCTCCAGACCGTAACGCCGGCTCCATAACCAATGACCGCGCCAAAAAATTCCCAGCACAATGATGCTCGCCACAAACGCGGGGACATTCTTAAAAGCAGCGAGGAGCGTCTCGATATCGTCGGGGATTTGCTGCGTGGCGATCACGAGCATGGTGATTGCGAACGCAAAGGCTGCATCGATGAATGTTTCCAGTCGCGTCATCGCAATGCCACGCAAACGGAATCCGCCTAGTCGCGGAAGCGCATCCAAGTCCGGCGGCAAACCAGACGCGATTTCCCGTGCGCGCTCATTCATCTGGCCAGCGATACTAGCGCAATCATCAGGTGTAGGGGAAGCTCACAGCTTCTCTGCAAAGACGCCTTCAATGCTCGACAATTTTATGGACTCGGTAACAATATTGCAGTGATGACTCGCCATCGCGTTCAACGAACAGTGTCGTGCTTCGTGCCCGGCGCACTGCTGTTCTTGTCGTCGGTAGTGTTGTCTTCGGCTGCGACTTTAGAAGACTTAAAGCAATTGGAGATCACTTGCTACGTTCCGTCATATCTGACGCGGGGACTCCTGTTGCAAAATGTCGAGATCACGTACGACGAGATCCAGGAGAACGAAGATCAGAACCATCCATTGCCACTTTACTCTATCCAATATGGAAATGGCTGGAACGCGACGTTCACCATCGAGTCAGCGAGAGAAGGCATCGGCGATCGAAACATCATGGCCGACGAGGAGAACGCGGAAGAAACTGAAATCAAATCGCCTTTCGGCCCCATGTATCTGATTTATCGGCCAAAGGGCAAAGATGGCCGCAAGGCCGAGATTATTGCGAACTGGGTAAGCGACCCCAACATGAACGACGAAAAAGGCAAAGGCCCGGACTCGCATCCGGTCCTCGGCCGGTTTCATGGATTTTCTGCAACCGGAATTACGGTTGCGGAGTTCGCCAAGATCATTCAGTCACTTCACCCGGTCGGCGGCGATAAGGCTCACACATCCACTTCGACCGCTAACGCGCCTCCAGCGGAAAAACCTGCAGCGGAAAAGTCTGCGCTGAAGATTCACCCGAAAGTTTTCAATATGATCGATTCCTGGATCTCGGATTCAGAGAGTCCAGTCGCTACGGAAATCAATCTGAATGCGGTAGAGAAGAATGGAAACCAGTTCAATGAAGAGGGGCTAAAGGAAGACAGCGACTGGCTGGTTTATTCCGTTCCGGATACCGGTGGATTCATGCGCTATCGCGTGCTCGAGGCGAAAGGTAACCATTACAAAGTCGAGTATCAGGAGAACGGCGGCGGCACCCTTACAACAGCGTCTACCATCGAGTTCGACATCGACAAACGGCACATTCGCCGGAACGGCAGCCCGATGACGATTCGCGTGCTTCGAGTGTCGTCTTACACCCAAAAATAGAACGTCGTCAGCCCCACAACTCGCGCTCGGGCATACCGATTCTTCCGTTTGGACAAGCAACTCCGTGATCACGATCGCGCGCGAGAAGTAGGGGACCATCGAGATCAACCCAATCGGCATTGCTAGCGAGCAGGCGCGCGGGAGCGATCGAGAGTGAGGTGCAGACCATGCAGCCAATCAATATTTTGAAATTGTTTTCGCGAGCGCGCTGATACAGCCCGAGCGCTTCCGTTAACCCGCCGGTTTTGTCGAGCTTAATGTTGATTGCTTCGTAGCGATTCTTCAGGCGCGCAAGATCGATACTCGTGTGGCAGCTTTCGTCGGCGCACACGGGGATTGGATGGTCGAGCGCTTCGAGCACCTCGTCAGCGTCGGCCGGAAATGGTTGTTCAATCAGCTCTACTGCAAGTTCTTTCAATGCGGCGACCGTGTTTCGGTAATGATCAGGTGACCACGATTCATTGGCGTCAATCAGCAGACGTGCGTCCGGCGCCGCTGCGCGCACAGCTTTGACGCGCGCAATATCGCTATCGTCGCCACAAAGTTTCAATTTGAGAATTGGTAAGTCTAGAGCAGCCGCCGCGGCATCGGCCATTCTCGCCGGCGTATCAAGACTGATTGTGAATGATGTCTCGACTTGATCTGCAATCGGTACGTTCGCCAGTTCCCATGCCCGTTTCCCGCAGCGTTTCGCTTCCAAGTCCCACAGCGCGCAGTCCAGCGCATTTCGAGCTGCGCCGGCAGGGAGCAACTCCGGCAGTTTATCGCGATCCAAATCGGTAACGCTCGCGATGGAGCTGATCTGCGCCAAAACAGAATCGACGGTTTGATTGTAGCGCGCGATCGGAACGCACTCGCCGCGTCCAGTATATTGTCCATCGTTCATACGAACGGTTACGACACACGCTTCTGTGCGGCTGCCGCGTGAAATGCGGAACGTGTGCTTCAGCGGAAAAATTTCTTGCCTGGCTTCGATTTTCAAAGTGATGAGTGATACGTGACCAGGTGTTTTCTTCCGATCATGAGCAAGAGCATGAGCACGAGCACGAGTAAGAGCAAACGGTAACATGCCAGACAATTTCAAATTGAACGGTGATCCCTCCAACGCTGTCTCAAGCTTCCACTATGACCAAACTCATTGCGGTAGTGGCGGCGGGCGCATTCGCAGCGGGAACAATGTTCGCGGGTGAACATGGCGATTGCGCGAAGAAGGCTGGAAACGAAGGGAAAATGGCCTGCACGGCCTCTCTTGCGACTCTCAACCTGACGGCAGATCAGAAGACGAAGATGGAAACGGCGATGACCGAACACCACAAAGCGGGGTGCACGGATGCAACCGAGGCCAAGTTCATGAAAGAGGCCGAGGGCATCCTCACTCCGGAGCAGTACGCGAAGTTCAAAGCGGAGTGCAATAAGGGGAAGCACGAAAAGGCAGGCGCCTAAACACTTTGCTTCTCAAAACGGCGGTCGCCGCCGTTACTATCTGCAGAAAATCATGATCGCGCTCGCTTCGGCGGGCGCGATTTGCGTACGCACGAAATCTTTGCGCTACTTAGTGTGTGGGCGGGCTATACGGCTGCCATTTGTCTCCAGCCGCTTCCCACTGCTGGATTTTGCCTGAACGACGAAAGACTCGGTAACGATCAAATGCAGGACTTGTTTCTGGATCGCCACCGCATTTGGTGTTGTGGATCTCGCGGAGAACGAACTCAAAATAAGCGTTCGTCGTCTCTTCTGTGCCGTACGAGATGCAATCCATTGAGATTCGCTTTTCATAAACGTGGTCGTGTTTAAGGGTGCGCTGGAGTAACTCGAGAGCACCTTCTTCATCCAGCGGACGGGAACGCGCCTCCTCACCAATGACTGCTGAAATCAAAACTGGCGCGATAACAGTTGCTGTAATCAGACGGAACTCAATTTTCATGAGTCAAAAGAGCGATTTGATCGCGCAAGATTCAACAATTGTCATTCGACGTAGCAATCTGGAAAATCGACATCATGAAAATCACCAAAAACATCGGCATGCTTTTGCTCGCGATTTACTTGATCGTTGATGGCTTGTTAGGGTTCGGCTTGAATCTGGGTCCAGCCATCTTCCTGCTTTACTTTGTCGCACTGGCGGCGGGCATTTTTATTCTCATCGGCAAATAAACCCTTTCTTAGATTTATCTATAACGCCTACATGCTACGCATGGTTCCGCCATATGACGTGCGCGGTACGCCTCCGCAGTCAGCCAAAACCGGAGAGATAATTCCATATGCTCTGATCGGGCGACGCTTGATAGGAACGATGGAATGGATCATCGAATTGTTGGCGCTACTTAATACGTGTCAAACCAGGGCTTGAGGCACGAAGCGACGCTCAGAGGTAAGATGTGTATTCATTCCTGGTCGCGCGGCCCGGCAGCACCGCCGAAGGAGACTGAAACAGGCGAACAACGCCAACAAAGGCATCCGAAGCGAGAATGCCAAGAAGTCCCTGGATGATGAGCAACACGCCGGCGACAAACGCTAGAACTGGAATCAGACGTGACGCTCTCATACGCCTAACGCCAGGCCTCAAAGGTGGGTGACAGGGAAACGAGCCACGAACTGGGAAAGAGACTACGCTGTCACCTGTCCGCTCCACGCACTTGTTAGGCCAAGCTCTCGGCGTAAAATCGCCTATTTCTTTGTCAGAGCGGGGGAAATGTATTCTCGTCACCGTCACATCGATAGTTCGCGATAAGTTCATCGTAAAGCAAGTTGAGATTTGTTTGAGCCTCGGCATTCTTACCGCTAATCGCGTCCGTGAAGAGATCGACGGCGTCGTCGTCTTCCTGGCCAGGAATCTCGCTACCCGAATATTTGTAAAGGGCGTACTTCGGCGTCTTCGATTTATCGTAGTTCAATTTGTACGCGGCGTTTCGAATGGTCGCCTTCGTGCTGCCGGTCTTGTACAACTGGGAAAAGTTAAAATCGCGCACTAGCTCAATCCCAATTGGCGTCAATGGATTGATTGTGAGCACACTGTTGAATTTTTTGGATTTGAGCAGAAGCTGGAAACTTTTGGAATCGGTATCGCTGGGAAATCCAGTCGCGGAAGAGTCTGCCAGATGCACGATTGTCTTGTACAGGTCCACAACGTGGGCCATCCGATCGTAGGTCCTGTTGAGCCGCGATGCGTCCAGAAAACGGGGCGTGATCGCCTTTCCATTGATCTCGTTCATCACCGCCTGCCCATCGGCGATGATCATGGGCACCCGCACGGACCCTTCGTATATCTCGTCTTTTTCTTCCGCCAGGGCGACTTCCTTATCCGAACCGTTATCGCCGATGAAGATAATGATCGTATTGGACAGCCGGCTCTCCCCTATGCTTTCGAAATCGCCTTTGACGCCGGAAGTGCCGAGCAGCCTGCCGATATTGTAATCCATGTTCTGCGCCATGATATTGAACTTGTAATCCTCCTTGGCCTTAATGCTGCCGGCGGTCGCTGAGTCGAAGCCGTCAGGGGGGATGTGAAATGGTTCGTGCGGACTATGGAACGCGATCGTGGCAAACCAGGGCGTACTAGAACCCTGTGCATTGATCCACGCAGCCGCCTCCTTTACTTCTCGCCAAGTCGCATAATCCGTCGTCTCGGTTCCTAAATAATCTTTAGCACCATAATCTGGATCTTTATCATCGGAGTCTTGGATTAGCCAATGGGTATAGTCGATGTCGATGGGCTTCTTGGAGCCCTTCATTATGTACTTACCTTGAAACACTCCGTCCAAGGTTCCCACGTGTCTGTCCCAACCGTGATTCGTTGGCAGGTAGGCGGTCCACTTCACCGAGATGCCATTTGCCGAACAGGCCGGAAACGTAATGGCTGGGTAGCAGCGTCGGCAGCGTTTTAAAGCCCTTTTCCTTTGAAGAATCTAGCTCCGCCCCATCTGGGTGCCCCACGCCGTTTTTCCAGGGATGCAGGCCGGTGTAAATTGACGCGCGCGTCGTTGAGCAGGCAGGCTGCGCCCAGGCTTGACTGAAATACAAACCGTTGCGCAGGAGACGGCTTATGTTCGGTAAAGCGCCGTAGATATCTACGGTACCGTCGTTGGTATGCACTTCCATGGCGCGGGGTGTCCCGCTAGGGAAGTTCACCACGTCCTGGCCGAGGTCGTCGGCGATGATCAACAGGATATTGGGGGACAGTTTGACCTTGAGTATATTGGGGGTTTGGCTTTTAGCAGACACTTTGATAGTGGGATTAATCTGTTTTTTCATGGGAGTTGTCCGGTTTGATGTGGGACGTTCGCGTCGGAGAGGCCAAAGGACTACCCGCTTTCCGCCACAGGCATGACGATCTGGTAGGGAGTGGGGCTCGCGGCGACGGTGACCAGAACAACCGGCAGATAGACGACCGGGGACACGGGCTTGGCTGCACTCGCGAATTGCACCGGGCTGTCCTTCCTGGCGTCGTCGGAGTCAGGCTGCGGCAGCGAGGACTCATCCAGCGACTTCTCGGTGTCTTTGCCCGCAGGCTTTTGGCGATAAGGCCGGGTCATCTCTTGCGGGGCGTAGGCTAGTGTCGCCGAGACGAACTTCGTCAGATCGCTGCCGCGAACGCCCACCAGAGAGACGGGATCTTGTTTCATGATTAGCCTAACGACTTCCTTGGCAACAACATCTGGCTGCCGCAGGCGTAAACCTTTTCGCAAAGTGAAGGGCGGCCAGTTAACTCGCAGCCTTTGAATACTGCCGCTGCCGGCGATAGCGACCCGCGCTCGCGAACCGAGGACCGGTAGGTCACGAATTCGGCGGTTCACCGTGACAAGGCGATACATCTCGAACGTAGCGGAATCGGCCGGCGACGTGTTCGAGGCGTCATGTCCTCCCTGCGTATCCACTCTCGGTTTATCAAATTCAGTGCGCGGCATTCCAAGTCCGTAAAACGCTTTGTTGGCAATCTGTAGGGAGGTTTCATTGTCGACCAGCTTTTCGGTCCGGTCAGGACTCCAATTTAGCGAGTTGTTGACGTAACGCACTGTGCCCAGCTCCGGGATTACCCGAAGCACTCGCTCCCCGTCGACAATGCGACGCGCGTTTTTCGCTGCCGGCGCCTTTAAGGGGGAATCGTTCACGGCCTTGAGCACTGCGTCGACCTGGACCCTGGCCGACCATCGCTCCCCGTTAGCCGCCGAAAGGATGCCCTTGTCCCATTTCGGAAGGGCTTTCTGCACTTCCGCCGCGACCTGGCTTTGGCTCACCCGCGGCAACTCTTCGTCTGGTGCGTCCTCCTCGGCTCTGCAGACGCTGCCGCCCACCGATACCGTCACCAACAGCGTCAACATGAAGTGATGTTTCAAAGTCATAACGGGTGCCTCCTTGATTACTGAGTCAGATCCGAATTCACGACACTCTCCGACGCCGGGTTGCAGCCAATGATGAAGGTGGCTCCCCAGCGCGTGAAAATAGTCGGATCGGACTGGATATTATCGTAGCGTTCGTGATCGATCCGGTTCCACAGGTCTGTGCGGCCGTTGCCGACGCCATAAGCAACCGGACACTGGTCGACGTTGTCGTCGCCAATGTTGGTGTCATAGAGATTGTCCAACCATGCATCGGCGATGGGACCGTCGAACGCGTCCTCGGCAAAATTCCGGTAATCGCTGACGCGCCCCGAGCTGATCCACATCAGGCCATGGAAACCGTCGAGTTGGTGCAGGCCTTTAAAAGACTTCCACCATTGCTTCCACTGGTTGTCGTCCAGGCTTTGACAGGAAGACAAGGCCAAGAACTCAAGGTCCTGATCGCCGAGGTCCATTTCGTCCTCTCGGACCCTGCAATCGCCGTCACCGGATTCGTCCAGCCGCATCTTGCCTCGATAAACGTCGCCATCCTCCGAACCATGCCAGAACAGCATTGCGGCGTCGGCATCGTCCAAATAGCTTGAGTCGCGGCCCCATGAAACCTTGGTAGCATCGGCAAATTTGCTGTTAATGATGTTGCCGTTCACCAGGTTGAACTTCTTGTGATACCAGCTCGAATCACCCATCACGTCGTACCAGGCTTCGACCATGTCATCCCAGGAGTTGCGCGTAGAGCCGCTGCAACCGCCATCCCAGACAGTCACGCCATACATCTTGGTCTCAAGATGATCGGCCAGCGCGAATGGTGGCGACACGGCGGTGGCGAAACAAAGGGCTGCGAGCATGAGCAGGCATCGTGGTCTGCAGACTATAATTGATTTCATAGGCTTCTACTTTTCATCCCAAGAGCGACTACCTCCCGGGCAGGCTTTTGACGACCGCGAATAATAGCCAAGACAGCTGTGATAACCGCGATTACAGGCAAACGCTTTGCGAACATGACGCCAGATTAAACCAGCCGACCGCTGCTCCTGTCCATCGGGACAACTCCCTGAATTTTGCATCAGGCAACCGGCAGTTGTTGTAGGGCAAATTGTCGGGGCAACCCCAAAGCATTGAGCATGCGGACCACGTGCTTCTAAGTGAATTTTCGTCTTGCTACGCCTTGTTGTTCTTCATAAAAGACCGCTGAGGTTCCGCACGAAGTGTCATCATGATCTCCCCTAAAAAGTTGTCGGTGCTGATTGTGCATCACGCGCCGGTGACTCGTTTCGGCCTAACGACCTTGCTCAAATCGAGTCGCGGTTTCAAAGTCGTTGGCGAGACGAGCTCGGCGCCCGTTGCGCGACGTTTGTTTACCGAAATCCAGCCGGACCTGGTGATTCTCAGCCTAACGCTGCAGCACGGTGACGGCATTTCATTGCTGAGGGATTTCAGGAAAATGAACCGGGCCGCACGCTCGCTCGTCCTCACGGCACGCGATGATGCGCTCTCGGTGCAGCGCGCGTTCAGGGCTGGTGCGCGTGGTTACGTCGAGACGCAGGATGAAACCAGTGAAGTGCTGCATGCTCTCGAGCGAATCGTCGCCGGCGAGCTCTATGCAAGCGCAACCGTAGCCCGCCGGTTTTTGCAGATGCTGGCGGGCGGATTGATGGAGACGCCGCGAGATCGCTGCGCGCACTTGAGTGATCGTGAACTGCAGGTGTTTCGATTAATCGGAAGTGGATTAGGAACGTCGCTTGTCGCCAAAGAGTTGCAGCTGAGTGTAAAAACAATCGAAACGCATCGGGAACACATTAAGCAGAAGCTCGGCCTGACAAACGGACTGGAATTAACCCGACAGGCGGCGGACTGGATGCGCTCAGCGGCGCATAGGAGGATGAAACATAGCAGCCTGCTGCCCGTAACGACGTTAATGAGCTTGGCCTCGAGCTTGTAAGCCCCGCGGAGGATTTGCAATCTGCCGATCCTCGACGGTAATGGATCTGGCGCTTCGCAAGCGACTTTGCTCGAGGATGACAACCTTCGGACGCTAAAACTCGTCCTGGATTCCTGAATTCCTTCGTGATCTATGCGCAGATACTTATCGAACCACGCGACGGTCTGTTCGAGCCGATCGACTTGATGCTTGGGTTCGATGAACATATGGCCTTCGCCGGGATAGATGATCAGCTTTGTCGGCACGCCGAGCGTTTTTAACGCGTGCCAGAATTCGTAGGACTGCGACGCAGGGCATTCGGCGTCGCGCTCGCCGACGATGACGAGGGTAGGGGTCTTTACGTTTTTGATAAACCGAATCGGTGAACTTTTCTCATAAACGGCTGGATCGTCGTAAACGGACGCGCCAAAAAACGGGATCATCCACTGGCCGATCAAGTTCTGGCCATAGTAACTTTGCCAATTCGCAATGCCCGCACCCGTGACAGCGGCTCGGAAACGATCTGTTTGTGTAACCGTCCACATGGTCATGAACCCGCCGTAACTCCAACCCATGACACCGAGACGATTGGGATCAATTGGATAATTTTTTATCGCAGCGTCGACTCCGGCGAGATCGTCGCGCAAATCGCCGCCTCCGAAATCCTGCACGTTTGCGCGCGTGAAGTCCTCACCCTGGCCATAACTGCCCCGCGGATTGGGAAGCAGCACGTAATAACCGTGCGTGGAAAGCGCAGCGATGATCGCACGGGACATCCCAAACGATGCCGGCCACTCTGACGTCGTGATGCTGGATGGTCCGCCGTGAATAAGCACGACCATGGGATATTTTTTACCGGGCTCGATTTTCGCCGGCGGCACTAACCAGCCCTGAATGTTAGATCCTTCATTCTTCCACTCGATACTTTCAGCTTTTCCCCAGTTCGCTTCCAAGCCAGCGTTGTTATTCGTCAGTTGGGGCCATTCGCCAAGCGGACCCGCGAAAAGTTCGGGTGGCGAGTTGTACCTGCTAAGTTCCGCCGCCGCGACCTTGCCATCCTTCGATAACGCGAAGTCAGGAAAATTTCCAAACGCGTGAATGCCCTCGGGGCCTTTCCAGATTGTTCGCGCTGAGTTGTCGGTCGGATTCAACTCGGAAATTGCACTGCCGCCACCGATGTACTCGATCAGCAGAATACGATCGGGCACCAGCCAGAAAAATGAATTAACCGAGGTTTTTCGGCTGGACGTGCGATTCGTGACATCGCGACCGTCGGCGCTCATAGTGAAAAGGTCACCACCATGAAATCCTTCGTCACTCATTAAACCTTCAATGAAGGCGATCGATTTACCATCGGGCGACCAGCGCGGAATGGCGACTTGAAACCAGGGCTTGTAGATTGATGTCGCGTTACCCTTCGCGCCGTCGACTGTGTAAATCTGCGCGATCCACCAATTGTTGTCGCCGGGTCCGGGTGCTGCTGTTGCGACAAACGTTTTGTCGTCGGGCGACCAATCGTAATCGTAAATGTGAAGATCTGGCGGTGACACCTGGCGTAACTGCCCATTCGCGATGTCGAGAACAGCGATGCGCTGATTGTGAATGGCAGTATCGATCACGCCGGTTGTTGCAGGCGCGGCCATCAATGGACCGCCGCCGCCCGCACCTTCGATGTACAGGAAGGCAATCTGTTTGCCGTCATGCGACCAATGTGGCCGCGCTGCGTATCCATTTAGTTTCGTAATTTTCTTCGCGTCGGAGGCATCACTCTTGACGATCCAGAGTTGCCGCTGGCCTCTTTCGCCGTCGCTGGAAAAAACCGCCAGTGTCTTCGAATCCGGGGACCACGCGAGATCAAAATCATTCCTCTCACCGGTTATCGAAAGCTTAACAAGTTTAGCCGGCGCGCTTCCGGTGGTTTCGCGGATATACGTCTGTTTCGATGTTGTTGAGGCGGTAGATTGCACCCATGCCAAATGCGTTCCATCGGGAGAAAGAGCAACGTCGCCGTACAAAACAGTCTTGCCCAGCTGATGCGTCAACTCCTGCATATTTTGAGCTGCCAATGTCATTGGAATGAAACAGGCCAAAAGAAAATGCTTCATGTTCCGATCCTGACAAAGGAGTTTTGGCGTTCCAAGCAAAGAACAGATCCAGTGCGCTGAAAACAGCGCACGCCACAAGGAGCGACGGCTTGGGCAGCCGTCGAACATAACGGCTAGGAAGCCGTCACTCCTTGAGTTGCCGCACACATCAGAACGAATTTTAAGTGCGCAGCGCCTTCGTGAACCGGACCAGTTCGTCCGCCAAAGTTTCGATGCGGCGTACAACTTTCTTGTCGGTGATGTTCTCGCCGTCGAAACCTTCACTGGTGGCGAACACAAACCGGGGAATAATCACGCAACGAAAGTCCAGCATCAGACTATTTGCATATGCCATCACCGACATATAACTGCCCATCCCGCCGGCGGCGCAAAGAAAGCCGACGATCTTGTCTTCCCACGCGCTACCGGTGAGCTCGATCATATTCTTGGTCGTCGCGGCAACATCGTAATTATAGACAGGCGCAGCGATGATTATTCCATCGGCGCCTTCAATGGCAGCACTGAGCTTCTTTGAACTTGGCATGCCGTAACATTTGTCCGCGTCGCACAGCGGCAGTTCCATTTCACGGATGTCGATCCAATCACAATCGATTTTGTGCTTTTGCAGGTGAGCAAACGCTTTCTGACCCATTCGGCGGCTGTTGCTGTCAGGGTTGCCGCTGGTGCTGATCACAAGATGCTTCGGCATTAAGCAATGCTAGAAGCAAACGCCGAACGCTCAACATCTCGAACGCGCTTCTGATTTTTCAGTCTTTCCGCCTGCGATCGTAAGGAATGATGTTGTCCCATTCGTCAGCCGACGAGCGAGCGACGAATGCGACCACCGGCTCGGTGTCGCTCATGTTGAAAACTTCATGCGGCACGCCGGGCTTGATGTAAATGAAATCGCCGGCCTCGTTCTCGATCACTTGTTTCAGCCCAGGTCCGAATTCGTGCCGCACTTTTCCTTCGATGATGTAGAGAATTACTTCAAAGCCCACATGAATGTGCGCATACGCGACGCCTCCCGGCGGAATAGTGGCGATGTTGGCGGAAAGGCTTGTCGTTCCCACATTCTTGCCTGACATGCCCTGTTTGTAATGAATTCCATTCCAATCTCGACGCGCGCCTCCGCCACGAATGGTCAGTATTCCGTCATGGTCTTCGACCGCACTGGTGTCAATGCTGTCTTTGTCGTTTTTCATATCATGTGAGTTTCGCGTGAGCCCGTTCCCATATAACGAGTGCGATTCCGCCGAGTACTGCAACCGAAGCGAAAACGTAGCGCAACGTGACGGGTTCGCCGAGCAAGAGAATTCCGCCAGCGGCGGCTAGAACCGGCACGCTGAGCTGAACGGTGGCCGCGCTGGTTGCTTTTAGGCCCGACAGGACGCTGTACCAAATCACGTAGCCAAGACCTGACGCAATTGCCCCGGAGATTACGGCGTAGCTGACTCCAGCAGAATCGACATGGGTCCACGGAAGGAAAATTATCCAGACAACCGCTGAAAATGGAACAGCACGCACAAAATTTCCCGCCGTAACGCTAACCGGATTTTGTACTGCTTTACCGCGCAGCGAATAAACGCCCCAAGCGACGCCGGCACCCAGCATCAAGATCGAACCAATCAATGGTGGCGCCGATAATCCGGGAAACACAAGTACGACCAACCCGATCACGGCCGCTACGAAACCAACGACTTGGATCGCATCCAGTCGTTCGCCTTTGCGAAAACCCCAGAGAATCATTGCGGCCTGGACTGCGCCGAAGAGCAGCAAGGCTCCAGTGCCGACGGAAAGATCGACATACGCAAACGAAAAGGCTGCGGCATAAACGAACAGCGCGAGTGCCGATAGCCAGTTGCCGGTTTTTAATGATGAGTGGTGAGCGACACGTGGCGAGCCAGAAGATCCTTCGAACAAGAGCGAGGCCGTTTTTTCAGTTCTCAACCGCGTTCGGATTTCTGAGATGAGCCAGAGCGCGATCGCACCGGACAGAATCCGGATGAAGGTAAACGTGGCTGCGTCGATCGTCGTGTGCTTGAGCGCCAGTCGACAAAGCAAAGAGTTACTCGCGAACGCGATCATCGCGAGCGATGTGAGTATGAAAAGTCGCGTTGATCTCATCGCACATTCAACTTCATAGGTTGCGATGTTTATTTTCGCTGACGTGAGTCACGGAGTTTCGCGTGTCGCGGACATGTGACGAGGTGATCGTTGACCATGCCTGTCGCTTGCATGAAGGCATAGCAAATCGTCGAGCCGACGAACTTGAATCCGCGTCGCAACAAATCGCGGCTCATGGCGTCGGATTCAGCGGTGCGCGCGGGTACGTCAGTCAAGACTCGCCAACGATTCTGGATTGGCGCGCCGCCAACAAAGGTCCAGAGATAAGCGTCGAGACTTCCGAATTCATTTTTAACGGCAAGAAATTTTTTCGCGTTTTCGATTGTAGCTGCGATTTTCAACCGGTTCCGTACGATCCCATCGTCGCGAAGCAATCGCTGAACATCGCGCTTGTTATATCGAGCGATTTTTTCCGGGCGAAATCCGTCGAATGCCTTTCGGTAGTTCTCGCGTTTCTTCAAAATGGTGTTCCAGCTCAATCCAGCCTGCGCGCCTTCCAGAATCAGGAATTCGAAAAGCACTCGATCGTCATGCACAGGAACGCCCCATTCCTTGTCATGATAAGTAATGGCCAGTTCAGTCGTAGCCCATGCGCAACGCGGCATAATATTGAGACATATAACCGATCTAGCTCTGTTCAAAAGGTGACGCTGTAAGGGAAGCCTGACAGCTTTCTCTGCATCTCGTACCGTTTGCGAGCTGTAGCCACGGCCCTGTGGGCCGTTCGAAACTCGACCGCGTATTTCACATTAACACCGGGCTTAGGCCCGGTGTATGCAGCCATCGAAACAACAAACTGTTTCAACAGTTTTTGCTGCAGGAAAGCCGTTGAAACGGCTTTGGCGTTGTTGTCTTTTTAACACCCGGCTGAAGCCGGGTGTTAATGAAAGATGCCGCTTACACTCGGCTTCGATCGCGCGAAGGTCGCAAATTGCATCGCCTACTTGCACGAGTTTGGAATCAAACGCATCGTCGATCCAAAGAGAAGTTTAAGAAATGACACAAGCGCAAGTTATCGAGAAACATCGGCTTGCTTCGCCCGCGACGACACCGCAGGCGCTGGCATGGGACCGCCGAAACAAGAAGTTGTGGATGGGTTCGCGCGATCTGCGCCGCGTCTATGCGATCGATCCGGAGAAAGGAACCGTCTTGAAACAACAAGAAGCGCCCGGGATTCCGTGGGCCGCGGTTGCGCTAAACGGCGAACTGCGTTTTACCATCGGCGAAGGCGCGGACGATGATCGTTACATTTATCGCTACACGCCTGAGTCTGGATTTTCGAAGATGTTCGCGTGTCCCGAATTCACGGGATCATACCTCAGCTTCGACGGGAAGAATCTGTACATGAGCCAGTGGTACAACAAGCGCGTGCTGAAGTTCGACGACAAGGGGAATGTGATCCGCGAGATTAACGTTGACGCAGAAATCTGCGGTCACACCTTCGCCAACGGTTCGCTTTACGTTTTACGAGGACAGGAACGGCCGAACGAAGATTGGCGAATCGCGCGACTGAATCCGGAAGAGGAAACGCCGATCGCTGAAGATATCGCCGTTGTCCCATTCGCGTCTCGCTCACTAACTTTCGACGGCGAACTATTCTGGTCGAATTATCGAGCGAAAGACACCATCATTTCGTTCGCCTTGCCAAATTAAAAGGTTTCTCGCTCGTTCAGTCGACGGCTACTGTGTTGATTGCTTCGTCGTCGGACAAGCAGAGCCTCCGTCGAAAAGAATTTTCCACGAGCCATCCGGCTGTCTTACCCATGTGGAAGTGAAGGTGCCGATCTGCACTCCTGCTTCATCAAAAACGGGACCGCTGGAGAATCCCAGCTCGCCAGCGGCGTTTGTTACGACGCGCTCGGGTTGCCAGCGGAAAGGTGCGACTGATGGTTTGAAGAATTCTGACCAGCCCGCGATTACTTCCTGCTTCCCGTGCATAGTTTTGGGCCGTCCGAGAAACTGAGCGTCATCGGCGAGATGCGAGAAAAACTTTTTCGCGTCGCGGTCGGCGAATGCTTTGGCGAATGCGATCTCAGTGGCGCGCACTTCTTCAGCTCGATCCGCAGCAGAAGCCGGTAAAGCCAAAACGAGAAGGAGCATGAATACCAAGCAAAGACGCTTCATAAGGAAATGTTGAAGGAAGCAAACTCGATCAGCAATCATCAATTGGCAGACGCGAAATATGTTGGAGAAGCAAGTTTGCTTCCCAACGAGTAAGTGAACAGCTAGATCGCCAGTTGCGCGACGGTTGTAGCGGCGCTTGTGTCAAGCGCCGTGAGAAAGGCGTTCGCCGCGGCAAACGCCTCTACAATTAAACGAAATGTTTGTCGGACATTACAGCGTTGCTTTCGCTTGCAGAACGGAACGAAACAGAATTCCGCTCTGGGTATTGTTCATTGCAGTTCAGTTTCTCGACTACATCTGGGCGACTTTAGTCTTGGTGGGGATTGAGAAGCTGCGCGTCATCAAAGGGTTTACGGCAGGCAGCATGCTCGATTCGTATTTTCACCCGTATTCACACAGTTTGATCATGGCAGTGATTTGGAGCGTCATCGCGGCGCTCATTTACCAGGGAGTGTGCAGCCGACACCCATTCGACTCCGCTCCCGCCACGGCCGGCAAGCAGGGCAGGCTTAGCCACTACAGTAAAACTGCGCCTTTGATCATCGGCGTGGCAGTTTTCTCGCACTGGATTCTCGACCTCATTGCGCACCCACGCGACCTCGCGATCTACGATAACCGATGGAAAGTCGGGTTTGGTTTGTGGAATTATCGCGACCCGGAGTTTGCGTTGGAGATCGCGTTGCTCGCCGGCGGCATCGCTCTTTACCTGATGCGAAATGCGATGCCGACAATTCGCAAAGGAGCTGTGATCGCTTTCGGGCTCATTCTCGTCATTGTTCAAATCGGCGACACTTACGTGCCGCGCACGCCACTGACAGATAAAGCCACGGTGATCGGTGTTTGGGTCTTCTATACGCTCTTTGTTCTTATGGCGTTCGCCGTGGAAAAGATTGGGAGTCGAAGAAAAATTAATGCGCCATGATGATAATCATTTTCGGAATTTCTGGCGCCGGCAAAACAACGGTGGGCAAGTTGCTCGCGCGCGAACTCCGCTGGCGTTTTATTGAAGCCGACGATTTTCATCCCGCCGCAAATATCGAAAAGATGCGCAACGGTCATCCACTGACGGATGAAGATCGATGGCCGTGGCTGGACTTTTTGCGCAAACAAATCGAGCGATCACTTACCGCCGGAGAAAATGCTGTCATGGCCTGTTCGGCGCTAAAACGTGTTTACCGCGATCGTCTGCGCGTCAGCGATGAAGTAAAGTTTGTGTTTCTTCGCGGTGACTATGCGCTCGTCGAAAAGCAACTGCACAGCCGGCACGGGCATTTTATGAATGCGACCTTGTTGCAGAGTCAGTTCGATGACTTGGAGGAACCACAGTCGGACGAGAACGTACTAACGATCGAACTGGGCCGAACGCCGGAGGAGATTGTCGACGAAATTAAGACGAAGCTTCATCAAGGAACGACAGCTTCACAGCCGTCGAGGGAATAATAGAATCGGCGCGCTGCGCTGTGTGTGTATAGCGTTTCGGATTCGGGATGTAACGATCATCTGTCATGTTGAGCGAAGCGAAACATCGCTGGGCGTGTCTCGGCGTACCCTCGAAGAAATCATCAGGGATTCCCGCTTCGCTCAGAATGACAGCAAGGAATGTAGCCTGCTAAGCGCCGCGGTGTACTGACCGCTCGCCGTAGCGCGGCGTCCCTACCAAATAGATGCGACGGCTAGGAAGCCGTCACTCCTGCGGCGTGTACAAATTATCGCTTTCGACATTGAAAATTCGGTTCCAGCGTGCGCGATAATTCTCGAACGCGATCTGCGCGCCCAATTGCATCAATTGTTCTTCGGAAAATTGTTTTCGCAAACGCGCATACAAATCGTCAGAAATATTCGCGGGTGTATCAGTCATTGCGTCAGCCAATTCGATGACAAGACGTTCGGTATCACTGAATGGCGTCCTATTGTCGCTGACCACAGCGCGCAATTTGTCATCGCTCAGGCCTGCTTTTCTGCCCACGGCAGAATTGACATCTATTCAAAAAGGACAACCGACTCGCGCCGCGGCGCGGATTTTTCCCAGTTGAATGTAACGCAAGGAGACAAGTCGTTTGCGGCCGAGCGCCGCTTCCATGGCGATGCCGCCCCAGACGAGGCCGGGCAAACGCATCTGGATCTTCGCCGGCGTAAGATCTTTCGCAAACAATTTGCGCATCACGCCGTAAAACCATCGCAGATGCCACGGGGCGTTCTTCTTCTCCAAACCTGAAACTCGAGCCATGACTAAGTTATATCGTTGCGAAAGGTTCATTTGGCCCTGACAGATACAACGCACATCAGGAAGCAATCGCTGAGCCTAAGAACTCTGGAAGAGATCGAAAAAGCGAACTTAGGCGTGTGCCGGTTTTTTCAGCGACGCGAGTTTGTTGACCAGCGCGTTTGTTCCCTTTTCCAAGAGCATGCCCCATGCACTGAGGAGAGCGAGGGTGGGGATGCATATCAATAGGAATGCCCAAATCGGAACTTCCCGAATGCGAAGCCCGAACCAGATCACGTACGGCTGATGCGTCAGGTAAAGGCCATATGAATACAGGCCGACGAGTCCAAACAATTTGGCGGGCGAGTTAAATATCGCAATGAATCCAGCGATGCCGACAATTTCCAGCATACAACAGGCGCCTGTAGCGAAATCGACAAAGATGTAAGCGTAAAGGCCGTGGTAGAGTTGCAGTGCCGCAGGGTAAAGGATCAAGCCGGCTGCGAATCCCGCGCCGCGAAGAAGGAACCATTCCATGCGCGCGGGTGATTGCGTGTACCACATTGCCAGCGACATCCCGAGCGCAAATTCCGGCAATCGACAAATTGCGAAACCGCCGAGTACCCACAATCCGTTTTGCGGCCAAAGGACGAGCAAGACGTAGCGAGCGAAAAATCCTGCAGCGCATCCGATGAACAGAAACCACCATGGTCCCACACGCCGCGCTGTCCAGAAAAGCAGAGGAAAGATCGCATAGAACTGGATCAGCATGGCGAAATACCACCACGCCGCGTTTAGATACATGAAGTTCATCTCGATATCGATGAACCTCAGGCCGAGAAGACTCAGGATGATGCGATCGTCCACCGGTTCGAGGCGGGCAACGAACGGCGACACAAGATAGACGAGGTGTGCCACCCAATACATCGGGTATAGCCGCATGAAGCGCGCCCAATACCATCCGCCCCACGCAATTTCTCCCTTTTCGGCGCGGTGCGCGGTCGATTGCATGAGCGTCCAACCGCTCAGGATGATGAACACACCGACGGCGTGGAAACCGAGGCCCGATATTTTCACCCAGGCCAGTCCTAGAACAGTGACCGCGCTCGCGCCGAGATTGCTCCAGTCAGGCGGCGGAAGCACGCCATGTTGGAAGTAGGTGCTGAAAAAATGAAAGTAAGCGACGAACAGAATCGCGAGGCCCTTTGAAATATCGATCCAAAGCAGCCGTTTCACGGGATGGGATTAGCAGTGCGGAACTGTCTTCGTCAAGAACTAGAACTCATCACAAATAGCGCTGTGATGTTGAGCGAAGCGCTGCAACTAAATGCAAGGCATGAGGCCAGGTTTTCAAACATCTCTGGTCTATTTCGGTTCCGCGCCGATTCAGATTTGATCCGAGATGGGGAGCCGCAACGCGATTGACTCCTATCGCGCCACTCGCTAAAGCGGAATCATGTCGCTCACAAACGCGTATGACCTCGAACGCGAGCGCCTGCTGGTTGTTATCGCGACGGTTGTCATCAACGTGATAGCGGTTTCGCTGCTGACGTTCGCGCCGTGGTCGGACTGGCGCACCGGCGCCGCTCTTAATTTCGTCGACAATTGTTTACTCGTTGGTTTTACAGTCGTTAGGCGTGACGCATTGCTCGCGCGATTTCTGCTCTTCGGAATATTAGTCGGAATCACGGAGCTCGCCGCTGACGCGTGGTTGGTCGATTACACACGCACGCTCGATTATTCCATTGGCGGCGGCCCGATGATCTGGCGCTCGCCGCTCTGGATGCCGCTGGCATGGGAGGTCGTGGCGGTGCAGTTCGGATACATCGGGCTGCGTTTGTGGGAGCGTTTCGGCAAGACCGGCCTGTTGATGATCGGATTGCTCGGCGCCATCAACATTCCGTTCTACGAAGAGATGGCCCGCCGGATTCATTGGTGGCGATACAGCGGTTGCCGAATGATTTCGTACACGCCGTGGTACATCATCGTCGGCGAATTTGGCATTGCTCTCGTGTTCGCATTGCTGGCGCGAACCGTTTGGAGGAATTCGTGGCGCGTCGCGGTTATTGCCGGCGTCGCTGGCGGAGCATCGATTTTTGTTTGCTACGCCGCCGCGTTTCTGATTACAGATCGATTAATTAGCTAAGCCGAATGAAAATCTCAAAGGTCTTTACACTCTCTGTGGCAATCTGTGAGCGCAGCGACTGTTATGCGCGCAAGTGTTCCGATCATCGTTGCTACTCCAGGCAGAATGCTAGCGGACATGAAACTTGTTACCGAAGCGCAAGATAAGTTTCAAAAAGGCGACGTCGCCGGTGCAAAGCGAAATGTCGACGCAGTTCTCCAACGCGATCCGACGTTTTGGCCGGCGCTTTATGTGCGCGCGCAGATTTACTCACACGAAGGCAAGTACGACCTCGCGCTGAAGGATTGCAACGAAGCACTCCGGCACGATCGGAGTGTGGTGGAGGCTGCGCTGTTACGCGCCACCATCAATGCCCGGCTTGGCAAATACGCAGAAGCGCTAAAGGAATATGATTATCTAATCTCACTTCATCCACGGAGTGTGACGCTTGCCAGGGCTATGAGCGATCGTGCCTGGTTTCGCGCCACGTGCCCGAACGCGTCGTTTCGGAATGGGCAACAAGCAGTGAAAGACGCAAAGGCCGCGTGCAGTATAATGACATGGAAGGACGAGCACATGATCGACACTCTCGCTGCAGCGTATGCTGAGACTGGCGATTTTAACTCAGCAATTCAGTACACTGCGCAAGCGCTGGCTGTGAAAGGTATCTCGGCCGACAGCACAAAACTTTTTCACCGGCACCTTGCATTGTTTCAACAGCACAAGCCAATCCGGTCTTGAACCTCGGCAGGGCCGTGCGCATCTCGGTAATCGCCGGCATTTTTGAACAGAGACCGAATGCAAAGATGACCGGTGCATTCGTCGCTAGCGTCGTAGGCAGGTGTTAACTTACAGACATCGTGCGCATCGTTTCACTTCTGCCGGCCGCGACCGAGATTGCGGCTGCGCTTGGGCTGTTGGATCAGGTCGTTGGCGTTTCGCATGAATGCGATTTTCCTGAACAAGCCAATCAGCGACCACGCGTCACTCAATGTCCCGTCCATCAGGCGGATTTAACGAGCCGCGAAGTAGACGAGTGGGTGCGCCGTGCACTGCATGACAACGGCACGATTTACACCATCGATGAGTCGCTTCTTCGAAAACTGCAGCCCGATGTAATTCTAACCCAAAAATTGTGCGACGTATGCGCTGTCGGCTACGGCACCGTGGCGAAGCTCGCGCAAACTTTCCCGGGTCCGCCCGTAGTCGTGAATCTCGAGCCAACGAGTCTGGCTGACATTTTCAATGATATTCGGTGCGTTGCTGATGCCTGTAATGCGCACGAACGCGCCGAAACATTGATCGGAAGTTTATCAGAGCGCGTTCAGAACGTACGTGAACGTGCCGCAACGATTCCGGATCGCCCACGTTGTTTTCTGATGGAATGGGTGGATCCGCCGTTTTGTTCCGGTCACTGGGGGCCGGAGCTGGTCGAGATCGCTGGTGGCGTGGATCCGTTAGGCCGAAAGCATCAGCCGTCGGCGCAAATCGAGTGGCAGCAAGTGTTGGATGTCCGTCCGGAGGTCATGGTACTTGCACTTTGCGGATACGACATTGAGCGGGCGCGGCGCGATTACGACCTGCTCCGGCGATTTCCTGGTTTTAGTTCGATTCCCGCTGCGGATAGCGGTCAGGTGTACGTCGTGAATGCCAGCGCATACTTCGCGCGCCCGGGGCCTCGCATTGTGGACAGTCTCGAAATCCTCGCGGGGATTTTGCATGCGAGCGAATTTCCCGAGTTCGTTTCGCGCGGGCCCGACGATCGGCGCGTAGTCCGGATTGGCTGAGCTAGCCAGCAAAAGCGATCGTTAAGGCTATTAGCGGCCGACTCCTGTCATCTTCCAAAGCTTGAACGGATCGGTTCGCGTCGATTTGCCGTTGTTAAAACGCGGCATGTTCTCGATCTGCGATGTGGTGACGTAAAGTTCGTTGTTCGGCCCCCAGCTTAACGTGTCTGGCCACATGAGTCGTTTGTCCGCAATGACCTGCTCGACGCTTTTCGTCTCAGGATTCCAATGCACGACCGCGTTGTGTTCCAAGTCCGTCAGATAAATGCTGCCATCGGGCGCTTCGAGCATTCCGTCGGGCGCCGGCGTCTGCCCAATCTTTTCCAGCTTTAGACTCCAGATCTTTCTCGCTGAGTTGTTCGTCGGTAAGAAAAGTTGTCTTGATCCGATAAAGCGTGTGAGCAGTGAGCGCGTGGTAGTAGAGATAGCCGTTCTTCGCATCGAGCGCGATGCCATCGGATGCGATCTGCGGTGGCGCGTTCTTTTGCTGGTCAATCAATTCTCTTCCGTCCACGACCAGCTTGAAACCTTTCTCTGGTTGCGTCGAAGCATGGCCATCGAGTAATCGCCGCGCAGTTCCGTCCTTGAGATTAACAACGATAATTGCGCCCTTGCCGGAATCGGTGATGAACGCCGTTTCCGAGCGTGTGTCGATCCGAACATCATTCAGATAACTTTTAGCCGGCGCGATATCTTCACCGAATGGGATTGTCTGTGCGACTTGATTCGCTCGCAGATCAATTTTCACCAGCTTCGGGCCACCCTTGACGATCTCCTGCATTTTCGGGGCCGCTGGATCAAGTACCCACAGATTGTCCTGATCATCCACAACGACGCTCTGCACGCACACGAAATGCGAGGCGGCAGGCCCCGGCTTGTTCCACTCCTCGTTCGGAAATGGTTTCGGTTGGCCGTTCACGATTTCTGCGACGGAAATGGAATGCTGATCCGACCAGTATGGGAAATTCACGAACATGCGGCCGGATTTTTTTGAGACGCCAACACCAGTCACCTGTTGATCGGGAAAACTCGCGACCTCTTGCAAATCCGCGCCCGCGACGGCTGTTGCGTTGATAACAAGAGCGGCGAAAACCAGAAGACCGCGCATGAAAAGAGTTCGTCGCTCAGCCGGAAACTGGATGACCAAAAGGGACGGAGCCGGCAACCTGGCTGCGTTACCTGATTAAAATCTGCGTGAATCTGCGGAATCTGTGGATCACTCTCGGATATGCGAATCAGTGAAATGAATTGGATGATGGTGGAAGAATATCTCAAACGCGACGACCGTGCAGTGTTGCCGCTGGGTTGCACAGAGCAACACGCTTACTTGAGCTTGAGCACAGACAGCATTTTGGCCGAGCGCCTCGCTGTCGAAGCGGCCGAGCCGTTAGGCGTTCCTGTATTTCCCGTCCTGGCGTACGGCATCACGCCGTATTTCCGCGCGTTTCCGGGAACGATCACTCTTCGCGTGGACACCTACATGTCGGTGCTGGGCGACATTCTCGATGCGATGGCCGAGCACGGGCTCAAACGCATACTGATTGTCAACGGCCATGGGGGCAATACGCCTGCGCAAGGGTTTGTCGCGGAATGGATCGCAGATCATCCGGAAGTGCGGATTAAGTTCCACAACTGGTGGAACGCGCCCAAAGTCTGGGCGCAAGTGCAGGCAATCGATTCCGTCGCTTCTCACGCGTCGTGGATGGAAAATTTTCCGTGGACGCGCTTGGCGAAGGTCGAGGTGCCTACCGGGCAGAAGGCGATGAGCGACCTGGAGAAATTACGGCGCCTCGATCCAAAATCAGTGCGCGAACAGCTCAACGACGGCAACTACGGTGGGTTGTACCAGCGAGACGATGAAGAGATGATGAAGATCTGGCAGACAGGTGTCGAAGAAACTCGCGCGTTGCTTGCGGAAGAATGGGATTAACGACAGGCTATTACTACAGGGGAGAGATTTTATGGCTGAAGCATCGAACGAACTTGAGGGACCTGATTTTGAAAAAGGCTGCCAGACCGAAAAAGTACGCGATGGAGAAATGCTTTTGGGTCACGCGTTTGGCGAACCTGTTCTAGTGGCCAGACGCGGTGAAGATCTTTTCGCGATCGGCGCAACGTGCACGCATTACGGTGGTCCGCTGGCGAAAGGTCTGATGGTCGATTGCACGGTGCGCTGCCCCTGGCATCATGCGCAGTTCGATTTGCGGACAGGGGAAGCTATTGCAGCGCCTGCCTTGAATAATGTCTCGTGCTACAAGATCGAGAAACGCGGCGAGCGATTCTTCGTAACCGGCAAGATCGATAAGAGAACGGAGCGCAGACCGAAATCATCTCCAGCTAGTGTCGTGATTATCGGCGCGGGCGCCGCGGGCGGCGCCGCGGCTGAGATGTTGCGCCGTGAAGGTTACGATGGACCGGTGACTTTGATCGGCGCAGATGAATCTCTGCCTTACGATCGGCCGAATCTTTCGAAGGATTATCTCGCCGGCAGCGCGTCAGAAGAATGGATCCCTCTGCGACCGCCGGAATTCTATCGCGACCAGAAGATTGATGCACTTACGAGCACGACGGTCACAAGCATCGATCCGAAAGCGAAACAGGTCACGTTGTCCGATGGTCGTTCGTTAGGCTACGACGCACTGTTGCTGGCGACCGGTGCTCAACCCGTCCAACTTGCGATTCCGGGAGCTGATTTGCCGCATGTGTTTTATCTGCGAACACTGGCTGACAGCCGGCGCATCATCGAAAAGGCGAAAGGCGCAAATCGTGCGGTGGTTATTGGCTCTAGCTTTATCGGACTGGAAGTGGCGTGGTCGTTGTGTGAGCGCAAGCTGGAAGTCGCGGTGGTTGGAAGAGATTCGGTGCCGCTCGGGAAGGTTCTGGGAACCGAAATGGGAAATCTGGTCCGCGAAACGCACGAAGCGCATGGTATCAAATTTCATCTCGGTGGAACACCCGCGGCGATTCATGACCGATATGTGCAACTCGACGACGGAACGAAATTGAACTGCGATTTAGTGGTAGTTGGAATCGGCGTTCGCCCAAACACGCGCCTTGCTGAACAAGCGGGCATCGCGACTGACAACGGTGTGTTGGTCAACGAGTTTTTAGAAACCAATGTTCCTGGAATTTTTGCTGCCGGCGACATCGCGCGCTGGCCTGATCCGCGTTCGGGCCGGATCCGCGTGGAACACTGGGTCGTGGCTCAGCGCCAGGGGCAGACTGCTGCGCGTAATATTCTCGGTGCACGCGAAGCTTTCACCAGTGCGCCATTTTTCTGGAGCAATCATTTCGATCTGCACATTCACTACGTCGGTCATGGCAGCGGCGGCGATGACGCAAGCGTGTCCGGTGATTTGAAATCCAAACAGGGCTCGGTGATTTTTCGCTCGGCGGGTAAACTGAGTGCTGTCGCGAGCGTCGGTCGTGACCGCGAAAATCTCAAAGCTGAAGTAGCGCTTGAACGCGGTGAGGAATTCTCTCCTCATGATTTCGCTGTGCGCGAAAGCGATGGCTAACACTCCGCCCGTGCAGGCAGATGTTTTTCAATCGCTTCGATCAACTCGGGAATGCTAATCGGCTTCGCAACGAATGGATGTCCCTGGATTTGAAGCCCGCTCTGTGCCTCACCGTGCGTGACCAGCGCCGTCAGAAAAATAATCGGCGTGTTGTGCAATTCACGATCCGCTTGAATTTGTGTCGCTAATTCGCCTCCGTCTTTTTTCGGCATGACGATGTCGAGCAAGATCACGTCCGGTTTAAAATTGTGGGCCGTTTGAGCAGCCTTGCCGGCATCGTTTTCCTCCAGTACGAGATACGGTCCGGCTCTTTCCAGAAGGATTTTTACAAGGTGCGTGCTATTCGCATCGTCATCGACGATCAGAATCCGGCGCTTTCCTTTGTCTGCTGAAACCGAGTCAGGCTCTAGCGAAGGCGAATTAGTGCCGGCCATGCGTGGGAAGAAATCTGCTTCGAGCAATTTCTTCATGATTTGTTAATACGCATGGATTTCAGGAAATTATCACGCGCTCAACAACGTTACAAACCATGCTCCCAATAAGCCCAGAAGTATACCGAGTAGCGGGCTGGACACGGCAAACCAAAACGGGATCAGTTCTTTTAATGGAATTGCTTCCTCTTCGACATTTGCAGTTTGACCAATCGTTTTCATAGACTCCAGCTATTGTTCGGATCGGCCGCTTGGATTGCGCGTGTGTCGGATTCTTTATTCCACGCAAAGCCTGTCGACTCGATTGCGCCTGTTCTTTAAGCGACATTTATCTGCCAGTTGCGGTTCTCCCAGCGTTGGTCGCGTTTCCAAAAAATTGTAAACGCAAATACTGAACCGGCGGGCCATTCAGCAGTTGGAAAATCTGCGAACCAAAGATTCAGTTTCTCCTGTTGTTTCGTCTGCGACTCGTTGGTCCGCTGCCAATTATCCGTTGACCAGGTGATGGCCGCCTCTTCGGCGAGAATGATTCGCAAAGTTTTGCCGCGCGACATCCGCTGCATTGGGTGACGAAGCGTCCAAATCTCAAAACGATTCGGAACTGGATTCACCACGTATCGCTGGTAAGCCGGATCCACCCGATGGAAGCAAACGCCGTCATGCCGGCTTCGGACAAGCGAAACGTACTCGGCGTGTGACCAGCAAAGCGGCATCGCCGCGCCCGTCGGACAACCGCGTTTCATCCTCAGCTGCGGCAAGTCAGGTCCATCCCAAACCTGTTCGGTTAGCATGCCGCCTTGATTGGAAAAATCTTCGATCGTCGTGATGAACGGTTTAGGATCGCGGCCGGCAGCGAGTTCATAATGACCGCGTTCTCCTGTTAGAATCGGCCAGCATCGGCCTACTCCGGTCCCGTCGTAAGCGCTGCCGTCATCCTTTTGGCCATAGCCGTCGTAATTGTAACGACGCCAGCCCGGGCCTTGCGGCAGGTCGTGCTTGAGAACGTCATCGATTACTTCGATGGAGTCGCACACGAGCGGATCGTCCGGCGATCGAATGCCGTATCGAACCAGATGGAGGAAATCGCCTCCCACAATATTTCGCGCCGGATGCAGCCCGCCGCCGTTGGCGATCTGTATCATCTGAGTGTTAGGATCGGCATGGGGATCGGGTGCATTTGGATCGGCGGGATTAATGCGGATGTAGTGGCGAGGAATTCCCTGCACCAATTCGCCAGCTGTCGTGACTGTCCACTCTTCGACGTGCGCCGCCAGCCAGTCGGCGTATGCGAAAACGAAATCCGCCGCGTCAGCGTTGCCGGTTTGCCTGCCCCAGTCCGCGGCGCAGGCGAGCGCGGCTATCACGACTGCCAGCGTTGAAGGCGAATAACCGGAGTTTTCTTCCCAGCGTTCCTGCGCTGTCACTGGCCCTCGCAGGATCAGACGGGCCGCGGCGCGTACAATCATCACGCGCGGGTCGAACAGACCGAGCGCATCGTTTTTATGCAAATGCCACGCCAACAATATTGGGAAGGCAACTTGATCAAGCTGTAGTCCGGACCAGTAAGCAGTCCCGTCGATCCAACTGTTTTGCGGGAAACTGCCATCCGGCCGCTGAATCGCTGCCAGCCAGATTAACGCGCGCAACGGCGTGCCGGTCTGACCCGTGGCGAGAAGCGCGCTTGCACTCTGCACCAGGTCACGTGTCCAGACGAGATGATAGCCACCGAAGTCTAGATCGCCTTTGACTTCGCCCCAGGGAATACTCATCGAGGCGACGATTGCACCTTGGAAAACCTTGTCTTCATGCGCCAGCAACACACATCGGCTCAGCCGATACTCGCCGCCGCCATCTGACGTGTCGTCGCTGAAATCGAACTCGGGATTGATCACCGCCCGTTGCCACTGACGAACGTATCCTTCGCGGCTTGAATCAAACGGCTCGGCCAGCGATTGGAACAATTTCGTGGCAGCGCTCTGGTAACTTCGACCAAGAGCAACAGCGATCGTAAATTCACCGGTGTCAGGCAAATCGATTTCACCGGTTAACGCGATATTCCCGTCAGACGCTGTTCGAAATTCCCAATCCATTTTGAAGTTATCCATCAGATCCTGCCAACCATCGCTGAAGCCGACGTAGCCGACCGAGCGCCGGGAAAAACCGCTGCTGCATGCCATTAGGAGATGAACGCTTTCTGGCGCTGTGCGTGCAGCAGTTTGTAACCACCGATTTCAGTGCACGATCCGGAGTTGCCGCCGCCACAGCCAGCCAGGTGCGGTGCTAACAACGCGTACAAGCGCAACTTGCCTCGTAATGATTCGTCGAACACCTCGAGTTTTGTGTGCGCGAGCAGGACCGACCGGTGCGGATCCGTGAGCACATCTTTCACCAGGCGATAGCGGCCGCCCGGCTCCGAATTGGTTAGGCGATAAAACAGGCAATCGCGCTCTGGATATTCAATTTCGTGATTCAGGTCGCGCTTTTCTTCGTGGCAAAACGTTTCGCCGTCGCTGATGAGAAACTGAAAGTCGCGCGTGTTGGGTTTATCGACGTGAGGATAATAGATTTCGTTAACGATGCCGTGGCTCAGCGTGAACCATACGCGGCAACTGGTGTGATACGCCGTGCCAACGCCCTCTTTCGCGCTCGACGTCCAGCGCGGCTCAATCCCCGGCGCGCCAAATGCCACTGAATTCTCAGGCGAACTCATCTTCTAAGCGTTAGACGAATAGAATCCGAACAGCAAGATCGTCACCGAAAATTCGGCCGCGGATTACACGGATAACACGGATGATGCGAAGAACTCGGACAATCGTTGTAGGCCGTCTGTGTCAGACGCCAATGCTAGCCAGGCAAAGTGTTTCATAGAAATGCCCTACCAGATTAGCTGTTCGCTTGATTCAGTCCCTCGCGCAGATTAAGCGTGGCTCTGGCATATGGCTCGATCGAACAAGAGTGAAGTATTGCGTGCACACTGCACCGCGATTGCACAGGAGGAAGCAGTCCTCCGCGAAGGCGGCGGCAAGGCAGGTCATGAGCGCCAGCGCAAAATGGGACGCTTATCGGTACGCGAACGGCTTCGTCATTTGCTCGACAAGGACTCACCGTTTTTCGAGATCGGGCTTTGGGCTGCTTACAAAATGTATGAGCAGTGGGGGAAAATTCCCGCGGCGGGCGTCGTGGCGGGTATCGGCAACGTCGAGGGCGTTCCGTGCATGATTGTTGCCAATGATGCAACCGTAAAAGCCGGTGCCTTTTTCCCTGCGACGACTAAGAAGGTGATTCGCGCGCAGCGCATTGCATTCGAATGCGCGCTCCCGCTCGTTTATCTCGTCGATTCGGCGGGCGTGTTCCTGCCGATGCAGGATGAAATCTTTCCAGATGAAGATGATTTCGGCCGTATCTTTCGCAACAACTCGGTCATTTCAGCGGCGGGCATTGGGCAGTTTGCGGCGATCATGGGCAACTGCGTCGCCGGCGGCGCGTACCTCCCGGTGTTATGCGACAAAATTTTGATGACGGAAGGAAGCGGGCTTTATCTCGCCGGGCCGTCGCTGGTGAAAGCCGCCATTGGACAAATTGTCGAGGCGGAAGAATTGGGCGGCGCGAAAATGCATTCGGAAATTAGTGGCACCGTCGATTTTTTTGAAAAGGATGATCCGTCGTGCCTCAAGCGGCTTCGGTCGTTAGTCGCACTGTTGCCTGAAGCTAAATCCGTCGGCGCGCCAACCGCCAGTCCGGCTCGGACCGGTCGCGCCCTACCATTGAAGCCGGCAAAAAATCCGGACAGCGTTTACGATCTGATCAGTTTCGAGGGGCGGCAAAGTTATGATGCGCGTGACCTGCTGGCCACGGTCGTGGACGAAGATTCAGTCGATGAATACAAAGCCGATTACGGTAAAACGCTCGTGACCGTCTATGCGCGCATCAATGGCCGGCCCGTGGGAATTGTTGCCAACCAACGTGTGCAGGTCAGGACCAAAAAGGAAGGGATACAGATGGGCGGTGTTATTTATGCCGATAGCGCGGACAAAGCCGCTCGCTTCATCATGGACTGTAATCAGACGAATTTGCCGATCATTTTTTTCCAGGACGTCAGCGGGTTCATGGTCGGCCTCGATGCGGAAGAAAGCGGAATCATTCGCAGCGGTGCGAAGCTGGTGAACGCGGTGAGCAATTCCGTTGTGCCGAAGATCACCGTGATTGTTGGTGGATCGTTTGGCGCAGGCAATTACGCGATGTGCGGCAAGGCTTACGATCCGCGATTTATCGTCGCCTGGCCGAATGCGCGCTATGCGGTGATGGGCGCCGCGCAAGCGTCGGACACAGTGTTCTCGATTCTCGCCAGGTCGCGCGAGCGCGGCGATAAAAAAGCGTCGCCGGAGGAACTGGAGGAACTTCGCGTGAAAGTGAAACAGAGTTACGAAGAGCAAACCGATATTCGGTACGGCGCCGCGCGTGGCTGGGTGGACGCGATCATTCAACCACACGAAACGCGTAACGTGCTGATTCGCCTTTTGGAATACGCTTCGCGTCCGATGCCGAAAGCGCACTTCCACACGGGAGTGATCCAAACTTAACGGTATTTAGCGGGTTAACGATTCAGCGATTTAACGATTCACCATGTAACTTCTCCAATGCCTGTTGTTTTAGTCGAAAAAGAATCGCCACAGATCAGCGTCGTAACTCTCAACCGGCCTGAGCGCCGGAACGCGCTCACTCTCGAACTGTTAACTGAATTATGTGCGGCCATTAATGTAGCGTCGGAGCAACCGGAGCAGCGCGTTCTAATTTTTCGCGGAGCAGGCGCGGCGTTTTGCACTGGCTTGGATTTGAAGGAAGCCGCCGATCAAACGAAGGCGCACGCGACCGCTGAAATGGTGGCAAACACTTTGGTTGCGATCAGCCAAACGCGCCTCGTTACCATCGCAGCAGTGCACGGCGCAGCGGTCGCCGGGGGCGCAGGAATAATGTCGGCCTGCGATTTTGTTGTCGCCGCCCAGAGAACCAAGATCGGATATCCCGAGGTGCGCCGGGGACTGGTTGCTGGATTGGTTATGACATTTCTGCGCCGCCAGATCGGCGAACGAAACATGCGCGAGCTATTGTTTAGCGGAGAATTAATCGACGGCGCGCGCGCGAAGGAAATCGGATTGGTGAATCGCGTCGTTGCTCCAGACGACGTGATGAATGAAGCAAAAAATTTCGCCGCGTCGGTTTTGCAAGGCGCACCCGGCGCGCTGGCGCAAACCAAACGACTCGTAGAGGAACTTTGGTGGCAGTCCGTGAAGGGAGACGTCGATATCGCGTTGAGATATCACATGCAGGCGCGTGAGTCGGATGAAGCGCGCGAAGGCATCGCCGCCTTTAACGAAAAGCGCAAGCCAACCTGGGTGAAATTCTAAACACAGACGTAAGGCGTAGCAGGTGGAACCGATTGTCCCCAATCGGTTGGCATTTGGCCCGGTCAACGTGTTGGGGACAACACGTTCCACCTTCTAGAGGCCGCCGCTGCTCCCCTTGGCAAAATTAATTACGCAACCTGCGGTGCCGGCGCCAAACTCCCGGCGGTAGGTCCTTCATATTGCGCGCTGCCGAAGCCGAGTATCGGGAAGAAAATAAACGGCAGCAAAAGCAAACCAATCCCAAAGCCCACTCCTTTCCCGAAACTCTTAGCCAGATCGATGAGAAGAATGATCGCGATTATGAAATTAACGAAAGGAATTAGCATCAAAAGAAGCCACCACCACGGCCGCCCGACGATCTTGCACCAAACGTAGAGATTGTAGATCGGAATGATAGATGCCCAGCCTGGCTGACCTGCCTTTGTAAAGATTTTCCACCAAGCTGCCAGTATTAAGATCGTGAACGCCAGATAGAAAATCCAGAACAGTGGCCCGGGTGCCTGTCCCTGAGACGAGGCAGAGTAGTCGACCTGTCCGAGCAAGCGTGCGGGCGTGAATAAGACGGTTTGCGTAACTTCGATGAGCGAGTTCATAACGTTGAAGAGTTATGCGACGGTTTAAAAGACTGCTGTCGGCGCGGCAAGCAAAATCTTTGCTAGGTCTAACATTGCGCGGCACTTAGCAATGTTGGCAAGCCGGCAGACGCGCGTTCCCGCGTTGTACGTGTGCAAATCCGCAGCCCAAACGGCGCCACCCACTTCCGGAAAACCGGATGCTACTTGTGCACTTTCTTCTTGTGTTTCTCTTTGGCCTTTTTCTTGAAAGGCGTGCTTGTTGGCGTCGGCGACGGCGTGCCAAAAAACTCTGGTGTCGGCGATGGTCGCACTCGTGGCTGAGCTAAGACGGCCTGATGAGTATCTTTCAGTGCTTGCAAGGCCACCTTGAGTTCCGGCGTCGTGGCTATAGCAGACATTCGCTGATAGTACAACTCGTAATAACTGCGGAGCCTTTGTCGCTTTTCCAAATCTGTCCGGGCGGCTTGCGCATATTTCTTTGCCGCTTGAACATCCGGATCATTGACCGTGCGATTCTTCAATTGCCGCCACAGCACGTGCATTTGCAGTGCATCGGCAGCGGGGCCCAGCGACTTCGGTTTGTTGAAACTGTCATCGAGCTGCTTCAGATCGGGCAACTCAGGACCGTTTGGCTCCGGAGTTGGGCTGGGTTCCTCTTCCTCTGGAAAGAGGTCCACAGACGGCGGTGCGGCTTCCTGTCCGTGCATCAGCAGCGCGGCCATCAACAGCGCGCTCGAAAAGATTAGCCCGTATTTTTTCATCGCTGTTTCCGTCGAATGTAGCCGAATTTGCCGATGCGGGCAGCTACGTCGGGGCGAGAGGATTTGAACCTCCGACCTGTCGCCGCGGCGACCGCTCTACAGCTTTTTTTCCAACTCATCCCTTCCTCGCCCAGTCTTGTAATATCGCTCGCGTTGCGTTGCACCGGAACGGGTGTCAAAGCTTTCACTGTGGAGCAGCAACCAAGGTACTCCGTGTTTCGTCGCTTTAGAATCGCCAGCGTTATGGCGACGAATTCGCTCCGTCAAATTCTCGCAGGAACCGACGTAGCGCCGTCCGGTCTTTTGGCTCAGCAGCACGTAACAGTAAAACATTCCGCATGGTCAGAAGTTGACGTCGGGGCGAGAGGATTTGAACCTCCGACCTCGTGGTCCCAAACCACGCGCTCTACCAAGCTAAGCTACGCCCCGAATATGCAGCCTGTTGTTTACCACGGATTTTGTCCCCGCGCATCTGGGGAGCGCACGCGGCTCGCTTTTCTTGCTTTGTGTCGAACGTTCTACCCCAAATTTGGCGCGAGTCGTTTTTCCACTGCAGGTACGGCTTCGCTTCGCCGGGTCGCGTAATCAACTGCTTGATCGCGTCCGATTTGTCCGACCCCGAAATATTTCGACTCCGGATGCGAAAAATAGAGGCCGCTCACGCTGGCGCCGGGATGCATCGCAAACGACTCCGTCAGTTTCATCCCTGTGTTGTTCTCTGCATCGAGCAAATCAAAGAGCGTTCGTTTCTCGGCGTGATCTGGACAGGCTGGATAACCGGCAGCGGGCCGGATGCCGCGATATTTTTCACGGAGCAGATCAGCATTCGACAATTGTTCGTCGCGCCCAAATCCCCAAGCGATGCGAGCTTCTTTATGAAGATATTCGGCAAACGCTTCAGCTAACCGGTCCGCTAAAGCTTGGGTCATGATCGCGCTGTAGTCGTCATGTTGACGCTTGAACTCCTCGGCAAGCTCATCCGCGCCATGAATTGAGACCGCGAATCCGCCGAGATAATCTGAGAGTTGATTGATAGTTGAGAGCTGAGAGCTTGCAGGCGCGACGTAATCAGCGAGACAATGATTGAATTGTCCCTTCGGCTTTTGCATCTGCTGACGCAGAAAATAAAACGTGGCGATTTTTTCAGTGTGGGCGTCATCAGCGTAAACATGAACGTCGTCGCCTACGGCGTTTGCGGGCCAAAAAGCGTAAATGCCGCGCGGGATCAGGAGATCTTTCGCTGCAATGCGCTTTAGGAGTTCCTGCGCATCATCGAAAAGTTCGCGCGCTTGTTTGCCCATCTTCGGGTCATCGAAAATCGCCGGGTAACGGCCACGCAATTCCCACGCATGAAAAAACGGCGACCAGTCGATGTATTCGATCAGATCGCGCACCGCGATCGATATTTTCTCACCGCCATAAACACGCAGTCCGAGAAATTCTGGTTTCGGAGGCGCATAGCTGGTCCAATCGATCGGCGTTCGATTTGCGCGCGCTTGCTCAAGCGTCAGCAGCTTTTTGCCTTCCGATTTTGCAGCGTGCTCCCGACGCAAGCGCTCGTAGTCATCGCGCGTTTTTTTATCGAAGTCCGATTTCAGTTGTTCATTGAGCAACGAGTTCACCACGCCTACCGCCCGCGACGCGTCGAGGACGTGCACAGTGCTGGCCCCATAATGCGGCGCGATTTTGACCGCGGTATGGGCGCGACTGGTCGTGGCGCCCCCGATGAGAAGCGGCAAGCGAAATCCTTCTCTTTGCATCTCCTGCGCGACATGAACCATTTCGTCCAGCGATGGCGTGATCAGACCACTTAAGCCGATCGCGTCCGCCTTTTTCTCGCGCGCTGTATCGAGGATCTTCGCTGCGGGAACCATCACGCCGAGATCGATCACGTCGTAGTTATTACACTGCAGCACCACGCCCACGATGTTCTTGCCTATGTCGTGTACGTCGCCTTTGACAGTCGCCATGACAATGCGCCCCTGCGGTTTCGCGTCGGCGGATTTTTCCGCTTCCATAAACGGCATCAAATAGGCGACAGCTTTTTTCATCACGCGCGCACTCTTCACCACCTGTGGGAGAAACATTTTGCCCGCCCCGAACAAGTCGCCGACCACGCTCATTCCGGCCATAAGCGGACCTTCGATCACGTCGAGGGGTCGCTTGCATTTTTGGCGCGCTTCCTCGGTATCGACGTCGATATGATCAACGATGCCTTTAACCAACGCGTGCTTCAGACGCTCTTCGACGGTTTGCTTTCGCCATGTTTCGTCGGCGACCGGCGCTTTGCCTTTCGCCTTTACGCGTTCCGCAAACTCGACCATGCGTTCGGTTGCGTCGTCGCGGCGATTTAACAGCACGTCTTCGACGCGTTCCCGCAGTCCGGGTTCGATCTCTTCGTAAACGGCCAGTTGCCCGGCGTTCACGATCGCCATGTCCAAGCCGGCACGAATTGCGTGGTAAAGAAAAGCGGCGTGCATCGCTTCGCGTACGGTGTTGTTGCCTCGAAACGAAAACGAAATATTGCTGACGCCGCCGCTGACGCGCGCACCTGGCAGGTTTTGTTTTATCCAGCGCGTCGCTTCAATGAAATCGACGCCATAATTGCGGTGCTCATCCAGACCCGTCGCGACTGTCAGAATGTTTGGATCGAAAATAATGTCGTTTGCCGGAAACTCTGCTTTTCGGGTCAACAGCTCGTAAGCGCGCGCGCAGATCTCGGTCTTTCGTTGGAAATTGTCAGCCTGACCCTTCTCATCGAACGCCATCACGATGGCAGCCGCGCCGTATCGCCTGATCAGTCGTGCTTGGTACAGAAATTCTTCTTCACCGTTTTTGAGACTGATCGAGTTCACGACCGCTTTACCCTGGACACATTTGAGTCCTGCTTCGATGACGCTCCACTTCGAGCTGTCGATCATGATGGGGATGCGTGCGATTTCAGGTTCGCTGCCGATCAAATTAAGGAAGCGAACCATCGCCGCTACCGAATCGATCATTCCTTCGTCCATGTTTACATCGAGCAGGTTCGCACCGCCCTGAACCTGCTGACGCGCTACAGCCAATGCGCCTTCGAAATCGCCAGACAGGATTAGCTTCGAAAACTTTGGCGAACCAGTGATATTGGTCCGCTCGCCGATCACAGCGAAGCCAAATTCCGGCGTGATCCTTAGCGGCTCGAGGCCGGATAATTCCAGGGCCATGGAACTGCGGTCATCCTGAGCCCCGAATGCTTTCGGGATCGAAGTATCCCGCGAAGTTGAACTAATATTTTGTTCCACGGGATTCCTCGACGTTGCTCGGAATGACGGCTTTAACGCGCGGCTTGCAATCGCGCACCGCGTCCGCGATCACGCGAATGTGTTCCGGCGTCGTGCCGCAGCAGCCACCTACAATATTCAGCCAGCCGTTTGCCGCCCACGCTGCGAGCTTGGGAGCGAACGATTCTGCAGTTTCAGGAAATCCGGTAGGCGAAAGCGGATCGGGCAATCCCGCGTTTGGATACGCGCCGACGTAAAACGGTGCGATCCGTGAAAGTTCTTCGATGAATGGTTCCATCTCATCCGGACCCAGCGCGCAGTTCAAACTGAGGATAAGCGGTCGCGCGTGCGCGATTGAAACAAGGAATGCTTCCACGGTTTGGCCGCTCAAATTCCGTCCGGATTTATCGATCACCGTGCCTGAAATCATTAACGGCACACTGCGCCCAGTTTCTGCAAAGGCATCCGCGATGGCGAACAAGGCAGCCTTGCCATTGAGGGTGTCGAAAATGGTTTCGACGATGAGAAGATCGACCCTACCTTCGAGCAACGCCTTCGCTTGATCGAAATAGGTTTGGCGCAACTGATCGAACGAGACGGCGCGAAATGCCGGATCGTTTACGTCAGGTGAAATGGAACCAGCGACGGGAAGCGGTCCCATTGATCCGCCAACAAATCGCCGCTGACCGGTTTCATTCGCGACTTGATCGGCAGCATGGCGGGCAATCCGCGCCGCCTCGAAATTAATTTCGCGAACGAGCGCGCGAAGATCGGCATCGTCGATCACGCGCTGAAAGAATTCCTGATCTTTCCGTCCAGCGTTGGGTTCGCCTTGAAAAAGGAAATCGTGGAAACCGATGGTTGTTCCGCTGAAGGTGTTTGTTTCAATAATATCCGCACCGGCTTTGAGGTAATCGGAATGAATTTCCCCGATGACCTGGGGTTGCGTCACGTTCAACAGTTCGAGACTGCCCTTCAGATCTTTGCCTCGCCAATCGCGAAACCGTCCGCCGCGGTAATCGGCTTCGGATAATTTGTGCGCTTGGATCATCGTTCCCATAGCGCCATCCAGCACGACGATCCGCTCGCGCATCAACGCTTCCAGAGGATGAACCCCGTTTGTCGCCATAATGTTCGGCAACTTAAATGGCGTTTCGTTTCCTGATCAAGGAACAAATTAACGCATCATGATGCGTGTATATGTTACAATGCCTGCTCGCGTGCCGGGCCGTAGCCTCGGCGAAGGCTGGTGCTCCTGATCGTGAGCGTCCCTGCGGGCAGGGGACTGCCCGCCTACTTACGGTGCCTGACGTTGCGAGGGTGTTGTATCAAGCGCCTGAATTTTGTAGGGCGTCTGTGTCAGACGCCGAAGCGTTTCACAGAACGCCCTACAATTTATTTCAGCCTTACGGCGCTATGCGATCTGTTAGAGTGTCGGTGTGAAAGTCGGCGTGGTCACGCAAACGATTCCACGGACCATCTTTCTTGGATGTCTGGCCGACGCTGTTTTTCTCACCTTTGGCATAATCGTCCCACGAATTGTACCGAGCGACGGCGAGAAACGTCCAATCGGCGCCTTCCAAGTGCTGCATCAACACGTTGCCGGCAGTCGTGTCGTCAGCCGCATTTGGCAATTCACCGAGCATTTTTTCCAGTTGCTCCCGATGACCGGGGGCAGGGCGATAATAAGAGACAGAGTAAACCGACCCCGTTGTGTTCGACTTCGAGTCCGCGTCAATGCCCATGGCCTTTGTGAACTCTTCCCATGAAGGACCGTTCACGAATGTATCAGTGTGCCACGCACCCAAGTCGCGTTTGTCCGGAGGCACAGCGGTTCCCGCAGCTTCCACGGATGCTTTTGGTCCGAGATGCGTAATCACGACATAATCCCATGCGTCACCGTCCTGATGACGGAGAACAATGAAATGATCGGGCATCGGGTTACTGGGATCAGGTGTTTTGAGCCAATCGCCCAATTGCAGGGCTTTACCCAGCGCGGCTTTTGCGAAATGGACGTGATAAACATCGGTGCGTTTGCCAGCTCCGGCGGTCGCGGCCTGCTTTTCACCCGCGGCGGGTTTTGGCGACGTCTGGCCGTGAAGGAACGTCGTTGGTAACAAGCCAAACAATGTGATGGCGACAATGGTAATGATTGATTTCATGATGATAATGTTTCTTTCTGTTTTGGGTTGAACGCGACCTTGTTTGAGATCCGCGCAGACAGCTAAGGCAAGTCTTGTCGAGCCCTGTCTGCGTCTTTTTTGTTTCCGCGCAGGTATGAGGATCGGCGTGTCAGGTGTCAATGCTTATTTCCAAGCACGGAAACCGATTTTCACAGCATTCCACTGATGCGATTGGGCACCCAATATCCCACTCAGTATTCAGTGAAGGCCTCGTCTGGATAGCAGTACAACCAATGCTCCCCCGGCTGCGCGGAAGCGATCACCGGATGTCCACTGGCGTGGGCGTGTTTGCTGGCGTGCTGATTCGGCGAGCTGTCGCAGCACAACGTGACTCCACACGTCTGACACGTTCGGAGATGCACCCAATAGGAACCGATCTTCACGCATTCTTCGCATTCGCGACGATGCGGCTGCTTGATCGAATCAATCGCGAGCGCATCCAGATGAGAACATCCTCGGGTATTCATGATCGATTAGTGCGATGATGATGCGTTACGTCGTGATGCGAGGCTCAGATGGATTCCGGCGACGGCCATTCCGCCTTCGCCGACAGCCGCTGCGCAACGCTTCACCGATCCCGAGCGGACATCGCCGGCGGCAAAGATTCCTGGAAGACTCGTTTCGAGCGGAGCGGGTCGGCGTTTGTTTTCGCGCCACGCTGGTGCTTCTGTGACGTCGCTACCAGTTTTGACGAATCCTTTTTCGTCTCGCTCAATTTCCGCCGGCAACCAGTCTGTGCACGGGCGAGCTCCGATCATGGAAAAAACGGCTGGCGTTCGCTCGACTCGGCGCTCGCCTGTCTTGGTATTTTCCAGTTCGATTTGTTCCAGTTTTTTGCCGCCGGACATTTTGCGGATCTCAGTGTTGTAGAGAATCTCAATATTTTTCTGAGTCTGCACTCGACGCGAAAGATAGTCCGACATCTTGGTGGCAATGTTGTTTCCCCTAACGACAAGTAGTACCTTGGCCGCGCCGTCGGAAAGGAACATCGCTGCCTGGCCGGCTGAGTTGCCGCTGCCAGCGACAACAACAGTTTCGTTGCGACAAAGCTGACCCTCCAGCGCGGTGGCAGCGTAATAAACGCCGACACCTTCGAATTGTTCGCGGCCCTCAGCTTCGAGCCGGCGATAATCGGCGCCAGTGGTAATCAGGACAGTTTTTGCGCGAAGCACTGCACCGCAACCTTCCGTCTCGAGGCATGCACGGTACTCGCCATCAGGGTGGTACTGCAGGGAGAGGGCCTGGGCTGGTGTGGAAAATTTCGCGCCGAACCGATAGGCTTGAAGCTGAGCCAGCCAGGTTAGGTCACCGCCGCCAATGCCCGTCGGGAATCCAAAGAAGTTTTCAATGAGCGACGAGGAACCGGCTTGCCCACCCGGCGCATAACTTTCTACAACCACCGTCTTCAATCCCTCCGACGCGGCATATACCGCCGCGGCCAGCCCAGCCGGCCCAGCGCCAACGATTGCCAGATCGCAAGAAACTTCGGTCTCATTTTCTTCCGCGAGCGGCCGCAGCAAGCCGGCTTCCCGGGCAACTTCGCGCAACGACGGCTTGCGCAAGCGCGCACCGGCCGACGTGATCAAGACCGGCAAATCGCGAGTCGTTAGGTGAAAACGTTCGCTCAACGCCTGCCCTTGTTCGCTCTCAAATTCTACCAGCCGATGCGGGATGCGATTCTTGTCGAGAAAATCATCGAGCTGATGTCCGTCGCGCTCGTTGCGGCTGGCCAGAACACGCATGCCTGCAAATTCGCGATAGCGACGGACCCGCCGCCGTCGCATGATCAACGCATCGATGATTGTCTTGCTCACGGCGGGAATTTCCGCCAGCGCGCGCCGAAGTTCGGCCGCCGGAATGTGAAGTATCTCGGCCTCTTCTGATGTGATACGTGCCGAACCGAGGATTGATGTGCCCTGCAGCATTGATATGTCGGCGACGAAATCCCGCTCGTGTGCGTTAGCGAGGTTGTATTCCGTGCCATCGCGCGTCTCGAAGGCTTCGACTTCGCCGCGCAAAACAATTGCTAGCCCGAGATCACGCTGCCCGGCCTTGAAGAGCATGTCGCCGCGCTTCATCACGCGGCGTTCGCCCAAAGGCTCAAGTAGCGAAAGCTGCTGATCGTTCAGTTTCGGAAACGCGATGCTTTCAGTGTCGCGATAAAATTGCTCGTCCCGTTCCTCCTCAGTCACATGCGCAATTTACGCACGGGTCTGGACAAACAAAACCTGACCTCGCTGGATGCTTTCCATAAATCAAGACACAGTAGCCCCAAAAAGCTTCCCGATGATTGCCGTAGCCGCCATCGCGAGTGCGCCCCAGAATGCGACCCTGCTGCCGCCGATCCAGGGAGACGCGCCGCCGGCGCGAGCAGCGAGTGCGCCGAGCGCGGCGAGGCAGACGAGCGAAGTTCCGGAAACGACGAGCCAAAGATTTGTGAGCGGCGCAAAGACGACCACGAGTAACGGTAGAGCCGCTCCAATCGCGAATGTTGCAGCGGATGCCACTGCCGCTTGGAGCGGACGAGCGGTCGTTTGTTCTGTTATGCCAAGTTCGTCGCGCGCGTGAGCAGCAAGCGCATCGTGCGCCATCAATTGCACTGCGACTGTCCGGGCAAGTTCTGGATCGAGACCTCGCTGCACATAAATGTCAGCCAGCTCTTTTTCTTCGGCTGCCTGCTGGGTCGCCAACTCGCCTTTCTCAGTAACAAGGTCGGCTTTTTCTGTGTCTGACTGAGAACTCACTGATACGTATTCACCCGCCGCCATTGAGAGCGCGCCGGCTACAAGACCGGCGACACCCGCCAGCAGAATCGCGACGCGCGGAGAACCTGCAGCGGCAACCCCAACTATCAGACTTGCGGTGGACACAATGCCGTCGTCCGCGCCCAGGACAGCTGCGCGCAACCATCCGATCCTTGCACTGCGGTGCCGTTCCAGATGTCGCATGGAGATCTTCTTTTACCGTTGTCGGAAATCGAAGCAATCTTCGTGTTGCACGTTCCGTGTCACAAATCGATAAATTTCGTTATGCCGAACCGCAGTTACGAATTCGTTCAACTTGATGTATTCACGCAGACGCCGCTCGCGGGTAATCCGCTGGCGATTTTCCCCGACGCTCGCGGATTGACTGATGCCGAGATGCAAGCGTTGGCGCGCGAGATGAATCTTTCGGAAACGACTTTCATTTTCTCGCGCGATGCTGCCACTGAAGCTCGCGACGGAAAGAAGGTGCGTATCTTTACGGTCGAGGCGGAATTGCCATTTGCCGGCCATCCGACGCTCGGCACAGCGCTGTATTTGTATGCGTCGGAATCCACGAAGCCCGCCGAGATCACTCTTGATTTGAAGGCCGGAAAAATTCCGGTGCGCTTCACTGCGAATTCCGAGAACGACGGCTGCGATCGAGTGGACGGTCAGGTGTTCGGTGAAATGCGTCAACGCGATCCTGAATTCGGAACTCCACTTTCGCGGGAGGAGGTCGCTCGCGTCATCGGAATCGCGATGGACGAAATCTCTTCGGAATGGCCGATCCAACCGGTCTCGACAGGATTGAACTTCACGATCGTGCCATTCCGCAATCGACAGACGCTCTCGGATCTAAAGTTTAGTTACATTCAGGCAGCGGAGTTCCTGAAGAACAGCGGTGCGAACTTTTTCTATTTTCTTTGTCCCGAGCGGCGCGAAGGCCGGCTCGAAGCTCGAGCACGAATGTTTTTTTACGGTGGCGAAGACCCAGCCACCGGATCGGCGGCAGGTTGCGCTGCCAGTTGGATGGTTCAACACGGCGTCGCAAAAAGTGATGAGCAGGTGGTGATTCGACAAGGCGTCGAATGCCGTCGCCCAAGCGAAATGCATGTCCGGGCGACGCGGGAAGGGGGACGCGTTAGCAATGTCCGCGTCGGTGGTTACGCCGTGGAAATATTGCGCGGAACCGTGGTTCTGTGAGTAATCGACGTTGTCGCGTGACGCGGGACGGACACTAAAATTACGGAGGAGAGGGGAGGAACTTGCCGGAACCTGTGGTTTTGCCGTATCCACAAACATGCCGGTAGTTCTTCAAGACGCTTGTGACGAGAACATAATTCGATCTGGCCGGGCGGCGGCGGCATGCTCGAAAACTCGCGGTCGTTGGATTCTCGCCGCAACCATTCTCGCTTCGAGCATGGCGTTTATCGATGGCACGGTCGTAAACGTGGCGTTGCCCGCGCTGCAAACAAATCTCAATGCCACTGCCGCGGACGTTCAATGGGTAGTCGAGTCGTACGCGCTTCTTCTTTCGGCATTGTTGCTTGTCGGTGGCTCGTTAGGCGATCATTACGGCCGGCGTCGCATCTTTTTGCTCGGTGTTGCGATCTTCGCGGTTGCATCAGCCGCATGCGGTCTCGCCGGGAACATTCACCAATTGATCGCGGCCCGCGCGTTTCAAGGATTCGGCGCGGCACTCCTTGTCCCGGGCAGTCTTGCGATCATCAGCAATTCTTTCTCCGAGCAAGAACGCGGACGCGCAATTGGATTATGGTCGGGCTTCAGCGCAATCACTGCCGGAGTGGGGCCGGTTTTTGGCGGATGGCTGATCGAGCATGTTTCATGGCGCGCTGTGTTTTTCATCAATCTTCCGATCGCACTGGTTGTGATGTTGATCTCGCTCCGCCATGTAGCAGAAAATGCCGACAGAGAAACCACCCACGTCGACTGGTTAGGCGCGATTTTGGCAGCGCTCGGTTTGGGCGCGCTGGTTTACGGATTGATCGAATCGGCCCAGGTCGGTTTTAACGATCGCCTAGTGATCATGGCGTTGACGGCAGGCGTTGCCGTTTTGATCCTGTTTTTCTTTGTCGAATCTCGCCTTTCGCATCCGATGTTGCCGCTGACATTGTTTCGCTCGCGGACGTTCGCTGGAACGAATCTCTTAACATTTCTGCTCTATGCTGCGCTTGGCGGAACACTCTTTTTCCTGCCGTTGAATTTGATTCAGGTTCAGCGGTACCCACCGACTGCTGCCGGCGCAGTGCTGTTGCCGTTCATACTGATCATGTCGTTCCTTTCGGGTTGGTCCGGCGGACTTGTGGCGCGCTACGGACCAAAACTTCCACTCGTCGTCGGTCCGATTATCACGGCCGTTGGTTATTTGCTTTTCCTGCTCCCGGGAATTGGCGGCAATTACTGGACAAATTTCTTTCCGCCGGTGGTTCTCTTGGGATTAGGCATGGCCATTACTGTAGCGCCGCTCACCACGACGGTGATGAGTTCGATCGCGCAAAACCGCGCTGGGACTGCATCGGGAGTGAACAACGCCGTCGCGCGCACGGCGAGTCTCATCGCGATTGCAGTTCTTGGAGTCGTAATGATCCATGTGTTCAAAACAAATCTGGATCACAAGCTGAGCACTACGAATTTGCCGGCGTCAGTCGCGCAATCGCTGCAAACTCAATCGATAAAGCTCGCGGCCATCGACATTCCAGAAAATGTGAACCCCGAAACGCACCAGCTAATTCGTCGCGCAATCGATGAATCTTTCGTGTCCGGATTTCGCTGGGTGATGGTGATTGGCGCCGCGCTCGCCGTGGCAAGCGCACTCACTGCGCTGTTTTGGATTGGAGCAACGCCACATATGCGACGGATGAGAAGAGTAACGCCGTGGACTGAAAAAATTCGTCCTCAATGAGGGGTACGGGTGGCTCGCTATGGCCGAAACTATTTAGGCCTGAACGGTCCCTCAAAGATGCTTTCCGAAAGCTTCCGCCGATCATTCGGACTTTCGCGTGCCTGCAATTTTTCAGGAAGTAATTCTTTCGGACCTGGTCTCCCGACGGCTGCCATCGCTTCGACTTGGAAGTCGTCCGGGATCCGCAGCTCTTTGCGCGCCCGATCGTAATCGAATCCTTGCATCCCATGCACAACCAAACCCTGTTGAAAGCCTTGCAACGCGAAATTCTCCCACGCTGCTCCACAGTCGTACGAATGCGTGACTGACGGCTCGTCATTATGATCGAAATTCCTTCGTGAAATGAAGACGACAAGAACGGCTGCGTTCTTTGCCCACGCCTTGTTCGCGTCCACGAGCAAATCGAAGAACGTCTGCCAGTGCTCCGTACCGCGACGCGCATAAAGCGCGCGCCATTGCTGCGTATTGAATGATGACGGCGCCCAGCGCGCCGCTTCGAATAACCGCATCAATTCCTCGTGCGAAATTTCTTCGCCCGACATTGCGCGCGGCGACCACCGATCGAGCAGAAGCTTCTCGATCGGATAATCTGTTTTACGGATTTCACTGCCTGTAATCATGTGACGTGCGTGATGCATTGCTTGCTGTATCCAAAATCGTGCCCAACTGAGTTACGCCATGGTTTTGGTGCTCCGACGCTGCCCGGCCTCGTTTACCGGGCCACCACATCTCCGATCTCAGATTTAGTAGCTCGTGGTTTTGGCTAATCCCATTACCGCGAGGGTGTCGCTGTCGAGGTAGCCTGTCTGGCGCAAGCCGTTAGTGTTTTGATAACGCCTGATGGCTTTCTGCGTCTCGGCGCTGAGCACACCGTCTGTCTCGCCGCGGTAGTACCCTTGGCGAGCCAGTCGCTCCTGCGCTGCGACGATGGTCGAATCTTCTGATTGCGATTCATCGTTGTAGGCATTCGGATCGTCGTACGCTTGAGTTTGGTAAACACCGGAATCGTAGTAGCCCTGCGATTGGTCGGGATAACTGTTTTGATCGTAATACATCTGCCCCTGATAATCGCCGGAGTTGTAGTCGCCGGGATCATAATTGTAGGAATAGGGATATTCGTAACCGTAGGTCGACGAGCCGTAGCCATCATTCGGAAAGCCATTGTCGTAGTAGTAATCGTCCGGGTAGTACGAAGACCACCACGGAGAAAATCCCAGATTGAAGATCACCCACGCTCCATTAATGAAGGAGCATTGGTGGCCATTCCACCAATGGTTGCAGTTGCGGTTCCAGTCGCGATGCCAATCCCCTGAGCGGTGAGAGAAAACGTGTTTTTGCCAGTCACGCCGCAGATGATTGTTTCCATTTCGGAGCGTCGCGATTGTTTGCATTCCGCAGATTGTTTGCGTTCCGTAGATTGTTTCCATTTCGGAACTGGGTTCCGGTGTTTCGCGGGTTCCATACGCGTGTGACAGCTGGGTTTCTGCGATTCGCGAATGGTGCGACATGATTGCGTTGCGGGATAGTTGCTACTGTGTATGGACCGGAACGCGTGAACGAACCTCGACTCGAATACATAGCCGCCGGTACGCGGACGCAGGTGACGAACGCATGCCAAACGACGAATGGCGTTGACCTGAATACAACGGGCTACTGCCGTGTGACCGTATCGGCGCTGAGCGGAACGCTGAAACACCGTTGGGCCGCATCGGAGCGTGAATCGCCGGGGCACTCCGGGCAACTGCGCCTCTGTGAGATGCCCCTGGCGCTGCGTGAACACCTCGTGGGTTGGCTTGCGCAACCGTGACCGCGCTCGCAATAAGTGCCACGGCGGACAATTTTGTTTTCATGTTTTCGTTTCCCTTTCCTATTGCTGAACCGTTTGCCTGTACAATCTAACCTAGACCGCCCGAAATGAGAAGCATTTCTCCGGTGATCCACTTCGAATCATCCGAGGGCAAGAACACTGCCGCAGGAAGGATGCTTAGAATTCACTCAAGAGCTGTCTCATTTTTCGAGCGGCGTCAACAGTTCCTTTTCGTCCCTATTGACCACGAACACGGCCAGCAGCTTCAGTCTTCGCGATGCTGGGAAAGCGGAAATGTTCGCAGCTTTGATTTATTTGGTGGGTACCAGTACCGGGGCGCCTTTGTCCTTCACGAAGAACACGACGAATTTCGCCGGTTTGGTTTGGCTAGCATTTCGCCCGACGACGTGAACATCCTCAGGGCCTTCGTAGAAGGTCTGGCCAGGTGTCAGAGTTACTTCTTTCCCGCCCCTGACCTGCATTACGATCGAGCCTTCCAGCACATAAATAAACCCATGTGCATTGTGGCGATGTATTGGGTCCGAGCTACCCGGAGGATACTCAATCATCAGCATCAGACCTTCCTTTCCAGGTAGGTCCGTCAGGTCTTTCGACATGAGCTCCGTAGACTTCGCCTCCTTGGGTTCCGTCGAGGCGGCCATGGTTACGGTCACCTTGGACAGAGCGGCGAAGACAATTCCGCAAAGGAGAAGAGTGACCACTTTTGTCACGTTCCCCGGGAGATTTGATGCGGGCGCCGACTGTCGCTCAATCGCATTCTTCTGCGGAGTGATATGGTTGAGCCACTCCTCGAAACGCGTTGTGCCGAGGCGGGGATTATCTCCGGGCACGAGGCTTTGATCGTTCACCTTTATGCCGTAGTAGCCCGCATTAGTGTCGGTAACCACGTTCCGGGGGTCGCCCGTCGCAGTCAGAAACTGCCGGACAAGTTCATCCTGCCGGATCTTGTCAGGCCCAGCTACTTCAACCATTGCATTCATCGGTTTCCCGAGAGCTACCTCTGCTACCGCGGCAGCAACATCATCGGAAACCATCGGCTGCATAAGCACTGGCGACAACCGAATGGTTGACCCGTCAGTCGCCGACTGGGCTATGTTCTTCACGAACTCGAAGAACTGCGTTGCGTGCACGATCGTAAACGGGATCCCGGAAGCCTTGATCAGATTTTCCTGCGCCAACTTCGCGCGGAAGTAACCACTCAAGGAACCGGGACCACTTCCAGTCAGGCGATCAGTCCCGACTACCGACAGTGCCACATGATGCTTCACGCCGGCGGACTTTTCCGCAGAAAGAAGATTGCGACCTGACGTTTCGAAGAAGTCCAAAGCAGGCTTGTCTTCGAAGGAAGGTGAGTTCGCCACATCGACGACCACCTGAGCTCCTGTTAGCGCTTTAGCTAATCCTTCACCCGTGAGCGTGTTCACGCCGCTCGAAGGTGATGCCGCCACCACCTCATGACCACGTTGGCGAAGAATGTTTACGACCTTTGATCCAATGAGGCCGGTGCCGCCAATAACCACGATCTTCATTTTGTTATTCATATGCGTTTGTTTCTCTAAGGATTGTTTGGCTCAAAGCTTTCGGATTCTGGGTTCGGCTTAACCTTTGAAGAACGCGAGCAGGTCGGCATTGATGACATCTGCGTGCGTCGTGATCATGCCGTGCGGCAAGTCCTTGTAGGTCTTTAGCGTGCCGTTCTTGAGAAGCTTTGCTGACAATGGACCAGAGGCCTGATAGGGCACGATCTGGTCGTCCTCGCTATGCATGACCAGAACCGGCACGTTGATCTTTTTCAGATCTTCCGTGAAGTCAGTCTGCGAGAACGCGACGATCCCGTCATAACCCGCCTTGGCACCGCCCATCATGCCCTGACGCCACCAGTTCCAAATGAGAGGTTCGATCGTTTTCACGCCGGGACGGTTGAAGCCATAGAAGGGGCCGGCTGGCAGATCGTAATAGAACTTGGCCCGGTTCGCGGCGAGCTGCGCTTGGAGATCGTCGAATACTGATTTGGGCAGACCTAACGGATTGGCCGGAGTCTTCACCATCAGCGGCGGCACGGCGCTGATAATCGCCGCCTTCGCCACATTCTTGTCGCCATGACGGGCGAGATAATGCACCACCTGACCGCCACCAGTCGAATGGCCCACGTGAATCGCATCTTTCAGGTTGAGATGATCGGTGACGGCCTTCAGATCGTCGGCATAGTGGTCCATGTCGTGACCGTCGCCGGTTTGAGTCGAGCGGCCATGTCCGCGCCGATCAGTAGCAATGACCCGGTAACCTTTACTCATGAAAAAAAGCATCTGCGGGTCCCAATCATCCGCCGAAAGAGGCCAGCCGTGACTGAACACAATCGGCTGCCCGCTGCCCCAGTCTTTATAATAGATGTCGATGTTAGCTCCGTTTTCTTTTCCAACAGTTACGTATGGCATTTTCGATTTCCTTTCGGTTTTGGTTCCACGAGACGATGTGCCACCCATGGCAGAGTCAGCCCTGACAAGCGTCGTCCTCTCAGGTAATGACCGTCAACGTTACAATTGTGTGACGCGTTACCTAAAACCGTCGCGCAAAGAGTGCTGCGGAATGAGCGCATCTGATTTGATTATATTCTTGTTTTTGGTTTCAGATCTCGGTTTGTGCTTCGCTATCGAAACTGCGTTTTCGTCCTTGGTTTACTCTTTGCGGTTCTCCAGCTTCCGCTCGATCCGAGGGTCAGGAACTAACCAGAGGAGCGCGACGAAGACGTACAGTCCGATGGAAATCCACGGACTCACAAACGCGAGTGGGATAGCGGCCAAATAAAGCACAGCGGAGAGTCTACCCTTCCAATCCGAGCCAATAGCCCGCGCCACAAAGGAGTCGCGACCTTCCTTGGCAACGATAGCCCGCTCGAGAATAAGATAGGCGATAGCTGCCATCAGCAGAACGAAACCATATACGGCGGTCGGAATGGCAGCTAGCCTGTTCTCACCGATCCAACCCGTGGTAAAAGGAAAGAGCGACAACCAAAACAGCAAATGCAGATTTGCCCAGAGAATTCCGCCGCTGACCTGTTCCGTGGCTTGGAAAAGATGATGGTGATTGTTCCAGTAAATGCCGATGTAGATAAAACTTAGCACATAGCTCAAAAGCACCGGTAGCAGTGGCTTCAATGCCGCGAACTCAACCGCGTGCGGCACTTTCAGTTCCAGCACCATGATCGTGATGATAATGGCGAGGACTCCGTCGCTGAATGCTTCAAGCCGGGTTGTCTTCATCCTGCTTCTCTATCTGTAGGGGAAGCTGTCAGCTTCCCCTGCAACTCTGTCGAGCCAGTCTCGAGCTGTTATAACATCGTCCTTCGTTAGGCCGTGACCAGCATTGAAGAAACGAATCGTCACGTCTGCGCCGGCGCGGCGGAGAAGTTCGACAAGACGTTGGACCTCTGACGGGGGAATAATGGGATCCTGATCACCCGCGCCGATCCAAACGCGTCCAGATGAAAGGCCGGGCAGTGTGTCCGGATTCAGTGGCACCATGGCGCGAAATAAAATCGCCCGGTGAATAATTTCCGGCCGAAGCAGTAACATGCTCGCGGCGATGTTTGCACCGTTAGAGTACCCGACGGCAACTAACTGATCGTTAGAGAATCCGTAATGTTGAGCGGCCGCCGTAACAAAGTTCGCCAGTTCGTTCGTGCGGTATTTTAGATCTTCAATATCGAATACCCCTTCGGCCAATCGTCGAAAGAACCGCGGCATTCCATTTTCGAGCACCTTACCCCGCGGGCTGAGCAAGGCAGCATTCGGATCAAGTTCGCGTCCAAGCGGAATCAGATCCCGTTCGTTTCCACCCGTGCCATGCAGCAGCAAAAGTGTGCGCGACGAGCTGCCAGGAACGAACTCGTGAATGAAATCGGGTCGAAGTTTCACGATTGCTAATAGTGGAAGGAGCAGCTTGGAACGTAGGCTTGTACCTGCTGTGGCCAGTCGCATTGGACGATTGTTTGTTCGCAGCTATAGGGCAATTTCGACGGCTCCATCGGGTGCAACCCGTGGGCTACAGCAGAAGGCTATTTCGCGTCACTTCATGCTTTGCCGGCACGCGAATCGGCGGTAGAACTTTTTCAATTTGCTGACCGCGCCGATTCCATCCCCGGCGGAAGACGTAACTGTGTGCCGAGTTCGTCTAGCTTTTCATCCAACGTAAAACCGGGTGGCTCGGTTGCGATTTCGAAACAGCACACCGCCCGGTTCACGGAAATAAATGGAATGAAAATAGGTGCGATCGATTACTGGCGTGACGTTGTAGCCAAGATCGACGAGATGCTCGCGCCACTGGAGTTGTTCGGCCTGATCTTTCGCTCGAAACGCAATGTGATGCACCGAACCGGCCGCGACGCGGCCCATCGCGGTGTCCGGCTGACACAGCAGGTCGACAATTCTGCCGGGCGCAGATGTCGTCCGACGATGCAAACCGAAACCGGTTGCCCGATTCATCAATCAAACGATAGCCGAAGCTCTCGGTGAATAACCGCGCAGTTCTCTCGTAACCTTCCAACGCGGCGGACACGCTATGAAAGCCGCGAAGCGCATGCTCTGCTGCGACCGGGCTGTCCGGCCACAGCTCAACTTGTCCGTGAGAATTCGAGGCGACTAGCTCAACCATAAGTCCGTCGGGATCAAGCAATCGAATTACTTCTTCTCCGAAACGCGTAGATGTTTTCTCAGCCGTCACGTGCTGTTGTTTCAAACGTTCCAGCCAGTAACCAATTGAATCCGGTGAAATTGCGAACGCTGTCGCTTCGACCTGGCCGGTGCCGCGCATTCCGCGGCGCGCTCCCGGCCACGGAAAAAATGTCAGGATTGTTCCCGGCGTGCCGCGCCGATCGCCGAAATAAAAATGGTACGTTCCCGGATCATCAAAATTCACCGTCCGCTTCACGAAACGCAGACCAAGAAGCCCGACATAAAAATCGAGATTCCGCTGCGGATCGCTCGCGATCGCAGTGACGTGATGCAGTCCCGGGATTTTACTGTCCATCAGGACGATGACGATCCTCGCTTGATGGCGCGCGCAGATTCTTCTGCGTGCGAACTAGCCTTCGTATTTAAAGGACAGTTGCAATCGCGTTCGAAACTCGAGCACGTTTCCGTCCTCAATCTTGACATCCATTTTCACAACCTCGGCAATACGCAGATCACGCAGCGTCCCGGCCGCAGTCTTCACGGCAGCTTTTGCCGCGTCCTCCCAGGATTGTGCACTCGTGCCGATTACTTCCGTTACTCTGTAGACCGACTCTGTAGATTTATCTTTTGTAGCCATAATGTTTCTTTCTATCAGTTTGTTTAGACTTCCCTGAGAGAAATGTTTATGCAAGCGGGCGCACAAACTGATGGATAAATATCTCGTGTCACGGTGGAATTCGTCCGCCCGCGCGCGTACGAACCGCAGTTCTGGCGTTGCAACAATCAACGGGGTCGAGTACCGACTGAACGGCTATGTTTTCGATTCAAAAGCTGCTCGGGCGCGACCAAAAGTTTTACGATCTGCTCGAAGCCAGTGCGCAGCAGGCGGACGCAAGCGTCCATCACCTGATCGGCTTATTGCAAAAACTCGAGCAGCACGACACACCGGAAAACCTGGAGCAATTCGCCCACAGCCGGCGTGAGGATAAACGGATCACGCAGGAATTGACCGAGCAACTTTCCAAAACCTTTGTCACTCCTTTCGAACGGGAAGACATCCAGGAGTTGGGGGCCGCGCTCTATAAAATACCGAAAACGGTCGAGAAAATTGGCGAGCGCATCTTGATCCGCCCCGAAGATCTGGCAGGGCAAAGTTTTGGTAAACAAGTTGAGCTGCTCGATCAGGCCGCCGAAATGGTGCTAGCCATGGTAAAACAACTGCGCCACGGGATCGACGCCCGCACTGCGCGCGAGATGAACACCAAACTGCAAGGCATAGAAGGGGATGCCGACAAGCTCGAACTGGAGCGCCTTCGTGATCTTTTCAAAGGCGATCACGCCGCGAAGCAGATTATTTTTCTGCATGATCTTTACAGTCTCTTGGAAAAAGTGATCGACCGCTGCCGCGACGCGGGGAACATTATCCTGCAGGTGGCGCTCAAATATTCGTAGCAAACTGATCGCGTGCTCACGCTGATTTTGGTCATTCTGGCCGCTGTCATTTTTGAATACAGCAATGGCTTCCACGACGCGGCAAACGCGATCGCCACCGTCGTCTCGACGCGAGTACTAACACCGCGCCAGGCGATTGCGATGGCGGCATTCTTCAATCTAACCGGGGCGTTATTCGGCGGTGCGGTTGCTTCTACGATCGGCAAAGGATTGGTGGACACCGAAGTGGTTACTATGATCACTGTGCTCTCGGCGGTGATAGCCGCGTTCAGCTGGAATATTGCCACCTGGTGGCTCGGCTTACCATCAAGTTCAAGTCACGCCCTGATCGGCGGGCTTTGCGGCGCTGCACTGGCTGCCGCCAAGGGCGACTGGTCAGTCATAAAATGGAACGAAGGTGTGTGGCCGAAGGTTGTCCTTCCTATGATCGCGTCGCCAATTGCCGGCTTTGTGTTCGGCGCGCTCTTCATGTTTTTGTTGCTCATCGCATTGCATCGCCTGACGCCACATTTTGTTCATTCGCTATTCGGAAAACTGCAGATCTTCAGCGCGGCCTGGATGGCGCACAGCCACGGCACAAATGATGCACAGAAAACGATGGGCATTATCACTCTGGCGCTGTTTACCGGAACCAAGGCGGGCAGCTTCGAGCATTTGCCGCGCTGGCTCGATTTTTTGAAAACGCCAGCGTTCGTACTTCCAACATGGGTGATCGCTCTATGCGCCGTGACGATGGCCGCGGGAACGGCGGCTGGTGGTTGGCGCATCATTCGCACGCTCGGCCACCAGGTGGTGAAGTTGCAGCCGGTGCATGGCTTCGCGGCCGAAACCACTGCCGCGCTAATCATTCAAGCCGCGAGCTACTACGGCATTCCACTCTCCACCACACACGTGATTTCCACGTCGATCATGGGCGTCGGGGCGGTAAAACGTTTCACTGGAATCCGATGGACAGTGGTAGAACGAATTGTTTGGGCATGGGTTTTCACGCTTCCGGCAACAGCCCTCATCGGTTACATGCTCGAGCGCGGAATTGGAACCCATCACTGATCCAATTACCTAGCGAAGACTGAATCCGATCAATTTTCCGGTCCCAGGGAATCCGTTACAAATCCTCGCGCCAACGCGCAACAAACAGGAGAAACATATGTCGATCAGAAAACGTTTTGTACAAAACCTCGTTCTTTTTTTGGTGCTGCTGATGACAGCGCTTCAGCCGGTAATTATGGAGGCTGCTTCCGAATCCGATCGACTCGAGAAGCTCGAACGCGCAGTAGAGCAATTGCAAAAGCGCAACGCGGAACTTGAAGCCGAAGTTCGGAGCTTAAAACAGCCAACTGCCGCTGTGCCCGACGGCAAATTCAAAACCAAGGTGACTCACGATGGAAAAACCTATGTCGAGAAAGTTGTTCCCCAAGACGAAAAATCGCCACTCTACGTGCAGCAGCGGGGACAGGAATTGAAGCTGACGCTGGGCGGATTTATACAGATGAATTTTGAGGACGGCGATGTGTCCGCGTTCGAGGGACGTTTTGGCCAGACCGCGTTGAAGGATCGCTTCCGTTTGCGCCGCGCACGAATCAATCTCACCGGCGATTTTGCCGAACAATTCGATTTCAAAGTGGAAGGCGATTTTGGCCAGAGTGATGGTCTTTCGGGCAATCGGACTGCGTTTTCCGCAACAGACATTTGGATGAACTGGCATCAATTCCCTGCGGCCCAGGTGAAAATCGGTCAATACAAAGCGCCATTTGGGCTCGAGCAGCTGACGCCTGATACCACCCTGCTCACGATTGAACGTACGTTGCCAACCGGAGCAATCACCCCAGACCGGCAAATCGGTGTGGAACTGTGGGGAAAACCGTTTGCGAGCATCTGGCCCGGCCAAGCAGATCTGCTGACCTACTACGCCGGCATTTTCAATGGCAACGGGCGGAACATCACTAATAACGACAACAACAACTTTATGTATGTGGGCAGACTCGAATCCGCGTTGCTGAAGGACGTTTTTGGAAAAGGATCTTTCCTCAAACTTGGCGCCGACATTCTGAACAGCCGCGACGACCAGGGAACAAATATCTCACAAAGCTTGAATTTATTGGTGAACTCCGACGGTTCTCTTTCGCCATTCGTTCTACCCGGGCCGGATGAGCGAACCGCATGGAGCGTCGACGCCTGGCTGAGAATGGGTCCGCTTGATCTAATTGCCGAATTCCTTCAAGAACATGTTAATCCGCGTACCGTGAACGGAGTGTCTCCGGGTTTCGACGAATTCACGACAGACGGGTTTTATGTTACCGGCGCTTATTACCTGATCCCGAAAAAGCTGCAGGCTGTCGTTCAGTGGCAGCACTTAAACCCGGGGCAAAAGGGTAACGACGGTATCTCATCAATCGTCGCCGGACTCAATTACTACATTCGCGGCGACGATATCAAAGTAATGATCAACTACTTTCATACATGGTCGGATTTTCGCGATGCAAATCCCGAGTTTGGCGACGACCAGTTCGACGAAGTCATCGGACGTATGCAGCTGATGTTCTAAGGCTGTTATGTTATTAGCCACATAAAAATAAAGGTGGTCACACCGAAGCATATCCTTGGAACATTCGATGAAGCGCTTAGCGATCTCCGGAACGATCTACTCAGGATGGCGGGACTAACCGAACGCAGTCTTTATCATGCCATCAATGGATTGCTTCAGCAGGGATGATGGCCTTTGCACAAAAGCCATCGCTGACGACGATGAGGTTGATCAATTAGAGAAGCAAATCGATAAGATCGGTGTCGAAATTTTGCTTCGTTACCAGCCGGTCGCGTCCGATTTGCGGCAAGTGGTCTCAGCGATGAAACTTTCGCCCAACATCGAGCGCGTAGCCGATGAAGCGACAAATATCGCTGAATCTGCGCGCAAATTGAACAACCATGCGCCCCTGGCTGAAGTGAACTTGATCGTGCCAATCCAGGCGCACGCAATATCGATGTTCAAGGACAGCCTCGACGCATTTGTACGAGAAGATGTCGATCTGGCGCGGGCAGTCGTCAGTCGCGACAAGCAACTCGACGATATGAATGCCTCTGCAAATCGGCAGTTGACCGAACGGATGATGCAGGATCGCGATCAACTGCGTGGCTATCTGAACCTGATTTTAATCTCACGCTGTCTCGAACGCGTGGGTGACCACGCGACCAACATCGCTGAAGACGCCGTTTACGCCGCGGCAGCGGAGGACATCAGGCACCAGACCTGACAACTATTCCTTTTCGACCGACACGGAGGTCGCCCTCGTTACGGCAAAAACACGTTCGTTCAGATTGAGGATTGGTGTTAGATACCCGTCACCGCAGACCACCTGCGATGAGCAGCGTTTCGCCGGTGATCCATTTGGAATCGTCGGAAGCGAAGAATACGGCAGCAGGCGCGATATCGTCCGTGTGACCGACTCGACCGAGCGGTGTTTGGGATTCGATCATGGTTCGGAAGTCGCTTTCATGAATGCCGGCGGTAATCACTCCCTCTGTAATCACCATGCCGGGATTGATTGCATTCACGCGAATCTTTGCGCGGACCGAGTTCCTTTGCCAGCGTCCGCGTGATTGCGTCGACGGCAGCTTTCGTTGCGTTGTAAACTACGCCAGTCGGTGGAGTCAGCACACTGGCGAGTGAGCCGATGTTAATGATGCTTCCGCCATCAGCGATTAAAATGCTTCAGCGCCTCCTGGGTGGCGAGAAGCATTCCGAGGACGTTTGTATCGAACATTCGGTGGAATTGCTGCTCGCTGACTTCCTCCAGCGGCATGAATTCGTAAACGCCGGCGTTGTTCACTACGATATCGATCTTGCCGAATGCTTTCTCTGCTTCGGCGAACAGTCTCTCGACTTCCGCTTTTTTCGCGACGTTACCCTGGACAGCGACAGCTTTTCCGCCGCGCTTTATAATTTCATCCACCACGCGATCGGCGTCTTGTTTTGCCGACACGTAATTGACCACTACCGACGCGCCCTCTTCCGCGAATTGTTTCGCAATCCCCGCGCCGATTCCCTTCGACGCTCCCGTTACCACTGCAATCTTTCCATTTAGCCTTTCGTTTTTCATTTTGATCCTCTCTTTATCTTGTGATTCTTGTTTTCCGGTTAAACCGATGGTGTGCTGAATTTTAAGTGCGGGGACACGTCGAGATTCATCGCATCCCTCTTTCAGGGGTAAAGCAGTTTGTGTCACAGCGAGTGCCTTCGCATGGGAAAAATCCATCCAAACCCAGGTTCGCTGGCGTTTTGCTCAGGATACTCGCGCGATTTGAACATCGCGGCCCCCCCAAAAGAAAATGAGAAGACGCAGCTTGGGTAATTCAGGGTTGGAGGTAGCGCCGCTGGCGTTCGGCGGGAATGTCTTCGGCTGGACGGTGGATGAGCAAACATCGTTCAGGTTGCTCGATGCTTTCGTCGCCGCCGGATTTAATCTGGTCGACACTGCTGACGCTTACTCCAGATTCGCGCCGGGCAATCGCGGTGGTGAATCGGAAACCATCATTGGCAAATGGCTCAAGCAGGGTGGCAGGCGCGACAAAGTCATCATTGCCACAAAAGTTGGTCTCGAGATGGGTCCGCGCAGCAAAGGTCTTTCAGCCGCTTACATTGTGCGTGCGGCCGAAGATTCGTTGAGGCGGCTGCAGACGAGCTATATCGATCTTTATCAGTCCCATCGTGACGATCCCGACACCCCTCTCGATGAAACGCTGCAAGCTTACGCGCAGTTGATGGAGCAGGGGAAGGTGCGCGCCATCGGCGCGTCCAATTATAGCGCCGAACGGCTCTCCCATGCGCTGGCGCTAAGCAGAAGGCATGGATTGCCAAGGTATGAGTGCCTCCAGATGGAATATAATCTCTACGATCGCGCGGAGTACGAGAAAACACTCGAACCGGTATGCATCGAAAACGGTTTGGGAGTCATTAGCTATTTCTCGCTGGCGAGCGGATTTCTCACAGGCAAATATAAGTCTGCGGCCGATGTTACGAACAAGGCGCGAGGCGATTTCGTGAAAAAATATCTGAATGAGCGCGGCTTTAGGATTATTGACGCGCTGGATCAGGTGGCGAAGCGGCTTCATGGAACACCTGCGCGGGTCGCGCTGGCGTGGCTCATCGCACGGCCAACAGTCACCGCGCCCATCGCCAGCGCCACAAGCCTTACGCAATTGAAGGAGCTGATCGGCGCGACCAAGCTCAAATTAGACGAAGCGTCAATGGGGCTTCTGAATCAGGCGAGCGATGGGCTAAGATAATACAGCCATAATGCTTGTACGTTCGCGGAGCTTCTTGCCGCAGAGGCATTTCGGCGATTAAAAGTACAGCGGTTGGTTTAGCGAAAAATGAACGACGGCGATGCATCTCCTACTCGTGTCATCTTCTTGTTCGACGTAGACAACACGTTGGTAGATAACGATAGAGTCGCAGCAGATCTGCAACATCACCTCGTCCGCGAGGTCGGCGCGGAGGGAGCGCAAGAATATTGGCGGATTTTCGAGCAATTGCGGACCGAATTGGGCTATGCGGATTACCTCGGCGCATTGCAAAGGTATCGGTCCAAACACCCGCGCGCCCCGAATCTGGTGTGTGTGTCTGATTTTTTCATCAACTATCCTTTCGCTGAGCGTCTTTTTGCCGATGCGGTAAAGGTGATTGAGCATGTGCAGCAATGGGGGCCCGCGGCCATTCTCTCGGACGGCGACGTCGTTTTTCAGCCGCTCAAGGTCAGTCGCTCAGGATTGACCAATGCCGTCGCTGGACGGGTGTTGATTTACGTTCACAAGGAGCAGGAACTCGACGACGTCGAGCAACGTTATCCGGCCGAACATTACGTGCTGGTAGACGACAAGTTGCGTATTTTGGCAGCCGTGAAAAAAATCTGGCGCGCGCGTGTGACCACCATCTTCGTTAGGCAAGGTCACTATGCCACCGATCCGAAACTCCTCGCCAGCTATCCGGCGGCGGATATCAGCATCGAACGTATTGGGGATCTGCTGCAATATGGGTTGCCGGAATTGCTGAACGCGAAAGCATGAGCAGACAACGTCGCTAATGCGATGCGAGAAGACGACCTTTTCCGACAAGTACTGGCAACTCAGCGGACACCTAATTGGGACTCCTATTGCGATTAACCAAATAACGCGGTGACATGGAATCGCGAGGCAACCTTACTATCTGAATGCAAAAACAAGAGAAACAGAACATGACTGAGAACCTTGAAAAAGTGAAACTGCTTGCGCGTGATTTGCGGGATGGAAAAGAATTTCCGCGTAGCCCGCGAGCCACACTGGCGGGTTATGTGTTGGCGGCGCGCGCCGTCGACAAATGCCGCGCCGTGCTTGCGGATTGGCAAGGCGGGTACCATTCCAACTGCCCGCTCGATCAGCGCTGGCTGAATTTTGCCGAGATTCATTATGACGATTTCCGTTCGCTGGTCGCCAGCGGTGCAACCGACGATGAGATTGCCGAATGGATTGATAAAAATGCGAAAAAGCGCCCCCGCACCGAGGTCGTTGTCTGGAACAACAAAGAACGTGACCTGCGTCTCAGTGATCTGCCGCACGAGCTTCAGGAATACATGGAGAACTACATCCATCGATATGTGCCGCGTAACCGGGTCGTGTATCACTGGTTCGACGTGTACGATCTGGAAGAGCAACGGATCTGAACGCCTGTAGCCACGGCCCTGCGGGCCGTCTTGTAGGAGCCACGCGCGAGGAGGACCGGCCACAGGCCGGTGGCTACAATTCCTGTTGTTTAGCTAGACGCCGTCTCCGCAGATCGCAATCTGATGTTGATCTCGGACGTGAGCGTCCGATGAACAGGGCATTTTGCGGCGATCTCCATCAGCTTCGCGTGCTGTTCGTGCAGTCAAAGCCCCTGTCAGTTCCACTTCAACATCGATTCTGTCGACCATACCGTCCTTGGTCTCGCATTCCTCGCAATCCCTGGCGTGAACACGCGAATGCCACAGCGAAACCGTGACGTTTTCCAGCGGCAAATGATTTCGCCGCGCGTAAAAACCGACCGTCATCGAAGTGCAGACGCCAAGGCTCGCCAGCAAGTAATCGTATGGATCCGGCCCGGCATCACCGCCTCCGACGCTCGTAGGTTCGTCGGCGACAAGGTGATGTTTACCCGCGATCACTTCTTGCTGAAAATTCTCAGCGCCGCCGCGCACGACGATGTGCGGTGTCTCTTTATCGGTTTGTGCAGCCATGGATTGGATCAGGGGTTCAGAATTCCTCTAAACGCGTCGCGATATCGCCAGATGAGAAAGACTAACAAGATCGATATGACGGCGGCCATGGGCAGACCGCTGGGCTCAAGCAAGATGTGAACCAGATCAATGTTCACAATGACGGGAGCAAGCAAAACCAAACCGAGAGGAACAAAGCGTCCGACGAGCAGGAGCAAGCCGCCGACGATTTGGAATATGGCAACGACGTGAAGGTAATGGCTTAGGAAAAGCGCCTTGGTGAAGTCTCCGGCCAACGTTGGCGGTGGCGGTGGCATCGGAATGAAATGCAAAAAGATGTTCGAACCGAAGACGACGAAGACGAGTCCGAGAAGAACACGAGCAATAACCGTGGCAACTTTCATGCAGGGATCGTGCGCTGATTGATTCGAAATTCCAACCTTAATGTCGGTGGTTATTTGGTGATTCTTTAGATATCGGCCCGGTCGAGAACCGATTGGAGCACGCTTTCAGCTTCGAAGACTTCGCGGGCAACCTCGCGAGCGGCGCGAGAGTGTTTCGCGTAATCGGCATTAATTCTTTTCACGGCATCTGCGACTTCGTTCACCGTTCGAAATGACAAGAGTCCTTTCTTGCCGCCGTAGTTTTTCGTGAAGCCGGTTTCTTGCGTAATAACAGGACGACCAGCTGCCAGATAACATGCGCTGCGATCGCTGAACCAGCCGGTGTTAAGCCGGACGTATTGATCCTTCGCGACGGTGAACTCGCCCTTGGAGCGCTGGATATAATCGCGGTAGAGCCAGTAATCGACGCTCATTTGCAGCGGTGAAGTCAGGCGCCAGCCATTTTGCCCAAATTTTTTGCGCGTTTTTGCATCGTCGATGTTGGTTGCCATCTCGAATGTTTCGCCGGCTTCTTTTGGTGCCGAGACGAACCGGAGAAATTCGCGCGATTTGCTCCACAGGTATTTTTTGCCGCGCCAGGTGATATCCTTCAAACCACTCGTGGACCAGTTCGCGATTGTTGTGAACACAGCCGCCCGAGAAGGCGCACGCGCCGTCTTCCAAAGATCCGTCACGACTGGTTGCCGCGTGGGCAGCCATTTGAACCCATGCAGCGGCACCGGAAAATCTTTTGTCCCGATGTTTTCGCCGAACGTGAAAAGCGCGCGATGCCGCCGCAGATATTCGACTGTCGATTTCGCGCGTTGATCGATCTTGATTTGTTCAACGCCGGGATCGCTCTCGATGTAAAGAATGCGATCGGAAACGAGTAAATCGTCATTGAACTCCTGCGTGCCGCAAACATTCAGGATCGCGTCAGCATCGCGATAAAGTTGCCGGATTTTTTTCAACGAGAAGCCCGCAGTTGGATTGCCCGGCAAGTAACGTGCGCAATACGCCCAGCGATTTTTGAAACCGAAGTCTCGGGCCAGGCGGTCGAGAACTTTTGCCGCATAATCGAACTCATCCGTGACCTCGAATGTTTCAGGGTTGTACGGCAGGCGCGCTGAATCTTCGATAAAGAAAACGTCGTGCCCGAGCCGTTGCAGCCCGACGACGTAATGAATGTGTTGCCAGACAACGCCCGCTATGGGCATCGATCCCATGAAGCCCATGACCACGATGCGCTTGCGTTTCATGAGAAAGAAAACGCCGAACGCCCAACGCCGAACGTCCAACATCGAATGAAGAGAATTCGACGTTGGGAGTTGGGAGTTACGCGTTGGACGTTAGAACGAATCACCCTTGGAAATGTTTCACGATCACCGCCGGATTCCCTGCGACGACTGTGTTCGGTTCGACGCTTTTGGTCACGACTGATCCTGCTGCGACCACTGAGTTCTCACCGATGGTGACGCCTTTCAAAATCACGGCATTCATTCCGATCCAGACGTTGTCGCAGATTTTGACTGGCGCGGTTTTCAATGTGGGGCGCGCCGGACGGTTTTTGAAATACGGCGCCAGCGCTTGCGCGTCGATGAGGCGTTGCGCTGGTTCGAGCGGATGAAAATCCGAATCGGCGATGCCGACATTCCACGAAACAAGGCAATATGAGCCGATCTCGATCTTTTCCTCCGCCATGATCAGCGCGCCATTGAGCAGCGTGAAATCGCCGATCGAGCATTGGCCATTAACTCCTATGGCAAAAGAGCACCCTGCGTAACAGGAAACATGTTTGCCGATGACGACTGCGCGCGGTTTCTTGCTGCGGAGAAATCGAAAAATTTGCGCGCTCTCGCAATAAAAACCCTCGCCGAACTCCACGTCTGGCGGAATCGGCTCCGTCCACCAGTCGTGTTCTACATGTCGATCTTCTCGAACGTTGCTCATTGGGTCGCTAATTCTGACAATGCAGCGTTACGTTGGAAATTTTCCTGATGCATAAAGTTTCGCGTACACGCCGCCACGCGTGAGGAGTTCCGGGCCACGGCCTTGTTCGATGATGCGTCCGTGATCTAGCACGATGATTTGGTCGAGATTGTGAATGGTCGCCAGCCTATGTGTGGCAATCAAAGTTGTCCGGCCGCGCATTAATTCCTTGATGGTTTCCATGATGGCAGCTTCGGTGCTGGGGTCGAGCGCTGAGGTCGGTTCGTCCAGCAACAGAATCGGCGCGTTCTTCAGAAAGGCTCGCGCGATTCCAATGCGCTGGCGTTGGCCGACACTCAAATGCCCGCCCCGTTCGCCGACGAGGCTGCTGTATTCTTGCGGCATTTGCCGAATAAACTCGTCGGCCTGCGCTCGTCGCGCCGCTTCAACAATCTCTTCCTCGGTCGCACCGGGCCGGCCATAGGCGATGTTCTCACGGACTGTGGTGGAGAAGAGTAGCGTGTCCTGGAGGACGATGGCGATTTGATCGCGCAAAGATTTTTTCGTGATCTCGCGGACATCGCGACCATCGAGCATTACGGATCCGGTGGTCGGGTCGTAAAACCGCGGCACCAGGCTGAGCAGAGTGCTTTTACCCGTGCCCGTGCCGCCCACGAGTCCGACAATTTGATTCGGTGCGATAGTAAGATTGATATCGCGCAAGACGATTCGGCTGTCGGCGTAACCAAAATCGACCGAGCGAAATTCGATCGCCCCCTTAGCCGTTGAAATATCGACGGCGGTAGGCGAGTCGCGCACATCGTCCTGACTATCCAAAATTTCAAAGCAGCGTTTCGCGCCCGCTGTAGCGCCTTCCATTGCCCACGCCGTGTACGTGAGGGATTCCAATGGTTGATACAGCATCAGGAGGTAAGCGCTAAAGACCAGCAACGAACCGAGGCTCAGCGTTCCGGCGAGCACATGCAGAGTTCCTACGTAATACATCGCCGCCGTGCCGATCACCATGAGGGTGCTGATCACCAGAGCGCTGTTCACATTCGTCAACGTCAGCCGCAGATTTGCCTGCAAACTCTGCTGCGCCTGTTGATGAAATTGTCGGACCTCGAAGTCTTCGCGCCCGAAAGCGTGCACCATCCGAATCGAGCTCAGTCCCTCCTGTGCTTGCGCAAGGACGGCGCTTTCCTGTTCCTGAATCGATGTCGATTCAGTACGAATCCGGCGCGCGAAGAAATAAATCGCGCCCACGATCAGAGGCACAATCGCCAGGGAAAGCAGCGTCAATGTCCAGTCGAGTCTCAGCATCACGATGAATGTGCCGATCAGCGCGATTACTGAAGCAAAGATATTGGTGAAACCTTTGTTGTAGATCGTTTGGATCGACTGCGAATCGTATGCCACTCGAAAACTGGAATCGGCAGACCGCCGCGCGTCATGAAACTTGAGAGAGAGGCGTTGCAAATGAGAGTAGAGATCGGTTCGTAGCTTAAGCAGCGCCTCGAGACCGATCTTCACGAATAGATAGTTTGTGATCCAGTTAATGATTCCCCATGCAATCTGGATCACGACCAGCGCGAGACAGAGCAGCGGGATCAAAGTGCGCCAATCACCCCGCGCAGCCGGCGTTGGTCGCAGGAAATCGTCCACGATGATCTTGAATGGCCACGGCTTTAGCAGATTTAGGCCTATGCCGATGAGCGACAGAAACAGGCCGGTCATCGTTTTTCCCCAGAACGGTTGGTAATAGCGAAGGACGCGCCGGTAAATCGACATCTTAATTTTGAATTGCGGATTTTAGTTTTTGGACTGAACTAGGGCGAATTCATTCGACTTGAGATCGGAAGATTTCTCGACGGAGCTGGTCTGAGGGTAGTCGAAGGGTTCGGAGTGACAATATGCATCATCTGGTTCAAATCTGGTTTCAGTGGGTCGAGCAGTGGGGATATCTGGGAATCATTTTGCTCATGGCAATGGAAAGCTCGATCTTTCCAGTGCCCAGCGAGATCGTTATTCCTCCTGCTGCATTTCTGGCTTCGGAGGGAAAATTAAACACGTTCGGTGTCATCGCTGCAGGCACATTCGGCTCGTGGCTTGGAGCCACGGCGACCTATTGGGTAGCGTTGTGGCTAGGACGCGTTGTCATCGCCCGGTGGGGACGCTATTTTCTGCTTAGCGAGCATAAACTAGAGCGCGCCGAAAGATGGGTACATCGATACGAAGCAGGGGGCATTTTCTTTGCGCGCCTTTTGCCGGTGATCCGTCATGTCATTTCCATTCCGGCTGGCATCATTCGGATGAATTTCGCCACATTCAGCGTAATGACCTTGGCCGGATCAGCGCTGTGGTGTTCGGTCCTGGCTTGGTTTGGCCAAAAAGTGCTGACGCGTGAAATGATTGAATCGCAAGACGCGACGGCTTTGATCAAAGCGGTAAAGGAAAGCGGTAATTTCCACACAATCGTGATCGCATGCGCCGTGCTCACAGTTCTTTATCTGGTGGTGGTCCGCCTCACCGGTAAAAAGCGAACCGATTGACCGAGGCAGCGGCCTAGCGACCAGCGGGAGCGGTTTATCTCAACGCTCGTGCTGAGTGTGCGTTGTCTTCAGCGCAGTTATTTGGCCCGTAATCATTGAACGTCGTCGAGACCACGGATCGCCATCGACCTGAAGTTTTTATGTTTTAAAATTGAACAAAAGTGTCACGCAACGGTCAGTTATATCGTGCACAGAAAGTGAACAACTGCACTCACACCATGGACGACATATTCACAACGAACGCTGGCATCGGACCTGCTCAGCGAAGGAACGGTCACTATATGAAAAGAAATCCTCAACTTCGCCAAATCATTAAACCGCGCACTCGGCTTTCGCTCGGTGATCTGATCCTGGCAGTTAGTTCCTGCACTTGTAGCAGCACGGAGATGGTGGCAGCCGTCGCAGATCTTTTGGCCAGCGGCCAGGTACGCGTGAAGGATAACGGACGTTTGCTGCGCGCCCGGGTTTGCTAAAGCAGCGGCTCTTTTCGGGGAGCTTCGACTTACTCTACTGTACTCTTCCCTTGTGGGGTCGGCATAAGTCCCGTGGCCGAGGCCTCTCGCGCAAAGCGTGAGATGCTTTTTCATTAACACCGTGCTTTAGCGCGGTGCCATGCGCCGCACCGAATCGCAACCGCTTTAGCAGCTCAAAGGACCTCGCTCAAGGCGAGGTGGTTAATGAAAAGAAGCGCGATCGTTTAAAAACGCTTTTCGCTCACGGTGGTCGCTTTTATGTTCCTAGCGTGATCGACCGTTATTCCCGGCCGGAGATGAGCAAAATCTGGTCGGACCAACGCAAGTTTGAGATCTGGCTGGAAATTGAAGTGCTCGCCTGCGAGGCGATGGCAGAGCTCCGCCAGATTCCGAAAGACGACGCTGTTGAGATTCGAAAACGGGCGCGGTTCTCGATTCCGAAGATCCTCGAAATCGAAAAGCGAACCAATCACGACGTCATCGCTTTTCTCGAAAACGTGGCCGAATCGGTCGGCCCGGCCTCGCGATGGATTCACCAAGGGCTGACTTCATCAGATATTCTCGATACGACGCTCGCAGTGCAACTGAACGAGTCGTCCCAAATCCTTCTCGATGATCTCGAAGCACTTCGAAACGTAACCGCAGACCAGGCGCGTCGGTACAAAATGACGCCGATGATCGGCCGCAGCCACGGCGTGCACGCTGAGCCGATCACGTTTGGACTAAAGCTGGCGCTCATGTACGACGAATTCGGTCGCGCTATCGAGCGTCTGACCCAAACCCGGGAGCGTATTCGCGTGGGGAAAATCAGTGGCGCAGTGGGTACGCACGCGCACATCGATCCGAAAATTGAGCGTTCGGTGTGTGAGAGGCTCGGGTTAAAAGCCGCGACCCTTTCGACGCAAATCGTGCAGCGCGATCGTCACGCAGAATTTATGACCACTCTCGCCGTGATCGCATCGAGCATCGATCGGTGGGCCACGGAATTTCGCCATCTCCAGCGGACTGAAGTGCTCGAAGTAGAAGAATTTTTCGGCGAAGGCCAGAAAGGCAGCTCTGCGATGCCGCACAAGCGCAACCCTATCACCAACGAGCGGTTGAGTGGCTTAGCCCGCGTAATTCGTGGGAATGCCGTCGTTGCACTGGAGAACGTGGCGCTGTGGCACGAGCGCGACATCAGCCACTCAAGCGCCGAGCGCATCATTCTGCCGGATTCATGCATCCTGTTGGATTACATGCTCGTGAAATTGCGCGATGTCGTCGAAAAATTGCAGGTCTATCCGGATCGAATGGCCGAAAATCTCGCGCTAACCAAGGGCCTGTATTTCAGTCAATCAATTCTGCTCGCACTCACGAGCGCAGGCGCGCAGCGCAAGAATGCGTACGAAGCCGTGCAACGCGCCGCCATGCAAACGTGGAAAGGCGAGGGGACATTTGCCGAAAACGCAAAACGCGAACCGGAAATCACCGCCCGTCTTTCACCAGAAGAAATCGATCGTCTCTGCTCCCTCGACGTTCACTTCAAACATGTCGACGCGACGTTCGAGGCACTCGGTTTGAAATAACTCAGGACGCTGGCCGCAGCGTTGGCGCAGCGGAGCCTGGACAATATTCGGTACGCGCGGCGGTTGTTTATTCGTAACGCAACGCCTCGATAGGATCGAGGTTGGCTGCTCGATACGCCGGGTAGAGTCCGAAACCGATGCCGATGGCGGAGCAGACAAGAAGTCCAGCGATTGCCCAGCCGTAGGGGAAAATGATGTCCACCTTGAGCCAGGCTGCCAACAAATCGCCGGCGATGATTCCAAGGATGATTCCGAGGATTCCGCCGGCTTCCGAAATGAATACCGCTTCGGTGAGGAATTGACGCAGAACGTCTTGACTGCGTGCCCCAATCGATTTGCGCACGCCGATTTCTTTTGTCCGCTCGGTAACGCTCACCAGCATGATGTTCATGATCCCGATCCCGGCAGCTAATAGCGCAATGAAGCTGACGACGAATGCACCAATGCGCACCACGCCCGCGACTGAGGTGAACGCGCTTTTCAGTGAGTCGTTCGAGTAAATCTCAAAATCGTTTTCCTGGTCGGCGCGCAGTCCACGCGCGATACGCATGGCACTTATGCCTTTGTCCAGCGTTTGATTGTAAGTCTCCGTGGAAAACGCCTGCGTGGCGATGTTCACGGTGCGTTTCGCTTCACCGTAATCCTCGAAAAACCGCGTGATTGGCATGATGCAAACGTCATCCTGGCTCTGGCCGAAGGAAGTTCCTTTCTCCGCGAGCATACCGACGATTGTGTACGTGTGACCGCTGACTCTCACCACTTTGCCGATTGGTGATTCGTGCGGGAACAATCGTTTCTCGATCATTTTGCCGACCACAATCACCCTGCGCGAAAGCTCAACGTCTTCGTCGCTCAGAGTTCCGTCCGTAACCGAGGGTGTAGGCGTTTGCGGTAAGAAAACTCCGGTTTGTCCCAACGATGAGAAGGCTCGGCGTAGTCTTCACGCCATTGTAAACCGCCTGTCCCTTCACCTCGTAACCGAAAGTTTTGAGACAGATTTCGCGTGCATTGCCTTCCATCAACTTCGCGTAATGCAGCGCCTCGCGGTATGTGACGTTGCGGCGGTTCTGATATTTTTTCTTGATCTCGCCGCCGACGTTCACGTTCGCCGGGTACTTGGCGAACTGGAAAATGTTCGACCCGAGAAAACTAATGCCGCTTTCAATGGAGGACTGCAGCGCTCCGATGGCAGTCATCACCGAGATCACCGAGAAAACGCCGATGGTTATGCCGATCATGGTCAGCCCAGCGCGCAGTTTATTCGCGCCTAACGACGCCAGCGCCATCTTGATGATCTCGCTGAATAACATCGAGCTATGAAGCGCAGTGATGGAGTGGTGGAGTAATGGAGTAGTGACCAGGTAAGGTCGGTTCACAACCGGCACTCCTGCACTCCATTACTCCAATACTCCTATTCATATCTGAGTGCCGTCACCGGATCGAGGCGCGAGGCTGACCAAGCGGGAGCGAAACCCGAGAACAAACCCGTGAGAATTGAGACCGCCATACTCACGAGGACCAGGCTGAGCGAAAATTGAATCGGAAAGGAGGGAAATGCCTGGCCGATACCGGTGCACATTACGTAGGCGAACCCCAATCCGATGAATCCGCCGAGCAGGCACAGCGAAGTGGATTCGATCAGGAATTGAAGAAGGATCGTGCGTCTCCGCGCGCCCAGAGCTTTGCGCGTTCCGATTTCGCGCGTGCGCTCTTTCACGCTCACAAACGTGATATTCATTATCCCGATTGCGCCGACAAAAAGCGAAAGGCCAGTAATAAAAAGCCCCGCGATGGCGATGGAGTTCTTGATTGGATCCAGTGTGCTTTTCAGCGCTTGTTGTTCGTTGATGCTGAAGTCGTCTTTTTTCTCCGGCGGCAATCCACGCACGCGCCGCATGACTCCGATTAGCTCGTCTCTCGCGTCGGCAAGCCTCGTTTTGTCCTTCACTTTTACGAGAATGTCGGAATCGCTTTTGGCGCTGAAGTATTTTTGAAACGCTGGCAACGGCATCACCACAATCGAATCCAGACTGAACAATCCCAAAAATGTGCCCTGCCGCGAGATGACCCCGACTATTTTGAAAGATTGCCCATTAATAAGCACCGATTCATCGATCGGGGTCTCGGAAGGAAACAGTGCGTCTGCCACATCGTAGCCGATCACGCACACATTGGCGCCACTTCGGGATTCGACATCGTTAAAAAATCGTCCCTCCTTAAAGTCGAAAGTCGAAGTGATAAGATAATCCGAGACGGTTCCTCTGATCAGAACGTTGCTGACTTCGCTTTGACCATTTTTCACACTGCGCAGAAGACTCGAAGTGGGTACCGCGATCACCAGATTCGAATTCGGCGTCGCAGCGATTATGCGGTTGATCGGCTCGGCGTACTCGGTCTTGATCTTTTTACGGTCGCGGAAGTTCCACCAATCATCCACCCGCTTCCACGGCCATTGTGAGACGTAGAGCACGTCGTCGCCGAAAATGGCCATGCTTTTATCGAATCCAACCTGGATCCCGCCGATCGCAGTGCCCATGAGCGTTACGGCGACAATGCCTATGACCACGCCGAGCGCGGTGAGTGTTGAGCGCGTTTTGTTTGAACGCATCTGCGCCACAGCAATTTTCCAGCTTTCGCTCAGCTCGTAGAGGAAGCGCTTCATGAGTAAACCGCCGCATCGGCTGGCAGAGGATCTTCCACCGGCAAGTTGTCGATGCCACCAAACCCGCCGTCGTCACTTTCGATTAGCCCGTCGCGCAAGCGGACAGTACGCCGCGCATGATTCGCAATGTCGGCTTCGTGCGTAACGAGAATAATTGTGTGTCCGCGTTGATACAGATTTTCGAAAAGTGTCATGATTTCATCGCCGGTCTTCGAGTCGAGATTTCCGGTCGGCTCATCGGCAAGGATGATGGATGGATCGTTTACCAAAGCCCGCGCGATCGCGACGCGCTGGCGTTGACCACCGGATAGCTCGTTAGGCTTATGGTGTAAACGGTCACCGAGGCCCACTTCTCGCAACACATGGGCGGCGCGCTCCCGTCGCGTATCGGAGTCGATCCCGGCATAGACAAGCGGAAGCTCAACATTCCGCAGGCTGTCGGCGCGCGGAAGAAGGTTAAAAGTTTGAAAAACAAAGCCGATCTCGCGATTCCGAATCGCCGCCAGTTCATCGTCGCTCATGGCTGAAACGTCGCGTCCATTGAATTCGTAACGCCCGGAACTCGGCGTATCGAGGCAGCCGAGCATGTTCATAAGTGTCGATTTGCCGCTGCCACTGGGGCCCATGATTGCGAGATACTCGTTGCTGTGAATTTGCAACGACACGCCCCGCAGCGCGTGAACAATTTCTTCGCCCATCACGTAGTCTTTCGTGATGTTCTCGATGTCGATGATTATTGGATCCGATGATCGAGTGTCACTCGTCACTTCGCGACTTCCTTGTCGTATGCGACCTTCGCGCCTTCCTTTAATTTCCGGCTGATTGCGCTGTAGCTGCCTGAGATGACTTCGTCACCGGGTTTGATACCGCTTTTGATTTCCATGTAGGAATCGTCGGCGATCCCTGTGGTCACCTTCACCATTTGCGCTTTGCTGCCGTTCTTGATGAAGACAACCTTGAGCAGTTTTTCGCGTTCTTCTTTCTGCGCCTGTTTCTCGAGACGGTCATTGCTCAGCTCCGCCTTGTTATCGTCCTTGTCGCGCGCAGCGACTTTTTGCTTTTGTTTTTCAATCTCCTCCGGGCTGAGGTTGGTGTCCCCGGTACGAATCGTCACACTTTGCATCGGCACCGCGACGGCATCTTTAACCATGTTCGTCTCGATATCCGCGGTGCAACTCAGTCCCGGGCGTAACGCTACATCATGGTCGTCGACGCGAATCTTTACCTCGAAATTCGTGACTTCCTCCTGTGTGCCGGTCCCGGTCGTTTTTCCGGTGTTTGCGATTTGCTGAACGACACCTTTGAATTTGCGGTCGCCGTACGCGTCGATTTTGATGTTTGCCTTGTCTCCCAGTTTCACATTCACGACATCATTCTCGTTCACGTCCACGACGGCTTGCATGTGGCTGAGATCGGCGACTCGCAGCACGTCGGTCCCGGCAAATTGATTGGTCGCGACCAAGCGTTCGCCCAGTTTGCTGTTTAGAACGGTGACTGTTCCGTCCATCGGCGCATAAATCGTGGTCTTTGAAAGTTGATCGCGCGCCTGGCTTGAGCTGGCCTGTGCCCGTTCAATTTCGTGAAGTGAACTCTCGTAGGTATTTTTCGCTACATCGGTCGCCGCTTCCGCTGCATTGTATTCCTGCTCGGAAATCAACTTTTTCTCGAATAAGTCCTTTGATCGCCGGAAGTCGTGCTCAGTCTTAAGCATCGTCGCTTTTTGCTGAAGGTTAGTCGCCTTCGCGGCGCTAATCGCTGCTTCCTGTTGTTCGAGTAATGCTTTGTAGGAATCAGGTTTAATTTTCAAAAGCAGGTCGCCTTTCTTGACCTGCATGCCATCCTCAACGGGCAGTTCGATAATCTCCCCGGCTACTTCCGGCGAAATTTTCACTTCTGTTTCGGGCTGAATCTTACCGGTCGCGGAGACGGTTTGCAGAATCGTCCGGCGCGACGCTTTTTCCGTTGTCACGGGAATAGGCTTCTCGCGCTTGCCCGCCAAGACCAGCGCGATGACCAAGAGCAGCACGGCGCCGGCGGAGCCAAAAAGAATTTTGCGCCTGCGACCCTGCCGGCGCTTCTTCGCGTCGCGGACAGGTGGGGGGGTGGTCAATGCTTGATGCATGGCATGATCGCTTATGCGGCAGAAGCTATCTCTCTTTAGACTTTCGCCAATGGCGCACGTTCATGGCCCTCAATCGATGGGATGCGATCTGCTGGCGGTTTTAGATTCAAACAATTTTCTGCAGTCCGTGCTTCTGTCGGTCGCGAATCCGTTGTATTGCCCATGCGGCGTGCTCTGCGATCAATGGCTCCGGGTCGGCTGCCGCGCGCTCGAGCGCCGGAACGTCGGATGGATCGCCCACGTTGCCGAGCGCGACACACACATTGCGTAGAAACCCGCGGCGCTTTATTCGCTTGATCGGCGATTTGTTGAAAAGCGCCCGGAAATCCGCGTCCGTTAAGCTCAAATATTCCCGGAGCGACATGCCAGTCGTTGATCGGCGCGCCGAGAAGGCAGTTTCGCGCGACGTCCGCGCGAAGCGGTTCCAAGGGCATGCATCCAGACAATCATCGCAGCCAAAAATCCGATCGCCTAAGAGGGGGCGAAGCTCCACAGGGATGGCGCTTTTTAATTCAATGGTCAGGTAAGAAATGCAGCGACGCGCATCCAACCGATGCGGAGCGGTAATCGCGCCTGTTGGACAAGCTGTGATGCAACGGTCGCATGTTCCGCAGCGATCCTGGACCGGATCATCCGGCGGCAATTCAAGCGTGGTCAAAAGTTCCGCGAGAAAAAACCAGGTCCCGAGCGTCTCATCGATAAGCATGGTGCTTTTGCCGTGCCAGCCAATGCCAGCTTGTGCGGCATGATCCCGTTCCAACACAGGCCCCGTGTCCACATAAGATTTCTGCTCTCCGCCAAAGCTGCGAAGAAACTCGTCAATCTTGTTTAGCTTTGCCGCGGTTACATCGTGATAGTCCTCGCCCCACGCGTATCGCGCGATGCGGCCTGTTCTTCCTGTAGCCGCAGCCCTGCCTGCCGCGCCGGAGCCCTGCGCAGGCGGGTGGGCCGCGTCTCCTTGAAAATAATTCAACGCCAGAACAACAATCGATCGCGCGCCGGTCAATACCTTCTCCGGATCGCAACGTTTTTCCTCGCCGCGTTGCATGTAATTCATTTCGCCGTATGCGCCATCGCGCAGCCATTCACGAAACTCATTTGCGTGCGCCGGCGCGTTGCAGGCGGCTACGCGGCACGAATCAAACCCGATCTCTCTGGCAAAAGAGACAAGTTGCGTCTTCAGTTCTGTTGCCGAAATCTGGATCATGACGCTTTAGCCGGAATGCGTGATTCCGATTTGGGATTAATTCTCCTGAGTTTCGCCAGGATCGCCACGGCCACTTCTTCCGCCGTGAGTACCGAGGTATCAACCCGGATATCTGCGATCTTTGCGTAAAGAGGCCTGCGGGCAGTAAGGATTTCCGAAAAAGACTTTCTCGGGTTTTTTGTTTGCAGCAATGGTCTATTCCTTTTCTGGGAAGCCCTCGCAAAAAGCGTTTCCTCGTCCCCGTCGAGCCACACGATCACAGTGTGGCTTTTTAACATCTGGACATTTTCCTTACGCAACACGATGCCGCCCCCTGTAATGATTATCGCTTGTTCTTCGGTTTGCATGCGGCGAAGTACTTCTGTTTCCTCGTCTCGAAATTTTTTTTCACCGTGTTGGGCAAAGATTTCTGGAATCGAGATCCCGAAATTCGCAGCGACGATTTCGTCAGTATTGTGCAAAGCCAAACCTGTTCGGCGATGTAAGCAGCGTCCCACAGACGATTTCCCCACGCCCATCATCCCGATGAGAACAATCGATCGGCCGTGGCCATTCACGCTCCAATATCCCATTAACACCTGGCTTCAGCCAGGTGCAGTGCGCGGCGGGGCAGAGAAGCCGTTTAAACGGCTTTCGATGGACGGTACGGCCGTCACCGCGCTGAAGCGCGGTGTTAATGAAACATGGCTACACGAGTTGGCCTTTCACGGAAAATCTCTACAATTTGCCCATGCCTGAATCGAAGCCTTTGGTTGCCGTCATTATGGGAAGCAAATCGGATTGGGACACGATGCGGAAAGCTGTGGAAACGCTGGATGAACTTGGAGTGCCGAACGAAGCGCGTGTGTTGTCCGCTCATCGCACGCCTGATGCGACGGCAGAGTTCGCGCGAGGCGCAACGGATCGCGGACTGCGCGTCATCATCGCCGGTGCAGGAGGCGCTGCACATTTGGCCGGAGTTATTGCGGCGCATACGTGGCTGCCGGTTCTCGGCGTGCCAATTCAATCGAAGCTGCAAGGACTCGATTCGCTCTTGTCCACTGCGCAAATGCCGGGTGGTATTCCCGTCGGAACTCTGGCTATTGGAGAGGCGGGCGCAAAAAATGCCGCGCTTCTGGCGGTTGCGATTCTCGCCACGTCCGATGACACGCTTCGTCAAAAGTTAGAAGCGTTTCGCAAGAAACAGTCCGAAGCGGTCCTGGCAGCGAAGTTGCCGATGTGAAAACAGTGATTTCGACCGACCGCGTTGCGGCGCTCGAACTGCTGCGGAAAGGTGAGATTGTCGCGCTGCCTACAGAAACTGTTTACGGATTGGCGGCGAACGCGCTCAATCCGATTGCCGTCGCGAAAATTTTTGAGGCAAAGGAACGGCCGCGCTTCGATCCGCTTATTGTTCATCTGCCGAATCGTGATTGGCTCGAGAGAATTGTGGAAGTGCCAGCTGGCGATCGGCAACTGATTGACAAGTTGGTCGATAACGTTCTGGCCAGGGCCGTTCACAATAGTTTTGCCGAAGTCTGAGCTGGTTCCTGATATCGTTACGGCAGGATTAGATACGGTCGCGGTACGCCTCAGTGCACATCCTGTTTTTGCTGAGATCGTAGGTGATTTGGACGAGCCCCTTGCTGCCCCGAGCGCAAACCGATTCGGACGCGTCAGTCCGACGACAGCGCAGCACGTGTTGGATGAACTCGAAGGACGCATCCCGCTGATCCTCGATGCCGGACCGACAGAGCATGGCATTGAGTCGACAATTGTTGCTATTGGGGACAGCAAAATCGCGATCTTGCGACGCGGTCCGATTACACACGAACAGTTAGCAGAGTTTGCAGAAGTCAATACCGTGGTGAGTACACCAACGATTTCCTCGCCGGGACAGTTGCCATCGCATTATGCGCCCAGAACACCGTTGCGTTTGATTGATAATGCTGAAGCATTTTCTCCGCAGAAGCCTCAGCGCATTGGCTTGCTTGCTTGGAACCGCGCTTTTCGAGGGCCTGAAACATTCGCTGTAATTCGAATTCTAAGCGACCGGGGAGACTTGCGGGAAGCGGCGGCGAATTTATTTCGTTACCTGCGCGAGCTCGACGAGCTCCGTCTCGACCTTATCGTAGCCGAACGAGTTCCGTCTCGAGGACTCGGCGCGGCGATAATGGATCGATCTGGAACGAGCGTCGCACCGATAGCGCCGTGCACTGAATTGAAAAAGGCGTAGCACCGCTGCCGGTTAGACGTCGCACAAAAGACTCAGCGTTGAAGAACAAGCTCTTGGTCTGACACGCTAATCGGCGCTTGTTCAATAGTGCTGACTGGCTTCTTGCCGCCGACCCGATACGTCAGGGCAGCTGCAATGAATCCCTTGAAGAGGGGATGCGGCTTGTTGGGTTTGCTTTGAAATTCGGGGTGATATTGGCAACCAACAAAGTAGGGGTGATCGCGTAGCTCGATCAATTCGGCGAGGGTCCCGTCGGGAGAAGTTCCTGAAATGACGAAACCATTCGCAGTCATCCGGTCGCGATATTTCATGTTGAACTCGTAACGATGCCGGTGGCGCTCCGTTACTTCGGTAGCGCCGTAGATTTTTTCCGCGAGCGTGCCCGGAAGGATTTTTGTCGGCCAGGTTCCCAGCCGCATACTTGCGCCTTTGTTGCATACTCCACGCTGCTCTTCCAGCAGCGAGATGACTGGGTCCGGACTGTCCTTGTCGAACTCGGTGCTGTTGGCGCCTTTGAATCCACATACGTTTCTGGCGAATTCAATCGTCGCCACTTGCATACCCAGACAGAGGCCAAGAAATGGTATTCCGCGTTCGCGAGCGTAACGCGCGGCGTTGATTTTTCCTTCCGCTCCGCGAACACCAAATCCGCCGGGAATGAGAACGCCGGCTACATCTTCCAGTTGGTCATCGACGCCATCCGCGAGGGATTCAGCATCAACAAGTTTCAGATCGATTCCGCAGTCTTCACTCGCGGCGGCGTGAGTCAGTGACTCATAAATGCTCTTATAGGCATCGCGAACATCCATGTATTTTCCGACCACCGCGATCTTTACTCGTTTGCTCGGACTAACGACGCAGTCGACGAATTTTCGCCAGTCTTCCAGATCGGGTTTGGGCGTCTCGAGTCGCAGAAGATCGCATACGAGTTGGTCGAGTCCTTCAGCGTGCAGAGTCAAAGGCACCTCATAAATCGTGTGCTCAACGTCGCGCTCCTCGATCACTGCTTTTTCCACCACGTTGCAAAACAGCGACAACTTACGGCGCACATCACGGTCGAGCGGTTTTTCGCAGCGGCAAATCAAGACCTGCGGCTGTAACCCGATTTCGCGTAGCTTCGCTACGCTCTGTTGGGTCGGCTTTGTTTTTAATTCGTGCGCGGCCTTGATATAGGGAACGAGCGTGACATGCATGTTCACCACATTTTCGGGGCCGACTTCAAGAATGAATTGTCGAATCGCCTCGATAAACGGAAGACCTTCGATGTCTCCAGTTGTCCCTCCGATTTCCGTTATCACTACGTCGTATTTACTTTCGTCTGACAATTTGCGAATGCGATCCTTAATCTCGTCGGTGACGTGTGGAATCACCTGCACCGTTTTGCCCAGATAATCGCCGCGCCGTTCCTTTAAAATCACCGTCTCGTAAACCTGACCGCTGGTGAGATTGTTGTGCCGCGTGAGCACGCAATTGGTGAATCGCTCGTAGTGGCCAAGATCGAGATCAGTCTCCGCGCCGTCGTTGAGCACGTAGACTTCGCCGTGCTGGAACGGGTTCATCGTTCCCGGATCGACATTGAGATACGGATCAAACTTTTGGAGTGCGATACGCAACTTGCGCGCTTCGAGCAACGTTCCCAATGAGGCAGCAGTCAGCCCTTTGCCTAACGAACTCACGACGCCGCCGGTGACAAAGATGTATTTCATCGAGACATTTTCCGTCCCGCGCGAGCAAGTTTTTGCTCCAGCGCTTTTGCGTCGGCTGGTGTGTCAATGCCGGGAGATCCCTTCGCGGTGATGAGCACATGAACCTTTACACCATTTTCTAATGCGCGCAATTGCTCGAGCGACTCCGCGCACTCCAGCGGCGTGGGTTTCCACTTCACGAATTGCAGGAGAGCGTTCCGCTGAAAACCGTAAATTCCCTGATGGCGAAGTGACAGGGAGCGGCCCTTCTCATGGAATGGAATCGGCGCGCGCGAGAAGTAGAGAGCGTTTCCGGAGAGATCGACAACCACCTTAACCTGGTGAGGGGAGCGCGCGTCTTCTGGATGCTCAAAGCGATGCGCGGCAGTAACGATCTGGAGTGCACGGTCAGAGCGCAGTTTCTCGACGATCTTGTCGATTAGCCGCGGATCCACCAACGGCTCATCCCCCTGGATGTTGATGATGAACGCGAACTGTTTCGCGTTGCGTGCGACTTCGGCTATTCGATCGGTCCCGCTGCAGTGGCTCGTTGAAGTCAGCGCGACTTCGGCCCCCCAATTGAAAGCAGCCTCGGCGATGCGCATGTCGTCTGTAGCAACGATCAGTGAATCGAGATTTTTCGCTCCTTCGCATCGCTCAAATACTCTCTGTAGAAGAGCTTTGCCAGCAATCAGATGCAACGGTTTTCCAGGAAAACGCGTAGAACCCCACCGCGCTGGAATAATGCCTACCGCCTTATTCATCCCAGTCATCCTGAGCGAAGCGAGCGGAGTCGAAGGATCCCGCGAGATTCATGTCTGGTAAAGCTGCAGGATTGAAAGCCTGGCCTCAGAGACTTCGCCCGGTGCGTTGCAGCCTCGACTTTGCTCGGAATCACGGAGGATCATGATTTTGCGTTTAAGATGATCTGGGCCGCTGCGGGCACGTCATCGGCCACCCAATCGGCGTTGCTTCCCCTCTCATCGCGTTGAATTCTGGTCCCCAAACGAATCGCGCGGACACCCGCATTATGGGCGCATTCGACGTCGATTTCCTTGTCGCCGATCAAAAACGAGCGGGAAAGATCGATGTGGTGGTCTTGCGTGGCTTGTACAACCATTCCTGGCGCGGGCTTGCGGCACTCTGAATTTTGTCCGGGAGCGTCCGGACAGTAGTAAGTGGCGTCAACCAAACACTTCCCAAGCTGCCGTAGCACCTCCGATTCGACCGCGCGATATTGATCGAGCGTGAAGAGTCCGCGCCCGATCCCGCTCTGGTTTGTGATGATGATTAGTTTGAATCCTCGCGATTTCAAACGGCGCAACGCCTCGATCACCCCCGGAAAAATCCGCACATCCTTCGGATCGGAACAGTAATCGGTATCTTCCATAATCGTGCCGTCGCGGTCGATAAAGACAGCCGGCCACAGCGCGTCACCCATCTTTGCTATCCTCTCGAAAACTGGCGATGAGTTCATCTCGCGTCACAGTGGCCGTTCCAAGTTTGCTCACGACCACAGCGCTTCCGTGGTTGGCAATCTCCGCCGCTTCAATCGGATTCGCGCCGCAGACGAGCCCAAGTGTGAAGAGCGCAATCGCGGTGTCGCCCGCACCCGAGACATCAAAAACCTGACGAGCTTTCGTGCGGATATAGTGCGGCGTCTCGTTCTGCCGGAAAAGCATCATCCCGTGTTCGCCCAGCGTGATCAGGACATATTGAGTTTCCCATTTCTTAAGAAGCGCGTTACCGGCGTGCTCAAGATCGGCGTCTTTCGTTGGAGGTTGCTCTGCGTCACGCCAGGGAATCCCCGCCGCAAGGAACGCTTCAGCGCGGTTTGGTTTGACAACTGTAACACCGCGCCAGTCGACGAGGTGCTGCGGATTAGGATCGGCTGCCACTATCTTACCAGCCGCTGCTGCCTCGCGAGCGATTTGGGTCACCAGTTCGGTTGTGACGAAGCCCTTGCCGTAGTCTTCGAAAATAATTGCATCGGTTTCTTTGAGATTTTCTCGAACCGCGTCGACCGCCGTCGCTATCTGTTCGCGCGACGGGGTAAGGATTTTTTCGCGATCGACACGAACCACCTGCTGATGCAGCGCGATGATACGAGTTTTAACGATCGTGCAAAAGGTTTCATCCTCGATTGCACCCGACGTGTCGATGTTTTGCTCCGCCAATAGTTCCCGGAGTTGCCGCCCGCTGCGATCCTTGCCGAGCATTCCGATTACAGCCACATGATCGACAAATTCGCGCAGATTGCGGGCAACGTTGGCCGCGCCGCCCGGGTAGAACGATTCTCCAGTCACTTCCACCACTGGAACCGGCGCCTCCGGTGAGATGCGGCCCACCTTTCCCCAGACAAATTCGTCGAGCATCAGATCGCCGATAACCGTGATTCGCCTCGGAGCCGCGCGCCCAAGGATTTGCTCCAGCCGATCCAATTTCATTGCGATTTGAGAACTGGCCGTTTGCGGTTCAAATCGCTTTCGGATTTGCTACTTGAAGCGATGAATGAGATCGGTGCTGGCATAAGTTGTGTACAGCGGGAGTTCCGGTTAAGATTCGCTCCATTAACCCTGAATACGAATCCGAAATCAACAGTCGAAAGTACCAATGACGACGTTTACAAGATATTTTAAGACCGTGGGTATTCTCTGCGGTTTTGCCATTTGCGCGAATGCCGCCCAGGCGCCGCAACAGATCAACATTAAACAACTGACCACAACGGTGGAAGACGTTGTAGTGCCGTTGCCTAACGAGATTTTTGGTGCGCTGAACAAACTGGGCGCGGTGAACTGGAGGGCACATGTCCGCAGTGATAAGGGACCGAACTTCACCGAGCGGCCACGTATTGCGCTTTTGCTTGGGACAGTGATTGCGGATGGTTTTATTGCCGTGCAGGCGGAAGACGCAGAAACCGTGAAGGACATTGGGCAGCGTGTCACGACGCTGGCGAAAGGTATCGGCGTTGGAAATTCGATTACACCGCATGCGAAGGCGATTATTGAGGCAGCAGACAAGCGGAATTGGAACAATGTGCGCCGGGAACTGGATCGCACGCAGAACAGCGTACAACAAGCGATGAACGAGGTGCACGATGAAAAGTTGTCGCAGCTCGTTAGCTTGGGTGGCTGGCTGCGGGGAACCGAAGTATTGACATCAGTGGTTAACGAACATTTTTCAGCGGACGGCGCAGAGTTGCTGCACCAGCCTGATCTGCTCTCTTATTTTGAAAAAAGACTGCAGGGAATGCCGGAATTTGATCTTCCAATTCTCCACCAAATCAAGGATGGTCTGGTCGAGGTTAAACCCTTGATCGATATTGGTGATCGCCGGATTCCGCATGAGACAGTGAAGAAGGTTAATGAGATCACTACGCGACTTGGGCAGGGGATCGTCACCAAGGATTAGACCTGCGATGAACCGCTTTGTGAAGATTTTCGTCCGTGCAAGCTCTTTGCTGCTGATTCTCACGGCATTGCAGCCTGCGATTTTTGCTTCGGTGGATGACGCCCAATCGTTTGCGCTTCAGGCCGCAGAACCATACGTCAAACAAGGCTTCCAAGTGCGCGAGGATTATTGGGGAGGAGATCTCGGTTCGGGAGAGAAGAAAGCCGTGCGACAGCAGTTGTTCAAAGGAAACGAATACTGGTTTTGGCTCGGAACCGAAGTCGACAAGGCAAAGGTATCCGTTCACGTTTACGATTCCGACGGCAAGCTCTCGGAAGAACCCGACAGCTGGGAGAAAGGCCACTTCGCGGCTGCACATGTGATACCAAAAACTACAGGCAGTTATTTTATCATTGTGAGCGTGGAGCAATCGCCAGAGGACCGCACGCACTGGGCACTGGTGTATGGTTTCCGCTAGCTGTAGAATTCGTGGCACCGGCCACGATTATGACTGAATCGCGGACTTTGCAGTTCGAAAGCCCACGCGCTTTGCAGTCGCTCTACGCGAATGACATCAAGCTTTTAAAGTATCTCGAGGATTCGTTAGGCGTCAAAGTGACGACGCGCGAAGGCTGGGTGAAACTCGAAGGCGATGCGAGTCGGGTCGATAAAGCCCAGCAAGTGTTTCAACAGCTTGAGCAAGCCCGGCAACAAGGCGTTGACATTCAGAAACACGAATTCAATTACACACTCAAGGCAGTGACTGAAGAACGCGATGAGAGTCTCGGCGATATTGTTTCGACCAAGATCGTAACCTCTTCCCGCAAGCCTCCTGTCGTAGCCCGGAGTGCCAATCAGCGAGCATATGTGGATGCGATTCAGAAGCATGACGTTGTTTTTGGGATTGGACCAGCTGGTACGGGCAAGACTTATCTTGCTGTTGCCATGGCAGTGGCGGCACTGAAGAAGGAACAGGTCGCGCGTATTATTCTGACCCGACCTGCGGTAGAAGCGGGGGAAGCACTGGGTTTTCTGCCGGGCGACTTGGAACAAAAGATCCTTCCATATCTACGGCCGCTTTACGATGCTTTACGTGAGATGCTTGAGCCGGAAGAAATGGAGCGGGCGATCGCGCGCCAAACGATCGAAGTGGCTCCGCTCGCGTACATGCGTGGACGCACTCTGAGCAACGCCTTTGTTATCCTTGATGAGGCCCAAAACACAACCAATGAGCAAATGTTCATGTTGCTTACGCGCATCGGTTTGAATTCCAAGTGCGTAGTGACCGGCGACGTCACGCAGATTGATTTGCCGGCAAACAAGCGGTCAGGTGTCCTTGAGGCTTTGCAGGCCTTAAAGAATGTGCCGGGAATCGCGACGGTACATTTCACCGAGCGCGACGTTGTGCGGCACGAACTGGTGCGCGCCATCATCGGTGCATATCAGGTCCATCGCGCGCCCGCCTCCGCGTCCCGCGAGTAACGATTGCCTATGTTCGATTTCCTCAAACGTGGCCAGCTCGTCAAACGGGGCCTCGCCTCGCGCAAACGGCGGCGGCGGCGGTCACGCAGTGAGCTGATGCGAAATGTGGAATGCTCGTCACATGTAAAGGTGTTCATCTTTGCGCTGTTTGCTGGCGGTCTGGCGTTGCTCGTCTTTAGCGGTCAACAAGCGGAGCCGACGAAGAATTACATCATTGCGCTCCTGGTCCTTGCTACCGCCATCACGCAGCTTTGGATCAATCAGCCCAAGAGCTTCGAGCAGAACTCGCGAATTCTTCTCGTTTTCGGCGTGATTTTTATGCAGCTGGCGGTGACCAAATTGCTGCTGGTCGTTTGCAACAGTGGCAATTACCGCTTCTTGAGACCAGAAACGGCCGGATTGATTACGCCATATGCTTTTGCGCCGCTTGTGCTGAGCGTGTTACTCAACCGGCAGCACGGGCTGTACGCGGCATTTTTCGTGAGCTTGTGGAGCAGCATGCTGTTTGGTCCTATCGATGCGCCTCTTTTAATTACCAGTCTGATCAGCGGATTTACAGCGGTCTCTCTCACGCTGCAGGTGCGGCGTAGGAGCCGGTTGATCCGAGCCGGATTCTTTGTCGGGCTCGCGATCTGGTTGTTGTCGCTGACGTTCGGTTCGATCGGGCCGATTAACTGGTTTTATCCGACGGCTAATGACTGGGGCATGGTTGGAGTGCAAAGCGCTCTTGCCATCGGCAATGGTATTGTCACTGCGATGATCGTGGGCGGCGCGTTGCCAATGCTCGAGAATCTATTTGGAATTACGACCGACATTTCCTGGTTGGAAGCCTCAGATCTTAATCACCCGTTATTGCGACGAATGACAATCGAAGCACCCGGCACGTACCATCACAGCCTTGTTGTAGCCAATCTCGCCGAAGCCGCGGCGGAAGCCGTCGGCGCGAACGCGACTCTCTGCCGCGTCTGCTCTTATTTTCATGACGTCGGCAAACTGGTGAAACCGGAATACTTCACGGAGAATATGAGCTTCGAGCGAAACCCCCATGACGATCTGGCGCCGACCATGAGCGCATTGATCATCATTGCGCACGTCAAAGAGGGCGTGGATCTCGCGCTCAAGCATCGGCTAAACCAGCGCATCATCGACATTATTCAGGAACATCACGGCACATCGCTCGTGCGGTATTTTTACCAACGCGCGCTGCGGCAGCATGAAGACGCGCTCGCAGGTGGCAAGATTATGAGGCTGCGCGAAGACGACGTCCCCGAAGTGCACGAAGAAAGTTTTCGTTACGGCGGACCCAAACCGCAAACGAAGGAAAGCGCCATTATCAGCCTTGCCGATGCAATCGAAAGTGCTTCACGCAGCGTGGAAAAACCTACTCCGCAAAAAATCGAAACGCTCGTAAGCGAGATCATCGAGGAACGCATCGGCGACCGGCAATTGGACGAATGCGATCTCACTCTCGGCGAACTGAAAACGATCGCCGACCGATTTCGATTCACCCTCGTATCGATGTTGCACAGCCGTATCGCCTATCCGAAATCGGGACAAAAGCACGCCGCTCCGCGTGATGGAACTTTGCGGCCGGACGTAATGGTCGCTGCGCGTAAGCCAGAAACAGCGCCGCCGGTCTCAGCTGCTTGATGTAACTGAGAAACGAGGCATCTGGCAGAGACGCCTACAATTCTCGTGGATGCGCGCGGGGCTCGCGATCTTTGGAACCGCCGGTGCTTGGAACTGTGACGAAGGGGCCGCCTTCGAGGGGTGTGACTTTGGTGAAGGCGACATCGGGCATGTCGCTCGGCAATCCTGCGAGCGGAAAATCCTTTCGCAACGGGAAGAATGGGTAGCCGTCCCACATCAAAATACGACGAAGATCGGGATGCCCGTTAAACTTGATGCCCATCATGTCGTAGATCTCGCGCTCGTGCCAGTCGGCAGTCGGCCAGATGTCTGAAATGGTATCGATCGCGCCGACTTCTTCCGAAAGTTTCAATTTCAATCGAAGGTGCACGGCATGTGGCATCGAGTACAAGTGATACACGATTTCGAAACGCGGCTCTTCGCCGAAATTGTCGATACTGGTGATATCGAGCAAGTAATCGAATGAGATTTCGTTGCGGCAGAACTTCGCGATTTCGCGGAGATCGCTTGCCGCGATTGCGTATGTCGTTTCTCCACGAAATTCAGTTTTGTGCTGAAGTTTCTCGCCGAAGGCTTGGCCTAACGAATCGAAGATTTCTTGCGAAGTCATAGCGGCATATAACGCACAGTCATTTTGAGCGAAGCGAAGCGAAGTCGAAAAATCCCGTGGCGAAACCGATGCGTAATCCACCGGGCTCCCTCGACTTCGCTCGGGATGACCTGCTGGTCATGCTCATGTGAGCGCTTCCTCGAGTCTTTCTGCCAATCGCGGCGCCTGATCTGTAAACGCGCGTTCGCCTGAAATCTTTTCCTGCAATTTCATCAAGCCGGCGAGCAACGCTTCCGGCCGCGGCGGACAGCCCGAGATGTAAACGTCCACGGGCAAGAGCTGATCAATGCCCTGCAGCACAGCGTAGGAGCGATACATCCCGCCGGTGGACGCGCACGCGCCCATGGCTATTACCCATTTTGGTTCGGGCATTTGCTCGTAAATTCTTTTCACCGCAAGCGCCATCTTGTAGGTGACGGTGCCGGCGACGATCATCACGTCACATTGACGCGGCGAGAAGCGCATCACTTCGGCGCCGAACCGCGAAATATCGAATCGTGACGCAGCCGTTGCCATCAACTCGATGGCGCAACAGGCCAATCCCATGGGCATCGGCCACAGCGAATTCTTCCGGACCCAGTTCAGCGCCGCATCGAAACGGGTGAAAATCACATTCCCTTCGATCTTGGAATCGTAGGCCGTTGCGTGCGTTTCTGCCATACCAGACGTTAAAATACCAGTTTGGACACGCAACTCTCGTTGTGATGTCAGTTCTTGCTCGCTTGGTCGGTCCTGATTGCGACCTCTCGCTCTCAATAGTATAGAAGCGCTCTTGCTAATGAATATGGACACTGCAAAATCTCACGGCCATCTTGTTGCCCCGCATGGCGGCGAGCTGGTTGACCTTAAGCTCGACGAGGAAAACGCGGCCGAACTCAAGGCGCGCTCCAAAGATTTTCCCTCCTGGGACCTGACCAGCCGGCAGATTCGCGATCTCGAGCTTCTGTTGAGTGGCGGCTTCTCACCGCTGCGCGGTTTCATGAATCGCGACGAATACCACCGCGTCTGCGACGAGATGAGATTGAGCAATGGCTTGGTTTGGCCGATCCCGATTACGCTCGATGTACCGGAAGCGTTCGCGAAATCGTTGAAACCCGGGAGCACCAAAATCGCGCTGCGGGACTCGGAGGGCGTGATGCTTGCGGTATTAAATGTGGAAGATGTATGGCAGCCGGACCGCGAGGCCGAAGCGCAAAATGTTTTTGGAACCACTAGTACACTGCATCCCGGTGTCGATTATCTTCTGAACAAGGGGCATGGCTGGTACGTGGGCGGACGCCTGGAAGCTTTGCAACTGCCGACGCATTACGATTTCCGGAGCCTTCGGCTTACACCGTTGGACCTGCGCGCGGAGTTCGTGCAGCTGGGATGGCGCAAGATCGTCGGGTTCCAAACACGTAATCCCATGCATCGTGCGCACGTTGAATTGACTTTTCGCGCCGCGAGCCAGGTCGAAGCCAGCCTTCTGATTCATCCATCCGTCGGTATGACACGTCCCGGTGATGTGGACTACTTTACGCGCGTTCGTTGTTATCAGTTGCTTGTGTCCAAATATCCGCGCGGCACAGCCAAGCTCGCTTTATTGCCGTTAGCGATGCGGATGGCCGGACCGCGGGAAGCGCTTTGGCACGCGATCATTCGAAAAAATCACGGCTGCTCACATTTCATCGTCGGCCGCGATCATGCGGGGCCAGGCAACGATGCCGATGGCAAACCATTTTATGGACCGTACGAAGCGCAGGAGTTGTTCCGCAAACATGAAGCGGAGATCGGCGTCGAGATGGTGCCATTCCAAATGATGGTCTATGTGGAAGACCGGGATAAGTATTTTCCGGAAAACGAAGTGCCTCCCGGCTCGCGCGTGCTCAATCTCTCGGGGACACAATTGCGGCGACGCTTAAACGACGGTCGGGAGATTCCGGCTTGGTTCACTTTTCCCGAAATCGCCCAAGAACTGCGGCGTACTTTCGCGCCGCGGCACAAACAAGGGATGACGGTATTTTTCACCGGACTTTCCGGAGCAGGTAAATCGACGATCGCCAATGTGCTAATGATTAAGCTGCTCGAGATGGGCGGACGGCCAGTAACGCTCCTTGATGGGGATCTCGTTCGGAAACATCTCTCTTCAGAACTCGGTTTTTCGAAAGAACACCGCGACATAAACATTCGTCGCATTGGCTATGTTGCCTCCGAAATCACCAAGAACGGTGGAATCGCCCTTTGCGCACCCATTGCGCCGTATGATTCCACGCGCAAGGACGTACGGGCGATGATTGAGCCATTTGGCTGCTTCATCCTGGTGCACCTTTCCACGTCAGTAGACGTTTGCGAGCAGCGCGACCGAAAAGGACTGTATGCGAAAGCCCGCGCCGGAATTTTAAAGGAATTTACTGGAATATCCGATCCCTATGAAGAGCCGACCGACGCCGAAGTGACGGTGGACACAGGAGAGCTGTCGCCGGAGGAGGCAGCGCAAGAGATCCTTTTGCATTTGGAACGGGAAGGCTTCGTCGGAATCAACGGCAGCGCATCTGATTCATTCTCTACATAATTCAAGACGCCTTGATTTACGCCGCCTTCGCCGCGCGTGCCAACTTGCCTAACGAACAACTTTTCGATCTTACGATTCGCGCCGCCGAGATCAACGATGCGGCTGCGCTCGCCCAGCTAATGTGCCAGCTCGGGTATGAAACGACGGAATCCGAGATGCAGATGCGCCTGGAGCGGATCGCGACCGATGAGCGCTATCGCACATTTGTGGCGGTTGGTGATGGCAAAGTGTGCGGGATGATCGGCACACTGACTTATCCAAGCATCGAGCATAACGATCTCTCAGGGCGAATTGTTGCCCTGGTGATATTGAAGACGATGCGCCGTCGCGGAATTGGTCGCGCGCTGATTGCAATTGCAGAGAAAGATTTCGCCCAAAGAGGAATCAGGCGCATCGCTTTAAACACACGGCTTACCCGAGAAGATGCTCACAAGTTTTACGAATCGCTTGGTTACGAGCGAAACGGCTTTCGCTTCACAAAAGATCTCGCGAGTGTCGCGGCGCGGAAATAAGATCGTTGCGTCTCGAGGATTTGAGGCTCATTGCGCCTTCACGAGATCCAAATCGTTTTCGTGTTTGTAAATTCGCGTATCCCGGCGGCGCCGAGCTCGCGACCGAAACCGGAACGCTTTACGCCGCCGAACGGCAAACGCGGATCGGACGCGACCATCGCGTTGATGAAAACCATTCCGCTGTCTAACTCCGATGTGAAAAGCTTTTGCTCCTTGCGATCTTTGGTCCACGCGCTCGAACCCAGGCCGAATGTCGTGTCGTTCGCGAGCTCGACGGCGGCATGCGCATCGCTCACACGAAAAACAGCTGCGACCGGGCCAAAGATTTCCTCGCGATACGCCGGCGACTCTTTCGGCACATCAACGAGAACCGTGGGTTCATAGAAAAATCCCGGACCGTGAATACGGTTTCCACCGGTCAATAATTTTGCGCCTTGAGCGATTGTTTTTTGGACCTGATCGTCCACGCCTCGCAGGATTTGTTCCGTTGCAAGTGGACCGAGCTCAGTCTCCGGATCCATTGGATTGCCAATCTTGAGCGCGCGCATGCGTTCAACAAATTGTTGTACGAACCGCTCGTGAATTTCGTCGGCGATAATGAATCGCTTCCCTGCGATACAGGACTGACCGGTGTTGATCGTGCGCGCCTTGACCGCAGTGCTCAACGCCGATTCGAAGTCTGCGCTTGGCATCACGATAAATGCATCGCTGCCGCCCAGCTCGAGCACACTTTTCTTGATCTGCCGCGCGGCCGCGCTCGCGACGGCTGCGCCGGCCTTTTCGCTGCCTGTTAGAGTTACGGCTTTGACCCGCGCGTCGACGATTAGTTTTTCCACCTGCTCCGGCTCGATCAGCAGCGTTTGGAAAACGCCGTCTTCAAATCCAGCGCGGCGAAAGATTTCTTCAATGGCAAGCGCGCACTGCGACACATTCGATGCGTGCTTAAGCAAGCCGACGTTGCCGGCAATCAAAGCCGGCGCAGCAAATCGAAACACCTGCCAGAAAGGAAAATTCCACGGCATCACCGCGAGCACAGGTCCGAGCGGTTGATATTCGACGTAACTTTCAGCCGCATCAGTTTGCGCGGGTTCCTCCTCGAGAAATCGCGCACCGTTCTCGGCATAAAACCGGCAACCGCGTGCGCATTTCTCGATCTCTGCGACTGAGTCGCGGAACAATTTTCCCATCTCGAGTGTGATGATCTCCGCAAATGTTTTCGTTTCCTGGAAAAGCAACTTCGACACGGCGTGTAACAACTCCGCGCGCTCAGTTAAGGTGGTGCGGCGATAGCTCTTGAAGGCTTTCTCCGCGCGGTCCAACCGTTTCTCGATTTCCGCATCGTCGAAGGGAGAAAACTCCTTCAGCTTTTCGCCGGTAGCGGGATTAATCGAGACGAGTGGCATGCAACTTAATAAACGCGCGTCATCAATCTGTCATCCTGAGCGAAGCAAAGCGGAGTCGAAGGATCCCGTTGAATAACCTCAAATGTTTCGCCGCGGGATTCCTCGACTTCGCTCGGAATGACGGCTGTGCCCTTCCTAAATTCGCAATCCTTTCGGAATCAAAACGCGATCGAGCAAATCAAAACACCATTGCACGAGCAGCGCCAGCACAGCAGCGGGAATCGCACCCTCGAGAATGGTCACGTGATCGTTCAAGCTAAGGCCGCTTATGATCGGTTCGCCTAAACCGCCAGCGCCGATCAACGCGGCAAGCGTAGCAGTTCCAATATTAATCACAGCGCTGGTTTTGATTCCGGAGAGGATGGATCGCGATGCCATTGGCATATAAACTTGCCAGAGGCGCGCGATTGGGCTGAGTCCCAGCGCAACCGCGGATTCGCGCAACGATCGTGGAATGTCCTGCAAACCGGTCGCGGTGTTGCGCACGATCGGTAGCAAACCGTAGAGAAATAGCGCAGCGATCGCAGTGCGAATGCTGATTCCAAAAAAGGGCAGGGGAACAAGCAAAGCGAGTAGCGCGAGCGACGGAATTGTTTGCACAATGCCGGCGAAACCAAGAATAACATGGCCAACCGCACCGCCGCGACTCGCGACAATGCCAAGCGGAATTCCGACGATGATTGAAAGCAGCAACGAAAATCCAGCCAACTGGAGATGGCGAAGTGTCCAGCGCGCCAGCTTGCGCGGAAAAGAATCGCTAAAGTGGGAGGGGCTATTGAAATACAAATCTGCAGCTCTTGCATAATTCTTTGTCCGCTCTGCTTCCGCGTTCAGACGAATCATTCGCGTCTCATCCAGAGTGCCTTCGAGGTGTCGTAATGCTGCGATTGCGTCCGCGCGCGTGGACGATCGGAACAAGAAGACTGCCTCATATTTCGGAAAGAAGTGAAGGTCGTCTTCGAGAACGAACAGATCGTTTTGCTCTATTTTTGCATCGGTCGAGTAGGCGTCCTTTACAGCAATCGATCCGTTCGCCAGCGCGCTGTAACCAAGCGCGTGATCGATGCCGACGATATTTTGCTGTGGCAGCCCATAGCGCTGGCGCAATGGCCGCCAGCCATCCTGCCGCTCAAGAAACTCGTGCGTGAGCCCGAATTTTAACTCGGGATATCTTTGTAGATCGCTGAGTGTGCGGATACCAAGCCGTTGCGCTTCGCTGCGTCGCATTACCAGCGCGTATGTATTGTTGAAACCGAGCGGAGCTGTCATGCCTACGCCAGCTTTTTCGAGCGAACCGCGAATTTGATCGAGCGACATTCTGGAATCGCTCTTTAGAATTTCTGTCGCGATGGTTCCCGTGTATTCCGGATAAGCGTCAATCTGTCCGCCCTTCAGCGCCTCCCACAGAATAATTGTTCCGCCCATGCCCTGGCGGTGTTCCGCCGGAATTCCCGCATCGGTCAGGGTGCGTTTCGCGATTTCTCCGAGCACATAAGATTCCGTGAATTTCTTGGAACCGATGACGACATCGGCAGCAGCAGAAGAATCAATCAGGAAAGCAGGAACGCAGGAAAAGATGAGGAGAAAATCTGGCAGCCAGGAAACCAGGAAGCCCTGGAATTGCTTTAACTTCCTGGATTCATGGTTTCCAGATTTGAACCTTTCCTGCTTTCCTGATTTCCTGATTCGATTCATACGCTCACGATGCCGCGCTGCGCGTTGATGAACTCGGACACGAAAGGGTCGGCTGGTCTTTCGCGCAGATCGGTAATCGTGCCTTTTTGAACGATCCGGCCTTCATTCATGAGGACGATCTCGTCGGCAAAATAAATTGCTTCCGCCAAATCGTGAGTGACGAAAAGCACCGTCTGGCCAAGGCGCGTGAAAATTTCCTTGAGATCTTTTTGCAACGAGGCGCGGACCAGCGGATCGAGCGCACCCAGCGGCTCATCGAGCAATAACAACTCTGGCGAAAGCATCAACGCGCGCATCAAACTGACCCGCTGACGTTGACCGCCGGAAAGTTCTACCGGATAACGCGGGAGCAGGTTTTCTGAAAATCTTGTCAGCTCGGACAATTCCCGGAGCCGGTTGTGCGTTTCTTCGTCGGATTTTCCAATGTGGCGCGCCATTAAAAGAACATTGGCGCGAGCGGTTAGATGAGGAAACAAGCCGCCTTCCTGGATCACGTAACCAATCCGGTGTCGTAATGCATTGATGTTGTCGGACGTGACTGGTTTGGCATCGAACTCGATCGAGCCGGAATCCGGCTCGATCAAGCGAATGATTATTCGCAGCAAAGTGGATTTGCCGCAGCCGCTTGGTCCGATGAGCACCGTGGTTTTGCTCGACTCAACTGAGAGGTTCGTCGGGTGTAGTGCTATTGCGTCGCCGTAGCGTTTGCTAACATTCGCGAGCTTAACGAGGGCGCTCATTTTGAAATCCGGCTGGGTAGGAGCGGTTCACCCGAACCGCCCTTGCGCGATTTATGCCCGGACAGGCGATTGAGGTCAATCGCCCCTACCGCCGGCTGTCACAAAGTAAAAAACGCCAAACAACGCCGCCTCGTCGGTCCACATTCGAACAAAGTTGAATCCGGCTTTGGCAGCGAGCGCCGCAAACTCGTCTGGCGTATATTTATAAGAAAACTCGGTGATGATTTTTTCGCTGCGACGGAAATGGAACTTGTGTTCGTTAAAATGCACGAACTGGTCGATTTCACTGATGAGATGCATCTCAATCCTGCCGGTGTCGGAATTGTAGATTGCGCGATGCCGCCATTGATCCAGGTCGAAGTCTGCGCCCAATTCGCGGTTGATGCGCTGGAGCAAATTTAAATTGAATTGCGCAGTCACGCCGGCGCTGTCGTTGTAAGCGGCTTCCAGAACCTGCCGGTCCTTCTTTAAATCGACGCCGATAAGCAGCCCGCCGCCTCCGCGACAGACATTGGCGATGCGACACAAAAACTGCACGGCTTCATCCGGCTCGAAGTTGCCAATGGTCGATCCCGGGAAATAGACAATGTTTCGCACAGGTTTGTGACGGGACGAGGGCAACACCACAGGTTGCAGGTAATCCGCGCATACCGGCAGAATTTCCAGGTCTGGAAAAGTTTTCTCGAAAAGAGCAGTCGATTGACGCAGTTGATTTTCCGAGATATCCACGGGGATATAAACGGCGGGCTTCTCGAGCGCCTCGATCAAAATCCGTGTTTTCGTGCCGGCACCGGTGCCCAGTCCGATTAGTTCGACGCTGGGTCCAAGTTGCGACGCAATGTCAGCGCGACTTCGATCCAGAATATCGACCTCAGTGCGGGTGACATAATATTCAGGCAGCTCACAGATCTTCTGAAACAACGCCGCGCCTCGCTCATCATAGAAATATTTACATGGGAGCGTGCGTGGATTCGACGACAGCCCAGTAATAACATCCGCCAAGAAATCCGCCGATTCTTCCGCGGAAAATTGCGGCGGAGCGGTGATGGAATCTCCGGTCATTGTGTGGTGGGAAAAGAAGCGGCGCCCAGCGGTCGCGCCCTACCAATTCATGCTAGATCGCGTGCGAGTCTGATTCCGGTGAACTGCCAGCGTTTTTCCGGTTGAAAGAAATTGCGATACGTCCGGCGGATATGAGTGCGGGATGTCGCGCAGGAACCACCGCGCAGGACATATTGGTTGCACATGAATTTGCCGTTGTATTCGCCAAGCGCGCCGGGAGCAGCGCGGTAGCCGGGATACGGCGAATAGGCGCTGCGCGTCCATTCCCAAACGTCACCGAACATTTGGTGAAGAGGCTGACCTTTTCCTGACTTGTCCGTTGACATAGGGGACACAGCAGCAATGGGGTGGAATACTTCGGTCTCGACGAAATTGCCTTCTACCGGACAACTCAATGCGGCGCGTTCCCATTCGAACTCAGTCGGAAGGCGCGCGCCAGCCCAGTTGGCGTACGCGTCGGCTTCGAAATAGCTGACGTGCGTGACAGGCTCGGATTGATCGACGGGGCGCAGACCGGAGAGTGTGAAATTCCACCAGGCACCGTCGCGTTTTGTCCAGTAAAGCGGCGCGTTCCAGCGTTGTTCATTCACAGTCATCCAGCCAAGGGACAACCATAACTCCGGCCGGCTGTAGCCGTTGTCCTCGATGAACGCTATGTATTCGCCGTTCATAACCGGCCGCCTTGCCAACGAAAAGGCGGGAACCAGTGCCTGATGCCGCGGCCCTTCGTTGTCATAGGCGAATTCGTTGCCATTATGGCCGATTTTCGCGATTTGTTCGTCGAATTCGACAAACTCGTTTGGCCGGATCGCTGCAGCATCCGTCAAAATTTTCGGCGCGCTCGGCGATCGCGCCCGACCAGCACGAAACACAGGGTAGAGCGGGTTTTGCGCGAAGACGTGCTTGATGTCTGTGATGAGCAATTCCTGATGTTGCTGTTCGTGATGGATACCAAGGACGAGAATCGGATTGATTTCATCGAGCAGACTTTCGTCGGGACTTGAGAGTAGATCGTCGACGTGTGAATCGATCGATGCGCGATAACGCTGCGCTTGGCTCAGAGTCGGGCGAGAGATCAACCCGCGCAGATCCCGCCGGTGCATGTCGCCAGCAGCGTTATAGTATGAATTGAAGAGGTAAGCGTACTCGGGAATCTCTGCGCGATATCCCGGGACGAATTTTTTCAGGATAAAAGTTTCGAAAAACCAAGTGGTATGCGCGAGATGCCATTTGGTCGGACTGACGTCCGGCATGGATTGTACTACGCAATCTTCGGGTTCGAGATCAGCACACAGCGCGTTGGTAAATTTTCTGATTTGATGGAAGCGATCGCGCAAGCGTTCGACCCGGGATTGACTCCTAGAGAAAAGAGATCGATCCGCCGCCGCCGTTGTGGAGGCGGTTTCAACGGAGGGTGGGCTCAAGAATTCTCTCCTTCTTGGTCGCGTTCTTCCCGGCGTGCTTCGAGCATTTGGTCGTGAGTTGCTTCCTCTATGCCCTCGATCACGAGATGCTCGCCAACAGTTTCCTCTTCCTGAGTTCCTGGACGTGGGATGTGATGCCCCTTGGAACTGGCGATGACACTCCATTCCTCCGTCATGTCTGCGTTATCTGGAGTTTCCTCAGGAGGCGCATTATTCTCTTCGCCCATCAATTCGTGGCGCGCCTGTGCCCAATCCCCCTCGGTAAACTCGTCAGGGTCGCGCTCATCGATCATGGCGATTTCTCTGGCGCGTCGTTCGACTTCCTCCCGTGACGGTGCGCCGATTCCGTGGCCATGCTCCGAAATTTTCCCCGGGGGAGGTTGCGAATAATTTTCCATAACCAAAGCTGCCAACACCAGAATCGTTTTTCGAGCTACAATTTCGTCTACACATTCACGCCTTGCAATACAAGTATGCAAAAGAGAGCGGGATAGCATAAGAGCTCATCTCATGATGATAGCGTTGCATGTTGAGCGAAGCAGAACACCTCTATCGCGGGAGACGGGTGTAAAATCTGATCCGAGATTCTTCGCTTCGCTCAGAATGACATGTGAGATGGGATTAGATGAGTAGAGAACAGATCGTTCAACTCGATAAGGGCGGCATTGTTGCTTTTCAGGAATACGGCGATCCAACTGGAGTGCCCGTGATTTTCTGCCACGGCTGGCCGAGTTCACGTACCATGGCGCAGCTCGCAGATGAACCGGCGCGCGCTCTCGGTCTTCGGATTATTTCACCAGACCGGCCGGGCATCAGCGGCTCGAGCCTGCAACTCGATCGAAAGTTGAGCCATTGGCCATCGCTTATTGAACAATTCGTGAATAATCTTGAGATCGACGAATTCCGAATTCTCGCTATTTCTGGCGGTGCGCCCTACGCGTATGCGACGGCGGTTGCGATACCTGAGCGAGTGCGCGCGATCGCCATCGTAGGCGGAGTGATTCCATTTGCCGAATTGAAGGACTTCACCGGAGTACTGCCGCTCTATCGCCACATGCTGGCATTTTATCGCAATCGGCCGCGACTTTTGCAGCGATTGTTTTTTCTGGCGCGACCGTTTTTGTCGTTCCGGCCGCCGATCCGCCTCCGTCCGCTGCTTTTAAAGATGCTGCTATTGCGCCCGTGCGACGCGGCCAGCTTGCGTGACGACGCAGCTTTTGAAGCGATTTTCGAAAGCCAGCGGCGCGCCTGGCGCGGCTCCGTGGAGGGCGTATTGGCCGACGCTCGGATTTACGCGGAGCCGTGGGGATTCGCGATCGAAGATGTACATGTGCCTGTGCGACTCTGGCATGGAACAGAAGATCGTGCCTTCGCCGTGCGCCTGGCAGAAGAGATCGCGAAGCGTTTTCCGAATTGCCACGCGCGATTCATTCAAAACGAAGGACATTACTCGCTGCCGATTCGCCATATGCGCGAGATTCTTGAGGATTTGGTTTCCATTTAACCAGAGACTCGATTCGTGCAGCTTCTCCAGAACAAAAATCAACGATGAGCTTGAATTCTCGAGGCAGCCGGCTGATTTTACGCCGATTCCCCGCTTCGTCAGCTGATTGATACGATCAATCGTTCAGCCACGATGTGATGTTTTACAAAGAGCGGGAAGCAATTCGCGAACTTATTTTTTCCGCAATATAGCAAGGTCGGCGCGCAGCTTCGCGTCCATCATTTTGTCGAACGAGAAATTTTCGGCCGCGTAGCGGAGGCCGTTCGCTGCGCAATGCGCCGCCAGATCCGGATCGGAAATGAATTCGAGGATCGCCGAGGCCAATGCCTGAGTATTGCCAGGTTCGATGAGTAAACCGTTCTCGCGATGGCGAACAATTTCTGGGATATCGCCGACTTTCGTAGCGATCACCGGTCGTCCGCTGGCAAAAGCCTCACGCAAGACAATTGGAGAGGCTTCGGTGCGCAGCGAAGCAATCACTATCACATCGCATGCTGCATAAACGTCCGGCGTGTCCCAGCGATAGCCAGCCATGATGATTTTGTCGGCAAGTCCGGCGCGATCGATTGCGTTCCTCACATTGATGCCGCGCTTCAAAATCCCGGTGCCCTGTCCGACGATGACGAAACGCGCATCGGGACGTTTCTCCAAGACCAAAGGCGCCGATTTCACCAGCTCGAGTTGGCCCTTGTCCGGACGAATCATCCCCACGTTGCCGATCAGCGGGCCCTCGTCATCGATGCCGATTTCACTACGAAATTTTGTCCGATCGCGCGGAGGCTGGAATTTTTCCAAATCAACAGCGGAACCGATGACTTCAATTTTTTTGGGATCAACTCCGTGTTGTTCCACCAACTGGCGTTTGATCACCGACGCGTCGGCAACGATTTGCGAACATCCGTGCTTGAAAACGAATGCGCGACTTCGGCTGCCGATTGGATCGGTGATGCAGCGGGCGCGGCTCAATGGAATTCCGCAAAGAAAAAGCGGCAGGCAGATCCAGTGATCTTTTGAGCTGTACGTTTTGAGCAGATCGATTTTGTTCTTCCGGCAAAAGTTCCCGAGCCGCAATGAGCAGAGCGGGTCAACGCGGCTGCGGAGTGGCATCGTGACCAGCCGCGTGCCGAGTTCCGACGCTTTCGAGTGGACCTGGCTGTCTGGATTGCAGATCAACCATGCCTGATGCCCATGTGCGTTGAGCCAGTTAATTTCCAGACAAGTGCGATATTCCTGTCCGCCCCAGCTGCGGCTGCTCTCTACGTACAGAATGTTCACGTGGAAACGCCACGAGGGTGCGCGGTGAGCACTTCTATGCAGCCGCGGCGCGCTTTTCGAGAATGTAATCGTAAATCGTGTTTACAGTCCGAAGCGCTTTTCCCGCTACATCGGAATTGGGAACGCCCACGCCGAACGTCTTTTCCATGCTCACGACCAGCTCCAACGCGTCGATGGAATCGAGGCCCAGTCCTTCTGGACCGAAGAGCGGCAGATCATTGCCGATTTCTTCAGGAGTAACCTGCAGCATGAGGTTTTTGACCAGCATCTCCTTGATTTGGGCACGCAGATCCGGTTCAGACATAAACGAGCGGAGATTTTGCCGTAAATTGCGTGCTCGGTCAAACGTGCAGGGAAGCGCCTTCGTGAATTCGTGTGCGCCGCTCCGTACGTTGCACTGCGGCCTCGCGTCAGTTTCGAGTGCTAGCTAAACCTGATCGGCTTTGTCGCCCGGAATGACTGCAACACTCGGTTGGGGTGCGGTGACGTTTGAAGAACCATGGCTGTCAGTTCGCGCGACGGTCGATTCAGCCGGTTTCACGTCAGGCTTGGCAATTTGCGTATCAGTCTTTCCAGCTTTGTGCAGTTCGTCGTTGAACTCGTCCTTTGCTTTTTGGAACTCCTTGACCGCCTGACCCATGCCGCGGGCGAGCTCGGGTAATTTCTTTGCTCCGAATAAAACGAGGATGATCAGCAGAATGACGATCAAGTCCGGCCCGGCCAAGTTCATGAAGCTGGCGAGAAGGCTCATTTCAACGGCAAACATCAGACCGTTTCTCCGAGTTGCAAGGAATTTCGACGAGGTAGGGGAGCTGCTGCGGAGGACCGGTTGAGGTTGACAGGCACCGCGCTATGGGAAAGCATTGCCCCTATGCGTCCCATCTGGAAAGGCAGCATCAGCTTCGGCTTGGTATACATTCCAGTGGCGGTTTATTCCGCTACCCGAGAGGAGAAGCTCAGTTTCCGGCAGCTTCGTTCCAGCGATCTCAGTCCGATCAGATACAAGAAAGTGGCGGATGCGGACTCGAAGGAAGTTCCAGCCGACCAGATCGTAAAGGGGTTCGAATACGAGCGCGGTCATTATGTTGTAATGAAGGATGAGGATTTCGAGAAGGTGCGCATCGAATCGACCCATTCGATCGACATCACCGATTTCGTTGATTTGCAGCAGGTCGATCCCAAGTTTTTCTACAAGCCGTATTTCCTGGAGCCGCAAAAAGGCGGGGAGAAAGCTTATGCAGTCTTGCACAAGGCGCTAAGCGGAACAGGCAAAATTGGTGTTGCCAAGGTGGTGATCAGCAATCGCGAACACCTGGCTGCCGTAAAACCGGACGGCTTGTTCTTAATTTTGGAGCTGATGCATTTTGCCAGCGAAATTTTAAGCGCCGATGTCTTGCAAAACGGTTCGAATGCCGCAGTGACCGAGAAGGAACTGAAAATGGCGCAGGCCCTCATCGAAAGCATGAGTGTTGTGTGGGAGCCGGAGAAATATCGGGATGAATACCGGACCGCGTTGATGGAGATCATTGAACAAAAGGCACAGCACAAGGAGATTGCGACAAAAGCGCCCGCTGCTCATACGCCAACCAACGTCGTTGATCTGGTGAAGGTGTTACAAGACAGCTTGAACCGCACGCAAGCGGTAAAACCGAAGCGTTCAGCCACCCGAGACAGCGCTCGACGGTCCACTAGCACACTGGTCAAACAGCGGCGGCGCGCAGGCGCACTCGGTTAATATTGTTTTGCTCGCGGTTGCAAAGTAGGAGGCTGGCGTTATAATCAGCGCTCTTTATGGCTACGAAAGCCTGGATCAACCGTAATGAACGCAAACGCGCAACAGCGAAAAAATACGCTGCCTTGCGCACCGAGCTAAAGGCGAAAAAGGACTACGCCGGCCTGACGCAACTGCCACGGGACGCGAGTCCTACGCGCGTGGTGAACCGCTGCGAAGTCAGCGGCCGCCGGCGTGCTTTCATTCGACGGTTCAAGATGTCACGTCTGACCTTTCGCGAACTGGCTTCGCAGGGGTTGATTCCTGGCGTGACCAAGTCGAGCTGGTAAACTACCAGCGATCTGGTTTCCGGATGCCAAAATGCGCGTCCGACTAATGAACATACCCGTACTATATTTATCGGCAGGAGTCTGGCTCGCCGAAAACGTTCCGCCCCATTGGGATCCGCCGATGGTGATTGTCGGGAAACTGTCAGCGATTGCCATCCTCGTGGCACTGAACGCTTTTTTTGTTGCCTGCGAATTTTCCGTAGTGAAGGTGCGCACAACTCAGCTCGACGCGCTTTTGGAAGAAGGCAATGTACGCGCCCACTTTGTCAAGCATGTCCGCGGGCACCTCGATGCCTACCTTTCGGCGACGCAACTTGGGATCACGCTTGCGAGTCTGGCCCTGGGCTGGATCGGGGAGCAAGCGCTGGCATCGATCATCCAGCCGGCCCTCGCTCTTTTCCACATCTATTCGCACGCGGTGACAACCTGGATCGCTGTTACCCTTGCTTTCGCCGGAATCACGTTTTTACACATCGTCTTCGGAGAGCTCGCACCCAAATACATTGCCATTTCGGAGCCACTGCCTGTCGCACTTCGTCTGATGCGACTGCTAGGCGGCTTTTATGTTTTGTTTAAGCCCGCCATCTGGCTCCTGAACAAATCATCCAATTTCCTCTTGCGCAGAGTGCTGCGCCTTCAACCTGTTCGTGGGAGCGAGCTTGCCCACAGCGAGGAGGAATTGCGATTGATTCTCCAACAAAGCGAAAAATCCGCTGACGTTACTCCCCTGGGCCGTGAACTCGTTTTTAATGTACTCGATCTGCGCGACCGCGTCGTACGTGACATCATGACCCCACGAGGCGACATTGTTTACCTGACGGTCGAGGACGATTTCGACACGAATATCAAAAAGGCGATTGATTCTCAGCACACGCGCTTCCCGCTATGTCGTGAAAATCTGGATAACACGATCGGCCTCATTCACATCAAGGAACTGCTTCCGATGATGCGCGATCCGCATCCCGATTTGATGAACATCAAACGCGAATTGCTTCCAGTCCCGGAAATGATGCCTCTCGAAAACCTGCTTAGGTTATTTCTTAACAAGCACGCGCACGTGGCGATCGTCGTGGATGAATTTGGGGGGACTGTGGGAGTTGTTACGCTGGAAGATGTATTGGAGGAATTGGTTGGAGACATTCAGGATGAGTTCGATTTCGAAAAGGAAGAGTTTCGCAAAATCAACGCAAGCGAATTCAGTGTGGACGGCGCGCTGGGCTTGTACGAGCTGAACGACCTTGCGGAACTTGATTTGGAAAGCCCCGACGTAAGCACGATCGGCGGTTATGTGACTCATTTGCTGGGACACCTGCCGAAGACTGGCGAACAAGTTAAGATCGATGGTTATTTGGTTACCGTTTCCGAAGCCGATAATCGCCGCGTAAAGCAGCTGCATTTCAAGAAGGTGAGCGAACCCGCCGCCAACGAGCTCCAGGAACACGTAGGGTAGGGGAGTCTCCGGCGCAGTTTCTAGAGCGCGCCGGATTGCAATTGAGCGCGTAAAGAGGGCCTGCGCTGCAATTGCCGGGTAACCGCAGCAATTGCGCGTAATGTGGAGGGACTAATGTGGTGCTCCATGCCCTCGACATCATGATGGATCACCCGGTCATCTACACCTAGCAGTCTGAGAAACTCAGTGAGTAGCTTGTGTCGTTGGGCGATTCTGCGGGCCAGTTTTTTACCCGCGGCGGTTAAAATAAGGCCTCGGTATTTCTCATATTTGAGAAGCCCCTCGGCATCGAGACGTTGAACCATATTGGTGACGCTAGCTTGGGAAATGGTTAAGGCAGCCGCGATATCGATCACCCTGGCGTAACCCTTGGAATTGATGAGTTCAAGAATACGCTCCAAGTAGTCCTCTGCAGCCGTGGAAGTGCCAGCCGGCGATTGAGGAGCCTTTTTGTTTCGCATACGGCCGAACATAAAAGTATCATCACAACAGTCAACCGCGAAAGATTGGCTCTTGACAGAATAATATAAGACAATAAGTAAATTAGCTTTGCCTAAGAATTATTAGCATCATTATGGCGCAGCCGGAAATAGCAGCTACGGCGAAGCCTCGCGCAGCGTGGCGACGGACAGGCGGTCAGGTTTCCTTGCCAGAGGTACATCGCACCATTGTTGTGCCACAGACGGCATCCTTTTGGAGGAAGCTCATGGCATTTTCAGGTCCAGGATTCCTGGTCGCCGTGGGCTATATGGATCCGGGCAATTGGGCGACCGATTTAGCCGGAGGCGCACGGTTTGGCTACTCGCTTCTATGCGTCATCATGATTTCCAACTTGATGGCAATCCTGCTTCAGCATTTGTGCATCAAGCTGGGTGTCGCTACGGGACGCGACCTCGCGCAGGCGTGCCGCGACCATTATCCACGACCGGTCGTCTGGTTTCTCTGGATTCTGTGCGAGACTGCGATCGCTGCATGCGACCTGGCTGAAGTGGTAGGCTCAGCAATCGCGCTGCAGTTGCTGTTCGGCATACCGTTGGTGTGGGGCTGCCTCATCACCGCACTAGATGTGCTTGCGGTTCTTTATCTCCAAAACAAAGGCTTTCGTTATGTTGAAGCGCTTGTCATCACATTAATCGCGACTATCGGCACCTGTTTCGCGCTGGAGCTAATGTTTTCCAAGCCAAGCGTTGTAGGCATCGCGCTTGGGTTTATCCCCGGACCACACGTCGTTACAAACCAGGGAATGCTGTATGTCAGCATTGGCATCCTCGGGGCCACTGTGATGCCGCACAACCTGTATTTGCACTCTTCCATTGTGCAGACGCGGAAATTCGAGCAGACCTCGGAAGGCAGACGCGAAGCTATCAAGTTTGCAACCATCGATTCGAGCGCGGCCCTCATGTTCGCCTTGTTTATTAATGCTGCCATCCTGATTCTTGCGGCTGCCGCTTTCCATTGGTCCGGACATCAGGATGTCGGCGAAATTCAGGACGCGTACAAACTGCTCAGTCCTTTATTGGGCGTTGGCTTAGCGAGCATACTGTTTGCGGTCGCGTTGCTCGCGTCCGGGCAAAACTCGACTCTTACGGGCACGCTCGCCGGCCAGATCGTGATGGAAGGTTTTCTCAACATCCGAATTACGCCCTGGTTGCGTCGGCTGATCACGCGACTCATAGCGATCGTACCCGCAATCGTGGTGATCGGTCTTTTCGGAGAAGGCAAAACCACCGAGTTGCTGATTGCCAGTCAGGTTTGTTTGAGCATGCAGCTGGGGTTCGCGGTGTGGCCGCTAATGCGATTTACCGGTGAAACGACAAAAATGGGTGAGTTCGTAAATCCGCTTTGGATAAAAATTCTGGGCTGGACGACTGCCAGCATTATCATCGTGCTCAATTTGAAACTGCTCTTGGACACGTTTTTGCCGGAGTCGGTGCTCAAGATGTTTTATGGCTCCGTCGGGCTTCCAGTTCCCGAGTAGAACGAATTCGAAATCTTGATGACCAGCGCGATTAACGATTTACCTGCCGCAACCGTTCGGTGTGCGGATTCGCAATGCCATGTATAGCCACATACTGATTCCACTTGAGAACAGTCCGGCCGACTCGACGATCCTTACCCATATCAAGCCGTTGGCACGCATAACTGGCGCAAAGCTGCTGCTTGTTCACGTTGCTGATGGATGGGTGGCACGCAATTTCAATCAACTCCAACTCGCCGAGAGCCAGGAAATGAAAGAAGACCGGATGTATTTAGAAAAACGGCAGCGCGAACTAACTAACGAAGGATTTTCCTGCGACGCGATGCTGGCTTTAGGCGAGCCGTCCGATGAAATCATCAAGATCGCCCGCGAGAAAGATGTCGATCTGATCGCCATGACTACACACGGGCACCGCTTCATTAGTGACGTTCTGTACGGAGCGACTGCCGACAAGGTGCGTCATGCGGTTGATATCCCGGTGCTGCTGGTGCGCGCAAGATAAGTAGAGGCATTGCTGTTAACGGCCTTGTTTTCGATTCTACGCTTGACACACGGGCGGCTCCAACGAGGTAAAACGCCGTGAAGGTCCTGTTTCTGACTAACGAGTATCCGCCGAATATCTATGGCGGCGCGGGCGTGCACGTTGGCTATTTGTCGCGGGAGTTGGCGAAAGCGATTCCAGTCGAAGTCCGTTGCTTTGGCAACCAACGTCTCGAGGAAGGTAATCTCAAGGTCGTCGGCTTCGAACTCGATACGAGCAGTTTCACATGTCCAATGCCGTTGCGTTCTGCTTTCGGCGCGGTGCGGCGTTGCACGGATTTCAACACGACGGAAATCGACTCTGACCTCGTGCACTGTCACACGTGGTATAGCCACTTCGGTGGGATCCTGGCCAAAAAGAATTACGGTTTACCGCTCGTGATTACTGTTCATTCGCTTGAGCCGCTTCGACCCTGGAAACGCGAACAGCTCGCAGGAGGCTATGAGTTTTCACTTTGGGTCGAGAAAACCGCGCTCGAAATGGCGGATGCGATTATCGCCGTCTCCAGTGAGACAAAACATGACATCGAACGTTTGTTTAATGTCGATCCGGCGCGAGTGCACGTGATCCACAACGGAATCGATTTGAACGAATATCGTAAGGTCGATTCAACTGGCGCCCTGAAGCGTTACGGTATCGATCCGGCCAGGCCGTATCTGCTTTTTGTCGGACGGATCACACGCCAAAAAGGTTTTCAGCATCTGTTGCGTGCAACCGAATTCATGGATCGCGATTTCCAGATCGTGCTGTGTGCAGCCGCGCCAGACACTCCGCAACTGGGCGAGGAAATGCGGGTTGCTGTCGAACGCGCCGAAGCGCAGCGGTCGGGAATCTTTTGGATCAACGAAATGGTCGATCAACAGACCGCATGTGAGCTTTACTCGCGCGCTGCTGTATTCGTTTGTCCCTCGATTTACGAACCGTTTGGCATCATTAACCTGGAAGCAATGGCCTGCGAAACCGCGGTAGTTGCCAGTGCTGTTGGCGGAATCAACGAAGTCGTTGTTGATGGTGAAACGGGTTTCCTGGTTCCGCTTGAGCAAATGAAGGAGAGCCCCTTCGAAGCGATAGATCCGGAAAGATTCGCGCGCGATCTCGCGGAGCGCGTGAATGAGTTGATGAGAGATCCCCAACTCCGCGAACGTTTTGGCAAGGCCGGACGCAAACGAGTTGAGGAAAATTTTAGTTGGGCAGCAATCGCAGAGAAAACCAAGGCCCTTTATGCCTCGTTGCTGTCACCCTGAACGACGCGAAGCGGAGTCGAAACAATCGTGAAGAACTGCGTCAGGTATTCAACGGGATCCCTCGACTTCGCGGGATGACACCTGTGCGTGCTGATGGCAACTTGAACTCGCCATGTTCGTTGATCGGGTAAAAGTGTTTGCGCAGGCGGGAACAGGCGGGCGCGGCTCCGTCAGTTTTCGACGAGAAAAATTTGTGCCAAAAGGTGGGCCGGATGGCGGCGATGGCGGGCGCGGCGGTAACGTGATCCTGCAGGCAGATCGGCATGTCGATAATCTCGCGAATCTGTTCTACGAGCCCCTGATCAAGGCGAGAAACGGCGGGCATGGGATGGGCAAAAAAATGAGCGGCCGCTCCGGGGCGGACAAAATCGTAAAAGTTCCGGTGGGGACGGTCGTTTGGCTGGAGGAGAAAGAAGAACGTCCAACGTCCAACGTCGAAGGTCCAACATCGAATTCGAGACAATCAGCAACTCCAGTTACCGATCTCGCGCGTGATGGGCAGGAATTCGTGCTGTGTCGCGGCGGAGCAGGGGGGAAGGGAAATGTGCATTTCAAAAGCTCGCGCAACCGGGCTCCCCGCCAATACACCGAGGGTGAGGAAGGCGAGCAGGGTCATTTCTTGCTTGAGCTTCGGACGATCGCCGATGCGGGCTTGGTTGGATACCCCAATGCCGGTAAATCAACCCTGTTACGCAAAATCTCGGCCGCACGGCCGAAGGTCGCCGCCTACCCGTTTACGACGCTCCACCCGATTGTCGGCGTCATTGAATTTCCAGGTTATCAACGCGCCACGATCGCGGACATTCCCGGTTTGATCGACGGTGCGCACCGCGGACTAGGGTTGGGCCACGAATTTCTGCGCCACATTACACGCTGCCGCGTTTTGGTTTTCGTATTGGATATCGCCGGCAGCGAGGGACGAAATCCGGTCGAAGATTTGCAGAATCTTCGCCGGGAAATCGATCTCTACGATTCGACCTTGTCATCGCGCGCCTGGTTCGTGGTTGCCAACAAAATGGATTTGCCCGGTGCGACAGAAAATTTAAAAGCGCTGCAAGAAAGATTCCCCAAGCTCCAGATTGTTCCCACTTCAGCGGCTGAAGGAGAAGGAATCGATGACTTAAAGCAGGCGTTGGCAACGCGAACAGCGGAGCTCGAAGAGAGTGTTTCGGCGGCGATTTGATGTGGACAAGGCCAGCATCCCTAGCGAAACTGGGCGCGGTCTTATGGGCAGGCGGGTTGTAGCGAGTTATTGTTCTAGTTTTCTGAAGTCGGAGATGTTGCACATCTACCGGCAGGTAAAGGCTCTGCGCGGCGTGCATACTTTTGTCGTCACAAAAGAAGTCCAGAATGCTGAGCGATTTCCGTTTGACGACATCGAGGTGATTCCGAAGCGGCGCACTAACCTGCTTGTGCACGGTTGGTTGAAATTCGTCCAACGGCGGCCGCCGATTGTCTATCGCGGCGAGTATCAAACCCTGGATTCATTGTTGAGGCGTCACGGAGCTGATCTGATGCACATTTATTTCGGCCATACCGGCGTGCATCTGCTTCCGTTTATCGAGCAATGGCACAAGCCGTGTGTTGTATCTTTCCACGGCGCGGACGTCGCCCATAAACCAGAGATTAAAGATTATCCCGGCAAACTGCGGCGTCTCTTCGATGCTGTTCCGCTCGTGTTCGCACGTTCTCAATCGCTCGCCGATCGACTGACCCAGTTGGGGTGCCCGCCAGAAAAACTGCGCATCAATCGCACCGGAATTCCGTTGAATGAATTTCCGCTGGTGCAGAGAGAATTGCCGCGAGACGGCAAATGGAAAGTGGTACAGGCGTGCCGGCTAATTCCGAAGAAAGGCGTGGCAACCAGCTTGCGCGCTTTTGCAATTTTCAAGAGGGACTACCCTGATGCGGAATTTGTGATTGCCGGCAAAGGCCCTTTGCAGCCGGAGTTGGAGATGCTTGCCGGCGGCCTCGGCATTGCCAGGGACGTGCATTTTGTCGGCTTTCTTTCGCAACGAAAGCTGCACGAACTTTATGCCAGTGCGCATCTGTTTTTGCATCCGAGCGAAATTTCGCCCAATCAAGACCAGGAAGGCGTCCCGAATTCAGCGCTGGAAGCGATGGCAACAGGTTTACCAATAGTTGCCACCCGCCATGGTGGAATACCCGAAGCAGTCGATCACGGACGCACCGGCTTTCTGGTGGCGGAGGAGGATCACGTAGCTTTAGCAAACGCGATGCAATTAATCGTCGGTTCTCCCGTGCTGTGGCAGGAAATGGGAGCGCGCGCGTGCGCATCGGTAAAGGAACGGTTCGGCCAGGAAATGCAGATAGATCGCTTGGAATCGTTTTACGAAGAAGCGATCACGATGAACGGGGCGGCTGAACAGGTCCAAACAAGGCCAATCGCGCGCATTGCCCCGCAGTTTGCCGAACGTTTACCGGCTAAATAAGCGCGCCTTCAGAATTTTGTTTGTCATCACGGTAAAACGCGCTTTGGTATGCGCGTTCAAGTTGTAGCCGGGGCGGCTTTCTCGCCGTAGTTTGGGAGGTGTGGACGAAGGCGAATGATCCCGGCAGGCCGGTATCACCGATGCTGGTTACAGCTGTAGCTTATAAAATGCGCAATCGTTGTTTACTGATATCAATCCTGGCATTGGCCTTCAGCGCAATGCTTGCGACGTCAACCTTTGCAGCCGAGGCGGGTGCGACTGAGCACGAGGGCGTCTCGTTGAAACCGCAGATGCTTGTTCAGTTAGGCGGCTTCGGAATTACAAACTCTATGCTGGTGACCTGGATCGTCGCCGCCGCTATTATCGTCTTTTCGCAGATCGCAACGCGCCGGGTGAAGGCCATCCCCAGCGGGATTCAAAATTTTTGGGAATGGCTGGTTGAGGGTTTGCACAATTTCCTGGAAAACATCATCGGCCGTGACCTCGTGAAAAAGGGATTTTGGTTTTTTGCCACGGTTTTCATTTTTATTTTGTTCGTGAACTGGTTCGGACTGATTCCGGGAATCGGAACAATCGGCTGGGGTCACTACGACGGTTCGGGAAATTTTCATGTCGATCGGCCGTTGCTGCGGGGAGGCAATGCGGACCTAAACATGACGACCGCGATGTCGGCCATATTCTTCGTGATGTGGTTTGTTTGGGCGATTCAGGCCAACGGTGTCGGAGGATTCTTGAAACATTTGTTTGGCCCGAAAGGGGAGACGACCGGTGTCGTAAAAATCCTGATGGTCGTCATCTTTTTCGCCGTTGGCTGGCTCGAAGTAATCTCGATTCTGTTTCGACCGATCGCGCTCAGTTTCCGATTGTTCGGAAATATTTATGCCGGCGAAAGCATTCTCGAGGCGATGTCGACGATGGTCCCATGGCTGTCGCCAATCCTGCCGATTCCCTTCTATTTCCTCGAAGTGCTCGTGGGATTTGTGCAGGCGCTCGTTTTCATGCTGCTGACTGCGGTTTTCACAATGTTAATTGCAGAACACCAGGAGGGACCTGAGCACGCGCACTGATTTTTCGACGATCTCAAGACGAGATCGCAAAACAAAGCTAAACTAAATATGATACTACCAATACTAGCAGAACTGAGCGGAAGCATTCACGTCGGGCTTGCCGCGATGGGCGTCGGAATCGGAATCGGCTTGACCGGCCTGGGAATGACCAGCGCGGTCGGTCGCAATCCAGGTGCGTTCACGCAAGTGCTCGTGCACGGAATTCTCGCCATCGCGTTGACCGAGGCGATCGTCTTCTACGCTCTCTATCTCGTTCACTAATTTTGAGCGGGAGGCAATCGAATGTTGCGCCCGAGATTTAGTCTATGAACATGATTATTGCCGCCAGCAGCGGAGGCATCACCGACATTTTGCGCGAAACAGCTGAAACCTTCGGCTGGAATTGGAAGTTGTTTCTGTCGCAGGTGATTAGCTTCTGCATTGTTGCATTCCTTTTGCAACGCTTCGCTTACAAACCAATTCTTGCTGTGCTCGAGGAGCGTCGGCGCAAGATCGAGGAAGGCCAGCTTAATGCCGAGAAAATCAAAAAGGAACTCGCTGAAGCGGAGAAGCGTTACCAGGAAATCGTCGCGAAGGCCAATGCGGACGGGCAGAGAATGATCGATGAAGCGCGAGAAAGCGCCGCGCATCTATCCGAACGCAAGCAGCAGGAGGCTATTACGGCAGCCGAGCAGATCATCGCCAAAGCGCGTGAAGCCGCAGCGATCGAGCACGACCGCACAATGGAATCTCTCAAGCGCGAGCTTGGGCGGCTCGTAGTCGACACCACTGCGAAGGTCACCGGGAAAGTGTTGACCCAGGATGATCAACGGCGTTTGCAGGAAGAAGCAGCTCGAGAAGTCGCCTGATGAAGCTGAACAAGGAAATTCGCCAGCTTTCGCGCAAGATGCTTCAGGCAAGTTTCACTGATGGTCAGCTTGACCCTGGCAGGATTTCCTCGCTGGTCGATTCGCTTGTGACGCACAAGCCACGCAATTACATCGACGCGCTAAAAAACTATAAACGTTTGCTCCGGCTCGAATTGGAGAAGCGCCACGCCACAATCGAGACCGCAAGCGAAGTGGACTCTGCAGTTCGCTCAGAAATTGAGGCCAATCTGAAGAGCAAATATGGCAACGACCTCTCAACTGAATTTCACGTTGACCCCGAACTTCTTGGCGGAATGCGGATTCGCGTCGGAAACGATGTCTGGGACGGCAGCGTTCGCAACCGCCTCGAACGCCTTCAACACGAACTATAAAATTCAAAACCATGAGCACCATACTCGAAGAGATCGAATCAAAAATTGAAGAGCTAAAAACATCCACGACCAAGAGCAACGTGGGCGTTGTGCGCGAGACCGGCGACGGTGTCGCGCGTGTCGAGGGTCTGAGCGACGTGATGCTCAATGAAATGATCGAATTTCCCAATGGCGTGTACGGTCTTGCACTCAACCTCGAAGAAACTGAAGTCGGCGCGATCTTGTTAGGCGACAACACGCTCATTAAAGAAGGCGACGAAGCTAAAACAACTGGCCGGCTCCTTTCGGTTCCTGTAGGCAAGGCGCTACTCGGTCGCGTAGTCAACACGATCGGTCAGCCGCTCGATGGTAAAGGTCCAATCAAAACCGACACATTTTATCCTTTGGAAAAAATTGCACCGGGCGTGATCAAGCGCCGCAGTGTGAATCAGCCGGTTCAAACCGGAATCATGCCCATTGACACGATGATTCCAATCGGACGCGGTCAGCGCGAGCTGATCATTGGCGATCGTGCGACGGGTAAAACGACGATTGCCATCGACAGCATCATCAGTCAGGCGCGGTTGAATAAGGCGGCCGCGGATGCAGGCGACAAAAATTATCGGCCGCTCTACTGCATTTACGTCGCAGTTGGCCAGAAAAATTCCAACGTGGCGCGAGTGCTCGGTGTTCTCGAGAAGGAGGGCGCCATGCCTTACACGACAATCATCTCTGCGCCGGCATCAGACACCGCGACTAATCAATATCTGGCGCCGTTCGCTGGCGCTGCAATGGGCGAGTGGTTCATGGATAACGGGATGGATGCGCTGATCATCTTCGATGATTTATCAAAGCACGCAGTGGCTTATCGTCAGGTGTCGCTGGTGCTGAAGCGGCCTTCAGGGCGCGAAGCGTATCCGGGTGACGTGTTTTATCTGCATTCGCGGTTGCTCGAACGCGCTGCACGCATGAGCGACGAATTCGGCGGCGGCTCATTGACTGCCCTGCCAATCATCGAGACACAAGCTGGGGACGTGTCCGCTTACATTCCGACGAATGTCATCTCAATCACGGACGGTCAGATATACCTCGAGACTGATTTGTTCTATCAAGGTGTGCGGCCGGCAATTTCGGTGGGACTCTCGGTTAGCCGCGTTGGCTCCGCGGCCCAGATCAAGGCGATCAAGCAGGTCGCGGGCAAAGTGAAGCTCGATTTAGCTCAGTTTCGCGAGCTCGCTGCGTTTGCACAATTTGGTTCGGACCTCGATGCGGCTACAAGAGCACGACTGGATCGGGGTCAACGTATTGTCGAGCTTTTTAAACAAAAACAGTACAACCCAATTTCGGTGGAAGAACAGGTCGCTGTGATGTGGGCGATGCAAAACGGCTACCTCGACACTGTTCCTGTCGAGCGGGTGAAGGAATACCAATTGAAGCTTCAGGATTATCTGCAAACACGCAAAGCCAGTTTGCTCCAAACCATTCGCGAGAAAAAAGAAATCGATAAGGATCTCGAGGCGCAAATGAAGGCGACTCTCGACGAATTCAAGACCGGTTGGCGGTAATCTAACCAGGCATTTAGATGGCGAACACGCAGGACATACGGCGCCGGATCAAATCGATCCGCAACACCGCGCAAATCACCAAGGCCATGCAAATGGTGGCTGCGTCAAAGATGCGTAAAGCGCAGCAGCATGCCCTCGCGGGACGTCCTTACGCCGGATTGATGAATAAGGTTCTTGTTTCCTTGCAAAACCGGACAGATCCAAGATTTCACCCGCTCCTCGCCATCCGTCCGTTGCAGAAGGAGTTGGTGTTAATTATCAGCACGGACAAGGGACTCGCCGGAGCTTTGAATACGAATCTCTTTCGCGAAGCGGCGAACTTTGATCCGGCCAAGACAAATTTTGTGGTAGCGGGAAAGAAGGCCAGACAATTTGTCGCGCGAACAAAGCGCGAACTGTTGGCAGATTTTGAGTTGAAAGATTCGCCCAGCTTCGTTGAGGCGAAGCCAATCTCGAAATTCTGCATGGAAAAGTTTCTGAGGCACGAAGTCGATAAGGTCTCGGTGCTTTACACGCATTTCATCAACACAATTAATCAGCGCACCGTCGTACAGACATTGTTACCGATCAGCAGCTTTGATTTGCCTAAGGGGGAAGGTGCTCAAGCTGACACTAAAGGAGTCGATCCGATGATTGGGTACATGTTTGAGCCCAGTGCCGAGGTCGTGCTCGATTCGGTACTTCCGTATTATATTTCCTACCAGGTCTTTCAGATGATCCTCGATGCACGCGCGTCCGAGCACAGTGCTCGCATGGTGGCGATGAAGAATGCCACGGACAACGCCAACCAATTCATTAAGGATCTGACGCTCGAGTATAATAAAATGCGCCAGGCCAGTATCACTACCGAGTTACTCGAGATTGCCACGGCGCAAATGGCGCTCGCTGGGTAAAACAAGTTTTATGAATAAAGGAAACATAGTTCAAGTAATTGGTCCCGTGGTAGACGTCGAATTTCCGGTCGGAAAAGGGCTGCCGAGAATCTACAACGCGCTGGAAATTGAATACGAGGTTCACGGACAGCCAACGAAGTTGACGCTCGAAGTGCAACAGCATCTTGGCGAAAGCTGGGTCCGATCCATTGCAATGTCTTCGACGGAAGGATTGAAGCGTGGCATGAGCGTAGCGGACACTGGCGGTCCAATCACCGTACCAGTGGGCGAAGCCGTGCTAGGCCGGCTTTTTAACGTCACTGGTGACGCGATCGATAACCGAGGCCCGGTGAACTACACCAAGCGTTACCCAATCCATCGCCCGGCGCCGTCGCTCACAGAGCAAGACACAACGGCAAAGATCCTGGAAACTGGGATCAAAGTCATCGATCTTGTTTGCCCATTTACAAAAGGCGGCAAAGTCGGCGCATTTGGCGGCGCGGGCGTCGGCAAGACTGTTGTCATCCAGGAGTTGATCAACAACATCGCCATGAAACACGGCGGCGTTTCCATCTTTGCCGGAGTAGGGGAACGAAGCCGCGAAGGCAATGATCTTTACAAGGAAATGAGCGAGGCGGGCGTGATCGATCAAAAAGACCTGTCGAAGTCGAAAGTAGGGATGGTTTTCGGCCAAATGAACGAACCACCTGGAGCGCGTTTGCGCGTTGCTCTTTCTGCGCTCGCAATGACCGAATATTTTCGTGACGAGCGCAATCAGGACGTGCTTCTTTTTATCGACAACATCTTCCGATTCTCACAAGCGGGGTCAGAGGTGTCAGCCTTGTTAGGCCGAACGCCAAGCGCCGTTGGTTATCAGCCGACGCTCGCTGCTGAGATGGGTGATTTGCAGGAACGAATTACATCGACAAATAAAGGATCGATCACTTCGTTCCAGGCAGTCTACGTTCCAGCGGACGATCTCACGGATCCCGCGCCGGCGAACACTTTCGCGCACCTGGACTCGACCATCGTGCTTGAGCGTTCCATCGCCGAGCTCGGTATTTATCCAGCAGTCGATCCGCTGGCGTCCACATCGAAAGCGCTGGCGCCGGAAATTGTCGGCGAAGAGCATTATGACGTTGCGCGAGGTGTGCAGCGTGTTTTGCAGCGTTATAAGGATTTGCAGGACATCATCGCAATTCTCGGAATGGATGAACTAAGCCCGGAGGACAAGCTTACTGTCAACCGCGCGCGTAAGATTCAGCGGTTCCTAAGCCAGCCATTTCACGTGGCGGAGGTTTTTACCGGTTTCAAAGGGCAATACGTGCCGGTTGCAGAAACAGTCCGCGGTTTTAAAGAAATTCTCGACGGCAAACATGACGACGTGCCCGAGCAAGATTTCTACATGAAGGGCGGCATCGATACGATCAAGGAAGGCTAACGCCTTCGACTCACCATGGCCACGCTCGAAGCTCGAGATCGTAACGCCTGAGGAAAAAATTTATTCCGAGGACGTAGAGATGGTGACGCTGCCCGGGTCGGAGGGCGAGCTTGGTGTTTATCCAAAGCACGTCCCGCTTCTGACCACATTGAAGCCTGGCGAACTGCGCGTCGTAAAAAGCGGCCGCGAGACCACGATGGCCATTGGCGAAGGGTTTGTGGAAATCAAAGGAGACGCGGTTTCGGTGCTAACCGACATGGCGCTCGAATCAGAGAAAATCGACATTGCTACAGCCGAGGCTGCAGTGGAGCGCGCCAAAGCGGCCATGAAAGAAGATCACTCCGCCGAAGAAGTAGCTGCCATCCAGGCTTCGCTGCAAAAAGCGCTGGCCCAGTTGCACGTCAAACGCCGTCGCCACGGCTAAATGAAGTCACGTCATTCCGAGCGTAGTCGAGGAATCCCGTGGCGTCAGTTTTAGCTAACTTCGCGGGATTCTTCGACTCCGCTTCGCTCTGCTCAGAATGACAATTAGCCGAGAGCTCCCGGAAAAGCTGGGAATAATTGCCGGCAACGGCGTTTACCCGCGATTGCTCGCCGATGGAGCGCGTAGAGCCGGCGTTGAAAAAATCGTCGCTGCCGCTTTCACGGACGAAACTGATCCAGTTCTCGAGCAACACGTGAATGTTCTCGAGTGGATGCGCGTCGGGCAACTCGGCCGGCTTCTGAAATTTTTTCGCAGCCAGGATATTCATCACGCGATCATGGCGGGCCAAATCGCGCCGAAAAATCTTTTCGATCTCCGGCCCGATTTGAAGGCGCTGATGTTGCTGGGCAAACTGAAAGAGCGCAACGCCGAATCAATTTTTGCCGCAATCGCAGACGAACTCGCGAAAGTCGAGGTCGATCTTCTCCCAGCCACAACTTTTCTCGAGGATTCGCTGGCGCAGCCGGGACTGATTGCTGGACCGAAATTGTCACCTCGCCAGGAGCACGACGTCGAGCTTGGCTGGAATGCCGCAAAAGAAATTGCGCGACTCGATATCGGGCAAACAATCGTCATCAAAAACGGCACGATCGTTGCCGTCGAAGCTTTGGAAGGAACAAACGAGACCATCAAACGCGGTGGAACTCTTGCGCGTGAAGGCGCAGTCATGGTCAAAGTCAGCAAACCTAATCAGGACATGCGCTTCGACGTGCCAGTAATCGGCATCGAAACAGTTCGTATCGCTGCTGAATCGGGAGTGCGCGTCATCGCTGTTGAAGCCGGAAAGACCTTGCTGCTCGAACGCGACGCCGTTATTGCTTTGGCGAATAGCTCGAATATGTCAGTCGTTGCGCGGTGATCGCGTGCTGCTCCGGCGCCGTCGCTGGTGCTTAATTCGATATGTGAGGAAACATTCATCGCCGACCGTGCGCATCTCGATCAACGAGCAATGCACGCTGGCGGGAAGAAATTCCTTGCTCAGACCTGTCAGCGTAGGCGCGCTGCCTCCGCCGAACATGTACGGCGCGATTGTAAGATTGAGCTGATCGACCAAACCCTGTTCCAACAGGGAGCGAAAAAGAGTCGGGCCGCCTTCACACGCAAGCGTCCGGACGTTGTATTGATTCCGCAGAGTTTTCAACATCGCAGCGAGATCGACCTCGGTGTCATTCGTTAGGTGCAGCGTTGCCGTTTTGCGCAAAGCCTCCTGATTTTTCGGAGGCATCTGTTTAGTTGAAAAAATAATGATGGGCGAAATGTCGGATTGAAACATCTTCAGTCGATCATTGATTCTGCCTTTGTTCGAGATGATCACGCGAAGCGGAGAGCGAGATTGACCACGCTTGATCCTCAGTTCCTGCAGTTCTGCCGGCACTCCGAGTCGCACGTTGTCACGTTCCAGACTTGTGTGGCCGAGTAAAACCGCATCCGCCAGAGCGCGCTGGCGAAACAAATGCAGCTTGTCTTCACGCGAAGTGAAATCTACCGGCCCAAAATTCTTGGTCGTCACCTTGCCGTCGGCGGTCATTGCAAATGTGGCAATAACAAATGGACGTTTTCGTGTTCGTCTCATGGTGAAGAAAACGTCCAACGTCCCGTCCAACCCCCAACGCTCAATTGTCTGAATTCGGTGTTGAGCGTTGGGCGTTGAGCGTTCGGCGTTGAAGATTTCCCTCATTCGGGTTCGCCGAGCTCATGTTCCAGCGTGACAACTTCCTGTTCCATTTCGCTAAGTTTCACGTGTCCTGCTGGGCCGCTCGGCTTGTAAAACAGGTAAACAAACGCGCCCGGAAGACAGCAAACGAGAATAATAACAAAACTCAGCGATCCGATGAGAATGGCTTTTGCTTCCGGAACGCCACACAACCCGTTGAGCATGATCTGCAAAACTTTTTCACGAAGTCCGATTCCGGCAAAACTGATGGGCAAAGCCGAGATCGTTCGTTCGACCGGCATGATGGCAAAGAAATCAATCAGCGGCACCCGGACACCCAGCGCATACGCGGCAAATAGGAAAGCTGTAAACGTTGCAAGATGTGCCACGATCGACACGGCAAACGCCACGAGGGATGCCCGCCAATGACGCGCATACAGATGATAGGCCGCGAAGATCTCAATCAGTTTGTCGCGTCCCGGAAAATGTGCGGGAAAATAATGGAACAGTTTGAATCCACTGATGACGAACGTCGCAACCAGAAAGCCAAAGGACGCGCTCAGAAGAATGAGCAACAGCCAGAGTAAATTTCGAGTCTCCGGTTTCTGGGCAAGAAAGTCATACCGCAACGCGATCAGGGTGGCTGTGACGGCAACGAGCGCAACGAGCCCGATGAATCGATCGAACACTACCGCCAGCAGTGCGCCGGCTTTCTTGTCAGGCGTTTCCTTTAGCAGGTAATAACTCTTGATGATGTCGCCGCCGGTGCCTCCGGGAAGAAATTGGTTGTAAAACAGCCCGATAAAAAAGAGTCCGGTCAGGCGTGGGACACTGAGGTGGATGTTTTGCACTTTCAGCAACACGTGCCAGCGAAACGCGGCTGCTGCTTCCACCACCAGATAGGCCAGCATCGCCATCAGAACCCAGCGGTACTCCGCGTTCCGAAGCGCCTCAACCATCTGGGCGCGCCGGTTTGGATCGTGATAAACCCAATACAAAACACCGACGGTGACGCTAACTTGGAGAATCGTGATCAGAATCTTCTTCATTCGCCGAAGTGTTCCTTCCAGATTCGAATGGACTGCGCGAATCGCATCCGCCGTTTTGTTCGGGCTCATCTCCCAGACAAATAAGCAGTTTGTGGGAAGAAGCGGAACAAGTTTATCGAAATCTATCGCGCCGGTAAAAGGCGCTTCATGGTCTTTGGCCGGCCACACGCAGTCCTGCACGTGGCAGCCAAAAGCCCTGGAGCCGACCGCGCCTAACCACTCTGCGTGATCAATGAACCCCAAATTCTCCTTAATCTGTGAGTGGCCGAAGTCGTGCCAGTAGCCGACCTGGCCCGAATTCAATTCATCCAGCAAGCTCGGCAACTCGCGTTCGCTTGGAATTTCTTCGTAACCGCGCCGGCTTTCCAAAGCGATCCGGACGTTTTTCGAAGCTGCGTGCTCAACAATTCGGCGCAGGCAATCTTTCACCCGCTGCAAATGAGCGGGTGCGCGTCGTTCGCGCGTTTCCACCGCTTTCAGTTTAGCTCGCACGTATGCGCGAGAGAGATGCTTGCCCGCTTTCGTCATCTTGATCAATCGATCGGTAATTGGCCGCATTTTTACCTGGCCCAAATGCAGCACCACGAACGGTGCGCCCAGTCGTTCGGCAAAATCAATCGTTTGAAAAGTTTGTTTTACGGCGCGCTCGCGTTCCTCGGGAGAAACAGCAGAAAGCTGATAACAATCCGGCGAAGCCACCATCACCTCCACAGGCAACGGACAAAAATTATGCAAACTTGTGAAGCGCACCTGGCCTGAATCGAACATTTTCTGAATTCCCGGCACCAGCGACAGGCGTGTACCGTGCCCCAATTCAATCGAATCAAACCCGAGTTCGGTTTTGATTTCGCGGAGCATTTCGTCTCCCGCGGTGTGCCGCCCGGAATTCCAGCAAGTGGAAAATGAAATCATCGGTTAACTGCCGACGTACGCTGCGGCGAACGCCATACTTCAGCAAACCGGCTCAATCTCAGCCTCCGGTGCGGGCGAAACCGGCTGATCGCAAACATGGCGTCCGGCAAGACTCAAAACCGAAAAAGCAGCGATTCCATAGATGACTGAGGCGATGCTCAGCGTCGTTCGCATTCCAATAAGATCAGCGAAACCGGGGGTGATCAGGCCGGCAATCGGCATGAGACCGAAAAAGCTCATGCCCACAACTGCCGATACCCGACCGCGCAAATGCGCCGGCGCCTGTTCCTGCACGATCGTGTTCGTAAGTCCGAAATTCATGGATAGCGCAACCGCGATAGCGCCCATGGCGCAAGCAGTCAGCAAAAAACCTTGCGACATCGACATGAAAAAAACACCCGCCGCAATGGCTACCACGTTGCCGGTCATAAATTTCAACCGATTCTCGCGCGCAACGCTAAGCAAGCCAATCGAACCAAGGAACGCGCCGCTACCAGATATTGCCATCAGCCCACCCATGCTTTTCGCGCCAAGATGAAGAATATCGCGCACGTAGAGCGGCAGCATCACTGAGATCGCCGGGAAAACGAAGATTGTATTCAGCGCAATCAGAGTGATGAGGAAAACAATGATGCGATTGGAACGAACATACCGAAACCCCTCCAGGATCCCGCTGCGGCGTTGATGTTCTTCCTCCGCTGTTCCCAGCGGCCGTTTCGGTAATGAAATGAGTGCTGCGATCAATGCTACAAAAGAGAGCGCATTTGTGAAAAACGCCGATGCCGCGCCCCACCACCCGACAAGAAGGCCGGCCACCGATGGACCGATCAACCGCGATCCGTGAAACACTGATCTATCGAGAGCAACGGCTGCGGCGATCTCATCACGCTTCACCAACTCCGGCACAAGCGCGCTGATAGCCGGCATTTCGTAAGCGAAAGCAATCCCCAGGAGCAACGCAAAGAAAACAATGTGCCAGATGCGGACCTGACCGCTCATCACCAGGAATCCCAAAGCAACAGCAAAGACGATTTGCGCAATTTGCGTGGCCACCAGGATCTTGCGTTTGTCCCAGCGGTCAGCCAGCGAGCCCGCCACCGGAGCGAGTATCAGCGCCGGCAAACCCGCGGCGAAGTTCACCAACCCAAGCAGAATCGCTTTGCTGGTCAGGCCGCTCATGACCCAGCTTTGCGCCATCATTTGCATCCATGTGCCACTGTCGGAAATGAGCGAACCTATGATGTATCGGCGAAACGGTCCCTGACGTAGCAGCGCCAGTGACTTCGCTCCAACCGATTTTTCCTGCGCGTCCATCGGAAAACACTCATCGTTGTAGAGGCGTTTGTGTCAAACGCCTTGAAGGCTGCGGCAAGAACTGTTTCGAAGCAGTTCGGTGATCTCCTCTAGTTAAGCGCAATTGCCGAGCGCATCCCGTTTGTTATTTTGAACCATGCGCATCGACAGATACACGCAGAAAATGCAGGAGGCGCTGCAGGCGGCGCAGGACCTCGCGTCGCAACTGAACAATTCCGAAGTCACGAACGAACATTTTCTTTCTGCTCTTCTGAATCAGAGCGATGGAATCGCTCGCCCGCTCCTCGAGAAGATTGGAGCAAACGTTGATCAATTGCAGGAACGGCTCCGCACGGAGTTGGAGCGTCGCCCGAAAATCCACGGCAGCGCGGCAGATCTGCGCATCTCGAATGAACTGCGCACGGTGCTGGACAGCGCCGAGAAGGAGATGTCCAAGCTTAAAGATGAATTCACCAGTGCTGAGCATTATCTGCTCGCGTTAGCCGGCGGGAACGTTCCTGCCGCAAAATTGCTGAAGGATCTGGGCGGTACCCGGGATAAGCTGATGCAGGGGCTTCAGCAGGTGCGCGGTTCGCAGCGGGTAACAGATCAAAATCCCGAGGGCAAATTTCAGGCGCTGGAAAAATACGGGCGCGACCTCACGGAATTGGCGCGGCGTGGCAAGATCGATCCGGTGATCGGACGCGACAACGAGATCCGGCGCGTCATGCAAGTCTTATCGCGCCGGACGAAGAATAATCCGGTGCTGATCGGTGATCCAGGCGTCGGTAAGACGGCCATTGTGGAAGGCCTGGCACGGCGCATCATCAGCGGCGACGTCCCGGATTCGTTAAAGAACAAGCGAATCATCGCCATGGACATCGGCGCCATGGTCGCGGGCGCAAAGTTCCGTGGGGAATTTGAGGACCGGCTCAAAGCCTTTTTGAAAGAAGTCACCGATGCACAGGACCAAATCATTCTATTCATCGACGAATTGCACACCATCGTCGGCGCGGGCGCAGCCGAAGGTTCGGTCGACGCATCGAATATGCTCAAGCCGATGCTGGCGCGCGGCGAGCTGCGCACCGTCGGTGCGACCACGATCGATGAGTATCGCAAATACATCGAGAAAGACGCGGCGTTGGAGCGGCGTTTTCAGCCGGTGCTCGTGAGCGAACCTACGGTTGAAGACACAATCGCAATCCTCCGTGGATTAAAAGAGCGCTACGAAGTGCACCATGGCGTGCGGATCACTGACGGGGCAATAGTCGCAGCAGCGGTGCTGTCGCATCGCTACATCACTGATCGGTTTTTGCCAGACAAGGCGATCGACTTGGTCGATGAAGCGGCGTCCCGTTTGAAGATCGAGCTCGATTCGATGCCGACAGAAATCGACGTGATCGAGCGCCAGGTCATGCAGCATGAAATGGAACGCCAGGCGCTCAAGAAAGAGAAAGATCCGGCCAGTAAAGAGCGTTTGAAGAAGCTCGAGAAGGAATTGGCTGAGCTAAAGGAAAAATCGAACGCGCTAAAGGCTGAGTGGCAAAAAGAGAAGGCGGTCATCGATGAGCAGCGCAAGGTGAAGGAAGAGATCGAGCGATTCCGGACTGAATTAGAGCGCGCGCAACGTCGCGGTGAATTGGGCAGTGCGAGCGAAATTCAATACGGACGCATTCCTGAATTGGAAAAAAAATTGGCCGATCTCACTGCGAAATCGGCCAAGACTAAAAAGCGTTTGCTACGTGAAGAAGTGACGGAGGAGGACATCGCCGAGGTCGTCTCGAGCTGGACGGGCATTCCGGTTTCGCGTTTGCAGGAGGGCGAGCGCCAGAAGCTCGTAAAGCTCGAGGAGCATTTGCACCTGCGCGTCGTTGGCCAGGAGGAAGCGATTAAGGCAGTGTCAAACGCCGTGCGCCGCGCTCGGGCAGGTCTGCAGGATCCGAATCGACCGCTCGGCTCATTCATTTTTCTCGGACCCACTGGCGTTGGCAAAACGGAATTAGCCCGCGCGCTCGCGGAATTTCTGTTCGATGACGAGAACGCAATGATTCGCATCGACATGAGCGAGTACATGGAGAAACACACCGTGGCGCGCTTGATCGGTGCTCCGCCGGGATATGTCGGCTACGAGGAAGGCGGCCAGCTTTCCGAAGCAGTGCGCCGAAAGCCGTATTCGGTCGTGCTGTTCGATGAGATTGAGAAAGCGCATCCCGACGTGTTCAACGTGCTGCTGCAAGTGCTCGATGATGGCCGGATCACGGACGGGCAGGGGAGAACGGTCGATTTCAAGAACACGGTCGTCATCATGACTTCCAACATCGGCTCGCAATACATTATGGAGGAAGAATCTCCCGAAGCGCGCCGGCGACTGGTGATGGACGCATTGCGCGCGCATTTTCGACCTGAGTTTTTGAATCGTGTCGACGAGATCATCATTTTCGACCGGCTCAGCGAAGAGGAGCTAAAAAAGATTGTCGAAATTCAGCTCGGCCGCTTGTCGAAACGTCTCGAGCAACAAAAGATCACGCTCAAGCTGTCTGATTCCGCCAAGGCACTCCTCGCGCGTGAAGGCTACGATCCGGTTTACGGCGCGCGACCCTTGCGGCGCGCCATTCAAAGACAAATTCTCGATCCGCTCAGCATCGATATTCTCGAAGGCAAAGTCCGCGAAGGTCAGACCGTCCACGTTGACGCCAAAGACGGCGCACTTGAATTTCGCGAAAAATAGTTCTCACTACTGATCCTTGTAGTGAACGCGAGGAGCAAAACCAACATCCGGTTCAACGGCCGGGAGTATGCGAATGCGGATGAGATGCCGTCTGATGTCAGAGCGGCATATGACCGCGCTGTGGACGACTTGGCGCTGCTTCATTCCGGCGCGCGGCTCGCGGCAAAACTGAACGCCAAGATCATCGTCAACGGCAACGAATTCAGTAATGCCGGCGAAATGTCAGTGGACGATCGACATTTGTATCACGAAGCGCTCGAGGCGCTGTTCCCGCCAGACATTACCATATCCGCGGCTGGAGCAGGCGAAACCAACGGCACGAAACGCTCGCCGATCGTGGGCGCGATGAAGAAGCGCTTATCGCAAGCTGCAAGAGTTCTTCGCCTAAGACGCTGACTTCTTTTCGGCGCGCGGTTGGCACAACCGCCACTACAACTTTTCGCTTACGCGGTCACTTGCTTGAACGCGCTGACGAAACTTTCCATCTCGGCTTTCTTCCCGATCGTAAGGCGCATGTGGTTTGGAAGAGCTGGGAACAACCGGCCGACGTGAACCTTGCGCTCTTTCATTGCCTGGATCAGCGGCACGACAGGGCGTTTGCAATCGAACATGATGAAGTTGGCTTGTGACGGAATTTGTTCGTAGCCCATCTTGTCGAGCTCGGAGGTCACGAATGTTTTCGCTTCACGGTTCAAACGTTGACCGTTTGGCACATGATCAAGATCATCAAGACTCGCGGTTGCTGCGGCTAAAGCCATGCAGTTAACGCTGTCCCACATTTGATTTCGGCGCAGCCGATCGATCGTTTCCTTCTGGGCGACACAATAGCCACAGCGCAATCCTGCCATGCCATAAATTTTCGAGAATGTGCGTGAGACAATCAGGTTCGGATGATCTTTCACGAGCGCGATGACGCTCTCGTAGTCGGGGCTATCGGCATAATGAAAATACGCTTCGTCTACGAGAATCATCGTCTGCGGCGGAGCCGTCGCGATGAAATCTCGCAGTTCGTCCTTTGGCGTAATGCTGGCGGTCGGGTTGTTCGGATTGCAGACGTAAATCAGACCCGCTTTCGCAGAATCACGCATTTTCGGCAGATCATGCTGAAAGCTGCTGGTCAATGGCACTTTGACGACTTCAGCGCCATTGGCGCTGGCATTATTGAGAATTGCTTCAAAGGTCGGATCCGCTGCTACAAGCTTCCCGTTCTGAGGTCCGGTGAACGTTTCTGCACAGAGTTTTAGAATTTCGCCCGAACCATCGCCGAGCAGGATCTGATCGTGATTGACGCCGTTCAGCTTCGCCAGTTTGTCAATTAGCACGTTGTTGTGTTCGTCCGGATAACGACAGGCAAGACCGAACGAATCTGTCATCGCCTGAAATGCTTTCGAGGACGGTCCGTAAGGATTCTCATTGGCGCTCAAACGCACGATGCCTCCCAAAGGCATGGCAACGGACTGAGTCGACTTTGCAAAGGATAGCGACGGCCTAACGACTACTGCTGCCGCGCCTGCACCGAGCAGGCGTGCAAAGTCGCGGCGGGAAATCGAGATCATATTCATACCTGTTACTGATAGGACGATGTCGATGCGTAACGCGAGATCGAATTGCAGCCTCAAACTGCTCCAGGAGGCGATCGTTAGTCCGCCGTTTCCCGACGCAAATTCAAACTGCATCTTCTCGTTTGCTCGCCGCTATTCATGCAGCGATTAAATTCAAAGATGATCCTGACGATATGGCGACAGCGCAGGCGACATCGTTTGCGAGCCCGGCCGTTCCCGGAAAAATGGCTGACGCTGATTCAGCGCCACGTTGTAATTTTCCACAGGCTATCGGCGAGTGATCGCGCGGAATTACTTGGTCACATTCAGGTGTTTCTTGCCGAAAAACGCTTTGAGGGATGTGCTGGTTTCGACATTACCGATGAAGTCCGTGTCACCATCGCGGCGCAAGCGTGTCTTCTATTGTTGCACCGCAAAACGGACTATTTCCCCGGTCTGCTCACGATTCTCGTTTATCCATTGTCGTACATGGTGGAAGAAAAACGACAGATTGCAGAGCATATTTGGGAAGAGGGGACCATGAATCGCCTTGGCGAGACCGGCCGTAGAATGGGCTCCCTGGTTCTGTCCTGGGGCGCCGTCAAACATGGCGCAGCTGATCCGTACGATGGCAAGAACGTTGTTCTGCACGAATTTGCTCACCAGCTCGACTTCGAAAATGACGCAGTCGACGGGGTGCCCGGGTTGGCGACGCGCGAACAGCAGTTAGCCTGGACCACCGTGATGAGATCCGAGTTTGCGTCGCTCCGCGCTGCCGACGAGAGCGGCGTTCCCACGCTGCTTAACACGTACGGAGCCACTGATCCTGCTGAGTTCTTTGCGGTATCAGTGGAAGCATTCTTCGAACAGCCGCATGCGCTGCGCGTCCGTCATCCAAAACTGTATGCTGAGTTGCGAACGTATTTTCAGCAGGATCCGGTGGAATTTTTTGCAGAGAGTGCCGGGAGGAACATAGGCTTATAGCCTGTGCGGCCAGCGCGTTTGAAACGCGCTGTGCCCGCTTTCAGCGGAGTGCAACTCCGCTGGGCGCACAGACCTGGAGGTCTATGTTCCGATCCTTATTGCGGCTGCGGAACAATTCGAAGATATGGCTTCGGCGCTTTCCAGCCTTGCGGATAACGCTTCTTCGCCTCTTCATCAGAGACCGAGCCGGCGATGATAACATCCTGTCCGGGCATCCAGTTGACCGGCGTAGCGACCTGGTGCTTCGCAGTCAATTGCAGTGAGTCGATCACTCGCAGCACTTCATCGAAATTCCGGCCAGTTGTCATTGGATAGACAAGTATCAGCTTGATCTTCTTGTCTGGTCCGATGACGTAAACATTACGCACCGTCGCGTTATCGGCCGGTTTGCGCGATTTGGCGTCTCCTGCAGTATCGGCAGGCAGCATTCCGTAAAGTTTCGAGACGTTGAAGTCCGCATCGCCGACGATTGGATAGTTCGGCGCATGACCTTGAGTCTCTTCGATGTCCTTTGCCCATCCTTGATGATCACCGGCCGAATCGACCGACAATCCCATGATCTTTACATTTCTGCGGTCAAACTGCGGTTTGATCTTGGCCATGTAACCAAGCTCGGTCGTGCAGACCGGTGTGAAGTCCTTCGGGTGCGAAAACAAAACGGCCCACGAATCGCCGATCCAATCATGGAATCGAATCCGTCCTTCAGTTGTTTCTGCTTCGAAATCAGGTGCTGTATCTCCAATCTTCATTTGTTTTTCCTCCTCCGTGCTTTGAGTTGTTGGGTTAAGTTTGTTTCAAATCGTGGAATAAAAGTCAATATCGTTTGGGCGAATTCAGCGAGCGCCCTTACGACGCTATCAACTCGCAGAATTTTTGCAGATCGATGTTGCCACCGGAGACGATCGCGACGATCGGACCCTTGCCGGCTCTCCCGCTCAACGCCGCAGCGACTGGCAGTGCACCGGCACCCTCAGCAATGACACGTGCTTTTTCAGCCAACAGTCGCATCGCATTTTTTGTGTCCTCGAGAGTGACAACGAGGTAGCCGTCGACAATTGGTTTCATGCGTTCCCACATGCGAGGGAACATGCTTTGACCGCCAGCGCCATCCACAAATGACGCTTTCCAGTTTGGAAACACTTGCGGCGAACCTTTCTCGAACGAAAGCGCTGCCGGAGCTGCGGTCTCCGGTTCAACACCGAATATTTTTACTTCCGGTCTTAGCGCCTTGATTGCGCTGGCCACGCCGGCGATTAATCCGCCGCCACCAATGCTGGCGATGACAGCAGCCACGTCTGGCGCGTCTTCGAGAATTTCCAATCCCATCGTGCCATGACCAGCAATGAAATTGTCGTCATCGAATGGATGAATGAATGTTCCATCAACTCCCGCAAATGATCTTTCGATCCAGCGCTCTCCAGGCAATGTCGTAGGGGACAGGGATAAGTTTCGCCCCGAGCGCTTTCATTCGCTCCAATTTGGATTTTGGCGCCGTCTCAACAACGACGACCGTGCACGGCACGCCTGCTGCCCTGGCCGCATACGCAACGCCCTGGCCGGCGTTGCCGGCGCTTATTGTCCACACCCCGCGTTTGCGATCAGCTTCGGACAATGCCGCCACGGAATTGGCTGCGCCGCGTAACTTATAGGCGTTGATCGGTTGCAGGTTCTCCAGCTTGAGACGGATGTCCGGAAAGTCTGGTCCCAGTTCCAGGCGAATCAGTGGCGTGCGGACGATGGTATTTGCGATGCGCTTCCGGGCTTCGTGTATCTCTGAGAGTTGAATTCGACGAACGGGATCCGAGATAGCGGACATGTGGATGTTGTTCTAGCGCGCCAACGAGTTCGCGCCAGCCATATTTTTTGACCCTGAGCAATTGAACGCTCTGGTAGCCTCACAAACGGCATGGCCAAACGAACAGCGCAAAAGAGAAAAGCTTCCGGCTTCACCGCAGCCAACCGACGAAAAGCCGTTCCGCTTAGCCACGCTGCAACATTCGGCCGGCCTGATCTCCTCATCCTGCTCGGCCTGGCGGTGATGACGTTTGCGATTTATGCGCAAGTGGCCGGTCATCAGTTCATCACTCTCGATGACCCCACGTATATCCAGGAAAATCCAATGGTGAACCGCGGTATTAGCGGCGCGGGACTCGCATGGGCGTTCACCACCTTTTATGCAACGAACTGGCATCCGCTCACCTGGATTTCACACATGATCGATTGCCAGCTCTTTGGCATGAAAGCAGGTCGCCACTTGCTGGTCAACGCGCTGATTCATGTGGCAAACACGTTACTTGTGTTCTGGTTTCTGTTGCGAGCAACACACGCCCGCTGGCCGAGCGCGCTGGTCGCCGCGCTTTTTGCGCTGCATCCGCTGCACGTGGAATCGGTAGCATGGGCGTCTGAACGCAAAGATACCCTCTCCACATTTTTCGGATTGCTGTCCCTGATCGCTTATACGCGTTATGTCGAGACGCGCTCACGCAAGTGGTATGCAGGGAGCGCGGTAGCGCTTGGGCTGGGTCTATTGGCCAAACCGATGCTGGTGACGTGGCCTTTCGTCATGTTGCTGCTCGACTATTGGCCGTTCAGGCGTCTGGCAGATCCGATGACGAAACAACTTCCGCGCGGCGCTTCCCACAGGGAAGCGGCTACAGGAATTGGATCGCTGGTGCTGGAGAAATTGCCGCTGTTTGCTCTCGTAGCGGCGTCCGCAGTCATCACATTCGTCGCGCAATCTCATGGGGGCGCTGTGCGCACACTCGCCCATGCTCCTATTGCGTTTCGGCTGTCGAATGCGCTCGTGGCGTATGCGAAATACTTACTGCTCACGTTCTGGCCGAATGATCTGGCGGTCTATTATCCGTTTGCGGGCATACCAGCTTGGCAGACCATCGGCGCAGCATTTCTGCTGATTGGAATTACGGTGTTTTGTGTTTCTCAACGGAGAATTCGTCCCTACCTCGTGGTTGGCTGGTTTTGGTTTCTTGGAACACTGATTCCGGTTATAGGAATCGTTCAGGTTGGCGGACAAATCATGGCGGACCGCTACTTCTATATTCCGTCAATAGGTTTGTTCATTGCGCTCGTGTTCGGATTCACTGACATCGCCAGGAGCTGGCGTGTTGCACGTGCGCTCAGCGCAGGAATAGCTGTCGCGATCCTACTGTTTCTTGCTACCCTAACGAACGCGCAGATTCAGCGTTGGCATGACAGCTTCACTTTGTTTGAGCACACGCTCGCAGTCACTCCACCTAATCTCCGTATAGAACACAATCTGGGCATCGCTTTAGGCGCGAGCGACAGATATGATGAGGCCGCGGCGCATTTTGAGAAGGCATTGCAGATCGACCCAAATTTCTACGACGGCCTTGTGGCCATGGGCGTTACTCGTGCGCACCAAGGCCAGCTCCCGAAAGCCATCGAGTATTTCCAAGCAGCAATCCGTTCACAGCCGGACCCGCCGAAAGCGCACGTGCAGTTGGCGCACGCACTTTGGACGCAGAACCGCGATCAAGCCGCGCTTGAGGAGATGCGTCGCGCGTCACAACTTGCGCCCAACGACCCAGACATTCGAGCTGACTTTGGACTTGCGCTGGGAATGGTGGGAAGAATTCCTGAGGCTATCGAGGAGCTTCACGAAGCGCTCCGGATGAATCCCAACAGCGCTGAGGCTCACAACAATTTGGGATTAGCCTTGCTCGCCGCCGGGAAAGCGCGCGAAAGCATTCCCGAATTTGAAATGGCGCTGCGTCTCAAGCCGGAGTTGAAAGGCGCGGCAGACAATCTGCGCCGCGCACAGGCGCAATTAGGCTCCCAGAGATAGCGTGGAAAGATTTGTATCGAGACGGGCTCATTCACGAAAACAATTGAACGATTGATGCATCGCGGCTATCTCAGCATTCACCATGAATAAAATTATCACTACGGTTTTAGTTGCGGCTGTGATGCTTGCTGCATCGAGCGCGTTTGCAGGTGACAAGGCATGCTGCGCCAAAGGCGCGGCGAATGCGCACTCTATGGCGTGCGTTAATTTAGCCTCATTGAATCTCACGTCGGATCAGAAGACCAAGATCGAGGCGTGGCAATCCGAATGCATGAAGGCAGGCTGCACAAAGCAAAGCCGTGAATCATTCCTGACCCACGCGAAAGGAATTCTTTCCGCTGAGCAGTTCGCGCAGCTCAAAGCACAGTGCAAAAATATGGGCGCGTCGAAGAAAAGCGCTTGATTTGATTGGTGCGTGGTCATGAGCCACTGGTTAGCGGCGTAGCAGATATTGTAGCCACTGGCCTGTGGCCAGTCATCTTGGGATTGTCTTCACTACCACGACGACCGCCCGCAGGGCGGTGGCTACAGCGGCCATCAATTTTCTGCAACCCGCTCTAGAACGTTTTGTCGGAATCGAGAAGAATCGTAACCGGCCCTTCGTTGACCAATTCGACTGACATCATTGCGCCGAAAACTCCTGTTGCCACGGTCACTCCCAAGCAACGCAGCGCTTCCGCAAATTCTTCGTAGAGGCTCTTTGCTTGTTCAGGAGGGGCTGCGGCAACAAAGCTCGGTCTGCGTTGGCCGCGCGCGTCGCCATAAAGCGTAAACTGGGACACCACGAGCGCGCTGCCTTTTACGTCCAGCAATGAGCGGTTCATTTTTTGCTGGTCGTCCTCAAAGATCCTTAGGTTTGCGATTTTCTCGGCGAAAGCTGTGGCGACAGCAGACGTGTCATCGCGGCCGACGCCAATGAGGATTAAAAGACCCGTCGTGATTTCTCCCGTGACATTGCCAGCCACGCTGACACGCGCGTGGCTTACACGCTGGACAACAGCTCGCATTTGTTGACTACAGGACTTTCTCCAGCAAATCGGCCAGACGCCATCCCGCCTTGTGCAACTCCTCGCGCACGACGCCGATTGCCCACGTGCGATACAGCGTTTGACCTGTCGTCGGTTTTTCGATTGTCTCGCCCATCGCGACAACTCGGTCGCCATCGAGCAACGGTCTTACATGCCTAAACTCTAGACGAGCATGCGCGTCGCGCGCGATCGGCAGGATTTCGTCCGCCCAAATTTCGGCGTAACTGTCGAGCGAGACATTCGATGGCATTTGCCAATTGCGAGGTTCATGCGTCGCCATCTCGTGCACGAGTTGTTGCTTGAGCGGATCGATTTGCATGTCGAGTTCCACTTTCGGCAAAGCGCCGGCCAGATACGGAAAGAGCGCGTAAACAGTGTCGTAATCCCAAAACCCGTGGAATTTCTTCTTCCGCATACCTCGCCGACGCGGCGGTTCGTCGCTTAGCTCGATCGTAAATGTATTTCCGCCTTCATCAGCCAAAGCTGATTTGTCCCGATCGGGATCGGTCGGTCGTCCCTGTGCATTGAAGTAGGCCGCACCGACGTGCAACGGTTCATGAATATCAGCGACGTAATGGGCGAGTAGAATGACCGCAACAGCTTTCGTGATCTTGCGCTCGTTTTGTTCAGGGATTCGCCTCTGCAAGACATCAATGCAGAACGGAATCATGTGCACGATGTCCCATTTGCAACGACCTGTGTATCCGTCACGATATCGTTGCGCCGGCATCACCGGGACATCTGTGTAGTGAAACCAATGGTGCGAAGGGGCGGGTGAATTGGGGTCGTGCGTTGGTTGGTTCGCGCGCCAGAAATCACGCAACTGTCTGTCAATGTTGCGGTGCGCGGAGTAATGAAACGACCGTGGATCGTCGACCCCTTTTTTGTCCCAGCCTTTGATTTCGTCTGCAAGCAGGGCGGCCTTTTCCAAGGTTATCCCTTCAAGTAACGCATAGACCTTTGCGGCTGAAGGCGTGTTCGCCAGACGCTCATCGGCGATCGCGCCGACGATCTGATGTCCCAGCGGCCCGTAAGCAAGGATCGAAGCAGCGAAACGTGGCGACAGCGAAAGCAATTAGAAGTCCGCGCCGAGTGAAATTCATCGATGTGCTAACACGATCAGAACTTTAGCGACGCATCGAGAAAATGGTATTGCCATGCAAACACACCGATTGCGATTCCGCCAATCGCTAAAAGAATTGCGTGAGCGCGAAACCAAAGCCCGTGCCCGGGCAGCCTGGCAAAGCGAATCGCAGCGATAATCAAAAGAACGACACCTGCCAGCAAGACCCAGCCAATCACATGGAACGCCTGCAACCAGGGATTGATGGCGTCCCCGAGAATCACGATGTGCTCCAATCCCTGGCTAAGCGCAACGATTGGCGTGAGAATGAAAACCACTTCGGCGAGGCAAACAATTCGTGAGAGAAAATATAGAACGCGATCACTTTTCGTACTGAACAGCGGGCGCTGATATCGTTTGCGGATTATGACTGCGACGGGCCACAGCAGCACGGTAAGGAGCGCGAGCAGCAAACTTCCACCAATTAGCAAACCGACAAAAATTTTGCTCGCGTACCACTGAACGCGCTGTCCTTCGTAGATCGCAGGGAAGGGGAGTATTTCCGCGATAGCGCCGGACGCATTGCGGCGAAAGCCGAGTCTTTCGAAGCCACCTATCTCCCGATAAACGAGAGGAGCGATCTCGCGCCATTGCTGCAGTTCTCCGCTCTGATTTTTCATTCCTTCAATTTGAAGGACACCTTCCTTGTCGCTCCTGACGCTAAACTGACCGGCCAGCGCGACAATTTTCAGCAACGTTGTTTCGCTACGTCGCGTTCCATCATAAAGGCCGCTGACCGCACGCCCGTCTGATTTCTCCGTGTTTGGATTAACCTCGGCCTTTTGGCCTGCACCGGGAAAATAGCGATTTACAAGCGTTCGCCAGACTTCGCCCCGGCCGCCACCAACCCGCTTACCGAGGCTGTTGTAGGACAGGAAATAGCCGAGATGCGCTTCGGGAACGAGGATCATGTCGCTATGGAAATAAACTGTGTCACCGCCGTGAGCCATGATGCGAACAGGATCGATCAGATATTCCATGAACGTGATGCCGAGCCCGGGGAGCATCGGGTGAAATTCAAATTGCCGGGTCAGCATTTGCCGCACGGTCTCTGGTTTTAGAATCGACACACCGTCGACCGCGCCATCCTGCAGAAAGGCGAGTATGAAACGCGTCATGTCGGCAGCTGTTGTGGTGAGCGCTCCAGCTGGCGCCGCTTGCACAAATTCGAAGTCTCGCGGTTTTTTGGACGCGCTGAGATAACCTTTCGACATTTGCAGCGCAAGCTGCGGCGGCAGCGGTTGATCGAACGTTGAATTGTTCATCGCTAGCGGTTTCAAAATGTGATTCTCAATGTAACGCTCGAACTTCTCGCCGCTCACACGCTCGACGATGTATCCGGCGAGCGTGAATCCGTAATTGGAATAAGACGGAATTTTGCCGGGCGGGAAAATGCGAGCGGGCATTTCATTCACGAGATACGTACGCAACGGTTTGATGTCGCTTTCGTGCGCGACGAAAAGATTTTTCAATGTTTCCTGGAATCCGCCTGTGTGCGTAAGCAATTGCCGCAGCGTGACGGGCTCGGCATAAGTTTTTGGGATTGGAAAATCGAGGTAGTCATTGACGTCGCGATCGAGATCCAGCTTGCCTTGTTCGACCAACTGCATCACGGCTGTGGCAGTGAATAGTTTCGAGATCGAACCCGGGCGAAACAAAGTCTGATCAGGAAGCACCGGTTTTTTCCCTTCGACATCAGCGTAGCCGTAGCCCTTTTGAAATAACACCTGACCGTCTTTTACCACCGACACGACCGCGCCGGCGATGTTCCGATTTCGCAATTGCGAGGGAATTAACGCGTCAAGAAAAGTTTCGAAATCGGCTTTCGTTAGTTCGGGCGCGGGACTTGCCTGCATTGCTGGAGCTGCCTCCTTGCTTGGCGCCGGAGCAGCTTGTGGAAGCAGTGGCGACGGCACCGGTCCTTGAGCACTGGTAAGGCTAATCGCAACCGCGTTGGCGAGAGCTAACGTCGCAAACTTCGCGCGGGAGGAAAATGCAAGCTGCATACGGCAGCGCAGTCTGCCAGTTCCGCTGAGCGGGTGACAAGCCTATGCTTTACCTCGGACCCTTGAGCGAAATTTCTTCGATCCGCTTTTGCAGTTTAGGGAAATGCGAGCCCGACCAGTAGATTTGTCTGCAGTCAGGACAGCGGCGGAACTGATCGTAATAGATTTTGGTGAGCGGCTCGAGTTTGTCGATTATGTCGGCCTTGGCTGCTTCTTCCAGCGGCGCGTTGCATCGTAGGCACCGCGTGAAAGGCGCGATCAAATCCGAAAGATCAAAACGGCGGACAACTTCGATCGTCTGTTCGTCGGCATTTTGGGAGCGCGGGTAATACCCGTGCTGAACGATTGCGTGCATGAGCAGTCGCCTATCACGCGTCAAAAGCGCTCGATTTTCGCGGGCCATTACCTCGAGCAGTTGAGGGTCCTCAGCGTTCTTGAGGTAGGCGACATCGAATCCGAGCAGACGAAGATTACGCGTAAGACTTCCTAGATGTCCATCAACAACAAATCTTGTAATGCCAATCGTTTGTAATCGTTTATCCGTGTGAATCGTGCTCTGATTCTCGACCGGAAAAACCTCTACTTCTGCGTCATCAGCCAGCGTGTGAACAAAACTGACTGACTGGTCATCGACCAGGATTAAATCAACCTCGGGATGCGGAACGCCGCACGATTCAATGATGTCTTTTATGGATGTCTTTTCTGCGAGCGGCCGCTCGATTTCTGCGTCGCGTTTTCTTGATCCAAGAAAAACATTAAGGTCGCCGTGAAATCGAAGCCGGACCTTGAATGGCTTCACATCAATCTACGATTCGCGCGTTGGCGTATGCGTACTCAAAGGTAGTCGCGCGCGGACGACCTTGGAGCTTGCCGGGCCCGAGCGGCTCATCTTCACCGAAATAACAATCGATTTGCCATCGCCGCAGACCGCCGCCGGTGTCCATGATCTTCCAGCGGTTGCTCGCAAAGATTTTCTGAAGTTCCGGGGAAGTTGTTTCTATAACCGCCCCGCGACGCAAGCCGCCGTGTCCTCCCACCATCGCCGCCGAATAACGCGGCACCAGAACACCGCTTCCACCCATCGCATGTGAAGCAAACGCATACGAATCGCCGTCGTTGTAGGTAATGTAATATCGCCCGTTAACAGGCGTAGTAATTCGACCGAAGCCTTCCTTTTTTACGGAGCGCAGAAAATCACGCGGATATTTTCGGCCGTGCAACCCAGGCTTAGTGATTGGCGTCGCGTCAAAGCCGCGCTCGAAAGTAAAACCCGATTCCTTCGGTGTGTAATAGAGCGTGCACACGACGAAATACTCACCGTTGTGTCCTTGCGGACGCCGCGCGAGTTTATCGTTTTCGTACGCCAGCCGCTGAACGACTTCCGGCCATGGGATGTCGGCGAGAAGCTGCGGCATGATGGACATCGTCAATGCGAATAGGAGAATCCACGGTCGCACGATCATTCTGAGCGACGCGTAGTGGAGTCGACAGAATCCGCGGCGGTAACTCTGGAGGATCGCAACGGGATTCCTCGACTTCGCTCGGAATAACGACTGCGGAAAGCTCGGCTGCTTAATCATCGCCCGTCAAAGAATCTGTTCACCGGCGCTCCAAGCAGTACTTCGATCGGCAATTTTTCTGTTTCGTATTCGTAAGGCGGTTGCTTCCATTCGACTTGATCTGGATACAAGCTCCGAATGGCTCGAATGATTTCAACGCCTGTTTCAAACGGACGGAAACTGTTTCGATCGATAACGTGGAGTTGCGCGCCGCCGCAAAGTTGACCGGCAAATTTTTGGAAGGTTGGCTGGAAATAGTTTTCGCGAAAGAAAACACCGGGCAACCTTAAGCCGTTTAGCTCGGTGCAAAGTTTCTCCGCATCAATAAATGGCGCACCAAAAATTTCGAATGGTCGCGTCGTGCCGCGTCCTTCAGAAATATTTGTGCCTTCGAACAGACACATGCCGGGGTAAACCGTGGCGGTATCGAGCGTCGGCATGTTCGGTGATGGCATGACCCATGGCAGACCTGTTTGGTCAAACCACATCGCGCGCTCCCAGTTTTTCATCGGCAGAACGGACAGTTCACAATTGGGAAATGTTTCGTCGCGGAATTGGCGTGCCAGTTCGCCAATTGTGCGGCTATGTCGAACGGGAATAGGATGCATACCGACGAACGATTTGTAATTCGGGTCAAGCATCGGCCCTTCGATCGTCACGCCGTTGATCGGGTTTGGCCGGTCCAACACAACGACTGCGACTCCACATCTCTCGCAAGCGCTCATGGAGAGATACATCGTCCAGACAAAAGTGTAGTAACGCGAGCCCACATCCTGAAGATCGACCAATAAAACGTCCAAGCCTTCCAGCATTTCTGCCGTTGGTTCGCGATGATCGCCGTAAAGACTGCAGACTGGAATGTGCAAACGCGGATGCTCGTAACCCTTCCATTCCACCATGTTGTCCTGCGTCTGGCCGAGAAATCCGTGTTGCGGGCCAAAAAAAGCGGCGAGGCGAAACAAATCGCCACTGTGTCGCTCCAGGATTTGCGACGCGTGTTCAAGCTTCGAGGAAGCTGAAGCCGGATGAAGGAGTGCACCGACGCGCGCGCCGCGAAACTTGTTAGGCCAAAGTTCTGGCAAATGATCAAGCGGCAGTTGGACGGGCACAACGCTCTTTAGCACAACCCCTGGATCCGCACGAGGCTTGGGTAGGGTCGATTGATCTCAATCGCCCGTCACTCGTGTGTTTCCCGTAGAGGCGGACAGTTGAGGTGATCCGCCTCTGCCTATCCAGCGCAGCGCAATCGTGAGGATGATCGTGATCAGCGTGATTGCTGCGCACGCTTTCGCGAATAATTCGCCATGCCGGACATAAAAGGTCAGGTCTGGTTCGATCGCCACTTTGATCTCGCCGGCAAGCACGCCCTCAGTAAACGTGCTGCCTTTTTCATCCTGGAGCATTTGAGTGACGCGGCCAAATTGGTTGATGAAACAGGTCACGCCGGTATTCGCTGCGCGAATCATGGGCCGACGCGTTTCTACGCAGCGAAAGATTGCATTCGCCAGATGCTGATGCGATCCAGCGGACCTCTTGAACCACCCGTCATTCGTCACATCTATGAGCAGGTTCGCACCTGGACTTGTGTCGTTTGGTAGGACGAACTGTCTGGTGAGCTCGCCAATAGTGTCCTCGAAACAGATCAACGGCGCCACATGCACCTCGCTCTTGGTCAGAGTAAACACGGTGTATTCCTTTCCTTCTTTGAAATCGCCGGGCACCTGGTCGCCTACAATCTGCGCAAGCAACGGCACTGTATGGCGGCCGGGAACGTATTCGCCAAAAGCCACCAGGTGGATCTTTCGATACATCTGCACGCGTTCGCCGCCATCAGAAACTAGTAGCGCCGCGTTGTAGATATCTTGCTGGTCTACGTCAATTGTTCCCAACAGAAGGTCCGTGTCCGCCGACGCGGCCAAATCCATGACGAATTTGTAGCTCTCCTGGTCCGCGAGAACTGGACCCGGCATCGAGCTCTCCGGCCAAACCAACAAATCAGGTGGGGGATTTGAGCGCAGCGCCTTTTCGCTCAAGCGCCGGAATTGATCGAAAATTCTTCTGGTGAACTGCGGATCGAACTTTTGAGTCTGCGGAACGTTCGCCTGCACCGCGGCAACGCGAAGTGGTTTTGTGGGCGTCGAAATCTGAGTCGCGCGAAGTCCGAAAATCAAAATGCCTACAATAGCCGCCATTGTGACAGTGAAATCAAAATGCGGTCGCATCACGCGTGTACGCGCTTCGACAATCAGACGATACGCGGTGGTGAGAAGAATCACGTTGGCGAACGCAACCACGAACGACAATCCGGCAACACCGGTGAGTTCTGTGATTTGAATTAACGGCCAATAATCATGTAGTGCGACACCGAGGCCATTCCAGCCAAAGCCGGAGAAAACCCACCCGCGCAACCAGTCCCCCGTGGTCCATGCCGCCGCGAGGATGAAAGCGAGTCGAAGGTTGTTCGTCGACTTTATCCATGGCGATGCCGCGGGAGTGGCGGTGGTTCGGGCTTGGGCGAGCATGCGGCTCCATTTGCTTGCGGCAGATGATTGCCTCGTGCTCGCTCGTGGACGCAGCCAGCCGCAAAACAAGGCCCAGATTGCGAAATAAAGCGCCATGTAAAACTGAAGAACAAACCAACCGAGAACGGTGACCGTCGTGAGCCAAAAAAATGCAATCCAGAAGAACGTCAGCCCTGCGACATAACCGAGAAGCAGGTTTCGAAGCCACCGATGACGTGACTCTGCGCCGGAAAACCAAATTGCGGCGATAAGCGGGGTCAGCGCGATCCAGCAGAACCACGTCAGATTAAAAGGCGCAAAACAAGCCGCGTAAAGAACCCCGCTACAGATCGCAGCTAACCATGGCCAAAGCTTTGTGATTTGTTTCATTGGCTCTGCTGTTTCCAAATCCAAAGCGCCAACCTTCAAGGAGCGACGGTTTGCGGCAGCCGTCGATTTCACATTGACGGCTGGGTAGCCGTCACTCCGTATCACCTTCCGTCATTCCGAGCGGAGTGGAGGAATCCTGGTTATTTCATGTCGGCGGTCCAAAGCAATGATCCGAGATGTTTCACTTCGCTCAACATGACATTTACGCCGCGAGCCGCGACTCGGCACCAGTTTGCAGCCACTTCCAGAGATCCTCCAAGTGTTTTTCAACTTCCGCTTTGATTCGGTCGAGGTCTGCTCCGGTGAATTTTTCACTTTCCGGCCGGCGGCGCGCAAAAAGGTAATATTTTATTTTCGGCTCTGTGCCCGACGGGCGCACAGCGATACGAGTGCCGTCTTCCAGTTCAAGCATCAACATTTTCGTCTTTGGAATCGGATCGCCTTCGACGTCTCTGATATCATCCGTCTCGAAGTTTTTAAAGTTCGCCACTTTCAAGCGATTTATCTCGCGGACGGGATCGGTAGTGTACGACTTCATCAGACTAGCGATCTTGTTTGCTCCCTCTGCGCCCTCGAAAATAAGCGAACTGGTTTTCTCTGCGAAATAACCGAACTGCGAATAAATTGCGTCGAGTAATTCATCGACCGTTTGTCCACGCGATTTTGCATAAGCGGCTACTTCACAAAACATGATTACTGCGCCGTTCCCGTCTTTGTCGCGAGCAAAATCAGCGCCGCTGTAACCGTAGCTCTCTTCACCGCCGAAAACATAAAATGAAGAATATGCGAGCCGAAGCCGGCGCGTTTCGCTCTCCGCAAGATCGGCATAACTCCGTCGCAATTGTTCGGGAATCCCACGTTCGTACTTTGCCAGCTTCGCGCCGATGTACTTGAAACCCGTCAATGTTTCCACGCAGCGCACGCCGTGATAATCGGCGATCGCATTTTGCAGATCGGTAGTGACGAAAGTTTTAATGATCACGGCGCGCGCGGTGTTTTGCTTGTTCAGCACGCCTTTGTCGAACAGCGTCTTGATTCTATACCACGCCAGCAGCGAACCGATCTGGTTTCCGGTCAGCAATTTCATTTTGCCTTCCTTGGTTCGAACGGCCACTCCCATGCGATCGCAGTCCGGATCAGTCGCGGCGACCAGGTCGGCGTTCTCTTTTTCAGCAAGGTTGATCGCCATGGTTAATGCTTCGCCGTATTCCGGGTTCGGCGACTTCACTGTTGAAAACCCGCCATCGAAACAATCCTGCTCTGGCACGACTTGGAACTTGAAACCGAGCCGGTTCAGCATTGGTCTGATAATTACGCTGCCGGTTCCGTGCAATGGCGTGTAAACGATTCGCAGCGATTTCGCCTCGCGAATCATTCGCGGATCGAGGATCAACGTTTCGAGCCGGTGCATGTAAGCCTGATCGATATTCTTTCCGATAAGGGTTATTTTCCCTTGTTGCTCTTTGGCAAACGGCGTGAACGACTCGGTAGTGATTGCGTTCACTTTGGCGATAATCCCACGGGCGTGTGGATCGATCACCTGCGCGCCATCGTCGAAATAAACTTTGTAGCCGTTGTCGTGCGGCGGGTTGTGACTGGCGGTGATTACGATCCCTGCACTCGCGTGGAGATAACGAACAGCAAACGAAAGCTCCGGGACAGAACGCGGACCATCGAACATAAACGCGTCGCAACCATTTTCGGCTGCGACTTTCGCCGCCAACTCGGCGAATTCCTTCGAGAAAAATCGCGGATCATGCGCGATCACGAGTTTTGGCTTGGTCGAAATTCCCTCGCGCCGGTTCCAGTCCTGCAGGTAAGCAACCAGCCCGCGTGTTGCGCGGTTGATGTTAAAGAAATTCATCGCGTTCGTGCCAACGCACGGGAATTCCGGTCGCTCGCCTTCGCGCGCAACCCCGCGTTCCGCGGTCGTTACGATTTTCCCAATGGTGCGCCCGCGTAGCCCCCCCGTGCCAAATGCAAGGGTCTGGTAAAATCGGTCGTTTAGTTCCTGCCACTCGGCGGCATGGACGAGTTCCTTGACCGATTGAAAATAGACATCGGACCCTGCGCCTTCGAGCAGTGTCCGAATATTCTTTGCCGATGGTTCGATCAGTTGCCCATCAGCAACGGCCTGTTTGATCCTCGCATTTACGTCGGCAAGATCAGCTGTCATTTCCGGCAACTGTTCAGTCATGGATTGGCTTTGCAAGCACTCTATGACTCGACTGGGAAACAACTTGCGTCATCTATTTCAGTTGACTATGGAACCTGTAAAGAAGTTCAACGATGAAACGTTTTATTTTGCACATGGCCATCAATATAGCCCTGTTATCATTCGCATTCGCGCAATCACCGACCTCGCAACAGCCAGCGAACAGCACGAGCGAGCAAGAGGTCAGACAAATGATTGAAAAATATCGCACCGCCATATTGCAACGCGATATCAGTACGCTCGAGAAAATCTGGGCGGATGATTACGTTTTCGTTAACGCGGGCGGCGATGTGCTGGCGAAAACGGAGCGACTGGCGAACATTAAGTCGGGCGCGACTACGCTGGACTCAATCAACGAGGAAGAAAATGTTACCGTCCGCGTCTACCAAAATAGCGCAGTAACGACGAGTCGCGTCACGCTCAAAGGCCAGTACAGCGGCCAACCGATTAGTGGCGAATATCGAAGCATTCTTGTTTGGGTAAAAGGTTCGGGAGGCTGGCAATTGGTCTCGAATCAATTAACAGCACTTAAGCCCAAGTAGCTGTGATATACGAGCATTGCTGCGGCGATATCTTCCACGGCCATGCCTAACGATTTGAAAATGGTCGTTTCGTTTGCCCGCGCTGGAACTTTGCCGGCCAACGCTTCACCTAGTTCAGCATAGATCTTTGCGCCGGAAAGAATCACGTCACCTGACTCACGCATTGCGCCTTCGCGAGAATCGACGAAGACGACATTTTTTTGCATCGCTTCATCGTCAAGCTCGCGCCAGTCCGGCCGGCATGCACCGATTGCGTTCACATGAGAGCCGGGTTTCAGCCAGCCTCCCTTCAGGACCGGCGTTTTCGAACTGGTCACAGTCACGATCACATCGGCGTCGCGCACGGCTTCTTCAGCAGACATCGCTGTGTCGCCAAATTCCTGTGCGAACCGTTTTGCGTGTTCAATTGTAGGACTCCAGACGCGAATCTCTGCGAATTGCCTAACGAGCTGCAGAGCTTCCACGTGGCTGCGCGCTTGCACTCCGCTGCCGAGAATGGCGAGGACTTTAGCATCAGGCGATGCGAGCAGTTTCGTCGCCGCAGCAGAGACGGCGGCCGTTCTCATTTCGGTGATTAACCGCCCATCCATTATCGCGAGTGGCGTTCCCGTTTGTGGATCGAGAAGAAAAATCGTCGCCATGTGTGTGGGGATTCCGCGCTCCGCGTTTGATGGATAGAACGTTACTGCTTTCAACCCGAGGCCATCTGGCGTGAGCGCCGGCATCAACCCGAGGAATCCTGTCGCCGAGGCGGCATCGATCGATATGACCGAGCGCACCGGCTGAGTCACTTTGCCGCCCGAGAAATCGATCAGCGCTTTCTCCATCGCCGGAATCAAGTCGGTCATCTGCAGATGCTCTCGAACTTGTTCTTCGTTCAGGAAAAGCGGCTTATCAGTTTTCATTAGCTAAACACGGTTTGCCGGATCACACGGATGCAAAACAACAAAGTGCATCTCGCAAACGTCATTCCGAGCGGAGTCGAGCAATCCCGTGGCGTAACTTACAAGTGACTTCGCGGGATGTCTCGACTTCGCTCGACATGACATAGCATTTAGAAAATGCCCATCCGTGCTATCCGTGTCATCCGTGGTTGAAAGACTGCAAACTCGTTGTGTGATCGCTGGCGGTGGACCAGCGGGGATCATGGCTGGCTACCTGCTCGCGCGAGCGGGGGTGCCCGTGATCGTTTTGGAAAAGCATGCCGACTTCTTTCGCGATTTTCGCGGCGATACCATTCATCCGTCTACGCTCGAGTTGATGTACGAGCTCGGATTGCTCGACGAGTTCCTAAAGCAACCGCATCAGGAAGTACGGGAACTACGCGGCGTCATCAATGGTCAGACTGTGCCGATCGCCGATTTCACGAAGCTACCCACGCGCTGCAAATTCATCGCTTTCATGCCGCAGTGGGATTTTCTCAATTTCCTGTCCACGCACGCGAAACAATTCCCGAGTTTCCAATTGCTGATGCAGCACGAAGTGGTCGATCTGATGTTCGATCAGCAGCGCGTGACCGGCGTGCGCGTGAAAACTCCACAGGGCGAACTGGAAATTCGCGCTGACCTGATCATCGGCGCAGACGGACGACATTCGATCGTTCAGGCGCGATCGGGGCTGGAGCGCCAAGAGTTCGGCGTCGCGATCGACGTGCTGTGGATGGGGATCTCAAAGAAGCAAAATGATCCTCAGCAATCACTCGGCTTCTTTCGACAAGGCAAATTGCTGGTGTTACTCGACCGCGGCGATTACTGGCAGTGCGGCTTTGTAATTCCCAAGGGCGGCTTCGAAGACATCGAAGCACGTGGTCTGCAGCAACTTCAAAACGACATCGTCAGCTTCGCCGGATTTCTGCGCGACCGCGTGGCGGAACTCGATGATTGGTCCAAAATCAAATTGCTGACGGTGCAGATCAATCGCCTGCGCGATTGGTGCCGCGACGGGCTGCTTTGCATCGGCGATTCTGCGCATGCGATGTCACCAGCGGGCGGCGTGGGCATCAATCTTGCTATTCAGGATGCCGTCGCGACTGCCAATTTACTCGCCGAGAAATTGCGAATCGGTCCGGTTTCCGTGGACGATCTGCGCAAAGTGCAGGCACGCCGCGAATGGCCGACGCGACTCATTCAAGCAATGCAGGTTTTCATTCATCGTCGCGTGGTTACTGGCCGGACGTCGGATCGCAAGCAGTCGTTGCCCTTTGTCTTTCGCTTGCTGAAATGGTTTCCGATCCTGCGACAAATTCCCGCCCGGTTCATTGGAATCGGACCGCGTCCAGAGCATTTTCACAGCCCGAGCGTTGAATCAGAAATATTCTCGTATCCGAATCTGAGCGGGACGCAGGTTGCGTCACACTCGCAAGATGAAAGGTGGATCATCTTCCATGCTCATATCATCGAGTGTCCCGTTCCTTCCGGTAATCCTTTAGCTTCACGAGCGCTGAGCGCATTCGAATTCTGCTCGGCGCTTTCGTTGTGATTTGGTCACAACGTTTTCCACATCGTTCCCTTACATGGTCGCCGGTCGCAACCTGTGGGCCAGTATTTTCGCTCACGGGTTCATTGACACGTTCGGGATTATCGACGCCTTTTTCGGATGGTCGAACTAGGTGGATCAGTCACTTTTGATGCGATCCGCGCAGCGCACCAACGGATTTGCCCATACATTCATCGGACACCCGTCCTGACGAATTCGTGGCTGAATGACGCGTGCAGAGCGTCGCTGTTTTTTAAGTGCGAAAATTTTCAGAAGGTGGGTGCCTTCAAGGCGCGAGGGGCAACTAATGCCGTTTTTGTGCTTGATGATGAAACTGCGCGACGCGGCGTGGCAACGCATTCTTCCGGTAACCACGGTGCTGCGGTGGCGCGTGCGGCTAAGTTGCGGGGCGTTGCGGCGCACATAGTGATGCCATCGAATTCGGCGAAGGTGAAGATTCGCGCAGTCGAGAGTTACGATGCGCAGGTTGTCTTTTGCGATTCAACCGAGGAGTCGCGTGAAATTAAATGCGCAGAGGTGATCAACAAGACCGGCGCAACATTGATTCACTCATTCGAAAATGAGCACGTCATAGCGGGGCAGGGGACAGCAGCGATGGAACTGCTGGAAGACATTACCGACCTTGATGTGATCATGTGCCCGGTCGGCGGTGGCGGTCTCTTGTCGGGCACAGCGATAGCCGCAAAATCGATGCGCCCGCAGATAAAAGTGACCGCGGTCGAGCCTGAGAATGCGGATGATGCGGCGCAATCGTTTCGTGCCGGACGCCGGCTTGTGACCGAAAAGAAGTTCACCATCGCCGATGGTCTGCGCACAAATATCGGGGAACCAAACTTTGCGATCATCCAGCAATTTGTGGACGACGTCGTAACCGTGAGCGAGGAAGCAATTGTTTCGGCAATGCGCACGATTTGGGAGACGATGAAGATCGTGATCGAGCCATCTGCAGCGGTACCGTATGCGGCGATTCAAGGAGACAAGATCGACGTTAGTGGGAAGAGCGTCGGTATAATCCTCACGGGCGGCAATGTCGATCTGGATGCATTGCCGTGGAATTGTAGGTAGGGACATCGCGCTGCGATGTTCGGACGGCGCAGCGCGCCGTCCCTACCAAACTCAGCAGGAGCATGAGCAAGAGCACGAGCAAGAAAAGGGGATGATGAGTTACTTCCTGTTTTTCCTTGCCACTGTTCTGGCGGGAGCAATCAACGCATTGGCCGGTGGCGGTGGACTGATCACCTTCTCCTTACTAATGCTCGTCGTAACGCCGGTCACCGCTGACGCCACAAGTGCGGTCGCTCTATTCTTTGCTTATCCCACGGCTGTATGGCGCACCCGGGACCAATTGGAAGGTGTGCTTGATCGCGGATGGTTATGGCTGCTTCTGATTCCAAGTGTGGTCGGCGGGTTGTTCGGAGCTGTATTGCTCAGCCGGATGGGAAATCGCAGCTTTATTCAGTTAGTACCGTGGTTGGTGTTAGTCGCCACTGTTATCATTGTGCTGCGGCCGATTCTGGTTCGACGCGACGAAACTGGCAGCGTGCACCCGGACGTTACGGTGGCGTTGTGGCCTGTCGCAATTGCGGGGATTTTTCTGGTAGGATTGTATGGCGGCTACTTCGGCTCCGGGATTGGAATCCTCATGATCGGCGCGCTGAGTTTTATCTCGCGGGGAGATATCCGGCATGTGGTGGCGCTTAAGAACTTCCTCACTCTCTGCATGCGAGGCGTGGCAGTGCTGGTGCTCATGCTCGAAGGTGATGTGAACTGGAATTACGGTGTGCCGATGGCCATCGGTGGACTTGTTGGCGGCTATGTTGGGGGAATGGTCTCGCATCGCGCTAACCGCTCAGTGGTTCGATCGATCGTTATCGCGATTGGTTTTGCCGCATCAGCTTATTACCTGTGGAAGTTGTACGGCCCGATAGTGATGCGGACAGGCAGCGAATAGAAGCGACATTCGACGCTTTTTCTGTAGAGGAAGCTGACAGCTTCCCCTACAAGGTCATCTGTCCAGCGAACAGGTCTCTTACATCTCGGTCGTGGCCCAGAACTTTGCGAAAGCGCGTGGCCAACTTCGGTCGGTCACACTGTCCCGAGCGGAGCTCGCCATGCGCTCGCGCAGCGTTCGATCGGTCACGAGTGTTCGGATCGCGCTCGTGAAGTCTTCCACATTGTGCGACCTGGTGATCAGACCGTTTGCATTGTGCGCCACTAGTTCCTTCGGACCTCCCGAATCGGAAACCACAACAGGCAGTCCGGAAGCCTGTGCTTCGAGAATTACGTTGCCGAATGTGTCGGTGGTGCTGGGAAATACAAAGATATCCGCCGACGCATATGCGATAGCCAATTCTGTGCCTCTGAGATAACCGGTAAAAAACGCGTCGGGCAAAGATTTCGCGAGTGCTTCGGAATACGGGCCATGACCGACGACAAAAAGTCGAACAGGGAGTCCTTCTTTGCGCAGACGACGATAAGCGTCAGCCAAAAGGTCGAGATCTTTTTCTCGCGAAATGCGGCCGACGTAGAGCAAGCGAACCTCGCCGTTCGACGCTCCGAATTTTTCAAAAAACGCCGAATCGCGGCGACCGGGTGAAACAGTTCGGTGTCGAGGCCGCGCGGCAAAATTTTCAGTTTCGACGGATCGAATCCCCGTTTGATCCAGCTTTGCTTGTACTCTTCGGAATTAACGAAAACAGTGTCGACCTGCCCATAGAACCAATGCATGTATCCCCAAGCCACGCTCTCAAGAAAACTATCCTCGGTCAGGATGCGGATGTATTGCGGAAAATCGGTGTGATAAATGCCGCTCGTTTGGAGGTTGAGCATTTTCGCTGCGAGCAGTGCGGTTAAACCAACCGGGCCGGGTGTGCTTATGATGATCTCAGTGAATCGTTCCCGCTGGACGTAATCCAGCATCTGCAGAATTGGCGGGAAACTCAATTTCTGCAGTTCGTATTCCGGCAACTCGAATTCGCCGATGGGCGGAAAATTTTTGATTGGGATATCGGAAAGTTGAAGGTCGCTTCGTGAAGCCACGACGACCAATTCCTTTTCCGCAGCGGCTCCAGCGGCGGTCATTTTGCGAATCGTCGTCGCTACACCGTTCACGTCTTCCAACGTGTCGGTGAACCATGCACGTTTCCGATTTTGTAACGGAACCGGAATTTTGCCGGTCAATTCTTTAAACAACTTCCGCAGCCATTTGCGCGAGGGGGCCTGGCTATGAAAGCCGTAAATATACGGCGTCAGGATCACGAGGATCGGAGCAATCGCGCTGAGAGCCTGCACGCTCTCCACCATGTTGCCGCTACTCAGTTGCTGCACAAATTTGTTGAAGAAACGAAACGCCAGTTGTTCGGCGACCATGTTCGCCATGAGAAACGTGCGGCGCTCCGGTTCGCTGACCTTGTCCAATTGCGTGGCCAGTTTCGCTTTCACCTCCGGCCGCGCGAAATAGCCGGAAAGCTCTTTCCACAGCGAGACGTTCGCGGGCTTGGCGAAATCAAAAATCTTTCCCGACAGAACACCTTGCACGATGAATTCAGTTTTCTCCTTCAGTGTGAACTCCGTCGGAGCGCGCCCCTCCATGAAACGCGAAAACATTTTCTCCAGCAGCGCCCCACTGGGCCCCAGCTTTTCGTGGAAACGGTCCTGAATGAAACAAGCGACGGTGTTGTAAAAGCCATGCGACAGAATTAGCGGTGTTCCGCCCTGGCCGCGTGGTGTGCAATTACCATTGCGAACCGATTTCAGGAATTCTTTGGCAGACTTCGCAGCAGGCGTTTCTGTAAAAGCAGAGGCGGCAAACTGCCCTCCGTGATCGTCGGAGCCGCCCACCAGGATTTTTCTCCACGGCTCCGCATGCGTAGGCGCCACACCGTGACGATTTGCAAACACGTCGATCTGCTCTGGTGTTAATTGCTTGAAAAGAGTCTGTGCCAGGTCGCTCAGAAGCGCGTCGCGCAAACCGTTGATGCCCTCAAAATGTTTGAACAGAAGGATGAGTTGCTCGAGGTGCATTGCCTCGAGTTTGCCGTTCACGCTGTATAAGGGGTGCGCGACTGCGTGAGCGATTTGCGCACGCTGCAGGTACCGCTGCAGATCGAAGATGTTTTCGCGGACACCTTCGATGTCGCGATGCTGCTGTTCCGAAATGCCCCAGACCAAAATGTGCAGCTTGCAGACATCGTGCGGAAAGTAAGTAGTGACTTGTTCGCTGATGAAGGTCCGAGGCAGGTGCCCGATTTCCAGACAGCCATCGATCGAGTCGTGATCGGTAATGGTGACGTAATCCATCCCACGTTTACGCAGCTGTTTGTACAACTGCTTTGGATCGGAATAGCTGTCGGGAAAATCGAATCGGCGGAAAAGCCATTCTTCTGAGCGCGCACTATGGCGCGAGTGGATATGTAAATCGCACCTGCTCACATCACATTCCCCGTTTCAACCTTTGTTCAGCGATCCAATCCTGATACGTCGTCGCGGTCCGCGCAGCTTTTGTTGCTGCGATAAAGCCCAGAATCTGTTTCCAAATGGTCGGCTGAGAATAATCGGGCGGATGAATGCTTATCCGCAAGAGCGGTTTGGTTGTCATCAATCGGAACAATGCCGCATTCCAACTGCGACTAAGCGCGCGCCGCCAGGCATTGTGAACACTGTAAACAAGCGTTCTCGCCGGAAAGATGGCTTGTGAGCGGAGATCAAATACGCTGCGCAGGCGAGTTGTGTATTCCAATTCCGCGTCGCGAACGGCTTGCTCTGCCTCATTTCCCAGTAACCACGCCGGCGCGACAAAACCGCATGGATTGAGTCCCACCGACCGGAATTGATCTCGTGCTGTGGTGATGCGCTTCAGAGCTTCCTCATACCCTAAATCGTAAAACTCGCCCTCGTTCTGGGTATAAAATCTGGTCATGAATTTGTCGCGCAGAGTTTCTTTTCTCTGAGGCGGGCGTTCGTGAAAAAACCCGTGGATCACGACTTCGTGTCCGTCTGCTTCCAATGCTCGGAGCCATGTCACGAATTCGCGGTGCCTGGTGAACGGTTCCTCGTGGTGATAATTCGGCACCACAAGAACCGAACAAAGGCGCACGCCGTGCGCGCTCAATTCCGAAATTATCGTGCTTGCGATTTGCTGAGTGCAAGGGGCAACGTCGTGCAGAGACACGACGACGGAATCGGCCGCGGCGGCGGCGGTGGCAACGAGCGGAAGGAACTCCGTTGCCGCAATTGTACTCATATCGCAAATTTTCTGCCTTCGAGCAGCTTTGAACAAGGCAAAAGGTACCCAAGGGACAACGGCTTCCCAGCCGTCGGGCGCCCTTGGACAGCTAGGAAGCCGTCCCTCCCTGTTGGCTCATGTTTACGATTTCCCGGAACTCTGCTTCGGCCACAGGCATGACTGATAAACGCGATTGACGAATTAACGGAATTCCTTTCAAGCGTGAATTGCTCTTGATCTCGCGAAGTGTAACTGGCCGTCCCAGCGGTTTAACTGCGGCAAGATCGACGGTCGACCAGTCGCCTTCCTTTGCCGTCGGGTCTGGATAGGCAGTTCGCGTAACTCTTGCAATTCCGACCACACCTTTTTCGTCGCCGCTATGATAGAAAAGAACGTCATCGCCGGTTTGCATTTTGCGAAGATTATTTCGCGCAGAGAAATTGCGCACGCCGGTCCAGCTAGTCTCGCCATCGGCAAGAAAATCAGACCACGAATAGGAAGACGGCTCTTGCTTCACCAGCCAGAAACATTTCATGGGCGAACTTAATCGGAAACATGCTCCGCGGAAATGTGGCATGTGGTTGTAGCGTGCGCTGTCCTCAGCGCAATCTTTTGGCGCGGCAATCCGTCTAGTCCGCTGAGACAGCGGACACTACAGTTAGCGCGTTCGACTTTTTAGCTGCTTTGTTTCACAATCGGCAAATGCCGCGACTGCCGTTCATCACGTTCGAAGGTTCAGAAGGAAGCGGAAAGTCCACACAAGCCGACCGGCTGGCGGCACGTTTTCAGCGATGCGGCGTTCCGTACATCCTCACGCGGGAACCCGGCGGCACGCCGATCGGCGAAAGTATTCGCGACCTTTTGCAATTTGCTCCGCATAACTCAAACATGACACCGGAGACTGAGTTGCTTCTGTTTGAGGCCAGTCGCAGCCAGCTCGTCCGCGAGGTAATCAAGCCTGCGCTCGAACGCGGCATGTGCGTGATCGCCGATCGGTTCTCTGATTCGACGACTGTGTACCAAGGAGCGGCACGCCAATTGGATCACGCAGATCATTGAGCGTGTGAATGAATTCGCAGTCGGCGATTGTTTGCCGGACATTACTTTCGTGCTCGATGTTGACGCTGCGACCGCTGAGTCGCGAATGCAGCGTGAGCCACGCAAAGCGGATCGGATGGAACAACAGTCTGCCGAATTTTATGAGCGTGTTCGCGAAGGATATCGCGAGCTCGCGGCGAGCGAGCCTAAGCGCATTGTCATGGTCGATGGCTCGGGGGACATCGACGAGATTGAAAAACAGATTTGGGAAAGGCTTTCTTCTCGTTTTTCTGTGCTGGCAAAGATAACGAATCTTTGAAATGGCCTTCGCGCGCACGACTGCACTCGAATTTTTGCGGCGCGCTCATGAACAGAACCGGCTCGCCCACGCTTATTTGATTACGGGACCAGCTGGCAGCGGCAAGGAAGTGCTCGCAGCGGAAGTGGCGAGTCTGGTTAATGGCACACCCGCAAAGGAAGTTTTCTCGTCGAAAGCACGGGAGATTTTCATCGCCCGACCCGAATCGAAATCGCGCCGCATTTCAATTGAGCAAATCCGCGAGTTGGAGCACGCGCTGCAAATGCGCGCAGCAAACAGCCATGGGAAGGTAGCGATCATTTCAGACGCTGATCGTCTCGGAGGTGAGGCGGCAAACGCGTTTCTCAAGACACTGGAAGAACCGCCAAAGGACTCGCTGTTGCTTCTGCTGAGCGCATTGCCCGAGGCTCTCCCGGAAACGATTCTTTCGCGGTGCATCGCTATTCCGCTGGCGTCAGAGGGTGAAGCTCGGAGCAAGAAAGAGGAAGAGAAACTGGTGAAATTGCTGCAACAAGCTTCCCGCCATATGACGTGGAGTATTCAATTCGCCTATCGCCTTGCCCAGGAATTTCAACAATTGCTTAGGGCAGTACGTGACGAGGTGAAACTCGAAACGGATACTGCGTTAAAACAGGAACAAACGCGTTACAAGGAAGCAACCGACGGCGCGTGGCTTGAAGAACGCGAGGACTACTACAAGGCGCTGACGGAAAGCCTTTACCTCCAACGGCGCGCCGCGCTAGTCGAGATCTTGTTCGCGTGGTGGACTGATGTTCTTCGCGCAACCAATGCCGTTACACAAAGGGACCTGCCAGGCGCAACACAGGAAACGGCCGCGCTCGCGCGTCGCTTTGACAATGCCCAAATTCTAAAGCGCATCCGTCTACTCGAAGAATTCCGAGATCATCTCGGCCGAAACATTCAGGAAAGCCTTGCAATTGAAGTGGCTTTCCTGGCTATTTTCATGGCGTGATTTGCGCCTATTCGCGGCGTTTTCCAGGAAAGGTTTCGACCCAAGTACAACTGAGCCCAGCTTGACAAAAGGCTGTCTGATCATATCCAGTATCTCCGTATGCGACATATTTACCGATTACTTTTGCTGTCTGCCGGCTCTTCACTCCTGCTGCTCACTGGTTGCGCAACAGGAACTCATGTGAGCGCAGGCGGCCCGTACCACGTCACTGCGTATAAGCCGAACAATCCTTCAGCCGTGCGGGTGAAAGTCTCGCTTTCGAAGCAGAACGTCTATGTGATGGAAGGCGACCGTAACCTGATGGCGGCGGCCATTTCGGTTGGCACTGCCTCGAAACCTACGCCCAGGGGCAATTTCAGCATTTATTCGAAACAGGAGCACAAGCGTTCTGGATCGTACGGATTCAGCGTGCAAGGCGATCGAATAGTCCCTTCTACTGGCGGTGGGGCCGGGCGCTATGTCGGATATCCGATGGGATACTGGTGTGAGTTCGCTCCCGCCTACGGTTTTCATCAGGGCTTTGTACATCCTGCTCCGCACACGCACGGTTGCATCCGATTGAAGGGTGAAGCGGCGGCAAAATTTTATGCACTAGTCCGGATCGGGACGCCGGTGAATATCGCCACTTCGCAGCCTGAAGATGAGACAATCGGTCCGAAAGTGCAGCGGGTCGATGACTCCAGAACGCCTGATCCTCCAGCCTCTCTTATGATTTCGGAGAGGGCATTTGAGCAACCGAGCGGACCTCTGCTCGAATAGCAGGCCCTGGCTTGAATTGCGGCAACCGTCGCACCGTGGCATGTTCGGCGACGGAGCCATTAACCCAGCCGCACCGAGCGAAGCCGGAACATCCCAGGTTAAGCTGATTCGGCGGGATTCCTCGACTACGCTCGGAATGACAAGCCGAACATGAGCACCAACCTAATTTCCAGCGGCACGACTGCCCATCAGAAGGTGAACTTGCGCACGCCCGACGTGATGGCGGCCGTGCAGCAACAGGTCGAGTCCCACTACCGCAGCGATATCATCGAAAAGGTACGGAGCGCCGGTGGAATCATTTCCGTGGGAGACACGACAGTGCGCCTGGCGAAGCAGTTTGGTTTCTGCTATGGCGTCGAACGCGCCATCGATCTGGCATACGCAGCTCGCAAGGTTTTCAAGGATCGCCGCCTGTTCATTGTGGGAGAAATTATTCATAACCCTGAGGTCAATCATCAGATCGCCTCGTTAGGTATTAAGAATCTCACGGGCAGAAATAAGGAGGCTGACATCTCTGATCTCGGCCCCGACGACGTCGTCATCGTGCCGGCATTCGGAACCGAATTGTCCCTCCAGCAACAGATCAAGGATCGCGGCTGCCAGATTGTTGACACCACGTGCGGCGACGTGATGAGCGTTTGGAAACGGGTGCGCAAATATGCAAGCGAATCAGTAACCTCCATCATTCATGGCAAGGCAGAGCACGAGGAGACGAAGGCCACCAGTTCCCGCGCGCTCGGTGACGGCGGCGGACATTACGTTGTGGTCCTGACTCTCGCAGACACAGATTACGTTTGCGATTACATCCGACACGGCGGCAACAAACAGGCGTTCCTCGAGAAATTCAGAGGCGCGCACTCGCCGGGATTTGATCCCGACGTGCACCTGGAAACCGTGGGCGTGGCTAATCAAACGACGATGTTGCGTGGCGAGACCGAAGAAGTGCAACGTCGCATTCGCCAGGCCGTGATCGATCGAGACGGACCAGAAGGCGCGCAGCAGAAGTTCCGCTTTTTCGATACGATCTGCGGCGCTACACAAGAGCGCCAGGATGCGTTGCGCGAATTGCTGGATGTTCGTATGGATCTGTTGCTCGTTGTTGGCGGTTACAACAGCTCGAACACATCACACCTCGCCGAGATGGGCGAAGAGAAGTTGCCGACCTATTTTGTGCTGAACGCTTCGCGGCTCGTTTCCGCTACGGAAATCAAGCATTACAACTTGCACGAAAAACGTGAAGTCGTTTCGCACTTTTGGCTGCCGAACGGGTCGGCTGTGATCGGCATCACCGCCGGCGCATCTTGTCCGAACAACTTGATCGAAGAAACGCTGATTCGGTTGTTTGAATTACGCGGCATCTCACGGCGAGATCTCGAGTTGGCGGCGTAGCCATTAACCTCCCGCGCTCTCTTTCATCGTCATCCCGAGCGAAGTCGAGGGATCCCGCGGATGTAGCTTAAGGAAACCCAACGGCATTCTCGACTTCGCTACGCTTCGCTCGGAATGAGATTACTGGATAACGCACCTCTCACGAGACGCCCAAGCTGCCCGTTCCGTGCGAAATAGTTACTAGATATGGCACGAGCGATTTGGAAGGGGAGCATCAGCTTTGGATTGGTCAATATACCGATCGCGCTCTATGCAGCGACGCGCCGGGAGGAACTGAAGTTCCGACTTTTGCGCAAGGCCGATCTGAGCCCGGTCAATTACAAACGGGTTGCTGAAAAAGACGGCAAGGAGGTTCCGTGGGACCAGATCGTCAAGGGCTACGAGTACGAGAAAGGCAAATTCGTCGTGCTGCAGGAGGAAGATTTTCAGCGAGTCGATCTCGAAGCCACTCAGACTGTCGACATACAGGACTTTGTCGATCTGGAAGAGATTAATCCGATGTTCTTCTACAAACCGTATTATCTGGAGCCGCAGAAAGGCGGAGACAAAGCGTATGCGCTGCTGCGGGACGCGTTAAAAGACACCCGCAAGGTCGGCGTCGCGAAAGTGGTCATCAAGACGCGGCAGTATCTGGCCGGTGTTAAGCCGGAGGACGGTGCGCTCGTTCTTGAATTGATGCATTTCGCGGATGAGCTCGCCGACGCGGAAAAACTGCACGTGCCGAAAAAGGTGGAAGTCGGCAAGCGGGAAATGGACATGGCCAAATCACTTATCGGCAGCATGAGTGCGAAATGGAATCCGGAAAAATACAAGGACGACTATCGCGAAGCGCTGATGGAAGTGATTGAAGAAAAAGTGGAAGCCGGCGGCAAGGAAATCGAAGAGAAACCAAGGAAAGCACCGAAGCCGACAAAGGTGATCGATCTGGTGTCGGTTTTACAAAAGAGCCTCGAACAGAGTGGATCGAAGGAAAAAAGCAAAGGCAAATCGCGCGCGAAAAAATCGCACCCGACCAGGAAAGCAGCGTAGCCACAGCCGCATCCTCATGATGACGCGCATAGCGAAACGCGCGGAGACTTGACACTTCATCCGAGAATCATTCAGCCTGAACGATTATGAACTCACTGACTCGGTATGCGATTCCGTTTTATTCCATCATGCGACTAATTGTTGGTCTCATGTTTTTCTGTCACGGTGCACAGAAAATTTTTGGATGGTTTGCACCGCCGGGCCAACATGACGGAGCGTTGCCGCCGCTTATGCTAGTGGGCGGTTGGATAGAAATCGTGGGTGGTGTTCTTATCGCTCTGGGATTGTTCACGCGTTTAGCCGCTTTCATCGCCAGTGGCGAAATGGCTGTGGCATTTTTTATGATGCATGCCAAGGGCAGCATCTTACCGATTATCAACAAAGGGGAACTAGCGGTCGTTTACTGCTTTCTTTTCTTTTACATCTTCCTTTATGGACCTGGCGCTTGGAGTCTCGATGTGATGTTGCGTAAAGTTAAACCTACCAGCTAGGCTTCGGAAACCGACATTGCGCGTTATGAAATACTTTGTATTTGCGCTGGTGCTGGCTGCTGGCTCGGTGCTTGCAGCAGAAGAGGTCAAGGATTTCGGTCGCGACCGGCTTAACAATTCCCCGCGGCATGCCGATTGGTTCGACATCAAATCGGGCCAGCGCACGATCAAAGCGTTTGTTGTTTATCCCGAGCGCAAAGACAAAGCCCCGGCTGTACTCGTCATCAGTGAAATTTTTGGCCTCACCGACTGGGTTCGCAGTTTGTGCGATGAATTGGCTGAGAATGGCGTCATTGCCATTGCACCCGATTTGCACGGCGGCCAGAAGTTCGAAGATCTCGACGGCGCGCGGAAAGCGACGTCGGCACTCGCGAAGGAACAGGTGAAAGCGGATCTGGACGCAACATCGGAATATGCGCTCACGAAAATTCCCGCGTGCAATGGCACGCTCGCAGTGTGCGGATTCTGCTGGGGCGGGGGCGTTACGTTCGCGTATGCGAATGAAAATCCGAAACTGAAGGCTGCGTATTCGTTTTACGGTGTGGCGGCGGATTCGCCCGACAAAGTGAAAAACATCGCGTGTCCGGTTTACGGTTTTTATGCCGAGAATGACGAGCGCGTAGACGCGACGATTCCGAAGGCGGAGGAACTAATGAAAGCCGCTGGGAAAACATACGAGCCGGTCATCTACAAAGGCGCCGGCCATGGTTTCATGCGCATGGGCGAACCAATGAATCCCGCCGTTCGCGAAGCCGACCGAAAAGCGCGCGATGAAGCTTGGGAGCGCTGGAAGAAGCTGCTCAAGCAACTGCCATAGCAGTGCGATCGTGACGGAGCGTAGCGGAGTCGAAGGTTCTCGCGGCGACACGCATCAGATCCCTCGACTTTAGTCGGAAGGACAACGGTAGCGTTACCGTTTGCCTTCCAACTCAGCCGCGAGAGCACTCGCGTCGTAGACCTTTCGAAGCGCCTCGATAATGGCGGCAGAATCAACAGAGACGGCGCGCGACTGCGTGTCCGTGTAAGTGCAATCGGCCACGAGTGATTGAATATTACCGTCGAAAATAATGCCGACGAATTCGTTTGCTTTGTTTACCACGGGACTGCCGCTGTTGCCGCCGATGATGTCGGCGTCAGCAACGAAATCGAACTTCGTCGCCAGATTGAGATCCGATTTTCTTGTCGAGCCAGCGTTTCGGCAGATCAAATGGCGCGCGGTTTTCGTGTTCGGTCGCCCGCTGATATAGCCCGGCAAAATCGGTGAAGGCAGGGATTTGCTTTCCGTCCTGCTCGTATCCGCGCACTGTTCCGTAGGAGAGCCGCAGGGTAAAAGTCGCATCCGGGTAACCGCTCGCGCCATCAATGGCAAACCGTGCCTTTGCAATGTCCGCATATGCTTGTTTTTTGATTTCATCCTGCGCGTTGTAAATTTTTCGCGCTTCCCTTGCTTGCGCATCGATCATGGTAGCGACATCGATCATCGGATCGTGTGCCGCCTGCAGCGCAGCCGCGTCTTTTCCATAGAGATTTTTCCGCACAGAGGCGTCCTTGAGCTTTGTGCCGGAGACAAGCTCAACCGCTCGCGCGTGCGGCGACTTTCCAGCGAGCACTTTTTTTACCAGCGGATTGTCTGCACCGAATGCCGAGGCGAAATCGGCTAACGAGTCTGTGAGTCGCAAAATCTCGTAATCATCGTGGATCGGTTCGCTGGAAAAAAGCTCCAGTTCGAGCGATTCGCGCGCGCTATCACGAAAAGTCGGGATCCGTTCTCCGTTGGGCTTTGCGCGTTCATCGGCTGCGCGAAGTAGCAGACGCGCATATTTGAAAAGATTTCCGGAGAATGCTCGTGGTCCGCGGTAACCAACTGTGACCGGCCGTTCCTGCTCGAGATAATTGTACACCGGCGCGTTCTTCGCAATTTCCGCCTGCGCATTCTTGATCCGGTCGTAGGCAGAAAGTGTGGATTTGAATTTCGAATCTTGGCCAATCGCGTCGCGCAGTTTTCTCTCGCGCGCTTCAAGCGCCGACCAGATTTGGGGATCAAGCAGCCCAGCCAGATAACCGTCGTAGCGTTTGCGGTTGTTTTGATCTCCAAACAAGTCCTCGCGCGCTTTACGTGCGTTCTCGAATGAACGCGCGCTGTAGGCCGATTCCAGCACTTCGCGACGATAAAACATGTTCAGCACGTACGGCAGATAGCGATCACGCATATCGGCCATCTCAGCCAGAGTGAGTTGCCGGTCGGTTTTTCCGGGGCTGCCGCTTACGAAAATAAGTTCACCGTCATTAGGCCCGTTGGAATTGAATTTGAGAAAGTGCTCGACCTTCGCCGGCTGGCCATTTTCGTAAACGCGAAAAAGGCAGATATCGAGATCGTAACGGGGATACTCGAAATTATCGGGGTCACCGCCGAAGAAGGCCATTTGCTGCTCAGGCGCGAAGACCAAGCGCACGTCATCATAACGTTTGTACCGGTACAGATGGTAGGCGCCGCCCTGGTAGAGTGTGACGACATCCGACCTTAGCCCTGATTTTATCTTTGCTTTCCTTTTCAATGGCAGCGATGGCAGCGCTGCGCGCAGTGGAAGCTTGATCGCTCGTCATGCCTGGTTTCAAGGCGCCGGCAACACGCGGTGTTATGTCTTCGATGGACATCAGCACGTTCAGCTCCAGATCCGTGGATTTGATTTCATCGGCCTGCGTTTTCGCATAGAAACCGTCCCGCAGATAATTGTGCTCGGCGCTTCCCATCTTCTGCAACGTGTCGGCGCCGACGTGATGGTTCGTGATGACGAGGCCGTTAGGCGAAACAAAGGATCCGCTACCGCCAGAGTTGAAGCGAACACTGGCCTTTTGGAGATGTTCAAGCCACTGCGGCGACGGCTCGAACTGATATTTCTCCTTAAGCTGTTTTACCGGCGGCGCGTTGAAGAGCCACATGCCTTCGTCGGCTAATGCGGACGTCGTTACTGCAAGAGTTACAATGAGAATAGAACCTGGAACAAATCGTACGAAGCGCATTCGGCATGGGCGGAGCATAGATTGGGCTGTTACGCGCGACAAGTTGCAGGGGAAGCTGTCAGCTTCCCCTACAGGTGTATAGATGTAGATTTCGGCTGATGTTTCGAACGAAGCGGCAAAAAATTCACCGCTTGGATTTTATTCTCGCCGGCGCGCAAAAATCCGGCACGACGGCGCTGCACTACTTTTTGAGCAGACACCCTGACATCTGCATGGGCGATCAGCAGGAAATCCATTTTTTCGATAACGACGCGATGTTCGTTGCGGAGCCCAATTATGCGGAATTGCACAAGCATTATCCGGCGATTGCTTCCTCAAGTATCGCAGGTGATTGCACACCGAGTTACGTCTATCACGAACCGGCAATGCAACGGATTTGGAATTACAATCCAAAGATCAAACTGCTGATCCTCCTGCGGAATCCGGTCGAGCGTGCGTTTGCCCACTGGAACATGCAGCGATACAAAGGCATCGAGCCGCTGGATTTTTTCGACGCGATTCGGGAAGAAGAAACACGCATTGCCGGCGCGCCGCCGGCTCAAGCGCGCCGTTTTGCATATCTCGAGCGAGGATTTTATGGACGCCAACTCGAGCGCGTCTTCAAATTTTTTCCCCGCGAGCAAATAAAGGTCGTGAAGTTCGAAGACTTCAAAGCGAAACAGCGCCAAACGCTCGCCTCAATCTTCTCGTTCCTTGGCCGTAAACCTGTCCGTTCCCTGCGCAACAAAGACAGAAACGTTGTGCCGTATGAGCGCGCGATGAATTGGGAGGAGAAAGTGTTCCTTCACAATCTTTTTGCCGAAGATATCGCCAAAGTTGAACAACTGCTGAGCTGGGATTGCTCAGATTGGAAATTGTAGCCGTTTCGCTGTGCGAAACGTAGCGCGGAGCTGAACAATCCTTTGAAGCGCGTCGCCCACAGGGCGACGGCTACAGCATTTTGAATTGTGGCCGCTCAGCCGGATCCGCAGCGAGCAATGCTTTCCAACGCACGATTCGCGCGCCTTGCGATTCAAAAAACGCGCGCAGTTCTGGCGTGAAAAATGAAGAGCCGTCCGTGCGCCGATTGAACTCCAGAAGAAGCCGCCCGTCCGGCTTGAGCAATCTCGTGCGCACATCGTTGATGAAGAATTTCCAGTCATCCTCTGTCCATTCCAGCCATTCACCGTTTTCGCGCCGTCCGATGCGGTGGAAACACACGCGATGCGCAGTAACGAGATCGAATTGCTTGCCGAGATCCGGCAAAGGCGCCTGCGCATTGATTCGCGCGACGACGCGGCTAACGCCGAAGAACTTGGTCGTGCCGCGGAAAAAAGGTTCGTCGTCGGGATCGAGCCCCAGACCTTCGTGGCCGAACAAACGGCAGAGATAGAGAAAATATCCGGGGCCGCAGCCCAGATCCAGGATGTCGAGTGGCGGCGACCGATCAAGCCAGAGGTCCTGCACGCGCTTTACGTTAACGCCAACCCAATAGTCTGCGTCCTCATACGCGTTGATCTTTCGCGCGTTCGGTCGATACGGGTAATGTTCGCGCAGCCTTACCAACTCCGCTTTATCGATCGTGGCGAGAATCCGTCCGGAGCTTACCGGGTGCGTCCAGCGGCGAAAGTGCTCCCACAGACTTTCCGCCGCGTCGCGGGTAAAAAGCTTTTGAAATTTTTGCGCGAGTCGCACGCGAAAACGATGCAGGAAAGCGCGCTTTACATCAAGGAACGAGCGGCTTCCAAGCCGCCGAGGGATATGACGACTGGCAATCCGTCACTCCTTTATGTCTACTCGAATCAGACCCGTCGAGCCTTCCCGGGTCATGTATGCGCTTGTCCAGCCATTGCCGGGATAAAAAAATTGCTCGTAACGCCAAAGCATTTGCAGCTTCGCACCGGACGATTTTTTCCATCGAATTTCCTGATAGGTGTGCCGTTTCCAAGACGGCGACTGACCGGTCATGAAGTTCATATCAAACGGTGTCGGCCAACTGAGAACGCTGTGGCGCATTTCAAGGAAGGCCTGATCGCCTGAAGGCGGCGCAGTAGCGAGACGCTCGCCGGTATTCTCGGAGGTGGATGTGAGCGAGCCGAAAGGGAAAACCTTACCGCGGGTCGCCAATGCAAGTTGGTTGTCCTTGGTTGAGCCAACACTTAGCGACAAATCAGGCCGGAGGTCATTCAAACTGAAACTGACGCCATTGCAGATGAGAATGCCGCCGGTGCCACTGCCTTCGTACGCGATGGATTGAATCGGTACGGACTCGGTTTCCACCGTCCAGTAACGATCGATGAAGGATGAAATTTCACGGCCCCGAAAAATCCAGAGCGCTGCCAACGTAGCGGCACCCGCCGCAACAATCACAACCAGGATGAGCATCCGTCGCATACGCCTTCGAATTTATACCGTGTGCGCTCTCAAACTCACGTGTAGCAGTACCTCTCGATCTATTCTTGAAATCAAGCAGCTACGATGCGCCATATCACTCCAAGGTGGGCCAGTCCTTCAGTCAGCGCGTGGTGTGCGCCGCGCCGAGTTAGGTGGTCCGACGTGAATGTAGCAGTGGGCTTTTGCATGCTCTTGGCCCAGAATGTTATTCCGAACGAAAGCGAGAGAGATCACATTTGCTGACCCGCCCAGACAAAGCAAGCATGGCGCCGTTCACTTGATGTCGGCAGAAGTATTGATCAGATTGCGAATTTCGTTTATGCGGAAAAACAGAAATGCCAGAGTACGTTGACCAACCAGAGCCACGCGGACAAACGATAGCGGCAGTTCTCGCCGTTGGCGGGATTTACCTGGCCCTGCCACGCAACGTCGTTGTCGGTCCGATTTGGTTGTTGCCGACTGTGATTGTGGTCTTGCTCGTGCCGACTGTAGTGAGCCATCGGGCGGGAAGACAATCACTCAATCGTCTTCTCGGATTCGTTATTAACGGAATCACAACACTGGCGCTGATTGGTTCTGTAGTTTTACTTGTGCGCCTTTTGCCGACGCACCGCGAATCTCCATTGCAGTTGCTCCGGTCCGGCGGGCTACTTTGGCTAACGAATGTGATCGTGTTCGCGCTGTGGTACTGGCGTCTGGACGGCGGCGGGCCAACCCTGCGCCAGAAACAACGGAAATTCGGCAGCAAGAGTTTCCTTTTTCCACAGATGCAAATTCCACACGAGGAGCGACCCGAATTTGCGTGCGCACGCTGGCATCCGCGCTTTGTCGATTATCTGTTCGTCGCGTTCACGCAGAGTTCCACATTCGGGCCGACCGACGCGCCGCTGCTCGCACGCTGGGCAAAGGTTCTGGCAATGATCCAGATCTTCATTTCGCTTAGCATCGTTGTTCTGCTGATCTCGGCGGCCGTCGGAGCTTTGTACCAGCCATCGGTTCCGGATCGGTAGCCACGGCGCTGTGCGCGTTTTTCTACCTCGCTGCTTAAGTCGTGAACTATTTGCCGATCAAAATCAAAATGCCCGCAATGAGCGCCACAACTCCCATCACGATTGCTCCGATGCCAACGTGAAAGAGCGTAGTGATCCCGACGAGAATCAGATAAATCGCGAGCAGCAGCATTCCAATGTTCTTTGTGATCATCCGTCGGTTTTGAGGGAAGCCGCGTGCCTTTGCACGCAAAAACACGGCTGCCACACGGCGTCCGTCAGTTACATCTCGCAGTTCGTCGAATCCGCTTTTGTTATTGCGCCTTCGAGGGAACAAGGATCGCATCGCTCATGCCGTGTAAAAACTTCTTATCCGCTGGAGCGATAGTAGCCAGTGCACCGCGTAATTTCACACGATCGGTTTCGACGAAATAATACGGGCACAGACGCACGCGGCCTTTCATTACCTTCACTTCGCCTGAATCTGGATCCCAGTAGCTGTGCTCAAACAAGCGGCCTTTGTGAAACTGCTGCAGAATAGTTGGGGACGATTCAAATGTCGCCAAAGCGTTTTCGATTCGTTTTTCCCAGTCGGCGTGCGGCAGGTCGCTCCCGAGCGCGACGCCGCGACTACCCCAGCCAAGCGGGGAAAAACCGCTTACTTTTAAGAGAAGATCTCGATCTTTCTGACTAAACTTCGCAGCTTCGCGCCAGTCGTGAATTTCCAAACGTGGAATGACTGCATGCTGGGGCAGGGGAGTTGGATCGAGCAACCAGGAGTAGGGAATTACTTCCTGGAGCTTGGTGAAGTATTTGTCTCCAAGTTCGCGTCGCCAAAATTCGCGCAGTGGCTGAAGCCAGAAGAGCGCGAACCACATTTTCTCTTCGAGATAAGGCTTGATCGGTGGCGTAATTGTAATTCGCCCTTCTGCATTCGCGTGGAGCGCGTTGTCGATTCCGGGAATATTTGGCAGATCGAACAATTCGAAGAACCGGTACACTGCGCGGCCGTCGTGCGGTTCATAATTTTCCGCCGGCATCACCCGCCAGCGAGAGGCTTGAGGTTTGACGTCTGAGGTTTGATTCAATCGCGCGGCGAGCCACTCCATCTCCGGCCGATAGGTTGCCGATTCCTGCGAAATCACAATGTCGGCGCCATTTGGGACAATGGCGCGAAATCCGTCCAGCATACCATTCGCGCCGCCGATGATGTCGTTATCGAAGGAAGAATACGTCTGGTTTAGCCAACCCGTTAGGCCAATCCCGCCAGGCACTGAATCGATCTCGGCAATGATGTAGCCTTTCTCAGTGAGAATGAGATCTGGCCGGATTACTCGTGGCAAATCGTCGCGGATTTCCTTCCGTCGCGAAAATTCAATTAACTCCTTGGGCTTACCGGCGTCGAGATAGCGGGCTACCCATTCGGGCTGCTTGCCTTTAACGCTAAGCTGATAGAGTTGATTGCAAGCGCGCTGAAAAACAAACAGCCGATGCCCGAGCTGCTCGAGGTCGGCCAGAGATTTCCTATCGATCGGAAATGCGTCTGGCGAGAGCAGCCATTCTTTCTCGGCAAAGAGGCCCTCTTTGGGAAACGCTGCACGGATTGCGGACAGTCTCTCGTCTTGAATCTGCGCTTGCATTATGAAGCAAACGTCCAACGTCCAACGCCCAACGTCCAACACCGAATGCAGGATCTGAATTCGACATTGGGCGTTGGAGGTTGAGCGTTCGGCGTTTTCTTCTTACCTGCCGGCAGCCATACGCTTCAGTGTTAGCTTCACCAGTTCTTCTGCTGATTTGCCTTCGCCTTCGCCTTTCTGCTGCAAATCGTGCACAGCCTTATGTGCATCGACTTGCTTGTAACCGAGCGCGATCAATGCAAGCACTGCTTCGTTCGCCTGCTCTTGCTCGGGCGTAGGCGCATGCGTGGCGCTGGCTGCTTCCCATGCCGCCGCCACTCCGAGCTTGTCTTTCAATTCGAGAACAATTCGCTCGGCTGTCTTTTTCCCGAGGCCGCTAATTTTTGAAATCGCTGCGACATCAGAATTCACTACCGCCGCTTTGAAACTCGTCACGCTCATCCCGCTCAGAACTGCCAGCGCCAGCTTCGGTCCGATGCCGGAAACGCTGTTCACCAGCAATCGAAAAAGATCGCGCTCGGCTGCTGTCATGAAGCCATAGAGCACGTGCGCATCCTCGCGCACGGCGAGATGCGTGAGAATTCGGATAGGCTGTCCGACAGTCGGCAGCTTGTCGTAGCTCGACAGCGGAATGAACACTTCGTACCCGACGCCGCCTACATCCACAATCGCCTGGGTGGGCAATGCGTTCACCAGTTTACCATTAAGGAACGTGATCATGGGTTCGTTGAAGCGTTAAAGCGTTGAAGGGTTGAAACGGGCATGCGTTCGTTGTCATTCTGAGCGAAGCGAAGAATCTCTGACATTTCTGGGAGCTCGCCTAATGCAATCCAATAGTCGGAGATGTTTCGCGCCGCTCAACATGACAGAGAGAGAAAACGCTTCAACGCTTTAACGCTTCACCGACTCACTCTGCCTTTAGCACCAGGGTAAGATCTACGCGTTTGCCTTTCACGATGTTGAGACCACTGACTGTGAAGAATCGCCAGCTAGCCGGTGGGTTGGCGAAAAGTTCGCCCGCGACGGGCGTCGGCAGAACGACAAAACGTGAATCGGGTGCGCTCATGAACTCAGCAGCGCGACGCTTGTTCAGCGGCGTGAGAAAGCCTTCGACGCGGGAGCGAAAATACCAGACCAGACTTGGCTCCTGGAAGTCGACCGCAGCAAATTGCATGTTCGGCCGCAATGATGCGCGAGACACTTCGAAGAGCTGATACGCAGGAAAAAACCGCGCCACCATCGGCGGAACTGCGAGGGTAATTGCGATCCAAACACATGCTGTCGCGCCCGCGATCCTCGCGAACGAGGAACGGCGGCTTTCAACTACCGCTCCTTGATGCCAATGCCGTGCAAGCAAAAGCGAAAGCAACGGAAACGCCGGCAGCGTGTAATGCGGTAATTTCGTGCTGACCAAAGTAAAAATGACGAAGATGACCGCGATGCCCGAGAGCAGATAAGTGTCAATCAGAATTCCGCTGTAGCCGTCGCCGCTGACTCGGGCTTTTTCTTTTCGCCATAATTTGCGAATCAGCCATGGCAACTTGATCGACCACGGAAAGAAACTGATGAAGACCGTGACAAAATAAAACGGCAATAGAAGCACGTACATGCCGATGGAACTCGCGCCGTGACCTTCCAGTGTCACAAACGAACGGGTGACGACGTGTCGTCCAATTCCTACTGTGAAAAACTCCCCGCGCGTTTGAATCAGCGCCGGGATTCCCCAGAGCGCGACCACGACAAGCATCAGCGCAACGCCAGCCGATAAACTTGAAGCGTCGGAACATCTGCCACTCTCGCGTGTAGATGATTACCACAGCGATGGTGAGCAGCGGCGTCCACGCAATCGGGCCTTTGGCAAGAAAACCAAGCGCGAGCGAGAGATAAAAAACAAGGAAAGGCGATTTCCAAATCGCCCACGGCGGTCTGGAGACCGTCGCTCCTTGGTTAAGCGTTGGGCGTTGGGCGTTGGACGTTGGACGTTGAAGCAGTTCGTATCCCGCCCAACTGGCCAATGTCACAAACAACACGAGCCACATGTCGGCGACGGCGGCCTTCGCGTGAACGAAGGTTTGGAGCGAAAGGGTAAAGATAATTGCAGCCCACCACCCGAGCTTTTCTCCTTCCATTCGCCAACCCCAGGCGAAGACCAATATGGCGGTGAGTGCCGCTGCTATTGCCGAAGGGAAGCGAGCAGCGAAATCGTTTTCGCCGAATATGTGATAGCTGGCGACCTGTGCCCAGTAGGTGAGGGGAGGCTTATCCAGTCGAAGTTGATTATTGAAGTAGGGAACGATGTAGTTACCGCGCTCGATCATTTCGCGCGATGCTTCGGCAAAACGCGGCTCGTCCCGATCGATCAGCGGCAAGCTCCATGCGCCAAGGATGTGAAACAGAACGCAGGCGAAAAACAGTATCGCGTATTTTGCCGGTGCAGATTTCAATGTGGTCGCAGCATCTCATAACGGTCATTCCGAGCGAAGTCGAGGAATCCCGCGGCACAACTGAAAAGCCAACATGGCGGGATGTCTCCAGCCTCCGCGTAAAGCTACGGCCTGGCAGGCGACTTGGCTCGACATAACAAACTATTCGTGAGATTGGAACGCATTTGTGAAGTACTCCGCCGTTTTTTATTGGCTGATCGCGATCATAATCGCGGGAATAGCGATCGCAGTCTCATTTCATTTCGACGAAACCGTGCGCGACTTCATGATGCAGCATCAGAACCCTGCGATGCGCAATTTCATGCGCTACGTCAGCTTGTTAGGCGATTGGCCGTCGCACGCGGCAGTAGGATTAGTTCTCCTGGGCCTGGCGTGGCGCCGCGGCAGCGAAAAGTGGACGCGTATTTTCCTCGCCATGCTATTAGCGATGATGTTGGCGGGTGTGGCGGGAACCGTGATTAAACGCACAGTCCCACGCGCGCGCCCATCGGTGCATGCTGATACACGTTGGGGCGGTCCGCGTTTCAGCTCGAAATACCACTCGTTTCCCTCCGGGCATGTCGGCGCTTCGATCGCCTTCTTTGGCGTTTTACTTATCGCGCGTTGGCGCATCGGCGTTGCGTGCCTCGCAATCCCGGTTCTGATCGGGTTCTCACGGATGTTTATCGGCGCGCATTATCTGTCCGACGTCATGTGTGCAGCGGTTCTAGGGATTTTTTGCGCGGTTATCGTGGCGCACTTCCTATTGCTGCCAATCGCAAATCGCAAATCAGCAATCGAAAATTGAAAATGGCGGAGGGGGTGAGATTCGAACTCACGAGGCCTTTCGGCCTTCCGGTTTTCAAGACCGGCGCGATCAACCGCTCTGCCACCCCTCCGGGGCCAGAAGTTCGGAGCGCAAATTCATTACTCCAATACTCCGTTACTCCAAGTGAAATTGCGCAACGGCGCTCGCAGTAATGGAGTGCTGGAGTAGTGGAGTAACGGAGAAAAGAGCTGGACAAGGTAATATGTTCAGGTGAACTTATTTCGTGCCGCCGAACAAGAAGTTTAAACCTGTGATCGTCGAAACGCCGCAGAGCCACGCCGCCATCCGAGGGCGTGGCGCATCCTGGAGTCCGTCGAACCGATTCGAAAAACTGCATGTTGATTTAACCGACCCTGACGTGGTCGACGTCGGCTGCGAGGCCGAAGAGACACCGCGGCGTCCGACGCAGTATTTTCGCGACGGAACCAGAACGATCATTACGCGCAACACCAGTCCAGATGTGGGCTTTGAAACGAGCTTGAATCCGTATCGTGGGTGCGAGCACGGTTGCATCTACTGTTATGCGCGACCGACGCACGAGTATCTCGGGTTTTCGGCTGGCCTCGATTTCGAAAGCAAGATCATGGTGAAAACCAGTGCGCCTGAATTGTTGCGCCGCGAGTTGGAGTCCCCGCGATGGCAGCCGCAGACGCTCGTGCTGAGTGGTGTGACTGATCCGTACCAACCGGTGGAGCGGAAGTTGCAGATCACGCGCGGTTGCCTCGATGTGCTCGCGCAGTTTCGCAATCCTGTGGCGATTATTACAAAGAACCATCTCGTCACGCGCGATATCGATATTTTGCGCGAGCTCGCGGCGTTCAATGCCGCGGCGGTTAATGTTTCCGTAACGTCTCTCGATCGAACTTTGCAGCGAGTGCTCGAACCGCGCACGACCTCGCCGCAGGGTCGGCTCGACGCCATCGAACAACTTCGTGCAGCAAAGATTCCAGTTGGTGTAATGGTCGCGCCAATTATTCCCGGACTCACTGATCACGAGGTCCCCGGGATCCTGGATGCGTGCGCAAAAGCGGGCGCGCAGTTTGCCGGCTACACGATTGTGCGCCTGCCATGGGCGGTTGCGCCGCTGTTCGAGCATTGGCTGGAGGAACATTTTCCAGATCGCAAAGAGAAGGTGCTGCGGCGCATCCGGCATCTCCGCGGAAACCGCCTGAATAATTCGCAATGGCACACTCGCATGACCGGACAAGGAATTTTCGCCGAGCAAATCGCATCGCTATTCAAAGTTGGTTGTCGTCGAGCAGGCATCGGCACGCGACCGACACTTTCATGCAAATCATTTCGCCGAGCGACGACTCAGCTCCGCCTTTTCGCATAAGCGCATCGCAGCGACAAACCGATTCGAGCGCGATGTTTCACAGGGATCTGGGCTAGATTCAATCGCCTGATGAGCGCGCGGCTAAGCGATTATGATTACGTTCTGCCACGGGAATTGATTGCGCAGCGACCGCTTGAGCGCCGCCAGGATTCCCGGATGATGGTTTTGCATCGCGCCGAGCAGAAGATTGAGCATCGGCAATTTGGCGAGCTAAAAACGTTTTTGCAGCCGCGCGACCTCGTCGTGTTAAACGATACGCGCGTGCTGCCAGCGCGGCGATTCTCCGATGACAACGCGGTAGAGTTTTTGTTTCTCGAACGTCTCGGGGCAACGCGTTGGAAGTGTATGGTTACGCCCGGCCGCAAAATGCGCATTGGCGCGACGGCAACGATCGGCAATGTGTCTTTGCGGGTCGAGGAAATCACCGCAGCCGGCGAGCGGATCGTTGCGTTCGACAAAGATGTCAATGTTTACGCCGGTGGTTCCATGCCGTTGCCGCCGTATGTCAATCGGCCTGGCGATGAAACGGACGCGGCGCGTTATCAGACGGTTTTTGCCCGTGAGCCCGGCGCTGTCGCTGCGCCTACGGCTGGTCTGCATTTCACCTCCGAGGTATTGAATGAGATTCCGCACACGTTCGTGACGTTGCACGTCGGACCGGGAACTTTTCTCCCTGTGCGCTCTGAGGACGATCACCGAACACCGAATGCATGCGGAACGTTTCTCCGTTTCGCCGGAAGCCGCAGACAAGATTAACAATGCGCAGCGGATCGTAGCTGTGGGAACCACAGCAATGCGCGTTCTTGAAACAGCGGCGATGCATAACACCAAACTTCTGAGTCGACAGATTGAACCACAATCAGGCGAGACCGATCTGTTCATTTATCCGCCGTTTACGTTTCGAATTGTCGATGCGCTGTTGACCAATTTTCACCTCCCGCGCTCGACTTTGCTGATGCTGGTGAGTGCGTTTGCTGGACGCGAATTCATTCTTCGCGCGTACGAGGAAGCGGTGCGTGAGCGGTATCGCTTCTTCAGTTACGGCGATTGCATGCTCATCTTGTAATCTTCCTCTTCCGCTTCCTCTAAATCTTCTACCGAGAAGCAAGAAGAAGCAGAGGAAGAGGAAGAGTGCGACGTCATCCTGAGCGAAGCGCAGCGGAGCCGAACGGATCCCGTGCAACACCGTTCTGTTTTTCATCGGGATTCCTCGACTTCGCTCGGAATGACGAGCTAGATTCGCTTCATGTCCGACCAACCAAAAGGCGAACTGGTGATTCAAACCATCGCCATGCCTCAGGACACAAATCCCAATGGCGACATTTTCGGCGGGTGGGTAACCTCACAAATGGACCTGGGTAGCGGGATTCTCGCGGCGAAGACGGCGCAAGCGCGCGTCGTGACAGCGGCGATGGAAGGAATGTCGTTCCTGCAGCCGGTGAGAGTGGGGGACACTGTCAGATGTTATGCGCACGTGGCGAAAATTGGGCGGACGTCGATGACCATTCCCGTCGAGGTTTGGGTGACGCGTTACATGACGGGCGAAGAACTTCGCGTCACGCACGGCGTCTTTACGTTGGTCGCTGTCGATGACTCGGGAAAACCGATTCCCGTCAAGCGCGGCAACGCCTAGAAAATGACAAAGCTCGAATGTCGAATGACGAAGGAATGACCAAATCGAAAGACTACGCAGCAGACGAAGCGCTATGATGAAACCGCTTCAACGGTTCAACGGTTCAACGATGTAACGTCGCCAAAGCCATGGCGCGCTTTGCTTACCTCTTCGAGCGATTCCCATCGTTCGGACAAACGTTTTGCTATCGCGAAGTGGCGGAGCTTGATCGCCAGGACATCGCGCCGCCGATCTTTTCAATCCGGAACCCGAAAGACGAGCCACCACAAGATTGGGAGACGCGAATTGTCGAACGAGTGCATTATCTTCCAGAGGAAAAAGAGCTGCTGGAAGATGTTCGAAGCGCCGAAAAAAAAGGGCAGATCGGCGCAGACATTGTCGCAGCCCTGGATGAATGGGGGCGCCGCACCGATTTCCTTCGACTTTACCAGGCGGTCTACGTTGGTCTGCGTTTGCGGCAAATGGGAATCGATCACGTGCACGCTCATTTCGCCGGCCTGGCTGCGCGCACTGCTTTTTGGATAAACAAGTTTTTCCCGATCACTTTCAGTTTTACCGCGCACGCGAACGATATTTTCGCGCCGCGAGAGTTTGAAATCGGCTTGGATAAACTTGTGGATAAAGCGCGCGTGATCGTAACCGAAACGGATTATGCCGCGCGCTTTTTGCGGGACCAATTCTCTCATCGCGCTGATCGCGTCCATCGTATTTACAACGGACTCGATCTCGCGGAATTTCGTCAGGCCGATTTTTCTTCCACTCCACCGCTGATCGTCGCGGTCGGGCGTTTGATTCCAAAAAAAGGATTCGGCGATCTAATTCGCGCCTGCGCGTTGCTCACCGAACGTGGGAAATTGTTCCGCTGTGAAATCATCGGTGAGGGTCCGCTTAAGGACGAGCTGCGCCGGCAAATTGATGAACTCCGTTTGCAAAACAATGTCGCGCTGACTGGCGCAAAGCCGCAGACGCAACTTCGCGGACGGCTCACTGCGGCAAATGTGTTTGTGCTCCCGAGCGTGATTGATCCCGACGGCGGCATGGACAATCTGCCTACCGTTATCATGGAGGCGATGGCGAGCGGGCTGCCTGTCGTGTCCACGAACATCGGCGGGATTCCCGAAATGGTCGTCGAAAACGAAACCGGATTTCTCGTGCAACCGGGCAACGCCGTAGCAATGGCTGACGCAATTGAAACCGTGATTAACGATTGTTCTTTGGCGGCAAAACTTGGCCAATCCGGCCACGAACGCGCGCGAAGACTTTTCTCGATCGAAAAAAATGTCCGCGAATTTTGCGCGCTGTTGACATTGTAGCCACGGGCCTGTGGCCCGTCGATGGGTTAAGCAAAAAAGGACCGCCCACAGGGCGGTGGCTACAGTAAATCGCGAACGCAATTGAGCGCGTTCAAGTAAACACGGTGTGGGCCGCCGCGGATCAGTTCCTCGCTGATCAGGCCCACAGGATCGTTGTTTCCAGCGGGCATGAGCTGTGGGACCCCCTTTCCGTCGTTCCGTGTGCGTGAGACCTCCAGAAGATCGCCGCACTCCGCGTATGCAACGCGAAATTCCACATCACCACTGATCAATGCGACTTCGTGAACCGGCTCGCCGTCGCGCTCGCGCAAGTCGACGTCGATGTGCCGCGCTGACGCTCCGGTGAACCGCAACTCACACGGAGATTTCACGTCGTCGATATGCCAATTCAATTGGGCTCCCAGCCAGCCTGCAAATAAAACGGCGGTGGACCTGAAGCCTGGCGCAAAATTGATACGCACCTTGCTGATCTTAGTGAGGCGGTGATGCGAGGCAGGATGGTCGAAGAATTGCGCGAGCGCGAACCGAAGATTGTCCAACCGCGTCCAATTCAAGTCGCAAAGCACGATTCGCTGGTTGGCCTCCTTATGCATCAACTCGAGTAAACGTGTTTGTGAGCGAAAATCGCTCCAGCCGTGGCTGTCATAGATAACTCGATCAACCCATGTCCAAAGTTGTGAATCGATCGGTTCGCGAAATTCTTCCTGCCACCAAAGATAAAGCGGCAGATCCGAATCGAGATTGGAGAGGACGATGCTCGGCAGTTGTGTGGCGCACCCGCCTTTGAGCAGGAATGAAATTTGTTCGGAGCAAACTTGTTTGTTTCCGGCACTGCTCACGTGGCAATGCGCGCTGATCCAGGCGTCCACGCGATTTTCTTCGGACCGGCAATCGGCTTCGGTGACAATCGCGCGACAGGCGTGATTTTCGGTAATCTTCGCCATCAGCTGCGTGTTGTTGTTCAGGGACCCCTGTTGCTCGCTGTAAACAGCAAGATTCATAAGCGACGCGCGGGTCATTGCGCCTTCGCCCTCTTGCCAGAGCTTTTTCAGCTCCTGCTCAATCTTTCCAAGCTCGACTGGAGTGCCTAACGAGTATGTTTCAGCAGCCGCAGGCATAACCCGTTTATAATCTTCTCCACGCGCGGCCGTCGCGGACGAGCAAATCATCGGCAGCTTCCGGCCCCCACGATCCAGCGGGATAAAAGCATAACTCCGGCGCATCTTTCTTTGCGTGCCACGCTTCCTCGATTGGATCGATAAAAGCCCAGGCTTGTTCGACCTCGTCCGCGCGCGCAAAGAGCGTGGCATCGCCGCTCATCGCATCGAGCAAAAGACGTTCGTACGCTTCCGGGCTCGCTTTTCCGAAGGATGTTCCGTAATGAAAATCCATTTTAACCGGCTCAATGCGAAAACTTGTGCCGGGCACCTTGGCATGAATTCGCAATGAAATTCCTTCGTCAGGTTGAATGCGAATGACGAGCACGTTGAGGTCCCGGAGATCTTTATTGAACAGCACCGCCGGCGCTTTTTTGAAGTGAATGGAAATTTCAGTTGCCGATTTCGGAAGCCGTTTGCCCACTCGCATGTACACCGGCACGTCGGCCCAGCGCCAGTTGTCGATGAACAAACGTAAGGCGACAAACGTCTCGGTCTGCGAATCCGGATTTACGTTTTGTTCCTGCCGGTAACCGAGGACCGGTTCGCCGTGAATAGCGCCTTTCGTGTATTGGCCGCGCACGACATTGGCCACGATTTCGCTGCGCGACCAGCGATGCAGCGAGCGCACAACTTTGACTTTCTCGCCGCGGATACTGTCAGCGCTCAGATCAGTAGGCGGCTCCATCGCCACGAGACACAGAAGCTGAATCAGATGATTTTGCACCATGTCGCGCAACGCGCCTGCGTCTTCGTAATAACCGGCCCGAGTTCCGACCCCGAGTGTTTCCGCCGCTGTGATCTGCACATTATCGATGTAGTGCGCGTTCCACAGCGGAGAGAAGATCGCGTTGGCGAATCGGAGGACGAGGATGTTCTGCGCCGTTTCTTTTCCGAGGAAATGATCAATGCGGTAGGTCTGCTCTTCTGTGAAGGAATTGCGCACGACGCGATTGAGCTCGCGCGCAGAGGCGAGGTCAGTGCCGAACGGTTTTTCGATTATGACGCGCGCCCAGCTTCCCTTGCAGGTCTGATTCAAGTCTGCGGCTTTCAGGTTCTTGAGAATCGATTCGAACTGGTCAGGACCAGCGGCCAGGTAAAAGAGACGGTTGCCGCGCGTGCCATGGCTCTTGTCGAGCTCCGTCGAGACGTTTGGCCAGTTGCTCATAACCCGCTTCATCACCAAACTCGCTCCGATGATAAAAAATAGATTGCGCAAACGCGTTCCAGATTTCGTCGCGCACAGGCTGACGCGAAAACTTGCGCGTGGATTCTTCGAGGTCGCGCCGGAATTCGTCGTCACCTTTGTCGCGCCGAGCGAATGCTACGATGACTACGCCGGGTGGCAGTTCGCCGTCGGCCGCCAGGTTATATAACGCCGGGACAAGTTTGCGATGTGCGAGATCCCCCGTAGCACCGAAGATCACAATGCTGCATGGCTGTGGCACAGGCCGCGCCGACAATCCTTCGCGCAGCGGGTTTGGTTCGGGTTGGTCAGCCGTGCGATTCATTGCCCTTAAAAATTATTCAATTTCTACGCGATCCGACAGTGGGAATATAAAGGAGCGTCAACTATCAGCAGTTAGCGAACGCAATCGTTGGATATCTACTTTGTCCTGTTCTCGCTGCGTGCTTTTGCTTTTAATCAACGTCTGCAGGTCAACGTACGAAACTTCCACCCCTTCGATAGTTATTTTAAGTGCCGTGATGATCGCGTCCGCATAACTCACAGTCCAAGCGCGGGTGCTCACATCTACTTCAACTTCATCCGCGATTTTGACCACGATATTCTCGACGAAATCGTGTGGTGTTAGTTCTGCCGCCGCTCGATCCTCAAGGTCCGAAAGCGCTGCGATAACGCGCGCGTGATTTTCCAGATCTTCCGGAATAAGAATATCGACATCGGCAGTTGCGCGAACGTAGCCGTGCAACCAGCAGGCCCGCGCACCGACGATCAAATACTGAGCTTTGTATTTATTTAGGAGTGAGCAGACGCGCAACAGGGGCGCTTCTTCGCTCATTGGAAAGGCAAACGACGCTCGGCCAGGCGCGTCGCGATTCCCATTCAGCCAGATCTTTCCAAGTGCGCGCTTTAACGACAAAACCGCGCTTTCGCGCAAATGGCCTCACAACCGAAAGCTCGCGATCCAAGCTCGCCCCCAGCGCATGAAACTCTGCCGGTGTTTGTGGCGGTTTTCGCCTACTAACGACTTTGGCCGTCTTCATATGTTCTAGATTGGCAACGGAAATCTGCTCGTCAGATCGACAACTTTTTTGCGCACATTTTCAATCGCGCCTTCGTCGCCACGCTTGTCGAGCGCTTCGGCAGCAAGCTCGGCGATCTCCAGCATTTCTTCTTCTTTCATGCCGCGCGTAGTGACTGCGGGGGTGCCGACGCGGATGCCGCCCGGCTTGAAAGGAGAACTCGTGTCGAACGGAATGGCGTTTTTATTCACGGTTATGCCGGCGCGATCGAGAACTTCCTGTGCTTCTTTGCCGTTGAGATCCTTCGGTCGAAGATCGACGAGCATCAAATGATTATCGGTTCCACCAGAGACGATGCGATAACCGTGTTTGGCTAAACCGGCGGCGAGGGCTTTCGCGTTAATTACTACCTGTTGCTGGTATTCGCGGAACTGCGGTTGCAGCGCTTCGTGAAAACAGACCGCTTTCGCCGCGATGACGTGCATAAGGGGGCCACCTTGCACGCCGGGAAAAACGGTGGCGTCAATTTGCTTCGCGAATTTTTCTTCGCACATCACGATGCCGCCACGTGGACCGCGTAAACTTTTGTGCGTCGTAGTGGTTACAAAGTGCGCGTGCGGAATCGGGCTCGGGTGCTGGCCGCCTGCAACCAGACCGGCGATATGCGCCATATCGACAAAAAGAATCGCGCCGACTGAATCTGCGATTTGTCGCAGCCGCGGGAAATCAATGATGCGCGGATATGCGGACGCGCCAGCCGTGATCATCACCGGCCTGACTTCCTCGGCTTGTTTCTGCAACGCATCGTAATCGATTTGCTCCGTCTCCTCACTTACGCCGTACTGCGACACCGCGTAGAATTTTCCGGAGAAATTTGCCGGATGTCCGTGCGTGAGGTGGCCGCCATGCGCCAGGTTCATGGCCAAAATTTTGTCGCCGGGTTTCAGCATTGAGAAGTAAACGGCCATGTTTGCCTGGGCACCGCTGTGTGGCTGCACGTTGACGTGTTCGCAGCCAAAAAGCCGCTTGGCGCGATCGATCGCCAACTGCTCAGCGGTATCGACGTTCTCGCAGCCGCCATACCAACGTTTCCGCGGATAACCTTCCGCGTATTTGTTGGTCATCACGCTGCCCTGAGCTTCCATCACTGCGCGGCTGGTGAAATTTTCCGAGGCTATCAGTTCGATGTTCTCACGTTGGCGCTTCTCTTCCGCAGCAATTGCATTAAAGATTTCGGGATCCACTTTGCGCAATGCGTCGCCGTAGCAGGGCGCCGATGTCGAAGCGATAGATCCGGCATCAAATTGGGGAGAAAGATGGTCCATGGAATAAGAAGATATCTCCGGCGAGCGCATCGCACCAGGGCGGACAAGTTCGCCCTGTTCTACAAATGCGAGCACGCTCGGCAGAGCGTTTTTGATGGTGCGCGCGCAATCCTCGTAGACCTCTCGGCCGAGACCAATTGGATCCGGCAGATCGCGCCAGACGGTTGTGCCAGGTTCTTCAAACTCACGTAGTAAGAACGTTTTTTCCGCACTTTGTGGAAACAAAGTTTGGATCGTTTCGAGGTGCGCGCCGGTCATTGCGAAAATGTGCGTGGCTTGATCAACCAGCACTCCGGTCAGGGGCTGGCTGCGCAGACCGCTGATATCTACGCCTTCCGCTGCGCAGACTTCCACGGCATACAGGCTGGGGGGCTGGCCGCGAACCGCGTGCACGCCGGCCGATGCGACTTCGATGTCCTTCCGGTTGCCAGTCAGCCGGCGAAAAAGCCCTTCTGCTATCGGGCTCCGACAAATGTTACCTGTGCAGACGAAGAGAACGCTTTTCACGGGTCAGAACGCGCAGCGAAGGCGTTTATCAAATTAGAAGCGAACCTGTCCAAGTCAATTTCGGTTGCTCCAGGAGCGTGGTTTTATCGGTGATTTGTGGCTTCTCGCGACGGCGCATAACGGTTATTGTGACCACCGTTCCATCGCTCTTCAGCAAATGAACGTCGAGACACTACGCCACGTGCCATTGTTTGAGTCCCTCGATACCGAGGCGGCTCATACATTGTGCGAGCTGCTCGAGAGTCTCGATTGCAAGGCGGGCGCGGTTCTATTTCGCGCGGGTGATGAAGGCGACGCGATGTATATAATCGAGCAGGGGAAGGTCCGCATCTGCGTGCGAACGAAGGATGGGCATGAGGTAACGCTTACAGAATTGCACCGTGGCGATTTTTTTGGGGAAATGGCCTTGCTCGATGGTAAACCGCGCTCAGCAGATGCGCAGGTCTCGGTGGACGCGCGGCTGGCCGTGCTTTCGCGCGAGCATTTTCTTTCCTTTGTTGGCGAAAACCCAAATGTCGCGCTGGAGATGCTTACAGCGCTAACCAACCGGTTACGCCACACAGATGAACTTTTGCGACACACTGCGACCCGCAATGTCAATGTCGAGGAAGCAGCGCAGCTTACGCTTGCCGATCGCGCAGCGGATCTCATCGCTGAATTTGGCGGCAGTTGGAAATTCATTCTTGCCGCGGTGTTTCTCGTCAACGTTTGGGTATGGATAAACATGTGGTTGGCATGGATCGGCAAAATCAGCTTCGATCCGTATCCGTTCTTGTTAATGAGCACTGCGATTAATGTTCTTTCCATACTGCAGGCACCAATTATTCTGATGTCGCAGAATCGGCAATCGCACAAAGATCGGCTGCGCGCAGAAATCGATTATCAGGTCAATTTGAAGAACGAGCTCGCGTTGAACGAGATCCTCGAACACCTGAAAGCGCTCGAGCACAAGTACCGCGAGCAGACGGTAGACGAATACGACGTCACCAAGGTTGAATAACGATGTACACTCGTGGCACATCTGGTTGGAGGTTGCCGCGTTGATCGCTCTGATTATCGTCCTGTTCTTATCTCCCGTATGAAAAAGCTGCTTACCAGATCAATTCTGATTTCGATGCTACTTATGGCTTTGTTAGGCTGTGCCGGTCCAGCCCCCAGTCCTGAACAGCAAGCCCGCGATTTAGACCAGCAGAGAGACGCCGAGCGCCAGCAGAAGGAGTTTCGAAAAAGTTTGCCACCGGTAAGTAACCCAGGACAGGGCTGGTAGGCGAACGAGCGCAGTCATCATTAGGGCGGAAGCCGTTAGACATTCGGATTCCGTCGTTGACACTCCGCAATGCGGTCGCGCTGGAAGCGAATTCGATATCGGCTGGAGTGGTTGGGGCTCCTCCTTTCCACAAAACTGGTCCCGTTGTGTTCGCGACGGTTGTGCTATCACATTGCCCAGGCAGCGGGAGCCCTCCTTAGCTTTATTGATCGGCAGCGCTACGAGGTGGCGCTGAGCAATCTCCAGGCCGCATTTGGCGATCACTTCTCGGCCAAGGAGCGACGAAAAATCGCCCGCGAGTCGTTCCAGCACTTTGCCCGGACCATGCTCGATCTGCTTTGGAGTCCGCGTCTAACACAAGAAAACTTTTCCCAGTACATTGACTTGGAAAATTTCGAAGAAACAGCGCGCGACACAGGTCCGGAGCGCAGCATAATGATTGCCTGTTATCACTACAGCAATTTTGAATGGCTGAGTCTCGCCTGTGGTTTTCTCGATCTAAAAGGCACGATCATCTCGCAGGAATTTAAAAATTCGTCCCTGGATCCAATTTTTAAAAGATTGCGCGAGCAATCCGGTCACGAGCTCGTCCCACGCGAGCGCGGCATCATGCGACTTTACAAGGTGCTTCGCCGAAAGGGCCGCACGGCTCTGCTGGTTGATCTCACAGTGCCACCGAGTCAAGGCGCCGTGGCAATCGATTGTTTTGGATTACAGACGAGCGTCACGTCGGCGCATGCGTGGCTGCACGAGCGAACGGGCGTTCCCATCGTGCCCGCGCATGCCGAGCCGCTGCCCGACGGATGTTACAGACTGGTGTTTCACCCAAAGATCGAAAACACCGCTGGAATGACGCCTCAGCAAATCGCGCAGGCTTGCTGGAATTCATTTGAACCTTACGTGCGCAAAAACCCGGCGCCTTGGCTTTGGATGTACAAACACTGGCGCTACCGACCGGCACATCCCGATCGGCCCTACCCGTTTTACGCCAACTTTTATCGCCCGTTTGAAGACATGCTCGACGCCAACAAGGCTGGCGGGAGCGACGAAGCGAAGTTGTAACAGGTGTTTGCGCGGTTGCCTGCGATTTCGGCTAACGTTGCTATCCTTTGGTGGGCGATCGCTGCCTCTTTAGTTTCGAGCTTGCGATCCACCAACCAGGCGAATAGTTGAAACACGGTGTGGAAGCGATCCGGCTTTTTAAGCTACTCAACCGTGATCAACGCAACACGTTTCTCGCCTGTTTTCTCGGCTGGGCGCTGGACGCGTTCGATTTTTTTCTGCTGACGTTTGTGATCGTGCCGATGGCGCACGATTTCGGCAAGAGCGTGGCCGATCTCACTTACGCGATTGCCATCACGCTGGCGATGCGCCCCGTCGGCGCGTTCATATTCGGTCTGCTCGGCGACCGCTTTGGGCGACGGATTCCGTTGATGATCGATATCATTTTTTATTCGGTCATGGAATTGCTCACGGCGTTTTCGCCTAATTACACTGTGCTGCTGATTTTTCGAGCGCTTTACGGCATCGGCATGGGCGGCGAATGGGGACTGGGCGCGTCGCTGGCAATGGAAACTTTGCCAACTCAAGCACGGGGACTGTTCTCAGGAGTTTTGCAGCAAGGCTATGCTTTCGGTTATCTCCTGGCGGCGGTTGTTTATTGGATCGTGTTTCCGCTCTTCGGCTGGCGCGGCTTGTTTGTCGCAGGCGCACTCCCGGCGTTCCTTGTGCTTTACATTCGCGCGCGTGTTCCCGAATCGCCTGTCTGGTTACGGCAGCAGCACGGGATGGGGGATTTTTGGAGGCAGACTTTTGTTGTGCTCAAACGCCACTGGGGGCTTTTTCTTTACGTGATTTTGTTGATGACGGCCTTTAACGCAATGTCGCATGGCACACAGGACATGTATCAAACATTTCTCGGCGAACAGCGCCACTACGGTGTAACACAAAAGGCGACGACCGGAATCATTTACGCTATTGGGGCAATCTGCGGTGGAACGATGGTGGGCCATCTGTCGCAAAAATGGGGACGTCGTCGGTCCATTGCTCTGTGTTGTGCGCTTGGAATCATGGTGATTCCTCTGTGGGTGTTTTCGCCAGGATACACGCTCCTGGTGATCGGTGGATTCGCCATGCAATTCATGGTGCAAGGCGCATGGGGAATTGTGCCGGTGCATTTGAATGAGTTATCGCCTGATGCTGTGCGAGGAACGTTTCCAGGATTTGCCTATCAACTGGGAAATCTGTTCGCGGCGAACACCGCTGTTGTGGAGGCCCAGTTGGCCCATCATTTTCACGATGCCAGCGGACATCCCGATTACGCAAAGGCGCTTGGCCTCTTCGCGCTGGTGATTTTTGCAGTCCTAACTTTCCTCGCCCTTATCGGCCCCGAAAAACGCGGAAAAGAATTTTAGTCTCGGAGCTAAACTCTATCGTTGCCGCCGTGTCCGGCATCCACGACTACACTGGAATACGTTTTACTTGTGTTTCTGACACCGGAAGTTCGCACCGTGCCGCACGCGGTAATACGGCGACAAACGCGAGTGTGACGATCTGAGTGGCCAGGTGCGATATTCCTATTTCACAGCAAAACCGGTGGTGCCTCAAAATGTTTCGCTAACCTCGAACGAGTAGACCTGAATTTGTGTCAACGATTCGCATGTTTTCAATATCGCGTATAAAATGCATCTGTGTTTTCCGCCACTACTCTTAATCCCTTAACACTCTTATGATGATCCGATTCGCAATGCTTCCAATATTGCTGGCACTGAATCTTTCGATGTGCAAAAAGCAGCCAGCCGTTACCGATAAACCGCAACCTGGAGGTAGCGCTGCCCCTGGATCGGCTGCTGCGACGGCTGCTCCAGTGGTGGCGGCAACTCCCAAGATCAAGAAGCCGGTCGTCGATCAAACTGCTCAGGTTCTAATTTTTTGTTACCATCGGCTGGTAGACAAAATTCGGTACCCGGGCACGGAGATTACGCCTGCAGCGTTTGAAGCGGAGATGAAGGAATTGAAAGACAAGGGTATCACGGTGATCTCCATGCAGGATATGCTCGCCTGGAAGCGGGGCGAAAAGAACATACCGCCGCGTTCCGCTGTCATTACGTTCGATGACGGATGGAAATCGCAATATGAAGTAGCGTGGCCGATTCTGAAAAAGTACGGCTATCCGTTCACGATGTTTATCTACACTGAAGGCGTGCGCGGGGGTGCACTCGGCGGAGGAGAAGCAATTACTTGGGAACAGCTCGCCGACCTTCGCGACAACGGCGTTGATATCCAGGCGCATTCAGCGACGCACCAGGATCTGCGCGAAGGGCACAACGTCACCGTGATTGAAGGTACGAAACGAAGCAGGAAAAAGCTGACTGGGGCCGACTATGAAAAGTGGGTCCAAAACGAAGTCGTGGGTTGCAAGGAACTGCTCGAACAGCGACTCGGCATCAAGGTGAATTGCTATGCGGTGCCGTTCGGAAATTACAACGAGCATGTGAAGGAACTCGCGCGAAATGCCGGTTACGAGGCGATGTTTACCGTTTACGGGCAGCCGATTACCTTTACTTCTCCGATGGATGCGATCGGCCGCTACGCGATTGAAGCGAATAAGCCGAAAGTGTTTGCAGACGCAGTAAGCATGATTGGCGCGTCGACGGGAGGCGGCACGGCGGTAGCCGAACTCGGAGCGAAAGATCTGACGACACAGCCTGCAGACGGCGACACCGTCCGCACGGCAACGCCGCTTATCAAAGCGAACCTTAGCAGCGTAGGGCAAATCGAGCCCGGGAGCGTCCAAATGCGCGTGAGCGGCCTTGGCCTTGTTCCGGCCAACTTTGATCCTAAAACCGGTACCGTATCGTATCAGGTGCCACAAAAGCTCCGCGAGAAGTCGTGCACCGTAATCGTCAGCGCGAAATCTGAGGGTAAAAAAGTCGAAACGCATTGGACCTTCGGAATCGAAGAAGCCGCAGCTACGGCTGCAAGCTCGCCCGCTACAGCCGCTAAAAAGTAATCGCGGGGGTGGTGGAACGTGTTGTCCTCAACACGTTGATGATGCACCCTGACCGCGGTCGATGATATCGTCTTCGGAGAAGCCGATCCACCTTGTAAGACAAAATGTTTCCTCAACTTAGCGACAAACTTCAGGAGATTTTCAAAGACCTCCGTGGACACGGCGTTATCAGCGAGACGAATATCGACGCTGCGTTGCGCCAGGTTCGCATGGCGTTGCTCGAAGCGGATGTTGATTTTCAGGTCGCCAGAAAATTTATTGCGCGCGTCAAAGAGAAAGCGCTTGGCGAAAGTGTACTTCGCAGCATCACGCCCGGTCAGCAGATCGTAAAAATTTTTCACGATGAATTGACGCTGCTGCTTGGCGGTGACGCAGAGCCGCTTCGCCTGGAAGATCAAACACGCATTTTGATCGTTGGGCTCAATGGTTCGGGCAAAACAACCTCGGCTGCGAAGCTAGCGCTGCTGTTAAAGAAACAAGGTCGCATGGCATCGCTGGTGGCGTGCGATTTGCAACGGCCCGCGGCGATCGAGCAACTCGCGACGCTTGGAAAACAGATCGAAGTACCGGTTCATGTTCCCGACCCGGGTGAGAAAAATGTGCAGCGTGTCGCCGCCGCGGCGCTTGAGAAAATGCGAACAACAATGGCGCCTGGTGTGCAGATCTTCGATACGGCGGGGCGCCAGGAAATCGACGAAGTCCTGATGCATGAACTCAAGGCGCTCAAAGAGTTTTTGCAGCCGCAGGAGATTTTGCTCGTTGCAGATGCGGCGACCGGGCAGCAAGCCGTGAGCATAGCGAGCGGCTTTGACGCTGCTTTGTCTATTACAGGAATTATTCTGACCAAGCTCGATGGCGACGCCCGCGGCGGCGCGGCATTGTCCATGCGCGAAGTCACGCATCGACCGATCAAATTCGCCGGCACAGGTGAAAAGCTCGATCAGTTTGAGTTATTTATACCAGAGCGGCTGGCGGGGCGGATTCTTGGAATGGGCGACGTTGTCAGTCTTGTCGAAAAAGCTGCTGAAGCCGTCGACTTGGACGACGCTGCCAGGCTTGAGCGCAAACTCCGGACCGCTTCATTCGATTTCAATGATTTCCTGGCGCAGTTCAAGATGATGCGTCGCATGGGGCCACTGGAGAATATTCTTGGCATGTTACCCGGAATGAGTAGCGTGCAAGGCCTCTCCATTGACGAGAAGCAGCTCAAGCGCACGGAAGCGATAGTGCTTTCGATGACGAAGGAAGAGCGGACGCGCCCCGACATTCTGAATGCCCGGCGGCGTCAACGCATCGCGCGCGGCAGCGGTTCCACCGTCACGGAGGTAAATGATTTGCTGCGGCGCTTCGATCAGATGCGGAAGCTGATGAAGAACGCAGGAAAGATGAAAAAAATGATGGCGCAAATGGCGCGAGTGAAAAGTTAATTTACCATGGCAGTTTCAATCAGATTACGCAGAGAAGGCAGCAAAAACCGGCCGTACTACAGAATCGTGGTGACCGACAGCCGTAGTCCACGCGACGGAAAATTTATCGAGATCATTGGCACGTACGATCCAAAGCTAACTGGTCAAAACAGTTCGTTCAGTCTTGAGCGCGCCGAGTACTGGATCAGCAAGGGCGCGCGACCGTCCGACACTGTGCGGAGTTTGATTAAGAAACAGAAGAAGACGATGACCGCCGAGCCAGCATCTGAGCCAGACGGAGAGAGTTCAGAACCGGCTGAAGCAGATTCATCGCTGCCTGCCGACACGGCAAGCTAGCCCGGCGTTTGGAGTTGTAGCGTGCGCTGTCCTCAGCGCATTGTTCCTTTTAGGCGTAATCCATTCCGCTGAGACAGCGGACGCTACAGCAGCACGACAGTTGAGCGAAAATTCGTGTTTATTCGTGTCCCTGTCCTCCGTAGTTGTTGTGCGAAGGCGGATTCGTGGTTAACGTTTTTCGGATGCGAGAATTTCTTGAGTTCATCATTCGCGAGTTGATTGAATTTCCTGATGACATGGTGCTTACGGAAATTCCCAATGGCAGAATGATTACCTTTAAATTGCAACTCCGACGTGGAGACGTGGGCCGTGTGATCGGCCGGTCTGGTCAAACCATCCAGGCTATTCGCGCCTTGCTGGCCAGTTCTGCGGCGCGTCACGGCCAACGCGCGGTGCTCGAGATTGTGGAATGATCTGCGGGTGCGTCTGTGTCGGACGCCACCGCATTTCCTTAGCAACGCCAGGGCAGTTTGGCATTGGACGTTGGGCGTTCAGCGTTGGACGTTTTCTTCGTTAATGAGAATCGACATCGTCACGTTGTTTCCTGAAATCTGTCGCGGTCCTCTGAGCGAAAGCATCATGAAGCGGGCGCAGGAGAATCGGATCATCGAACTGCACATTCATAACCTGCGCCAGTGGACGACGGACAAACATCACGTGGTCGATGATGCACCGTTCGGCGGAGGGCAGGGGATGGTAATGAAGCCGGAACCGATTTTTGCGGCGGTGGAAGATCTGAAATCGCAAATCCCAAATCGCAAACCGCAAATTCTTTTGATGTCACCTGCAGGACGTTGCCTGGATCAACAGATGGCGCAGCAGCTGTCACAAGAATCGCATCTTATAATCATTTCCGGACATTACGAAGGCGTCGATCATCGCGTGGTCGAACATTTGATTGATCTTGAAATCTCGATCGGCGATTACGTGCTCACCAATGGTGCAATTGCTGCGGTTGTTTTGGTTGATTCAATTGTGCGTTTACTGCCGGGAACGCTTGGCCATGAGCAATCCGCCGCGGACGACAGCTTCAGTGAGGGTCTGTTGGAGGCGCCGCAGTACACCCGGCCCGCAGACTTCCGTAGTTGGAAGGTTCCGGAGATTTTGCTCTCCGGGAATCACGGAGAAATCGCGAAGTGGCGTAAAGAACAGGCAATTAAGCGCACCGGTGAGAATCGCCCGGATTTATTAGGTAAGGGCGATTGACCTCAATCGCCCGGGGCCATTCGGTGAACCGCACCTACCTCACGCGTCCCAATACAATGGACGCGTTGATGCCGCCGAAGCCGAATGAATTGCTCATCACGAATTGCAACGCAGCCGCCCGACCATGGTTTGGCACTACGTCGAGATCGCATGCCGGGTCGGGGTTTTGATAATTGATGGTGGGCGCAATCCGTTGCCGTTCCAACGAAAGTGCGCACAGCGCGGCTTCGATTGCGCCCGTCGCGCCGAGTGGATGCGCATAATAGCCTTTGGTTCCGCTTACGGGAATGCGACGTGCATGATCGCCAAACACTTGTTTAATCGACGCCGTTTCCGCGCTGTCGTTAAGCTGCGTCGAACTGGCGTGTGCGTTGATGTAATCGATCTGCTCAGGCACCAGTTGCGCGTCCGCGAGCGCTTCGCGCATCGCGCGAATGCACGATTCGCCGCTGGGGAGCGGCGTGGTCATGTGGAAGCCGTCATTGTTCAAGCTATACCCTAGTACCTCCGCATAGATGTGTGCGCCCCGACTGCGCGCGTGTTCGAGCTCCTCGATAACAAGCGACGCGCCGCCTTCGCCCATGACAAATCCATCGCGAAGCGCATCAAATGGACGACAAGCCAGAGCCGGCTCACCCGACCATCTGCTCATTGTTTTGATAATGTCGAATGCGCCAATTGTGATGGCAGTCAGCGGGGCTTCCGCTCCGCCAGCCACAACTACGTCTGCAAAGTCGTCGCGAATGTAACGCAATGCTTCGCCGACCGAGACTGTGCCACTGGCGCAACTGTTTGAATTTGTCGTGCCGACGCCGCGAAAGCCGAATTCGATTGCAATGTTTGAATGCGCTGAACCGCCGAAGACCTGGACGGCGAGGGTAGGTTGCACGCCGCGCGCCCCTTTTTTTAGATATCTAATGTATTGTTCCTCGGCTTTGCAGACGCCGCCGAGCGCGGTGCCGAAGCTAACGCCCACGCGATCCTGCGGTTTTTCGCGAGAATACTCGATGCGTGCGTCCTGCAGCGCGAGCTTTGCAGACACGACCGCGAATTGAGCGTAACGATCGAGCCGTTTCAGACGCTGCGGTGAAAAGTGATCTTCGGCATTCCAATCGCGAATTTCGCCAGCGCATCGAACATGGAACACAGTCGGATCGAAACTTGTAATGCTGCCGATGCCGCTTTTTTCCGCGAGGATACCCTGCCAAAACCGATCCACGCCGGTACCGATGCACGTGATCGGCCCGATACCGGTGATGACGGCGCGTCTTCGATTCATGCAATTACCCTATCTGCCTTTGCCTCTACGTAAGCTTTCATACAACGCAAAGTCTTATTAGCGATGTTGTGAATGAAGAAGTCCCCAATGATCAGATCTACAATCGGCGCGAGCGCGCGGATCCGAAATCGCAAGTCATGCGAGATCTCTACCTGCACGCCCGCCGGCGTGTCAGAGAAAGTCCAAACGACATGCATTCCTTTTGTCCAGGCCCGCAGATGATTGAAACGAATCTCGAGTCGATCCCGATCGATGATTTGCTCCGACATCCACGAGATTGGAATCCCGGAACGCTTGGCTGCCATGATTACAATGTTGCGATCGGGAGCGCGCTCGAGAAACCGGATGTACCGGTAATGTGGAAGTATTGTTGGCCATAGCTCCAGGTTTGCCGCGGTTTCGAAGATCATTGTCTTCGGCGCGTGCATGACGATGGAATTTATCTTGTGCATGGAATCGCCAGCGTGAGATGAAAACCCGCTCAGCCAGCGATGTTGCGCATGGTTAGCGGAATACAGGACAGTTCATGCGAAAAGCGTTTTCGTGAAGGAAAAAATTTGCGTCGAAATTGGAAGGATCTGATGACGCTGCTGTAGGATGATCATTAAGCACGAGCAGACGGCCCTTCCGGTGGATCTGAATGGATCCGGAAGAGCAGGGGAAGACGTTCGTCTGCTCGGCAAGATATCAATCAATCGTCAAATGGTCGGCCTACACTCCCCTCTGCGCGGCGTCGGCTTGTTGTGCCAGTTGGGTCATATATGCGAAAAACGCGTCCGATTGGCCGATGAAAAGACCCATGCCTCTTAGGAACCGCAGTGCAGCCATGGCAGCGCCCTGAGTCTTGGTCGGTCGAATTATCGAAACAATGGGAAGGCTTCGACTTAGGAACGGACATGGCTCTGGCATGATCAGGGCCTTGTCGAAAAGCTCATCTTCCACCTCCAGATCCGGGAATGTCACCGACACACCAGTCACGGGATCAACAGCCGTTAAGGGTGGCGCATTACCGGCCACATCCGACCAGGTTTGGAAGTGCATGGTCTCAGTAGGTCCGATGCTCATCAGGATACGCAGCACTTCCACATCGGTGGCCCTTTGCGCCAATGCCGGGTAAAGGCTGCTGCCACCTTGTTCGATGGTCGGGAAGTGGAATGCCGCAGTATTCGCAATCGCCTGTAGGAAATTGGCGTCGTTTGTGTCGGCATCGGTTCGCGGAATAGCCGTATGCCGATTTACGGCCAGAGTCGGCACCGCCTGCGGGAAGACATGGTTTGGATCAAGATCCGGGTTGTGGCTGTCGTCGCGATAACGGGTCCACCAGCTGGTATCGATGGTAAGTTGCGTCAGGTTGGTGAGCCGTTGTCCGATCTTGGCCCGATTAACTCCCCTGGCGGTGCTACCCATCAGAGTGCGAAATCTGTGCAGAACTGCAGGATTCGCTCCCCTGGAAACCAGGTACGCGTTGAGGAACTGGTGATGAGTGATCTCATCATCGGTGTTGTCATGGATGTAGTCTCCCATTTCATCCTCAATAACCTCCAAGGCATCGGCGTAGGCTTCATTGACATGGCCGCCTCGGACTTCGTCGTCCGGGATGCCGCCGAGTTCGTTGTATTGAATCCAAAAGTCGGCCTCGATTATCTCCAGAGCCGCTGCGAAGCGAAGTAGCGCCGCGTCTCCCGGTGAAAGATTGGAACCTGCCTCTTCGGCTTGGATGTTGCTCAAAAGTCCTGCGCCGACGGTTCCTGCTCCCAGGGCGATCGTTTTACTCAAAAAAGAACGACGGCTAATGAATCGTTTCCGGGGTTTTCTGTTGTCAAAGTTATCCTCTAGAGGGGGATTCTCGTCCCTACTAGAGCCGTTTCCTGTAGGATCGACTGTTGTTTTCATGACAGTAACATCGCAGCAACTAACTGTCATAGCTGTTCAGGAAAAGTAACGCACTTGTTACTTGTGGACACTTAACGACGGTTAAACCAACGCAACCGCGAAGTATAAATAAGTGACTAACAGACTAACATGTCTGCCCGGTCCCTACATGGATATGAGGTTACATCTAAACAAATTCGTCTCAGTCGGCCAGGTGACCTGCTGCGAGTTTCCTGCAATGCCCGAGCCACGAGCGCCGTTCCAGTTAGATGTGGCTCCGGTTTGTCGAGCAGATCATTGGCTCAGACGCCGCTGCTCACGATCCTCTAATTGTGCGATCTCTTAATCGATTCTCCGTTGCTAGCCAACGCGCGCTCGTACGAGGCGGTTCGCTTTTCGATACCACCCCCGCAAAAGAACATACGAATGCGAAAAAGTGGAAGTGTCGGAGAGCCGATCCCGGCCCAAGCGTGCTAATTCATTGAATACCCTGATGGAAAGTCTCCGTCGCATTCCCGGCCTCGCAGCCGCTGCCCAATTGATGAATCAAAATGGAGTGGAGCCTAGGGGATTCGAACCCCTGACCTCCTCAATGCCATTGAGGCGCTCTACCAACTGAGCTAAGACCCCGATGAAAGATCTGAGATTCTAAGTTTGACATCGCGAATTGCAACCTGCCGACGCCGTCGAATTGCGGCGTGCAGCCAAGTTGCAATCCAGCTATGCCCGCCGGCGCGCACGGAAATGCGCAATCCACGCGAGCGGGCGAGCCTCACCGCCGCGATCACGTCAGCATCACGCGCGACCGTGACGATGACCTCCGGGAAACGGACCTGGAATGCGCTTTTGCCAGACCATCCGACGCCGAGTCGCGATACTCGGCGGCGGTCCGCCAGGCTTCTCTCATTCCGCAACCTTAGTAAGGATGTCGGTCCTTCTTGTTTGCCCAGGCTTCGCAGGATTTCAGGCAGTATTCCCGTTCAAAATCGGGAATGCACTTGATGGCTTTTCGCTCTTCCCACGGGAGTTTGAAATCGATGTATTGAAACTCGTCGTCGAAACCGATCTTACTGGTATCCGAGAGTCTTGTACCGAAATACACCCGATCAATTCGCGCCCAATAGATGGCGCTCATGCACATCGGACACGGAGCTCCATTGATGTAGATATCGCAGCCTTTGAGCATCTTCGCCCTTTCCGGAACTGGGTCGGGAGAGCCTTCGGGCCGGGGAATCATCTCCAACACTCCGTCATAGTAATCCGAGCCCATGAGGTATTTCGGATTGAGACGCTCGCATGCATCCATGATGGCGGTCACCTCGGCGTGATAAATCGGAATTCCAGTGATAAGGACCCGGTTCTGGCCCCTGCCGATGATTTTGCCGTCCTTAACGATTACCGCTCCGAACGGTCCTCCCCAGCCTTTTTCTACCGATTCGATCGCGAGTCGCGTCGCTTCGTGGGCGAACTGTTTTTTGTATTCGTTGCTTTCAATGTCTTGTGTGCTCATAGGATTTTGTTTGAGGGTTTTGTTTGCCGCGCGCGCGCGGGCGGCGTTTTGTTCGGGGGTTTTGTTTAGGGGGGCGTTGTTTTGGGGGGGTGCCGCGGAGTCTGCCAGTTTCTCGTTAGTGGATGCAAGCTTTATTTTTGCAGATCTTACGATTTGTTCGGAGGTAAAAAAAGATCGGCAAATGCCGACGATGACCTAACAAAGATTCGACAGGGTGTGGAACGCTTAAGCCGTGGGGAGATGGTCGGCGAACAGCACGCCACCGACGGATTTGTTCACGAGTTGGGTCTCGTGAATCGTAATTACCACGCGGTCGGCCGGTACCTTGCAGGTTTCGACCACAACTTCGGTAATTCCCTTACATAGCGCACGCTTCTGTTCGATTGACCGTCCTTCGTTCAACTCGATCGTGATTTCAGGCATCGTTGTTACTCCGAATTTGATGTTAGAGAAAGGTTGCCAGTCGCTCTTTTGGCAATGAAACGCTCTTTCCGCGGCCAAACGCGGAATGAGAATCGGTGAATCATGACGGCTTTGGCTCGCTGAGACCGTCGAAGTAGCCGAAGAACACGCCGTCCGGATCGTATTTGTCGCGCAGGTCGGCCAGCCGTTTCCAGTTCTCCGGCGATACGGATTCGACGGCGCTCGACGGCCTTCGGACGGTGTCCGATTCGCCGACGTAGTAGCCGACGTTGAAGGGCCTGAGCAGCGCGGTGCATTCGTCATGCCACTGGCTGTTCGTCGCGTCATCTGCGGCATCCTTCCACATCGTCCACGGTCCGCCGTACACCCGTGAGCTCATGGAATAAGCCGCGTCCGGATGAGCGGCCGGAACATTCGGGCCGGTGAAAATGACGAAGAGAATGACAGTGATCGGGGACGGACACTTTGTCATGTGGACGGCGACTGCCTTCACGAGCTCCGCCGGCGAACTATTTGAAAAAGTGGCCTCCACGCGATTGCGCAGTCCCTCGGGCCAGAGCGCTCCTGATAAATCGAACATTTTCTCGAAAACGAGCGGAGTCGCGAACGAGTGCGAAAGGCATTTGGACAGGAACGGGCAGTCTTCCAGCGGCTTCAGCATGGTCTTCGCCTCCTCCGGAGAATCCGTGAAAGCGGTCGCTGTCACCATCGCTAGCTTGCCGCCTTGCGCGGCGGTCTTTTCCTTGAGATTCGCGGGAGCATCGAGCAGGAACAGGCTGAGTTCTACGGCGGGCGAAATTTTCGCGGCGTTTTCCCCGAGCCAACCGCCGACCGCTGCCGCGTCGTCCATGGAATAATAATAGGTGCTGCCGTGGATCGCTTTCGGCAGCGGATACAGCTTGAGATGGTAGCGCGTAACGACGCCAAAGAATCCGGAACCCGATCCGCGCGCCGCCCAGAAATATTCTGAATGCTCATCCTTGCTCGCCGTGATGAGTTTTCCCTCTGCGGTCACGAGCTCGATTGCATCGACGCTTTCCGTGCCCGATCCCCAGACACCCTGGTTCCATGACATGCCGCCGCCGAGCAGATAACCGCTCAGCTTGACCTGCGGGCAGTGGCCGCTGGGATAGGCGAGACCTTTGGCGTTGAGAACTTTTTGAACGTCCCGGTTGCTGATGATGGGCTGCATGACGGCTTTACGGGCTGCCTACATCGATCGAGATGACCTTGTTCAGTTCGCTCAGGTCGATGAGCAAGCCGCCATTCCGCAGCGTCGGCTGGCACCAGTTGTGACCGCCGCCGCGGACCACGACCTTCAATTTGTTTTCCCGCGCGAACTGAATCGCGGCGATGACATCCTGCTCGTCCTTGACCCGGACCACAATCTGCGGCGCGCGCTGGGGAATCAGCCGATTCCACAGGTTGCCGTGGATCAATTCGGTAAAGTTCGCATCGCCCTGCGCGGCGACGACGCCTTTGCAGGCTTTCTGCAGCGCGTCAATGTCCATGGGCGCGTCTTTCGAGTTTCCGCACGGCCGCTGCGACCAAGTAGCAGGCCGCCGGCTGCCGCAGCGGTGCCCTTGACGAAGCCGCGGCGCGAAAATGAATTTTCTCGGTTCATGAGTCATCTCTTTCATGACGGCAATGCGCGCCGCGACATCTCGATGCTTCGGCGCTTGAATTTTTCGTGGTCGGTACTCTGATGTACCCGGGGGTTTTGGGGGTTGGGGGTTGTCGTTGGCTATGGGTTTGTTTTCTTCTAGACGAACGGGAGCAGCTGAGATGACCAGCGGCGTCGCCTTATGTTAGACATGGCGCTGAGTTTGCCAGTAACTCTTATGGCAATGCAAGCCTTTTGTTCGCAATGACGTTTACGCCGTGGGAACGTGGTCAGCAAACAGCACGCCGCCGACGGCCTTGTTCACCAGTTGCGTCTCATGGATCGTAATTACCACGCGGTCGGCCGGTACCTTACAGGTCTCGACCACAACTTGGGTAATTCCTTTGCACAGCGCGCGCTTCTGTTCGATCGATCGTCCTTCGTTAAGCTCGATTGTGATCTCAGGCATAGTCGTACTTTGTATTCGCTGTTAAGGATGGCGTGCAGTTTGTCGGTTGCTCTTTTGGTAAAGCACGCATTCGCATTGAACCTGCGTTGATTACCGTGAGACTTACCGCAGCCATTGAGTTATCGTTTGTTATAAGAGATGCCACAGGGCGGCGACTTCGATAGCGTAAAGCAAAAAGATCAATGCGGTTCCCTTAGCATTCACAGCGACCTTTGAGGCGTCGGATTTTGGAAACAGCCACCAGCCGAGCGTTTTGATGAATAATGGCATCGTTAAATACGTGGTTAGCGCGACGCTGATGACATTACCAATGAACATTCCCAAGGACGAATTCACGCTGGCGAGCTGCGGACTGAGAAATCGCGCTTCCAGCATCACGATCGGAAAGAGGCCCAATAGCACGAGCATGGCGGCCTTCCAATTTGGCGGGCCTTTGCCGGTTTTTGGATCTGTCGGGAACCATCCCGGGAAGGAAGTTCCCATTCTGCTGTAAATGCGCGTACTCAACCAGCGGCTCCGCCTCTTTGACTAATGCGGCTCGCTCCGGAGACTTGAGCCATTTGTCGAGTTGTTGTGCGGTGTCGAAGCGCATCAACGTGGTCCATCCCAGCTCGCCCGCAACAGGAGGCTGGACATAGGAGCCCGCGGTACCCGGGGAATTTCGACTGCGCCTGCTGAATTCTTGTTTCCCAGTCTCGATAGGCAGCTTCCTTGCCCGGTTTGACTTGGGTGATAATCACTTCGACCACTCCGCCATCGGCTTCGCTTTCTTTTACTTCAACTTCGATTGAAGATTTTTCTGCAAGGAACGGTGCCGCATCTTCGAGGAGGTGTTGCCACGTTTCCGATTTCCTCCATTCCTCGAGATGCTTCGAATCGGCGAAGCGCAGCAGTACGGTCCACGACAATCCTTCGCCCGATGGAGTGATTTCAGAATTCAGAAATCCTTCGAAACCTGCTGCATGTGTCAGAGCTCTGGCCTGCCACTGGGCGAAAGGGTTTTCCGCGTCGGGCCGCAGCTGGAATTTTGCGAGAAGGATTGCCGTGTTAGTTGATGATGGCTTGTTCATAGGGGATTGCCGTGCTGGTTGATGATGAATTGTTCATGGAGGGGAGAAAGGACCGATTAGAACAGACTGATTACTCTGAAAGTCAATGCTAAAGCTGCATCGTAGGTAGGATCCGCACCCGGATTAGGAATGTATGAAATCGCGGGCTCAAAAAATGTAGCGTGGGTAATGTGCGCCTGGTAGTAAGCCTGGAACATAAACTCACTGTCACGTTTAAAGCTCTTTTGATTCAACGACGACCACGCCATGCCGATACCGCCGGAATCTTTAGGTCGGTTCGGAACCAAGCCGAATTCTGTTAGGCCAGCGCCGAAATATTGATCAAACGGAAGGGTATCTGAATCATGGACGCCAAATTGCACGAACCCGCTGATACCGCTGCTATCGATGTTTGGACGCGCGCGCCAAAAGCGTTGCGAGCCGAATAGATAAAAACCGGACGCGCCATTTTCGGTGACGTTATTCTGCGTGGTGAGGTGTCCAGTCTGGTGCCAGCCGCCAATTGCAAACGATCCGGGCAGTCCCCCTGCTTCCCAGGCTCCGCCCGCTTCTGCGATGTGGAAATAGTAGCCGTTGAAGTTTGGGGCGTTATGCAAGCCGGTCTGAACATGATTGGCGATATTGCCATCGTAAATGCCATAGGAAAGGTACAGGTTTCTTATCGGCGTAAACGTGGTGGTGATGCCATAAGCGGAGTTGTAATACCCTGGCATTACGCCGAGCAGCGTGGGATTAACAAAGACGGGCGTAAACAGCAATCCTGAAACCGCCGGAATTGCAAGATGCTGGTCCTGCACAGGCACCGGACGCAGCACATTGTTGAAATCATTTGTCGGTACAACTTTGCCGAATCGCACGATGAATTTGCCGTCGAACAACTCCTGCCGCCACCAAAGCTGGTAGAGCTCCGAACGGAACAATGGTTCCGGGCCAGGCAGAGAATTGTAACCTTGCACGCTGCCAGCTTGTCGATTTGTGTTCTCACCGTTGAACTGCAGAAATTGGACGCCAAAGCGGCCGCCTGGCCAACCGAAGACTTTCTCCGCATCCAGGCCAGCTCCGAGAATAAGCAGTCTATTAAAGCTCCACTTGCCCGGATCGTTACCACCGGTAGCCAGCCAATTTGCATCAGCGGCAATCAGGCCTCCGAAGAAAAATCCCGTGTCTTTAGGCAAGCCAAGAAGTCCCTCGATCGTTTCCTGCAACTCACCTGTGCCTGTGCGAACATCAACTGCGCCCGGGTTTGAACTAATGCCTTCAGCCACGACGCTCGTGTCGGGTTTTTGCGGCGGAGGTTGCTGATCGGCATAGACACGATCCTCCATCGCTACGATGGCAAGCGTGGCGATCAGAATGGAAAAATGACCACTGTTCACTTGGAGGGTTGAGGGGTTCAGGGGGTTGAGGGGATGGAATCGAATGCTGATAAAACTCAGTTCTCGCGTCGTTGGCGAGCTAAAATTTGACTATTTGCTGAACAACTTTCACGGCGTTCCGGTCAAAGCTTGCAACTGCGAGGCATTTATGATGTTTAAGAGTCGGAGACTAACAATGAATCGATTTACATTTTCGACATTCTTCGTGGCGGCGGGTCTTGCGGGAATTTTTCAAAATGCAAATGCACAAGCAATCAATGCGACCGTGCAAACTTCCGCGCCGCGTGTCGCGGCGAACCGCGCGCGCGCCAGCGGCAGCGGCAAAGCCTGTTGCGGCTGCGCGCGTGGCGCCGAAGATCGCCCCGCGGCCAACCGGTTTGAACCCTCAAAGGTTTAACTCGAATCTGCCTCGAACAATCGCGCAGCCACCGGCCTATCTGCAGCGCCCTTATGCGCCCCCCGTCCGGACTTCCAATTTTGGTGGTGCAACGTTAAACGCGCCGTCTGGTGGAACAGTTCAACAACCCATTTCAGTTGATCCAGCGACACGACAAACTGAATTGCGCACGTTGGCGGCAATGCATCAACGCCGTGGCGTTGTTACACGCGACGGAAACATTCTGGATCCAGCGACACGTCAAAGTGAAATCCGCACATTACCGACAATGGGTGGACATCGCGGCCTCGTAACCGAGCAGGCGGACAAGCTCGATTCAGCGACACGTGAAACTGAATCAGGCACTCTGCAGAAGATGCATGAACACCGGGGATTCGGGCCTGACAATCGAACGCTCGCTACGATTAACCCTCAACGACATATCACAAACCGTGATCCAGAGGCCGGACCTCAGCGGGAGAAGCCCGAAAAGCCGAAAGACGGCCATGGCAAAAAGTGGCACCACAAAAAGGATCACATCAGTCATGATGAAGCGTTCCGGCGTCATTGGCACGAGTCGCATGACCGAAACTGGTGGCACGATCATTGTAACACCATCGTTTACGTCACAACTGGATATTATTTCCTGGACGGTAGTTACTGGTATCCAGCCTATGGCTACGATCCATTGCAGAGCTATTACGACTACGATGGCCCGATTTACACCTACGGTAATTTGCTCCCCGACGAAGTAATCGCGAACGTCCAGACCGCGTTGCAAGATGCAGGTTACTATTATGGTTCAATCAGCGGCTCTCTGAGCGTTGATACGCGGGCGGCTATCGCGAATTTCCAGCGCGATTACGGCTTGTCGATCACGGGAGCAATCGATGAGCCGACAGTCGAAGCGTTAGGGTTGGTTCAGGGCGACGACAGTTATAATTTTCAAACCGACCAGGGTTACTAGATCTGGTGTCGCCCGTAGCTGACCCAGCGCGTTCCGCGGATTGACGAGTCCGGACGCCAAAGTTGGGCGTCGCCACGAACCGAAGCTTTAGCATTCCTTCGCAGGCTCTCATCTGTTTAGCGCCAAAGGCGCGCCATTAATTGCGAGTCCGCCACCGGACGGATTCGCCGTGGCGAACCTGGGGCAACGCCCCAGGATGTGTAGATGGTTCAAGCGCCAGCGCTGAAAGCGCGATTCACCTCTGGCCAGCTCTCAAGGATTCGCTTGATCGCCACCCGCGAGACTCTTTAGGAAATGCGCTCATGGGCAATCCGAGTTTTCGATGTTAACGAAGCGATCCTCACTCACAATCATTGGGACCACGTAGGTGGCCTAATGCCGTTGCGTCGCGAGATGATGAAGAAGAACCCGGCGGCGCTGTCGGTGGCGCACGTCGGCCGGGGAATCTTCTATAGTCGACCATCACCAAAGGGTGAACAAAATGAAATGATCGGTATTCGCAAAGACTATGAGGCTAGCGGCGGGAAATTTGTTGAGCACGCCGAAGGATCCGACATCTTCCCGGGCGCATGGCTGACCGGCCCCGTGCCGCGTAAATATCCAGAGCGCACCTGGAGTCCCGGCGGCAAAGTACAGACGCCGAGCGGGCTGGTCGAAGACAATATTCCTGAAGATCAGTCACTCGTACTCAACACATCGCAAGGCTTGGTCGTGCTGACCGGCTGTGGCCACGCCGGCATCATCAATATTTTGACTTTCGCAAAGCAGAGATTTCCCAACCAACCAGTGTACGGAGTCATCGGCGGCCTGCACTTGTTCGCAGCAAGCGATGGACAACTGAACTGGACGAGCGACAAGCTGAAGGAGTTTAGAGTCGCGAACCTACTCGGTGCGCATTGCACCGGCATAGAGGCCGTTTACCGGTTACGAGAACGTAGCGGACTAACACGTAAGTCTGCAGTTGTCGGCAGCGTTGGTTCCACGTTCACACTTGGCGAAGGAATTCGCACAGGAATGCTTGCCAAGTAGCGCTTTTGTTGCTCTGCGTGATCCCTGACCCGCTGAAGAATTCCCGCGCAAAGACCCTTTTCATTTCTCCAAATCAATAATGAAGATTTTCAGACGATATACGCTCCTTTTGGTGTGTGTTCTCATCTCCGGTGATGCTGCGCATCTGCTCGGTGCCAACATGCGCAGCTTTATCGAATCCGTTCGGCGGAAAGCCCCCGTTGTCTATGTTGGCTGTGTCAAGGAAGTGCGCCTGTTACAACGAACAAAGTTCGACATCAAGGCACAGGCAGTCGTAGACATCAAAGCGGTGATGCGAACTCCGGGGATAAGTCCTCAGCTGGGGACCATCGAGTATTCAAGTTACGATGACGAAACGCCAATGATGGAGGGCGGTCCTCAATATCAACTGCGACCCGGCGTTTGGGTGATCGTTTTTGCCAATTCCTCCGACACCAGCATTCCGCCTGGATATCTCGCTCAGGGCAGCCGTCAGGAGTTGCTGCGAGCGGGTTGAAGCGTTACGCGATGCTCTTACCAAGATGTCTCCCGACCAACTCAAGGTGAACGAAATTACCGAGGACGATCGCCTCGTTCAGATCAGCTTGTACGAAAAGCTTTCCGCCTACCTCCGCGCAGCCAAATAGCTCTTTACGAACAGATGCCACAAGAGGAAACAAAACTTCGCGACGGCAGAATCGTGCGCAGCGAAACGCCGCTGAACCTCGAAATGCCGTTCTCCAGCCTGGACAGCTTTCTTACGCCGACGAAATCGTTCTACGTTCGAAACCATTTTCCAATCCCGACGATCGATCGCAACGCGTGGTGGTTGCATGTAGAGGGCGAAGTAGAAAAGCCGTTCGCCATCGATTACGAACAACTGATAACACTCCAGTGTTTGACGGCTCCGGTGACTTTGGAATGCGCAGGTAACAACCGGAATTTTCTTGAACCGAAAGTGAAAGGCGTCCAATGGCACCTCGGTGCGGTAAGCACCGCGGAGTGGACCGGCGTGCCACTCTCCACCTTGCTTGATCGCGCGATCCCCAAGTCAAACGCACGCGAAGTAGTTCTGGAAGGGGCCGACGGCGGCATGCTTGAGGATCCAAAGAGTCCGCCGGGCGGATTGAAGTTCGCGCGCAGTGTTTCTCTGGAAAAAGCGCGCCGCGATGTGCTGCTGGCGTACAAAATGAATGGTGAAGACCTGCCGCCAGAGCATGGTTTTCCGTTACGCGCAATCGTTCCGGGTTGGTATGCGATGGCGTCGGTCAAATGGCTGCAGCGCATCATCGTCACCGACCGGCCATTTAACGGATATTATCAAACGCTTGATTACGCGTACTGGCAAAGGCGACGAGGACGGCGTGGAACTGACCCCGCTTAGCGAGATGCAAGTCAAAGCAGAGATCGCGCATCCGGCGGAGGGTGAGACAGTGCCTGCGAACACGAGCGTCCCTGTTCGCGGAGCCGCGTGGGCATGCGATGCAGAAATCATAAAGGTCGAGCTAAGCGCAGACGGCGGCGCAACGTGGAACGACGCAAATTTGCTGGGCGAATCGAAGTCGAATGCGTGGCGATTATGGGAGTTCAACTGGCAAACACCGTCGCAACCAGGGAAACAAACTCTCATCGCCCGCGCTACCGATTCGCTCGGCCGAACACAACCATTGCATCGCGATCCCGATCGCGGCACTTATATGATCAATCATCTGCTGCCAATCGAAGTCGAAGTGGTGTAGCGCTCTCGGGTGCGCAACGCCTCAGCGCGTGCGCGAGCGTTTGACGCGGCGCAACGACTTCCTGGCAGCGAAGTGACGTCCACGAAGCTTCGCGGCTCTCGCTTCGCGTTCGTAGCCTCGGCCGACGTCGCGAACTTTTCTGCCGCTGCCAAATCTAATGCCGAGACTATGCTTATCGCCGTCGAGGCGCATCTGACAACCATCAAGGAACTCGCCGAACTTACCGAGTCAAGAGCGACGTGATCTGTCGCTTGACAAACTGTGTAAGCCTGCACAAGGCCGATCCAGTCATTGGAAGCATCGCTTTCAACAAACGATCCGCGCACGCTAATGCTCGAGCTATTCGGCTGATCATCGCCCAAAGCGAGGGTCGAAGTGCAGTGACCGATCGCCTCGATCGATTTGCTGATCAGTCGCGAGCGGAACGCCGGCATGTCTGCGCGGGCGTATGACAATCTGAACGCGTCCGAGCGAGAATCCGCACGCCGCGCCTCTCGCACTGTTCTCGACAAATTCCGGGCAAACTCTTTGCAATTCTAAGAAACTCCATGGCCATCCGGATGCTTTGGGCGGTTAGACGTGACTGCTCGATGTTCGCCGGTCCCAGTCGTCAGCTTCGATCGGATTAAGCAGAGCAGCGAGTTCACAACGCCTTCGACAAGTTGCTCGATTCGCAGCCTTGATTCCGACCCGGCTCATGCACCGAATGTACCCGTGAACGGAATTTCCGGCAACAACACTCGAGACCGGCGGATGCCTCTCGTGCTCTCAAGTCCTGCAAGCCGCGTGCGCGAAGCGATTTTACGCGGCTATCAATCACCGCCGATCGAAGTCGAAGTGCAGCGAGCTCTGGGTAGCGGTCGCCGCGGCGACCTGGCGATCGCGTCCTCACGATCGCGAACTTTCCTTGTCGGCTGCGACCGATGCTCGCAGCGCTCGCGCGCTGGAGAAGCAAGCGCTGCCAGCGTGTTCTGTCTTTGGCCGCATCTCCTGGTTTCCTGCTTTTTTGGCTTCCTAATTACCTTCTCCGTCTTTCATTCTGATGCATTCGAAGTTGGATGTTCAGCGTTGGGCGTTCGGCGTTGATCGCCTTCTGGCCAATTGACACCGGCCGCCGTAAAACATAGTATTACGCCATGACCAAGACCATCACCAAAGTCGGAAACTCTCAGGGGATCATCTTCGATACCGCTTTGATGGACCTCGCGCGTGTTAAAGTCGGTGACAAAGTGAACGTCACCGTTCACCCGGGCGGCTCAATCGTTTTGACGCCGATCCATCCAGTCATCGATCCCGATACAGCGGCCAAAACGGCGAAGCGCTTGATCAAAAAGAACGCCGCGCTTTTTAAGCGTTTGTCTTGAGCAAGTCGCTCAAGCATCTGACGGTCGAGGCCGTCAAAGCGATTCATCGCGAAGTGCTCGCCGCCCATGGCGGCGCGGCTGGAATTCGCGATGAGACACTCCTTGAATCTGCCGTGGCCGCACCGCAAGCATCGATGATGGGCCAACCTCTCATTTCGGATCCAATCGAAATCGCAGCGGCATATCTTTTTTACATTTGTAAAAACCACGCGTTCGTTGATGGCAACAAACGGACCGCGCTCGCGGCGTGTCTCGTCTTTCTGGAAGAGAACGGTCTTTTACCTGACAGGAAATTGCCGGTCAACGATTGGGAACAGTTCGTTCTCGACGTGGCGTCGAGTCAGCTCGACCGCGCCGCGACCACTCGCCGGCTTCGCAAACTGCTCAAGAAACCCCGAAAGTCGAAGTGAAGTACCATATGCGTCTCCTTGGCTCGCCGGAGCCTTGGCGTAGGCGGCGCCTGCGCAATTCGCATTCTGGGGAGCGCACGCCTCCAGACGTGCTGGTTTCGGCGTCGCGCCGAAACGAACTTTCTTTTTTTTTGCAGTTGAAAGATGAATCGACATCAACAGCGGAGCACGAAAGCCGCGCGAAGGGCGGAAACATCAAACCTCAAACATTAGTGGCATTTCGCTTTTGTTTGCCTTGTCGATCCTGCGAGCTCGTGTGATATAATTTCAGCTATGAGCGTTCCAATTCTCCCGCTGAACGAAATGAGCGTTGAAGAGAAGCTGCAAACAATGGAGACGCTTTGGCAAAGTCTGTCATCCGACCCCGCCGCGGTAGAGTCGCCCGCATGGCATGAGGGGGAGTTAGCGGAACGCGAGCGGAAGATCGAATTGGGCGAAGAAAAATTCGTCGAGTGGGAAAAAGCGAAAGCTGATATTCGGCGCCGCACTTCGTGACGATCGAGATCCTGCCGTAAGCGCGGGACGATTTGATCGCCGGGTTTCGATTCTATGAACGCCAAGCGTCCGCTCTCGGAAAGTATTTTCGCGAATCGATCCTCAAGGACGTGGACGCTTTGGCTGCGCACGGCGGCGTTCATGCCAAAGTTTTTGGATATCATCGCAGCCTGAGTAAACGCTTTCCCTTTGCGATTTATTACCGCGTAGAAGCTGACGTAGTTCGTGTCCGCGCGATCTTGGATTGCCGCAGAAATCCTTCGTGGATCAGACGACGAGTTCGCGGGCGATAAATGCTCTCATTGCGCACTACACTTCCAATTGTATTTGCCTTCACATCAAATTCGCCACCGGATCGGCTGCCCGCCGGTGTGCGGGGGACTCGCCGTGGCAAACTTCTTAATTTTTGATTGAAACTTCTCCCGGTCTCTCCTTTCTTCCGACTTCTCATCGGAGAACTTTCGGCTAAAATTCCCCGCGTGAGCACGGTTCAGGAAATCAGCCAGGCAATTGAGCACTTGGATGTGCGGGACCAAATGCGGCTCCTTCACGATTTGCCGGCGCATCTGAAAATCCAGCCGGACGATGTCGCCTGGCTCAAAGCCGCCGAGCCGGCGTTCGAGTTTTGGAATAACCCCGAGGATGCCATTTACGACGAGCTTTAGCCAAGGCGATGTTGTTCTTGTGCCGTTTCCATTCACCGATCTGAGCGCCATAAAACAGCGGCCAGCATTAGTTCTTTCCGGATCGATCAAATAAGGTACGTCCCGACCTTGTCGTGGCGGCGATTACGTCGCACATCCCCGCAAAACCGGGCGACGATGAAGTGTTGTTGTCGGGAATGAATTGGATACATCAATATTGATGTTGCCTTGAATGGAGTTCACGGTAGAGTTTTACGAAACAGATGCCGGAAAATCGCCCGGTGCAGGAATTCCTCTTGAAACTCAAGGCCACAGATCCCGACGACTTCGCCGCGGTCGCCGCGGGGTTGGAGAAGCTGCGCTACCGTCAGTATCACCGGGAGCCGCTCTCGAAGGCACTAGGTGACGGCCTGTTTGAACTGCGCCACGTGGGCAAGCTGAATACGCGCCTGCTGTGGTTCTTCAGGAAAGGCCGCCGCATCATCGCTGTTCACGGCGTCCGCAATAAAGGCCAGGCCATCCCGAGCGCGCGACCTGGACATCGCCGCGGGAGCGGATGCGTGACTGGGTGGAAAGGAACGCGTGATGAGCAAGACGAATTTCGATCTATTTCTGGAGGAACAACTCCGCGACCCGGATTTCGCTGAGCGCTTCAAGCGGGCGGGCGAGGCGTGGGACGTCGCTCTGCAACTCGCCGCTCTCCGCGAGCGGGCCGGTCTCTCGCAGATGCAACTCGCGCGCAAACTAAAAACTACCCAGCAACAAATCAGCCGGCTGGAGTCGCCTAGCTACGAAGGTCATTCGCTTAGCATGCTCCGCCGGGTCGCGCGCGTTTTAAACGCTCACGTCCGCGTCATCTTAGAAAGCAACAAAGAGGTTTCCAGCAGCCGCGTAGCCGAGCAACCGTCACGATATCGAACGAAGCGTCCAGCGAGAAAGAGAACATGACTTTCGATTGGCAAAAGGTCACTGAAAGGAAACGCGCTTTTCGCCAGCGACTCACGACTGCTCCGGTTATCGAGAAGCTGCGGATGCTTGACGCGTTGCATGAACGCGCCGTCGCCATTTGCGGTGCCAGATTTCGCGAAGCAACCGCTGTTTACAAAAGATCGAAGTTCGCGAAATATGAAGGTGGCGCATGAAGGCTGAGTACGACAAGGAAACTGACACGCTGACCATCACGCTGCGCGATGCGCGCGTGAAGGAAAGTGATGAGATTCGTCCCGGGGTTATTGCCGATTTCGGCTACGATGGCGGCGTGGTTGGATTCGAAGTTCTGCGAAGCCTCAAAAATAGTCGAACAAGCCGGCGAAATGCAGTTCGCAGTCACCGACCACTGATCACGCGCGGCCCCTGCGGATTACGCCGCTTTTTTCGTTACAGCTTTCTTAGCTTTTTTGCTCTCAGCGACAACGGGGAACAATACGATCCGTGCGGGCTCAGCGGTTCCATCCTGACCGAAGGTCGATTCGAACGTCAGTTTTCCGTTAGCGATCTCGGTTAACGCGATATCCGCTGTACCAAGGCCCGGAGCACATACCACGAGAGGACGATGACCGAGCGTCAGCTGGCGAACGCGGCGTGAAACCATGTTCACCAAGATTTGCGGACTAGTGATTACTTTGGAGGCGGCTTCAACGAGTTCGGCTTTCATAATAATTGATTCTCACTTCTACACGGCACCCACGTCGCACCGACTTTGGCGCGCACCGGAGGCTGACTTTCCTCCGTCGTCTTCTGGCTTCGAAGACCTCCCACTATCGCCCAGAAAGCGCGGATCACAACTGCTAGTTCTCGGACCGTGAGCGCTGACATCCCTGGCTCGCTGCCTACTTGCCGTAGCGTTGTAGTGGCGGCTGTGTCAGCCGCGAGGTCTAAGCGGCGCGACTCTCAACTCCGTAAAGGAGCGTGGCTCCGACGGAGCTTTACGCTCTCAACAATCAACCCCTCAACTTTCCCTTTCTCCTTCTTAATTCTTCCTTCTAACTTTCTTCCCTTCTGCTATTTTCCGCGCTTTCATGCCGCCACGGAAGTCTAACCAAGCTGCTCTCGATAGTTTCAAACAGACATGCTGATCACGATCGAAGAATTTCGCCGTCGTGTTGCGAGCGATAGCGCCGCTTTGGTTTCACGCCTTCAGGAAGAGACGGGACGATACGGCAGCGAGGAAGCGCAAGCGTGGGAAAGCTCGTTGACGCAAGCTAAGCCGCGCGTTTCAAGCCCCATCCTTTCAGCCGCTGCATTTGTTTTTCGGCAGCCGGGGGAACCTAGCGTTGGAGTATCAATTGCCCGCTGCTTCTTCATGGGCAGATGTCGTGTTGCTTGGCCGCTACGAGTCCGCTCCAGCTGCGGTGATCCTTGAACTTAAGGACTGGGCAACCGCAGCGGATAAGCCCGGGAAAGCAGAAGGGCTAATAGAACGCGCGGGTCGACAGGAGTTACATCCCTCTGATCAAGTGCGCGGTTACACTGAATATTGTCGTCGGTTCCATTCTGCGATCGAAGGCAAAGCAAAGGTGCACGGCTGCGTCCTGTTTACTCACCAAGTTTATACGAACGCCTATACGATGGCGCCAAATGAACGACTGGCCCGCAATTACCCGATCTTCACAACCGCATCTGAGGATGCCACCAAACGCTTCCCTGAGTTTTTTCGAACCCGACTCACTGCGCCCGATGAAGAATTCGCAATCAGATTTGCAACCGGGCGCTATCGACAACAGCGCGGTTTTGTTGCGCAAATCGGAGCGCAAATCCTAAATCCTGACAGTTCCGCCTTTGAATTGCTCGACAACCAGCGGCGGGCGTTCGCCCTATGCAAGGCGGTCGTCGACGAATGCTTTTTGTCCGGCTTATCCACGAAGCGAAGGAAGCGGGTTGTCATCGTTAAAGGCCCGCCCGGCTCCGGGAAGTCGGCAATCGCCGCTCGACTTTGGGCATCCCTTGTTACAGACGATCGCTTGCCTGAAGGCGATGTCGTCTTCGCGACCACTTCAATGAGCCAAAACAGTAATTGGGCCTACATTTTCGACCAAGTTGCCGAAGAAGGAGGCCAGGCGCTCGTTCGCAAAGCCAGTATTTTTACACCGCTAAGCACTCATGGTTTGGGAACTCTTCGAGGAGTTCACGGTGCGACTTTAATGTCGGATGCCGCACAATGGCGTGAGAACTTGCAGCTACTCCGTAATTTGGGCCGTGGCTTTCATGATGGATCACGTGACGAACAGAATTTGGTCACGGTCGTTGACGAAGCTCACAGTTTAATCAATCCCGAACACACGGCTGGCCGTGGACAGTTTGGGTTCGTAACAACTCTCGGACCGCAGGCGTATCACATAATTCGGACGTCTCAACTAGCTATTTTTCTGTTGGATCCTGAACAAGGTTTTCGGGAACGGGAAAACACGACGGTCGGTGACATAGAAAAGTGGAGTCAAGAACTCGGTGCTGGTAAACCGGAAATGATCAATTTGGAGGGAGCACAGTTCAGATGTGCCGGCTCGACCGAGTACGTGAATTGGTTGGAGTCTGTTTTGCAAGGTGCACCACCGAGCAGGAATCAAGTTCTCGCATCCGCATGGCAACGAGATCCAGTTGCAGACACAGCTCCGAACATTATAGACTTCGAAACGGAGGTAGCAAAAAAACGGCAACTTGCGCGTGCTGCGGAGGAAGAACCGCCCTTTCGTATAATCCGACGCGCTTACCTTCCTGGTTTCGAATTTAAACTCGTCGATAGCCCAGTCGAACTTGAACGAGAACTGCGCCGGCGTGCAAAAGAGGGCAATTCTGTTCGCTTACTTTCATCATACTCGCGCGAATGGAAAACCGTCGATTCAACGGCGCCGCATAATTTACCCGAAAGAATGCAAGATTTTTGCGAAACTTATGTTGAAAATGGCGAGCGAAAAACCTGGGCGCGTCCTTGGAATTTTGTTCCGCGTAGGGGAACGGATTATACAGCATTCGTCCGAGCTGCTGCTGGAAGTAAAATGGCAGAAGATTGTCTCTCTGAAGTGGGTTGTCCTTACGCCGTCCGAGGTTTTGACTACGACTATGTTGGAATTCTCTGGCTGAACGATCTTGTTTGGCGCGATGACGACTGGCAGATCAATACAGCCGCAGTCTACGAGCGGGGAATCGCCCAACTCGCGCGCTCCGCGCGCCGTGAAAAAACACAAAATGGCGCTGCAACGCGTGAGTTATTACATCGAACGCTCCAAGCGTACCGGATTCTTTTTACTCGCGCCCTAAAAGGGCTTTATGTCTGGATTCCCGATGACGAGACGCGACAGTATTTAGGGAATTCGAGCCATTCTCCTCTGCCCCACAATTGATAATGGGCAAACCATCCCAAGTTTGTCGCAAACGTCCGGTCGCGCTCCTCACTCTGAACCGAACACGAACTTGTCGTCACATTGCATTCGCGACGAAAAGTGGTGCGTTTTATCGCGGAGACGCTGTCGCTGTCTTGAAGCAGAGCGCAATTAAGACAATGCAGGGGAAAATTCAGCTGATTTTGACGTCGCCGCCGTTCCCACTCAACAACAAGAAAAGTTACGGAAACCTCAATGGGAAGGAATATCTGAAGTGGTTCACTTCGCTTGCTCCATTGTTTGCAAAGTTGCTTACGCCAGACGGTTCGATCGTGATTGAAATTGGCAATGCGTGGGAACCGGGACGTCCCGTGCAATCGCTACTTCCTATTAGAGCTCTGATGGGCTTTCTACAGCACCCGAAAGCCGGACTGAGACTTTGTCAGGAGTTTGTCTGTTATAACCCATCGCGCCTTCCGTCTCCCGCGGCTTGGGTTACGACGAATCGAATTCGAGCGGTCGACAGCTACACTCACATCTGGTGGATGGCAAAAACTGATTTTCCTAAGGCCGACAATAGCCGAGTGCTAAGGCCGTATAGCAAATCAATGAAACAACTTCTGGCTCGCCAAGACTTCAATTCTGGATTGCGGCCTTCTGAGCATCGTATTAGTGAGGACGCATTCTTGAAAAACTGCGGAGGAAGTATTTCGCACAACATTTTCGAGATTGAACCCCTTGATGAAAATCGTGAACGGCGCCTCCCAAACGCATTCAGCTTTAGCAATACGGCTTCAAATGACTTTTTCAGTCGTATCTGCAAGAAAAAGAAAATTGTTCCTCATCCCGCCAGAATGCCGACCGGTTTAGCCGCATTCTTTATCCAATTTTTGACCGAACGTGAAGATTGGGTGTTTGATCCTTTTGCTGGGACGAATACGACTGGTTACGCGGCACAACGGCTAGGTCGACGCTGGCTAGCGATCGACGCTTCCGGCGATTACGCCAAACAAGCTCAGATTCGTTTTGAAGATCCCAAACTGAAGAAAGGTTAGGCGAAGTCATGAGCATTATTTCCGAAATCATCCAAACGAATCTTTTTGATCGCGACCAAAAAGGCTGGAAAACCGGCAACTTTGTGGGTCGTCCGTTCGCCATTAACTACAAGAGATGCCTTGTTCTAACGGCAGATGCCTGGAAGCAACGCGCCGGAGGCATTCCGCAAGGGTGTTTTCTTTTGGCGTACTACGATAACGAAATCGAAAAGCCAGAAGCAGCTGAAGCTGTACTCCTCCGAGTCATTCAGCCGACGCAGCTCCCAACAGATCAGGATGTGATTAGCAGCATGGTTGAATACTACAAGGACGACATCCGCACTGGATCAACGAAGCAGAGTCAACTCGACACGTTTACGCGGTACGAATTTTCGTTCAGCGGCCTCGAATGCTCCGTGCTTGGCTCATTTTACCTTGACCCAAATCAGACGATTCGGTTCGGGGCTGATCTAGAGAACTTTTTCAGCGCCCATCATTATGCGCTGTACAAACCGCATCCGAAATTCCTAACAGCTATCGTTAACTACCGCGAGACCGGTGTCGCTGGCGGACAAGGAGACATCCGTATCGGCCGAGTGCGTTACAGCTCAACTCGCAGATTCCAGTCGCGCGAAACAGAAGAAGTCCCGGTGTTTGTCTTCTCGCCGGACTTTGCCGGCAAACGAACGGCTTTGTTTGGGATGACCAGAACCGGAAAATCCAACACGCTCAAGAGAATCATTCAGGCATGCGTCGAAATGAGCGACAAAGCACCAAGGAAATTAGATCAGGAAAAACCGGAACCAGCTGAGGATGTTCTCAAACCTTTCACCGAGAGCAACGCTCCGAAGTATCCGATTGGACAAATCGTTTTCGACATTAATGGAGAATACGCCAATCCGAATCTTCAAGACGAGGGGACGGCCATTTTTGACATCTACAAAGAGCGCACGATTCGCTACTCCACCGTCAAGAAGGAAGGCTTTAGGGAGATGAAGGTTAACTTCTTTAAAGAAGTCGAAAATGGCTTTGATCTGATTCGCTCCCATCCAAATATCGCAACGGATGACACAAGGTTTGTGAGTAATTTTAAGACGGTAACTCTTGAAAAACCTGAGGACTATGATTCGAATAAGAGCGCCTCTACCCGTCACGATCGTAAGGTGGCAGTTTATCTATGCTGCCTTTATCGGGCGGGATTCCCCGTCCCATCGAGCTTCAAAACAAGTTTCACCGCAGGGACAGAAGTCTGTAAAGCCATTGATGCGGAACTCAACGCGTCAAAGGGCGTTGGTTTGGAAGAGGCGGCGAATTGGTGGGAAACTCTTTGGGAGAAATACGGCGAAGCCTCGTTTTTCTCGGATTATAAGAAGACGAAAGGACGCGAGTGGGCAGATGAAGATCTAAAGGCTCTTTTAGTCATACTCACACGCAAACGGACATCAGGCGGTCAAGCTGACTGCGCTGGCTTCAGAGTTCTTAATGTTCTTCGTGACCAACATACCAGCACACTTCAAAAACCGTTTGATCAGGACATTTTGGAGCTCCTTCGCGCTGGTCAAATCGTTATCGTAGACCTTTCTCTTGGAGACCCGAACATTCAGTCAATGTTTAGCGAACGCATATGTCAGCGAATTTTTCAGGATTCCATGCTTCGATTTACCCAGACCAAGCCAAATAATTTTATTCAATTCTACTTTGAAGAAGCCCACAATCTCTTCCCAAAAAAAGACGACAAAGACCTATCCCAAATTTACAACCGGCTCGCGAAGGAAGGGGCCAAGCTTAATCTCGGACTCGTCTATGCCACACAAGAAGTAAGCTCCATTAGTGCGAACATCCTTAAGGCAACTCAAAATTGGTTTATCTCGCACCTCAACAATGAGGACGAAATCAGGGAGTTACGAAAATACTACGATTTTGACGATTTTGCGGACAGCCTCATTCGCTTCAGTCAAGATACTGACAAAGGCTTCATACGAATGAAGACCTACAGCAATCCATTTGTGATCCCGGTTCAAATCGATCGGTTTCCTCCAGAAAAGAAAGCACAATGAATGGGTTACTCGAGCCATAACGACCGAAAACCGTTCGAACGTGCTAGTAAATCATCGCATCACCACATCATTAATGATGCCGACGTGCAAAATCTGGTCGAGCGGTGCTGGCTACCCGCCAAAGCCGATGAGGTATCGCTTGAAAAACTTCTCACTGACCAAAGGCCCGTTGAAAATCCTATTGAAGCCATCATTGCTGTGGATGGCGGTTACACAGAGGTCGTCGTACGAAAGGACTTTCCTTCCGCGACCATCGCTTTTCTGCAATTCGGGGCATTGCTCTTCAAAAGCAAAGATCTTGCCGAGATTTCAGAGCAGCCATTCATCGCTCCCGAGGACATGGCGAAGTTGAAGAACTTAGAACGGATCAAACTCGCACTTCCGATAAAGAACCTTCGATTCAAGCAAGGCGCAGGGACGCTAACGGAGACGATACGAACCGTTATTTTTGAGTTCTTTTGTAATCAGAAACTGGAAAACAGCAGTCTCATAGAAACCCTCGCTTGGTTCCTATTCAAGCGATTTCAAGGAAGTAGCCGACAGCCCGGTGATGAGAAATTTCACCTGGCGCAAAACCCCCACCAGAGCGGAGAAGGTGTGGACTTATTGGAAGGGCAAATGAAAAACTACTCCTTCAGCTGCCCGAAAACCGGCAATCTGATATTCCTTACCGACGTTTTCCGCTTTCACGAGGTTATCGACGAGGAACGAGGAGCCGCAGGCATCCTCGGTTACCTGACTAACACAGTGGAGCACTTGCTGATCATTCATTTGATTCGAACGCTGCTCCATCAGCAACCATCGACCCTGAAGAAAGTTTTCTTTATTAAGGACGGGCCGACCGGTTTCTTCGGACAGACAGCACGTCTCCATGAACCAATGCGACAACTAGTCGGGTTCCTCGTCGACCATCATGACATTTATTTGGCCGGCCTCGAAAAGAGCGGTGCTTTCGTTGAACACGCTCAGGAAATCGCGGCAAAAATGCCAGCCGGTAAGGTATTAATCCTCTCTAACGATTATATATACCGATATATCTTGCCGGGGCAGGCTGACCCATCAGCCCCTTACGGCCGCACGACCAATTACGGACATAAGATAATCTTCAAAACTTCTGGCGGACAAATGCATGTTGTTTCAGTGCCAGCGCGCGATATCAAACCCAACCCCACGGAAGGTGATCTTGTAAATCTCCAGAGCATTCTCGCCAATGTCGAAGCGCTACATTGTGATATGTATGACTCCGCCCTGATTCCGGTGGCTTTAGTGAACAAACTCGTCAGTCTCGCGGATCATCCCAGTGCGCGAATTCTCCAGAAGTTCGCCACGGCCGGGGTTCAAGGCTGAAATGCGGTGGGGAGAATGGGGTCGTATCTAAACTCCGAACTCCGAAATTGTTGACTTATGCACTCCCGCTCATTCGACCTTGTCGGTTTGCCCATCTATGTCGCTCGCGTCCCCCGCGGCTCCGTTCACTCACTGCTTCCGTCGCAGCTATGTTAGTCCGGCTCGGACCCTTCTATGTCGCTCATCCCATTCGCTCAGTTCGCCGAAATCGCGTCTGATTTAAAGCGCTGATATCGATCCCTGTGAAAACCGTCGGGGTAGAAAAGAGCAGACGATACGAAAAAGAAGACTTCGCGACGGCCGGCTCTAGTTAAGAGAAAAAGTTCGCCTTTAACGCCGAAATTTTGTCTACTCGCAGCTAGACGGGCGATACGCCTTTTCTCGCAATGATCCCGGCATCCCAACCCGATCTAGACGATTCGGATTTTGTGATCTCTTAAACCGCGATTCGCCGGTAGTATTATTACCCAAATAACAGTTGCCTGCATGATACGGTAGCGTTAATTGAAAAACCGTCCGGCTAGAGCGTGTAATAGTGTCGTCTGAGATGCTTCTCGACAAAATCCGACTTGCGCCTGAGCAAATGGAGCTCAAGGCGGCGATGGATCGGTTCAATCTCGGTCCTGTCATCTCGAAGTTTGAACAAACTGGTGGGCTGCGATCAGTCCGCGACGCTGTTTTGGCAACGGATCTTCAAATCTCGGACGTGATGTCTCCGCGGCTCTTCAACCTTCTACATGGTGTCCGTTCCATGTTGAAATTCGAAGAGCCGATCAATCTGTTCGTGCATGCCGATGCCTCGATCAATGCATCCGCCATCTATTCTCATGATGGACTGCCACACATGATTGTTCTCACGAGCAGTCTGATCGAACGGATGGCCGATGCTGAGATTGCGTTTGTCTTTGGACATGAGATCGGCCATATCCATTTTCAGCATTACCGGGCGAAATTCGTCGAGCGCGCAATCGGATCCCGTGAGAGCGGTAAGTCCAGAATGCCGGCGCCCTTGCAGCGTCGGATGCAAATCTGGAATCGTTTAGCTAATCTGTCCGCCGATCGAGTCGGATTCTCAGCAACTGGAGACGATGCCTTGCTACCTATCGTCTCCGCGTTTTTTAAAATGGCCAGCGGTCTCGGACCAGAGCACGTGCAGTTCGATATCGCCGCTTTCCTCAATCAATTGGAGCAGATCCCGCCGCGCAAACGGAAGAATTTGATTTGTGGGTTTAGTCACCCCGCCATCCCGATTCGTGCCCGTGCGCTCCAACTTTTTCGCGACGCTGGTGGTGCTGCAGCGAGCAGGGATAAGCTCGACTTGGTGGACCAGGAAGTGTGTGAGCTGGTGCGATTGATGGAATATGAAACTTCCGAGCCAATGGAGAGTCACGCTCGGGATTTTGTCCTTGCCGGCGGCGTGTTGGCAGCGCACGCCGATGGAAAGGGCAAGAGTTGGGACGAGCACGACCGGCTCGTCGAAATGTTACGGCCGACGCTAGCCGATCCAAATGCTGCAATCACCAAGATTGTTTCGCTGCAGCAGGCAGAAGAAGTTTTGACGAAGAACGCGCGCTGGCTTCGTGACAACGGCGGCGAGGACCGTTTCACGGCTTTCCATTATCTGTCGATAGTTTGTGCTCAAGACGGTGTTTTGGAAGGAAACGAAGAATTGTTTCTCCTCCGCGCGGCCGAGATGTTGGGCATCCCTGATAAAGTAGCGAGGAACAAAATCTACGAAACCCTTGCAGACGCCATCAAAGCGCGGCGAGGAGCGAACGGGGTGCCGATCCATTTAGAAATGAAAAATGCGCTCGCGTGATATTCCGCTCTGCGCTGGTCGAATCGTTAAACCGTTAAATCGGAAATTTTTCTCACGCCTAAACTTGACGGCTTAAAGCCGTCAAGTTCTCGACGACTTCGTCAATTGTTACTTTGGCAAAAATGGAGGGACGAGCTCCGTCTCGTCCAAGAAGAAGGCCGGCACGGAGGCCAGCCCTCCAACAGGAAACCAGACGATACGAAAAAGAAGACTTCGCTAGGGCCGGCTAACGCGCGTTCAAAAGCTCGCTTTCTCATAATCATTCGGAATATGGTCTGGTGCGTTCCAGACCAGCGCACTTTTCGTCATGCCATACGAACCGATCGAAAACTATGGAGTGATAGGAGACCTGCAAACGGTTGCTTTGGTCGGGATGAATGGGTCGATCGATTTCATGTGCTTTCCGCACTTCGATTCGCCTTCGATTTTCGCTGCGTTGCTCGATCATAAAAAGGGCGGCTGCTTTCAACTCGCGCCCATCCTCAGAGGAGAGCACCGCAAGCAAATTTATTTCCCTGATACAAATATGCTTCTCACGCGGTTTCTATCGGCCGATGGGGTCGCGGAAGTGTCTGATTTCATGCCGATCAAGGCAGAGGGTCACGCTCACCACTTGGTCCGTCGGGCCAAGGCGGTGCGCGGCGAGTTGAGCTTCCGCATGATCTGCGCCCCGGCGTTCGATTACGGGCGTGCCGGCCACAAGGTCGAGGCGAAACGCGGCGAAGTGCTCTTCACCAGTGAGGCGGCGGACCGTCTCGCGCTACGGCTGCGAACGAGCCTGCCTGTGCGAATCGAGAACGGGGCGGTCATTGCCGAATTCAAGCTAGCAGCGGGTGAAACCGCGGCCTTTGTCCTGGAAAACGTGGAAAACGCCGCGGAAAGCCACGGAGCGGCGGCAGATCCGGATTACGTGGTGGCGGCTTTCAAAGAGACTATGAACTTCTGGCGAGGATGGGTTCGCAAGTCTTCCTACAAAGGCCGCTGGCGCGAGATGGTGAATCGGTCGGCGCTCACTCTCAAACTTCTGACTTATGCGCCTACCGGGGCACTCGTCGCCGCGCCGACTTTCGGCCTGCCGGAGGAAATCGGAGGCGAACGCAACTGGGACTATCGATTCACCTGGATCCGCGACGCTTCATTCACGGTCTACGGCTTGATGCGTCTCGGCTATACCGAGGAAGCGGCGGCGTTCATGAGCTGGATCGAGGATCGCTGTCACGACTGCAGCTCGGATGGCTCTTTACAGATCATGTACGGCCTGGATGGGCGCCGCGAGCTAATCGAAGAAACGTTGCTGCATTGGGAAGGTTACGCCGGCTCTTCTCCGGTACGGATCGGCAATGGCGCTGCCGGACAATTGCAGCTCGATATTTACGGCGAACTTATGGATTCGGTTTACATCTACAATAAATTCGGCCAGCCGATCTCCTATGATCTCTGGCAAAGTCTCGTCCGGGTAACGGACTGGCTTTGCGCCAACTGGCAGCAGCCCGACGAAGGCATTTGGGAAGTGCGCGGCGGACGACGCGAATTTCTCTACTCGCGGTTAATGGCCTGGGTGGCGGTGGATCGCGCCGTCCGGCTGTCGCTAAAGCGATCATTCCCCGCGCCGCTCGACGCGCTGGCTTCGCGTGCGCGACGAGATTTACACCGATATCTACCGGAATTTTTGGAGCGCCGACCTTCGTTCATTCGTCCAATACAAAGGAGCACAGACCGTCGACGCCTCCACTTTATTGATGCCGTTGGTGAAATTCAGCGGCCCGACGGATCCGCGCTGGCTCTCAACTTTGGGAGCGATCGAAAATTCATTGGTGGAAGATTCACTTGTCTATCGCTATAACATCGGCGATTCGGCTTCCGATGGTCTTTCGGGCAAGGAAGGGACGTTCAATATGTGTTCGTTCTGGTTTGTGGAATGCCTCTCGCGCGCCGGCGATCTTGAGAAGGCGCGCTTCTTTTTCGAAAAGGCGATCGGTTACGCCAATCACCTCGGCCTTTATTCGGAAGAACTCGGTCCAAGTGGTGAGCATCTTGGAAATTTTCCCCAGGCATTTACCCATTTATCGCTGATCAGCACGGCTTATAACCTGGATCGGACCCTCTCCGGTCTGAAGTGAAGTGACAGAGGGTCATCAGAGCTACTAAGGGGGAAGCAGACGGGGTCGCGTCTTAACTCCGAACTCCAAACTCCGAAGGTTTTCGCGAGCGAGGAATCTTCGCCCGCCGCGATGGGCAAGCTGAGCAAAGCATTTAGCATTCGAACTGCCTGGGAAGTCAGCGACTGCCAAAGCTGCGATGGCCACCCCCCCGCGATATTCGCGCCTGCTTGTTGACTCGTTCGCTACGCGCTTGATTTCATGCATCGTAAGCCGCTTGCGATAGACAAAAGGTAATTGTTATTGAAAGGGGTTGAGCGCAGGAGAAGATCGCAGCTGCCGGGTCGCTTATCCCATTAGCTTCCATTCGACGAGGCGGGTGCAAGAAACGGTCCAATCTTGGCAAGATGTTGCGCGCGCGCACGCGCCAAGAGCGCGATCTTGAAACTATGAAAGAACTCATTAACACAATCGTCCAGAAAACTGGAATCAGTCAGGAAGACGCACAGAAGACTGTGCAAGTGGTGCTTGGTTTCCTGAAAACCAAAATGCCGGCACCGTTCGCGGCCCAATTGGATTCATTCCTCAGCGGAAGCGGGCGGCCACAGGAAACCGGTGATTTCCTGAAAAGTAAAGTCGGCGAAGTGGTCGGCGCCAAAGCCTAAGTTAAATCAGCAAAATATCGGCCCGATCCACACAGCGTGGGTCGGGTCAGATAAGGGAAGCGAATTGAGGGGCGACGTTAGATCATGATCTCGAAAATTATTAGCCGCGCAGCATGTCTGAGAGAACTCGCTTCCAGTCCCAATTCCTTCTCCAATTGTCCAGACTTGCACGGTGGTGTTCCGGACTTGCCCGAAGACAGAATCTGTATGGAACCCGCTTTGGATAAATAGGAGACGCAGTGGGTCGCGTGCTAAATTCTTTGACACTTCGCGAGGCGCAGCGCTGTGCCTCGCGTGTTATGAGAAGGTAATCGTTAACGGTTGTCGGTTCTTCGGCGCGCCGCCCATATATATATATAGATAGGAGCGTGGAGCCTGGTTCCCTAGAAACCGCGGGCTTTGCTTGCGGCACGGCGCACCGGCGCGTGATGCGCCATCTGTTTGATTTCTTTTCTGGATACGTTCTCCGGCCGCGTGGTGTTGCGATTAGGGATTGAACGATCCCTCTTGAAATTAGCTTTAAGTTTTTCTTTGCGCATACGAGTTCCCTTCCGCTTTTTACAGCACGGTAGAGGCAAAAGCAGAACGCGTCGTGACCTTTCTGGGAGGCAAAACGCGAACCTGCGAATCCCGCTGCTTAAAATCCCGAAGGGTCGAGAGCTAACAGAAGCCGGGGATGGATCCGGAAAATTGGGCATGTTCATCTTTCTTTTGAGCATCGAGGCGTTTGGGCGCACGATTAAGATTTAATACCATTAGGAATTGGAATTTGCGGCTGTAGCTTGTCGCTTGAAAAACTTGATCGAAAGCGAAATGGAAGCGGCAGCCAGACAAAGGAGCGCGATTTATTTCAAGCGACACAAAGCCTCGAAAAGTCGAGCTATGCTTTTCCGGCAGCTTCGCGCATCAGCGACAAATCAGATCTGCGATCTTAAGCAGTTGACGCTCGGCAACGCCTACATCACGCCGGAGCTTTCCTCAGGACAACGGTTGTTGAAAGGGTTCGCATCTTAGACGGGCGCGGCGGTGCAATCAACAGGGTGGTTAGGGTATTGGTTCGCAAGTTGTAATGAGCAAACAGAACGCATCCCGATCTTCCGATCACGAAGTTATGCGACATCTTTCGCGCTCGCAGATTTTCAAAGATTACGAGCGGGCTTTTAGCGAAGCAATGGGTTTGCCGCTGAATATCCGAGGGCGCGATACGTGGTCGCCGTCACATCATGGAAAAGAGGATCGCGACTCGTTCGCTTCAATTCTGGCTCGCTTCAACAAGGCGCGCTCTGCCTGCCTCAAGGCCCAAAGCGATGCATCTCGCGAACCGGAATCGACAACACGCACCGTGACCTGGTTTGCAGGACTCTCCGAAAGTGCCGTGCCAGTGTATGCGGGCGATCGCATTCTCGGTTTCCTTGAGACGGGCGAGGTGATGCTGAAGAACCCGACGAAGAAGCATTTTGCCAGCATTACTCGACAGCTCCGCGCGTGGGGCTACAAGGCGGATTGGAAGCAACTGGAGCGGGCTTATTTTAGGTCGTGCGTTTTATCGCCGGTCAAGTATCGGGCGATGTTGCGGCTCTTGAGTATTTTTGCGCAACACCTTTCCATTTTGTCGAATCAACTGGTGGTCCGGCGCGAAAAAGACGAGTCCGCCAATATGGCGCGAGCACGGCAATTCATCGAGAAACATCAGGCGGAACCGCTCTCCCTGGCGCGCGTAGCCCAGGCGGCGAATATCAGCCGGCATTACTTTTGCAAGATGTTCAAGAAAGCGACGGGAATGAATTTCATCGACTATCTCTCGAGAGTCCGAATAGAGAGATCGAAGACACTTTTGCTCAATCCCAACTCCCGCATCAGCGAAGCTGCCTTCGCCAGCGGGTTTCAGTCCATGACGAACTTCAACCGCGCCTTTAGGCGAATTGCAGGTCGCTCTCCAACGCAATTTCGCGAATCGTTTCCGAAGCTACGGCGCGCGGCTTAGTAAGTATGGCTTCCGATGTATCCGTCCGATCAATCCTGACGCGGAGCTGATCGAGATATTCGGCAGAGCTTTGCAGAGTAATTCGACCTAGTCCGGCCCAGACAAGGCAAAGGTCAGATGCGACTGGCTTCATGACCGTCTTATTGTGTGTTTATATTTGCTGCGGAGATCGCCGCCGACATTGGCTTGAGGCATGGGGCCGAAGTTGCCGCTTTACACTGGGGCTAGCGCACGGAGCTCGCCGCACGCTCGCCCTAGGTATTAGCGCATTACTGCACTTTAACTTCGATAGACTTTGTTTTTGCTATCGTCGTTGTCGGAAGGTGAATCTTCAGAACTCCGTCGCGGAACTCTGCCGTCACTTTCTTGCTATCGGTATCTTCGGGCAGCGTAAAGCTGCGTCGGAAGCTACCGTAGGAGCGCTCGGCACGATGGAATTTCCTTTTCGGATCTTCCTTTTCGCCTTTGCGTTCTCCGGAAACGCAGAGGATGCCGTCTTCGACTGTTACCCTCACGTCATCCTTCTTCATTTCGGGCAAGTCAGCTTTGACTAGGTATTCGTGATCATCCTGACTGATATCAATTTCCGGTGACCAATCTGCTACCGCCAAGCTGTGTGTCTCGCCACTGCCCAATCTATTCGGAAATCCGCCCAAGAAACGATTCACGCGATTTTGCGCTTCCTCCATCTCCCTAAGCTGATTCCATGTAATTAGTGTGTTCATTTTATCTCTACCTTTCTGCAGTGAGCTAAAGCCATCTTCGTCCATCATGCGCACCGTTTATTGTCAGAGTCGGCCCTGATCTTGTGCACGTTGATAAAACCAGAGGACAGAGATCGGCGAATCGAAGGTCAGAGATCAGGCGCCAGCAGTCACGTGTCGTGCCCGATCGATTACGTCCCGCTACTGGCGAACAAAATCCGCGAACGAACAGAGGAAAGAAACGCGGGAGGCTGGCTACACCAGAAAATGCTGCCTTCGCTTCGCGCAGTGTCGCTCAATCTTTGGTCATGCCAAGCGCAATTGCGCCAGCGAGGCGTATGAGCCGCCACTCAGGCTCGGGATGATCGTAAGTTCCAAAGCAGCCACGTCTTCCAACTCGACTTGATATTCTTCGATCTCCTCAGTGGCTCCCGATGGGCTGAAATGATACTGCTGGCGCACGACATCGCGCCATGAACTTTCTGTCGTTGGCGACCAGCGCAGGACGAACTCCTGCGTGCGCGCCTCCTTCTCCTCTCGAAACAGCAGGCGGATGCGCCTGAGCCTCTGCGGCGCATCGAAGAGAAGACGGACCGTCTGTTCTCCTGGGCTTTCCGCACGCCATCCTATTGCGCCAACAGTCAACAGCGCTGATTCGATCGGGTGCGCCGCGTCTTCCGATGTGACTTCGACTCGGGCCAGGGCTTCCAAGTCGAGCCAGCTGGTATTCGCTGACGGGCTTTCTCGCTGTGGCTGCGAACTGATTTGTTTGCGCATTGGTTTTATCCTTTAGATCATAGCACTTCGTCCAAGCTTCGCCGATCAAACATCTCTCCACATTTTACACACATCGCGAAGTGCTCTTTTTCTTCAGGCGCAAGGCGTTCGTATTCGTCGGCTGTCATCATATCACTCACAGTTTCCGAGCCGTTGAAAAAACAATTTTTGTCACTGAACGTACGCAAGACGCGCCTTCGCTGTTCCACCAACGGGACAGAACCGGAAGCGCGAATGGAAAGAAACGAGTTTAACTCTCGTTCTCACGGTACCTCAATTTTACGAGGCTGTCCGGCTCTTCGGTTAACTCGGTCGATTTCCACTGACCTGTCTCTGACGTCGGACTGCTATTCCTCCGATTGTGGGTTCTAGTTTCTTTCCGCCAGCTCGGCATTCTGCTCTGTCAACCTGTCCAGCGCCTCTACTAGCGTCTCAACAGTCGTTATTGGAAGTTCCCGAGCGTAGTGGAATTGCGAGAGAATATTCAGTCCAATATCTTTGCCCGGGTCAGGTATTATCCTGATCACTGAAGCGACCTGCTTCTCAGCCAGTGCATCCATTATCTCGGCAATATGAGAAGCAGCCGAAGGCCGCATCGATTCTAGCCAACGAAAATCGATTAAAGCGCGTAATCCAGGCGCAACATCTTGCAATGCATTGCGCACCTCCTCCGCCGCTTGTTTCACCTCTTCTCTCGAGACGTGGCCAGCTGCACTGAAGACGAGAAGCCGCTTGGATCCATTTATTTCAACTGAAACCATGAAGGAATATGAAGTAAACGAGCAGGCCTAACCCGACCAACGCCATGATGATTTGCGGCAGGTGATTTACGTCGAAGCGCACGGTAGGGCCTGCCGGCAGCGCCGAAGCACAATGACGGCAATGATGGTCGAGGACCGAAAGCGCGTAGCCGCAGGTGGGGCAAGGCTCCAGTGGCATATGATAACAATCGCAGACATTGACCTAATAGCGAAGAATACCAGAGAAGAAATGCGGTCGCGTCTTCACCTTTCATCATCACCGGCCTGACGTGATAGCGGCGCTCCACGAACTTCGTGTTTGTCAGCATCGGCATTTAACATTTAACCTTCGGTGAACGTGAACTGTTGAAGCGTGAAGCGAGACCAAAGAAGACGCTTGGGAGCTGCAGAAGGCCGAACTGAAGTTTCGTTCTGAGAAGCACCGATATGAAAAACGAGTCAAAAACAATTCAAGCCGTCGGGAGCTTGCTGTTCGGTGTTGCTTTCCTGATCGCAGCGTGCTCGCGGCCTAGCTCCACGGCTGGCTCGTCGGCGCTCAAGCCGATCGACCAGGCTGCGTTGCAGAACATGGTGGACACGACCGCCAAGGAACTCCTGGTGCCCGGCGCCGTACTCCTCCTGCGCACACCGCAGGGCGAGTTCAAGGCCACCTACGGCACCACACAACTGGGCACGACGAGCCCGCCCCACGCCGACACCCATTTCCGGATCGCCTCGAACACGAAGTCGATGACGGCCGCGGTGATCGTGCAACTGGCCCAGGAAGGCAAGCTCAGTCTCGATGATCCGGTCTCGAAGTACGTCTCGGGCGTGCCCAATAGCGACAACATCACGATCGACGAACTGCTGAAGATGCGCAGCGGGCTCTACAACTACACTGATGCTCCCGAGCTAGCGGCCACCGTGGACCGTGACCCGACCAAGGTCTGGACCACAGAGGAGTTGCTAGCCATCGCGTTCGCGCACCCGCCCAACTTTCCGCCTGGTACCGCCTACGAATACAACAACACCAACTACACGCTTCTCGGCCTCATCGCCGAGAAGGTCGATGATAAACCACTGGCTCGGGCAATGCAGGACCGGTTGTTCGGGCCGCTGGGGATGCACGACACTCTCCTCCCTCCTCGCACTTCGAACACCATCCCCGATCCCTACTCCCACGGCTACTTGTACGGCAGTTCCTTATTTGTCCTGACTGACACGCCGTACCCGCCCGACATCCAAGCCGCGGCACGGGCCGGGACGCTCCTGCCAACTGACTACACGAACCTGAACCCTTCTTTTGCTTATTTTCCCGGGGGCGTCATCTCAACCGCCAACGATCTCGCCATCTGGATCGAGGCACTGGTTACCGGGCGCGTCTTCGACGCCGCATATCAGCGCCGCTGGCTTGACAGCTTGCAGGCCAAGGACCCGAGCATGCCTAACGGCCAGCAGTACGGGTACGGCATAGAACGACTGCGCTGGGGGCCGAACGCGGTATATTTTCACGGCGGCGAGACTCCCGGTTACAATTCGCACATGGGCTACGACCCCAACAGCCGGGTGACGTTTGTGACGTGGACCAACCTGCCCATATCGGTCGAAGGCAAGTGGACGTCTCTGGCCCTGGTGCTAAAAATATGGGATCAGATCTACGTGGCATCACCACTGACGGCTTTTCCATCGCCGAGCGCCACCCCTTAGCGAGGGGGAGCCAACGCCGACGTTGTTCGAGCCGTAGATATATATACACACACATCATGAGGGTCATCTGTCAGCATACCGATATATCCTCCGTCGATTTCGGTCATCGCCCGGTTACTCGCTAGCGTGGACGATGTAGGTACCGACTTGTTTGTCGCGCTCCAGCTTTAGCAGCCCACGCTTTTGCGCTTCCAGGAGCAGTTCGTTGAAGGCACGGAACCCATGCGCGCGCTCGTTGAAACCGGGGTTCTGACGTTTCATCGCCTGTTTCATGAGTGAACCGCGGATAGGATAATCCTCTCCTCGCTCTGCGCGCAGCGCTTCCAGGGTTTTCCTCAGAAGATCGAGCGCCCCGTCAATTGAAGGTCGATGATCTTTACCAGTTTTCGCTGCTGGCGCGGTGGCGGCAACGCTCGGACGTTTCTTTGCTGGCTCCACGCGCACGAGATCGTCGTAATAGATGAATTCGTCGCAGTTGCTGATGAATAAATCGGACGTGGACTTTTTAACGCCGACGCCAATGACCGTCTTGTCGTTCTCGCGCAATTTGCTGACGAGCGGTGAAAAGTCCGAATCGCCGCTAATGATGACGAAGGTGTCGACGTGACTCTTGGTGTAACAGAGATCGAGCGCATCGACGACCATGCGGATGTCGGCGGAGTTTTTGCCGGACTGGCGCACATGCGGGATCTCGATGAGCTCGAACGCCGCTTCGTGCAGCCCCCGCTTAAACGTCTTGTAGCGCTCAAAATCGCAGTAGGCTTTCTTGACCACGATTTGGCCCTTGAGCAGCAGACGCTCGAGCACCTTGCGGATGTCGAACGCGGGAAAGTCCGCGTCATGCGCGCCCAGCGCGATGTTTTCCAGGTCGAGGAACACTGCCATCGTGGCGTCAGAATCTTGCACACTCATCAGGCTGTGATGTTAGCGACATCGCGTTCGCGAGACAGCGAAAATTGAGCAACCAGAGTTGAATCATTCAAAAGGGTCGCCCACGCTCCTATAGATATAGGAATGAGGAGGCCGCGGTCGAGGATCTCCTCTAATGACCGCTTCCGGGCCACGGCTCGCCGCAAATATCCCTAGAAACCGCGGGCTTTGCTCGCCGCACGGCGCACCGGCGCGTGATGAGCCATCTGTTTATTCTGTTTTCTGGATACGTTCTCCGACCGCGTGGTGTTGCGATTAGGAACGAACGATCCGTTTTGAAATTAGCTTTAAGTTTTTCTTTGCGCATACGAGTTCTCTTCCGCTATTTATGGGCACGGTAGAGGCAAAAGCAGAACGCGTCGTGACTTTTCTGGGGAGGCAATAAGGGCGAACCTGCGAATTCCGCAGCTTAAAATGAAGCGGCGACTAGCTCCGTCCCTCATGCCACGGTTTCATTGAGCCAATTGCAAAAGCAAAACGCCTGACAGCCAGAATATCCCGGTCCGTCAGGCGTTAGTTTTCTAAGCTCGGGCGTTAGCCCAAAGCAATGTATGGGATTTAGTCCCGATCTTTTGTCACGATAACTTTATCAATCAACATATCGTCGCCGTCCTTGACGTAATGGACTTGAACCTTTGAATCTTTTCTGATTTTGGAAGCATCTATAACACGCCCATCGGCCGTGACGTAAGTTACTTGTTTGCTGAACCTGTAGTGCACAGGTTCGGCAGCTTCAGTCTTTAGGACCATCGTTTCACCCGGAGCGAACTCGGTCACAGTACCCGTACTTTCGGTCGTGGTGGTCGTGGTTTGAGTCGTTCCGTTGGTTCCCGTCGCAACCGTAGTTGAGGACGAGGATGTTTGCCCGTATGCCACCAGACCCATTAGGGCGATAGCAGACGCGACACTGAGGAATAATTTAGTCATACTAAACTTTCTATTTTACCAAGTTGCTGCAGAGATCGCAGCTAAAGGCTATCTGGTTCGTGCTTCCGGAGAATCCGGCAAACCAGGTAAGTAAATGGATGCGGCAGTTTTTTAATATAGCCAATACAGGTTCTCGCGCAAGCTAGATGATTTTAATACTATTAGGAATTGGGCATTTGCGGCTGTAGCTTGTCCCTTTGAAAGACCTGATCAAAAGCGAAATGGAAGCGGCAGCCAGACAAAGGAGCGAGATTTATTTCATGCGACACAAAGCCTCGAGACGTCGAGCTGTGCTTTTCCGCCAGCTTCGCGCATCAGCAACAAATCAGATCTGCGATCTTAAGCAGCCGACGCTCGGCAACACCTACGTCACTCAGGAGCTCTTCTCAGGACAACGGTTGTTGAAAGGGTTCGCACCTTAAAAAAGCAGGGGGAAGCAATAAGTAGCGTCCCACAGTATGGCTTGATCGAAATATCAAATATCATTAGGCGATTGTGACTTTCGGCTGTAGCTTACCAGTTAAGCAATCGCAGCGTCGACCGACCGCGCCGGTGCCGGCCTCTCCTCTTCTGCGCAAACTGAGAGGTTCATATGATTACTCCAATTCTTAGAAGCAAAGATGCGATCGCCACCTGGCTTATCGACGTGGTCGGGAACGTGGCGATTTCAATTTCGGATCTTGCTCTGTTAAAGCGGATCCAAAGTCTGATTATTCCAGCTTTTGTCAGCACCGAAGAAGCAATGCTATGGGGTAGCGATCTCAACCCCGAGCAACGCGCAACGCTGCTGGACATACAGCGGAGCGTGAACAATGCCGCGCGGGCCGAGGTCGATCCTCAACGCATGGTCAATCTCGCGACGCAGTCGCAACTGCTGCGCGAAGCAGCCGAAGCAGCGCCGTTCGAGGGTCAGCGGTAGGGTGATTTACAAGTATAGCCAGCGGCGACCCGCCCGATGCGTGGTCCAGCCTTCGCTAAAAACCTAAAGGCCTAACGACACGCAGATCCGGGCAATATTTGCTGCCCGCGGAACAGCTAGTTCCCGTAACGCTTCCTCGGTAGCTGCCTGGGTGAAACGATGCTGGCGCACCACCGGAAAGATCGCGTTGGCGATTTCTGCGTCGCGCATTATTTGGCGAAACTCAATGTTGTGCATTTGGTTGGGCGGTAAGAATTAGGGGTCAGAGATAGTTAACGACCGTTGTCGGGGTTAAATCGGTGCGATACTTCACAGTCAGCTAAAGTTCGGCTGCGCACGTCGGCTGGTCGAATTCTGGCGGCGGCGGCGAAGTCGCGAAAAGCTTTAGACCGGCGTTGGGTGATTCTGCGCTGAGCCAGTGTGCCGCTCTGAGATAATGTTCGTCTTAATTTCATACTTTATCCGAAGAGAGCGCTGTGTGACTGGAAACAATCTACAGCACAAATGCGCGTTCCCTAATTCTTTCGAAAAGGTTGAGAGCTGACGGTTGAGAGCGTAAAGCTCCGTGGAGCCACGCTCCTTTACGGAGTTGATAGAGAAAACATGAAGATAAAGCGAGTTGGATGTAGCGCCTGCACAACATTTCAGAGTTGAGTCGAGGCGCTAAGGTCCCTCCCACATTTGGAAGAGCAAACGCCCAACGTCCAACGCCGAACGCCCAACGTACAATGGCAGAATCAGAGGTCAGACACTTAACACTTAACACTTCCTGATAACTGAGAACAGTTAACCCCGAACGCTTTCGGGGCCGTCCGATGGCAGGCCGATAACGCGCAGCATCGCTGCGCCCGGAAGGTCACTCTTCGATGGCGCCGTCGATGTTTCGCAGGTGATCGCGAAACGTGTGACTGGGGTCGGCTGTTCGCTTCTCCAGGTAACGGGCGAAATCCAATTGTGCGCGCAAGGCGCGTCCAGCCTTGATGGCTTCTGCTTGTTGCCGTTCCCGCTCCCAAATGGTCCGGGCAGTCGCAAGTAACTCCTCGACATTTTCCGACGTGACGAAAAGGCAGCCGTCGTCATCTGCGAAAACGGCATCACTCGCCTGCACTTTGAAATCGCCGAAGCGCGCGTAGCGGAGCGCTGATTCGTGGCGCGGGTCGAGGCGCTGCGGACCAGAGGGCCAGGCGCCGTAACTGAAAACCGGAAAGGCGATCTCTCGAAGCTGGGGGGTATCGCGATGTGCGCCCCAGACCACGATCCCAGCCAAGCCGGACACTTGCGCTTCCAGCGCGGTCAAATCGCCAATGCAGCCTTCATCCAGCCGGCCGCGATTATCGATCACCAAAACGTTGCCCTTTTGGCTATGTTGCATCGCTTCCAGGAAGACATCGACGCTGCCAAAGTGTTGGACGGGTAGCGCGTCACCGGCGATTCGAGCGCCAGGAACCACAGGCATAATGCCGGGCGGCGCAATTCGGAACGCAATCTTCCGACGCAGCGCAGCGTCGGCAATAAGCGGTGTTGAAAGTTTACTAAAGGCGGAGCGAGATTGTTCTTTCACTCATCCAGAAGATCACGGGATCTAAGAAAGGAAATTAGAAATTAGATGGGAGATGAAGCGCGACGCGCTTCTGTTATCTGTCATCGGGTACGAGGCGCGTTATGGATCAGGAACCGACCGAGCCGACGGAAGGACCAACTGATTTTCCGGGTACGAGAATGCTGTAGCCAGCCGAAATTATACGCCGCGCGGCTTCGCCGGTCGCGGGATCAGCGCAGAGAGGATCGTCGTGGACGCTTTGCTTGACTAGGAAGGTTCGTGCTGGTTTAGCGGGGTCGGTAGTTTCGTAAATGTAAGTTGGCACGCGACAACCTACTCGGAAGTAGACTAATTGCATGCGAAATGGTGAGAGGTGCAGACGCGAGGCGTTTTAAAGGAAGGAGCTCGCCACGCTTCCGGCTCGGAGAGGTGAGTGCGTTCGAACGGCGGACGGGGAGCGGGGGGAGATGGTGAAGAGTGAGAGGTGAGAAGTGAGAAGTGGGGAATGGGTCAGAGGTCAAAGGACAGAGATCAGAGGACAGCCTCCGGCCCATAGGGCCTACGCCCCGGTGGGAGGACAGAGATCAGAAAGTAGTCGGCGCTGTCAGAGGCGCGGTGACCGGCGCGGAGGATTTTTTCGTGAGGAGGTCCATCGCGAGTTGCAACTCTCCAACATCGAAGGGTTTCGCCAGCATCATGTCCACCTCCAATTCCTCGTAGGCCTGGATGTTTTCCTTAGTCAGATATGCCGAGAGGACGATAATCTTGCCCGCGAACTTTCGCACCCGCAGCCGACGCACCAAGTCGAGGCCGTTCATACGCGGCATACGATGGTCGGTAATAATAACGTCGAAGGGTTCCGCTGCCGCGCCGATCTTCATGAGCGCCATCCAGCCATCGCAGGCGTTAGTTATTTTCGCGCCCGGACCGCCCAATAGGAGGGCAAGCATGTGCGTGACGGCCGGTTCATCCTCGACCGTTAAAATGCGTAAGCGGGGGTCTTTCATGAACTCTAGGCACTGAGACAGCAAAACGCAGACCACTGCACGAGCAAGTCTCGTGCGTTGGCAGTTATCAGTTAACGGTTATTAGGAAGCCAGGAGCTTGGAGCGGAGCGACCGGAGGGTGATCGGTGATTAGTGGTCGGACGCAGCGATGCTGTCAGAGGTGGGGAAAAGAACAGCTGGTTTGCAAGGCGCGCGGCCGCGTAAAACAAATCTACGCGGCTTTACAGTCTCAGCTCCTCAATCACTGACCGCGGCTCGCGGGCGGGATGATACCGTTCATCCGGAGGTATTCGACCAGTTGACCGTAATGATCGAATGCGTGAGCAGCGGCGAACGTCGCCAGGAATAGACGAGTGGTGGGGGGCTTGTTATTCCTGATGATAGGTTGGACAAGGTTCGAGTCGTTCAAGGTGGCTACAGCCTTGTGGCCAAAGGCGAAGGAATCCTTCAGGTACTTAATGATGTCGGCCTTGGCTGTCATATTGTCCGGACCTTTGCCGTCGTTAACCGTGTCGGGGGCCTTCTCGCCGGTGATCGGTGACCAGATCAGGTAGTTCGAGGCGGCAACGTGTTTTAGTTGCTGGCCGAAGGTGCGCACACCTTTGTAGTCGCTGCCGGAAATGTTCAGTTTTTCCGGGGAAAAATCGAACTTGTTCTCCGGCATCGCCTCGGCCGCTTCCACGACTTCCTTCTCAACAAGACTAATCTCGCGATCGATCGCTGACGCGATGGTGGCTGGAGTTGACGGTGACGCCGACGCGCCGGCCGCAGGAGAACTTTTGGCTCCCTGCGCATGAGCTGAAGCCGCAGCGAGGGACAATGCTGCTATTAGCAGTAGAGAAGTTTGGAGCTGTTTCATGGGATTGGGTTCTTCGGGTTAGAGCATGAAAGAACTTCTTGTTCGCGTGATTAGCAAGAAGAGAGATGAATCCGATTCCCCAACGATCTCAAACGCTGACTAAAATTGATCTTCCTACCTGAAGGCCGCAGGAACCTTAAGGGATCATGCGGCTTCAGGTCTTATTCAAGACTGCGCACAGTCAGTCTACCACTACGTGATCAATGGCGCGGGAATCGCCCGTGTTTACAAAGTAGACGCGGACGTGCGTGCCGGGCTGGATTGGCGTGTGAACCAGTTCGCCCCTACTGTTCACGATGTGACCGGGCCCTTCGAGAACGTATCGGCGCGGATCATTCAAGAACGACTCGTTGACCACGAGCGTTCTGGCCGGCTGATAATTGGCGGCCGCGCCTCCCTCACTCGTCGTTTGGACGACCGTTCCCGTTACTGTGATTGCTTCATCGGCAGTTGTTCCCTTTTTGGGGGTCTTCGCAGATGCCAGCGGCGCAATAAGTGCGCAGCAGGCAAGGATGACGATTATTTTCTTCATCTAGATGCCTCCGTGTTGAATGTTGGTGTGTGTCTACTCTTTCGCGGGCACTAATTCGCATATCACATGCCCCGATGATTGCGTCAGCGTAAGGGTCGCGGCATTAGTGAGTTGCGCGAACAGGAAACAGTTTTAAGCGCTCTTCCTTTCCCAAGATTGGGATCGTCTCGTGTCGGTTTAGGGAAAATGACCTAATACTTAAGAGGAAGCTTGGAGCGGCGAAATGCCAGGCATTGAGGAAGGTTGGGATGGAGAGCGTAAAGCTCCGTGGGAGCCACGCTCCTTTACGGAGTTGAGTGGCGAGGGGTCAAGGGAAGGGGAAGCAAAGGGGGCAGTCCTCACAGCGCGAGCAGCGCTCGTGAGTTATCGGAAATCAGTTATTAGTTAATTCGACGCAGCGAGGGCTGCGCGTTACTATTTCGTGGCCGGTCTTTTTAGCTCCACCAGGATGACTTCGATCGGGCCGCTGCCGATGTTTTTGCGGCAGATGCGCGCCACGGTGGTTGTACTATCCAGAGGAATGAAGAAATGCCTCGAAGTCCCGCGCGAGACTTTGGAATTCCTGGAACAGATGTTGCCGATTGCCGAGACCGATCAGGCACGATCGCTTAGTGCCGAATAATTAGACCGAGCACGAATCCGATCCCCAGCGCGGTGAAAACTGCTTTCATCGGATTTTCGCGCACATACTCTTCGCCCTCTTCCTGCCATGTGCGGACGCGCACTTTTGTCTCATCCCAGGATTGCTCGGCTTTGTCCCGATAATCTTCCGCCACGTTGGCAGTTGCCGATTTTAAAGCCTCGGCCGCGCGTTGGACGCGCGCCTCATCGCTTTCCAATTTATTTTCGGCGGCGGCCATTCCGACGCCCGGATTCATATTTTCGTCAGCCATTGTATTCTCCTGTTAATTTCCCTGAATGCTCTGGCGTGCTATTGCGCCTACTTCTTCAGTGAATAAACGCGACCGAAGCGTGTCGTGCGCTTACGGTCGCGTTTTTCAAATTTAGCATCCCGCGATTTAGAAAAAAACGCTCGGCATCTTACAACGTGGAACGTTCGGTCACGCGAGTCTCAGAAACGCGTGTTGAAGCGGCACCGCGGGGCGCCTTCGACAACGACGAAGTTGCGATGTCCTCGGCTCCGGCGTTCTTAAAGATCTCCTTGGCGCGATCTACTTCGTCGCCATCCCTAGCGTCGACCGCCACTAAGTAGTTACCTGCCCTGAGTTTCTGTTCGTAACGTTTCGCTTCGATTTCAGGGATTCCCAATCCGATTAATCCACCGACCAAGCCGCCGGTTGTTGCACCTAAGGCAGCGCCACTGAGCGCCGCCATGATTGGACCCGCGGCGATGAAAGGACCCACGCCTGGGATAGCAAGCGCGCCGATGCCAGCAAGCAGGCCGAGAACGCCTCCCGTCACTCCGCCCGCGGTCGCACCTGTGGTAGCGCCTTCAGGCGCCTTAGTGGCCTTTACATGACCGAAGTCATGCTTGCCGCCGGTATCGGGCATCAAGACGGAAATTTCCGACACGTCGAAACCGGAACTTTGCAGATCCTCTACTATTTGCTCCGCTTGCGAAGCGGACTTGGCGATACAGAAAACTGATGATTTTGACATATATGTGTAGTTCGATTTGGTTGGTTTGGTTAATGTGATTCTTTGATTTCCAGTTGGTTATCAATCTTAGCGCCACCGGCGGCTGCAGACGCGAGTTGTTCTATTTTTGTTTTTTCCTCCGCGCTATTTACCGGACCGCGAAGCGTAACTATTCCTCCAGCGGTAATGACCTTCACGTTCTTCGCCGCCATGGTAAGTGAAGAATCCTTCACGATGGCGCGACGAATGTCGGCGGTAGTCTTAGTATCTTCCGAGCTATTTGATTGATCGCCAGAAGTTTTCGTTTCACTAGAGCGGTCACGCTCGTTCTTGGCGGAGTTATCTGGTTTGGTTTCCTGCGCCACCGCCGATAAAGCGAGGGTGGAGATGCAGAGTAGAGATAGTGTTGTTCGTTTCATGGGTCCTTTCGTTCGAGGTTTGTGGGTGTCGGTATTGATCGCAACCGGTACACCCAAAGGTTTTATTTATTTAGCCGCGACGTTGATCACGGATTTTGCCAACTTGGTTAGCTTTTTGTCTGTAGCTAATTCCTCCATCAAAGTAGTCTGAAGCAGCTGCGCACCTTGCCGATCCCCCAACAACTCGGCGTATGTCCGAGCGCAACCGTAACCGGCCATCTCATAGTGCTCAACGCGCTGCGCTGCGGCAATTAGCCCCGCATCGCGTACTTCGTCCTCAGCATCTTCGGCGATCATCTCCTCTCCTTCTTTAATCACACCCTCCATGCCCTCACATTTCGGGCCGCGGGTTGACTCATCGTGCCTCGTCAAAATCTTTTCGAGACGCGCTGCATGTTCCTTCGTCTGTTCGAAATGTTCTTCGAACCCCGCCGCAAGCTGTTTGTCAGTAGCGGCTTTAACCATTTTCGGTAGCGCATTTATAATCTGCTTCTCTGCGCTGTAGAGGTCCTTTAGTTCGTGAATGTATAGGTCTTTGAGTGTTTCTAGTTTCATATGTGTGAAGTTATATCGTTGATTTTGCTGGTACCTGAGTCTTCAGTAAAGCGGGCCGCCCGCTCCCAAAGTCTTTATGTGCAACCTCGGAGGAGAAAGATAAGGAGCAAAATCGGAATCGGAATTCCGAGAAGCCAAAGTAAAATGTATCCAGTCGCCCCCGCTTGTTTGATCCTATTCGTTAAACGCATCTCAGGTATTCTTAAAGTTATTGATTTGGAACTCTTCGTTATGCGCGTGAACTTGCTTTGATTGCTGAAACACACAATCGGGAGAACGAATGATTGTCTAATCAGGAAAAATCCGATCCTACATAAGCCGATTTTTACCTTACGATTCAGGGATTGCTCAAGCCGTCGGTAGTATCTAAAGAGATTAAGAGGGGCCGCTACAGGATACATTTTTATCTGGCTACTTGATGTTTTTATCCCTATTTGCTCGTGATTTTTCCCTTGTACGTAGCTGCTCGGCTTAATACTTAACGCGCAAAATGCGACGGCAGACGGATCACGCCGGGAAAACGATGTTCCTTCCAAGTTATCTGGAACGAGGCGTCTGCGGCGATCGCTAGTCCTTTTGAAACACGCGGAGATCGACGGTTATTCTTGTAAGGCTCCAGCCGCTACTACTTCACGATCACAGAACCGCACCCGATCGGACATGCGAATCAGCATTTATGGACTCAAGCACACACGATAAAGTAAAAGGTAGGACAAAAGAGGCTGTCGGCAAAGTCAAAGAGGAAACCGGCAAAGCGATCGGGAACCAAGATTTGCACGACCGCGGCACCGCAGAAAAGCTCGATGGTAAAGTGGAGCGGAAAGTAGGTGACGTGAAAAAGGTCTTTGGAAAATAAAGTAAAAGCACGCTTTTAGTAATTGCGCCCCGCGAAAGACGCGGGGCGCCTTTTGCACCGTCGATGCGCCGGAAATCGCAACTTCAACGGGAAATTACCCATGCACCGTTCTAAGGGCCAAAGCCAACAATTTTCCGGACGAGAACGAGTGTCATCGTGGCCCGTGCATCTGGTGAAAGGTCGGATTTGATAAAGGAGTTCTCGCTTACGCGCTCATAAAAAACGGACACCAATATGAATCCCATTCTACAATCATTAGCGAATTCGGGGTGTGGAAGAACCCGGAATCGATCTCTGTCAGTTCGGATCACTGCCTCGGAGACGCAGGCTTCTCATGAAACAGATTCGGCGAAATCGGTGTCGACGGTTAAAGGTTGAGAGGAAATATAGATTCCACAATGCGCCGGACTCCCGGCAGAAAGTTGAGCCGTTTCCGAATATCTGCTAGGACGGCAATGCTTGTCCGTACCAGATGGTCAGCGCATTTTATTTCTAAAAATTGCTGATTGCTGCCATTTACTTCTGATTTGCTTCTTTCTCCTTCTTCGGCTTGATCCGGTGGGTTTCTTTGTTCCGCAAACCATCATGTCGATGCTGTAGTTCGAGTTCGCCTGTCGGTTCTTTCCGCAATGATTTCGGAACCAAATCGCCCACCGGTCCTTTGGCGATCGTCGTCCCGCCATCTACCACATAAAGCGCGCCGGTCACGTAACTCGCTTCGTCGGAGGCGAGAAACGTATATATTCCCGAGAGTTTCGGTAACCCGGACGCGGGTGCCTGGCCGGGACCGCGAAAGAACCGCCCGCCGGGAATTACCCAGCGGGCGGCCCGCGTGGAACGTGGAACTACCTTTACTTGTTTGTCGTTACAACCGTCACTCGGCGGCTGAACGTCATTCGCAATGTTCCCACATCTGCGGCAACTTTGTCTATAAAACCATAATAAATGCGAAAGGTGCAGTGACATTTCCCGGGCACTTTTCATTTGGCTGCCGCATCGTCGCTCCCTTCATGCTTTGAGTGATTAATGAGTTCCCTCGGAAGAGTGAGCTATCCGTCGATTGAGATTGACGGTGACCATGGAAGTGCTCGGAATTCGCGCCATGAGAACAAAGAATACCCTGGTGGCGCTGACGTTGTTACTCGCGGCGAGCAGAGTAAGCCTGGCAGCGGAAAATCCGCTCATGGGAACCTGGAAGCTTAACGAAAGTAAATCGAAGTACGCGCCTGGTTCAGCCAAGAATACCAGGGTCGCTTACACTGCGGCGAAAGGCGACATGATCAAGTGCACGGCCGATGGAGTTGATAAGGATGGGAAGCCAATCCATTGGACCTGGACGGGAAAGCTTGATGGCAAACCTTACCCGATCAAAGGAAGTCCGGCCTTCGACACGCTGGCTTATCACCCGGTGAACGAGCGCACCAACGACACCACGGCTACGAAGAACGGCAAAGTGGTGATGACGGCCACGATCACCGTGGCGAAAGACGGGAAGTCGCGCGTCGTTACGCTCACCGGGACGGACGCGAGCGGAAAGAAGTTCACCGACACGACCTACTACGACAAAGAGTAAAGGGTCCGACCCGGACTGGCGGTTGAAAAAGTTGAGAGTTGAGAGCGTAAAGCTCCGTGGGAGCCACGCTGCCTTTACGGAGTTGATAGTTGAGGGTTGAGGACGTCGGGGACAGGGAGGCAAACGCCCAACGTCCAACACCGAACGCCCAAGTTGAAAGGCAGCCGCCTTCGTCCCGCAATCGCGGGACTACGACATGACGCGCTTTCGCCGAAGCTTCCGTCTCCCCACTAGGCTACGACGTGACAAGTCGACGCGACAGGACCGGCATTGGGAAAACATCCAACACCGAACGCCCTTAATGTTATAAGCTAGCCGTTCCGTGATTGTGCTGATAGGCGCGCAACGCATAGCGCGTTCGAGGTCCCATTATTCCGTCGATGGGACCGCGATAGTAACCGGCGCGGGCAAGCTGCTGCTGGAGACGGCCAACGCTTGATCGACGACTATTGTAGCCGTAGCCGCGGTAATAGCTGCTGCCGTAGTAGCGGTTCCCGTAGTACCCGTTGCCGTAGTAACCCGCTCCGTACCCGTAATAGCCGGAACCGTATCCGTAACCGTAGGGATAATAGCCATAGCCGTACGGGTAATATCCGTAGCCATACGGATAGCCGAAGGGAAAGCCGCCTACGAAAACGAAACTAGAGTGACCATTGTGGCAATGATGATTCCAATTGCCGCCGTGGAATGAGCCGGTTCCGCCGCGAGCGAAACCGCCGCGCGAAATTTCCATGACGCGACCCAGCCATGGCGATCGACGTCGCCGCCATCAAGACAATAAAGCAGACGAGAAATGATTTCGTATTCATAGCGCTTCCAGAGGATTCACAAAATTAGACACCGAAAACCCGACAAAGTTGTAGTATTTTGTCGTACGAAGGTCGAAATAATTGCTAAAGCCGCACGAACAGCGGATCGCGCGACTACGGACCACGGGACCAAGACACCAAGAAAACACCGAACGCCGAACGCCGGGCGTCGTAGTCCCCGTCTGCTTATCCGCTCTTCCCTCTATCTACCCGACGACATCGCTGCTCGGCGTGGGCTTACTTCTTTCTTTTCCAAAAGCATCATCGCCAGGATCGCGATCGCGATCGGCAATATCACATTCAACCGCAGCGTGCCGGTGAATGCCGCCGCGAACGATTCGTGAAATGCCTGACGGACTTGGGGAAGAATGGGGTCGCATCTATATTTTTTGGCGTTTTGAGAAGGCAGTTGCCAATCTCGATATCTTAACTCCTTCGCTCCCGCTCAGTCGGCTTCTCGGCGTGCCCATCTGTCTCGCTCGTTTCCCAGCGGCTCGGCTCTAGCTGAAAGACGAGAGCCTCGAAGACGGCGGGAACTGCAATGCTACGTCTGGAGTTCGGAGGGGAAAAGAGCGCCAGCGATCCGTTGTCGACAAAGGCCTCGAGGATTGATAGCGCTGATGCAACCGCATGGATGAGTTCGGTTATCTCTCTGTCATTCTCTCGATCATTCTCGGCCTGAGCGTGACTCAACTGCTCCAGGGCCTTAGCCAGGTGATTAATGCTCGGGACCGCGTCCGCCTCTACGGGCCGGCGATTGGATGGGCGCTGCTACTGCTCGTCATCGATGTGCAAGCATGGTGGGCGATGTTTGGATATCGCAACCAGCATACCTGGACCTTTCTCCAATTCGCCATCCTTCTGCTTGAGACGATCTTCCTCTATCTTCTCGCCGCTCTCGCTCTGCCGATGGCTTTTCTTGCGGAGATTGTCGATCTGCGTGCTAATTATTTCCGGCACGCACGTTGGTTTTTCGGGTCGTTCATCGCGGTGCTACTGGTCAGTCTGTCAAAGGATGTTGTCTTCGCCGGCTCGTTGCCCGGAGGATTCAATTTAGGCTTTCATCTGTTCTGGATCGTCGGGGCAAGCATCGCTGCGATTACGCGCAGCGATCTGTTCCACAAAGCGTTTGTCTGGATCAGCGCCGTATCATTTATCGTTTATATCGCCGCGCTCTTCTTCGAGCTGCATTAAAGATGAGCAATCAGGACATCATCGCGGCTGAAACGTCGAAGACCTTCCTGGCGCGCCGTAGCCCGCGAAGGAGGCAAGGCGCGGATTTCTCGCGAACGCTTTCGGAGTCGCCCAATTTGCCAGCTATTAGACGATTGGTTTCGTGCAGGACTTGCTGCTGACTCCCGCATTCGCGCGCCAGCTCTCTAGAAGGGGATGGACAAACGGAGAAGAAAGTAACAAAGTGAATCGGTCCGCACACCAACATCGGTAGTGGCCGGGCTTGGCAAGTGCGATCAAGCGCTATGAGCGTTAATACGTCGCGTGTGCAAGTCCAGTTCTGGGGAACCCGGGGCTCGCTTGCCAGACCCGGGCGAAACACGGTTCGTTATGGTGGCGACACGTCCTGCGTTCAGGTGACCTCCCCAAAAGGCTCCTTGGTGGTCATCGATTGCGGCACTGGCGCGCATGACCTTGGCCGATCAATGCTGGCTAAAGCCAGAGGACCTCTGCGTGGCAGCATCCTGTTCAGTCACACGCATTGGGATCACATCCAGGGATTTCCTTTTTTTGCGCCGCTGTTTGTTCCCGGGGGTCACTGGGATATCTATGGGCCGGCCGGGCTCAGCCAGTCGCTTCGCGAGACGCTTGCCGGACAGATGGAGCACATTTACTTCCCGGTCACACTCGATGAGCTCGGTGCCAGCATCCTTTTTCATGACCTCGTCGAGGGTAGTTTCGAGATCGATGACATCCACATCACTACGCGCTACCTGAATCATCCGGCCCTCACCCTCGGCTATCGGCTGGAGATGGGCAGCGCCTGCGTGGTCTATGCTTGTGACCACGAACCTCACTCGCGACTTCCCGGCCAGAAGGCGCAGATGCATGAACTCGACCGGCGTCACAGCGAATTTCTCGCGGGTGCGGATCTGGTGATTCATGACGCCCAATTCACGGATAAAGAATACGCCAATTACAAGGGCTGGGGCCACAGTCCGGTGGAATACGTTTCCGAGATCGGCCAACTGGCTGGCGTCAAACGGATGGCTTTCTCGCATCACGATCCCGGACGAACCGATGATGCACTCGACCAAATCGTCGAATCCGTTCGGAGCGATCTGAAGGAGAAAGGATCTCCCATGCACGTCTTCGCAGCCGCCGATGGCCAGGTGGTCGAACTGGACGCCAGCGCCACGACACCGAAAATCTCGCGCGGCAAATTCTCCACCACGCCTGCCACCGCTCCAGCGGTGAAAGATTCGTCGGTGCTCATGGGCGTTTCCGATGCGGGATTGGCGCTTGTGCTGATGGAGGCGGCGCGTGTCGAAGGCGTGCGAACCACTCATGCCTTGGATGCAGCCTCTGCCGTGCGGATGGCGAAGTCTGCTCGGCCGGGGCTGATTCTTTTGGAGGACGAACCGGCGGGAATTGATGGTTTGAGTATCTGCCGGCGCTTGCGTTCGGAGCTAGACCTGCACCTGAAGCAGGTGCCTATCGTTATGGTGGCGGATCGCGAAAGAACCAGCGATGGAATTGCTGCCGGGGTAACCCAATGGTTGATCACCCCATTTTCCGTCCAATATGCGAGAGCACAAATACAGGCGTGGCTTTGGCGTTCCGCGTGCCGGTGGATCCGCCCCGCTCTGCCGGCCGATGAGGAGAAGCGCCTGGCCGCGCTGCGTGCATTGTCCATCCTCGACACTCAATCCGAAGAGCGTTTCGACCGCATCACCCGCGTCGCCGCTGCTGTCGGCGATGTGCCCATCGCCCTGGTTTCACTGGTCGATCACGACCGGCAGTGGTTCAAATCCTGCCACGGCCTAAGCGTGACAGAAACCTCGCGCGAACTCTCCTTCTGCGGCCACGTCGTCATGACTCGTGCGCCCGTGATCGTGCCTGACACGCTTCTGGACGACCGTTTTGCCGACAACCCGCTGGTCACCGGCGAACCGCGAGTCCGCTTCTATGCCGGGTTTCCTATTTTTTACACCGATGGCAGTTGCCTGGGCACGCTGTGCCTGATCGACACCCGTCCACGTCAGTTTCCCGCCGCGACCCTTCAGCGGTTTGAGGATCTCGCCAGCCTTGTTCAACAGGAGCTGAACTCCAGCCCGCAACACAGCCCGCAACAGACCGCGGCCTGAAGCCGCTGCCGACGCTCCCCTCGCAAAGGAAAAAACAGATGGGGTCGCGCCTTAATATTTAACATTTGCCGCGAGGCCAAAGCCTCGTAGTTATCGGTTATCGGGTGCCACAGGCGACTTTCGGATGATGCTTTGATCGAGCGGGATGCGCCAACGAGGAATCGTGCCCTACATGATCCTGAGCGCGCCTCACAGAGACGCGGCTACAGTCGGCGCAGGATGCAGTCTGATCGCGCAGACAATTTCGCTCGCGACAGCGGTTTTCACAGTACACGATGATCCGGCATGCCATCTCCCGAAGAGCCACGCAAGACTTCCGCGATCAGCGCGCAAATATTCGATCTCCTCAAGGTCGGGATTACGCTTGCGCTCACCGGCTTGATTGGCGGTGGTATCACTTACTACTATCAAGAACGGTCCCACCGTGCCCAGCAGGAACAGGCCGACCTGGCAACGGCCAGACAATCGGCGCTGACATTTCTTCGGGAGGTCGGTGATATACTAGAACAGCGCAGGCACTTCGCCCTTCGTGTTCTTGACACCGTCCAGGAGAACGCACCGCCCGCGGAAAGGGACCAGGTTTGGACGGATTACATGAACGCCGTCAACGCCTGGAACGTGAAGTGGAACTTGTACCGGGCTCTGGTTCTCGAACAGTTCGGCCCGGAAATGCAAAAGCGTTTCTACGATGAGAAAGCGGATTCCGAAGCAACCTGGGCCAATTACTCGATCACAGGAAAGCTGATGAGTTTCCACAATGCGCTCGAGGAATTGCGTAACGCAACGCCGGACAAGCCGCCTCCCGATGCGAAGGCGATGGAAAAGCTTTATTCGTCTATTTCACAGGACACCTACGGCTTCTATTCGGAGGTCATCGCCCGGATACAGGAGGGCAGAATCGGCAAGCAGTCATGGACAGCGGGCAACACCCAAAACGACCATAGCGACGCTCGCTGAGCCGAGGAACTTTCGCTCTTCCTAAGTATCAGCTTCTAAAAGCTGAAATACTGCGGGGTCGCATCTCAATATTATTCCCTCCGAAGAGTGACTCGCAATTCCTTCGTCAGTGTGACGGCAAAATCTTACAAACGCGCAATCGCTTACAGAAGTGCTGTCGTGAATCTTTAGGCAAGAACGAAAATCTATTACCGAAGTAACCAGACCATTATGAAGATATATAGCTACAGTAAATCAATTCTTAGCGTCATTTTTGCGGCCACTCTTCTGATCGGGGTTGCGCACGCGCAAACTTCCAGCGTCACGACCGGTTCAGAGTTGGAAAGCACGGGCACCATCAGCGACTACACGCCCGGTAGCGCGCTGGTCTTGGACATTGGTACTGGTGAATTGGTCCAGTTCCAGTTAAGCCAGAACGTCGTCTACGCCGATCCAGACGGAACGGTGCTTGAAGCGCCCGGGTTAAGCACGAACGAGAGAATCCGCGTCTACTACATCAGAGTAGGCGAAGACAATGTGGTGGATAAAGTGACTTTGCTGGAAAACTACTAGCGTGGCAGTGAAAGGTTCGATGCGCACGAGCGATGCTCGTGAGTTATTCGGCCTCCCAACGGCCAGTCCGTCCAAAGGCGGACACGGCGAATCCGTGACGCCGCGGGCCACCGGATTGGTTAACTGTTATGGTTATCAAATTTTAACCGGCCTCGGAGACGCCGTTGCTAGATGAGGGTCAACTCGCAAACGAGCGGGAAGTGATCCGACGCCAGGCGCGCGAGCGGCGTGCGATGGACGCTGAGCTGTGTGGGATGCAAGGCGGCGTTCACGAAAATGTGATCGACCGCGAGGGAGGGGAAACGGGTGGGAAAGGTGCGAAATGCCCGTGTCGGCAGGACGAGTGTTCGCACGTCACGCAGGTGCCCGGCAATGAGTCGATGGGTGCGCGAGCTCCGCATACTGTTGAAATCTCCGAGTAGAATTGCCGGTTCATCCGGCGCGATGGAGCCGAGCCATGTCGGTCCGACGAGTAATTCCGCTTGCAACTGGCGCTCGTTACGGCCGAGACCAAAATGACTGTTGATAATGTGCACCGAACCGAGATCGGTCTCCGCTTGGATCCAAATTGCAATGCGCTTCTCGCGGCAGTACCAGGGCGCCACACCGGGCATCTCATCGGCGCGCTTCAGCGCGATCGGGAAGCGACTCACAATGGCGTTCCCATATTGCTCGTCCCCGCGGCGCATCGCCGGATGAAAGTGATATTTCCAGCCGAGCTGCGCGGCAATCAGCGCGGCCTGGTCGGCACGTGAGGAGCGCGATCGGCCGAGATCCAATTCTTGCAGACCCACAATGTCAGCCGACATGCTCGCGATCACCTCCGCGATGCGACTTTCTGAGCGTTGCCGATCCATCCCGACGCAACCGTGCACGTTGTAAGTGGCAACGCGTAGACGCGGTAAAGTGAATTCGCTGGTCATCTCTGCTTCGACTTAGTCTCGCTGCTACATCTGGGATGCGAGCAGCGATCCGATCCGACCCCTGATCTTCTCGCCCCAGGGCCGCTCTCGCCAATCGCTCAGCGTGATTTCGCGGGAGTAACTCTTGTCCTCTTCAAAGACTCGCGTGTGCGCCGCGACAAACTTCTCATCGAGCACGTTTAGATTCGCTTCCTCATTCAATGACAAGGAGCGGTTGTCGAGATTCGCGGAACCGACAGACGCCCAGCAATCATCCACCAGCAGATATTTGCAGTGAAAGCGTGCCGGCTCGTATTCGTAGAAGCGGGCGCCCGCTTCCAGCAATCGCCGCCAACGTGTCTTGCCCACCGCACGAACCACCTTTGCGTCAATGTCGGGACCAGGCGTTATGATCTCGACTTTCACTCCACGTCGTAGCGCGTCGAGCAAGGTTTGCATGCAGAGCCGGTCCGGAATGAAGTAGGCATTCGCGATCCGAATGTGGCGACGGGCGGCAGCGATCGAGACCAGTAACATCAAGCGCGCGCTGTCCGAGCCTTCGCCGGCTGAACTTTTAAAGACCTGACACATATCCTCACCCGCGGGTTCCAGTTTTGGAAAATACTCATCACCGTGCAGCAGCTCCGCGCGCGTCTCGAGCCAGTTATCCATAAACGCCTGCTGCATCTGCGCGACGGCCGGACCTTCCAGGCAATAATGCGAGTCGCGCCAGCGTCCATGGGTGCGTCCATCACCCTTCCAGTCGTCGGCGATCCCGGTTCCGCCGAGATAACCAGTCCGACCATCGATCACGAGAAGCTTGCGATGCGTGCGGAAATTCATGGCTACATTGATGAAGCGGAAGATTTCGAGTTGGACCCCTGCCTGTCGCACCAAGTTCATAGCGCGGCCACGAACGCAATCGCAGCCCAGAGCGTCCTGGAGAAAGTGCACTTTCACCCCGGATCGAGCGCGCTCTGCCAGAGCTTCGGCAAACGCATCCGATACTTCGCCCTCTTTAAAGAGGAAATTCTCGAATGTTATTGTGTGTTGTGCGGAACGTATCGCCTCGAGCAGAGCTGGGAAAATCTGATCGCCATTTTCCAGCGCGGTCACTTTGTTGCCTTTCAGCAAGGGTGGTCCAAGCAGATTTCCCATCGTTCGGACGAAGACATCGTCCCCGACTGCATAGTCAGTGATGATTTCGTGATGGATCTTCTTTTCAGTCGGGAAGAAATTGCGGGCGACAAAGAGCGTCGCCGCTCCGCCAACGGCGGCTGCGCCAAGCGCCGTCGCCCATCGTGGCTGGTATGAGCAAAAACGACGCTTCACGCAAGAATATCGGACGGCGCGCCAGATTGGTTCCCTGCTGGCGTAGCGGTCGGAGCGAGAACGAGAATCGAGAACCGTGAATCGTTCCGGCTACGCGAGATCGCCGCTGATTTGCCTTCCCGGATCTGACCAATCTACCCGACGACATCCCGGCTCGGCGGATTCTTAATTCCATCCTTCTTTTCCAGCAGCATCATCGCCAGGATCGCGATCGCGATCGGCAATATCACATTCAACCGCAGCGTGCCGGTGAATGCCGTCGCGAACGATTCGTAAAATGCCTGACGGACTTGTTCCACCTGGCTCGCGACCAGGCCGCTGTCGATCTGGCCGATTCGTTCGGCCGCACCCGGCTGCTCCAAAAGCTTTTGTTGCGCAAATGACAATGGGGTTTCGGACAATCTGAAAACGAGTTGGCGGTGAAAGAGCGCGCTGTGAAGTGCACTGGCGGCGGCGACTCCTATCGCGCCTCCGGCAAACCGAAACATGTAGATCATTCCCGTTGCCTGGCCGGAGCGCTCCGCGGAAATGGCATCGAGGCCAGCTGTGTTCAGCAGAGTAAATCCGGGGCCGACGCCAGCGGCGACCAGCAGAAACGGAAGCACCATCCCAATGTATCCGTAGGATGCAGGCACAAAGGAAAGAGTCGCCAGTCCTAGCGCGAGGGAAATGCAACTCATGATCAGCAGAGTCCGCAATGGAATCCGACTGGTTAAGCGCCCGGACATAACTCCGGTTACGGCAAGGACAAGACTGAGCGGCGCCAGAGCGATTCCCGCTGTCAATGCGTTGTAGCCGAGGCGTTCCTGCAAGTAAACCGCGGTGATGAATAGAAAAAGAAAGAATACGAACCCAAGAAGAAAGCTCGCGACGCAGGAACAAAGAAAAGCCGGCAGTCGAATAAGTTTACCGTCGAGAATGGCGTTGTCGGTGCGGCGTTCAACGAAGGTGAAGATCACAAACAAGACCAGCGAGAGAGCGATCAAGCCGAACGCGCCCATCTGATTCTTGTCATTACCCTCAGCGGCATCAAGGCCGAGAAGCAAACTCGTTAGGGCCGCCGCCAGGGTCAGCACGCCGGCGATGTCAATGCGATGTGAAGCGTTCTCAGCGTGCGACTCTTGAATTGACCGGACCGTAACGATCATTATCACGGCGACCAGCGGGAGGTTTATAAAAAACACCCATCGCCAGCTCACCTCGGCCGTAAGAAAACCACCCACAAGCGGCCCCATCGATTGAGCTACGCCCGATACGCCTACCAATGTCCCGAGAGCAAGCGCGCGTTGCTCCGCTCCATAAGCGTTGGAGATGATCGCCATGCCCGCGGGGACCATCAGCGCTCCAGCAGCACCCTGTAAGACCCGCCCGACTACGAGGACCAAAAGTGTGGGCGCGATTCCGCAAAGCAGCGAGGCCACCGCAAACAGGATTGCGCCCGCAAGCAGGCAACGGCGACGTCCAAAGACATCAGCGAGGCGACCGGCCGCGACAATCAGCGCGGCGAACGCCAGCATGTAGCTGTTGAGTCCCCACTGAAGATCGTTCAAATCTGCGTGCAGATCCTTTCCCAGCGTAACCAACGCGACGTTGACCGTCGTGATATCGGCGTTCAGGATCGCGAAGACCACGGCGATCACGAGGAGAGCTAAGCGCGGGTTGGTTGGGCGCGAGGATGAGGAAATCATGACAAGACTCGCGCGATACTATCGATCGCATTGCATTTGCCCAGCCCTTACCGACATCGATTTTCGAGACAAATGTCACTTGGTCGCCGAATACTACGGCGCGACAAGGAAAGTTGAGCGTCGAGTGTTGAGGGCCGGACTGGCGTTAGTGACGAGGGTAGGAGCGAGGTCCGAGCCGGACTTGCATTTGCGGGCAGCGAACGAGTTTCAAATTGCGAATAATTTGAGGCGCTGAGAAGACAAATGGGATGGCTTGAGTAGTTTCCCCGCGCGCAATGGAAAGCCAGAGTGGCGCCTCATGAGTTTTTCCCAAGCGTTCATCTATCTGCTGGCGGCGGTCATTTCCGTGCCGCTGGCGAAGCGACTCGGGCTCGGGTCGGTCTTGGGATATCTGTTGGCGGGAGTCGTGATCGGTCCGTTCTGCTTCGGATTGGTCGGGACCGAAGGCCAGGATGTGATGCACGTCGCGGAGTTCGGCGTGGTCATGATGCTCTTCGTGATCGGGCTCGAATTGCGGCCGGCGATTCTGTGGCACATGCGCGGACCGATCCTCGGCCTGGGCGGCGCGCAAGTTCTCGGGACGGCGGCTGCGGTTTCAGGCCTTGCGCTCCTATTGCGCGTGCCGTGGCAGATCGCGATCGCGGTCGGCTTCATCCTGGCGATGTCTTCGACCGCGATTGTGCTGCAGTTGCTGAACGAGAAAAACCTGATGAGGACTGCCGGAGGCAAGGCGTCGTTCGCGGTCCTTTTGTTCCAGGACATCGCTGTTCTTCCGATCCTCGCGTTGCTCCCGCTGCTTGCGACGGTACCGCCAACCGGGAAGAACCATTCCACGGTCAGCTCGCTCGGACATTTACCTGCGTGGCAACATACTCTCGTTGTCGTGGCCGCGATAGCCGGGGTTATCCTCGCCGGCCGATTTCTGCTGCGGCCCTTCTTCCGCTACATCGCAGCGACCCATCTCCGGGAGATGTTTACGGTCACGGCTTTGCTACTTGTTGTCGGGATCGCCCTGCTCATGCAAAGGGTGGGCTTATCGCCCGCACTCGGAGCCTTTCTCGCTGGCGTCGTTCTCGCGGAGAGCGAATATCGGCATCAACTCGAGACGGACATCGAGCCGTTTAAAGGCTTGTTGCTCGGTCTGTTTTTCATCTCCGTGGGCGCGGGAATTAACTTCGCGCTGATCGCGGGATCACCGGGAATTGTGGCGTCGCTTGTCGTCGCGATTCTAGTGGTAAAGTTCCTCGTTCTCCTGGCGGTGAGTCGTTACTCGCGGCTTGAGCCGACGCAACGCTATCTCTTCGCCTTCGCTCTGGCGCAGGGCGGAGAATTCGCGTTCGTGCTTTGTTCCTTTGCGACGCAAAACGGCGTCCTTACCTCCGACATGGCGAATCTGCTCGTCGTGACCGTCGCGCTCACGATGGCCGCGGCCCCGATCCTAATGACAATCAACGAACGTCTCGTGCAGCCGCGCTTCGCGAGCGTGCTGCCGGAACGCGAACCGGACGAAATAGAAGAGCGCGACAACCCGGTGCTAGTGGCGGGAGTAGGCCGTTTTGGCCATATCGTGGCGCGTCTGCTGCGCTTGAACGGTTATGGCACAACTGTGCTTGACCACGATGCCGAGCAGGTAGAAACGCTCGGCCGTTACGGCATTAAATCGTACTACGGAGATGCCACGCGGCTCGATCTCTTGCAGACGGCGGGCGCGGAGCGGGCGCAGCTTTTCGTGATCGCGATCGACCAGGAGGAGCAGGCGCTAAAAATCGTCGATCTCATCCACGAACATTTTCCGCAGCTGCGGATTCTCGCGCGCGCCACCAGCCGGCAGCATGCTTACGAGTTGCTGCGCCGCGGCGTGCAGCACATTTACCGCGAGACTTTCGGAAGCGCGGTTGATCTGAGTGTGGACGCGCTGGTCGCGCTCGGCCTGCCCAAGCACCGCGCCCAGCGCGCGGCGCAACTCTTTCG
>CAWIWB010000023.1:0-228343 GCA_963839665.1 uncultured Verrucomicrobiae bacterium
TTTCGAACGTGAAATATCCGCGGTTCAGCGGAACGAGCGTGCCGCGTGATTTCGTCGAGTATCCGTCGCAGGTAAACGAGATGTGGGCTCCGTGGCCGGAAGTCCTCGCCAATTACGCGAAACATTACAAGACCGGGGAACCAATGCCGCAGGCGTTGCTCGACAAGGTTAAGGCCGCGGAAAAATTCAATCAGGGATTTAAGACCACTGAATATCTATCGGCCTCGCTACTCGATCAGGCGTGGCATCAACTGAATCCATCTGACATTCCGAAAGACGCAGTTGCGTTTGAAGCGGAAGCATTGCACAAAGCCGGGGTCGACTTTCCGCCGGTGCCCCCGCGTTATCGTAGCTTCTATTTCTCACATGCATTCGCCGGCGGATACTCGGCAGGTTATTACTCCTATCTCTGGAGCGAAGTGCTCGACGCCGACACGGTCGAGTGGTTTAAGCAACACGGCGGATTGAAACGCGAGAACGGGGACCGCTTTCGCGCCATGTTGCTCTCGCGCGGCGGATCCGCTGATGCCCTCGGGTTATTTAAGAATTTCGTCGGACGCGATCCCTACATCGAACCATTGCTCAAACGGCGCGGGCTCGATCGTGCGCCCGGTGCGGATGACACCAAGGTGGAATCTCAATCGGCACCAAAGTAGCGCGGCATCTCTAGCCGTTGCCGTGTGGGCGACGTGCACGCTTGGCGCAGCAAAGCGACTACAGACTCGTGACGGATTGCAGGTGGAAATGCTGCCGCAATCTTGTTAGTCTCTATCCCCGGTGAGTGAGACTCCCGTTGTGACCGAAGCTTCCCAGTCGCGAAGAACAGTCACAATCGCTTCAATTCTGTTCCTGTTGGTTCTGTTGCCGGCTCACTCTCAGATCCCAACTCCTTCCCAGACGCCATTGCCGCGTAATCCTGGAATGTTCAACGCGTACCGCACACCTGCATCGCGTAACGATGTTATCGCAAGCCCAACCCCACCAACACGACCGCCGCGTAGGTACAACCCCGCGAGTCCCGTCACACCGACACGAGCGCCACGTAGGTACAACCCCACGAGTCCCATCACGCCGACGCCATTGCCGCGTAGGGAGAACACCACAAGCCTGACCACTCCAACGCAACCACCACGTAGGTACAACATCGCAAGCCCGACCCCACTATCGACGCGACCGCCGCCGCGCGCCTACAATACTGCAAGCCCGCCGCCCGCGACGCGACCTCCACGCATGGATGACGTCACAAGCCCGACTACGCCGACGCGACCTCCGCGTAGGTACAACACGGCAAGTCCCATTCCGCCGACGCGACCGCCGCGTAGAGAGAACACCACAAGCCTGACTACTCCAACGCAACCACCACGTAGATACGACACCGCAAACCCCATCACACCGCCGCAACCGCCGCCTAGCGATGTTATAGGAAGCCCGATCACACCTTGGAGACCGCCGATTCCATATGTCACCGCAAGCCCGGTCATTCGCTTTCGCCCACCGATTCCAGATATCACCGCAAGCCCGACCATTCGCTTCCGCCCACCGATTCCAAACATCACTGCAAGCCCCCCCATTCGCTTTCGCCCGCCGATTCCAGATATCACTCCAAGCGCCACCACTCCTTTCCGTCCGCCGATTCCAGACATCACCGCAGGAGCACGCAACCAGCCGACGCTTAATGTGAGTCCGTCACCACCAGTCGAGGTAGGAAAACTCGTACTGTTTGAAGTCGTCTTGTGGCAACCACCGCCACCCGGCTGGAATCTCCAATATCGCTTTGATTTCGGTGACGGCACCCGGACTGATTGGATTTCCGAGCGGCAAGCAACACACACGTACTCAACATCCGGAAACGGAAGTTACCCGGTCCATGTCGAAATTGCCTCGACATACCGCGATCGCGTCATGCCAAGCAAAGCAATCGACAAAAATGTGGATGTTATCCCACCGTCAAATCCGACACCCAGCGCGACGGCGTCCGCTGCTATCACACCCTCGCCATCTCCCATCACGCCATCGCCGACTTCTACTTACACTCCAATCGCCACAGCTGTTCCGACAGCGATTCCTTCCATCACGTCGATTCCGCCCTCACCGCCGCCTTTGCGGCCTTCGAAAATGCTATGGCTCTATATCGCCGTTGGCCTCGCCGTCGCCGGGTTTGCTTCTTTCATATACACGAAATGGAAACCGAAAGCGGTGATTGCAGGGCCACTCGCGTTTTATCCGCGTCCGGATTGGGACGCTCCGCAGAAGCCACCAGAGAATGTGTCCATCAATTACGGGTTATATTTTCATCCCAATGTATCTGCCGGCCAGGACCGGCTCGAGACTGACGGAGCAAGCTCGATTCTGAGAAAGAAGAAACAATGAACAATTCATCTCTTAACCTGCGCACGCTTTTCTCATTTCCCGACCCGGCTGCGACGGCCGCGCCTTCGAATCAATGGCAGGAGTTTCAAAATCGCCTGGGTCGCGAGGTCAAGACTATCAAATGGCCGGCCGCGATGCCCGATCTCGCTTCGAAAATTGGCGAATTGTTCAACGTTGAATTGCCCGATCTTTTGGTTTCTTCCTGGAAAAAGGCCAGGGAGCTTCAAGAAGCGCTGGAGGAATCCAGGAAATCGCCCGACGAAGTCATCGTCCTGGACCTCGCCGAACACGAGATAACCAACGAGTTTCATCCAAGCATCGAGATACGAATTGCTGGACTGCCGTTGCCGAAAAAAATCGAGTTTAAAGTGCAAATTGTGACGGCACTAAAGGGGATCAATCTCAAGATCCAAGCCGGGACCATCACAGAGATTCAGGCGGGAAGCTGTGATTTCGAAGGAAAAATCAAATACGAAGACCTGACGATCGCCGAAAAGAAAGTCGGTCCACTAGAACTGCTGGGCGTGGGCGTGTCTACAATTACAAAGCAAAAGCAGGAGCCTGATCCCGTAAAGTAGCGCGGCGTCCAGCACGATGCTGGTAAAGTTGGCGGTCGCTGCCCAGAGCTGCGAGCGGCGATAGGCCCTTAAAGTCATCTTGTAGCCACGCCCCTGTGGGGCGTCTCGTTCCTGCCACGTTCCCTACGGCGCACAGCGCCGTGGCTACAGCGCGCGGATTCATTTGCTCGACTTCTAACGAATTGCCGGTGGAAATGAGCCTTCAATCTGTTAATTTTCTAATCCCGTGAGCCAAGCACCCGATACTGCCGCACAAACACCGCCGCCGAACACCGACAGAGCCGATCTACGGCCTGAAAGCATTCAGGACGCGGTGATCCGGCTCGCGGGTAATTCACAGGATGGAATTCAAACCGCCGGCGCGTTCCTCGCCCGGCTGGCCGGCCGCAGTGAGCACGACGTCATGACCTACATGACCATCCCGGCGACGATCTCGGGTGGTCCATCTATTTTTCAGGTGCGCATCGGTTCAGGCGAAGTGTTATCGGCCGGTGATGAAGCCGATTTTCTGGTCGCGTTTTACCAGCACAGTTATCAGGACCATATCGGGTTCCTCCGCGAGGGCGGCGTGATGCTTTACGATTCGGACAATGTCGAGCCTAACCTCGACGATAAACGTTTCGTTTACGTCGGCGTGCCGATTACTGGACTGACCGTTGAAGCGCTCGGCGGCACGGCCAAGGACAAGGGCAAAAACATTTTCGTGCTCGGCCTGATCACGAAAATTTTTAATCTCGATGTCGAGAAACTGAAAAGAATCATCGGCGAAAAATTCGCCGGGAAAGACGAGAGCATCGTCAACACGGCTTTGATGGCGTTCCAAGCCGGCTACGCGTATCCGGTCGGGAATGTTTTAACCAAGCATTATCGATTCGAGCACATCCCGAGGGCTAGTGGTCGAGCTCAGATCACTATGGACGGTAACCAGGCGATCGCCTACGGACTGATCGCGGGCGGCGTGCGCTTCGGCGCCGGTTATCCGATTACGCCATGGTCGTCCATAATGGAAACTCTGCGGCGCGAGTTCCCAAAGTACGGAGGGATTTTCGTGCAGGCCGAGGACGAGCTGGCGGCAGTGTCGATCGCGCTGGGTTGCTCATACTCCGGGTATCTTGCTGTGACTGGCAGCGCCGGCCCCGGCATTTCGCTTAAGGCGGAAGCGATCGGTTGGGCGTCGATGGCCGAAATCCCACTGGTCATCTGCAACATCCAGCGCGGGGGCCCAAGCACAGGTTTGCCTACGAACGTTGAGCAAAGCGATCTGCATCAGGCGATCTTCGGCAGTCACGGCGATAGCCCGCGAGTCGTGCTCGCGGCCGCAAGCGTGGAAGATTGTTTCTATATTGCGATCGAAGCCGCCCGAATCGCGCGAAAATACAGCACGCCCGTTTTCATTCTGAGCGACACATCGCTTGCCACGCGCATCGAGGCGTTCGACGAACCTGATCTCTCGAAGTTAATGATCGATCCCAAGCCGGACCTTACGCCACGGCAGACGCATAAGCCGTATCCCATCGACCAAATCACGCAGCACGTTCCGCCGGGCACGCGCATTCTCGACGGAAAATATCCGCTGCTCGCCGGTCTCGAGCACGACGAGATGGGTCACCCAACCGGCAGCCCGAAGCTGCACATGGCGATGACGGCGAAGCGTCGCAACAAATTGCGCAAGCTCGCTGAAGAAATTCCGGTGCCCGAAGTTCACGGCGATCACGAAGGCACATTGATGGTCGGCTGGGGATCAACCTACGGACCAATCCACGACGCCGTCACACTGGCGCGGCACCAGGGAGAAAAAGTCGGCGCGATACATTTGCGCCATCTTCATCCATTGCCGAACGGGCTCGAGAAAATTTTCCAGAAGTTCAAGCGTATCGTTACCGTCGAGATGAATGACCAGGGCGTTTACGGATTCGGTCAGCTCGCCACGATTTTGCGCGCTCGCTATTGCGATCCGAAAATCACGAGTTTCACCAAGACCGATGGCCTCACTTTTCGGGTGAGAGAAATTTTGGACGGCGTATTCAAGGGCAAGTCCTTCCTTGCGCGATACATCCCGCGCGAAGGCGCCGACGTGCAACATCATGGTACTGCCCCAGAAAATGTGAAACACTTGAAGGAAGTCGTGCCGCAGGGCGTTGGGATGAGAAGATGTCTGAAGTTTGATGTGAATCGAAACGCATTGGACGATGGGTTTGATGTAGCATTGAGGCTTCCTGCTGTTCCTGGCTCCTGAAATAATTTTATGAACGAAACAAAACCAAACGGCGAAACGCCGCGGCGACCGCCATCGCGGAACCACCGAGAGAAAAGTTAACCAAGAAAGCGATCACCGCCGATCACCCGACGTGGTGTCCCGGCTGCGGCGATTTCGCGGTGCTCGCCTCGTTTTACAAGGTCCTCGAGAAACGGCAGCTTGAGCACGAAAAGATCGTCACCCTCGCCGGGATTGGTTGTTCATCGCGTTTTCCGTATTTCGTCAACGGCCACGGCGCGCATTACATTCACGGCCGCGCCGTCCCACTCGCATCCGGGATCAGCCTCGCCCGGCCCGATCTCCACGTCTTCCTGTTCGGCGGCGACGGCGACGGCTTCTCCATCGGCGGCAACCATCTCGATCACGGCGCACGCAAGAACATCAACATGACTTATTTCATCATGGACAACTTCGTCTATGGGCTGACGAAGAAACAGACCTCACCGACCTCGCCGATCGGATTCAAGTCGAAGACGGACCCCACCGGCGCAATCGATCAGCCGGTCAATCCGATGAAGAAATTAATCGCCGGCGGCGCAACATTCATCGCGCGCACGCACGCCGCGCAGGTACCTCACATGATTCAACTGATCGAGCGCGCGATGGACCACCAGGGCTTCAGCGTCATCGAATGCTTGAGCGAATGCGTCGAATTTTTCCCGGACGTCTTCGATCCGGCCAATCCTAAGAAGGGCGGCAGCTTCGAAGTGATCCAGGAAAGAAAATGGGACAACACACCCGAGGACGAACTGCGCCACGACGTCACCGACGAGCTCGCCGCGTACAAACTCGCATCGCTTCCGTTCCCCGGCGTGTTTGGCGTGTTCTACGAAACCGATCGTCCAACGAAGAATTCATTGGAGAAGAAATGGATTGAGAACACGCGCGAAAAGATTGGCAACCCCAGCGATCTCGAAGTTCTCCAGAAAACCTTCGACAGAATGAAGTGACAATGCCGAGTGCATTGTCATCCTGAGCGCGGTCGAAGGATCTCGCATTCTGTAGCCAAATAGCCCGCGCCTCTCACCTTCATCTTTCTTTATTCTTCTTCGCTACTTCTTGATCCAGATGTGGTTAACCATTAAGACATGAACATTATGAAATTGCGTTCCTTAGTTTTCGCTGCATTTCTCGCACTGCCTTTCGCGACGTCATTCGCGCAGGTAGAATTCTCAGTCGGTTGGGCTCCTCCGCCTCTGCCGGTGTATGAGCAACCGGCCTGTCCAGTCGCAGGATATATCTGGACTCCGGGTTACTGGGGCTGGGACGACTGATTACTACGATTATTATTGGGTCCCAGGCGTGTGGGTCCCTCCGCCGAGGGTCGGTCTACTTTGGACCCCGGGATGGTGGGGTTGGAACAACGGCGCTTACGCGTTTAACCAGGGTTACTGGGGATCCCATGTCGGTTTTTACGGAGGCGTTAATTACGGTTATGGCTACACCGGAAACGGCTACTGGGGCGGACGATGGAGTGGAAACAACTTCCAGTACAACACCGCTGTGACACGTGTGAATAGGACTGTTATCAACAACACCTACGTCAATAACTCGTTCGCAAAAGAATGTGAACGCTAACCGCACCAGCTTTAACGGTGGAAATGGTGGGATAAAAGCACAGGCGAATGCAGAACAAAGAGCGGCGATGGCGAACGCCAAGAAAGAGGGGCCAACGTCGCAGCAACTCGAACGTCAAAAGTTGGCAAGCAAGGATCAAAATCTCCTCGCTTCACGTAAACAAGGGGAAACCGAACCAGGAAGCGATCAAGTCATTCAACAAAAACGAAGGCGCTGGCCAAGGCAAAGGCGCGCAGGGACTCGAGGCCGCAGGGGGAGCAGCAGGTGCGGGAGCTGGAAACAAACCGGGGAACGTAAATGAACGTAACCTTCAGGGTGCGGGAGCGGGAAAAGCTGAGAACCAGACGGGAATGGGCGGTGAAGAACATGCCCAAAAGCTTGGGGCCGAGAATCACGGGAACAAACACGAGGGAGAAAATCTTCACGGCAACAATCACAACGTTGAGGGAAACCAGGCCGGCGCCCACAACAAAGGAGTCCAACACGAAGGCGCGACTCATGGGCAGAAGGCGATGAATCATCAGCAGCAAATGAATGCTCAGCATCATCAACAGCAGATGGCCGCTCAGCATCACCAGCAGCAAATGGGTGCGCAGCATCATCAACAGCAAATGGGCGGGCAGCATCAGCAGCAGAAAATGGCCGCCCAGCACCATCCGCAAATGCAAGGTGGAGGTAAACGCCCTCCGCCGCCCAAGGCACCGCCACCAGCCAAGAAAAAGCCAGACAAACCCTGACTATCCGCAGTGGCTAAATGAACTGATCGGGGCGCGCCGGCTGACACCTGAATAGCTCGTTCTGAGGAGCGACGCCTGCAGTATCACGGTGCGCGCGTATACCGTACGCCTGGCGAACGGCGTCGCGGCGTGGGCCACAAACAGTGTAAAATTGCGCAGCGATGAAAATCACCCGCCAAACTGTCGCTGTAAAATCACTGATTACCTGCAGGGCACTTAGCCAGGCAGAATTAGTTGATTGGCGGACGCGATCATGGATGCCGACTTCGACGAAGCCGATGTCGATCTTCTCATCGACATCGTCGGCCGACTAGGGCTCGCCGATGTCGCGGAGTTCGGCTGCGTGGCAGGATCGGAAGAATTTCTCCGGCGACTCGGTTCGCAGTCATCGTCTCACGATGAGCACGTTACGATCTCGAAGTCGACTTTCGTCTACGATCGTCACTCTCAGGAAGGTTGCAGGAATCGACGTGCCCTCCTGACTTTTGTTCTGGCTGTTGAACAAATCTTCCAGTTGTTTTTGTAACTCAGCCGCTCGGCCTTGTTTTTCCGCGGCTTCGAACGCATTCATGGTCGGGCCATAGTATTTCCTGAATACATCCAACAACGCTGACGGTGTGCCCGGGAAATTGAAAGTGAACGTGTCTCGCGCGAACGAGATGTTGTCTTTCGGAATTCCTGCCGCAGTAAAACGTTCGATCACATTGCTCTCGACGCCCCACGTCACTGGACTAACGAAACCTTCCGGCGGCGGCGGCGTGTAGTTTGAGCTGATCTTCAAGATCTGCGCCACGAGCGTCGGATCGTTCGGAATCCAGTTGCCCATCACGATGCGACCTCCCGGTCGCGTCACGCGCACCATCTCTTTGGCGACGTCGAACGGCTTGGGCGCAAACATCGCGCCGAAAATGCTGACGACGAGATCAAAGGTCTTGTCCGGCACCTGCTCCAGATTCGACGCGTCACCTTCCTGAAACTTAAGGTTCGTTAGGCCGTGCTCTTTGGCGCGCCTGTTCCCAGCCTCGACCAGATTCCGCGCGATATCGACGCCCAGCACGTCGGCGCCGAGTTTCGCCGCGGGCAACGCTGTGGTGCCATCGCCGCAACCGAGATCCAGCACCTTAAGTCCTTTGGTAATTCCGAGTCGCTGCACGAGCGCCTCGCCGCTTTCGCGCATCGTATCGGCGATGCGCGTGAAATCGCCTTTTTCCCAGAGTGCTTTGTTTGGATTCGTTGGAGGATTCATAATGTGCATTATCGTTGTGTTGGTCTGAATTATTCTGAGCAGCGACAAGACACAATAATTGGGCCAGCCGCAAGCAATTCGACCTATTCGTTCGGTAACGCGGATGTTACCGAAATGCGTCTCGCGTGCTGGCGACTCCGAAAGCTTTCGCGAGTCGCGAACTCAGATCACATCACCTCTTCGCCCACAGGAACTTGTCCGGGCGCGTAGGAACGTCTTACCAATTGACTCGTTCAATCCCGCTCACTTCGACCTCTCGGCCTGTCCCGTCTATGTCGTCGAATGCGAGGCATCGCTCAGCGGCCGTAAAAGCCCGCAAGAATTTCTTTTTCCAGTCGATCTGCCTCTTCAGGATCTTTGGTCGCGACCATCTGATCTGCTAATGCCACGAGTTCATTTCCCGATAGCTGACGCTTCGTCGTCTGCGAACGCAGCAAGGCGGTCAGCACCTCGGCTTTTTCTTTCGACGGCAGCCGCTTGATTTCTTCGATGATCTGAGTCGCGGTCACACCCAGATTCTATCGCGTCTGTTCGACTCAAGCAATTAGGCGAATTTATTTGGAAATTATTCCCGTGCCGTGAGTCGCCGGACCCAATCGAGCAATTTCGGCTTGCTCTGCTCCTGAGCCGCCGATAAACGACACGGCATGCTTTCACAGAAATCCATAAATGCTTTGATAACTTTGGTGGTCGGTCTGGTGTGTGGGGAGTCGGCAAACCTGCTCGCTGAAGAGAAATCGAAGGCTGTCAGTATCGTCGTGATATGCGATGACGCCGCCGCCAAAAAGATGATCCACGACTCACTGTTGACGCACCTTCGCGCTCAACGAGACCTCGAAGTTGTCGATAAGGGCGGGTACAGCTCGCTAATCGTCTATGCCGAGAAGACGGTTAACGACCCCAGGAACCCAAATGGCTACGCGTTCGCGATTGCTCACACCAATAGCTATGAACTGAGACTTGCGTATAAAAATCTGCGGGGAATTGACGACGTGAACGTACGGGCCGTGCGCACCGTCGCCGAGCGCGCTCTCCGGGACGACATCGGACTTCTACACCACCTTAACGTCGCGCATCTTGATGGGCTACCGAGCGAAAAACTCGATGAGCTGACAAAGAGGCTCGTGTCTGACTTTCATGAGCGGCAGAAAAAGTCCTAATGGACTGACGTGCCCCCTGATTTCTGATTTCTGTCTCGACTTCCGACATCCGACATCTGACTTCTGTCTTCACTTCGCCGCTTCCAGCTCCGCGCGAAAAGCCGAAAGGCTGATCTCGGTCGGCATAAAGCCCGTGTCGCTGTACGTAACAGTGACACTCCCCCCGCCTTCTTTCGAGAAAGAGAGCGTGCCGGCCATGGCTGCCATCGACGCGTGCTCTTCTTTCCAACCCGCATCGCGAAACTGTCCGCGCAACGATTCGATGGCCGCTTTGGCTTTCCCCTTGCCGAGGGTGAACTTGATCGAGTCGTTGGTCTGCTTCACGTCCTTTGCACCCGCGGGCAGCGTGACGGCGACCTTCGGCGGCTTGTTTTTTTCGGCCAACTCCGCCGCCTCCTTCGCCTCCTTCGCTGCTTTCGCTTCGGCTTCGGCGCGGAGCCTGGGAGCCATCTCTTTCATCTTGCGATCGCGCTCAGCGAGCTCCGTCGCGCTTTGAAAACGAACCGACACACCAAGCTTGCCGCTGCCATAATCGTAGGGCACCGCAAGCGTGATCATTTCCTTCGCGGGATTGCGAAAGATCATGGTCGGCTTCCCATCGACGTCGACCATCTTCTCCATCGTGGATTTCCAGCCCGCGGCGGCCAGCGTCTTTCGATAGAAATCGACGATGGCGTCCTGGTTCGCCGTCGCAAACGTAAGTTCGGGCGGCTCATCGACGTAACGCAAATCTTCGACGTCCTGCGGCGCGGGAATGTCAGATGAAATTAGCTGATTCGAATACTGGATCATGGTCTTCCCGCCCCGCGCGGGTGCGGACGAGACAGTCACCGTCGCGAGAATTGCGTTCTGTTTGAAGAAGTCCGAATCGCCGGCCTTGCCATAAGGCACCCAACCTTGCGCGACGAATAGATTCCGAATGGCGTCCGCAGTCACAGGCACTGCCGCCCCGGTGTCATACATCGCGGTGGGGTCGCCTTGATAAACAGCCTTTGCGCCCGGAGGAACCGGGAGCTTGCCGGGTTTTACGTTGCCCAGATTTTGCAGTCTGACCGACACGCCGTTCTCTTCAAAGGGAATCACCGAGAGCGAGACGACAAACCCGTCACGCGCGAACATTGCGCTGGCGGATTGATCGGAGATGGTGCTGTTCGGCAATTCTTTCCAGCCTTGCGCGACGAACGCTTTCCGTTGGAATTCCAAGGCTTTCTTCGGATCGCCGGGCGCGACATAGGAAAGGTTGGCAACGTGACGCGACTCGGCGGACTTCGCACCGTCCATGAGCGGGAACGTTGAGAGATCCAGGACCCGTGCCGCTTGTTCGACTGTAGCCGGCGTTTTGATCGCATCGGCAGAGGTCGTGTCATCCGCCGCCTGGTTTTTCGCTCCACATCCGAAGAAGCAACCAAGCGCGCACGCCACCAAGAATTTTTCCATCAGTTTGTTCATGGACGGCCATCATATTGAACTCATCGGTGCGTGGCGAGCGCATCTTGACTCCGAACCGGAGCATGAAAAATAATCTGGGGAGCACACGCCGCTGGCGTGTCCGTTTTGGCTGCCAGCCGAAACGCACTTTTCTGCTTCTTGCAGTAGTTCTCGCTTTGTCCGAAGTTCGGGAACGTGAGCCAATCAGTCGTCAAAATCGATCCCGAAATCATGAGCGGCGCGCCTTGCTTTGCCGGCACACGGGTGCCGATCCAGAATCTTATCGATTACCTCGAAGGCGGCGATTCGATCGAGGATTTCCTGGAAGGTTTCCCGAGCGTCTCTCGCGAGCAGGTCATTGCATTTCTTGAGGAAGCCAAAGATCGCATGCTCGCGGCCGCATCTAAGTGAAGGTGCTGCTCGACGAATGCGTTGATAGGAGATTCGCGCACGATCTGGTCGGTCACGAAGTCAGATACGGTACCGCGCAGAGGCTGGGCTGGAATTAAGAATGATGACTTGCCGAAGGCAACCTGGTCGGAATCGACATCGACCATGCCAGCAGCAAGCTGGATCTACGCGAGCTCGTCACAAACCATATCCCCTTGAGGCAAAGGCGTAGGAGTCTTTCGCCTGTCTGTCATTGTCGCGCTGACGCACGAAATGGCGTCGAACGTTTCCGCTTAAACGCAGGTGACAAAGAGCACCACCAGAAGGCGTGCTCGCCTCTTGGCGATGGCGTCCCGCCGGGAACGAACTTCTACTCGTTCCGCGCCTTTATCTGAGCGGAAGCGAGATTATTCGCGCTAACCAAGCGCCTGCCCGCAGCGGCGGCAGAAGCGGGCCGTGCGATCGTTCTCCGGCGTCTGACAATTGGGACAGGCGCGCGCGTCTTTCATCTGGGCCGCCTGGTGTAGTTCCACTGAAAAGATGCCGGTGGGCACAGCGATGATGCCGTAGCCCATGATCATGATAAGGCTCGCGAGGATCCGCCCGAGCACCGTGTGCGGCGTGATGTCGCCATAGCCAACGGTCGTGAGCGTGACGATTGCCCAATAAACGCCATGCGGGATGCTGTCGAAACCGTTCTCGTTGCCTTCAATCAGATACATGAGTGTGCCGACGACGAGGACGATCGCGACGACAGTGAAGAGAAACACGGTGATCTTCAGCCGGCTGGCGCGAAGCGCAGTCACGAGCGTGTGACTTTCCTGCAGGTACTCCGTGAGCTTGAGGACCCGGAAAACGCGCAGGAGCCGCAGGACGCGAACCATTAAAAAGTAATTTCCGGTCGGAATGACGAGACTGATGTAGCTCGGCAGAAACGCGAGCAGATCGATCGCTCCGTAAAAGCTGAAGACGTAAGCCCACGGAGCCCGGACACAGAGCAGACGCGCGATGTATTCGAGAGTGAAAAGGATGGTGAAGAACCACTCGAGATTGCGCAGGGAAACCGCGTGCGTTGCGCGAAAAGGCTCCACGCTTTCCATCATCACGACGGTTACGCTGATCCCGATCACGACCAGGAGTGCCAGATCAAAAATCTTTCCGGCGCGCGTGTCGTGCTCGAAGATGACGGTGTAGAGACGAAGTTTCCACATCGGCTGATCGCTTGTCGGGCGATGCCTGAGGAACGGTTGGCGCGTTGGCATACAAGGGACAACTTGGCGGAGCGGCAGTGCCACTCACACAGTAGTCGTTATCTCAGATACGCACCGATGCCAAGACTCCATGCAACCTGCGCGCAGTGCCGACCATGGCGACCACGAGAAACAGAATCGCGGCGGCGAGGATAGTCAGCCCGACAGCTTCTGGATGTGCGGTGCCGCCGCGGCGCCGGCAAAGATCCACGGCGCGATCGACAGAATTTTGTCTGATTTTTCCAGATTATGCTTCGCGCAGAGCAATCGGACAGTTCGCGGCAGTGAGACTGCTGCCACCTTTTGAAAACGGAATGTCGTGATCAAAGTGCAGATTCTTTGTTGAACCGCATTGGACGCATTGACCGCGATCGCGTCGCCAGACTTCAACCTTCACCGGCGTCGGAATCAATCGGTTGTGCGGAAGTTCGACAACGCGTCCGAACGATTTCTTCTCAACCGGTTTCAGCGAAAACTTGAACACCTTTCGCTTTCCATCGGAAACGATGTTCGCATCGATCAATTCGAAGAAACCTTTGTAGCTCCAAATTCCGCGCGAAATCTTCTCGTAAACTTTGATCAGCTCCGGCTTCTCGCGCAGACCGCTTTTGAAATCCATCGCCGCGCGAAAGAATTTTCCGTTCTCCGTCCACGATCCTCTCGGCGTCGTTAACGGCTGATCAACTTCCTTCGGATTTGGTCCGCCTCGTCGCTGCGGTTCATCATGACCTTCATACGTCAGCATGCCCGTGACTGGATCGAGCGCGTCCGCGTACGGCGCGTTCTCGCGCAACGACATCAAGAAGATCGAATACTTCTTTCCGACGCCGAAGTTCATTCCCTTCTGCAGCGCCGCCTTCTCCTGCAGTGACGAGATCGTGATAACTGATGATGTCGTCGACTTCCATTGTGAATCGCACGTTTCGCTATGCTCGAGCAGGGCCTTTGAATACTTCTTCGTGGTGCCACTTCACGAAACCGGCATCAGGCAACCACGCTGGATCCTGCGGTGGACGAATTGGTTTGCGATGCAAATCGATCAGCAGCTGACGCGCGTAATCACCGCCATGCACTTCGCGCGACACAAGTATCTGTGGCAGAGCATCTCCAAGTGAAAGTGTAAATGCCCCAAGATCGAAAAGCTTATGATGTAGGGAATTCAACGCGATACCATTTCTTTCCACAGAAGGTCCGCCGGCGCTATGCCATTTAATGTGCGCGGCTTCCAATCCGACTTCTATATTTCCAACGCGGAGGTCCCAACCGGTTACTGCACACCGATACTCGTAAGCTCGAATTATTCGCGGGCGAAAATCTGCCTCGCGCACGAGCCGTTGTTCGGTCGCGAACTCCTGCGGCACGTTATCGAGTTCAAGACCGACAGCCGCGCAAATGTCGGCGTGCAAGGTTGCAGGGAAATGTGCTGATAATAGTTCGCGTGCAAGGCGTGGAATGTAGGCAGGTTGCTTCCGAAGTGTCGCCGCGATATCGGGAACGAAGTTTCCCCGAGCGGTCCGATCTACCAAGGTGGTCGCTGTCGGTGGCGCTACTGTTTCGGCGACACGAGTACCCGACGCATCTTCGACTCTCCAGATACCGTCGTTCTGAAGGCGCCAAAAAGGATCAAGAACGTTAATGGACCGTGAAGGTGGCCCGAACTCGAACAGCAACTCTTTTAGCTGGTCCTGCGCTTCCTCAAATAGAAGGGATTGAAAATTTCCGCGCTGGTAACGCCCGAGCATTAGCAAAATGAGCAGCGGCTTATGTGGCGCTCGACGATCCCCGAGCGGCGCTTGCCGCAAGCTCGAAAAGCGAAGCGGACAATTCGGCGAACGTTAAGACGTCATAGCTCACACCGCTGGTGTAGCATAAAAAGCGAAACGTCAGCAATGCGACATGTAACGATCGAATGCTCAATTGTCATACACCGGCGTCGACTGATGAGTCCGTTTTCGGCGAGTCGTGAACCCATCAGCTCCACGCGCCGACGAGGCAACAGGAGTGCGTCGCGCGCGTTGCAACCTCCGCATTTGACGATTCTAGCTCAGCCGCGGTACGACAAGCTATGGCGCATAAGTGTACTTCACCTGATTGTGAGTTTTCTCTTCCGGATAACTATCCGCTGGATAAATGCCCGTGGCATATGGTGCCTGGTCGCGGGCCAGTAAAAATTGCAGCGGCACTGGCAGTTGCCGCCGCTGGTTTGGGCGGTGGTCTTGCCTATAAAAAGTACAAGACCTATCTGCACGAGAAGCAGCTGCGTAAGGAACGCAAGGAACGTCGCCAGCGCGCTGCGTCCGCTTCCGAACAGGAGCAGAAAGTCCGTGCTGTTCGTAACGGAGCTGCTCCAAAGTCTCGGAAACGGCCACGCAAACGAAAGACAGCCGCGACGAAATCGAAGCCAGCGGCGTGAGCAGGCCGCGAGCCAGCGAGCCAATCCGGATCCCGTGACTGCGCGCCTGCCGTTGGAACGACTCAAACCCTCGTGAACTCATGCATCATAAGCGGCTTATGATGCGGGATTCCGCGCGATTAGTCGTCGGATCGTATCGATTGCACTTGCATCGGCGGCACCGTTCTGATCAAGTGGCATCCATGATAGCCGTCATCGTCGAAGCGCAACTCCGCTCAGAAAAAACCGAAGGACGGCGATCGAAGGCGGGCAAGACATCAATAAGCCGCGGGGCTCGCGTGCGTCCTCCGAGCACGGACTCATCACCGCGGCGAACAAGGTCGCAGCACTACGGTAAGCCGGTCGATGTTCGCGACGTCGTTTGTCACTCGGATCTCACGCGCTGCGATCGCGACACCGTGAGACCGGCATGTCTCCGGAACCAGCACGGCTACGTCGCCATCTTGCAAGAATCGCTCCGATCGGCTCGGTGAAGGCGCATGACTTCTGGCGAGAACACTCGCCGAGCGCGCTGCGTGAAGGGCAGAATTTCGGAAGAAGCATCCGCCGCAACCGAGCTCGGCGCATCGCCGAGCCGTTCGTCATCGGCCAAACGTTGAGCTGGCAAACAGCGTCGACTTCCACGATGCATTCTCGCAGCAGATCGTCCGCGCTGGAATGACGAGCTGCCGGCGCGCGAGCGCCCTCGCCAGCGCAATAGCTGCGCACTGATCCATCTGCGGCAGCGATGACATCAGATCTCGGTTAGAGACTTAAGTTTTGCGATCGCGCGGTCGTTAGTTTCGTGCTCACTGCGGCGGGATCGAGCAGCGTCGCGACCATCTTCGATTCGCGTGCGCGCGTGTGCTCACGCCGGCTGGCGATTCACCGCCGCGGCGAACAATCACTCGGCGCACAACTACTCGTCGCACCGCTCGTGCTCTTCAGTCTCGAAGTTCCAGACTGCATCGAAGCGGGTTTGATGCGAGGAACGCGCAGAACGCAAGTCGAATAAAGGACCAAAGTCCGTTGCGGCGAGCCGCGCCACGTGCGAAGCCGTTCGGTTTTCGCCAGACATGAAGCTCTACCCGCTGCCCACTTGCTCGCTGCTACCTCGCGACTTTACCTTCTATGTTGCTGATCGCCATCAGCTCCATTCTGCTCATCTATGTCCTCGCTCGCTGCGGCCTCCATTCTCTCGGCTGCTACCGGCTCGTCACTTTACCCAGATCACTCGCACTGCCCGTGCTTGCGCCAGCTACCTAGCTGCGTTGCCGTCTACCCGCGCGATCCCACGATCGCGACGTGTTCTATGTCGCTGATCCCACAAGGCTCATGCATCGCGATTGCAAGAGCCAATGCAACATCTCAGTGCGGGTGAATCGTCGCCAACTTACTCGTGCTCCTCGCGACTTACCTGCTATCTCGCTGGTCCCATGAGCTCGATTGGGGCGGGGTTGGTTATTCCCGATCTGTGGCAACAGGAGGCAGTGCGCGCGTTGCAACAGGGAAAAGACGTGGTGGTGCAGGCGCCGACAGGATCGGGCAAGACTTACATCTTCGAGCTGCTTTATCCGAACCTGAAAACTCAGGCGGTGTTCACCGTCCCGACCCGCGCACTCGCTAACGATAAATTATCGGAATGGCGCGTGCGCGGCTGGGATGTCGGCATATCCACGGGTGACGTCGCGCTAAATCTCGACGCGAAGGTTGTGGTCGCGACGCTCGAGACACAGCGCGGGCGGTTTCTCCGCGGCGAAGGCCCGGGTCTCCTGGTCATGGATGAATTTCAAATGCTGGGCGATCCGATGCGGGGCGTGCATTACGAGCTCGCCGTCGCTCTCGCACCGAAAGCAACACAGTTGCTCTTTTTGAGCGGGAGCGTGGCCAACCCGCGCGACGTGGTCGCCTGGCTGCAACGCATCGGACGTGACGCCGTCCTCATCGAACATAAGACGCGACCGGTGCCGCTGGAGGAAACTGATCTCGGAAATTTGCCTGATTCCCAATTTGTTCAGTCGCGCAGTCCGAGCTCACCACGGCGAGTCTTCGACCGGACTGGCGGATCTTTCTGGCCGCGCATGATTGGCCGCGCCATGCGCGCGGACCTCGCTCCGGTGTTGGTGTTCGCGCCGCGTCGCGCTGCTGCCGAACAGATCGCGCAAGCCATCGCGTCGGCCCTGCCGGTGCGCGATCCGCTGCGATTGACCCCGGCCCAGGAAGCAACCGCGGGGAAGAGCCTGACGAAACTCTTGCGGAATCGTGTGGCGTATCATCACAGCGGACTCAGTTACGCCGCGCGCGCCGGCGTGGTGGAATCGCTCGCCAAAGCGGGACAACTCAACGTCGTCGTCGCGACGATGGGACTTGCCGCCGGGATCAATTTTTCGATGCGCTCGGTGATCGTGACCGATCGACGTTATTTCGCCGGCAATTTCGAGCGCCAGGTCGAAGCGGACGAGCTTCTCCAGATGTTTGGTCGCGCCGGCCGCCGTGGTCTCGATGAAGTCGGTCACGCGCTTTACACGAACGATCTGCCGCGGTTGAGCGACACAAAAGCGCGCCAGCTGAGACGCGCAGCCCAGGTTGATTGGCCCAGTCTGATAAGCGTGATGCATGCGGCCAAACAGCGCGGCGAACAACCGTTCGCGGCGGCGGTGCAACTGACCCAGTCATTGTTCAGCGTGCAACGCGTGCCGCTCGGCGTCGAACACTCACTCGAAAGCGGGCCGCGGCCGTGTGGACTTTGGGTGACCGATGAGCGCGCGCGGTTCGTCCGGCGCGGAATGATCGAGATGCTGAATTCTCGCGAAGAATGGGAAGCGAAACCGGCGGCAGAAAGTGTGACGCTCGGTCGCGCTTTTGTGCGCGAAAACGATCGGTGGCGGCGGGCGCTGACCGTGCCGCGTATGCTCGATGGGGTCGGCACGGGAAATCTCTGCCGGCTGCGCGAGCAGAACCATTACGGGCGCGAGTTGCCGGTCGCGACGGTGCTCGCTTCGGGAGAGGTGGCATTGGTGAAATGGCTGAAGAAAGAACTCAGAAAAGACAACGCCGAACCCTCCTTCGCCGATCCATTCTCCGTAGCAAGACTGCGAAGGACGAAGGCTACGGCGGGCAGGCGCCGAACGTCCAACGCCGACGCATAAGAACGCGGCCGGGAGACGCCCAACGCTCAACGCCCAACGCTCAACACTCAATGAAAGACTTGGCTGCGCGGCGCGGAACTTTTACCCATGAACAATTTGAGACTGAGATCCGGCCGCAGCTCGTTGAACTGGTGAAGCCGGGCATAATCGTCGACTGGATCATGCGCGGAAAGCTGCTTTCGGTCCGGCTCGATTACGCCGATGTGCCGGTCAACGCTCACATCGATTCGGCTGGCAAGGCGTTAATCGATCCGCCGGAGCGCGAGAACCTGCCGGACGTTTGTCGAACGTGCGATCAGTTGGAGCACGATAAAACCGTCGCGATCGTGAACTCGCCAACGTACGCGTGGCGACATCTTGGACTGGTTGAACCCGACGGCACACCGACGAGGCGGGGAATGATCTTCTCATTTTTCCACGGCGGCGAAGGTCTGGCGGTGGCGGTCGCGCTCGAAGACGAAACCTATCCGATCGACGAATTGGTTTTCGATCTGGCCAATATTCGCGCCGGTCCGCGCTTCGCCGGCGAGGACGCGCCGATGGGCGGGCGGCTCGGCATTTTGTGTCAGCGAGTCTACCGCCGGGCCGATTATCCAGGTTACCTCACCATGGGCGTGCCGGTGCAATACGGCGCCGGCGCATCGGAAGTGGTGCGCGCGCTGGTGGCTGATCCGCGCTCCAAGCACAAGCTCACCAACGAACTGTTGCGTCACGGCGATATCGAACGCGCGCTGGTGGAGTGGCGCAGCATACTTCGCCACATCGTCCTTGCGCCCGCCTATCCGTTGTCGCGATGGACGGAACTGAAAGCGGCGGCCGAAGAGCTTCTCGATAAAACGGCTTCGCCCACATCTGCTGTCGATCTTGGGACATTGATTCCGTTGCAGCAGCGGGCTGGAGGAAAGTGACCTCCCACCGAATGTTCACGCAGCATCTGCGGCCCCAGGCGATTTCACAAATGCTGTAGCCACCGGCCTGCGGCCGGTTCAGCTCGGCGCTGCTTTTCACACTTGGGAAACGGCCCACAGGGCCGTGGCTACATCTCATTTAGCAGCAACGCTTCATCCCGGAGTCGCGGGACTACGGCGGCGCTACCGCTAGGAACGCGTCATCTTTCGCGAAATCGAAGTCTTGATGAACTCTAAGGAAAAGAATGCCGCCGTTTTCCCATCCAAATCTCCCGGGCATGAACTTCGTTAGCGCTCGAAGCGTCACGGCTGTGTCAGCGCAAAACCACTTTGCGCATGACACAGAATCGACTTGGCTTTGGCTGTGCAAAGCTCGGCAGCGTGGCGCACGCCATCTTGCTGTAGGGCACGCGGGCATCTTGCCGCGGTTGGGCAAGGCTCGCAGCAAGATGCCCGTCGGCCCCACAGGCTGGAAGTCTGTGCTTCGCCCAGGCATTAGCTTGTCAATGAGCCAAGCGAAATCTAGGGAGACGGGACGCTCTGCAGGAGCTCGAGTTCCTGCCACCGCGCGTAGAGGTGCGCGACTTTGTCGCGTGCCGTTTTCAATTGCGTCTCCAACTCGAAAATCTCCGAGCGCGGTTTCGCATAAAAATCCGGCGCGGCAAACGTGGCCTCCAAATCCGACACCTCGTTTTCTGCAGAGAGAATATTCGCCTCCATCGACTCCCATTCGCGCTCTTCTTTCCACTTAAGCTTCCGCGGTTTGTCTTTGCTTTTCGTTTGCTCGGCGGCGGTTTCGGCCGGCGTGGGATATGAATCGCGAACCGGGCCGGGTGCGCCTCGTTTTTCCAGGTAGTAATCGTAGTTCCCGACGTTGATAGACCACGCGGCCTTCGCCTTCGAAAGCGAGAATCGAGGTACAAACGCGATTCAAAAAATAGCGATCATGACTCACCACGATGACGCAGCCGCCGAAGGCGACGAGCGCTTCCTCCAGCAAGCGTAACGTTCCGAGATCGAGATCGTTCGTCGGTTCGTCGAGCATCAGAACGTTGCCGCCGCGCTTCAGGATTTTAGCGAGCAGCACCCGGCTCCGTTCGCCGCCGCTGAGCTGCGAAATCTTCGTGTTGATGCGCTCTTCGCTGAAAAGAAATCGCCGCAGATAAGCACGCAACGTGATGCTCTGCTCGCCGAGCGTGACGTGTTCTCCGCCGCTGCCGACTTCTTCCCAAACCGTTTTCTCGTCGTCGAGGAGGAGCCGATTTTGATCGACGTAATTGATCTGCGTTCGCGTCCCGATCTCCACTGCACCGCTGGCGGCGGGCAGTTCCTGCAGAATGACTTTGAGGAGCGAAGACTTGCCGAGTCCGTTGCGACCGACAACACCGAGGCGTTCCCCGGCTGTGAGATTGAGATTCACGTGCTGAAAGAGTGTGCGGCCGCCCAGCTCCACACTCACGTCGCGCAATTCAATGATGCGATTCGCGAGCTTCGGCGGCGTGGGGATAATCAACTCGACGTCGAGCTCCGCCTCCGGCGCTTCCTGCGCGGCCATCTCGAAATAACGTTCCACGCGGTCCACCGATTTCGTCCGGCGCGCGCGCGGCGCTTTTCTCACCCATTGCAGTTCCCGTTTCAAAAACTTCTGCCGTTGATGTTCCTGCGCCTCCTCGACCGCTTGGCGTTGCGCGCGCGCGAGCAGGTAATCGGTGTAGTTGCCGTCGTAGCTGATGAACTCGCCGCGCGACAGCTCGACGATCCGCGTCGCCACCCGATCGAGAAAATAGCGATCGTGTGTGACGAACAAACAGGTGCCGGCATAACGCGCGAGAAAGTCCTCCAGCCATTCGATCGAGCCGGTGTCGAGATGGTTGGTCGGTTCGTCGAGAATCAGAAAATCAGGACGTGCGAGAAGCGCCCGGCATAGCGCGACGCGACGTTTTTCTCCGCCGGAGAGCGTGCCCACGACGCGATCGGATTCCGGAGCGTGCAGATTCGTGATGAGCGACTTGATTCGATGTTCCAAGTTCCAGCCGTCGGCCTCGCCAATCTGGTCGAGAAGGGCTGCGCTGAGCGGGCTGTCGCCCGGGACGCTTTCGTATTCGGCGATGAGGTCGAGAATCCGCTGCGCGCCGCTGAGAATGTTCGCGTGGACCGTGGTCGCATCATCCAAGCCGGAAACTTGTGGCATGTAGCCGGTGACGAGATCACGCCGGCGCGTGAATTCACCTGAATCGGGTTGGGCCACGCCCGCCGCGATCTGGAGGAAGGTCGATTTGCCCGAGCCGTTGCGGCCGACAAGCCCAATGTGTTCGCCCTCGCTAAAGGCAATCGTCGCGCCGTTGAGGACGACCTGAGTGCCGTATTTGACGGAAAGGTTGCTCGCGCTCGCGATGACTGCGGTTGACGTCTCTGCCATGGGAAGGTCGAACGTCGAACGCCCAACCCGCCTCCGCAAGGCTACGGCGCGGCAGGCGCCGGACGTCCAATCGAAGAGCGCGATCGGCGCTGATCAATTCAGCGCTTCTCCTACGATTTCGCCTCCGGGCGCCGGCGCGCCTCAACAAAGTGAGAATTACGAAATCTCTGACGATGGCGACTTTGACGACCGGCAGCGGGCGTCACGCGACCGTAGAGGAGGCCCGAGAGCGGGGCGCGAGTCGTTTGCCCGCCGCGGCGGGTGAACTCGGTGGAGCAATTCGGTGACGCAATTGCAGGAATGGTCGTTCTACCGTTAGAAACAGAATCGTTGCGGCAGCGTAAACGCAGAGTTCGACTCCGAGAAGCGCGGGCACTGACGTGAGATCGATGTTGTGATTTGTGCAGAACTGTTCGACCCCGTTAATAACGAGTTTCTGAATCAAGTAGGCGCTATAAGCGATGCTGGCGATGAAGGCGACGCCGGGAATTGCAACTCTACAGAGCGGCAGCCGCGGACTGACCGCGCAAACAAGAAGCGCGGCCATGCCGACGGCGATGAATGGGAATTGCCATACGCACGCAGAGATGGTGAGGTTTTTTGTTTCGCCGAGATACAGTGCATAAGCGATTATCCCGAGCGCGGGTAGCCAAAGCCACGGTGCGCAGTTGATGAGCCGCTGCCACCACGTCGGTCGAAATTTTTCAATCGCGGCCAGAGCGACGCCGAACACGAGCGGATCGAGCCGGGTCCAGGTTGGATAGTAGATCCACGCTTGAAAACCGCGGAACGATACGCCGCCATCAACTGATGGATTCTGTGCAGCCAGAAAAGCGCGTAAACCGATGCCGCCAATAACGATCAGGCATGGAATGATGATGGCTGCGCGCGGACGGCGATAGAGAAAGAGCAAAAGAAAAGGTAGCGCGAGATAAAATTGGTCCTCGACTGCGAGCGACCAGGCGTGTGAGAAAGCGGTTCCCCCATGAAGCGCGATGTTTTGCACCGACAACAGAAATTTCCAAAGCGGCTGTGACATTTCGGGATATTCGCGCCACGACGGCAACAAAAAATAAATCGCGAGGACGACGAAATAGGCCGGCATGATTCGCAACGCGCGCCGGGTGAAGAACCGGCCGAGTTTGATGCTCTGATCGCGCGCAAGCGGGGCGAGCAATTGGCCGCCGATCAGATAACCGCTAAGGACAAAGAAAAGATCGACACCGATCCAGCCAAAGCGGTCCACCCGGCCGGGCAGTTTGAATCCGAACAGCGCGGCGTGGTAGACAACGACCACGATGATCGCAAGCGCGCGGAGAAGATCGAGCCCCGGTTGGCGGTCGCGATTTTGAAAGCGCGGATCGACTCCCATTTCGCCACGGTGAGTCTTCGCCCGAACGCTCATCTAGCATACTACGGCGATTGAGCCGCAATCTTTCAGTGATTTGCGCCGGTGACGAAGAAAAAGCTTGGAAGGTAAACCAACGATAGCGCCCCTCATCCAGCATAATCTGCCTTCGTTGACGGCCAGGCTTTCAAATCAGTACGCGAGCCGCATGCGCTCCCCAGACGTACACAGACCCGGCTCTCAGAGGTCAGCGATCAGTTGTGCGCGGCAGCCTTGGCCAGAGCGCGCTCGTCGCAGGCGGCACGCAAAGCTTTCATCTCATCGCGCAGCATGACCATTCGCTTCGCTACGCCTTTGTATTTCTTCGTGGTCCCTGTGATTGTTCGGTTCACCGCGCCCTGGTGCACAAGGCCCTGAAGCTTTTCGTAAGCACGCAACCGCAGCAGCTCTTCGCCGCCATTGGCTGCGTTTCGCTCCCGCAGATTGAGCAAAATGATTTCGAATAACGGCTTGAATTCGAAAGAGTCCTTCGACGAGAGCACAGCGACCAGCTCTTCAGTAAGGTTGTCAGGCGCGCGACGTGTGAAAGTGATAGCAGATCGTTTAGACATCTAAGAGTATCGCATCGATCCCAGAAATAGCGACCGAGGCGACCTGGCATGGACCCGATCACGCCGCCAAAGTACGGTCGCCAGACATTTGCCGAACAGCAGACATGTCATTATTCCAGAGGCCGGTCGGGGTCCTCAGGGGTTCAGTAATCCCGGCTGTATCGATCGGATCGCGATCGAATTTCTGCACAAAGGCGACGCAAAAAACGTTGATGTGAGCTGCGTCGAGCAGAGACCGCGGCCGCCGTTCGTAACGAACTAGCTAGAGTTCTGGTTCGTTTTTCTGTTGCTAAAAGCGACCGATCAGGCCGCAACTGTCGAAGTTCTATTGGGAACAGCAGAAGGAGATTAGTTATGCAACCAAGTTCGAAAGCAGACGACAATGATCGCGGCCAATGGGTGTACCCGGAAAACGAAGCCGCTTATTGGCGGGAACAACATTCTAAACAACCGTACGCGAAGAATTCTTCGTACGACCAATACGAGCACGCGTATCGCACCGGCTACAATTCATTCCAGAAGCATCGTGGGAAGAAGTTCGACGAAGTCGAGGAATCCGTGGCAAATGATTACGAAAGTGGCAAACCCGATTCGGCCTTGCCATGGGACACGGTGCGTCCTGCGGTGAGCTCGGTGTGGGATAAAATGTCCGGCGTCGTCGGCCCACGCGATTTCGACCGCGGTATCCGCGATTCGATTTGACCAGAGACATCGCGTCTGATCAGCCGCGAGCAAGTCGAAGCGAAAGCCAGCGAAAGCGGCAAGCAGCGAGGCAACCGTCCCGAGTTATTCCGCTGAGGACTCGCACCGCGAGCAAGCTCTGGACGCTACAGCACTCTGATCATCCGCAAAAGCCGTGCAGATCGTTGGTCGGCTAAAAAGCAGATAAGTTCATTTAGGCGAGGCGCCGAAACCGGCCGCCAATCGCGTGCGCGTCCCCTGCTCACTCCATATCCGGGTAAGGGCCTTTACCATTTTCGGCGATAAAGCGATCGATTCGCGACGTGACAACGGGCAGCGGTACCGAGCCGAGCTCGAGCACAGCATCGTGGAAAGCGCGGATGTTGAATTTCGCTCCGAGCGTTTTCTCCGCCTTTTCGCGGGCACGCACGATCGCGAGCTCGCCCATATAATACGAGAGGGCTTGCCCCGGCCAGGCAATGTAACGGTCCACCTCGGTTTCGATCTCATGCTCCGGTAACGCGGTGTAATCGTGCATGTACTTGAGCGCCTGTTCGCGCGTCCAATCTTTCGAATGAACGCCAGTGTCGACAACGAGCCGGACAGCGCGCCAGATCTGATAACCCAGCATTCCAAAGCGCTCGTATGGCGTCTCATACATCCCCATTTCCTGGCCCAGCCTTTCACAATAAAGCGCCCACCCTTCGCCGTACGCGGAAATGTAATCGAATCGCCGAAATTCCGGCTGGTTCTTGTGCTCGAGCGCGATCGGAATCTGGAATGCGTGTCCGGGCGCGGACTCGTGCAGGGTCAGCGCGGGAAGATTGTAGAGCGGACGATGCGGCAAATCGTATGTGTTCAGGAGATAAATGCCCGGACCGCCACGGCCTGAAGTATAAAAGGGCGCGAGATCGGCCGGGACGGGTTTGATGGCGAAGCGCATCCGCGGCAGGTAGCCAAAGTATTGCGACGATTTGCCGTCGAATACTTTCGCAATCCAGGCGGCGCGATTGAGCAGATCCTGCGGCGTTTTGGCGTAGAACTGCGAATCGTCCCGGAGGAATTGCACGAATGCTGGAAACTCGCCCTTGAACCCGGATTCGTGCATCGCGTCGACCATCTGCTGATGTAGTTTGGCAACCTCCGCGAGGCCGATCTGATGAATTTCATCGGGCGACAGATCGAGCGTGATAAACTCGCGAATTTTCTGACGATAGTACGTTTTCCCGTCCGGCAGGGCTTCGGCCGCGAGCGTCGTGCGGGTGTGCGGCACATATTCGTCGCGGAAGAATTTGAGAAGGTCTGCATAAGCGGGCTGCACGATCTCACGAATCACCTTTGCAGCCTCCGATTTGAGCTTCTCCTGATCGGACGGCTGAACTCCCACCATCGGTTCCCGAAATGGTGTGTACAGCAGATTGTCTTCGGGCTTGCCCTCCGCAATGGTACCGATGGATTTCTCGCGTCCCTGTAAAGTGAGGCGTGGTGGCGTGAACCCGCGCGAAAGCCCCGCCCGCATGTTCGCGATTTGTTCGCGGAAATACCGCGGGATGTCGCGCATCTGCGCGATCCAGTTTTTGTAATCAGTCAGCGTCTTGAAAGGTCGCCGCGCCGTCTCGCCCAAATCGCTCCAGAACGCGGAATCCGAGTTGGCCGGCATTTCGAAATCACGGAATTTTTGGTCGGCGACGAAATTCTCGATTTCCGGCCGATAAACATCGTAGTTGATCTGCTCTTCCGGCGAGAGCTGCGCGCGCGGAACATCATCGAGTTTGTGCAGCACATCCTGCCAGTAACGTTGTCGTGTCTCCTGTGTCGCTTGATCTACTTTTGGCAAGCGATCGGGAACCGGTTTTTCGACGCCTTCGAGACCGGGAAACTGCTCCAGACGCCATTTCCATTCTTCTGCGTAAATGACTCGCAGCCGCTCATCTGCGCTTTGTGCCTCGGCGAGACACGGAATGCACGACAGCGCTGCAACACCAACCAAAACGACCGTTTTGAAACTCGTTCGCTGCCCGCGCTCGCTCGCTGCTGCCCGCGCAGCTTTACCTTCTATGTCGCTGATCCCCTCAGCTCCATTCATCATTTGGCGCCGATAAAGAATTTCGTTCATTTGTTAGGATTTAGGCTGAGCTTTCACGGGTTGATTAGCTGAAGCAAGTCGCGAAATTCTCAGACTTCTGAAACTCAAACCGTCTCTCGACTGGCTTCTTATCTTCGTTCCGCTGGCGATCCTTCTGCGCTTCTGGCCCGGGGGCATCAGTCCCACTGCGCTTTTTGTTTGCGCCGCTCTCGGCATTATTCCGGTCGCGGGCTGGATTGGACGCGCAACCGAAGCGCTAGCGGCCCGAGTCGGGGAAGGATTGGGAGGATTGCTCAACGCCACTTTCGGAAACGCCGCGGAGCTGATCATCGCCGGCATAGCGCTTTCCAAAGGTCTGACCAATGTGGTGAAAGCCTCCCTTACGGGATCGATCATTGGCAACGTGTTGCTGGTGCTCGGCCTGTCCATTCTAATGGGCGGCACCAAATATAAAAAACAATGTTTCAACCGCACCGCAGCGACTAGCTCCGTGATTTCGCTTTCGCTGGCCGCGATTGGTCTCGTCATTCCGACGGTCTTTCATCGCGCCGCCGACCGAACCCCTGGCGGCTGGAGCCCGCTGGTCGAGCAGAAGCTCTCGTTAGGCATCGCCGTCGTGATGTTCCTGACCTACTTTTGCATGCTGGCGTTCTCTCTCCGGACCCACAAGGATCTCTTCCGAGGCACTGAGGGACGCGAGGGAACAGAGAGGCAATGGTCGCGCAGGAAGGCTGTTATCATCCTGCTCATCGCTACCGCCTTTGTCGCCCTGCTCTCGGAGTTTCTCGTCGGGACGATCGAAAGCGTTCGCGACTCCGTCGGCCTCACCGAGGTGTTTGTCGGTGTTATCGTGGTGGCGATTGTGGGCAACGCGGCCGAGCACTCGACCGCCGTCCTCATGGCGATGAAAAACAAGATGGACCTGAGCTTCGGTATCGCGATTAGTTCCAGCCTGCAAATCGCGCTTTTCGTCGCGCCGGTGCTGATTTTTCTCTCCTACGCTTTTGGGCGACCGATGGATCTGGAATTTACCCTGCCAGAAGTAGTCGCGGTCGTGGTCTCGGTTTACGTCCTGTTTCAGATCAGTAGTGACGGCGAGACGAACTGGATCGAAGGCATCCAACTTCTCTCGCTCTATCTAATTCTCGGGATTCTCTTTTTCTATCTTCCCGCGCCGGCACACACCGCACCCTAGGCTTCGCGCGATTGCCGCGAACCACGCCGCAGTGCCGAATCCGATTCCACGCCCGCTCGGGTTCCGTAGTCGACTTCTGGCGCGCCTCTGCGCTGAGCGGCCCGATTTCACGTCCTCTTTTTTAGCCGATCCGGACCGCGACCGGCCTTCGATACAATCATGTGAAAAAACGGTTTGTTTTTGCGGTCGCGGTGGCGCCTTGCGATCATCGGGTCGGTTTCGGCGGACGATAACGTGCGCGAGGTGCAGACAAAACTCGCCGACGAAGGATGTTATTTTGGCGAAATCGACGGCGCCTACAGCACCGATTTCAGCGTAGCGCTGAGTCGTTATCAGATCCGCAACGGGTTGCCTATTACGGGACAGCTTGATGCGGAAACGAGCAAGGCGCTCGGCGCGAAGCCCGCGGTTGGCCCGAGCACAGCCGCTACCGAGCAGAGTTCCGAGACTTGGCGCGGGTTGCGCAAACGCGAGCGCCGAACATCAAAGAAGAGACGAGAGACGTCATCACCGATCGATAACGAAACACCGCCAACTGGCACTGAAACGCCGATCCAAACAACGCCCGTCGAAGCGCGAATGACGGCAGAGACTACTGGGCCCGCGTCGGCGCCGCCGGCAGCAGCGCGAACCTCAGCAGAAACGATGGAACCAGCGTCCTCGACGGTGGCTAAAGCGGGAACGTCAGCAGTGAACACGGAGCCGGCTTCAGCGCAGCCGGCTACAGGTTCGGCCGAATTGAGCGCGGACCGTGTGCATGATTATGTGGCCGCGTTCGTCCTGGCCGGACTCGATAAGAACGTCGGCGCCGAAGCCGAGTTTTTTGCCGATCGCGTCGAGTACTATGACCAAGGTGTCATGGATCGTGAAAAGATTCGGGAGGACTTAAAACGTTATGACGAGCAATGGCCGGAACGGCACTTCTGGGTCGCAGGAAAAATTAACATCGAACCGCAAAGTGAGAACCGGGTACGGGTAACGTTTCCGCTGGGATTCAAATTGCGAAATGGCAATAAAACTTCAACCGGTAAAATCAGCAAAACGCTGGTGCTGGAATCTGCCAGCGACGATCTGCAAATCATCGCGGTGCACGAACGCAAAGCTGGTTAGGAAAAACTAATCAGGAAGCCAGGAAACCAGGAAAATATTTTCTCCCAGTTCTTGATTCTCGCCACGGCGAGTCGGCGACGTGCTTTTTAATCCATTCCTGGTCTCCTGGTTTCCAGATAGAAATTTCTTACCTATGGATAAACACGAATTTCCTGCGGTCCTGCTTTCCTGATTCATTTAATTGAATTGCCGTTGTTCGTGCCGCGTGAGTCGCAGACGCACTCCAACGGAGTACACCAGATAGTAGCCGAGCAATCCGGCAGCGACTGCCAGGGAAAGCTGCGTGCCAGAGGCCGTGATCAGCCAATGCTGATCGCCATGAGCGCTGCTGCCGTAGTGCGTTGCGCGCCACCAGCCGTAGACGAAACGCGCGGCGATCGCCGCCGTGATGAAAAGCGCGAGCCAGCGGCTCGGGGTGTAGAAGAGTCCATGCTGTCGGCTTTCCCAACGTGTCATCGCCAGGCCGACCAAGCCGAGAATGCCTCCACAACCCATGCCAATCAGGGCGAACCGAAATGCTGAGTCCACCCAAAAGGAGAGCAGAAGCGTGAATGAGAGAAAGAAAACAGCCGAGAAGCTGGTCATCCACACATTCAGGCTCGCGACCCAGGGCCGTGCTTGTCGTCGAGAAGTTCCGGCCCGGTAACGCAAGGCAAGCGAAAGCAGAACCACGCCGGCAAAGGCGAGGAGAACAAAAAGCAGCAGCGCAAAAACAATAATCGGCACTGGTGATAACGGTAGGAAGGAAGGAAAAAAAAGTAAGAAGGATTCTGGTGCGTCTGCGCGCCGTTCCAACGGCGAACGCATTATATGGAAACGATTGCATCAAAAGATCCGCGCGTGCATACCGCGAATGTTCGGAAGGAATTTCGGGTACTAATCGAACATTTGCGCGGCGACATTAACAAAATAGATGAACCGAAAGCGCAGGCGCTCTTCGAAACCGCTGCGGAAGTGATCAGTGGTCTGGAGACGGCGTTCAAACATTACGAAGAGAAGAGCGAGGAAGCTTGGAAATGAATGGCGAGTGAACTCGGCGCGCTCGCCACGGGCGAGCGGGCTGTGCTCGCGCCCACCCATCTGCAACAGGTAGGTAAACGGAAAGCCGGGAGGCCGAGCAGTCGGTAGGTCGCGAGTCAATCCGCAATTTGCACACGAGATTCTTTGCGCGTGTAATACGTGGACATGCTTGAGCCGTCTCCGGACGAAATACGCGAATGGGGCGATTCGGTCATCCAATTCATGACCGATTACCTTGGCGGGCTCAGTGGTTGCCCGGTGTATCGGCACACCTCTTCACGCGAGATTCGGAGTAGGCTCGATTTGAACCTCCCGATCAAGGGAACCGATTTTGATTCACTGCTGAAAATTTTTCGCGACACGATCGTGCCGTATAGCCGCCAGAACGCGCATCCCCGGATGTTTGGTTATGTGCAATCGCCTGGCACTCCAATCGGTGCGTTCGCCGATCTGCTTGCTTCGACTTTGAACGCCAATCTCACCATCTGGCGTTCCGCGCCGGCGCCGGTGGAACTCGAGCGCGTGACAATCGATTGGATCCGTCAAATTCTGGGATTCAACTCTGAAGCCGGCGGCTTGTTTGTTAGCGGCGGATCGATGGCCAATCTGGCCGCACTGGCCGCGGCGCGCCAGACGAAATACGAGTCGTTAGGCCGCCTGCGTGTGTATGCGTCGAGCGCGACGCATTTTTCCATCACCAAGGCAGCGGCGCTTCTGGGAATTGGCGGGGAGAATGTGCGGCAGGTGGCGGTCGACGAACGCTTGAGAATGCGCATGGACGATCTTGTCGCAAAAATCACTGCTGATCTGGCGGCTGGCTACGTTCCATGTTGCGTTGTCGGTAATGCTGGAACCGTGGATACCGGCGCGGTCGATCCGTTACGCGAGATTCGAGAAGTTGCGAACCGGTTCCAGCTTTGGATGCACGTGGATGGAAGTTATGGTGCGTTCGCCATTCTCGCGAAATCGGCGAGAAAATTATTCGCCGGAATGGAGCAGGCGGATTCCATCGCGCTGGATCCTCATAAATGGCTTTATCTCCCGGTGGATGTTGGCTGCGTCATTTACCGCAACCCTGAGGTTGCACGGACCGCTTTTTCGCATGAGGCCGAATATACCCGGATGTTTGGTGAGGAAGCAGACGAAGCGTTTGTATGTTGGGACTACGGGCCGGAACTGTCCCGGCGTTTCAGGGCGCTCAAAGTGTGGATGCTGTTGAAGGGAGTGGGTCTCGATCGGTTGAGTGACGCGATCGAAAGCAATCTTGCATGTGCGCGCCATCTCGAGTCGATGGTGCGTGCGAGCGATGACTTTGAGATGGTCGCACCGGTCGAGTTATCGATCTTTTGTTTTCGTCACCTGCCGGCGCAGATCAAAAATCAGCCGCCTGAAACAATCGATGCCTTCAATGAGCGACTGCTGGTTGCGCTGCAGCGAGACGGCAGCTCGTATCTCTCCAATACCATGGTCGGCGGTCGCTTCGCTTTGCGCGGCTGTGTTTTGAACTATCGGACGACTTTGCGCGACATGGAGATCCTGCTTGATGATTTGCGACGCGTCGCAAAATCGTTACCGACTTCGGTTTAGCAATCGTTCACCCATAGCGGGAAGCGGATTTAATCTGGAAGCCATGAAACAGGAGCGCAGAAACTTATGGAAGCGTTTGTGGCAAACGCCTGGCGTCTCACAGAGAAGCGCTACAGTTCCGCTGAGATAACGGACGGCACAGGCTATTTTAGAGGTTGATCCTGCTCGACGGTGGTCACAGCTTCGTCCCGCGAGACGGTCGTAACGGCTTCATCGGTCGTAACCGGTGTTGCAATTTTAGGTGCTGTTTCTTCGTCGAATGTAACAGGGCGGCCTGTCTCCGATGCGCGGGCAGTTTCAGATTTAAGACCGCGGTCCATCGCTGTTTCCGGTCGAGTCTGTGCTGGCGTGTCTGTTCGCCGCGTCCAAATGCTCGGTCTCGTGGATTCCGCCGAAGCGCGCTCTTCCCATCCACGCGAATCGGCGTCGCCTGTCTTCGCCATAGGTGATTTCTGGTCGCCTTCCTGCGCGGCTGGCTCTCCTTCGATGAGCGCGTCATCTGGTACTACGATCAAGTCCTTGCCCACGTGGAGATCGGCCTCAGCGCGCACGTATCCGTGAACCCGGGAACGCTGCGGATTAAAGATGTTCTCCAACTTGCTCCGGACGCCTTCGCCGACGACAAAGCCGACAATTTTCCCATCTGCGCGATTGATAAGCACGTCGTCGATTATGCCAAGTAGTCGTCCGCTTTGCGTGACCATCTTGTGACCGATGATATCGGACATGCGTGGCAGGTTATCGAGTTCAACCATTTCTTGCATCGCAGATCCACGGACAGTCACCGCATCAGGCCCGATCGAATGTACAGCGGAAGCGGGAATCATCCGCCGCTTTCCGGCGGTTCCGACAATCGTTTCGCCGTGCACGAGGACAAAGCCAGCCACGCGCTCGCCGTCACGTTGCACGATGATTTCCTTGATTTTCCCGAGCCGCTCCGCGGCTTCCATGTCGATGACTGCACGTCCGACTAATTGACTTCCTTTGATCATTTCGCCTCCCTGTTTGGTGATTCCCAGCGCAACCCTTACAGACGATTCGCAATTGCTGGCGCGTTTGCGTTCATCGAAGTAACAGATTTGTGCTCAGAACGTTGGGACTGGTTCTAGTGAGCGACGTCTGGCACAGACGCCTACAATCATCGCGTACGCCAGTGACGCAGAACGCGGTGGCGCGGAGTGGCTGTCGCGTGAGCGGCGGTCGTCGCGATTAGTTGCCGGCGCCGCAAATGTGTGAGCGCTGCGTGGACGGCGCTTTTGGAGAGTCCTGTTGCGTCCGCGATGGTGCGAACACTGGCGCTAATGTGGCGCCATTTATTTCGTGCGGCCTGGCCGTAAAGATGCAGGTAAACGATAAAAGCGGCGGGCTTTTGATCGTGCCCGATCAAATCACGCATCAGCACATCCAGCACGTAATCGTCGATCGGGACGGTGCGTTTGAAGCGAGGATTTCGAGGTGACAAATGATGAGTGACCAGTGAGGAGAGCAGATTAAGCGCTACTCGTTTAAACGGACAGCAGTTTCTGCCGTAAAAGTGCGATCCATTGTGGACGACTTGCAGCGAACCCAATTAGTTTCAACGCATCATGATCAAGCAAATCAAATTCGTCAGCGTCCCCATAGCCGACCAAAACCGCGCGCTCGAGTTTTACACAGACAAGCTCGGGTTCACGATCATAACGGATCAACCGTTCGATGAGAAGCAGCGCTGGATCGAGTTACGAATTCCGAAAGCGGAAACGCGCCTGGTGTTGTTTACGCCGGAGGGAGAGGAAAAACGGATCGGCTCGTTCATGAACATGTCGTACACGTGCGACGACATCGACAAAACGTACGAGGAATTGAAAACGCGCGGTGTCGAGTTCGAAGGTCCGCCACAGAAACAGCCGTGGGGCACTTACGCGATGTTCAAGGACAGCGAAGGAAACAAGTTCGTCTTTCGTCTGATTGAAATTTTAATGACGAGTTATGAGTGAGGCTGACGCGAGGACCACAGATTTTTCGCATCCGTTCAGAGCAAACCAAGGAATAGCCTGGGTAGGGCGGGCAGCGCCTCTACACGCCGGAGAGCACGGCGCCCACTGGAGTGGTCGGCTCTACAGAAACTTAACACGCGCTATTTTTTGCCGGCGCGTGTGTAGGCGATTTCCATTGTTTTCTTTTCCTGGCCGCCGCGGTTTTCGTACCACTCGAGCATCATGTGATTGTTGTCGGGCACCTTAATTACTTCGCGAACTGGTGTTTTCATCCCGGGCATCATTTCGATTTCGCTGGTATAAGTGAATGTCTTGGTCGCGGGATCGTAGGTGCCTTCAGAAAACTGAATGCCGGTGTTCATATTGTCGATCCACGAGCTCACGAACTTTTTCTTTGCGTTGTCGTAGCCTTCGATGCCCATCCCTTTGAACTGCACATCCTTCATTTCGCCGTCTTCGCCTGGCATCAGCATTTTACCTGTCACATCCATCATCACGTAACGGCCTCCCATCGCGCTCTTTCGAGTGGCAGTGCCTTTGGATTCCTGTGGCTTGGCGTTCGGGTCGGGATTCATCCACATTTTGATGGCGAAATTCCAATTGCCGTTCATGTCCGCGAGCAGCTTGTGATTTTCATTGAGCTTCGACATTTCCATCATCTGCTTCATCATTTCTTGAGGATTAGGCGGCTGACCGGTTGCACTCGCCGGTTGGGCGGAGGTCGGACCTGTGGCAGTCGCTGGTGATGTGGCGGGAGTTTGCGCAAATAAGGAAGTCGCGAGCAATATCGCGAACGAGAATTGTGGCTAATGATGTAAATGTTTTCATGGCGCGCATTGTGCCAGCAATAAGTGGCGAGTAGCAAGTGTGATCAGACCTATTTCGTAACAGTTTTGAAACTTTGCGAGTGGCTCAACGCTCTCGGATATCGAGCAGGATTACCTGGCGGAAGAGCTTTGGTCCCAAAGCGGTTTCAAGCCACCGCACTCCAAAGCGGCTGCGCCGCGAAAGAAGGCGATTGCTCGCCCTAGAAGATTCGCGCGGGAAACGTACCGGAGTAAGATTCTGGCCATGAAACGAGAAAATCCGACGATTGAAATTTGTCCCGGAATCACGCGCCGGACGGTCGCACACGGCAACACGATGTATCAGATGCTCGCCACACTCGCGGCGGGTAGTCAGATGCCGGCGCACTCGCATCCGCAGGAGCAGATCGTTCACATTCTGGAAGGCAAAATGCGGTTGATCGTCGAAGGCGTACCGCATGAGCTTTCAACGGGCGATTCTTTTTACCTCGCAAGCAATGTTCCGCATGGCGTGGAAACGCTCTCGGCGACGCGCGTCCTCGATACTTTTAGTCCGCCGCGAACTGATTACCTGGCGGTCGACGAAAAAGTTCGCCACGGAGCTTTATAGCGGGCGGCATGAATGGCGTCGACAACACAGGGTCTCGAACGCGCTCGAGCAGACGACCAGCCAGAGATGCTCGCCGCGCACGCCGACCCCGTCAGGTAATATGCTTCCAGATAAATCCGGGTGAGCGCGCGGCGCGGCCCCGCCTCATTTGTTTAGACCAAGGCACGTTAACAACTTTCAGTAGGCCGACATTTTCGCAGTGATTTTGTCCTCTTTGTCGTGATCATGAATCAAGGAGAGACTTTCGCGGAAACAATCGGATCCGCAAAAATCCAGAGGACGCTAAAATCCAAGTTCATCGAGCAAGTCGATGACATGGGGTTTATCCTTTTCAACAACTTGGACCTTTTTGCCGAACGCTGTGTTGTTGGTAAAGAAGCTGGCGAGACTGTGTTTTTCGTCCGACCAAGTTTCCCGGACCTTCGTGTTCGGCTTCTTTTTCTTTTTGGCCACTTCCTTGTCGCGCTGCTTGTTCCATTCCGCTTTGCGTCCGGTATCGATCTCGGAAATTGGATAGGTCAGGTGGATGGCGAAGTCATCGTTTCCTCGGGCGTCGAGGAGCATCTCTAACGTCTTGCGTTCCGGGTTGCCATGTTCGCCATTGCCGGAGAAGACATAATGATCGGCTTTGACACGTTCGAAGAAAATCGTCTCCATGTTCCGGTCGCTGCCATGATGCGGCACCTTGAGTATATCGACGTGCATGTTGCCGTTCTTCGGCAACAGGCCAACGAGCTCCAGTCCTTCCATGATTTTGTCGCCGCGCGCATCGCCAGTGAGGAGGATTCTTTTCCTCTTGGCTTTGGCTAAAACCACGATACTGGAAAGATTGGCGACCGAGTCATCGACAAACGCCGCGAGCGAAGTAGGTGCTTTCTTTTCTTTCTGGGATTTCTTTAGAAAGGCATCATGCTCTTTTTGGAGATTGAGCAACTCCTGCTTCATCGGACCCACAACGGTCAGTTTCAGACCTTTACCCATGTCTACGGCCTTGGTTTTTACGTCGGCTTTCACCAGTTTGCCGTCGAAAGCTTTGTTGATCGGAAGACTTAGTCTCCTGGCGTCGTCGCGAAGATGAATTCCCTGTTCAACACTGGCCAGAACCTGTGCGGTGGGCGCGGCGAAGCCTTCGGAATCGAGCTCGCCGCTGAGGCCGGCTGCTCCGTAAGCTGCGGTGACGGATGCCAGCAACTCCTCCGGAGTGTCGCCGATGATATCGTCGAAACTATTGTGCCAGAGTTGGCGGATCTTCAGAGGAAGCGGTTCTCCGGCATCCGCCGCGGTGATTAATTCGCCCGTTAACTCGAGAATCCCGTTGATGTGATCGTCGTCGATATGACTGAGCATCATCAGATCAACCGGCAGCGGTTGGTCGTCGCCGATGTCCCGTGCCTCGCGAATCTGAGCAAGGCGCGGTTTCAGCTGTGGCTTCCAGACTTGGGACGGTCCGCCATCGGTCAGTATAAGCCCGGGTTCATCTGGAGTTCCAAAATGGAGGATCGAACAATCTCCCTTGCGGGCTCGGCGGACATCGAAGCTGAGGACCATAATGTTGCTTCCTAAACTTTTTGGAATGCTCGCAAGACGTCGAGCATTCCATTTCCTTGAAAGCTACGCTCCCGTCCGAGGTCGGTCGCGGTGTCGCAAAGGATGCGCTTAATTTCACGAGGTTGCCCGATTAGCTCGGAGTAACGGGCGATCAGCATGGCTGCAGCACCGCTAACGTGTGGCGCGGCCATGCTGGTGCCGTCCAATTCTCCCCATTCACCGCCTGACATGCAGGAACGAATGCGCTCTCCAGGCGCGACGATGTCAGGCTTGAGGCGCCCATCGCCGGTCGGGCCGCGACTCGAGAAAAAACTCACGCCGTAGGTATGAGGCCGGAAGCGATGCGTCGCGCCGACAGTTATTACGCCGTCGGCGTTACCCGGGTCAGTAATGCTAAAGGCGGCATAACTTTCGAAGGCACCCTCGTGCGTTTCGAAACTTTGGTAGCCGCGATTACCGGCGGCGGCTACTACGACCACTCCATTGTTAACGAGTCGCTCGCACTCATTGCAGATCGGCGTTCTGCCACAGGCAAAGTTTCGCACATCGTGTGAGATTGACAGGCTGAGATTGGCCCCGTGCACGGCGATGTAGCCACTGCGTTCGTTTAAGTAACGAATAAATTGCAAGGCGGCGATGATGGCGAACTCGGTATCCTCGAGAGTTTTGCTGAGGACGCGAAAATCCAAGAGCTTGATGTCCGGGCACATTCCATCGGCCTCGCCATTCTTGCTGTCGGCGCCGATGATTCCCGCTACGTGGGTCCCGTGAGATCCAGTCGGCGCTGATGTTGGATCGATCTTGATGAAATCCTTAACCAGCTCCCAAAGAATCGGTCGGTCGTTGCCCGCATCTTCAGCTAACTGCTGCAAGTTCTTGATCGCCTGCTTCTTCTCCAGTTTACAATCCGCCAGCAAATCCTTGAGGCGTCCCGGACGATCTTGGATATTCGCATTATCGAGATTTACGATTTCGCGGATATTCCGAAAATCGTAGGCCTCAATGATGCGCGACTGCGCGGTCTTTTTTCCGTTTGCTGGATGCGATCGAAAAGCGGGATGGCCACCGTCGATCCCCGAATCAAGCACGGCCCATCGAATGTTTTCGCAATTAACCTTAAAGAGAGTACGAGCGGCATCGCCTTTGACCGCGGGAATAGACCTTTGAAGTGCCGCCATTGCTGTTCGGTTTAACGATACTTGCCATATCGTTCCGTGTTCTTTGACTGGGATGTTGGCATCTTTAATGGCAAACAAGAGTCGTTGCAGCCGTTCTGCGACAGCTTTAGCCGGAAGATCGGCCAATTGGTTCAAGCCTTTCTCGTCGGATAAAGAGGCCTCCGCTTGCCAGAGGATTATCCCGGCAAGCGCTATATATCGGTCCTGAGGGGACAAATTCGCGAATTCCTTCGCTACCTTCTCCTTCTCTTCCCCTGCTTTTGCGCGCGCCCATTTTCTTAGTCGCTCCAGGCAGAGGAGAAGCCGCTGCTCCGCAGCCGATTTCAAGAGACTCTTTTGCACATCGCGGTCTTTCCACCAGAAGGTCCGCGGGGCGACGATTGTTAGAAGTTCCTCAAATGAGAGGCGTGCAGCGACTAACCCCTGGAGGTAGGCAACTGAAATGTCTTTCAGGTACGTAGCCAACGCACGTTTCGTCATTTGCTGTGACTCTGCGAGCTGACGCAGTGCATTTGCCAGAGCCATCGCCACCGGGCCGGCTGCGTGATCGTGGTAGGGAGTTATGAGAAGATCCATGCGTCTTTTAGGATCTCGGGCAAAGGCCAGCCAGACGTCACCCAACACGGGAGAGTCTTGCAATTGGCGGCGATCACCGGTCGGGCCGAGGAGAATCAGATCAACGAGTTCCCTCACAAAGGTTGCCGAGTCTGGCAATAGGGAACGAACTGGCATTTTGTTATGAGGCTGAGAAATACACCGTCATACGCCTACGGACTCGAATCATATCCGAACCAAGTCCGAGACCGCAATCCCATATTAGAGAAATATTCGGCTTTCCCTGCCGGATGGACACGTCCGGCGCGGGCGTTCAGAATAACGACCATCATTATCGAGTCGCATCTGAATCCTGTCGTGATGCGGAAAAGTGGCCGAAGAGATCGGCGCAAGAATTTCTATCTTTCCACGGGCGCGATTTGACTCGAAAGCGTCAACCTTTCGGCTCGTCTGCGATTCGCAGCACAACTTTTCCGCGCGTGTGATGAGTCGCGGCTTGTTGCTGCGCCTTTACCGCATCAGTTAGCGAAAGAACTTCCGTCACGATTGGTTTGATTTTTCCCGCATCGACCAACTGCGCGATCTCAGTGAGATCGTCGGCATCGGGATGAGCCGAGATACCCGCGCCGCGAATTCCATGTTTCTGAAGCTCGGCAGGATCAGGTCGCGCGACCAGTGACATAACGATGCCGCCTTTCTTTACCACGCCATAAGACCGCGCGAGTGTTTCCTTGCCCACTGGATCGAGGACGGCGTCCACATCTTTAGCGACATCTTCGAACTTCGTTTTAGTGTAATCGACTGCCACATCCACGCCGAGCTGCTTGAGAAAATCCTGGTTTGCTCGTCGACGCGGTCGCTATGACCCGGGCACCGCGCGCTTTGGCGATCTGCACCGCAAAACTGCCGACTCCACCAGAGCCGCCGTGAATGAGAATTGTTTGCCCCGGCTGGAGTTTCGCCACATCTACTAACGCCTGCCATGCGGTCAACGCACCCATCGGAACCGCCGCGGTTTCCACAAAGTTGAAGAGATTTGGGTTTTGCAGCGACTTCCCATTCTTTGACTGCGACGTAATCCGCCCAACCGCCGCCGAAAGTTGGATAACCGTAAATCGCGTCGCCTATTTTGAGCTTGGTGACGTTCGCGCCCGTTTTTTCCACGATGCCAGCGATGTCGTAACCCGGAATCAGCGGCAGATGCGTGCCGAATTCCTTAGCGTATTTGCCGCTGAGTGTGAGCGGATCGGCTGGATTGACGCTGCTGGCAATCACGCGCACGAGCGCTTCGTCGTCGTTCGGTTCTGGTCTCTGCACTTGCTCCAGCTTCAGCACATCGGGCGTGCCGTATTCATGAGCGACCACGGCTCGCATCTTTGGCTATTTCGTCAGCGCGCGTTGTGCAGACAGACACGACCCCGAGCGCAGTTAAGCTCAAAACACGGAAAGCTGATCGAGTGAATAGCACGTTGTTACGTTCGCGCGCGATTGGCTGCGGTGCGAACCGGAAATCGATCTTCACACTGCCAGTATCCCGAAGGTTATCTACTCGCGGACATCAATGAAAATTTGCCAGCGTTTGACGCTCTCCAGTTTGAGAACGCCATGCTTCATCCAGGGATCGTTTTCTAATTTCTCTCGCACTTCATTTCCGTCGTCGGCGTTGACGATCAGCATCGCGCCGTCTTCATCGACTAAAGGTCCACCCATCAAAACAAAACCCTCGGCGACGAGTTGATCGATAAATGCAGCGTGCTCGTCCCAAAATGGCTGCTCTCGCGTGCCCTTTGATCGATCACGGTTAGGACCAGCTGAAGAAATTGTGACGAATGTATTCTTCAGGGACATGTGATCAGAGCTCTTTTATCCGCAGATTTACATGGATTGCCGCAGATTAACGTTGCAGGGCGTCTGTGCCAAACGCCTGGCGTCTCGCAGAGACGCGCTACAATTCCTGATTTCCGAATTACGTCGCCCCTAAGAAGCGAATTGCAGCGGAGCAGACTCGGTGGAGAGTTATACTGAACAAATGAGTGCACATGCAGCAGATCAAAATTCGGGTCTAAGGAGAATCATCCTGGTGCTCCTCGCGCTAGGCCTGGTTTCGCTGGTGTCGTTGATCGTCGCCGGTGCAACAAGCCTAATCTCGCTGGCTGATCGGATTCATCCGGTCGCTGGTACGGTCGTGTTCTGGGGACTTTGCCTGACAGCGGGATTTCTTACGCTCTACTGCGCGATCACTTACGCGCAGTTGCCGCCAACACTCGTGCCGCCGAAGGAAACGTCCGGGCCCAAGCACGAGGCTTATTTGGAGATGTTGCGCTCGCGGCTGGCGAATAATCCGCGAACACGCCAGTTGCCACTGAGCACAACCGCGGAGATTGAGGCAGCCATCGCGCATCTGTCCAGGGAAGCGGACGTAGTTGTGCGCAGAACGGCGAGCACAGTTTTTCTCAGTACTGCATTAATGCAAAATGGCCGGCTCGACGGGTTGATCGTGCTGTTCACACAAATTCAAATGGTCGCTCGCATAGCGCGCATTTATGTGCAGCGACCTTCGCCACGTGAACTGCTGCAGTTGTATGCGAATGTTGGCGGCACAGCTTTCGTCGCCAGCAGCCTCGAATCACTCGATCTCGGAGAAATGGTCGCGCCGCTTGCGGTGTCGGTGGTTCCGGCACTCAAAAGCGGAATTCCAGGATTGAGCGGCATCTCAGCGCTTCTGGTGAAATGCGTTTCAAACGGCGCGGCGAACGCGTTCCTTACGTTACGCGTTGGTGAAGTCGCACGCCGCTATTGCGAACTCACGTCGCGCCATTCACCTGAAGCCATCCGCAGATCCGCTACCACCGCGGCCGTCCAGCATCTCGGGCGAATTGTTCGCGAAAACGGCGCACTGGTTGTGAGGAAGATCTGGGCAAGTACTGGACGCGCATTGATCGACGGCGGCGTGTCAAAAGCCGAAGACATCGCAGGGGCGACGCGTGATCTGTTTGGCAAAATTTCGCCGTGGCGGATGAAAGAGGAAGATTCCGTCATACATCCGTGATTCGGCGGTGACGCCCTACCTTTCAGCCGCGCAGTCCTGACACCTTTTCAAATCGAGTTTACCTGAAGCAAGGACGGGGATTGTTTCGACGCGCTGGAGGTGTTTCGGAATCCACAAGTTCGGCACACCTGCTTCCTGCAATTTTTTGCGCAGCTCGGCGGTGTCCATGTCCACGGCGCTAAGCAGCACGAGCGCTTCGCCCTTGGCTTCGTCCTGCACGCCCACAATCGCGATAGGACGTTCGTCGCTTCCAGCTAGCCCCATCAGCTCGATGATTTTGTGTTCGATCGCTTCGTGCGGCACCATTTCACCGCCGATCTTCGAAAATCGTGAGAGTCGGCCTTCGATGTAAAGGAATCCGTCTTCGTCGAATCGGCCGATGTCACCCGTCTTCAACCAGCCGTCGTGCAGGACTTCGGAAGTTCGTTTCGCATCGTGCAAATAGCCTTCGAAAATGTTGACGCCGCGCAGCCAAAGCATTCCGCTGTCGTACAACGAAAGTTTCTGACCACTTTCCGGTTCACGGATTTCGGCAGCGATACCCGGCGCCAATCTGCCCACTGATCCCACACGGCTCGACGGCTGCACGTGATCACCCGGCTTGGGCGGCTCAGGATCAGGCAAATTGACGCTCACCACCGGCGCAGTCTCGGTAAGCCCGTAGCCTTCGAAGACTTTTTTGTGGAAACGTTCCTCAAAATGGCTCGCAAGATCGAGCGGCAACTTTTCCGCGCCGGTGATGATGAGGCGCAAAGTGTTAAGCTGTTCCGGTTCAGCTTTACGCAAATACAGGCGCAGAAAAGTGGGCGTCAGCAGCAGGAATGTCAGCTTGTATCGATCGATCAGGGCCGCGCATTTCGCCGCGTCCAACGGATTCGGGTACGTTACAATGCGCACACCTTCGATGAGCGGGTACCAAAGCGTAACCGTCGATCCAAACGTGTGAAAGAACGGCAGCGAGGCGAGAATCGCGTCTGTTTTCTTCGCATCGAGCAGTTCGCGAAATTGCGCGACATTTCCCATGACGTTGCGGTGACTCATCACTGCGCCTTTGGGTTCGCCAGTGGTTCCACTTGTAAAAAGCAACACTGCTTCGGCGTGCCCGCCTTTTCTTGGAATGTTCAGTAACCGCAAAAGCAAACGCGCGGGTAAAATCGTCGACAGGACCCACCACAGAACAATTTGGCGCTTTAGAAGCGGGAGCAGCTCATCCAGTTTCAACAAACGGTCCGACCAGGGGAAATCTTTCGCGCGTTCGATGAATGGCGTCGCTGAGATTGCGACCCGAATGTTGGCTCGCCGGCAGCAGGATTCATTAGCCGCGCGTCCTATTGTGAAATTTAGGTCCACTGGAACTTTGTTCGCCAGCATCACGGCCAAGTTCGCAACCATCGATCCCTTGCTTGCGGGCAACACGATTGCGATTCGTTCGTCAGGAAATTCTTTTCGCAAATAACGACTGAATGCCGCCGCCGCGCCCAGCAATTTTCCGCGGCTCAGCTGCGTGTGATCTGTTCCGTCGATCACCGCTGTGGCAAATGGCCTTCGCTTTAAGCCGCGAACGCAGTCTTCCGCAAGATGTCGGTCCAATGACGGTCGGCGGCTGAAACAGAATTCCCCCAGCTTGAGCAACTGCTCTCGCACGGTTGCGACATCGGCTGCTTTTGCCTCGAGTGGTTCTCCAAAAGCGACTGTAACGGGGTAGCGAATTCGTTTTGGGAATTTCCTGAAAAATTTGCCGCCTTGAAATGAAAAGATCGATCCCCAGAGTTGATCGAGCCAAACCGGAACGACTTCGGCCTTCGCGTGACGCGCAATGACTTCATAACCGCGCTGCAAACGCAACAGCGTACCCCTCCGTTCCAATTCGCCTTCCGGGAACACACACACGATTTCGCCTTCAGCGATTTTTTCCGCAGCGGCGCGAACTGCAGCATGCGACTGGCGCTTGCTGATGGGGATACAACCAATCGCGCGCAGAATCGGATGCAACATCCGCTTGTGATAATATTCCTGGTCGATGACGTAGCGGATCGGACGAGGGCAGGCAAGCTGCAGGACAAGCGCATCCACCCAGCTGATATGATTCGGCACGAGAAGAAAGCCGCCGGCAGGCAGGTTTTCCAGACCGAGTGGAGTGACGCGGTAAAACGAGCGCACCAGCGGTCGTCCAAACAAATACAGCGCGCGTTCAGCCGCGGACATTTTGGAAGTCGTCGTCTGTGTCATTCTGAGCGAAGCGAAGAACTCTCTGGACATTTGTGCACCGATCCCGACGAAAACAAATCAGAGATGTTTCGCTTCGCTCAACATGACAGCGCCATTTAAGCGCTGGGTTTTCTGCATGATTTATGATTTACAATCGGCACGAGGCAAACTGCAATCGGCAATTGTTGATGCAATCTGCAGGGATAAAGCCGCTGAGCGGCGCGCGAAGCGCACTGTTTCTGCTTCTGGCCATTAATCTCTTCAACTACATCGACCGGCAAATTCTCGCCGCGCTCGAGCCTGATATTCGCGCGACTTTTTTCGCCGCTGACGACGTACACGCCATGACCAAGACCGGTCTGCTCGGTGACGCCTTTTTCGTGACTTACATGATTAGCGCGCCGATTCTGGGTTTGCTGGCGGACCGGTTCTCGCGCTGGATCATCGTCGGCTCTGCTGTCATTTTGTGGAGTCTGGCCAGCGGCGCGTCAGGTCTGGCCGCAACCTTCGGGATATTATTCGCTACTCGTATCTTTGTTGGAATTGGCGAAGGCGGTTACGGCCCGGCGGCGCCGACGATCTTGTCCGATCTCTTTCGGATTGAAACGCGGGGTCGCACCATGGCGATCTTTTGCGCAGCGATTCCAGTTGGAAGCGCGCTCGGGTATGTGATCGGCGGATTGATCGGCGCTCATCTCGGCTGGCGCTGGGCATTTTATCTAGTTGCGCCGCCTGGTTTGTTGCTTGGACTTTTGTGCTTCTGGCAACGCGATCCCCGCGTCGCAGCAAATAATCTGGAACAAAAATCACCACGCCGCAGCGTACGCGATTACCTGAACCTGTTCCGCACACGTTCTTATCTCATCAACTGCATCGCGATGACATTGATGACTTTTGTAACAGGCGGTTTGGGTTTCTGGGTACCGGCGTATTTGCGTTATCGCGATCAAAGTCCCGCCGCCGGCATGACGATCTTTGGTCTGATCACGGTAGTCGCGGGCCTGGTTTCGACGCTTCTGGGAGGCGTCATCGCCGACAAGTTGCGCTCGCGTCTTCCCGGTTCGTACTTCTGGGTCTCTGGAATAGGAATGCTCATCGCGTGTCCGCTTTTCGTTGCCACTCTTTACACTCCGTTTCCCGCAGCGTGGGTCCCGATGTTCCTGGCGATCTTTTGCCTGTTTTTGAACACCGGTCCGTCAAATACCGCTTTAGCGAATGTTTCGCTGCCGGCCGTCCGTGCGACAGCGTTTGCCGCAAACATTTTTGTCATCCATGCGTTCGGGGATGTGCAGGCGTTTTGGCTGCTCGGGTACGTTGGCGGACACGCGAATATGCATGTGGCGTTTCTGTTTGTGTCCGCAATTATTCTCGCGTCGGGCGTCACATGGCTTTTTGGCGTGAAATATCTCCCAGCCGATACCGCCGCCGTGGAAGCCAGAACGACATAGCCGCACTGTGGGGTGCAAAAAAGCCCGGCGCTTAGACGTGCCGGGCTGATTTGCTGTAAAGTCTAAATACCTGAATTTGTTATTAGTCTCCCGGAGGTTTCTCCGAAGGGTTAGTCTCGCGCTTACCCTTCTCGCGACGCTGCGACCCGGTTGGCTTTTCACCGGTAGTGGTCTGCTCTGACGGAGCTTTCGCACCTTCAGATCTCGCTCCGGTTTCGCTGCGACTACTTGGCGGAGTCGGCTTCGCCTGCTTTTGTTTCGCACTCGGCGTTCGTTCACCGGCTCGCTCGGAAAGGCTCGGAGTAGCTGTTTCACGCGCTTTGACCGCTGCGGCTCCGGCTGCGGCGGCCGCACCCGGGTGTGCTCTCCGCCCTTCTGTGGTGTTCGGAGCGGCTGATCCTGCCACCGATGCGCCTGCCGCCGGGACTTGCTGCTGCGCCTGACGTTGTGTTGGCACCTGTTGCCGCGCCAGTCGTTGTCGCCGCGCCAGTCGTCGTGGTTTGGCCGGTTGTGGTCGTTGAACTACCGCCAGAAACTCCAACCCCAACTGCCCCTCCGCCGCTTACGCCGTAATAGCTATAGACATTGTTAATGTAATCAGGCCTCGAGTATTCTTCGACGCGCGCGTAATCGAATACTGGCGCGTTATAGATGCGATCTCTTTCGACAGTCACTGTGAGAACGTTCGGGTCGGTTGACGGCGAATAGACAGCCCACGGGACAGCAACCATTTTGCCGCCTCCAGTGACGCGCGTACCGCCGCCGCCGCCGCCTCCGGTAGTGGAAAGGACAGTGTAAGCCAGGCACCCCGTATTACGGTCCAACACGATGTCTTTGACCGTGCCGATTTCATCGCCTTGGGATGACTTGACTGGCCTCCCAATGAACTTGCTCGTCTCAATGTAACTGGTGCTGCTGCTGGTTGTGCTTTGGGTTTGCGCCGACATAGAACCGACCGCCAAACCCACAAAGACAGTCATGGCTCCTGGTATTAGTAGTTTTTTCATAAAGAATATAGAGTTGCGGCTCAGCCAATTGCGAGCCGACAAAGAAGAATCGTTGCCCACCGTTGCAGCGGATGTGGAAACAGATCCCGTAACAGCTAAAGTCACTTGCTTTTACAAACTATGTCGATCATTACGCTTCGGTCAGGACCACGCTTATGGAGATTCGTGATGTGCCTGTTGGTGCTCGGTAGCTTCAATACATTCGCCGAAGGGGTTCCCGACGATTGCACTCAGCTCATCTTGGGAATCGCACCGACCTGGAATTCAATGCGCGGCGAATTGCGATTGTTCGAGCGCCCACGCGGCGGTGATTGGAAAATTGTGGCCGGACCATTTCCCGTGTTGTTCGGCAAGAACGGTCTGGCTTGGGGAACAGGGATTTTAGGTCAAAACGAGTCAGGCCTTCGCAAAAAAGAACGAGACGGCCGGGCGCCCGCGGGAATTTTCGAAATCGGCCAGGTCTTTGGCTACGACGCACACCTGCCGGCTGGCGCCGATTATCCGTATCATCAAGTCACCGACGCAGACATTTGGAGCGATGATCCGCGTTCGCCGAATTACAATCGCCACATCGTAATTGATCCGAAGAATCCGCCGGACAATTACACTCACGAAAAAATGCGCTCGGGAGATTTTGCCTATCACTGGCTGGTGGAGATCCGACACAATTCCGATCCGCCTGTGCCCGGAGCGGGTAGCGCCATCTTTTTTCACATCCGGCGCGGCGTGAATAGAGCGACCACCGGCTGCACCACCATGGCGCAGGACAATCTCGTGAAAATGATTACGTGGTTGCGAGCGAAGCGACATCCTTGCTATGCCTTGCTGCCCGCGGGGGAGTACGAAAACAAATGGCGCGCCTGGAATCTGCCATCTCCGGACACGCTACGCGGCGCCGTTTCATTGCCTCGTTGAAATCTGGCAATGACTTGTTAGTGTGTTGTTAGTCATTATGCCACGACGAAAACGTCCCAATCCTCAATCGGAAGAAAACATCCGCCGGATCGACACGAAACCGCGCGCAAAGAAGCAGACACATGGCTTTCAGGTCCACTTCCTCCGCGGCGATCGCGTTGTGACGAGGATGTTCAGCGACAACGTATTTGGCGGAAAACAAGCCGCACGACGAGCCGCACGAAAGTTCAAGCAGTCGATGCTGCGCCGTTTGCCACGGAGAAAGTTTCTGGGCGGATAGACTGTTCGCGCTCGGAATTCATTTTCCGCCGGTACGCTTTCCAGCATTCTAGAAATCCCGACGCAAAGTCGTCGGGTCTGGCCGACGTCCAGCCATCAATCACGGCCGGTGTAAAAAATACGCCTCTCTCAATTTCACACTTGTTAGGGGCAAGATCCCCTGAAACTACGCCGCGGTAGCCCCAGATAAACTCGTTGTCGGTGCGCGATGAAGCGGTGAGCCTAAAGATTCTTTCAAGCGGAACATCAATACCTAACTCCTCCTTTAGCTCGCGCCGCGCTGTTTCATCGTAATTTTCTCCGGCAGTCACGTGGCCAGCAGCGCTCGAGTCCCATTTCATCGGATGCCGGTCTTTCCAGCGGGACCGTTGCTGCAAATACAGATCCCCGAAGTGATTGAAAATGAGGATATGAACGGCGCGATGGCGCAAGTTATTCCCATGCACTTCAGCTCGAGCGGCATGACCCCTGAGTTCATCATTTTCATCGACCACCGCGAACTGCTCGTTGAGGGTAGCGTCCATCTCCTGGCAGGGAGGCGGCGCGATGCAATTTGCAAGAGCGATCCATTGCAGCAAAGATAATTCCTCCGCACGTGCGTTCGGATCGATGTCCAGACAACTCGCAAGCGCGTTCCAGTCGCAAGCATATTCGCGCAGCAATTTTCTGAGCTGTTTTCGTCTCTGAGAAAATCCGATTCGGATCAATTTCAAAAGCAACTCGTTGTCGTGCGCGGGCAATTCACTCGGATCGCGTGGCTCGAGTCGGACCACTGCGGAATCGACGTCAGGTCGCGGGAGAAAAACAGTTGCAGGAATGCTGCGCAAATATTTGACGCGATGATGCAACTGGACGCGCAACGTCAACGCACCGTAATCATGCGTGCCCGGTGACGCTGAAAGTCGCTTCGCCATCTCCTTCTGTAATGTCAACACATACAATGAGATAGCACTTGGAGGTTCGAGGAATTTCAAAAGTAATGGACTCGAAATGTTGTACGGAAGATTACCAATCAACTTCACGCAGCGATGCGCGAAAAGAACACGTGGATCGAACTTCAGCGCATCAGCCTTGACGATTTCAAGTCGGTCATCGGCGAATTGCGAATGCAAAAATTTTGCAAGTCGCGCATCTTTTTCAATCGCCAGAACACGCGCTCCTTTTTGCAAAAGAAATCTGGTCAACGCGCCCAAGCCGGGACCGATCTCGACCACATAATCTTCCGCAGTGATTTGCCCCTGATCGACAATCCAGCGAGCGAGGTTTTGATCGTGCAGAAAGTTTTGGCCGAGCGTTTTGACGGGGGATACGCAGATTTCCTTAAGCGTCGCGCGTATTTCGGAAAGCTTCATAGCGCCGGTGCGCGCCGCACAATACAGCAAGGGAAAGTCCTAGGCTTGTTCACAAAATTCTGTGAACAAAATGCGCCGAAACAGCAAACTTGTTCACAAGTTATTCACGCCCCTCTCTTGCAGGGGCCCAATGTGCGGAATCCGACGCGCGTAATCGCCAACCACGGCGTTCTATTCATGCGACGGCAGCGCCCGAGGCGAGCGTTTTTTTCGGCTCTTTAGGTACGTTTGTTTCGCCTCTTTTAGCGAAGCGCCTTCGAGAAAGTACGCCGTGGCGGCGCGACCCACCGCATATGTGCCCGCGCCCGCGACCATGCCGCAAACCACGTTGCCCCACCCCGGGAAAAACTTCAGCATCGCACGCGTACCCTCGCGAAGGAGCATGCCCACACCGACGTTCGCTCCGAGTGCGGCCATGAACTCAGTCGCAGCCCGCAGGCTTCGTTCCCGTCCGCTGATGTACATGATTCCGGAGACCATCAACACTTGCAGCGCCGTGAGAACCGGCATGTCTGCCAATGGTATTGGTTGCGCGCCGATTGCAGCGCAGATTGCGGTCGTAGATTTTACCAACATTTGCGCGACATGAACTTGTGCGTGGCGATCGCGCGAGATGCGGATCATCTCGATCTTTGCCTGATTCGGTAACTCTGCCGCAAGTAGCGACATCAGACGTCGCGTTTCTGCGGATTGCCTGTCCGTGATGCGAAATACGCCGAGCAAACGGTCGCGGATGCGCGGCTGCACATCGAGCGCCTGTTCCAATTCCGTCACTCGTCTTACAGACCCGAGCGAGAGACCAATGATTTTCGTCTCGCCCGGCGGGATGTCGACGGGTCCATTCAAATTCGATTCGCCATCGCCGAAAAAGAAAACGACATCGGCAGGTTCGCGCCTGAGCTCATCTTGAATTTGCCGCTGGCCGGAATCGTCAGCGTCGCGAGCGTCGAGAATCGAGACCGTTCCTTGCCCGGCAATTGTCCACTCGGTCCAACGATGCACTGGGGTGAGCGTCACGTTCATACCCTCGTGCGAGTCAGGCGCAAAAAGCAGGTCGATGATTTCTGGCATCGGCGTTTTACTCGACCCGATGAAGAGAAACCGCGGTTGCCGTTGCTGAAGGAATAATTCCTTTAGCGGTACCAGTTCACGCAATACTGGCCGCCGAATTTTTTCGGGAAGTTTGCCTGCCAAACCTTCCAGGCGCTCGGCAATTTGAACGAGAGTGGTTTGATTCATTGTTGAAAATGAAATCCGAATGACGAATGACTGCCCCGCGATTATAAGCCTAGCATGAATTTGAACATCGAAATACTTTCGAAAGCAGCGGATCAGGCGCGCGGCTTGTGCATGGATGCTGTGCAAGCCTCGGAATCAGGACATCTCGGGCTTCCGCTGGGTTGCGCTGAAATCGGCGCGGTGCTTTTTGGTCATGCGCTGAGATATAATCCGGACCAGCCTCGTTGGATTAATCGCGATATCTTCGTCCTCTCCGCCGGGCACGGCAGTATGTTCCTTTACGCCTGGCTCCACATGAGCGGCTACGATTTGTCGATGTCGGAAATCAAACGTTTCCGCCAACTGCATTCCAAAACGCCAGGACACCCCGAATTTGGCGAAACGCCCGGAGTGGAATGCACCACCGGACCGCTCGGTCAGGGCGTGGGCAACGCGGTTGGCATGTCCGTGGCAACGAACATGGCTGCGGCACGCTTCAACACCGATGAGCATAGAATTTTCGACCAGCACGTGGTCTGTTTGTGCGGTGACGGCGACCTGCAGGAGGGCGTCGCATCCGAGGCGTGCGCGCTCGCCGGCGTTTGGGGTCTCGACAATCTGATTTTCATTTACGATTCCAATGCCGTTACACTGGACGCCCCGGCAAAGCTCACGCAGTGCGAGGACACGGGCCAGCGGATGAAGGCGTACGGCTTTGACGTCCAGGAAATCGACGGCCAGGACATGCGCCAGTTTCTCGACGCGTTCGATGTCGCGAAACGCCGCGACAACGGCAAACCCCAGTTCATCATCGCGCATACACTGGTCGGAAAAGGAATTCCGGAAGTCGCGGGCACGTACAAGGCACACGGCGAAGCGGGTGCGAAATTCGTCGATGCAGCTCGCAAGGCACTCGGCTTGCCGGACGAGCATTATTTCGTGTCAAAAGATGTGTACGACTATTTCGCCCAGCACAAAAAGACGCTGCTTGCTGAGTATGATCGCTGGGAAAAAACTTACGATGCGTGGCGCGCGAAAAACCCCGAAAACGCAAAGCTGCTCGATGACGGCCTCGCACGAGAAGTGCCGTCCGATCTCTTGTCGAAGATCCCGGAGTTTCCGAAGGACGCGAAACTGGCGACCCGCAAGGCGGGCGGCGAAGTGTTGCAGCCGATCGCGCAGGCGATGCCGTTGCTCATGAGCGGCAGCGCCGATCTATACGGATCGACAATGAATTACATCAAGGACGGGGGCGATTTTGATCGCGACAATTTCGGCGGCCGGAACGTCCGTTTCGGCATTCGGGAGCACGGCATGTGTGCGATCCTCAACGGCATCTCATATCACGGACTGTTTCGCGCTTCGGGCGCGACGTTCACGGTGTTTACCGATTATTGCCGTGGTGCCATTCGGCTCAGCGCATTATCGAAGTTGCCAAACACTTACATTTTCACGCACGATTCGATCGGTGTAGGCGAAGACGGTCCGACGCATCAACCCGTGGAGACGGTCAGCTCGGTTCGTTTGATCCCGAACATCGACGTGATTCGGCCCGCTGATCCGGAAGAGACCGCGGGCGCATTCGTCGCTGCCATGCAACGAACTGACGGTCCGACGTTCCTCGCGCTCACGCGTCAGGCTGTTCCGATGTTGAACGAAATCGATGTAAATCTGCGTCGTGAAGGAGTGCTGCGCGGCGGTTATATCGCGAAAAAGGAAACCGGCAAACTCGACCTGATTATCCTCTCGTGCGGCAGCGAATTGCAGCACGCGCTCGCCGCGGCGAAAGAGCTGGGCGGCGGCGTCCGCGTCGTTTCCATGCCGTGTTTTGAAAGATTCAACCGCCAGCCGCAGGAATACCGCGAAGAAGTGTTGCCTAACAAATGCCGTAAACGCGTCGCGATCGAAGCTGGCGTGACGGAGATTTGGTACGAATATGTCGGTCTCGACGGAAAAGTCGTCGGACTGCACGACTTCGGCATGAGCGCGCCCGGCTCCGAAGTGATGAAAGAACGCGGCATCGACGCACAGCACGTAATCGATGCAGCGAAATCGCTGAGGTAGCACAGGCTTCTAGCCTGTGGGGCCACCGGGCATCTTGCCTGGTGTCTTATTTGCGCAGGCGAGACGCCCACCTGCCCGCACAGACAAGATGTCTGTGCTACTAAAACGCCTCTTCCGGTTCGCTCACGTTGCGGGCGCGAGTTTCGAAGCGTGTGTATTCCTTCAAAAACGTGAGCGGAATTTCGCCGACTGGTCCGTTGCGCTGCTTGGCGATGATCAACTCCGCTTCCCCCGCCTTCTCCACACGCGCCTCCTCATCTTCCTCGTACAGCTCGGGCCTAACGAGTAACCCGACCAGGTCCGCATCCTGCTCGATGGATCCCGATTCGCGGAGATCGCTCAAACGCGGTTTGCCGCCGGTACGCTGTTCTGGTTGCCGATTCAATTGCGCCACGACAATGACAGGAATTTTCAAATCTTTGGCTAACGCTTTGAGCCCGGCGGAAATTTCCGAGATTTCAAGCTGGCGGTTATCCTGCGCGCGCCGCGTAGTTGACCTTAGCAATTGCAAATAATCCACGATAATGAGGCTCACATCATGCTGCGCCTTCAGCCGGCGCGCTTTTGCCCGCAGTTCCAGAATGCTGAGGCTGGCGCTGTCATCGATGAACATCCTGGCCTCCGCCAATTTCGACGCTGCAGCTGTCAGGCTCGGAAAATCGCGCTCGCCCAAAAAACCGTCGCGCACCCTTTGCAAGTTTACGCGCGCGCGCGAGCAAAGCATTCGTTGCACCAGCTGCTGACTGCTCATTTCCAGGCTAAACACACCGACGGCCAGCTTTTCGTTGATCGCCACATACTCGGCAATGTTCATGGCGAGCGCGGTTTTTCCCATGCTGGGACGCGCTGCAATCACGACCATTTCGGAAGGATGCAGGCCGCTGGTCATGCGATCGAATTCGACGAAACCTGTTGAGATTCCGGTGATGCTGCCTTTGCGTTCGTAGAGCTTCTCGATCGTCTCGATGGCTTGCATCGCGTGATCTTTCATCGAGAGCATCTGGCCTTTGAACCGATCTTCGCCGACGTCGAAGATCTTCTGTTCCACTTCGTCCAGCAGACTGTCGACCTCCTCCTGCTCTTCGTACGCGCGACGGACACTCTCGGTGGCAGCGGAAATGATCTGTCGCAAAATATATTTGTCGCGAACGATCTCCAGATAGTACTGCACGTTCGCCGCGGTCGGAACGAACGTGAACAGGTTCGTGACGGATGCCGCACCGCCGACGCTATCGAGGAGGTTCCTGTCGCGGAGCACCTGTGTGAACGTGATCAGGTCAATGCCTTGTCTGGTGTTCCAAAGATCGACAAGCACGTCGTAGATGGTTCGGTGCGCCGGGACGTAGAAATATTCTTCGTTAATTTTCTCGACGCATTCCGCGATGGTTTCATGCGGAGAGATGAGCATCGAACCGAGGACGCCTTGCTCCGCTTCTACGCTATGCGGCGGCGTTCGGTGAAGATCTTGCGCAGAACCTGTTAGCGAAATGGGAACAACTTTTTCGCCACTTCTCGCTGCCGAACCTCGGCCAGCGCCATTTCCCGCTTTTCGAGGCTTCTCTCCTGTCCATGCGGACGGTGGAGTCGCCATTTATTTCGTGTCTTGTTTTGGCTGTTCCGTTTTTCTGCGGAAAGTTCGTCGTTGCTTCTTGTCAGATTCTTCCGGCGCAGCGGCAGTCGTCGCCTCAGCCTTTGGTTCTGCTGCCGATTTCACCTGAAAGACAAGTTGCGCCGTCACATCGTGATGCAGCTTGATGGCGACCTCGTGCTCGCCGGTATCTTTGATAGGCCGCTCAAGAGCAATTTTGTGTCGATCAACCTCTGCGCCGACTTCGTTTTTCAGCCGGTTCACGATGTCCTGAGCGGTTACTGATCCAAATGCTTTCCCCGTCTCGCCGGTTTCCAATGTAAAAACAAACCGCGTCTTGCCGATGCGGCGCGCAACTTCCTGAGCCTCGTTCAATTCGCGACCTTCGCGTTCAGCGCGCTTTTGCTTAAGCGCATTCAAGCTGGCGCAAAGCCGCCGGTGTGACTTCGTGCGCCATTTTGCGCGGCAAAAGATAATTGCGCGCATAACCGCGACGCACCTTGACCAAGTCCGCCTCGGCGCCGAGCCCGGGAACATTTTCGGTTAGGATCAGTTCAGTTAGTGGCATGCTGATGTCTTTTCTAAAATGCATCGCGAAATTTTCAATCGCGAATCTGTCCGGGGGCGACGACTATAAAATCGCCGCGCATACTGTCAATGCACGATTGAATAAAACAAATTATTCTCCGTTCCGCTCCGAGTGTTGCATTTCATTAACACCGCGTTTCAAGCCGGTGCCATACGTGCGATTGCAAGCGTAGCCTTTTCAACGGCTTAATCCGAGCGTATTAAGCTGTTAAAACAGCTTTACCATCGGCGTGTTGCGCACCGGCCTAAAGGCCGGTGTTAATGATAACTTAAACCATCCCGAGCTTCATCCGGCCGGCTTCGCTGATCATGTTCTGATTCCATGGCGGGTCCCAAACGAGCTGCACATCGGCTTCATCAATGCCGTCGATGCTCAGAATTTTGCTCTGCGCATCGTGTGCAATCGCCGGGCCCATTCCGCACCCCGGGGCGGTCAGAGTCATTTTTACTTCCACTCGTGTTCCGCCCTCTTCCTTTTTGATCAAGCGACAATCGTAGACCAAACCGAGATCAACGATGTTAACGGGGATCTCGGGATCGTAACATTGCCGAAGCTGGTTCCAGACGTCTTCCTCTGAAACTTCGCCATTGGTGGATGCAGATTTTTGCGTTTGCTGCGGCTGCGGCTTTTCCAACCCGAGCGCGTCCAGATCTGTCTCCGCCACTCGGGCAAGGCCCTGATAAGTTGCGATCGTATAGCTGCCTCCGAGGCTTTGTGTGATGACGCCCTGCGTCCCAGCAGGAATGGTCGTCTTCTGTCCACTGGGAATCTGGATCGCCTCGCAGTCGCGGCTCAATGTGAATTCAGTGTTCTCGTACATGCTTTTACCCTCTGTCTCTTAGTATGCCACAAATGCAGAAAATGACGAAACGAATGACGAATGCAGAACGGATGACCGAATGACATCGGATCGGCGTGCGTGCTTCGTCATTCCTTGTCATTCGTCATTCGGATTTCGTCATTCTCCTAATACACATCTCGCTTGTAGCGCTTCTCACTTTTCAGCTTCTCGACGTATTCGTTCGCTTGATCGACGCTCTTGCCTCCATGCTCCTGGACAATCTTGCGCAGGGTTGCATCCACGTCCTTGGCCATGCGGCGCGCATCACCGCACACGAAAAACTGCGCGCCTTCGGCGTCGATCCATTTCCAGATCTCGGCCGCATTGTCAGCCAGCTTGTGCTGCACGTAGATTTTGTGAGCCTGATCGCGCGACCAGGCGCAGTCGAGCCGCGTGAGAATCCCCTCCTTCATGAACGTGTCGAAATCCTCCTCATAAGCGAAATCGCAGTTCACGTGCTGCGCTCCGAAGAAGAGCCAGTTCTTTCCTTTGGCACCGGTGACCTGGCGTTCCTGCAAGTACGCTCGGAAGGGGGCAACACCTGTGCCGGGCCCCACCATAATAATCGGCGTATCAGGATTTTCCGGCAGATGAAAATGTTTTGCGTTGCTTGGGAAAACCGGCACCGGCACGTCGTCCGCGCGTTCGGCGAGAAATGACGAGGCCACGCCTTTGCGCACGCGGCCATTACTCTCGTAACGAACGACGTCAACGATCAGGTGCACTTGATCGGGAAACGCCTTCAGACTTGAAGCAACCGAATAGAGTCGCGGCTGCAGCTTGGAGAGCAGCCCGACAAATTCCTCCGGTGTGAAACGCACGGACGGGTGTTCGATGAGGAAATCGATCACCTCCATGCCCCAGAGATAAGTCTGGAGATCCTGTTTGCGGTCCGGAGCCAGAAGATAACTCAGCGTAGGCGCAGCGTCGGCGCGCTGGGCGATGGCCTTCAAAAACTTTGGTGTTGGCTGGGTGATGCTGTAATCGCGCAGTAAGGCTTCTCGCAACGTTGTTGGCTCCCCTTTCAGCCGCGGAACCTTTTCATCGCCGCTGGCGCCTAACGCCCGAATAATTCCATCCGCGAGATCTGGATCGTTCGTTGGACACACGCCGACCGAATCGCCCACTTCAAAGCTCAGTCCCCACCCCGTGAGATCGAGCTCGAAATGACGCGTGTCCTTTTCCGATTCGGGCCCACTCAGCCGGCGGTTGACCAGCATTCTGGCTGGGAAAGGGTTCGTCCGCGAGTACGGCACGGCAGCAACAGTGGCAATGGCTTCAGTCATAGCAGCATTTTCTAGCGGCGATTTGTGATCACCGCAAATATTCCCCGGATTTCTAATCGCCAAGGTCGGGCAAACCTCAAGCGTTCTTTGCGTAACGTTTCGATCGGGGGTTTGCCTTCGATCTTTCGGTGGCCGGTGCGATCGCGAAGTCCACCTGCCGTTTGAAGACATCGACGCGAGCAACAAAAACTGACAGCCTGTCGCCAACCTTGAACCTTTTGCGTGATCCTCGGCCGATGAGCTGATGGCGCGCGGGCTCGAACACATAGAAGTCGTCTGTGAGCGATGAAACATGAATAAGGCCGGTGATAAGAGCGTCTGGCAACTCGACCATCAATCCGTAATTCCGCACATCCACAACGGTTGCTGAAAACATCTGTGGCTTACGGCCAGCGAGTTGCTCCTGGAAAAACTCGAGCTTTTTCATTTGCGTGGCGTCGATCTCAGCTTCGGCCGCATTCCGCTCGGTTGTTGAGACGTGTTCGGCGATAGAAGCAATTTCCGCCATATTCGCGTGGTACCGAGGGACCGCGGGGCCGCCCGGCACGCTCGGCGAGCGCCCCCTGCCAAGAACCCGGTGCACGACCAGATCGGCGTAACGCCGGATCGGACTGGTAAAATGCAAGTAATTCGTTTTTGCCAGGCCGTAATGCCCGAGCGGTTGGGGATCGTAGCGTGCGCGTTTGAGACTTTTAAGCAGACCGACCTTCAGCGCCTGCTCTTCGGGTTTTCCGGTGAGTTCGGCAAGCAATCGCTGCAGTTCAGGGCGATGGGTCAGATCCCCCACTTTGTAACCAAAGCTGAGCACGAATTCACGGTACTCTGCGAGCTTTTCCGGATCTGGATTTTCGTGAACCCGATAGATCGTCGGAATTGCGCGCTTTTTCAGTTCCCGCGCCACCGCTTCATTGGCCACCAGCATGAATTCTTCGATCAATTGATGCGATTCATCGTTCTCGACGCGCTCTAATCGAACTGGTTTGCCGTGTGCATCGACCAAGACTTTTACCTCAGGAAAATCAAGCTCTAGCGCGCCGTGTTCGAATCGTTTTCGCCGCAATAACGCAGCAAGCTCCCAGGCAAGATGAAGCCGTTCGCCCAACCGGTCCCGAGGCGGCGACGTAAGAATGGCGTATGCTTCTTTGTACGTAAGCCGGTGCGCACTGCGAATCACGCTTCGCGCAAAGCGCGCGCTCTTGGCAACGCCGCGTTTGTCGAACTGAATAAAAACCGAGTGCGTGAGCCGATCGACTTCTGGCTTAAGGCTGCAAACACCATTGCTTAACCGCTCCGGCAACATTGGGATGACGCGGTCAGGCAAATAAACGCTGTTGCCGCGCCGGCGCGCCTCGCGGTCCAACGCGCTGCCTGGCTCCACGTACGCCGCAACATCGGCGATGTGCACGCCGAGCTGCCAGCCGCCATTTGGAAGCTTTTCGACGTTGATGGCGTCGTCGAAATCTCGGGCGTCGTCGGGGTCGATGGTGACAATGAATTGGTTGCGCAAATCTTCGCGTCCGGCGATTTGCTGCGCATCAACACTTTCCGGAATACGCTCCGCCTGCTCCAACACGTCTGACGGAAATTCCGTAGGCAGATGATACTTCCGAACAATCGAAAGCACGTCCACGCCTGGCGCCGATGCGGGCCCGAGCACTTCGATGATTTCGCCTTCGGGATTCACGTGGCGCGATTGCCAGTTTTCGAGGCGCACCACTACTTTGTCACCCACTGTAGGCTCGATCTCCGACCGCCGATCTTCTCGTGCGTCAGCTACAGGGCGAACGTAAATATCGTGGACGAAACGCGGATCATCCGGCACCACGTAATAAAAATTCCGTGACCGCTGCAGCGTGCCGACGACCGTATCGTGAGCACGTTCCAGGATTCGAATCACGCGCCCTTCGCGCCGTCCTTTTATCCGGCCTGCTGGCGCTTCCGGCGATATGCGCGCAACGACACGATCTCCATGCATCGCTGTGCCGATGTTTTCCGCAGCAATGAAAACGTCGGACTCACCTGGCTTTTCCGAGATGAGAAAACCGTAGCCAACTGGATGCACCGATAACTTCCCCGTTACCAAGTCTGCCTCAGCCGGCAGGACGTATCGATCCTTCCGGATGCGGGCGATCTCACCAGCGCGTTCGACATCCCGCAACGTTTTGCGCAAGGCGACGCGTGCCCTGCCGCTTACGCCAAGTTTCTGAGCGATCTCAATCTTACTCAGCGGCCGGTAATCTTTCCTGGACAGCAGCGCGAGAATTTGTTCTCTAATCCTGGTTTCGTTTACGTTCATTTTGGGCGAAACAATATGCTCAGGTTTGTCGATTTAGCGCGATTTCAATCGGAGGTCTGACAATGCGAAAGCTGATACCAAGTGGAGCAGCCCTGATATTACTCGCGGTGCTCGGTTCATTCGCGGCAGAAGGAGCGAGGATAAAAATTACAAGCTCTGCCTTTCAGGAGAGTGGCAATATTCCATCAAAATTTACGTGCGACGGGTCGGACATCAGTCCGCCTTTGCAGATAACCGGTATTCCTCCGGAAGCGAAAAGTCTTGTCTTGATTGCCGATGATCCCGATGCGCCCAGCGGATTATTTACTCATTGGCTGATCTGGAACATCCCGCCACAGACCAATTCAATTTCGGAAGGCAGTGCGCCAAAAGGCGTGCATGGCACCAATGATTTCGGCAAAACCGATTACAAGGGTCCGTGTCCGCCGCCCGGCACGCATCGGTATTCGTTCAAGGTTTTCGCTCTCGATCGCGAACTCGATTTGCGCGGTAGTGCAAAGCGCAGCCAGGTAGACGCCGCGATGAAAGGTCATGTCATCGCACAGGGCGAATTGATCGGTCGCTACGCAAAGAAGTAGCGCGAGCCTCGGCCTTGCGGGGGAGCTAAGATCGCAAGCGAGACGCATGCGCTAGCACGGCGCTCCTTCGAATAAAGCGTCCCCTGTGTTAGTCTGACTCGTAATGCGTGAGAGGATCTGGAAAATCGGCAGGCGCGTCTTCGACGTCTCCCGCCATGGGTTAATCATGGGAGTGTTAAATGTAACCCCGGACTCATTTTCGGATGGCGGTGAATTTCTCACAACAGACAAAGCAACAGAACACGGCTTACAAATGGCAGCGGAAGGCGCTCAGATCATCGACGTTGGCGGCGAATCGACGCATCCTGGCTCGCAACCTGTCACTACTGACGAAGAACTGCGTCGCGTTATTCCAGTGATAGAAAACTTGTACGGAAAGCTTGATGTCCCGATTTCAATCGACACCTCGAAAGCCGAGGTGGCTCGCGCCGCAATTGAGGCGGGCGCTGCGATTGTGAACGATGTCACGGGTGGACGAGGAGACGAACAAATGCTGCCGCTCGTTGCCGAAACCAAATCGGGATTCATCTTCATGCACATGCAAGGAACGCCTCGCACGATGCAGGTCCAGCCGCGATACGTGGACGTCGTTGGAGAAATTTCTGAATTTTTTCGACAACAATATGCCCGCGCCATAGGTTTAAACATTGATCCCATGGCGATTGCGTTTGATCCGGGCATTGGTTTCGGGAAAACGGTCGAACACAATCTCGAATTGCTCGCGCAGTTGGAGAGGCTGCGCGTGTATGATCGACCGCTGGTGGTTGGTGTTTCCCGCAAATCGTTCCTGGGCAAGTTAATCGGATCGCCGGACATGAGCGACCGGCGCATACCCGGTCTCGCGCTGACTACGCTCCTGCGCGCCAGAGGCGCGGACGTGTTACGTGTTCATGATGTGAAGGAGAATGTTTATGCGTTGCGGGTAACCGAAGCGATTTTGCAGAGGACAAGATGATCCATCAACTCACTGACTTGTGGTTAAGAGGCTGGCGGAGCCTGGTGGAAGTCCTTCTGCTGTGGACAGCCATCTATTACGGCTACCTTTATTTTCGCGGAACGCGCGGCGCGAAAGTGTTGACGGGATTGGCGATAGTTTTTCTTACCCTGACCCTGATTTCCACGCTGCTGAATTTGGTGGTGATTGGCTGGCTCATTCGGAGTTTCTCGGTCTTCCTCGCGATCGCGTTGGTGGTGATTTTTCAGCCGGAGCTGCGACGCGGCCTGGCTGCGCTTGGCGGACATCCGATTTTTTCGCTCACAAGCGAAAGACGAGAAACCGTTCACGATCTGGCAGAGGCGGTGACGCAGTTAGCAAATAAACAGTTCGGCGCTTTGATCGCGATCGAGCGAGACACGTCGATACGCGTTTACGAGGAAACCGGCGTAATCATCGATGGCGAGTTTTCAGTCGAACTGATCCTGACGATTTTTCATCCAAAAGCCGCCTTGCATGACGGCGGAGTGATCATTCGCAACGGACGAATCGCAGCTGCGGCATGCATCTTTCCCGTGAGCCAGCGGGAAACATTGGACCGCAGCCTTGGATTACGTCACCGCGCCGGACTCGGAATCACCGAGGAATCCGATGCGGTCGCTGTCGTTGTCTCCGAGGAGACAGGCGCTATTTCCATTTGCCATCGGCGTCGAATCGAGCGCAATTTCACTCCGGAGACTTTCCGGCAGCGCATTTCCGAAATTTTGTTGCACAGCAAGTATGAAGAGAGTGATCCTGAAAAACTGGCACGCGAAGTTGATCTCGCTTCTCCTGGCGACGACGCTTTGGTTCCTGATCAAAAAGAACGTAGCGACGACGCCGTCGTGGTATGAGAGACCATACCGGCCGCCGGTGACGCAAACGCCCTAAGTGCGGTCGTTAGCGCAAAAATCGCGACAGATTCTCGTCTTCCCAACGGCGTGCTCGCCGATAACCGGGAAATTCGCGCTCGCGACGGTTGAATTCTTCCGTGTGAACTCGCCGACGATTTCGTGAGAGCGTTTCGTCCGGCACAACTGAATGCAGCATCTCGTGATAAAGGACGTATCGCAAAAACCACACCGGAACAAAAGGCTGGTCCAGCGCAGGATTGATCCGAATCAACCGATCTTCTTCCTGGATGGTGCCAAAAACGAATTGTTCTCTCGGTCGATGTTTTCGCCGGCGTCCCCAGACCACTGTGTAGCCGCGAAGACGGTTGCGAAAGTGCCGTTGGTTTAAATCATTAAAGATCTCACGCAGATCGAAATGCGTTCCTTCGTGGCGCAAATTTAATTGTTGCTGCATCGGCAATGTGGGATGCGCCAGTTTCCGCTTGGTTGTTTTCGTTCTCCTACCCATTGCCATGCTCCGAAGATTAAACGCGACCTAGGTAATGTAGTGGCCTCTCAATGTAGTGACAAGCAAAGCACCCATTTTGACATGAGATTGTTGTAAACTCCTGCCGTTCAATTTGTTGAATGACGCCGGCGGAGCAAATCGCGAACCAAACTCAATGCGGTTCATGAACTTTGAACTACCGACAAATGTGGCTCTCCAGGCGAAATAATTTTGCGGATCTTGTGCTCTTGATTCGACGTTTTGCGGCAAACGCAAACTGAGTATAATCGTTGCAACTTTCGGGAAAAATCACCGACACCGGTTAGGACAGCAAATGACGCCTTTTCTCAGAAAATTGCTTGGTCAAAATTGGCTTTTATTACTGGTCATGCTGGCCCTCGCTGTTTTTGGCGTCGTGGCAATCTACAGCGCGACTTCCAGTCGCAGTGACCCATATGCCGCCGACTTCTGGCGGAAACAGGCAAACTGGGTGGTCGTCGGTGTCTTCGCATTCATGGTGACTAGTTTGGTTCATTACCGATGGATCCGCTGGGGCGCCCTGCCGATGTACCTGGCTGGCATTGTCTTTTTAATTCTGACGAAATTTATAGGGGTAAAGGTTTATGGAGCGCGCAGCTGGCTGCATCTGGGACCAATAAATTTTCAGCCCGCGCAGCTTGCGGTGGTCGCCGGGATTATGGTGTTGGCGCTGTTCCTGACTCAGTTTCGCCAATTGCACCCGGCACTGCGTTTACTGCTCTCGGGAGCGATTGCGGGTGCACCATGTCTTTTGATCCTTATGCAACCAGACTTGGGCGAAGTCATTATTTGGGTGCCTGTGATGCTTGCGTTGTGGTTCGTTGCCGGTCTGCCACTGCGCTATTTAGTTTGCATCATTCTGATCGGCCTCGCGTTCATCCCGATTGCCATTAATTTCGGCCTTAAACCGTACCAACAACAGCGGATCACTGCTTTTACACATCCCGACATCGATAAGCAGGGTTCGGCGTGGGCGATCAATCAATCGTTGATTGCGATCGGCTCAGGAGGCTGGTCCGGAAAAGGATTCAAGGCGCCGAATACCCAGATTGAGCTCGGCTTTCTGCCGGCAACAGCTGTGCATAATGACTACATTTTCTCAGCCATCGCTGAGCAATGGGGATTTGTCGGCGGACTAATTCTCATCGGCGCGTTCGCCTTGCTACTGATAACGTGTCTTTTCGTCGCTTTTCTCGCCGGAGACCAGTTGGGTCTTCTTCTCGTCGTAGGGGTCACTGCGCTTATCTTCACGCACATCTTCCAAAACGTAGGAATGACAATCGCCATGCTGCCAATCACCGGCGTGCCATTGCCGTTAATCAGCTACAGCGGGTCGTTCGTGCTCGTAATCATGTTCGGGTTGGGCTTGGTGAATAGCGTCTGGATCCATCGCAACGCTCCTGCGTAACAAGACTCATTAAGCTGCGACCGATCGGCGCTGTTCTGTTGGCGCGCTGGTCGTGCTGAAACGATTTACTTTGGCTCGTGCTTGCCTGTAGAGTCGGGCGCGCAGAAATGGACACCGATTATAAGGTTAAGCTCGAGGTCTTCGAAGGGCCGCTCGACCTGTTGCTCTACCTGATCAAACAGGACGAAATCGACATCTATGATGTTTCACTCGAGCGGATCACCAGCCAGTACCTTGAATATCTGCAAGCATTCAAAGAGCTGAACATTGAGCTGGCCGGCGAATTCATCGTGATGGCGGCCAACCTTATTTATCTCAAGAGCCGAAGCCTGCTGCCGCGCGATCAACAGCCGCCGGAAGACGACGCCGCGGAGGACGACCCTCGTTGGGAATTAATTCGGCAACTCATCGAGTATAAAAAATTCAAGGAAGCCGCCGCGGAACTCAATCTCCGTGCGCTCGAACAAGAAAGGATCTTCATCCGGGAAGCCGGTTCGTCGCCAGATCTGCAGGAACCGTTGCGCCTCGGCGAAGTCGGAATTTTCCAGCTAATCAATGCATTCCAAACCGTGGTAAAACGATTGGAAGCGCGCCAGGACATTCAGGAAATCTTCAGCGAACGTTTTAGTGTGTCGGAAAAGATCGATTCGATTTTGCAGCGCGTCGCGACCGGCGCTCGCTTTCGCTTTTCTGATTTGTTTAGCGGCGCTGCATCCAGGATCGAAGTGGTGGTTACTTTTCTCGCGCTCCTCGAACTAATCAGGCTGAAACAAGTTCGGGCCCTTCAAAAAAACGTGTTTGAAGAAATTGAAATCACGGCCGCCTAAGCCGGAAGCTGCTGTAGCGTGCGCTGTCCTCAGCGCATCGGGCATCGCGCATTGGATAATTCGCTGAGGACAGCGGACTCTACAGGAGCCATGCCGCGAATTTTGATCGCAGGATGCGGTTACGTCGGAGAAGCGACCGCCGATTTGTTTCATTCCAACGGCTGGGAGATCGAAGGCTGGGTGCACTCGAAAGAATCGGCAGCGCGACTTTCAGTAAAGCCGTATTCCGTCCACGTGGTCGATGTCTCGCAACGCGGTGACGTCGCTGAACGCGCAGGAGCATTCGATGCAGTGATCCATTGCGCAAGCTCCGGTGGCGGTGATGCCGAAGCTTATGGTGAGATTTACCTGAACGGCGCGCGCCATCTCGTCGAAACTTTTCCGAAGGCAAAAATTCTGTTCACAAGCAGCACGAGCGTTTATGCGCAGCGCGATGGTTCGAGGGTAACGGAAGAGAGCGAGACAAAACCACGCCGGGAGACCAGCCGGATCCTATTAGAAGTGGAAAGGTTAATCCTGGAACAAGGCGGCATCATAGCGCGACTCGCCGGAATTTATGGGCCGTTACGTTCGGCGCTGTTGAGCAAATTCCTAAACGGCACGGCGACCATTGATCCAAATAACGACCGCTTTGTTAATCAAGTACATCGGGACGATATCGCGGCCGCGCTCTTTCTTTTGTTAAACCGAGAAGCACAGACATCCGCACAGATTTACAACGTCGTTGACGACCAACCGCTTTTGCAAAGCGAATGCTACCGCTGGCTTGCCCAGAAGCTAAATCGACCTCTTCCGCCGATCAGAAAAGCCGAGCAACCTCGCAAACGCGGCGACACCAACAAACGTGTAAGCAACACCAAACTACATCAGTTGGGCTGGACTCCGGATTATCCGACATTCGGCGATGCAATGGAAAAAAGCATCCTGCCGAGCTTCGATGAGGCTATTTCCAGCGCGTCTCATTAACACCGCTCTTCAGCCCGGTGCACACGCCTCACGGCCAACAATAAAACCGTTTCAACGGTTTTCATGAAGCAAGTAAGCCGTTGAAACGGCTCGGTTCCGGACCCAGCCCAATCACCGGGCTAAAGCCCGGTGTTAATGATACGGCACGGCAGTGTCAGCTGACGGGTGCAGCTTCCGCGGCCGGCACACCGGCTCGCAGCACGATGTTCATGTGTTTCACCGAACAGCTGACGGATTACGTCTTCTACCGGCACTTCCTGCACGTTTATGTCGCTGACATCGCAGGCCTCGAGAACTTGCCGGCAGGTTTCCGTAACCTTTGCACGTGGAACCTTCAATTGCACCGAGACAGGTGTTTGTTCGATGATCTCGCCAAACGCGGACAGATCGCGTGTTCCTTCCGTTTCAAAAGTAAGACCGAGAATCTTATAGCCAGAAAAACGATCGACGATCGCTGCGAGTGGCCCGTCGAAAAAGATCTTGCCGTGGTCGATCACCAACACCCGATGGCATAACTCCTCGATGTCCTGCATGTAATGACTGGTAAGCAGTGTGACGATCCGATGCTCCTCATTGTAGATGCGCAAGAATTCGCGGACTCGTTTTTGGCTAACCACGTCCAGACCGATTGTCGGCTCATCAAGAAACAACACTCGCGGCTCGTGAATCAGCGCCGCTATCAGCTCCATTTTCATTCGCTCGCCTAACGAAAGCTCGCGCACCATCACGTTCATTTTGTCGCGCACTTCCAGAAGGTCCGATAATCCGTCCACCACCTTTTTAAACCGCTCGCGGTCGATTCCGTAGATCGCGCGGTTCAGCTCGAGCGATTCCTGCGCTGGGAGATCCCACCAAAGCGCATTTTTTTGTCCCATCAGCAGACTGAACTGCCGTTTCATTTCGTTGCGCCTTTCCCAGGGAACAAACCCGAGCACGCGCGCTTCGCCTGAGGTCGGGTTCAGCAAGCCGGAAAGCATTTTGAGCACAGTCGTTTTCCCGGCGCCGTTCGGGCCCAGGAATCCAACGAACTCGCCTTCCTCGATTTGAAATGAGACCTGATCGGCTGCGCGCGTTTCGTCGTACCGCCGCCACCCGAGACCTTTCACCGCGCCCCAGAGACCGCGCTCTTTGCGATAAGTGCGATAGATCTTGGTAAGTTCGAATGCTTCAATTGCCGGCATAAAGCTTTGTAGGGGAAGCTGTCAGCTTCCCCTACAGCACGTCATCCAGACACGCTAGTAAATGGGAAACGGTTTCGTCCGTCTCGTCCCCCATGTTCGACAGACGAAAAGTTTGGCCGCGGATCTTGCCGTAACCGGGATCAATCACCAAATGATGTTTTTCCCGCAGCCTTCTCGCGACGTCCAGAACGTCGATGCCCTTACTGTTTTTCACACAGGTGAGCGTCTTGGTGCGGAACCCTTCCTCGGCAAAGAAATCAAATCCAGCGCGACGCACCCAATCGTGCACGAGCGCGTTGGTGCGCGCGTGCCGAGCGTAACGCGCCTCAAGGCCTTCCTCGAATATTTCGTCCAGCTTGAACTGAAGCGCGTGAACGTGGCCTATGCTGGGCGTGCTCGGCGTCATCCATTCTGCCTGCTCTCGCTTGAACTCCAGGAAATCGAAATAAAACCCGCGATTCGGAACTTTGTCGGCTCGTTCGAATGCTTTCTGAGAAACTGAGAACAACGAAAAGCCCGGTGGCAGCGCGAGCGCTTTTTGCGCGCCGGTGAGCATCACGTCGATGCCCAGCGCGTCCATGTCGATTTTCACTCCGGAAAACGATGATACCGTATCGACGATCAGTGCGACATCGGGATATTTGGCCAGGACACAGCAAATCTCGGGGAGCGGATTCATCACGCCGGTCGAGGTTTCACTGTGGGTCAACGTAACCGTATCGAATTTTCCAGTGGCTAGTTGTCGATCGAGATCCTTCGGGTCGATGTGCTTTCCCCATTCCACCTGAAGCGGTTCCGCGCTTTTCCCGCATCGTTTCGCGACATCGAACCATTTGTCCGAAAACGCACCGCACATGCAGCAAAGCACACCGCGATCGACTACGTTCCGAATAGATGCTTCCATCACGCCCCACGCCGACGATGTGGAGAGAAACACTGGCTGCTTTGTGCCGAATAATGTCTGAAGCTTTGGATGAATCTCGCGGTAAAGATTCCGAAAATCTTCGCTACGATGTCCAATCAACGGGCGCGAAAATGCCTCCCAGGTTTTTTCGGAAACTTCGACTGGACCGGGAATGAAAAGCTTGTCGTGCGGATGCATGAACCGAACATCCGACACCGGCATTCAACATCCAACCTTAAAGTTCTGCGGGCTAGTTGCACTCGGGAGCATTGAGACGTACGCGTCACGCCTATGCATCGCCTGTTTGTTTCTTGGGTCTTTTGGATTCTTCTCGCGGCTGTCACGCGCGCTGAACCGCCGAGCTATCTCGTGTTCGTAAGCAACGAACGCTCGGGCGACGTCACCGTGATCGACGGCACTACCGACGAGGTGGTAGCCACTTTTCCGGTGGGTAAACGGCCGCGCGGCATTCACGCAACACCCGATGGGCGGCGAGTCTTTGTTACGTTGAGCGGCTCCCCTCGTATGGCGCCCGGACTGGATGAAAATCGCGCGCCCGCGGACAAACGCGCCGACGCTCTCGGGGTGATCGATCCATCGGGACGCAAGTTGATAGATCGGTGGCATGTCGGATCGGACCCGGAGCAATTCGCGATCAGCAAAGACGGAAAATTCGCATTCATCGCAAATGAAGACGATGCGAGCGTGTCCGTTGTCGATCTCGACTCAGGGCAATCGCACGGCAGAATAAAAGTCTCCGAAGAGCCAGAAGGCGTCGGCGTCAACCCGGCAAACGGCGAAGTGTATGTCACCTGCGAAGAAAAGGGCGAAGTATTCGCCATCGACCCCGATCAACAACGAGTGATCGCGACTATCGAAACCGGCGGTCGGCCGCGTTCCGTTACATTTTCACCTGACGGCTCGCGCGCATATGCCGCTTGTGAGAACGGCGGCTATGTCGCGGCGATAGACGCGCGATCGCACAAATTATTGTCGAAAATTCAATTGCCGACAGGCTCGCTACCAATGGGCACCGTAACCTCGCGTGACGGAAAAGAGCTTTACGTCTCGACAGGCCGCGGCAACGCCATCGCGATCATCGACACGGAAAAGAATGAACTAGCGACAACCATTCCCGTCGGAAATCGCGTCTGGGGAATCGCGCTCGATCCTGGCGGCACAAAACTCTACACCGCCAACGGCGCATCAAACGACGTGTCCGTAGTCGACATAAAATCGCGGAAAGAACTGCGTCGCATCAAAGTCGGCGACGGCCCCTGGGGCATCGCGGTTGTAGGTTCGAAATCATAACGATGAGGAAAACACTGAGCATCGTTATTGTAGCGACGTTAATGGTGGTTTGTATTGTCTTAGCCCTTAAAGCGCAACGCTGGATGCAGATCGATTCTTGCCTCGATGGCGGTGGGAAATGGAATTACCGGGAACATAAGTGCGAAGAAGGTACGAGTAATAATTAACAGACGATCGGGCTCCTCCCGGCCATCCTGTGAGAAACTAACGCGATTACCCACTGACGTAATTCGGATAACGTTCGCGCAGTTCGCGCGAAAGGCGGTCTGCTTCGTCCGTCTTACCGGCCTGGCGATATGCAATTGCGGCTTTATCCAGCGCGCGTGGAGTGATGGCTGGATCGTCGTAAAGCAGAGCGACGCCTTTAAAGGCCTTGCCAGCGTCATCGAAATTTCCGCGCTCCAACTGAACTTCACCTGCGAGCAGCCGCGCTTCCGCGTTTACGCGGCCCTCAGGTTGCAGCACCATGATTTCTTCTGCGATCTTCTGCGCCTCATCAGGTTTATGAGCACTGATCTTAACGGCACCGAGCGTCAATAACACTTTCGCTTTACCCGCCGGATCTTTGGCAGTCTGCAGATACCTCGCGAATGCTTCTTCGGCTTCTGGCAAGTTCTTTAGCTTTGTGGCCGCGTCGCCGAGATAAAACAAGTAATCGGGTTTTACCTTGTCTGCGTTATCGGCTTTTCGAAGGGCGCTGAGATATTTTTCTGCAGCCTGGAAATTCTTCTCGTTGTAATACTCGATTCCGAGCCACTCCAAAACCTCCGGCGCCACAGTGGCATTTGGACTTTCAGTCATGAAATTGTTCACCTCTTTGGTGAGCGCAGGCCGATCTCTCAAATAAAACTGGCAAAGAACGATCCGAACGGACGCTAGATTGTAGTACTGCTCCTTGTTCAGTTGGCGGGCAGTGTTCAGCTCGGTCAACGCCGTCTTATAATCTTTCGCCTCGAACGCAGTTTTCCCGATGTAGTAGTGCGCTTGCGCCGCGACAGAACTCTTGGGGAATTCCTTCAGGAGCTGCCGAAAAGTGTCGACCATCCCTTTGGTATTATCCTGTTGCCCGAGAATCAAAGCTTTCAACTGCAACGCCGCTTCGCGCTCGTGTGTCTTCGGGTATTTGGCGAGGACAATGGTTAGATCCGTAAGCGCAGCAGGGTAATTTTTGCTCTGCTCGTAAGCCAAAGCGCGCTGAGACAGGGCGGCTGGAATTTGCGGAGTGTCCGGAAAGGTCTGCAGGTAATACGTAAAGGCTTCGATGACGCCGGGAGTGTTTTTCGTCTGGACGTGGCACAACCCGAGTTTGTACGCCGCTTCGGCGCGCAGCCGCGGAGAAAGCTCAGACGCGCGCAACTCGCCGTACAAAGACGCTGCATCTGTGTAGTTCTGCTGTTTGTAAAGCGCTTCGGCTTTTAACAACTTGGCTTGATCAGCGCGCTCGTTTGTGGGGTTTGTGGCGAGGAATTGGTCCACCGCCGCGGAGAGCGCCGAAGGATCCGAGCTATAGACGTTGATCAGTTGCTGGTAAGCGGCGTCCTTTGCTTCCTCGCGATCCGGATACTTTGTCGTGATCTGATGATAGAGCGCGCCGGCTTCCTTCGGACGGCCAAGTTGGCGTTCACTATTTGCTGCGAGCAACAACACTTCTGCCTGCGCAGCCTCGGGAAGCTTATCCAAGTCCTTTTTGTAATCGGCCAGCAACTGCGAATACTGACCGGTCTGGTATTGCAACCGGCGAAGACCGACTACGGCGATCGCACGAAATTTTCCCGCTTCAGGCAAAGCGCGCCCCTTGAGAAACAATGCGGCGGCTCGATCGACCATGGCCTTGTCCATCTTGCCTTTGTCCGCTTGGACAAGTTCCAGCGCGATCAAGCCTCCACGTACCGCACACTCTGCTTTTAATGCCGGTTTCGATGCTTCGTTAGCCAGCGCTTCGTACTGCTTCAGCGCATCGAGCTTTTTTCCCCGTGCGTCGAAGATGGATGCTGCCGTCACTCGTGCATCTTCGCGATAGGGATTTGGATTCCCCACCTCGGCGACCTGTACGTAAATATCTGCGGCTTCAGCTTTCTTGCCGACAGCTTCAAGGCAGCGTGCTTCGAAATAGCGCGCCGCAAGCGCCACGGCCGATTCCTTCGATTTGGCGGCGGAACGATGAAAAAGCGGGAGCGCCGTGGCGTAGTCTTTATCTGTGAACGCCATCTCCGCGAGCGCGAATGCCGCTGGTCCGGCGAATTCGCCGTCGCCGTACTCCGTGAGCACTTTCTGCAGATTGATCCGCGCATTCCCATCGCGATGGAGGTTTCGATAACATTCGCCAAGCGAGAAATAAGCGTTCGCCCGGCCAGCGCGTCCCGGGTAGTCGTCGAGATATTTTTGATATTCCGGGATGGCCAGATCGTACAATTTGCGAGCGAACAAGCCATTGGCGTAGTCGAGTTGACGTTGATCCGCCCCTTCAGTTTCGCCCGGCGAGGGTTCCGAAACCTCTTCTTTTAAAGAGCGGAGAACTTTGTCGATTGATTCGTCTGCCGGGACCGCACGCCGAACGGGTGGTTCATCCACAGGACGAGCGCGGCGCACTTCCGGCTCCGATTGAGCCATGGCGATGCTCGCGGTGCAAAGCAGCATCGCCAGTCTAAGAAGACTGGTTGCGCCGCGCGTGATCTTCATCTTGCGGTAGCGAAAGCTACGTTGGTCACCCCCGCTTCGGTGCAGATATTCAGCACCTCGACGATGTTTTTGTAGGCGCCGGCTTCGTCGCCCCGAATCACCACGGCTTGGTCGGAATTCAATTGAACCATTCCTTTGAGTAATTCCTGGAGCTCGGCACTGGTAAGGGTGCGGCGGTTAACAACCACGTTGCCATCCGCCTTAACGTTGACGATTACATCCCCGATCGGCGCTGACTTCTCTTTCGCCGCCGAGGCCTTTGGCACTTTCACGTCGAGCTCGTTCTCAGTGCGCGCCGCATTCCATGTGAGCAGGAAAAAAATCAGAAGAAGAAGCAACACATCAACCAGCGGCGCCAGCTGAATGCCAGGATGATGCAAAGGCGCGCGTCCGCGAAAGTTCATGAGAGCAGCCGACTTTTACAGCTCGTCTTCAATTAAAACAGGAGCTCGCTCCGCCCGTCTGCCGTATTGCAGTGAAAGCAACGCCAGAACGTGAGTCGAAGCAGCCTCGAGTTCCGAGATCAACTTCTGCGATCTGCCCCGGAAGAATGCATAAAAGATCATAGCCGGAATGCCGATCGCCAGGCCCGCAGCGGTGTTGACAAGCGCTTCACTAATTCCGCGCGAGAGCGCCGCGTAACGCGCCGACCCAACATCAGCACCTAGCGCACCGAAAGAACGAATGATTCCAAAAACTGTACCCAGCAAACCCAGCAGGGGCGCAATCATTCCGATATCCGCCAGGTAAATTACCCGATTGTTCAAACTCGCAGCGACCCGTGTTCCTTCTGTCTCGGCGATTTCGCGGACCTGCTGCAAATCTGCGTGTGGATTCTTGGTTGTGAAATCCAGCACTTTTTGCACGACGCGCGCGATCGCTTCTCCATGGCGATTGGAGACAGCGAGCAAGCCGAGATAATCCCGCTTGCGCAGAAGCGCATCGGCAGTCGCCATGTAACCGCTCGAAACGACCGCTCCGCGCCGGATTGTCAGGAAGTAAACGACCACAAGCGCGACGAAAAAGATGGACAATAAAAACATGGGGATCATCACCGGACCCGCTTTGACAAGCGTCTCCAGCACCGTCTGCGAATGCTGCGGGACCAACGGCGGCGTGGGTTCCTGCGCAAGCAGAGGCGACGCGCTCCCCAGCGCGGCAAAGAGCACAACCCAAATCTTCATGCCGGAAATTTTGTAATGATATGCGGAGCGAAACATCGATGCAAATGGGTCTCAGGGCCAGTGCTGAGGATTAGAGGCACATTTCCAGCAAATTGTTCATACATTCGCATTGTTAAGTGCTCCTCCTGGGCCAGTGGCGGTCGACTTCGGTGCGAACTCGTCACTGGCGGTGTACCAGAAAAATGTGTGCAGGTTGAATTTCGGGATCCAGTTCAATGTAATTTTGCCGGCCGCGCCAGGTGTAACGGGCATCGTTCAACAAATCGTCCACCTGGTACTCATCGCTCTCCATCTGCCCGAATTCCTCAATTGGGACATGGATAAATGAATTTTGCGTGCGAAACGGGTCAAGATTCACCACCACGAGGATGATATTGTCGCGCGCGGGCGTCATTTTGCCGTAGAACAAGATCGCGTCGTTATCGGCGGGATAGAAGCGCAGGTTCGTGAACATCTGAAGCGCGCGGTTTTGCTTCCGGATTCGGTTTATGCGCGCGATCCAATCCTTGATGTTTCCGGGCGCATTCCAATCGCGCTCCTTGAATTGATATTTCTCGGAATCGAGATACTCCTCACGACCGGGCAACGCTTCGTTCTCGCACAGCTCGTATCCACTGTAGATTCCGTAAAGCGGCGACAGCGTCGCTGCCATCAGCACGCGAATCATGAACGCAGGGCGGCCGCCCTCTTGAAGCACAAATGGGAGAATGTCAGGCGTGTTCGGCCAAAGGTTAGGGCGAAAATATTCGCTCATCTCAGTCTGCGTAAGTTCGGTGAAATAATCGATGAGCTCCTGCTTCGAATTTCGCCACGTGAAATAGGTGTAGCTCTGGTTAAACCCGGCTCTGGCCAGCGCTTTCATCATCTTTGGCCTGGTGAACGCTTCAGCGAGAAAAATCGCGTCGGGATACTTTTCGCGAACGCCTTGGATCAAATACTCCCAGAAGGCGACCGGCTTGGTGTGCGGATTGTCAACGCGAAAGATCCGCACACCGCGATCGGCCCAAAACAGCACGATACTCTTCATCTCGGCCCAGAGTTCGCGCCAGTTTTCGCATCGAAAATTTATTGGATAAATGTCTTCGTATTTTTTTGGCGGGTTCTCGGCGAATTTGATCGTTCCGTCCGGCCGCTTGTAGAACCATTCGGGATGTTCCTTGACGTACGGATGATCAGGCGAGCAGTTAATTGCGAAATCGAGTGCGATTTCCATTCCGCGTTTGCGCACTTCCTTTTGCAGCCAATCAAAATCCTCGAGCGTGCCTAACGAAGATTCCACCGCCTTGTGTCCGCCAGCATGGCCGCCGATCGCCCACGGCACTCCCGGATCGCCTGCTTCGCAAGTGACGGCGTTATTCCGACCCTTTCGACTAGTTTCGCCGATTGGGTGAATCGGCGGAAAATAAAGAACGTCGAACCCCATCGATTTTGCATCGTCCACGCGCGGCAAGCAATCCCGAAACGTCGATCCGCGATCTCCATGGCCCTCTGCCGAGCGGGGGAAAAATTCGTACCACGCGCCGAACAACGCCACCGGCCGATCGACCACGACATGGGGAACCGGCTCGTATTGCGTGGCGTCGGCGCGATCGGGGTTGGTCGCCATAAGTACTTCCAGCTCACCTGACTTCGCGACTGCGTAAATTTCTGAATTGGCCCCGGTGACGATTTGCTCGGCAAATTCTCGCAGACGCGCGGAGTCCGCCCGATCACGCGCACGGCTGGCGGCGGCTTTCACAATTGCCGCGCCTTCCAACGATTCGCTGCGCAGATCGGAGATCCTGCCCTCAAATTTCTTTGCGAACTCTTGCTGCCAGCTGCGGAACGTGTCTGTCCATGCTTCGACTGTGTATTCGTGAACCGCCTGATCGTAGAGTGTGCACACGCCGCGCCAGCGATCGTTATCAACAAGCATCATCGGCGTTTCCCGCCACGCCCGCTTGCCAACAACACGCCATTTCAAAACCGCCGCAACAACGTCGTGGCCATCTTTGAAAATGTCGGCTTCGACTACGAGATCTTCGCCCACGATGCGCTTGATTGGGGAACGGCCGCAATCAATCAGCGGCTGCACGTTGTCGATCACGACCGATGGAAACCTGCGGACCATGCGCCACCAATCAACCGAGATTCACAGGGAGCGAAAGGATAAATCCGATTGTGCGCCGATGGTGCAGCGACTGCTACGCAACCGCGCAGCGTTCAGCTGGAAACCTGAGCTATTGCTGCGACTTAGTTACGCAGAGAAGTAAAACGCGCACTCGTACAGGCCTGAGTTGCGATTCACTTCGCGGCGAACACGTGTGGCTAACACAGCTTCGAACATGTCCTGCTCGAACCGGCCCACGATCGGGTACTGCTCCACCACATTGAGAAGTGGAGAATGGCACTCGAGAATTTGGGGACCGCCGTCTTTCTCGTTGTTCATGAACTCGGCCATATAGCCTTCGGCATCGCGCACGTTCGCAAGCCATTTCGCGCGTTCCGCCACGGTCTCTCCCTTCGCCTTGGCTTTCAACGCCGCGGTCTTCTTTTTGAAAATGCTGTAAAGCAACTTCTCCGGTGCGTTCGGTCCGTAGATCTCCTCGGCTGATTTCAATAAGTCCAGCGTGAACTGGTGGCTATCGGCATGAAAAAGGTCGTGCGTGCGGCGCGTGAGGCGATAGACCATCTCCGGTCTCCCCATTTTTTGCGGCCGACGCCAGGTATCCAGGTAGCCGTCGCGATGCAGGGTAATGCAATGCTGTTTGATGCCCATGTAGCTCATACCCATTTTTTCCACGAGCTCGTTAACAGACATGCCCTTGGTGCGCTTGAGCGAGTTAATAATGTCAAGCCGTTGGGTGCGGCCAATTTCGGAAATTAAACGTTGATTCATACAGCTGAAATAGTTTGGGAAGAACGAAAGTGCCGGACTTTACACGCCGCGATCTTTATTACGCAAGCGTAAAGTTTATACAACAGTCGAGCGCAAAAGAAATTACAAACAAGCGCCTCCTGTGACCAGCCCGTCGCAAAAGCGACCTACAGGACAGGCGAGATCCTGATTGCCGGGAGTTCAGAGGCTGCTCGGAATGGCCGCTACTTACGAGTAAAGATACTCGTCGTGGTACTCGCGCTGCGGCGCGAACTGCAGGTTCTCGTTCCCAGTTTCGGGATACTCGAAGATTTTCCCTTCGTAATTTCGGATCACGATTTTTTCGTTGTCGTGATACAGAATGTAACCGGGATTAATCGGCACTTTGCCACCGCCGCCGGGCGCGTCGATGACGAATTGAGGCACAGCATAACCGGTGGTGTGGCCGCGCAGCGCCTCAATGATGTCGAGGCCTTTGGCGACCGACGTGCGCAGATGTGAGGAACCATTGATCAGGTCGCACTGGTAAACGTAATACGGGCGGACGCGGCACATCAGCAGCTTATGCACGAGAGTCTTCATCGTCTCGACGTCATCATTCACACCTGCGAGTAGCACACTCTGGTTGCCCAAAGGAATGCCCGCGTTAGCGAGACGTTCCAACGCCTGTTTTACCTCGATGGTGAGCTCGCGCGGATGATTCACGTGTACGCTCATCCAGAGCGGATGATATTTCGCCAGCATTGCGCACAACTCGGGCGTGATTCGTTGTGGCAGGAAAATCGGCACCCGCGTACCGATCCGGATGAATTCGATATGCTTGATTGTGCGCAACCGCGACAAGAGCTTCTCGAGCCTGTCATCGCTGAAAATCAACGCGTCACCACCACTCAGAAGCACATCGCGTACTTCGGTGTGTGCCTCGAGATAACGGAACGCCTCCTCGAAGTTGGTGTGAAATTCCTGTTCGCCAACTCCGCTAACTACTCGACTCCGCGTGCAATAACGGCAGTAACTCGCACAACGATCCGTCACCAGAAATAAAACGCGATCGGGATACCGATGCACTAAACCCGGCACCGGCATGTGCGAATCTTCGCCGCAAGGGTCAGCCATGTCGTAAGGCGACGCCCACGTTTCCTCGATTCGCGGAATGACCTGACGCCTGATCGGGTCATCGGGATTGTTTGTCGGCAGCAGGTTAAAAAAGTGGGGCGTAACGGCCAGCGCAAGTTTGTCGCCGGACAGCAAAACGCCGCTGCGTTCCTCGGCGCTCAGTTCCAAATGTTTCTCGAGTTGCGCGAGCGTGGTAACTCTATTTTTGAGTTGCCATTTCCAATCGTTCCACAGTTCCGGAGCCGTATCTGGCCAATAACCCGGCGCGTGCGAAACGAAGGCTTTTCCGTCCCCATTCTCACAGGCAAAAGTGTTCATTTTTGTGGTGGACGAAAAAGTTAAGACCCTTAAATATCGTGTCAATGCAGGCACTTGGTTGTGCGCTACGCACGTGAATGAACCCGCGGGTGGCGGTGTAACCCGACCGTTACAACTCGTTCAACGGCAGACGTATTTCTCAACGCTCTTTGCCGCTTGCAACAAGAATGAATCCTGACCATGCCTCGCAAGTAACGACAACCCGACTGGTACGCCGCCGGCGTCGGCTATTGGGAGCGATATTTGCGGCAGACGGCACATACCCGCAACGCTCGTCAGCGACAATGTGCGGGGATAATAGCCGGTTCCACTCGAACTGCGTCTGGGCGGATCGCCCTTGCGAGGAGCGAGCGCGGGTGTGGTTGGGATGCACAGCAGTTCCTCCGGTCCGAGAAACTTGTGCAAACTTTGAAAATATCGTTCCCGTCGTTGCACCGCCTCGCCGACGCGACGCCGGTCGAGTTGCGAATCTGGGGCTTCCGACCGTCGCATGGCTTCGTATCGGTTGACGACTTCCAAGCCGTCCGATAAGGAAAATGACGGCTGGGAAGCCCTCGCTCTTGAAGCGACTATTTTCCGCCGAGCACGCTTAGCTCCCAGCGATAGCCATCGGGATCATGGAACCACAGACCCATGTTTTTCGAGCCCGGCGCTTCAGGGCCGATTTCGTCGCCCGGATCTTCAACATCGACGCCGACCTTCTTCAAATGAGTGAGCGCCTTGCGCAGCGTCGCCATGTCCGGCAGATGAAACGACATGTGCTCAATCGTTTCCGGCGACGGCTTTCCTTTAAACAACGCGATCGTGACGGAGTCGTTGCCAACCGCCACGCCGTTGTCGAATTCGAATTGTTTCTGCAAACCCAAAGCGCGTTCGAACCACTTCGCACTCTTCTTCGGATCGCGTACAGCCAGGCCAAAGTGGCCGATTTCTCCAAGTTCGAATGGAACCTTCATCTGGATCGCCAGGCCCGTAGCCGATTACTCGGAAACCTAACTCCGACCCCAGAGCATGGCGACCGAAGTCGTTAGGCTACCACCCATGTTGAACGTAAGGAAACGTTTGGCGTTTTCGATCTGACGCGCGCCGGCTTGTTCGCTCAACTGTTGATAGGCTTCGAACACCTGGCGAACGCCGGTCGCGCCGACAGGATGACCGTCACCGATCAGACCGCCGCCCGGGTTCACTGGAATTTGGAACGGCGCTTTGGATTTTTCTGCCCGCACCGCCGGCAGTGTTGTCGCGCCGCTTTTCACAAGGTCGACGCCTTTGCCCGGCTCGGCGAGGCCGAGAATTTCGTACGCCACAATTTCTGTGATCGAAAAACAATCGTGAACGTCGGCGCCGTGAAGATCGCGCGGCGTCAGGTTCGCCATTTGGAAAGCTTTTTCCGCAGCTTTGCGCGCGATCGAAAACGTTGGCGCATCCTTCTTGTCGAGCGGCAGGTAATCAGTCGTGTGGCCGTATCCAAACAGCCGCACAGTTTTGTTTTTGTCGCGACCGATTTTGTCCAGATATTTTCCCGACACGAGGACAACTGATGCCGCTCCATCGGTGATCTGTGAGCAATCGGAGACTTTAAGCGGCGGCGCTACATGCGGATTCTTATCGGAAACTTGCGATGCCGAATCGAGAGTGAGATCAGCGTCGCGCATTTGCGCGAGCGGATTCAGTTTCGCGTGCGCATAATTTTTCCATGCCACAAGTGCCAGATCCGCTTCGGTCGCGCCATATTTCTCGATATACATCTGCGCGATGCGCCCGAATAATTTCGGGAACATAAAATCGCCGTACTCCGGCTTTTCATTGTGATAGTCGGCAGCTGCGCCGAGCACATCAGAACCATCGAGCGATGACATCGTTTTCTGCTGTTCCGCGCCGACCACCACCACTACGTCATGAATCCCGCCCATGATCCATTCCGCGCCTAACAACACCGACAGCGCGCCAGACGCGCAGGCCGCTTCAGTGTGCATTGTGGGAATGCCGCGTAATTTCGGATCGATCTCCGGAATAAACGCGCCGAGCTGCAATTGTTTCGTGAACTGGCCCGCGTTGAAATTGCCAACCGCGCCCGCCTGAATTTCGCCGGGATCGATCTTCGCATCATCGATCGCCTTTTTGCCGGCTTCGATAATGATGTGCCGGATCGTTTTACCTTCCTTCTTCAGATTGCGCTTAAAATCCGTGCGCCCGCCGCCGAGAATGTAAACAGATTCACTCATATTTTACCTTAACCGATCTATGTGCTCTGTCATCCCGAGCGAAGCGAGGGACCTCGCGTCATAGACTTGGGTTCACGATCGAATTCAGTCACCCGCCAAAAGCATTCAAGCCCGTTAGATCGCGCCCGATGATCAAGGTGTGAATGTCGTGTGTGCCTTCGTACGTGAAGACGCTCTCGAGATTCATTGCATGTCGGATCACGGAATACTGATCGGTGATGCCCGCAGCGCCAAGAATGTCCCGCGCTTTCCGCGCACATTGCAGGGCCATCCAGACATTGTTGCGTTTCGCCATCGAGATCTGCGCAGGACGCGACGAGCCTGCCTCCATCATACGCGTAAGACGGAGTGCCAATAACTGCGCCTTGGTGATTTCCTGCGCCATCCAGACAAGTTTCTGTTGCACAAGTTGGAAGCCGGCAATTGGACGGCCGAATTGTTCCCGCGATTTGGCATAAGCCAGCGCCGTCTCGTAGCAATCAATCGCCGCGCCAATGACGCCCCACGCGATGCCCACACGCGCGTAGGATAGACATGATAACGGCGCACTGAGCCCACGAGCGTTCGGCAGACGGTTCTCCGCTGGGATCCGGCAGTCTTCGAACCAACACTCCGACGTTCGTGACATTCGCAGACTGAACTTCCCCTCGATGTCGCGCGAGCGGAATCCAGGCGCATCTTTGTCGACTACGAATCCGCCGACATGGCCGTCGTCATCTTTTGCCCAAACAACTTTGACGTCAGCGATCGAAGCGTTTCCGATCCAGCATTTGCTGCCGTTCAAAATGTAATGATCGCCGTCGCGTTTGGCGCGTGTTTCCATCCCGCCCGGGTCTGAGCCGTGTCCATGTTCCGTCAGCGCGAAGCACCCCACGCGCTCACCCGACACCAATCCGGGCAACCAGCGCGTGTGTTGCTCCGGCGAGCCGAATGAATGGATCGCCTGAATGGCGAGCGCGCCCTGCACCGACGCCAGCGAGCGGACACCGGAATCGGCACGCTCCAGTTCCTGCATGATCAGGCCATACGCGGTGTAGCTTACGCCTGCGCAGCCGTGCTCCTTAAGATATGGAGCGTAAAAACGCAACGCGCCCATGCGCGGAATGAGATGGTCCGGAAATTTGGCGGCACGATGGCACGGAACGACCTCGGACAGCACTTCCTTCTGCACAAACTGCGCCGCCCGGTCGCGGATCGCGCGCTCTTCATCCGTCAGAAGTTCTTCGATTTTGTAGTAATCGAGCGAATTCATATCGTGCGGTCTGGCTAATGCGCGCCAGTGTAGCGGTTGCGCTATGCGATTACAACGACCGCGCGATCCGTTGGAAAATGCGCTCAACGATCTTTACGAAGCCAAGCGGTAGCATGATTGTGGCCGCTGTGGTCTTCAAATTTCATCTTTCACTTTTGCAGAAGGTTGTTTGCGCGATTGTGGCAGCACCGCTGCTCTGCGTTGCGGCTGAAGACGCTGCTCATCAGAAAAGCCCAGAGGTGAGTCCCTCCGCCGGAGCATTTGATGCTCATGCTGCCGAACGTTTCGCAAAGTTGGCGCTGCAGTGCGTGCATAAGGAATATCCGAACAAGATCAGTCACGTTCTGAACAGCGACGCCGATGTCGCGCCGCCACGGAAACTGACACCGGCGTTTAGCGGCTGCTACGATTGGCACTCGTCAGTGCACGGACATTGGCTGCTGGTGCGACTACTGCGCACGTTTCCGGACGCGCCATTCGCAAAAGCCGCGCGCGACGCTTTGAAGGAAAGTCTCACCGCTGAAAATCTGAAGACTGAAGCGACGTATCTACGGGGAGAGGGCCGCGCGAGTTTCGAACGGCCGTACGGTTTAGCGTGGCTATTGCAACTCTGCGCCGAGCTACGCGAATGGGACGATCCGCAAGCGCGAGAAATGTTGGCAAACCTGAAGCCGCTTGAGGATGCAGCGATCGAGCGATTGAGCACGTGGCTACCGAAACTCTCGCACCCAATTCGCATCGGTGAGCACAATCAAACCGCGTTCGCGCTTGGGCTGCTTCTCGATTGTGCGCGGGTCAAAAACGACGACCGCCTCGCTAAACTGGCCGCTGATTCAGCGCGAAAATTTTATCTGACGGATAATAACTGTCCGCTCGCATACGAGCCGTCGGGTGAAGATTTTCTTTCGCCCTGCCTCGCTGAAGCCGATGTGATGCGTCGCGTCTTGACGCAAGCTGATTTCGCGAAATGGTTCAGCCAATTCCTGCCTCAAATTCCGAGAACGGCGACGGCGGATTGGTTGCCGGTCGCTATTTCACCGGATCCGAGCGATCCAAAGCTGGCGCATCTTGACGGATTAAATTTGAGTCGAGCTTGGATGCTGGAAGGCATTCTGTCTTCTCTTCCTGCTGATGATCCCCGCCGTCCAGCGCTAACGAGCGCAGCAGAAGCGCAGCGGCGCGCCGGGCTTGCAGCGGTCACCGGCGAACATTACGAAGGCGGCCATTGGCTTGGCAGCTTTGCGGTTTATCTCACGACGCAGCGCGGGATTGAGAAGTGACAAGCGGCCGTGTCCCGCGACGACCACGCGTTTATTACAGCTCGGCCGTCATTGTTCTGATTCCAGGCGAGGCGCTCCTCCCGAGGGATTCCAAGCGCGTCGCTGCCAGAAGTCCGCAAGATCATTTCGGCTGCCTCGAAAAATGTTGAGTTCTGCTTTTCTAATATTGGCAATACTTATTGGGTAAGCAGAACGCGGCAGGCGGCATTTACCGTCTCCGCAGTATTGCCACATAGCCCAGTAATTCCACGGCGCCGTTGCACGCGGCTCTTTCGAATAATTTGCAACCCAGAGCCAGCAATTGGTGAGTGTTTGTTCTCTGTGCAGGAGTTACTCGCGCGCTATTCAAAACCTGCGCGAGATGGTATTCGCCCGAATAAATGCCGGGATATACACCGGTGCGCGAGCGAATGCGTTCGACAAACGCGACGGCCTGGTCGGCGCGCATCGTTCCCCCGGGATAATGACCATTCTTTTCGAAATCGAGCACGAGCAGGACACCTGAGCTCGGTCGCAACGCGGGATTGGCTTGTGCCCAAGAACTGGAGACGACACTCAGAAAATGGTCAGCCTGCCGAATCGGATCACTTCCGTTACCGTAGTGATATGCTCCCCAGAGCAGTCCCGCTTGCAGCGCTTCCATTTGCCGATCCAAATATTTTGGGTCGCGAACGAAGGACGGATACGTCGCTTCGTGAATTACACCGACGATGCCTTGACGTTTCATTGTGGCAAAATCGGGACGCATCATGTCGTAGTGGGACAAGTTCACTACGTTCGTTGCGGCGAATGCGCAGACCGGAGCGAGAAAAAACAAAACTGCAACCCGCAAGATCGACGATCTCATGCCCATGGGAAATCGCACGGCACACATTCGAGCAGTCCTGGCGAATTTGCAAGGGCAAGAATTTGGTTTCGGCAATTTTTGCGCGTCGCCTTCGCTACAAGCAGTGTGACTCCACATCGGCAAGCTCGTTTATGTTTCGAAAGAACTTTTCCTCCTGCTGTGTAACGGGTATGGCCCGGAGTTTTCCAACCGCGACCAAATCACACGCCAGAGATTGCAGCGAAAAATCCGTGCCTGCCAAGCGCTTAGCGATTTCAATCACAGCCTCTCGCGGATAAATTGCCGCCAGTGGTTCGGCGCGATCATCGATCTTTGGCAGCACACCACGATCGGGCTCCATTTGAGCGCAAAGAAACTCTAAGGTATTCGCTGCTCATCCACGGCATATCGATCGCAAGCGCCAGCAGATGACTCGTGCTCATTCGTTTCACGGATGCGGCGAGACCGCTGAGCGGTCCGCGTGATGGTGGAACATCCGCGACGAACGTCACGTCCTGCGGACGCCATGAAGGATCAGTTCTCGCCGAAATAAAAATTTCTGCCGGGCTCAGCCTACGCAGTGTTTCGAGTTGAATTTGCCAGAGCGGTTTTCCGCGAAAAAGAAATGTCGCCTTATCCGTGCCCATGCGGCGCGATTCACCACCGGCGAGCAAGCACGCCGTAAGGTCATTCTGAGCGGCAGCGAAAGCGGAGGGTCGAGGTGATATCCCGCGTCATCACCTCAAAGTAACTTTCACCGGGATCCCTGCAGACTTCGCTCGGCATGACAATTTCACTCGAACGCAATTTCCCATTTGTCAGAATCTTTGCGCGCAGACCGCCGCGACCCTTCAAAAATTCCCTGGCCCCGGGTGCAAATGCGCCGTCCATCCAGTAGCATGGCCGGCACTCTTCCATTCCGAGAAAACGAACGCCTTGCACTTCGAACTCCTGTCCAATCAACTCGTTCAGATCAACGCCGCGTGTGATCACGTTGCGTCGTGCCAGAGAAGGTGAGCAGGCCTGAATTTGCATCGCGCTGCAAAGTTCATCGAAAACTTCCAGCGAAAAGAAAGTGATCTGACCTTTGTAATCGTCCTTGAAATCGAAGTATCGATCACCGCGAATACCACGCCCTGCCACGCATTCTATTTCGGATGTTTCAATCATCGGATACGTGTCCGGTTCGCGTCCGTGATGGCCAACAAAATTGTGTCCCCGTGGAAATGAACAGGTGACAAATTTCCATCGCAGCCATGCTACCATTGAGGCGCCTCAATTCACATGAAAGAAAGCGGTATCGGATCACAGAAGATCATCCGGCGAAAACGCGACGGTGAGCTCGAGTACTTGCCCGACGAGCTGACGATCGAGGAGCCGCTGGAAATTCGCGTCGGACGCAAGCCGATCGCCACTACGATGCGCACACCTGGTCACGACGAAGAACTCGCAGCGGGGTTCTTACTTTCGGAGGGTATCGTGCGCGGTCGCGATCAGATCGCGAGCGTTTCAGTGAGCGGCGACAACAGAGTCGATGTGGAGCTTACAGACGGCGTGAAATTAAAACTGAATTCGACGAAACGTTTCGGAACGATCTCCAGTAGTTGTGGTCTGTGCGGCAAAACAAGCATCGACGCGATCCGGCAAAATTTCCCTGCGGTACGATCGACTGATATCCGGATTGATATTGAAACGCTGCTGTCGCTTCCCGAGACATTGCGCAACGCGCAAAGCGATTTCGCGCGCACAGGCGGAATTCATGCCGCCGGAATTTTCGGCGTGGACGGCAAATTGAAAATTGCGCGCGAAGATATCGGCCGCCACAACGCAGTGGATAAGGCAGTCGGACGCGCGTTTCTCGACGAGCTGCTACCATTGGAGAGACATCTTCTTCTAGTCAGTGGCCGCGCGTCGTTTGAGATCATACAAAAGGCACTCGCCGCCGGAATTCCGATCGTGGCCGCTGTGTCAGCGCCTTCAAGTCTTGCGGTCGAGCTCGCGCGCGACAGCAACCAGACGCTCATAGGTTTTTTGCGCCCGCCGTCCTTCAACATTTACACGCATATCGAGCGCGTGATCTTCGCGTAGCACAGCCATCGTGGCTGTGGGGCCGACGGGCGTCTCGCCTGTCGGATTGCTGTAGCAGGCGGGACGCCTGCTTGCCCCACAGGTAAGATGCCTGTGCTACACCTTCTGCGAGGAAAAAACGGCTTCGGGATCGCAGCCGGAAACTCTTCCGACAGCAATCCATCCGAACCTGCTGACCAAGGCGCCAAGCAGAAATGAAATCGCGGCCAAAGGGATAAGTCCGACCAACCGCAAAACAAGGGCCAGCGGCCCGTTCAAGATTTCACCGATGCGAATCAGCCAACCGGAAGCATGTTCGTGAATCGCACGATCAGCCGTTCCGTGTTTATCCACCGACAACCAAATTAGGACCAGCGATTCGACGGCGGCAGCGAAGAATCCGATCGCGTTGAGCGGCGCGATTCGGTGACCGAGCAATTCCAGCAGCGCAGCAGCGGATCCCAATCCCGCCGTTCCGAAATGAATCGGCAGCAGCCTGTGATGCAAGAACCAGGCCGGTATCGGTCGTCGCGCCGATCAGCACACCTGTATACGTTGCCAACAACATTCCAAAGATGGCCGATCCAAATATCAAAATTCCTGCGGTGACGCCGAGAATTTGATCAATTGCGCCAGCGAACAGCATGGAATGTCTGAAGCTCCAGCGCGATCAAACCTGGAACAACACACATTCCGAAAGCCGTCAGTATCCACGCACCCATCGACATGGCCGATTGCGGTTTGAATACTCGCAGCATGTTGATGAAAAGATGCGGCCGGCCTAAATCCAAAATCAGCAGAATCGTCGAGAGCACCGATGCAATCGCAGCGACCCACATTGCCGTGCGCGTAACATCGAAGTGGTGAAAGAGCAGCGCGCCAAGCGCGATCACCGCTGACATTCCGCCAAGGCCGCCTACGAAGAAGTAGATCGGAATTTCCCACGTCCACACCGGCGGCCTAACAACTGGCTGACCATAGTAACCCGGCTTTCCGCGGGATCGGGCCGCCGGCGACGTCCACGCCGCGGCCGGTGACTGCGCCTTGTTGCCACGCGTCATCGCGCAACTTGTCCAGACGCGATTCGTTCATGAAAATTGGGGAGCGCACGCTTGTAGCGTGCTGGTCGCCGCATTCTGCGGCGACGAACTCGGACCGCAGCGGCATTTATTCGACGCTGCACCAATGGTGCTCGATCGCTGCACGGAAGTTCGTGAAGGCAAAATGCCTTCACCAGCACGCAGAATGCGTGCGCTCCCCAGTGTTATCGACCGCCGCGCTCATAAAAAGGCAAATGCGCAGAGCGTAGCGAGCGATTGCACCGATCGCAGTTGCAAATGCAGCCGTCCACGCGGCCTTCAGATGAATTGTCGGAATCTGCGGCTTTGGCGGAAGGCCGTATGCTTCAGGCTCGCCGAGAATCAGGAAAAACGCGTGAGCGCCGCGCACAGACGTTTCGGTGGGATCGTAAAGTTGCGCGTCGGCGTAACCGTGTTCTCGCAGTTGGTGCACACGTTGCGTCGCGCGTGCGCGCAAATCATCGAGCCGCCCAAACACGATCGATTCAGTCGGACAAACTTTTGCGCACGCCGGTGTGAGGCCGCTCTTTTGTCGGTCGTAGCAGAACGTGCATTTGAATGCGCCACCGGCTTCGGGCAAAGGTTGTGGGCGGCGATCAATCACTCCAAAAGGACACGACACGACGCAATACCCGCAGCCGTTGCACACGTCGTCCTGCACAAAGACAGAACCGACTTCAGTTCGCACGATTGAGCCGGTTGGACACGCTTCGAGGCAACCCGCTTCCTCGCAATGCTTGCAAACATCGGAAAGAAAAACCCAGCGAAATGGATCGTCTCCATCGCCGTTGCCTAACGAGTGAGAACCGACGACCTGATTTCCCTTTTGTCGGTCCTGCTCAAGAAACAAAACATGTCGCCAGGTGGAGGCGCCGAGATGTCCCGTGTTGTCGTAGGAATTCCCGTACCACGTGAAGCCGTCGTCAGGCACTTCGTTCCATTCTTTGCACGCGACTTCGCAGGCTTTGCAGCCTATGCATACGGTCGGATCAGTGAAAAACCCTACTTCAACATTTTCCTGCACATAATTGTGCCGGCGCTGATTCGTACTCTGGGTTCCTTCGCCGATCATCCTGTCTTGCCCTCTTTGCCGTGACTGCGCGAAAACTTTCCACCGCTTGGTGCACCGGGCGGCGGTTGTTCAGGATGTAGATTTGGTGGCTGGCCGGATTGCGGGGCGTAGCGTTCGATCCAAGCGAGAAAATCTGGTCCGCGTGGCAAACGACCAGGGATTATGTTGCAAAGAAGAGCCTTGCTCTCCATGATCGTGACATTCGGCTCCCCGGAAATGGCAACGAGATTATTGGCGGCGTTGCCGCGCAACGGGCCGGCGGCTCCAAAATGAAATGGGACCGCAACCTGATGCACGGTTTTGCCGTTGAGCTTCATCGGCCTGATGCGGCGACTAACAAGAGCGCGGGCCTCGATCGCCCCGCGTAAGCTCACGATGCAAACGTAATCGCTATTGTTGACCTTAAGCTCGGCTGCGAGCTCGGGCGAAATTTCCACAAACATCTCCGGCTGTAATTCGGAGAGATAGCTGAGAAAACGCGACATACCGCCGCCCGTATGATGCTCGGTCAGCCGATAGGTGGTGAGAACAAATGGAAACCGCGGATCGCCTGGTGGCGCGAAACGGTTTTCAGCACGCGTGAACCAATTGACCACCGGGTTGGTGTCGCGCGAATAGAGCGGATTGCGCACCGGCGATTCAAGCGGCTCGTAATGCGTCGGGAAGGGACCGTCCTGCAAACCTTTCGGAACGTACATCCAGCCCAACCCATCTTCGTGCAAGATGAATGGCGCGTCGCCGCGTTGACCGTCAAGACCGGTTTGGTCCCCTCGCGGTCGATAATCGGGAGGTTTGTTTGCCTTGAAGTCAGGAACGTCGATGCCGGTCCACTTTTCCGATTCCCACCAGACAAGTTTCTTGCGTTCGCTCCACGGCTCACCATTCGGCTTCGCGCTTGCGCGATTGTAAATGATACGGCGATCACTCGGCCAACTGAAGCCCCAGCCGTGTCCGAGATAATCCTTCGACTTCCGCGCGTTCGCTTTGTTCACGCCGTCTCGATTGAAAACGCCCGAGTAAATCCAGCAACCGCAGGTGGTCGATCCATCAGCTTTCAATTCGTTGTAATCTGCGACTTGCGGACCGTGATGGGCATTGCCTTGTCGATCAACGCCACCAAAGAGAATGCCGTCGGCGCCACCGGCGTCAGCGCCCCCGGCTACAGGTTGCGTCTTCCAGCCATTGATCTCAGCAAGCACTGCCTCCATTTTCGGCTCGCCGAGTTCGTCCTCCGGATACCACCAGTCGAGCGCGCGCAGCGGTTCGTCCATCGGATCATTGGAGGCCCTGGCTTTAGCGATCAACCTCAGGGCCAATTGATGAATGAACCACGCGTCGGACCGAGAATCACCCGGTGGATCGACTGCTTTCTCGCGCCATTGCAAAAGACGCTGCGTGTTCGTGAACGCGCCTTCTTTTTCCGCATGACCAGCCGCGGGAAAGAAGAAAACTTCCGTTTCAATCTCTTCCGTTTTCAATTCGCCGCGCTCAATTTCCGCAGAATCGCGCCAAAATCTGGCTGGCTCGGTTTCCACCATGTCGCGAATGACAAACCATTTTAGTTTCGCCATCGACTTCCGTTGAAAACGCGAGTTCGGCGCGCCGACAGCAGAATTCTGTCCAATCAAGAACATGCCTTCCATTTTCCCGTCCGCCATCTCGTAGAGATATTCGAAGAAAGAATGGTCCGCGGTAATTTTCGGCAGCCAGTTGTAACCGAAATCGTTTTCTGCGGTCGCGCTGTTTGCCGTAATAGGCCTTTAACAAGCTCACGAAATACGCGGGCGTATTCGACCAGAGCCCGGTCTTGGTCGTGTTTGTGTCGAGATATTTTTGCAGCGTCTCCTCAGCACCGCCGCGCGGCATCGCTAGATAACCAGGCAAAATGTCATAGAGCGTCGGGATATCGGTCGAGCCCTGGATCGAGGCGTGACCGCGCAACGCTAGAATGCCGCCGCCAGGGCGTCCGATATTGCCCAATAGCAGTTGCAGGATCGAGGCAGTGCGAATGATCTGCACGCCTTTGGAATGTTGCGTCCAGCCGACTGCGTAACAAATCGCCGCTGTTTTGTCCGGGCCCGATGCCCTAACAAGTGCGTCGGCGACCTTGTGAAACAGCGCCGGTGGAATACCGCAGACTTTCTCCACCATCTCCGGCGTGTAGCGCGCGAAATGGCGTTTCAGTTTTTGGAAGACACATTGTGGATCTCGCAAAGTGAAATCCCGCTCGGGAAAGCTGAGGCCTTCGCCTTTATAGAGCCAGCTTTGCATCGAGTAATTGCGTTCGCCTTCGTTCCAGCCGGAGAAAAAACCATCCGCTTTGTCTTCCGGGTCTTGATAATCGTCGCGCAAAATGCAGGAAGCATTTGTATAGTTGACGACGTACTCACGGAAGAACAGCTCGTTCTCGATGATGTGTCTGACGAGTCCGCCAAGGAACGCGATATCGCTGCCGGCACGGATTGGCACCCAGATATCGGCCAGCGCGCTCGTGCGCGAGAAACGTGGATCGACATGAATAATCGTCGCGCCGCGCTCCTTCGCTTTCATCACCCAGCGAAAACCGACCGGGTGCGCTTCGGCCATCGAGGAACCTTCGATCAGAATGCAATCTGCATTCGCCAGATCTTGTTGCGCGGTTGTAGCTCCGCCCCGGCCGAAGGAGGTGCCCAGACCGGGCACCGTGCTGCTATGTCATATCCGGGCCTGGTTGGACACACAGACCATGCCCAGGCCTCCGGTGAAAAGCTTTTTGATGAGATAATTTTCTTCGTTATCCAGTGTCGCGCCGCCGAGATGACATATCGCCGTCGTGTGATTGATTGATCGATCCGTCTTCGTTGCGTGCACAAACGTGCGCTTGCGCGATTCCCACACGCGGTCGGCAACCATGTCCATGGCGCGCTCGAGCGAAATCTCCGTCCACTCTTTCGAGCGCGGCGCGCGATATTTCATTTTCGTTTCGCGCCGCGAATGCGTGAGCAATTGATATGACGCGGCGCCTTTCGGACAAAGATTCCCCTGGCTGATCGGCGATTCCGGGTCGCCTTCGATTGAAACTAGTTTGCCGTCCTTGTGAAAAATCAATTGGCCGCACCCGACACCGCAATAGGGACAAATCGAGCGCGCGACCTCAGCATCATCAATGCGCGCATGCATCGCACGCGTCTTTTCCGACATCGCCTCAAGACCAGTGCCATCCTTGCGTTCGCGGATCTGGCGAACAACCGGCCATTTCGAGAGCGAGCGAACATACTCGAAGCATCTGACTAATTTCGGCGCGTCAAAGTCGAGTCAGATCCGTCGACGGTTTCGCAATTATTTACACGGTCCGGGCACTGGGATCACAAACTTGCCGTCCTTCTCGGCGATGAAATTTCCGCTCGTGCTCGAAGTGCCTTTGGCGTCTTTCTTATCGATCGTGATCATTAGTCTTTTGCTCGGCTGGAGCGGGAAGCACACCTTGCCGCCCGAGGGTGAATCCTTCGGCATTGCCACCTTTTGCATCTCTTCCGCAGTAAAATCGATAAGTTCGATCTTGGAAATTTTTTCGCCGGCGTCGGACGATTGCATCGTTTTGTAAATCTCGAGGATGCCTGGGTCGGAACCTTGCGTGTAGAGAAACGATTGCAGCGCAGCAGTATCTTTGGCTTCAAACGCTTTCTTGTAACTATCGACGAACGCTTTTTCCTTGGGCGAATCTCCCGCATAAACTGAGAGACAAGCAACGGCCACTGCCAGACTCAAGATCACCCCGGTGATCGATAGAGTTTTCATTTTGCGAGGTTATTCAGCAGGGCCTTCAACGCCAACGCAAAGTTTCAAAATGAGCTCGCCAATCCAGTTGCGTAAACTTCTCTGGGAAGCAGTTCGTCTCGGCGCGTGGTGCTTCCGGTCGAGCGTTCTACGTCTCGTAAGCGCCATCCGGCAGAACCAGCATGTGCGATAAATACAGAATCACACGCCGACGATTCGCGTTATGGACGATACGCTCCAACTCGGATTTCCGTTGTGGGTCCGATTGACCCACTTCTTCAACTTTCTCTTCATCACGTTACTCATTCGCAGCGGAATCGAGATCATCGGTGCGCATCCGAAGTTCTATTGGCGCGACGATTCTTTGCCAGGAAGCGAATGGTTCCGCTTCACGAAAAAACGACTGCCAAAGAACCAGCTCTGGACGGCAGAGGATGAAGTTGAGCCGATGTCTCGATGGACCGCTTTGCCGGGAGAGAACAACCTTGGCCTGGGTCGTCATTGGCACTTCTGGGCCGTGAACGGCTGGCTGCTGGCTGGTTTGACTTACGTTGTCCTGCTCTTCGCGACACCTCAGTGGCGACGCCTTCTGCCAACGTCGTGGGACGTCTTCCCGGCGGCGTGGCAGGCTATCGTGGCCTACTTCCATTTTCGACTGCCTCCTGAGGGAAATCCGTTCAATGCGATTCAACAGCTCACGTACTGTTTCATTATTTTCATCCTGTCGCCGCTTCAAATTGTCACAGGAATTATGATGTCGCCGGCGCTGGGTGCGCGGTTCCCCTGGTTTCCCAGAATATTAGGCGGCCGGCAAGCGGCACGAAGTCTCCACTTCATCGGACTGATCGTCTTTAGTGGTTTCATCCTCGTTCATGTCAGCCTGGTGTTTGCACATGGTTTTGCCCGTGAGATGGCGAAAATCGTTCTCGGAGACGAAGCCTCGTCTTACGCGCTCGCCACGATTATCGGGCTATTGGCGATTGCTGCTGTGATCCTCTTCCATATTTGGGGAACGAGGTATTCGCTGGTCTCGCCCTCGCAAGCAAAGCGCTTGCTGGAAATCGGCATTGATCCTTTGCGGCGGCTTCTTTTTCGTCCTTGGGATTCGCGGCAAGAGTATCTGCGCGTTTCTGCGTATGCGCGTATCAATGGAAAACCGCCGCGCAACGAAGTGTATGAGCGCCTGGCCGCGGCCAATTTCACGGACTGGCGGCTCGAAGTAGGCGGTTTGGTAGAAAAAAATTTAAGTCTCTCGCTCAATGATCTGCATCAAATGCGGCGCCAGACACAAACCACGTTACACTGCTGCATCCAAGGCTGGAGCTACTTTGCGCAGTGGGCGGGCGTCTCGGTTTCCTCGATTATAGATATGTGCGAGCCGCTGCCGAATGCGCGGTTTCTCGTTTTCCACTCTTTGGACGAGAAATGGGAGAGACCAGGTCACGGCTATTACTACGAAGTAATCGATTTGGAACTCGGGAACCAGCCGCAGACCATTCTCGCATATGAAATGAACGGCCGACCGCTACCGATTCCTCACGGAGCGCCGCTGCGATTGCGTGTGGAGAATCAACTGGGGTACAAAATGGCCAAATGGATTAACCGCATCGAGGTCGTGAACAGCTTTACGCACATCGGCAAGGGACAGGGCGGTTGGCGCGATGATTTGCTGCATTATTATCCGCTGAATGCCGGGATTTGAGCAACGCAAGTTGACAGTTTAATGCAAGGGGAGAACTGCGGTCGAAAAGAATCGCGCGTGCAACCAAGCTGGCCCGCTTGCAGTGATTGCGGGCGCGATGCTGTCGCGGTCTCTTACTGGATTGAATCCTTGAGGTTTAGCGAAGAGCGCGATTCGGACACAAATCTAAAACCCGCCAGCGGATTCGTTTCGACTCGCACGTTTTTCGCAAGCGCCAGCACCTGAAAAGCACGGCCCAGCATTTCCGGATGAAGCAGCGTTTGCAATTCGCGCTTCGCCTTGCGCGAATCAGGTAGGGGCGATTGACCCCAATCGCCCTCGGGCGGTTCAGGTGAACCGCCCCTGCCAAATTGGGAGATGATTCCGGTCAGGAAGTGATGTTGATCGGTAAATCCAGCGACGTGCAACCCATTTGCCTCCGCACGCTCGACAATGCTTCTCCAATCTACAGACATCGTGATGTCCGCGTGACCGATTTGTTCGAACGGCGAATCCAGATTTCGATGTTTGGCGCGGACCTGAACGGTTCTCCGAAAATCCTCGTCCGTGCAGCCGTAATCGATCGCAATCACGTAGCCGCACTGCAGATTCGCTGCGATTTCGTCCATCCAGTCGAGCGCGGATTGATTAGGAACCGACTTATCAACCGGCCGCTCGACGAATACAAACTTGTCGCCGTCGAGACCTACCAATTTTTCCGTTCCGTTACTGATCAAGCGCACCGGCATTGCGTCCAGCAGTTCGTTTGAAAAATGGACACCCGTGAATGGTTCCGGTGAGTTTGGCCACTTGACCTTATCGCCAAACACCTCAAGCCTCCGGCGTTGCTGCTCTTGTAAAATTGGAAATGGCTCGATTATCCGGTAGCGCAACGCTTCGAAGAATTCCGGCAGGCGGTTTTGCACGAACTCGAGAACATCCACTGCGAACTGCCCGTCGTGCGCCCCCTGTTCGACAATGACAAAATCATTCAGCTTGCCGAGGCGCTCCCAGATTTCGCAGAACTGCAAAGCCAACAATTGCCCAAAGAGCGGTCCCACGCTCACGTTGGTGAAATAATCTCCTTTGCGGCCTATCGCGCAGCGGCCTGACGAATAGTAACCGTGCTCGGGATGATAGAGGGCCTGCTGCATGAACCAGGCGAACGATTGCGGACCTTGTGCGCGGATCGCTTCACGGATCGATTCAACCAGCGGCGTGTTCAATTGGAGAACGTCGAACGCGCAACGATCAACGTCCAATTGCTCAATTTCCAATATTCAACTTGCGCTCCCGCTTGGAAACTGAACGTTGAGAGTTGGGCGTTTGGCGCCTACCTTCGCTAAGAGTCGTTTGCCTGCTTGAAACCGAGCAAAACATACCTCAGACCGCCGCCGGGCTATCGCTTTCGGCGGCCATGGTATTTCAGGCCCTGGTTTTATATCCCCGTCGCGATCCTGGCGGTGATGGCGCTGTTTATTACGGTTTTCTTTTCCAGCGTCGTCGTCGATCTGCAAGCGCAAGCCAACTCTTTCGACTTGAGCAAGCTCGAGCAAATGGAATCGGCCAGTGTGATTCTCGATCGCAACGGAAAGATCTTTGGCCAAATCTACGTCGAGAACCGTGAGACAGTGCCTTACGAGAAGCTGGCTCCGGATCTGATCAACGCCGTGATTGCAGTCGAGGACGCCAAGTTTTACGAGCACCACGGCTACGATTTGCTCGGCATCATTCGTGCAGCGCTCAAAAATCTGACGGCCGGCCATGTCCGCCAGGGCGGCAGCACCATCACACAACAGCTGGCGCGCAACAGTTTCTCGCTCAAAGAAAGAACATACCGCCGGAAGCTGCTGGAGATTTTTCTGGCCAAGCGCATCGAAGATAATTTCAGCAAACAGAAAATTCTCGAGCTGTACCTGAACCGGATTTATTTCGGCGGCGGCATGTACGGAGCCGAAGCGGCCGCGCGCGGGTACTTTGGCAAGTCTGCACGCGATATGACGCTGGCGGAGTGCGCGACGCTGGCAGGCCTGATCAAAAGTCCAAACCGCTTATCCCCGTGGTCTGACCGGACTAGCTCGCGCGAAACACGCGACTTCGCCCTCGATCGAATGCGCGACAATGGATTCATCACGCATGAACAATGCGTTGCGGCGCGCGCCGAAAAGATCGCAGTCGGCAGCCGGCAAAACGCTCAAGGCCAGACTTACGCCGTCGATTACATCCGCCAGCAAGTGATCGCAGCCGTGGGATGGGATCGCGCAATTAACGAAGGCTATCGCATTCACACCACGATCGACGTCGATCTTCAGCGCGTGGCCGAGGATTCTCTAAAGGCACACTTGGAGCAAGTCGAGAAACATCCCGATTACAATCATCAGACCTACGCCGATTACGCAGCGTCGTTTCGCAAGGCCAAGTCTAGCGGTAAAATGGCTGAGCAACCCGCGCCCGAATACTTGCAAGGCGCGGCCATCGGCCTGGATAACGCGAGCGGCGACATCCTTGTGCTGGTGGGCGGCCGCGATTTCGAGCACAACCAGTTTAACCGGGCATTGCAGGCTCGGCGGCCTGCGGGCACGGCAATGTTGCCGTTTGTTTATGCGACCGCTTTCGAACGAGGAATGTATCCGGGGTCGGTAGTTGAAGATTCGCCACTGGATAATCGCGCGGTGATGATCGGCGGCACCACGGGAATTCTCGGAGAATGGGGACCAGAGAATGCCGACAACCAGTACGAAGGTCGAATGACCGCCAGGCAGGCGCTGGTGAAATCGAAAAATGGCGCAACAGTCCGAATCGGAATGGATGCGGGAGTCGAGGCGGTGTTGCAGCTCTGTTCTTCGGCGGGTATTCGTTCTCCGCTTCGCCCTTATCCGGCGACATTTCTCGGCAGCAGCGAAGTTACGCTGGCCGAGCTGGCGATGGGATACACGATTTTTCCGAATGGCGGGTGGCGACCGAGCACGCCGCATATTCTGGAGCGCATTGAGGAAAAAGACGGAACAGTGGTGTGGAATGGGAAGCAGCAAAGCATCCGAAAGATCGTGACCAAACCCGAGACGGCGTACGAAGTGCATTCGTGCCTGGTAGATGCGCTTCAATCGGGAACAGGAAAAGCCGCTTACACACAGTTTGGGTTAAAGAAATTCCCGGCAGCCGGAAAAACCGGAACAGCGTACGACTTCACGGACGCGCTTTTTGCCGGATACGACTCCAGTTTCACCTGCGCCGTGTGGGCTGGCTTCGATAAGCCGCAGAAAATTTATCGTGGCGCGTTCGGACGCGAGCTGGCGCTACCGATCTGGGCCGACATAATGAATGCGGCTGCACAGAGCTATCCGCCGCGAGAGATCAAACAACTGTCCAGTTTTAAGCAGATCGAAATTTGCTCGCGGTCCGGCCAATTGGCTACGGACAAATGTTACGATGCCGTGAAATCCGACAACGGCGAAACGATCCAACGTCGTAGCACTTACATGGAGATTGCGACACAGGCGCAAGCGCCCACGGAGCTTTGCAATATTCACGGCGAACCGCGCGCTCGTCTCGCACGGGAATTTGGTTCAAGCGATTTGCCGCGAGCCGAGCTGGCTGTGAACCTGCGTGAAGTCATGCCGGTGGCCATAAAAAGTCCCACGCTCATAGCTGCCCGCGACCCGTATGATTCAATCAAAGCAACAGCGGTACCGGACGCACCGCCGCAGCCGGCTACGGAAACCGCTGACACCCAAAAGACTGACGGCGCAAGCGGCGCGAACGAGGTAAACGCCGCAAGTAACAACGCGAGCCTAACGACCCAATCCGCTCCAGAGATTCGGAAGGCCGTACCAGTCAAAACGATTCCGAAAGCGATCCCGATCCAACCGCAGGAACGGCAGCCATCAGAGATTCGGCGTGCGATACCGGTAAAACCGCTCGATCAAGAAGACACGCAACGCACGCTATTGCGATCCGCGGCGCAACCGCCGGGCGACGTGCGCGACTAGGGCCGATATTTTCATTGGGCTGTCATGTCGCGCGAAGTCGAGACATCCCGCGAAGGCACCTGAACGTTATTCCCACGGGATTCCTCGACTGCGCTCGGAATGACCGTTATGAGATGTCTAGCAATTCGGTAAGGAATGGCCTCTCAACATATAGAGAACTGTCGGCTAACCGTTCTCAATCCTGGCGGACGCGATCCGGAGCAGCAATTTCATAGCGTGCCCGATCCCGACGAGGGTGCGCACCCACCGATCAATTTTCATGCTTTCGCCGCCTGCACATTTGGCGCGTTTCATCGTGATACGCACCGCGCCCTCGGCGAAAAGACACCTGTGCTTCTGCTTTTGCGCAGCGATTTTCGCGCGTCAGAACGCGCGTTGGCTGATTTACAAAAGGAAGGTCGCTCCGTCGCTGTTTCATTGAAGGAAACCGGGCTGCACCAGATCGCACAACAGTTGCGCGATCCACGGAAATTATCGCGCTTCATAAAAATTGTGACGCAAGCCGATGCTTGCATCGCCACGACGCCCGAGGCCGCGGAGATCTATCAGCGCGTTCGCTCCAAACACGATCCCGCGACAGTGGCATTTATCCCGACCCCCTACCCGATCGAGCGATCAACGATGGGATTTTTCTGTGCCGCGCAACGAGCAGTCCGGCATTTTCGTCGGCACACGCGAATGGGACGTGCCATCGCGCAATCATTTCGCCGCGCTCTTGGTCGCACGGCAGTTGTGCGAAGCGACAGGCGAACCGGTCACAGTCGTTAACCTCGATGGCTACAAAGGGCGGCGATTGTTAGGTGAACTCAATTTTCCCGAAGGAAAACTCCGGCTAATCGAGAAATGGAAGACTTACCCGGAATATCTTCGCGATGTGGCGCGGCATAAGATCGTGTTGCAACTCGACCGCAGCCATGTGCCGGGTCAGGTTGCAGGGGACGCTCTGCTCTGCCGAATCCCGTGCGTCGGAGGCGATGGCGCAATCGAACGAATTGCGTTTTCGCAAAATGTGCGGCGAAGGCCGAACCATTAACGAAATCGCTTCAATAGCGCTGGATCTATTGAAGAATCCCGGGTTACGTGAGGCAGTTGTGGCCGAATCGCAGGAACGCGCACGAGAACGGCTCTCATTTGAGGCGGTGCGTACGCAATTGGCGAAGTTTTTTGCTAACGCCCACGGCACATTGCCTCTTGAGCCGTAGATTGCCAGGCGTTCGCCGCAGCGAATGCCTCTACAGAAATCAAAAGACAATCTCGAAGAGTTTAATGCCGTTCCATTTCCCAGGGTGGTTGGGATCGAACGATGTGTTCTCCACCCAAGTCCCGTAGCGGGCCGGCGCCCATGGATTGAGCATTTGAAGCGGGTTGCGACCGCGACCAAACGCTTTCGGAAGTGCTCCCTCAACTCTTGGTCGTTCGGAAACCGGCGGCGGCGTTTCCATCGCGCGCACCGGTTTTTGCGGACCGAGCGGTGCTCTGAATTCTTGGGCGGAAGCACTCGCCACCAGTGCGACCAGGATTGCGATCATCAATGTCTTCATGTTTCCCTTTCGTTCAACGCAAGCGATGTTGCCCCCAACCACGCCTGCACACAATATATCTTTCGATGGATTCTCTTGAAAAGGCCGCACGCGTTCTGGATTTAGAAATTTTTGAGCTCCAGCGGCTCCGGAAGCGGCTGGATGAAAATTTCTCGCGCGCCGTTGAGCTGATCAAGGAAACCGTCGATTCCCGAGGGAAGGTCGTGGTAGTTGGCATTGGCAAATCCGGACACATCGGCGCGAAGATCGCGTCTACTCTCACCAGCACCGGCTCGCCCGCGGTGGTGCTGGATTCGTCCAACGCACTTCACGGCGACCTCGGTATGATCGCTGACGGCGACGTGATACTCGCGTTGAGCGCGAGTGGTGAGACCGAAGAAATGCTCCGGATTTTGCCGGCGATCACGCGCTTCCAAGTCAGGATCATCGCTGTTTGCGGCGACCCGAAATCAACGCTGGCGAAAAACGCGCATGTTTGTCTCGATGTAAACATCGAGCAGGAAGCTTGTCCGCTGAACCTGGCGCCGACGTCGAGCACGACAGTGATGCTGGCGCTGGGCGACGCGCTGGCGATGGTGCTCTTGGAGGCGCGCGGGTTTAACAAGGAAGACTTCGCTAAATTTCATCCCGGCGGCATGATCGGCCGCAGCATGTTGATGCGCGTTCATCAAGTCATGCGACCGCGTGATGCGATGGCGATTGTGGCGATCGATACACCGATACGCGACGTGCTCAGGGCGATGACCAGCGTGCGCGCTGGCGCTGCCGTTGTCACCGGCGAGGACAACCAACTGCTTGGCATATTCACCCACGGAGATTTTGTGCGGCATTTTCAATCTGATTCCCGCATCGGCGAACGATTGGTGGCAGACCTGATGACGCTGAATCCAGTCACGGTGCACAAAGAAAAACTGGCGGTGGAAGTTCTGAACCTGCTGGAGCGTCATCGCATTGACGATCTCGTCGTGATTGATGACGACAATGTGCCAGTGGGTATTGTCGATTCGCAGGATTTGACGCGGTTAAAATTGTTGTAAACCGCGCTGTCATTCCGAGCGAAGTCGCCTGCCAAGCCGTAGCTTTACGCGAAGGCTGGAGGAATCCCGTTGCGTTAGCTTCAAGGTCCCTCCGCGGGCTCCTTCGACTTCGCTTCGCTACGCTCAGGATGACGTAATGGCTAAAAGTTGCGATCTCACCAACCGCGTGTAAGCTCCGCGCTCTCGCCGCTGTAGCGCTTAGCGCTTCAACGTTGTAACGATGTAACTTTGTAACCGATCACGTCTTACATCCATGCCCGCAGCCAACGATCTACGCAAAGGAATGGCCATTAAATACAATGGCAATCCCGCCATTGTGCTTGAGGTCCATCATCGCACGCCGGGGAATTTGCGCGCATTCGTGCAGGCCATCATCCGCTACATCAATACAGGCAAAAGCGCCGATGTTCGTTTTGGTTCCACCGACAAAGTCGAGCTGGTCGATATCGAGCGAAAACAGCTCGAATTTTCTTACAAGGATCGCAACGGCTATCATTTCATGGATCCTGAGACGTACGACACGATCACGCTGGCGGAAAATCTGATCGGCGACGCCAGTGATTATCTCGTGGAGAACCTGTCCGTGCAGGTCCTTTATGCGGAAGGCAAGGCCGTCGAGGTGGAACTACCTGCGTCTGTAAGTCTCAAGGTGGTCGAATCAGCGGAAGGTCTGCGCGGCGACACTGCCAGTAACGTCACCAAGCCGGCAAAGCTCGAAACCGGCAAGACCATTAACGTGCCGCTTTTCATCAAGGAAGGCGAAGCGATCAAAATCGACACCCGCACCGGCGCCTACATGGGCCGCGCGTAACGCCGCCTCCCTGTTGACTGTAGGGCAACCGCTTCGGCTGCCGGGGCTGGCAGGCCAAGGGCCTGGCCTACAATTCCCTGCTCGTCATGTTGAGCGGAGCGAAACATCTCTGATCGTTCGCTTGGGGAGGTGGGGAAGTAGTCAGAGATCCTTCGCTCCGCTCAGGATGACAATCATGCGGGTTGGGCTGGGATTAGGGCTTCGCCATCCACGGTTCGGTCTTGATTTTGTCTGCTGAATTCTGCGTAATCTGCGGCAACTTTGGCTGCAACGAAGCGCAGATCGAAAAAGAATCGCGGCGCGCGCAATTCGAAGCGCGGCGGAAAAGTCATTCGCAGCGTTGCGCGCACACCATCGAGAGGCTTTATCGCGCAATCGGAGCCTCTCACCGTTCCCACAAAGTGGGTGAAATTTGTCTTTGCGATTTTTCTGCTGCCGATCTGCGGCGTTCTGACGCAGACTTTTTTCACTGCGTTCGCGCGCGCAACTGTAACGCAACGGTTGTGGACGGGCGAAGAATTCTGGTTCTTCTCATTAGGCGCGGTGCTATGGCTAATAGCTTTCTTCGGTCTGCCGCGCCCAATCTTGATTTACGTGTTCGGGCACGAGCTAACCCATGCCCTCTGGGTCTGGTTGATGGGCGGTCGCGTGAGCCAGTTTCGCGTCGGTCCTGACGGCGGACACGTTGTAACCAGCAAAGCGAACTTCTGGATCGCGCTGGCGCCTTATTTCTTCCCGCTCTACAGCATTCTGACGATCGCCATTTACGGCGGACTCAGCCTTTTTCTAAACATGCAGCCGTATGGGCAGCTGCTTTACGCAGTCATTGGCGCCACGTGGGCGTTCCATTTTACGTTCACCTGCTGGATGATCCCCAAGAACCAGACCGACCTTACGGATCAGGGCACATTTTTTTCACTCGTAGTGATCTACCTGATGAATCTGCTGCTGCTCAGCGTCATGTTGATTCTCGCGTCCCGGCAAATCACATTTGAAAGCTTCGGCGCGGATTTGCTGACGAATCTCGGAAGTTTCACGCAGTGGCTCTTCGATCGTGTTCAAGCAGTAACGCAACAGCTGTAGCCGTCCCCCTGCCTGCCCGCCGAAGCCTTAGCGAAGGTGGGTGGGCGACGCATGCCGAGAGAGGCTACTTCACGACCGCGCTTCGTACAGCGAAGCGGCTACAGATTCGTGATTACCGCAAACGGCAGCACCACCAATGCTTTTGCCAGCTTTACTTGCCGATCCGGCGCGGAAACAGGCCTGCACGTGAATAGGTCGTGCGCCTTCTCGAGCACGAGGGCTTCCGGTAATTGAATTGCCGTATCTTGCCAAGCCTCTCCAATCGGTGGAAATCCAATCCGCGAAGAGAGCCGCGGGGCGATCACGGCAATCCAATTGTCGTCGAGACGCCGAACGAAGCTGACGCAGCATTCTCCAAACATCCCGCTGGTGTGAATCGGTAGATATTCGCCGCGCTCGAAAAGATCCGCGTGTCCGCGACGAAGTTGCAGGAGACGGTTTGTTAGAAACATTTTGATCCGGCCATCCGGCCATGTCTGCATCAGTTCTGCCGGAGTCGCGCTCGACAATGATTTGAGCATTTGACGGCGCAGTTCGTAGTCGACCGGACGCCGGTTATCAGGATCGACAAGGCTGTAGTCCCAAATCTCACGTTCCCTGGTAAATGTCCGGCACGCCGGGCGATGTCAGCTTCAGCAAGGTTTGCGTAAGCGAATTAATCGCTCCAAGCCGAATAATTTCTTTCGCAGCAGGAAAGAAAATCGGCAGGAACTTATTTCGCGATGATGAATCTAAAATGCTCGCGATGAAATCGTGCATTGCAGCGTCCCACTCTTCGTTAGGTTGGATCCAGCTTGTGTTGAGCTTCGCTTCCTTGAGCGCTTTTGCCATGTAAGCCTGGATCCGTTCGATGTATTCAGGGGCCGGAACAGGCTCCGGCTCGCCATTCGCCTGCATGGGCCAGGTGCCAAGAAGAGTTTGGTAAAGCAGATATTCTTCGTTTGCGTCCGGCGCTTCCAAATCGTTCACCGTCCGTTTCCACCGGTGATTCGCCGTGCCCCACCGCTGCAGCGAACGCCGCCACAGCTCTGGGATTTCAGAGATCGCCACGATTCGTGCACGGACGTCTTCGCTACGCTTTGTGTCGTGCGTCGAAGTGGCGAGCAACGTCAGGGGCCAGTCGCGCTGCCGGTCAAGGTTTCGCTGGTGAAAGACTTCGACGCTAAGACCAAACTGTTGCGGCTCGCCACCGACTTCGTTTAGCGCAGGCAGGCGGTTGTAAATGTAAAACAGCGTGTCTTCGAGTCCCTTTGCCATAACTGGACTGGTCGTCTGCTGAAATTTCAGAACAAACTGCGCATGCGCGGCGCGGCCGGCGGCATCGAGATGCTGCGGGGAACGAAGCAACAGCACATCGCGCAAAAAATTGAAGATCGATTCCTCCATTGCCGGGTTGCGGCGTTTGGCTGCGGCGATTGCGCGCTCGACGATTTGCCGGTCCTCTTCGCTTACCGGCTGACCGGGCTCGACATAGGTTCGGTAGACCGGAAAACAGGCAATTGTTTCCCGCACGGTGCGCGACAGCGCTTCGAGCGTAAAATCGCGGTACCATCTGTTTCGCTCGGACAAACGATCGAGCAAGTTTCCTAAAACGTCGACGTCGTTCGCCAGCGCAAACTTCATCACCAGAAGTTTTTTCGCGTAGAGCAAATGCCCAAAAGGAACGGAGCGGCCGATGAAACGGTGGAACGTTTTTGTGATCGCCGGTTCAGCCGACGATTCGACAAGCAACTGCGTGAGTTGATTGAGCGAAATCGTAGCCAGTCGTTCCATGAACCGGCCATTCTTTGCGCAACGTTTCCGAGCCGGTGAGAATTTTTTCCGCAATCATGTAGATCGCCCGACTGTCGCGAGGCAAAGCAATCCCCAGCGCTTTCGCGGAACGCTGCTGGAGTTTGACGAAATATTCGCGCGGTAGATACAGACCATCTGGGTGATCAATCCGGAGTCCGGTGACTGCGCCTGTGCTCACCAATTCAAGAACCAGGCGGTGAATCGCATCGAACACTTCTGGCAACTCCACCCGGATCGCGGCCAAATCGTTTACGTCGAAAAAGCGGCGGTAATTGATTTCCTCGGCAGCGACACGCCAAAAGGCGAGGCGATACGACTGTGCGTTCAGCAATTCGTCGAGCTTATCGAAACTGCGCGGATCGCCGGGATTCCCGTTGATCTGTGCGAGTGCTTTCTCGATTGCCTGTTGTACCTGCGGCGCCTGGGTACAACGACGCTCCAGCCGCCGTTTGATGATTTCCTTCTCTCGCGCGCGCTCGGCGATCCGCTTCGGGTCGGTTTCAGTGCGTTTCGGCAAATATTCAAGTGCGGTCAAAACGCTTTGCAGTTCCGCGTAGAAGTCGTCGTCTTTGTATTCCGCCAGATTTTCTAACGCGACTTCCAGGATGTGGCGATAAGTGCCGGGCGCGATCGGCAGTCTGCGCTCGCCGTAGAGCAGGTAAAACGTTCCTTCCTCAAAGCGCACCTGTAATTCGCCGCGCTCCAGCACGCGTCCGTATTGGTCACCGAGAATTGGTAGCAGAACTCTATTACGGAGATCAGTTTTCAGCGGCTGCCACTCGATATCAAAATAGGGCGCATATTGTGAACTGGGCCCGTTTTCCAGCACATCCATCCACCATGCGTTGCGGTCGTTGGCGATGCCGACATGGTTCGGAACAAAATCCAGCACCTGACCCATGCCGTGCGCCTGCAGTTGCGCGACCCAGGCGTCATAATCCGCGCGCGAACCGATCGCCGTGTTCAGCTTGTTATGATCAGTGATGTCGTAGCCGTGCAGGCTCTCGGGGCTTGCCTGAAAGTACGGTGACGCATAAACGTCGCTCACTCCCAGCGCGTCCAGATACGCAACGATGTCGCGCGCCTGCGCAAACGTGAACCAGCGATTGAATTGTAATCGGTAGGTGCATGTCGGAATGCGCGGGTGTTCTTTCATTGCAAGAAGAAGAAAACGTCCAACGCTCAACGCCCAACGTCCAATGCCGAAATCGGATTCTGACTTGGGCGTTCGGCGTTCGACGTTGAGCGTTGGGCGTTTTCCTACATCCGTTCTGGCACTTTAATGCCGAGAAGATCGAGACCCCGTTGCAAAACACGTGCGGTGAGATCACATAGCGCTAGACGCGAGCTGCGGGATGGTTCCTCTGATTTCAATACGGGGCAAGCTTCGTAAAAGCCATGGAAACTGTTCGCCAGCTCGAACAGATAATTTGCAAGGATGTTCGGACGAAACCCGTTCAACACTTGCGGAACGATCTCCGCGAACTGACAAACTCGTTTGGCAAGATCACGTTCGGCGGGTTCAGCGAAGGTGAGCTTATCAACTTTCGGCGTAGACTCGCCTGCTTTACGAAAGATCGAGCGAATTCGGACATACGCATTCTGCAAATACGGCGCAGTGTTCCCGTGCAGCGAAAGCATCCTGTCCCACGAAAAAATGTAATCTGTCGTCCGATACTGCGACAGATCGGCGTATTTCACGGCACCGATGCCGATCTTCTCGGCGATGTCGTTCTTTTCCTCCTCGCTGAGGTCCGGATTTTTCTCGTCGATGATTTTTCGGGCGCGCCTGCACCCTTCCTCGAGAAGCTCGCGCAGAGGAACATTCTCACCCGAACGCGTCTTCATCAGTTTACGATCTTCCCCCAGCACACTTCCAAATATGACGTGGCGAAGGTCAGCGGTGTAACCTTCTCGACGAGCGACCGCAAAAATCTGTTTGAAATGCAATGTCTGCGGCGCGCCAACGACATACCAGATCGCGTCGGCTTTCAACTCGTTGACCCGATAATCAATCGTGGCGAGATCGGTCGTAGCGTAATTGAATCCGCCGTCCCGTTTGCGAATGATCAGAGGCTTATCAGTCAGCTCAGGATCATCATGGAAGAAGACGACCACGGCATCTTCGCTGATTTCCGCTATCCCGGCCTTCAGCAGACGATCTACGACGCCGGGCAACCGATCGTTGTAAAAGCTTTCACCACATTGCAGGTCGTAATGCACGTCGAGCAGTCGGTAAACGCGCTCGAAATCCTGCATCGAAAACGCCACGCATTCGTTCCAAATATCTGTGTTTTCCTTGTCGCCGGCCTGCAGTTTCACCAGTTCCTGGCGACAGGCTTCACGCACTTCCGGGTCTCTCTGCTCGCTCGTTCGTTTGTTTCTTTGTAAATGCGGACAACCTCGACCAGCGGATCGCGCTGCAGCGCCTGTTGATCCAAAAGATTTTTCCATCCCCAAATAACCATCCCGAACTGTGTTCCCCAGTCGCCGACGTGATTGTCGCGAGTCACTTCGTTCCCAAGAAATTTGGCGACGCGCGCCAGTGCATCGCCCAGCGCGGTGCTGCGGATGTGACCGACATGCATCGGTTTCGCCACATTGGGCGATCCAAAATCAATGACGATGCGCCGTGGCGATTCTGTTTCGGCGACGCCGAGACGTTCATCTCGCAAGATATCGAGCGTATGTTTTTCAACGGCAGCCTGACGCAATGTGAAGTTGATGAACCCGGCGCCAGCGACAGTTGGCGGTTCGGACACATCGCTAACATCCAATTGCGCTACGATCTTTTCTGCCAGCGCCCGCGGATTTTCGCCGCGCTGCTTCCCAAGTACGAGAGCAACGTTGCTCTGGTAATCGCCAAACCGCGAATCGGTCGCCTGCGTCAATTCGCCGGCATCAGGCAAGCCGGCGCGCGTCAAGGCGTCGGAAAGTTTTTTCGCGAGAACTGATTGGAAGGTGTCCATCGAGTGAAGCAGACAATCATGTCTGCTCGCGAAGTTTCAATCTCGCAGGCAGGATTGCCTGCGCCACTTCCCTACGAACGTTCGCGAAAGACCGCCAAAATTTCGTCAGCGGATTTGGCGCTGGCTAGACTCTCGCGCACAGAGCGGTCATTCAGAAATTTTGCTATCGAAGCCAGCGTGCGCAGGTGCGTTTGAAATTGATTTTTCGGTACGATAAAAAGAACAACGAATTTTACGGGCGCGTTATCCAACGCGTCGAACTCGATCCCTCTGGTGGACCTTCCGAACGCAGCCACCACTTCATCGAGCCGATCGGATGAACAATGCGGTATGGCAATTCCGAACCCGATCCCGGTGCTCATGGTTTCCTCCCGTTGTTTTAGCGCGGCAAGAATCGGATCGCGATCCGCGGACTTAATTTTGCCGAGGCTTACAAGCAGGTCGATCAGCTCAACAATAGCGGACCAACGCTCAGTAGCTTTCATCTCGGGAATGATTTGCTCGGCAGAAAGTAAATTGGCGAGGGACATGCAAATGCTCCGTGCGGGACGCCAAGCTTAGCGGTAGCGCATAGCTTGACAAGCGCGTTTTCGGAAGCGCTGGCTCCTAGTTTTCTTCCCGAATCTTGTAATCCAAACGCCGCGAGAGCAACCAACGAACACCGAACATGTCGACCGTAGCGCGCACGGCACGATTGCCCAGGCCGTACTTAGTTTGACCAAACCGCCGCGGGCGATGGTTGACCGGAATTTCCACCAGCCGGTACCCTGCGTCTTTGATCAGCGCAGGAATGAAGCGATGCATTCCTTTGAACGGAAACAGCGCACTGATGCACTCGCGTCGCATCGCCTTAAGGGTGCAACCGGTATCACGCACGCCATCCTTTGTATAACGGCTACGGACTGCGTTGGCGATGCGGCTGGTGAGCCGTTTCACACGCGTGTCCCTGCGCAGCGCGCGATAACCGCAAACAAGATCAGCGCCGAGTGAAATTTCGCCGATCAATTTGGGGATATCGGCGGGGTCGTTTTGCAAATCGCCGTCAATTAGAACCACAATTGCACCGTGCGCGGCTTGCAGTCCGGCGTAAATCGCGGCGCTTTGTCCCGCATTTTTTTCGAAACGGATCACTCGCAGATTCGGCGCACGTTCAATTCGCTCCACGGTGTGATCGGCTGAGCCGTCATCGACAAAAATAAATTCGTGATCGATGGCCTTGAGCGCTGCTCTTAGCTCAGCTTGCAGGATCGGGACATTTTCTTCCTCGTTGTAGACGGGCACGATGACCGAAACTGCGGGAGAATCCGTCGTATGGGTCATAACACTGCCTACTCCTTTCGGATTCGGATCGCTCTGAAGCTAAGCTTTTTCTTAAACGCTGTAGCCGCGTCTCTGTGAGACGCGTGACGCTTGCTTTGTGGACAGATTAGGCCTGCGCTTCGCACAGCGAAGCGGCTACAGAGTGCGTCTAAGCTACTTCTCATAACGGCAGTGTCCGATAACTTCGACAGACGAACACCTGCCAAATCCGCATCACCTTTCCATAACGCGACACCTCGATTGTTCCTACTAACTCACTGGATTGAAATGCCGCCTGGATGTTGCGAGGTACATGTTCCTTTTCTCCAGCCCTGATGAAAAGTGCATCCCGTCCTACGAACAAATTGATGCCGTTCTCTTCGGTGTACACTTCGCCCTCAGGCAATTGCGCGCCAGGTTTTAACTCCACGAACTGATCGTAACGCGGCCAAAACGAAAACTGATTCACCATGTCCTGCGATTCAGGAATGTAAACGGGCGGATGCCCCGCGCCTTCCACTCGTTTATCGCGCAGATAAAATGAAATTTCCGACGCGCGATCGCGAGCGTCAGCAATGAGAAAGAGTTTCTCGCCCAACTGCGTTTCAAGATCGTTGCGCATTTTTTCTAACGCCACCGTCGCGCTTTTCCATCCGCGCATCCGATCACTGGGATCGCTTCGCGGCAGTTGGTAACCGGCCACCCGTAGCAAATCTGTGTTCAACGCGACAAGACTCATGATCAATCCCACCAGCACGGCGACGCTGGCGCATATCCGCAAAACCGCACTTGCCTGGAGCCGGTGCCACCAGAAATACGTCGCGACCAATCCGAAACCAAAAAAAGCAAGCCCATCCCAGTTCGGCGCGGCGCTCTTGTTAAGCGACAGAAGCAAGTAAAAACCAAACACCGGCAACCCAAACCACATTAGGAACAAAACTTTGAATTGCTGATTGATGCGCCGCCAGCTTGCGATCACACCCCAGGCCAACGCCAGAAACAGCAGCGGCGAATAGACGATGAAATGTTGCCCCAGAAATGAGATCACCTCAGCCGGATGAAAGCCAAAGCCGCGATCGAGATTTCCGCGCGAGCGCAAATGCGCCAGAGTGATCCAGGCATGCTGCGCATTCCAGACGATCGTGGGAATCGTGCAGAGAACGAACATCCCGCTCAGCAAATACACGCCGGGTCGTTTGAATTCCCGGCGTAGCCGTGGCACGAGCGCAAGCACGAGTAACACTGAAACTAATTCGAATGCATTCGTGTACTTGCTAAGAAATCCCAGTCCGATCAGCACACCTGTCACTGGCCAGTACCACGAAAAATTCGGACATCTTTCCACTGCGAGCCAGAAGGTAAACATCGCCGCCATCCAGAAAAAAATCGATAGCGCATCGATCGTCATCACGATCGCGCCAATGTTAAAAATGGGCGTGGCATTCAAGGCAATGACTGTCCACAGACCAGCGGTGGCGCCGAACAACCGGCGCGCAAAATAGAACAGAAGCAGACTTGTGGCCGCGCCGAGGACAGGACTGAAGAAGCGAACACCAAATTCGTTGGCCCCAAAAACAGCGGTGCTCGCGCGTATTGCGAAAGCGACACCAGGTCCTTTGCTGAAGTACGCGGGCGCCAGTCGCTCCGACCACATCCAGTAGTGCGCTTCGTCAAAGGAGAGATCTGTCGTTGCCAGGAGTGAAAAACGAATCGCCGTCAGCGCGGCGACAAAGAGCCAGACTGCGCGCGTGCTGCTCATGTTATGCGTTGAGGCGCGCCCGGCGGCCGCGCGCTAGCATTGAAATCACCAAGTAAAGTCGGATGGCGCGCAAACACGTCTGGCATCCATTTCCGCGCAGCGATTCTCCAGATTAGCTCGAAAGAGCTGAGGAAAAGCAATGCTTCAGCGATTCCGAGAAAGAACGTCGCCACGACGTCGGTCGGGCCAATGCGCGCCCAGGTAAATTCGCGAATATCCAACGGCCAGAGCGACAAACCAATACAACCAACCGCGCCGCCGGTAAAACAAAGTAAAATACGTCGCTGCAATCGTGTTGTTTACTGTGTGTCCAGACGGAAACGATGGTCCGGAGCGAGTGCGATCCGAGGAATCAGAAAACCGAATGGTCGGTTTTTTAAAGAGGGTAAAAAACTTTGGCCGAGCTTTTTGTAACTGCACCATCCGAACACTCTGCACGTGTTTTGGCCGCTGACGGGCCACGCTGGATTTTAATGCACTCGTGATCAGCCCGGCGATTGCCAAAGAGATGCCCAGACAGATAACCAATGCGCGTGCTTTGAATCCGCCGAGAACGAGCGCAGCAATTCCAATCGCGATCAGGAACGGCCTCCAAATCTGAGAATCACTTAACCCCGCCATGAACACGTCGAGGGCCGGACCCGTCCATTGTTGGTTAACGGCGTGAAAAAGAGACTGCTCCATGCGAATGAGGATCAATCGGATTTAGTTTTACTCGCTAGCTTTCTAATAAACAAACGCGGTCCAATGACGAAGCACGAATGACGAATGACGAAATAACCTCGAATTCTCGAACCACAAACATGCGATCGAAGGTTTGCCATTTATCAGTTGGATTTCGTCATTCCTTCGTCATCCCTCATTCGACATTCGTCATTTCTATGACCTTCGCAGTCTTGTCGGCTTTCGCCGAATCGCCGCCGTCCGCGAAAGACATTCTCGATTCAGTTCGCATGGTTGAGTCGCGTCAGCAGATCGATCTGCAAGGACAGCTTCGTCAGGACGACACCGTGATTCCATTTCGCCTGATGCAGAATGGACCTTTGATCAGGTATACATTCACAGATCCGGATGAAACTCTTGAGTTGCGGCTCGGCGAAAACAGCTCACGCCTCGAATTGGTAAGCGACGCCGGAACGGAAAAAGTGGGCGCGTCGAAGCTTCAGGAAAAAATTCGAGGCACAATTGTGCTGTACGGAGATCTTGCATTCAAATTTCTCTACTGGTCCACTGCACGGGTAGTAGGCGAGGAAAATGTCCGCACCCGGAAATGTTGGAAATTGCAGTTACGCGCACCTTCGCGCGAGTCTGCGTATTCAAACGTGTTGCTCTGGATCGACAAGGCCAGCGGTGCACTGATGCGTATGGAGGGCTACGACTGGGATGCGAAACTAATCAAGCGCTTCGAAGTAGTATCGGCGCAAAAGATCGAGCGCCGATGGTTCCTGAAACAAATGCGCGTCGAACAGTTCCAACCCGGAACTAATCGCGCCGAGGCGCGGGCTTATCTGGAGATTAAAAGGTAGCGAGGCGGCGCTCTGTTCAAGGAGCGACGGCTTGGGCAGTTGTCGAAAATCAATGGTGACGGCTCGGAAGCCGTCACTCCTTGTTTCACGCCTGACGCGGCTGATGTTGATCGGATTTCGCGCCGCTCACAACGAGCCTGCGACCGAGGAATTCCTTGTCGTGCAATTCCTCCACCGCGCGTTTCGCTTCCTCGACGGTTTGCATTTGCACAAATGCAAAACCTTTCGAGCGCTGATTATGCCGATAGCTTACGACCTCCGCGTTGTGCACGTGTCCAACACCATTGAACAATTCGAAGAGATCGCTCTCGGTAGCATCGAAAGATAAATTGCCAACGTAGAGACGCGGCGACGTGACTTCAACCCGTTCTGGCTTGCGCGCAGGTCGCGATGTTGGCTGCGTGCCATTGCGCGGCTGTGCTGGCGCTTTCTTTGTCTCGCCGCCGTTTCCGAAAAATTCGGCAACACGCTGCCAGAAGGTTTTTTTCTGCGTCTTCGCCGGTTCCTGGGGTCCCCGAAAGCGTTCCTGATTTCCTCTGCGTTGGCCCCCACCGCGCGGGCGGCGTGGGCGTCTTCCTGATGAATAAGAGTTCATGTTGATCCTTAACTGTTTTCCAATTGTCAAAAGGGCGGAGCGCCCCGAAAAGGGTCGGGACACCGTCCGTGGCGCGCGACTCATCAAGAGCCGAGTCAAACTCGTTCCAAGCACTCTGCGACGCCGATGGAAACTCCGCCTCGTCATACCGGGAATGGACTTGTCTCAAAGCGCAAGCCGGCGCACTCAACGAACGACACAGTGATGCCGCGAACGTTTGCAGCATCAGTTGAAGAAATCTGAATCGTTGTAGGAACCGGACGCTCGGAAGATCGAAGAAGATTCCCGACATCTCGCGCTCATTATGGCTTGCTTACCACGAATTGCAAGTCAGACGCCGCGGACTGCGCCTCGAATCCAATCGTCGCGAAGCGAATACGCTCGCGATTTGAGGTATTCGCGCGGGCGCTCGCCGCGAATCGGCCTAACAAAACAGCGCAACTCGCGTCGATTTAGCCGGGGTTCGTAGCCAAACTCAGGCATCAGATCGCGGCAATGCCATTCCACCCAGCCGATCTCGTCTTGGGAAAGCTCTCGTTCCCAGCGCGTCACAGGTTCGGTGCTGATTTGCGAAAAGTTTACACGCGCCGCGGAGTTGCCGCTCCAGAAGCGACCCATTTTCGTCGGCGTCAACACTGTGTTCGGATCGAAGTCGATCTCGAGGTAGCTGCAAACTTCTTCCATCGTTCTGGCTGGTTCTCGCACCAGTCGTTCGTACTGCACGACGAAGCCAGGAGCTTCGGTGTCGCGAACGCGCCTGGCCAGTTTCGCGGCGACCCGCCAGTGCGCTATTACGTAGTAAGTCGAGAACCGTCCGGTTTGGCGCGTTTTCTCCAGCGCGATTTGCGCGGCGAGAATGGCACGTGGGTCCCGCAGCGTAACCAGAATCTTTGCCTGCGGAAAACGATCGACGATCGCGGTGACGTGATTTCGATTGGCCGGAGTTTTCTCCACCCAGCGCGTGATCGCGTCAAGCGAGCACCCAAGTGTTGCCGCGTACGCTTTCACCATGAGCGACCAGCAAATCCTCCTGCGTGTTCGCCGGATCGAAAGCTGCGCGCTCAAACGTCTGGAGAAATTTCTCGCGAGGAAATGTCGCGTAATTGCGCTTTCCCCATTTGCATGGACCGCCGAATAGCACGTTGGAAAGCGATTGTTTGGTCAGATAGTCAAACTGCGCCCGGCGGCCGCGCGGCGCATATTTGGTCAGAACCGTAGGGAAATATGCTGTTTCCTCGGGCAACACGAGCAGTTCGGGATGACTGTCGAGCAACGCCACCAATAGCGTAGTGCCTGATTTTGCCTGGCCGGCAATAAAACAGGCGCGCTGCTCGAACGGAAGCGTCGAAATCACAGGAGGAGATTACAATAGCTGTGGTGAAATCATACAGCGCGGACGCTCAAGGAACGTGATGGCTGGGAAGCCGTCACTCCCTCGCTATCCGCTTTGACTCTGCAGAAACCACTCCACAAATTTGGGCAAGCCTTCGCTCAACTTCGTTGTCGGATTGTAGCCAAGCGATTTTCTCGCCTTCGAAATATCCGCATACGTGCGGGGCATATCGCCGGGTTGTTCCGGAAGACGATTAATTTTTGCTTTTTTTCCCAAGGCATTTTCGATCGCCAAAATGAGATCTTTCAGCCGAATCGTTTGATTCTCGCCGAGATTAAAGACGTCATACATTGGGCCATCGTAATCGAGCGCGGCCATCGTGCCCTGAATGATATCATCAATGTAGGTGTAATCGCGCTGCGTGCTGCCATCTCCAAACTGATCGATCGGTTGCCCGGCATAAATGCGTCGGGTGAATTGATGAATCGCCAGATCGGGACGCTGCCGCGGGCCGTAAACAGTAAAATAGCGCAGCGCTACGACCCGCATCTCGTAAAGATGCGAATACGTCGAGCAAAGAAATTCGCCTCCAATTTTACTCGCGCCGTACGGACTGATTGTCTGGGTCAGATGTTGCTCCTCGGAAAATGGGACGCTCTTTGAAGCTCCATACACAGAGGAACTGGAAGCGAAAATAAATCGTTTAACTCCCGTCTCGCGTGCTGCTTCGAGAAGATGCAAGGTTCCGGTGACATTCGTGTCGTAATAAAGCTGCGGTGATTGAATGGAGGGCCGGACACCAGCGCGGGCAGCCAGGTGCACGATGGCGTCCACTTTTTCGCGGCCAAACACAGTTCGCACCGAGTCGCTTTCTCGAAGATCGACGTGACAAACGGTTACGTCTTTTGCGAAACCGGCAATATTCGCGTGCTTGATCTGCGGATCGTAAAAATCATTGAAATCGTCCAGGATGACGACTTCATGACCCACGGCGAGCAGCTTCTCGGCAAGATGCGACCCGATAAAGCCAGCACCGCCTGTGACTACGATTCGCATGGCGCCCAATTAGCCACAGATAAACACGGATGGACACAGATTTTGCATCTGCCATCACTGTGGGGCGTTTCTGTGAATCCCGAAAAGTATTCGGGACTGACACAGACGCCCTACAATCAAAAGTTGCGCCAGTGCAGCAGTAAATAACTCCAGTTTAACGCGAGCGCAGAGATGATTGAGACACGCAAAAATGTTTTCGCGCGCTGCGTGGAAAGATGGACCCGCAGTCGCGGCGTGCGCGCTATGACTGTTGCAAGCGCGTATATGTCGAACGCAATCACGCCGCAAAGAACCGCGAACACGAATGGGTTCCATTGCAATGCGGCGAGAAAATGTCCGTGAAAAAATTGAATGGCGCATCGCGTCATCCCGCACGTGACGCACGGCAGGTTGGTAAGGTTGTGAAACACGCAGTGCGGCCACGGCAACCCGAGCGTTAACCAGACAGCCGCAAAGCCGAGCGATAAAACGGAGGCGCTCAACCAAATCAATTCGTGATCAAGTTCGCCCGGAGCGAGCCGCCGAACAGAAAGCTGCATTTGCTGAACACTAATGATGCGACGCGGTCCAGGCGCCCATAAACATAAATGCGATGAGCACTCCGCCGCCGCAACAAACTATCAGCGGAAGAAAAACGGCTAGAACAGCGCGGCCAGTGTCGGTTTCATGAGCGCGCGCCAATCCGATGCAGTAGCAGACGATCGCCCAGACCCCGGCAATCAGTCCGCCGCAAAGCGGTACCATCTGCAAGGGACCGGTTGAGCCTTGAGTAAATGCCAAAACCCGAAACGTGGTCTCAAACGGTTGATTGGCACCGCCAACGATCATCAAACAGAGATGCGCGAGCGCACTCCAGATGAAAAGAAAAATCGCAAGGAACAGAGGCAAAAAGATAATCATTGCCACCGAGCCGATTCCTATCCCGCTCATAGCGGCAAGACTGTTATTCTTATCCGCAAACAGTCCGATGGATTGGAAACCGAGCGAGAACAGAGCCGACACGATCCCGCCCACAGATCCACCGATGAGCGCGTAAATGAGCGGCTCGCCCAGGCCGCCTTCGCGCTTCATCACACTAAATGCTTCGGCTGGACGAGTAAGCACCATTGACAGCGTTTCGATGAACGCGTTGAAGAAGCCGCGCTCTTGTCGATGCTCCCACGGCAAACCAGGACGTCCGGCGACCGTGGCTGCCACCGGAGCTGCGCCAGGCTGAACAGGCGGGATGGCAGGCGCAGCGGTCCCTCCGAACTCCGGGAATTGCGAGAGCGGCTGCCAAGTAGCCATGCCCTCGCGCCAGCCAATATCGGTTGGCGCGAAGCGGCCAGCACTCAGCCCTTCGCGAATTTCCTGCTCGGAGAAAACACCGAGGCTCGTAGTGCCCCGATTAACATGAATCATCGCCATAGTGGCCTCGTTTTATTAAGGCGCGCGCCTAAAGTCAATGCGCTTAGAGAACGTTCGAGAGCGTTAAATCGCTAAAAACAAAAGAGCGCGTTGTCATTTTGCGCGAAGGAAAAATCTCTGGTTGATGATTACCGCGGCGCTAAGCAGAAAAATCAGAGATCTTTCGCTCCGCTCAAGATGACAGATGCGGAGAATTCCGTTTAACGGCTTATCCCTCAACTGGCTGATCGAGCGCTCGCCAGAAATACCAGGCCGCAACGGACCGATACGGGCGCCATTTCTCACCCTGCTTCATGAGTTCTTTCGCCGTGGGAAGTTTCCGTTTGCGAAAAGTTTTGGCGAAGCCTTTCTGCACCCCGTAATCGGCGACGGGCCAGACATCCGGCCGGCCGAGGTCAAACAGCAGAAGCATCTCCACAGTCCACCGACCGATGCCGCGTACTTGCGTGAGACGGGCGATGATCTCGTCATCAGTCATTCGCGCAAGCGCGCGCCCGGATGGCACGGTGCCGTCGATCGTCTTTGCAGCGAGATCTTTTATTGCCGCAGTCTTTGAGCGCGAGAGACCAGCGGCGCGAAGTTTCTCATCCGGTGTGGCGAGAACTTTTGCGGGGTCGAGCCATTTTGTTTTTGGATAAAGCGCGCGGACCCGGCCCCAGATTGTTGCGGCAGCTTTCCCGCTTAGCTGCTGGTAAGCGATGGATTCGGCAAGAGCATCGAACGGACGGAGCGTGACAGCCGGTCTGATTTCATATCGCCGCGATCGTCTGATTAACTGCGCCATATGCGGGTGACTTTTTGAAATGTGCCGATGTGCATGCTCGTGATTCATAAGGGCGAATCCATAGGTAAAATGACGAATGCTGAATGTCGAATGACGAACTGTAGGGCGTCTCTGCCAGTCCCGAAGCTTTCGGGATTCACAGAAACGCCCTACAATATTCGGGTTTCGTGTTTCCTTCGGGATTCGGCATTCATGCTTCGTCATTCTTCCGACAACCTCTTGCCGAGCCGATGCTTTTCGATTTTGTGATTTCCATGGATACGCAACTTACTTGGTATGGTCAGTCGGCTTTCAAGATTGTGACCCCGAGCGGAAAAGTTCTGCTCGTCGATCCCTGGCTCTCAAATCCTGTTTTCGAAAATGCGAAGGAGGAAATCGCCGCGCTCAAGCATGTCGATCTCATCCTGATTACGCATGGTCATTCCGATCACGTCGGTGATGCGGTCGACATCGGAAAAAAAACGGGCGCAAAACTGGTAGCAACATTCGATTTGGCCGACGCGATGGTGAAACATCTCGGTTATCCTTCGGAGCAGGCGGAAACGGACACGGTTGGTCATTTTGGCGGCGAACTGACGCTGCTGGATGGCGAAGTAAAAGTGGCGTTCGTTCGCGCGCATCATGGATCCGGTGTCGCAGCTGATGATCGCCATGGGCTGCGGCATGGCGGTGCGCCAGGAGGTTTTGTTATTACCATTCGCGGCGGTCCGACGATTTATCACACAGGCGATACGGATTTGTTTTCCGACATGGCGCTGCTAACGCTCTTCCACGACATCGATGTCATGCTCGTTTGCATAGGAGACCATTTCACGATGGGACCCGCTCGTGCGGCAGAAGCAGCAAAGCTGGTCAAAGCGCGGACAGTGATTCCGATGCATTACGGAACCTTTCCAATTTTGACAGGAACCCCCGAAGCATTTGGCCGGGAACTGAAACAGCGTGAGGCAGGGGCGGAACTGCGCGTGATGAAAGTCGGCGAGACGATTTCGCTGAGCGCAGCTTACAAAACATTGCGACGCCAGGGCGCCTTGTAAGTCGTTTTATCCGTCACAATTAACCGTTCGGAGGGTTCCGATCATCGGGTGGGTTTATACGGTCATCCAGAACGCTCACAGCGAATTGTATCAAAAATGTTGGGCTTGATAACCACCCTCATCTCACCGCAACCGGTTTCTCCGGGAAAAGAGCCCTTGGCGCGACGCATTCCGGACGCTGTCAGAAATGCTGCAGACAGACTGGTCGATTCGTTGAAGATCAATTCTGTCTCAGAGCAGGTACGGCGCGGCCGGCGGCTCGTGATTAAGCAGCGGACCGTGTACAGCGAGCCATTAGCGGAATTAGCGAATGTGTACTTCCGCATGGCCGGGATACCAATTCGTTTCTGGGCGAAAATCGCAGACTGGCACCGGTGGGAAGTGAATTGCTTCAACCTGTTGAACGGGGATCGCTTTCATGCACACAGCTCGGGCGCGAACACAACCTGCGCCGACAAACTGCCGGGGCGGAGTCTGTCGGACCATTTAAGACAGGGCACAGTAACACGAGAAATGATGGAAGCAGCCGGGTCTGAGCTGCGGCGAGCGCACCAGTTATGGAGCGATGAGTTCCGCGGCCCATGGTCCCATGGAGATGCAGGCACGAACAACGTGCTTTATGACGAAAAAAGCGGCCGGGCCCGACTGATTGATTTCGAAATCATCCACGACAAATCGTTATCCACCAAATCGAGGCACGCAGACGACTTACTTGTTTTCCTTTTGGATGTCCTGGCGTTGGCGCCCAATCGCCAGTGGCTCACTCTGGTGTTGGCGTTCCTTAATGCCTACGACAATGCGCCGGTCATTGCGCGGTTGAAGGATCAGCTCGCAGTGCCAGCGGGACTGGCATGGATTTGGTGGGGCGTTCGAACAAGTTTCGCAAACCCCGCGAAGGTAAAACGGCGTCTCGAAAAGATCGGCGGCGTGATCGCTGACCTGGAACATTACCGCGCATTCGCGGCCGAGCGGGCGCGCAAGACGCGGCGGGCTTCAATCACCTGCCACGCAACCAGACCCGGGATTCCGAGAAGCAATTCGCGCACCCGCGCAATCAAAGAGAGTGCGAAAGCAGCGTCACCAGGAATACCGAGCAAATTACCGACAACGACGTAGCCGCCCTCCTGCACTCCGAGCGCGCCCGGCACGGGAAACACTAGCGAGCGGAGCGTCAGAACCATGCTTTGAAGGATCAGTGCATTAATGAGCGTCGCGTGCAATCCGAGCGCATAAAGAGCGATCCAGATTTCCCCTGAGCCGAGTATTAGTGACGCGGCCGTCCAGGCGCAGCAGCCGACCACGCCCGATCGCCGCGCGTACTGTGTTCGAATCGCATCGTCGAGCGTATGGCCGCTGTGCACCAGTGAATGCCAATCTTCTGCGTTCGCCAACCGTGAAATCATCTTGCCAATGAAGCGAAACATTCCCAGCCGTTGGACGACATAAAACCCGATGATCGCGAGAACTCCGATCACTGCGCCGATCAGCGTTGGGCGCACAAATCCTTGCTGTCCTGTTGCGGTAACAATCAACGCCAATCCCAAAAGCGTAAAAACAATCTGGACGAAGACTCCGAGAGTAATGTCCACGAGAACGCTTGCTGCCGCCGCCGGAACCGATGCGCCGTGTAGGGCGGCGAGCCGCGCCCGAACGACGTCACCACCGACGCTCGCGGATGGCACAAGCGTGCTGACCGATTCGCCGATCCAGCGCATCCAAAACAGTTCCCACAGCGAAAGGCGCTCCGATCGCGGAAAGAGTGACCACCATGCAAGCGCGTCCAGCAATACTGGGACTGCGAGGTGATAAATTATGACCGCAGCAATCCACCACCCGGCAGAGGTGAACGCCGCCATAACCTGCGGCGCACCCTGGTGAATAAGCAGGAACGTGAATAGCGCTGCGCCGGCGGCGACGAGCAGGTAAAACACAATCCGGATTCTTTTCCCACTTTTCATGCGATAGAGTTCGCGCCTGCGAGCTGACGCGGGTGCAGCGACGAATTGGGAATTGTAGGGCAACCGCTTCGGTTGCCAACTTATTGCCTGCGGGCGAGCGCGTGCACTGCAGGCTTAACACCGTGATCCGGTGCCATGACTACCGGAACCAGCGACGCAACGGTCCTTCGTCCAACCGACTTTCCAAGAACCGTGCACAACATTAGCCAAATAATTCCAAAAAACATTGCCGCGAGGACATCAGTCAGAAAATGGGCGCCCAACGCAATACGGCTGAATCCCACCACAAACACGAGCGATACCGCGCTGAAAATGCAAAGGACGCGCCAATGGCGCGTTTTCAGCAAAGGCAACAGAAAAAGCAGAAGCTGTCCGTAAAGCAGAGTCGCCGCGATGGTGTGACCGCTGGCAAAACTGTAACCAGACCAGTCCACGTATGGGCCTTCGACAAAAGGGCGCTGCCGGTGAACTGCAAGTTTCAGCCACTCGTTCAGCAACATGCCGCCGGGGACAGCAATGATCAGCATGACCAAAGATGGCCATCATCGTTTCCAAGCAAAAAACAACACCAGCGCAAATAGCACGATTCCGATCCACTCGCCCGAACCAAACTCTGTAAACGCGTGCAATATCGTCACAAACCCCGGGGTTAGACGCTCATGAAACCATGCAGCAATTCCGTGATCAGCACCCCAAAAAGGGTTCGCGACGGCCAGCGTCGCCTTGCAAGCGGGGAGGGGTAGAGGAGCGTTTATCACCAGAAAAGCGGAGGAAGTTTATCACGAGAAAAGTGCGAGTCAATCGAGGGATTGAGGCGAATTATGATGACGCGTAAACGGTCGACATTGCCGGGCCGCACTTAAAAGGACTACCTGCGCAAAAGCAGCTCGATTGAAATTGTGCTTGATAAAATATCACCCTTCCGATACATCGCTTTCATCTTCTTCATCCGATTTGTCGATGATCCAATCGCTTTAAGCCTGTGAAGACATTTCGAACCCTTGCTGTCATTCTCCTAAGCGTCGGAATCGCGTCGGCTGTGGCCGGCCCGGCAAACATTGAGCTTCAGCCGCCACCTGCGCCGGAAGACCAAAACTCACACGACATCTTTTCGTACGAGACGACATATACGTTCAACAGCGATTTCAAGGAGTCGAAGCTGGGTGATGGCGATTCGTTGTATGACGATTTCAGCTACGACCACCGCTTTTTGATTACGGGAAAATGGTATCTTCGGCTCGGCGTTGAATACGAACGCTACGATTTCAACGGCACAGACAACGGTTTGCCGGATCATATACAGGCAGCCTATGCTCACATCGCCTACGAATACGTGGTGAAGGACTTTCCGGGCGTAGGAATTCAACTTGATCCTGGGTTCTATTTTCAGGACCACATTAACGGTGATAGGTTCGACATCCCAATAAAAGCGTTCGTCAGCTTTCCGCTCAAAAAGGACAAGGTCTTCGCGGTCGTCGGCGTGGGATGGTCAATGTTCCAGGACCCGCCGGTTGCGCCCGGTGGAGGAATCATCTGGCTGATTAACGATAAACTGCGACTGCAGGCAGTCTTTCCCAAACCAGCGTTGATCTACGAACCGAATGATGATTGGCAGTTCAAGCTTCTCGGCGAGCTCAATTATCTCGGCGTTCGGACGGACGACGTCGTGTCGCACACGGAACACAAGCTAGCTCTGCACGACGCAGTGCTTCAATACAGCGAGTACCGTGCCGGTGTGCAGGTGGGATATTCCGGCATAAAACACCTCAAGTTGAGCGTCGGTGCGGGCTGCACCGTGGAACGCGATTTCGACTTCTACCGCGCACATCAAGCCAAGCAGACCGATCCGGCGCCGTACGTCAGGATTGCAGCCGAGTTGAAATTCTAAGGAAATATTTCGCCCAGCTTTCTGGCCACTCCCTGATCGCCGCGAACCTTGAGTCGGCCAGTAAGATAAGCCCACGTCCCGCTGATTTGGTCATTACAAATGGCGACCCAATCCTTGTCTTTAGCTATAAAAGTGACGCTCGGACTCGGCGATTTTTCCGGTTCCCATTTTGTAGGTCCCGTCGTTTACGTCGATCCACCATTCGCCACCGTTGGGGCCGCTCAAGTCCCATTGGTAGCGCGCGTGAACGCCTTTTGCCTTGGCGGGCTGAAAACTGCCGCGCATCCCGTCGAAGATCTCCTGAGGAGTTGAGTGGTTATGGCCCGCAGCCACCGCGGTTACTGCACCCAAACAAGTCACCACTGCAACCGCAGCCATCGGCCAAAACAAGCGGATTTTGCCTGTCAGATCGCTGCGCATTTTGTGATTCCTTCGTTATTTATATTTCGTGTTTCATCATTCTGCCGGTTTCACTGCTCAATGCGGCGCAGCAGGAATACGGCGCCCAGGAATGTGATCAGTGCACCGGCCAGCAGAACCAAAAGGTCGCCACCATAAAACTCCGGCCCCGCTCGGTACATATTCACGAGTCGAAACGCTCGGCAGAAATGCGTGAGCGGGAAAAGCTCGGAAATATACCGGATCGCTGTTGGCAACTGTTGAAGTGGCGCGAACGCCCCTGAGAGCACAAATACTGGTAAGAGGAAAAAAACAGAGAACTGAATCGCCTGCGTTTGCGTGCGCGAAAACGCCGAAATCAACAACCCTAATCCAAGCGAGCAAAGTAGAAATAACAGGCAAACAATCGCCAGCGCCGGCCATTGATAGAAAGTCACGCCAAAATGCAAATTGCTGACCAGCATAATGACCATCACCAGGAATGAAGACACAACGAGGTACGGCAGCATTTTGCCAATCACGATCTCACGCCGCCGCAGCGATGTGACCATCAGTTGGTAAAGAGTGCCTGATTCTCGCTCGCGCGCGATGGTGCACGCCATCAGTGTCACCGTGAGTAATTGGAGGATTAGTCCAATGATCCCAGGGACGACGTAGTCGATGACCCTGGACTTTGGGTTATAAAGTACTTTGCGATTAATACCCCACATTTCCATCATTGAGACGAAACGTTTCCGAATTTGAACCGGGAGCTGCTTGCCAAGCTCGAAGACTTCTTCGGGCAAGTTCTCAATCATGGTGTCGCGCTGCTTTAATTGAAAATCTCCAAGGCTCTGTCGCACACTTCCTTCTACGGCATCGGCCGTGTTGATGTCGCTCCCGTCGACGTAAAGCACCAGCGGTTTCGGATCGCCGTTCTCCAGACTTTCATTCCATCCTGCTGGAATGACGAGCGTTGCTTGCACGCTGTGAGCAACCAAATCTGCGGCGTCTTTTGCACCAGGTGATCCGCGGCGCCATGCGAATGTCTTGTTCTTCGAAATGATGTCGATGAACTCCTGCGCTCGCGGCGTGTTGTCCTGATTGACCAGCAAACTCGGTACGCCAGTCAGTTCGCCCGTCTCAAAAGCGTGTCCAAAGAGCAGTGTGAAAAGCGGCGGTAACGTAAGTACAAGCAACAGCACCCGCCGGTCACGATAGATGTGCAGGAATTCTTTGTACGCGACGCTGGCAACAGCTTCAAATGACAGCCATTTCATGAAACGAGTTTTGTTAAAACGCCGTGGTAACCTTGCGAGTACGCCGTGAAAACATCCTCCATGTCGGGCTCTACCCAGCGTTCACCCAGCAAACGCAGATCCGGGAACGGCCAATGTTCGCGCCATCTGGCTATCAGTTTCTCAGGTTCCGGCGCGTACAACCGCAGACCACCGCTGCGCAACGAGACACCGAGCAACTCGGGAAGACCGCGCAGCCGAACAAGGGCTGGCATGAGCGGTTCGACGTCGATCTCGAGCAATCGACTGCGAAAACTCGATTTCAAAGCACGCGGGGGAGCTTTTGCCAGCAGTCTGCCCTCCTCGATAAAGCCGACTTCCGTGCAGCGTTCCACTTCGTCCATGTAATGCGTTGTGACGAAAATCGTTTTTCCTTCATTGCTCAGATCGTACAAAAGATTCCAGATTTGCTGCCGGTGAACCGGGTCAAGCCCCGCAGTCGGCTCGTCAAAAAACAGCAGCCGCGGATCGTGGATCAACGCGCAACCGATCGCCAGCAGTTGGCGCATTCCTCCGGAAAGACTTTGCGCCGCCGTATTCTTTTTTTCTTCCAGAGTCGATGACACGCAGCAGACGCTCTATTCTCTGCTCCAGCTCAGCGCCCGGCACACCATAAGCACCGCCAAAGAAGCGAAAATTCTCATCGACGGTGAGGTCACGGTAGAGACTAAAGCGCTGCGGGACATAACCAAACTTTGTCCGCACTTCCTGGCGATCTTTCCAGACGTCTGCGCCCTCAATGGTCGCGAGGCCGCCGGTCGGGTGAGTGAGGCCGCACAACATGCGCATCGTCGTGGTTTTTCCGGCCCCATTAGGCCCGAGAAAACCAAAGATCGTTCCCCGCTCGATTTGAAGGGAAAGATCCTGCACCGCATGAACGTTTCCGTAACTCTTGCTCAAATGATCGAGCAGGATCACTGGTTCACTCATGATGAAACCTTATTGCGATGATCCCGAAAATTTGCAACCATCAGCCATTAAGAGTCACCTTATTTGCTAATGAAACCCAGGATGGTCAGCCTACAGTTCCGCGCACTTAAAAACGTGCTTTTCGTGTCGCTCGTGTTGCTTGCTGCGACAATCGCGCGTGGCGACGCCGTTTCCGAGCTGGCCTCGTTTTCCGTCTTCGACAAGGTGGATCTCGCGCAGTTGGCCAAAAGCGATGTCAAAACGGCGCATGGTCCGCCGATGAGAAACTCACGTTTCCTCGCGGTTCAAAGCTGCTACGTCGCGCCGGGTTCCCCTGCTCAACAGATAGAGGCGTTGCGACGATGGAACCCGACCAGACACAGCGAGTTAAAGGTTTTCCAGCACACCGATCTGTCATCAAATCCGACACCTGCAAATTTTGAGAAATTGAAAAGTGCGCCCGGAAACTCGTCGGTGCGTTCATTGGTCGCCGAGACGCAGAAGCTCAGCCCTCAGCTCCAAATCAGCAAGGATGAGGCAAAGAAGTTTTCCGCGGGAGCTGCAGGTGCAGGAGGCGCCATCCCAGCGCCGGTAGCTGCGTTTTGGGCAGATGTGCTCGCCGCGCGGACGAGAGCTTTCGCTTCCGGTGGAATGGCTGCAGAACCGCCGTACGATCACAGCGGCCCGTCGGTTCGGGCAAGCGAGGAGGTAAATGGACTCCTACGCGAGCAGGAAAAGATTCGGCGGCAGTTTTCCGGATTACTCGGTGCGACCGGGATCGGTCGCGGCGCTGGATCACTCAGACCGGAGCTTTACTGGGAACTTCTCGACGCTGACGATCAAGGCGTGGTGACATTGGGCGCCTCTTACAACCGGGGTGGCTCTGAGGGAACTTACCAAGCCGCAGACGTGCTTTACTACGCGAGCGGCGGTTACTATGTCGCGCTAACACTCTATCAGTTATGGCCTGTTACCGTGGAAGGAAAACCGTCGACGCTTGTCTGGCGCGGCGATATGATTTCGTCCGCTTCATTGGGAAGCTTGCGTGGAGTTGAACGGCTTGGATCAGAGTCGGTGATGATGAAAAATATCACCAAAGCTGTAACCTTGTTTCGCAGAGACAGCGGAGGCCGTTAACAAGTGAAACGTTTCGCACTGCAATCTGTTCTATTGACTAGCTGCGCAACTCTTTTGATTGCTGCGTCAGCTTTTGCGGATGAAAGCAGTAACTGGTGGCCGCTCACAGGGGAATTCACGGCGGAAGGAACGTACGTCGGCGAAGGAGATGTGGAACGCGGTCCTCGGAAGGCCGTCCGCAATTTTGATGAGATCGATTCGGATATCCACCTGGTCCTGACACCACGGACGAAATTTGGCGTGCTCAGGCTTGGCACAGAGTGGGAACGGTTTTCGTTTGGTCTTCCACAAAATGCTGCCCTGCCCAACACGCTGCAATCCTTTAGCGCGATTTTCGGACTCGACATGCAGTTTTCCGATTCGATTCTCGTTCGAGTTGAAACTCAGCCTGGCCTCTACAATTCCGGACTGGGGCATTTGTTTTGGGACGATTTCAATATGCCTTTTGTCATCGGCGGCACCTACATTTTCAGCCCTGATCTGCAGCTTGTTCTCGGTGTTAGCGTTGATGTCGAACGAAAATACCCGGTGGTTCCTGCTGCGGGAGTTCGCTGGAAAATCGGCCCCAAGTGGTTGCTTGATGCCGTCCTGCCAAAGCCACGGCTGCAATATGAATTGACTCGTGACGTGACAGTTTACGCAGGAGCAACCGTGAGAGCAGCGACTTTCCGTGTAGACGACGAATTTGGGGTTTCACACGGAATTCCGCGACTCAACCACGCAGTCGTCACGTATAGCGAAATTCGAACAGGCGCGGGGTTTGACTGGAAGATTTCGCCGATGATCACGCTTACCGGCGAGGTCGGGTACCAACCGTACCGCGAGTTCGATTTTTATCGCGCCGAGGTGCGCTACCACCACGATGGCGGCGCTCCGTACGGAACGATTGCATTGCACGGCGCATTCTGATCACGTCGATTTTTGTAGGGTGTTTCTGTGAAACGCCGGGAAACGACGCCTGACATAGGCACCCTACAGCTTCAGCGCAGAGTCCGATCCAGCGCGCCGATCTTTCGTGTCTCGGGCCACCGCAATCCAACGCCCAGCACGACAAGAATCGTTCCGATCCCTCCTGCAACGACCGAAATGACCGGCCCAAATAGCGCCGCGGTCAATCCCGATTCCAGCGCGCCGAACTCGTTCGATGTGCCGATGAAAATATTGTTCACCGATGACACGCGGCCGCGCATTTCATCCGGCGTGATCAGTTGCACAATCGAACCGCGGATAATCACGCTCACGCTGTCGAACGCTCCGATGAGAAAAAGCACGCCGAGCGATAACCAGAATACTTTCGACAAGCCGAACAGGATTGTGGCGACGCCGAACCCGGTCACGCACCACAGCAGCGCTTTGCCGGCATGTTTCATTGGCGGCAGATGCGCTATGAGCATCGCCATCACAAAAGCGCCGACGGCCGGCATCGCACGCATCCATCCGAGACCTACCGGACCGCAATGAAGAATTTGGTCCGCAAAGATCGGCATCAACGCCGTCGCACCGCCCAGCAGAACGGCAAACAAATCCAGAGTAATCGTGGCGAGGATTACGTTTCTGCTAAACACAAATCGAAGCCCGGCCATGAGACTCTTCCACGTGCTCGCGTCGCTCTGGTCTCTCTTTTGCGTGCTGCGGCGGATGCGTAGGACCAGCAGGAAAAACGCGGACGCGCACAGCGCATCCAGCAGATAGACGAACGAAAACCCGGCGTAGGCGACTAAGAACCCGCTGAAAGCCGGACCTACGACAGATCCGATTTGAAAAATGCTATTATTCCAGGTGACGGCGTTCGCGAATGCGTCACGCGGAACCAGGGTCGGAAAGAACGAGCTGCGTGCAGCCCAACTGAATGTACGTGCCGACGCTCCGATGAAGAGAATCAGGTAAATCAGCGGGACTGACGCGTCGTCGAAATGAAATATTGGATGATGGCGCTCGAATATCGCGGCAACAGCCGCCAGAACGCGATTGCCCTCACGCAACGGCGCGATTTGGGGAATGGAAAGATGTTTCCAGGAAACCAGAGCAAGGGCCAGCGACATAAGCGCGCTAAAGACCTGCGACCAAAGGATGATGTGCTTGCGGCTGAACCGATCCGCCAAATGGCCGGCTGGCAGCGAAAGCGTAACCACTGGGACGGCGATTGCTAAGCCAACAAGCCCGAGTGCAGTCGCTGAATGGGTCCGGGCATAAATCTCCCATTCCACCGCTACGGCGAGCATCAATCGCCCGGTAATCGACAGTAAATTGCCGGCTGTAAACAGAGCGAAATCTCCGAAGCGGAACGCAGCGTATGGATCGTGGGTCCTGGACTCGGTTTCGATCGGCAGCGGGACAGCGGGTCGTTGCCGATCGGGTGATCGATACGAACCAGGATCGATAGAATGAGGCATGGTCGAGAACGCAGGATCAAACGCGCACCAGAGTCTAGGTGGAGCGGGCAGCACAGCAAACCGCCGCGCATGGCTGAGAACGCTTCCGGAGCCGTCAATTATCGCGGTTTTGGCCAGCAGTGACCGGCAAGAAATTCCCCCTCAAAAGCCGCCGATTTTTCTTCCATTTCAGAGTTCGACTGCCTAAACTCGGCGCCCTTAAGGCAAAATGGACAACATCATCGAGGCGAAAGAACTGCAGATTGAGCGCAAGCACTTCTATGTCGAGCTCCGGGAGAACGACCGCGGTAAATTCTTGCGTATCACTGAGGAAGCTCATGGTCGCCGGAACAGCATCATCGTGCCGAGCACGGGCATTGATGACTTTACGGCGATCATTGCTGAAGTTCTGACAAACGGCGAAACCGCGCCAGCTTAACCGCTGAACTGCGCATTTTCTGCGTTGCAGGGCAGCCGGTTCGGCTGAACGCCTTCAGCGTGCGACACGCCAGTCGTCTTACAGCGCGAGACGATTCTGTTTTCGCTCGTGCTCGTTGACATCGCGACGCCCGAATTTAGTTTGGCGCTTCGTTATCCGAGCGGTCGCTGCGGCTGCAATTTATGGCCACAAAACGAAAATCTAATCTTCGAAAACGACTTCAACGCGCGCGCAAGCCGAAGGCGATTCAAATCGCGCAAAGTTGCCACCGGTGAAGAGAACGCGCGCGGCGCGTTACGTTTATTACTTCGGGGATGGCCACGCGGATGGAAAAGGCACGATGAAGGCCTTGTTGGGCGGGAAAGGCGCAAATCTCCATGAGATGACGAGGATCGGTCTGCCCGTGCCTCCGGGATTCACCATTACCACTGAGGTTTGCAGTTATTTTTACGATCACAATCGCTCGTATCCCAGGCAATTGGAGGCGCCAAGTCGCGGCGGCGATGGCCAAGGTCGAACAATCCACCGGCAAAAGGTTCAGCGACAAGGAACGGCCTCTGCTGGTGTCCGTGCGCTCTGGCGCTCGCGATTCCATGCCCGGAATGATGGATACGATTCTCAATCTCGGCATGAACGATGAGGTGGTCGAGATCGTCGCGAGGAAATCGAAAAACAGACGGTTTGCCTGGGATTCTTACCGGCGATTTCTTCAGATGTACGGCGACGTGGTGATGGGCGTGCAAAAACGGCCGGGCGAAGACCACGAGCCGTTCGAAGCAGTAATTGAACGCTTGAAGGACGAGCGCTACGGAAAGCACGACTTCCCCGATGTGCGATTGACCGTGGCCGATCTCAAAGAGCTTGTGCAGCGGTTCAAGGCGTTGATTAACGAGCGCACGGGAAAATCCTTTCCCCAGGATCCGAATGAACAACTCTGGGGCTCGATTAGCGCCGTATTCGGCTCATGGATGAACGACCGCGCCATCGTTTATCGTCGGAAGTACGGCATCCCGCGCGAGTGGGGAACGGCAGTGAACGTTCAGACGATGGTGTTCGGAAATATGGGAGACACCAGTTCGACGGGAGTGGCTTTTACGCGCGATCCGGCTACCGGTGAAAAGGTTTTCTACGGCGAATACCTCATCAATGCACAGGGCGAAGACGTGGTCGCTGGCGTACGCACACCGCATCCGATCGCCGACCTGGCGAAACAAATGCCAGCAGCGCATAAGGAGTTGATGACGGTTCGCAGCACCCTTGAAAGACACTTCAAGGACATGCAGGACCTCGAATTCACGGTCGAGGATAATCGCCTCTACATTTTGCAGACCCGAAACGGCAAACGCACGGGTCATGCGGCGGTTCGTATCGCCGTGGACATGGTCGGCGAAAAATTGATAACCAAAAAGGACGCAGTGCGTCGTGTCCCAGCGGATTCGCTCTCGCATCTCCTGGCACCAGTTTTTGATCGCGAGGCAGTACGCAACGCGAAGAAAATTGGGGCCGGTCTCGCTGCTGGACCGGGCGCGGCGTGCGGCCATGTCGTTTTCACCGCCGAAGAAGCTGTGTCCCGTGCGGACCACGGCGAAAAGGTCGTGCTCGCCCGCATCGAGACCTCGCCGGAAGATCTGCGCGGCATGATCGCGGCCGAGGGAATTCTCACAGCACGCGGCGGTGTGTCTTCGCACGCGGCCTTGGTTGCTCGTCAAATGGGCAAAGTATGTGTATGCGGCGCGACGGGGATCGAAATCGATTACCAAAAAGGCACCCTCAGCGCCAATGGCACAACATTGAATCGGGGGGATTACATTTCTATCGACGGAACCGCCGGCGAAGTGTTTGCAGGAGAAGTCGCCACGGCGCCGTCCGAGATTGTGCAGGTGCTCGTCGACCGCTCGCTCGATCCAAAGAAGAGCGTCACGTATCAGGAGTACGCGAAATTGATGAAGTGGGCGGATGAATTCCGCACCCTCGGCGTGCGTGCAAATGCCGATACACCGGAGCAGGTGGAAAACGCTGTCGCATTCGGGGCCGAAGGAATCGGGCTCTGCCGCACGGAACACATGTTTTTTGAAGGCGATCGGATCGACGCGATGCGGGAGATGATTCTGGCCGGCACAAAAGACGAGCGAGCGCGAGCTTTGGCGAAACTGCTTCCGTATCAGCGCGGCGATTTTATCGGTATCTTCACTGCACTAAATGGTTTGCCTGGCACCATCCGCTTTCTGGATCCGCCATTGCACGAATTTCTGCCGGCCGATCACGCGCAGCAAAATGAACTGGCGAACAAGCTCGGAGTGCCGGTTGAACAAATCTCCCGGCGCGTGCACGAATTGCACGAGTTCAACCCGATGCTCGGTCATCGCGGTTGCAGGCTCGGGATCACCTTTCCTGAGATTTCCGAAATGCAGGCACGCGCAATCTTTGAAGCCGCCGCCGAAGTGCAAGCCAAAGGCATAAAAGTTCACCCTGAAATCATGATTCCCCTGGTGGGATTCCCGCGCGAGCTGAAGCTGCAAATCGACATTGTGCGCCGCGTGGCTGCCGAAGTGGCCAAAGAACGAAAAACAAAATTCAGATATCTCGTCGGAACGATGATTGAGATCCCGCGCGCGGCGCTGCTAGCCGACCAGATCGCACGCGATGCCGAGTTCTTCAGCTTCGGCACGAACGATCTGACACAGACCACACTGGGAATGAGTCGTGACGACTCGGGTAGTTTCCTCCCTGCGTACGCGGAACTCGACATTGTCGGTTCAAATCCATTCGCAACAATCGATCAGAAGGGTGTTGGACGTTTAATGGAAATCACTCGCGACCTCGGCCGCAAAACGCGGCCGGACATCAAACTGGGAATCTGCGGCGAGCACGGCGGCGAACCAAGCAGTGTCAAATTTTGTCACCGGATCGGTCTCGAGTACGTCAGTTGCAGCCCATTCCGAATTCCGATCGCACGATTAGCCGCGGCGCAAGCAGCGCTCGAGAGTTGAAGCGCCGTCTCGCGCACCGTAGTCTCTTCCGATGCAAATGCGCGAACCAATTTTCGATATTGATTCGTTCGCGCGCAGACACATCGGGCCGAACGAGGAAGAAGTCGCGCGCGATGTTGCGCGACGTCGGTTTCGATACGCTCGGTGCGCTCATCGACGCGACAGTTCCGAAGGATATTCGTCTCGGACGGGCAACTGAATTTGCCGGAAGCGAAATCGGAAGGCGAAGCGCTGGCTGAGCTACGCGCGATTGCACAGAAGAACAAGATCGCGCGCTCGTTCATCGGGGCTGGCTACTACGACTGCATCACGCCGCCTGTCATTCAGCGAAACATTCTCGAAAACCCTGGCTGGTACACAGCTTACACGCCTTACCAGGCGGAAATCGCGCAAGGGCGTCTCGAAGCGCTGCTGAACTTCCAGCAGATGATCATAGATTTGACTGCCCTCGACATCGCAAACGCGTCAATGCTGGACGAAGCAACGGCTGCTGCTGAAGCAATGGCTCTTTGTCACGCGGTCGTTCCAGATCGGAAGACGTTCTTTGTTGCCGATAATTGTCATCCCCAAACGATTGCCGTCGTTCAAACCCGCGCGAAGCCGCTCGGGATCGAGATCAAGATTGGCGATTACTCGGAATTCAAATTCGACAGCACGATTTTCGGCGCGCTTGTTCAATATCCCGCGACCGATGGCGCGATCTACGATTACGCCGAGTTTGTTCGAAAGGCGCACGACGCCGGTGCGCTGGTGGTAGTCGCGGCAGACATTCTCGCGCTGACATTACTTAAACCGCCGGGCGAATTCGGCGCGGATGTTGCCGTCGGCAATACGCAACGCTTTGGAGTGCCGCTCGGATTCGGCGGACCACACGCGGCGTACTTCGCCACGCGCGATGAATTCAAACGTCACATGCCCGGCCGATTAGTGGGCGTTTCACACGACGCTGAAGGTCGATCCGCATATCGCCTCGCCTTGCAAACGCGCGAGCAACACATCCGCCGCGACAAAGCGACGAGTAACATCTGTACGGCAGAGGTTCTCCTCGCCGTCATCGCGTCGATGTATGCGGTTTATCACGGTCCAAAAGGATTGCGCGCAATCGCCGAGCGTGTTCACCGGCTAACCAGTCGACTTGCGGATGATCTGCGTGCCCTTGGCTGCACCGTCACGCACGAGAATTTCTTCGACACGGTTCGGATCGAAGTGGAATCGAGCGAAGTGACTTTGGAGCACGCGACCAAAGCCGGTTGCAATCTGCGCGGCCTTGGATCGGGCGCGGTCGGCATTTCTTTCGACGAAACCACAACGCCACGGGACATTGAACTGCTGATGTCCATCTTCCGCGGCACGAATGTTCGCGATTTTGACGATGACACCGTTGGCGAGCCGCCAATCCGCATTCCGCGATCCGCAATCCGCACTTCCGAGTACCTCACGCATCCGATCTTCAACACACACGACACTGAAACCGAGATGCTGCGCTATTTGAAGAAGCTGGAATCCCGCGATCTATCGCTCACGACGTCGATGATTCCGCTCGGCTCATGCACAATGAAGCTCAACGCCACCGCCGAAATGTTTCCGATTTCATGGCCCGAGATTTCAAAATTGCATCCGTTCGCTCCGACCGAACACGCGGCAGGCTACATGCAAATTTTTCAGCAGCTGGAAAACTGGCTCGCAGAAATTACCGGGTTCGCTGCGGTTTCATTGCAACCGAATGCAGGATCGCAGGGCGAATTCGCAGGTCTATTGGCCATTCGCGAGTATCATGCATCGCGCGGCGAAGCGCATCGCAACGTTTGTCTCATTCCGACGTCCGCGCACGGAACGAATCCCGCCAGTGCGATAATGGCGGGATTCAAGGTTGTGTCAGTCGCGTGTTTGAAAGATGGAGACATCGATCTTGTAGACCTTCGCACGAAAGCAGACGAACACGCACGCGATCTCGCCGCGCTCATGGTGACTTACCCATCAACGCACGGCGTATTCGAGCCAACGATTCGCGAAATTTGCGACATCGTTCACGCGCATGGCGGGCAGGTTTACATGGACGGCGCAAACTTGAATGCGCAGGTCGGTCTTTGTCGTCCGGGCGATTACGGCGCCGATGTTTGTCATTTGAATTTGCACAAGACGTTTTGCATCCCTCACGGCGGCGGCGGTCCGGGCGTGGGACCGATTGGCGTAGCCAAACATCTCGTCGAGTTTCTGCCCGACACAGCAACATCGGTCGGCAATCGCAATGCGCAATTCGCAATGCTGTCGGTCCGGTCGCAGCAGCGCCCTGGGGCAGCGCCAGCATTCTGACGATCACGTGGATGTACATTCGCATGATGGGCCCCGCCGGGTTGAAACGCGCCAGCGAGTTAGCGATTCTCAACGCTAATTACATCGCTAAACGGCTCGATCCATACTTTCCGGTTCTGTTCAAGGGCAAGCACGGTCTTGTCGCACACGAATGCATTGTCGATCTGCGCCAGTGGAGAAACGCAGGCATTGAAGTCGAAGATGTAGCGAAACGATTAATGGATTACGGCTTTCACGCGCCGACCGTTTCGTGGCCAGTTGGCGGTACGATGATGATCGAGCCGACCGAAAGCGAACCGAAACACGAGCTGGATCGTTTTTGCGATGCGATGATCTCCATTCACGCCGAGATGAAAGCAATCGCCGCCGGAAAACAGGATCGACAAAGCAATTTGCTGAAGAATGCGCCGCACACTGCGCGACAAATCGCGTCCGACAAATGGGACCGTCCCTACTCGCGCGAACAGGCAGCTTTCCCCGCGCCGTGGACGCGCGACCACAAATTCTGGCCCACAGTTGGCCGCATCGACAACGTCTACGGCGATAGGAATCTGTTTTGCTCTTGCCCGCCGGTGGAAGAGTTCGAAAAAGGGTAGCGTGCCCGTGCGTTATGCTTCAGGCGCCAGCTCCGGGGTGCCGACGCGGGTGGGAACGAGGCGAAGCGCGCTGCCGTTCGTTGCCTCGGCCGCAGCGGGACCGGTCTCATGGTATTCGGCGTCGCTGTTCACCTGCCACAGGTCGTAGAGCTTTGTGTCAGCGAGAATATTTTCCACGCACAACATCGCTGTCATCATGGCGTGGTCCTGGTTGTTGTATTTGTGCATTCCGTTACGGCCAACCAGGTGCAGGTTCGGGTACCGCGTGTCCAATTCCTGACGAATAGTGGCGACGTGCCGCGCGTAGTCGTCATCGTAAACCGGATACGCTTTTTTCTGGCGAACGACGCAGCCATCAACGAAATCGCCTTCTTTCGCCAACCCAATCTGAATCAGCTCGCGCTTTGCGAGCTCGATCAAGTCTTTGTCGCTAGAGCCCCAAAGACCGTCGTGTTCGAAACAGAAATACTCCAGGCCGTAGCAAACCTTATCCGTCTCTGGCACCATTTCGGGGGACCATGATCGAAAATTCTGAACACGGCCGACTTTAACGCTCGGGTCGTGAATATAGATCCAGTTATCATCAAACATCTCTCGATCTTTCAGGATCAACATCACTGTGAGGAAATCGCGATACTTGAGGCTCTCAGCCGCGCGCTTAGTTCGTTCACTCACGGCCGGTGCCAAACCGCAGACCAGCTCCCGCATTGGGGCCGACGAAATGACATGTTCGGCTTCGATTATTTGCCGCTCTCCGTTGCCGTTTTTGTATTCCACATTCCATTGGCCTGACAAATCGTCGTAAGAACACCGCGTCACCCTACAGCCCATCTCCAATTTGCCGCCTAGCGCCGTCATCTTTTCGGCACACGCCTCCCACATCATTCCCGGACCTCGCCGCGGATAACGGAAAGAATTAATCAGCGTCTTAATGACTTTGCTCCGGTCGCCGTTGTAACGCTGCGGGACAAGCGCGTTCTTGATTGCGCTGCCTAACGAAAGGCCTTTGATCCGTTGCGCTGCCCAGTCGGCGGAAATCTCCTTGCAGCTCATCCCCCACACTTTTTCGGTGTAACTTTTGAAGAACGTGTTGAACAGTCGTTTGCCGAATTGATTGCTCACCCATTCTTCAAAATTCCGCGGGTTCCGGATCGGAAACAGCCGAGCCTTTAGCCAGGAAAGAACGCACAAAATCGATTTGAAAACGCCGAGCTTCAGCAGCGCTTCAATTGGCTTGAGCGGATAGGAGAAAAATTTGCCGCCGTAAAAAATGCGCGATGAACGCGGGCGCGTGAGCATGTCGTTCGGCAAAATCTCGGTCCACAAGTCTTCGACCGGTTTGGATTTTGAGAAGAAACGGTGACCGCCGATATCGAAATGAAAGCCCTTGTAAGTCGCCGTGCGTGAAATGCCGCCCACGTAAACGGGATCGGCTTCCAGAACGAGGACATCGACGTCGTTTTTCGAAAGCAAATAGCCGGCCGTTAGACCTGCCGGACCTGCACCGATGATGACGACCTTTGGCTTCATGTTTTGCTACGCGACCCAGTGGCCCCGGGTGAAATTCCAGACGTACCAGCCCTGCACGCACAACCCCGCAGCGCTGACTAACGCTACTGCCGCCGTCGCAAAAGCGCGCACCCACATTGGCGGCATGCGAAATTGACGCAGAAAATTCAAAAGCGCCAGCACGATCAACGCATACGCGCTGAACTCGTAACGCATCATACTTTCCATGTCGACACAGGCGACGCCGCTCACCGAAAGGTAATAAATCGTGGCGGCGCAAAAATAAATCCCCGCGCGTGCTGGCAGGCCGGCGCGATGCCGAATCGCTGGAACCAGTTCGCAAATCGCGATGGCAACGAAAAGCATGGCACCCAGTGTCATCGATAACTGGCTCATTTCGGTGGGATTATTTAGTGCCGGAACGAGCCAGCGATAACTTTCGGGCCTAACCACTGCAAGATAATCGGGCACGATGCCCCAGCCAGCCGCCTGCGTGAGCATGTAAAGGTCCCAGTGACCCCAGCGCAGTTGACACAAAATGAAAAAGGCGATCCCGCCGCAGGCCGCCACAAGCGTTAACCCGACAGCTGCCCGGTTCTCTCGAAGCCATTTTCGCGGCTTCAGCAAACCGCGCCATCCGGTTCGAAAAGCCGAACGCACCAAAGGAAACGCAGCGCACACAATTCCGACAATTCGCGTCGCGGACATAACCATTCCGTGCATCGCCGCCAATACTCGCGCAGCACGACCCTCCGCGGTGCTCCAATAGATGAAGCCGAGCAGCGCCATTAGAAAGAGCGATTCCGAGTAAGCGGCGACCAGGAAGAACGCTGCCGGATTCGCCAGGATGAGAAAGGTTCCGCAAATCTGAAGTGAAACCGCAACTTTCCAACGCCTGCAGAACAGGAAAAAATAAGTCCAAAAACCCCACGCAGCGAGCTGAGCGGTGATCAAAAGCGCGGTGCTGGTGCTGATGTTGAAAGCATTTCGGAGCAGCGCGGCAATTGCAGGATATGCCGGGAAAAACGCGACATTCGAGATTTCCATCACCTTGTGATCGATCGGCGGGACAATGGTCTGATATCCGCGATCGATAATGTTCATGAACCAATAGCTGTCGTGTTGAACCAGCGCCGAGTAACGCTTGGTGATCGGCTCTTCCGGAGCGAGCAGAACTACGGCCATTGCAACCTGCAAAATCGTGATGGCGCATCCTGCGAGCAATGGTGTTAGAAACCGTGGCAGCCGGATCATTACCTGATAATCGCAGAAGCCGCGGAGTCTGCTCGCGAAAGTGGTGTCGCCAAACCAGCGTCTCCGAATTGGTTGAGTTGTCGCGATGGGCAGCTCAGGACAAACAGCAAACGCGACCGGACGCCGACCATTTGTGAACCTTTCGGCAGTGGCAATATCGGAACGCATCACTTTTAGCTGATTTCGGTGACAGGATTCGACGGCAGTTGCGATATCTTTATTCGCGCAGACTTGTCGAAGCTTCGTTCCTTAGCTTTTGCGCATTGAATTTTGTGCGCTGAAAACGCAACTCACATTGTAGCCCAGGGCAACGCCCTGGGTTGCCGAATAAGGAAACATTCGCCCTGAAGGGCAAAACAAAACCCAGCGCGGGATTTTTGGCATGCCCCTTCAGCGCGGCAATTTATTTGAACCATCTCACCCAGGGCGTTGCCCTGGGCTACGGTGTTTTCTGGCTTTCAGCCCGAGGAAATATTTTTCCGATGCAAGGTTGGGGATTAGCACAATTAGGCGCCGGAGACGACGAGCACGATTTCGCCTTTCGCCGGATGTGCCTCATAGTGTGCAAGCAGTTCGGCAGCAGTGCCGCGACGGAATTCCTCAAATTTTTTTGTCAGCTCACGTGCGATGCACAGTTGGCGCTCCGGGATGATGGTACTGCAAGCGTGAAGCGTTTTAAGAAGCCGGTAAGGAGATTCAAAAAAAAGCGTCGTCTCTTCGCGTACAGCTGCCATCCGCAATTCGCGCTCGCGGCGGCCGCTTTTCACCGGAAGAAATCCACGGAACGAGAATCTGTCGGTAGCAAATCCGGAACCAATCAAAGCCGTCGGGATCGACGATGGGCCGGGGATAACCGTAAATGGCAGTTCGCGATTAATGCATTCGCGAATAAGGCGCAGCCCTGGATCGGAAAGACCAGGCATGCCAGCGTCTGTTATTAACGCAACGTTTTCGCCTCGGGCAAGGCGGTCGACCAACTCAGCCGTGCGCGCCGCTTCATTATGTTCGTGGTAGCTGACAAAGGGCTTTTTGATCTCGAAATGTTTTAGCAGCAACCCGGAATGCCGCGTGTCTTCCGCCGCCACAAGATCAACACCTTTCAGCACCTCGAGCGCCCGCAAGGTGATGTCGCTTAGGTTACCGATCGGCGTCGCCACCATGTAAAGCATTCCATATCCTCGGTTCAAAGCTTGCCTCACGCCATCGAATCGATGACGAAAGCGGCTATGCACCGACGCGCTATGGCGTCACCAGCCTAAAATCTTCGCGAACACCAATGGCGCAACGATTGTCGCGTCAGATTCGATCACGAACCGCGGAGTATCGACGTTCAGTTTTCCCCACGTGATCTTTTCATTTGGCACCGCGCCGGAATATGAGCCGAAACTGGTGGTAGAATCGCTGATTTGACAAAAATACGCCCACTCGGGTACGGGCATGCTGACCACGTCCTGGTTTAACATCGGAACAACGCAAATGGGGAAATCACCTGCAATGCCACCGCCAATTTGGAAGAAGCCAATGGATGAATCCTGTGATACCCGGCGATACCACGCCGCGAGTTCGATCATGTATTCGATACCCGAGCGGACCGCCTGCACATTGCCGATCGCCCCAGTGATGCAGCGCGCCGCATAAATATTTCCCAAGGTCGAATCTTCCCAGCCCGGCACGAACAACGGCAGGTCGTTGTTGGCAGCAGCGACCATCCAACTATCGGCTGGATCGATCTCATAAAACTGTTTGAGCCGGCATTCGCGCAAGATCTTGTAAAGGAACTCGTGGGGAAACTTTCTCTGGTTGTTTTGTGAAGCGCCCGCCCACTCATCAAGCACGACCCGTTCGATCCGTCGCATCGCTTCTTCCTCGGGTATGCAAGTGTCAGTGACGCGATTCAGGTGCCGCTGCAGGAGTTGCTCCTCTTGTTGTGGACTTAGCTCGCGATAGTTAGGGATTCGTTCGTATTTGCTGCGCGCAACGAGATTGAAGAGATCTTCCTCCATGTTCGCCCCGGTGCAGGTAATGGCGTGCACTTTGTCGCGGCGAATCATCTCGGCCAGCGAAACGCCCAGTTCGGCGGTGCTCATCGCGCCCGCCAGCGTAATCATCATCTTTCCGCCACGATCGAGATGCGCAATGTAGGCGTCGGCTGCGTCTTTCAGCACCGCCGCGTTGAAATGCCGGAAATGGCGCTCAATGAACTCGCTGATGCTGCCCATCTTCACATTACTAACTTCGCAATGGGGACTATCACTTTTGATGCAAAACTTATCGTGCGCGGGTCAAGCGTTAATTGCATTTTTTTGAAATTTCTTACGGAATCGCGGCCAGAATGCGCGATGCCAAAACGTTCGGCATCACCCCGAGAAAAATAACTGCTGCGGCAAGCAGAGTGACCGTAGCTCCCTGCAAAGAATCGGATCGCCCGCGCTCCATCGGTTCCGTTACCGCGAGCGACGATGCATCCACAAAAATCGCTTTCAACACGAGAAGGTAATAATACAGCGAGACGAAACTGCCAACGAGCCCAAGCGCGACCAGCCAAAGAAGCGCGTTGTTTGCGCCAGCGTGCAACGCGGCGCTGAACAAATAGAATTTTCCGAAAAATCCAGCCAACGGCGGGATGCCTGCGAGCGACAACATAAAGACCGCCATGCACCCGGCGAGCAGCGGAGAACGGGAAGCGAGGCCGCGGAAATTCGTGAAATCGTCGCCGCCGGTTTCGCGCCGCACGACGCCGACCACGCCAAACGCGCCAACGAGCGTGATCGCATAAACCGTCGTGTAGAACAAGGCGGCGGAAAAGCCTTCGCGGTCGCCGGCGACGAACCCGATTAATGTGTAACCCGCGTGTGCGACCGCTGAGTAGGCAAGCAGCCTCCGTACGTTCGATTGCGCAAGCGCCACGAGATTTCCAATTACAATCGATAACGCCGCTAGTGCCGCTAGCACAGGCGACCAACCAGCCACCATGGCGTGCCATCCGGCGCTGCCATGCACGGGCGCAAACCCAATGAGCACGATCTTTCCCAGCACAACAAACGACGCAACCTTCGAACCTGAAGCAATGAATGCGGCGCTCGGAACAGGGGCGCCTTGATACGCGTCGGGCGCCCATAAATGGAATGGCGCGGCAGCGATTTTGAATGCGAAGCCGACAAGGGTCATGACGATTCCAACCGCAAGCAGCGGCTCTACTGACGTTGTTCCCAACTTAGTTGAAATTGCAGCGAGACCGGTTGTACCCGTCATGCCATAGATCAGACTGATCCCGAAGAGTGTGAATGCGCTCGACGTGCTGCCGAACAGAAAATACTTCAGACCCGCTTCGGCTGAGCGCACGTCCGTTTTATCGAATGCGGCCATGACGTAAAGCGACAGTCCGAGCAACTCGAGGCCGATGAAAATCATCAGCAGTTCTTCACTGCCGACGAGCAGCATCAGGCCGACCGTTGCCAGAAGAACCAGCGCCAGATATTCGCCGGGGTGACGCCGCGCCTTGTCTGCCAGCGCCAGCAGGATCGTGAAAAACGCGAGCGCAAGGCAAATGATTTTGAATAGTGACGTCAGGGGCGAGATCACCAGCATTCCGCCAAACAGCGTTTCGTTGCGCGGCAAAAAAAGGACTGCCACGATTGCAATCACAATTCCTAGCGCTGCAACAAATGCGCACGCCGCCCCTGAGCGTTTCGCAAGGAGACTGACCGAAAGCACAACCAGAGCCGTCACAACAACGACCGCTTCAGGCGATGCAAGCTTGAGAAGCTCGAGATAAGACATCGTTTAAAGGACTGAAGCGGTGCGGCGTTGAACATGAGGCGTGCGTCTCATTTCAAAAACCTCATGGTTTCGACAGCGGGCATGATGCGGTCGAGCAACAGTTTCGGATAAACGCCGACGGCGAGTGTGGTGAGCATCAGCATACACGCACCGATTTTTTCCGGGATGGTGATCGGGTCGAACTGTTCCCGACTTAACGTTGTAACCGTTGGAACTGCGGCTTGGACACCTTTCTCGCCGAAGAACGAAAGTCTTAGCGCGCGTAAAGTGAACGCAGCGACCAGAACTATCCCAACGCCCGCGATCCAAACGGCAATCGGGTAAGTTTTCCATGCGCCAATAAGGATGGTGATCTCGGCCGCGAATCCGCTGAAGCCGGGAATGCCCATTGATGCAGCCGCGGCGATAACGAACGTGAAAGCCGCGAAGGGCATTGCGTGGCTCAGGTTCATTCCAGAAAGGGCATCGAGGTCGCGCGTGTGCGTACGCCGGTAGATCATGCGTCCGGCGACGGCGAACAAGAGCGCCGCGATAACGCCGTGCGAGAACATTTGCAGCACTGCACCGGAGACCCCGAGCGCGTTAGCCGTAGCAAAACCGAGTAACACGAAGCCCATGTGACTCACGCTCGAATAACCGATTACAAATTTGAGATCACGTTGGCGAAGCGCCACTGCTGCGGCATACACGATTCCAATCACCGCCACCACTGCGATCCACTTGCTCCACATGTGAAATCCCTGCGGAAAAAGATTCATTGCCACGCGTAGAGCAGCATAAGACCCAAGCTTCATCACAATTCCCGCGAGCAACATCGAACCCGCAGTCGGAGCAGCGGCATGACCAGTCGGCGCCCAAGTGTGCAGCGGCCAGATGCCGGCCAGCACAGCAAAGCCAAGAAACAACACCGGAAACGCCCATGATTGCAGTTGCGGTGAAAATTCGAACTGCGACAGCTGATTCAGGTCCAACGACCCCCCGCTGACATAAGCGATCAGTATTCCAACGAACACGAACATCCCGCCAAAGAAGGAATACAAGGTGAGCTTCATGGCGCCGTATTCCTTGTTAGTCGAGCCGAAGATCGCGATTAAAAAATATTTCGGCACGATCACCAACTCATAGAATACGAACAACAAAAAAAGATCCGCGCTGAGGAATACGCCGTAGCACCCGGCCACCACCAGCAGAAGCCAGAAAAAAAATTCGTTTTGCCGATGTTCCACATCCCAGGAAAACAACACGGTGCTTACTGCTGAAATGCCAGTTACCAGAACCATCGTCAGACTCACGCCATCCAGCGCGAGGTGGTAATTCATGCCGAGCGCCGGGACCCACGGCACGCGCACGATTGTTGTAAAATGCGCCAGATCTGGAATCGGCGTGCCGACGAACACGATCATACCCAGCGCTAAGCCTGCGGTTGTCGTCAGCAGGGCGATCCAGCGAGCAGATCCACGCGGCAAAAGCAGCAACACTACTGCGCCTCCAAACGTCAGGTAAATCGTCCAGGCGATCATGCGCGTGTTGCGCGCCCGATAACGCCCCGCCCGCTCGCGCACATGAAATCCGATCTCGCGCGGCGGCTTTTCCGGCGGCGTCATCAACTGCCGAATCGCCTCCAGAATCGCTGCAATTTCGTCATCGTGCTTGCCAACGCGCCGCTCGAGTTCCGAAAACTTTTGTGCTAACTCGCGATTGCTTTCGAGTGTTTCGCGCAGTCTCACGAACGTGCGCATGATGGCCACATTTACTCTGATCGCACGGTCGCTCTTGAGGACGCTCGACAGCATCGCAACGCCCTGCTCCGTGAAAGCGTAGGGACGATAGCGCCAGCCTCCCCGAGCTTTTGAGGTTCCAAATTGGAATCTCAAACTGCGAAGCTCTTCTGGCGTAAGTTGAAACATGAAGTCGGCCGGGAAACGTTCTGCGTTGCGTTTGACTGCTTTGTTTAGATTTTTGGTCTGGACGCCGTACAGCGTCAGCCAAGTCAAAGTCGAGCAGCACCTTCTGTCCGCGAATCCGTCGAATCGATTGCGCAATGTCGCTCGATTGGAATGATCGTCTTTGCTCATTCCTGATAAATCTCAACTAAACAACCGCGCCATGTGAACCACCGTCGTATTGAAGACGTTGAAGATGAATTGCGGTGCGATGCCGATGGCGAACATGAGCAGTGTTACGGGAACCACGACGAATTTTTCCCTTCGCAAAAGATCGGGGAACGCGCTGCAACTTTCTGCGAGCGGTCCGCTGAAGAGAGCTTGCATCGCTCGCATAAAAACAATAGCCGTAACGAGAAGGCCTATCACGGCGATGGCCGTGAATGCCGCCGCCATCGCGAACGACGCTTTGAAAATCAAAAACTCGCCGATAAATCCGTTCAGGCCTGGCAAACCGAGCGACGAAAACATGGCGACGCTCATCCAACCACAGAGGAGCGGTGTCCGCTGCATCAGCCCACCGAAATCGTCGATGCCACGCAGACCGCGCCGTTGTTCGAGCAGGCCCACGAAATAGAAAAGCGTCGCCGCGGTGATGCCGTGATTGAAGATTTGCATGAACACGCCACTCAATGCCGCCTGTGTGTCGACTCTCGCAGCAACAGCAGGTGAAGCGGTCAACGCAAAAAGACCCAGCATGCAGTAGCCGAGATGGTTGATCGAAAGATAGGCGATCATTCGTTTCAAATCGCGCTGCGCCCACGCCGCCAGCGGAGCGAACACGATCGAGCAAACCACCAGCGCAAGCAGCCACGGACCGATGACTTTGATTTCGTTAGGGAATAACGGAAGCAACAGGCGAACGAAACCGTAAACGCCCATTTTCGAAAGCACGCCAGTCAGCACCATGGCCACACCGGTGGGCGCAGTTTGATAGGCGTCCGGCAGCCAGGTGTGAAACGGAAACAGCGGCACCTTCACGGCAAGCCCAACGAAAATTCCAGCAAAAGCGAGCCAGGCTATGTTTCCTGTGAGCAGCCCGCTCTTTCCAAGACTGGCCAGAGCCGCGAAGTCGAACGTACCTTTAGCCAGATAGATCCCGAGGAACGAAAGAAGCATGGCGACGCTTCCGAGAAACGTGTAGAGGAAAAACTTGGTCGCGGCGCGATCGCGATTTTCACCGCCCCAAATTTTGATCAGCAGAAAACCGGGGATCAGACTCATTTCGTAGAACAGGAACCAGAGAACGAAATTCTGCGCAGTGAAAGTGCCGTAGAGCGCAGATTGCATGATGAGCATGGTCGCGTAGAACGCACGGCTTCGATCGGGAGGTGGTGGCGCAAGGATTGCGAATGGAATGATGAGGGAGGTGAGCAACACGAGCAGCAGGCTCAGGCCATCGACGCCGACCAGATAATCGGCGTTGATAGCGGGAATCCACGCATGACGTTCCACGAACTGGAGTCCAGTCGCCGTGGCATCGAAATTCCGCCACAGCGCCACAGCGCATCCGGCAGAGATGATATTAAACATCAGCGCAATCGGCCGGCCACTGCGCCTCCTGCCCGCCGAGGTGTCAGCGGAGGCGGCCGGCCATGTGGACACGGCCAGCGCGCCGAGCAGCGGAATCAAAATAATCGTCGTGACTAAGCCAACCATGCGTACAGAAGAAGCAGCGCCAACATTCCAACAGCTACGACGCCCAGGTAAGTTTGAATCTGTCCCGAGTGTGCGCCGGACAACAGACGGCCCAGACCGCGAGCGCCAACTGTCGTTTCATCAACTCCGGCGTTGATGCCACGCTCGTCCACATCGGCTGTAAACGTTCCAAAAAGCTGCCCAATTGCGCCGAAGCCGCGCACCAAACCATCCCAAAAGTAACGGTCCATCCAGTCGGACAAACGCGCGCTGGTCCATGCAAAAGCGATGATCGTCCGCGCATAGAGCTCATCGATCCACATCTTATTTGCGAGGAACCGAAACAACCCCGGTTGCGCGTACTCGAGTGGATCAACCTCCGCGGATCGATTTCGATCCTGCGCCCCAGCTTTGCGATAGAACCAGATACCCAGCGCGATCCCAGCGCCGACGAGCACGAGCGAAATGAAAAGCATAGGCTGAATCAGGTGCGCAATATCGAAGTGAACCGGTTCACCCGTGAGATAACCATCCAGCCATGGCCATGCGGAGGTGAGCACGACGCTCAAAAAAATTGTGCCAATCGCCAGCACAATCAGCGGCATCGTCATCACACGCGGACTTTCGTGAGCGTGCTCCGCGGAGCTACGGCGATTGCCGAAAAAGACGTAGATCATTTGCCGGGTCATATACAGCGCAGTGAGAACGACGCCGGCCAGCATCAGGTAATAGGGTGCATGCGATCGCGGCCAATGCGCAGTCGCGTGAAGGATTTCCTCCTTGGTCCAGCCACCGGAGAAGAAGAGCGGGACGCCACTTAATGCCATCATACCGATGGCGTAGGTTCCAAACGTCACCGGCATCATGCGCCGCAGACCGCCCATTTTGCGAATGTCCTGTTCGCCATGGCATCCATGGATCACGGAACCAGAGCCGAGAAACAGGAGAGCTTTGAAAAAACCGTGCGCGATCAAATGCATGATCCCGGCGGCAACACCACCGACGCCTAACGAGACCATCATCAAACCGAGCTGCGACACGGTTGAGTAAGCGAGGATGCGTTTGATATCGGCCTGCGCGATCGCAATGAGGGCAGCCATGAGCGCCGTCGTTACTCCAATCCAGACAACGACAGTCAGCGAGGATGTGACGCCATTGATCGCCCCTAACGAAAAGAGCGGATAAACGCGGGCGACCAGAAACACACCCGCGGCGACCATTGTGGCCGCGTGGATGAGTGCGCTGACCGGCGTTGGACCCTCCATCGCGTCGGGCAACCAGACGTGCAGCGGGAATTGTCCGGACTTGCCAACTGCGCCGCAGAAAATCAGAAGCGCGATGAATCCCGCGATTGCGGGACTTGCGCCAAGCAAGGCCAGGCCGGCACTTTCAAGACATCCGCGGCCGCCATCGTAAAAAAGCAGTGTGCCACTGCGATTGTAGAGCCAGAGCATTCCGAGAAAAAACCCCATATCGCCGATGCGCGTGGTGATGAATGCTTTCTTTGCCGCCGCTGCAGCGCTCGGTCGCTCGATCCAGAAGCCGATGAGTAAATACGACGCGAGCCCTACGAGTTCCCAAAACATGAAAAGCAGCAGTAAGCTATTCGCGATAACCACGCCGAGCATCGCACCGGAGAAGAACGACAGATACGCGAAGAAACGGGTGAAATTTTTGTCGTCAGCCATGTAGCCGACGCTGAAGATAAAAATGCAGAGGCTGACCAGTGAGATCATCACCAGCATGGCTGCCGCGAGCGGATCGAGAACAAATCCGAGCCGCAGGGTTTGATCGCCGAATGTGAACCATGTGAAATTCTGGACTTCGCGGAAGCCGTGGGTTTGCAGTGTCGGAAGGAACGCCGCGATCGAGATCGTCAGCACAACGATTTGGCCAGCGATTGCGAGGAAAGCCGCAGGTTTGCCCCGCGAGTTCGATAAACTCAAGATTATCAGCGACGCGGCAAACGGCACCGCAGGGATCAACCAGAGATGATCGAGGATCCAGCCGCTCATTTCTTTGGCGACGGAAAACGCTCAACGTCCAACGTCCAACGTCCAACGTCCAACTCAGAATAGTTTCCGAGTTGAGTGTTGAGCGTTGAGCGTTGGACGTTGGACGTTTGCTTCATCTCTATTGCTTATCCTTTGAGCTGGTCGTATTGATCGACGTTCGTTGTTCGGAAATGCCGGTAAACGGCAATCACCATGGCAAGGCCAACCGCGGCCTCGGCTGCAGAAATGGCGATGGAAAAGATTGCGATCATCACCCCAGTTGGCGGATGCGGCGGCGGAGCGAAACGCCAGAAGGCGATAAAATTCAAGTTCGCCGCGGCGAGCATCATCTCGATCCCGATCAGGATAAAAATTGCGTGACGCCGACTAAGGGCCGCAAGCAGGCCGATGGAAAACAACGCCGAGGAAACAAGCGAGGAAGAGTTGAAGCGTTAGTGTCATGATGCGGTATATCTGGCCTCCGGGGAGCGCGCGCCTCTGGCGTGCTGGCGATCGACTCCAGGCGATCGCGAACTTTCCTTATGACACCGCAAACGAACTGCACGTCGAAGAAGATCGTTTTCGCAGAATGCGGAAACCAGCACGGTGCAACCGTGCGCTCCCCAGATCCGAGACTCCGCCCTCACTTCTTTTCCTCCATGACGAGCACGAGCGCGCCGATTAGCGCGGCAGTCAGGAGCAGCCCGACGCATTGCAATGGCCACACATAACCAGTCATTAACGTCTGGCCGATTTGCTTAACGGTGAGCACGCGAATGTGCGGCGGCACGATGGACAGCGATTGGGTTTTTAGAATAGCCCACGCCAAACCGCTAAAGACGGCAAGCGCGATCAGAACACCGCCCCAATTAATACCGAGATGTTCTTTCGAATCGCGGCGCGTGAGAAGAATCGTGAAAACGATCAACACCGCAACTGCGCCGATGTAAATGAACACCAGGGCAAGTCCTACGAATTCTGCGCCCAGCAGGAAAAAGAACGATGCGAGCCCGAGCAACGCCAGCACCAAGCAGAACGCGGCGTGCATGAGATTTGGCAAAGTCGCGGCCGCGAGCGCTCCGGCGAGCGTTAAGATGGAAATCACAATGAATGCCGCGCCGTTCATTCAGCGAAACGGTAAACACGCCGAGCGAATTTCCTTTGCGTGTCCAGCAGGATCGATAGCGCGCTGTAAACAAACACGATTACGAACAACGACCACAGCCAGCCGCGCATACCGCGCCCGGCGTAATGCCAGACGGCCGCAGCAATGACGCACGTGAACGCCATCGGCAACATGAACTTCCAAGCGACATTCATCATTTGATCCACGCGCATGCGCGGGAGAGTTGCCCTCAGCCAGATGTACACGAAGAGGAGCATGCTCAGCTTTGCGAAAAACCAGATGTAAGAGGGAACAAATTCAAGCAGTTGCGCGGGCGCTTGCCAGCCGCCCAAAAATAAAGTCACCGCCAGCCCACTGACGGCGAACATCCCGAGATATTCCGCCAAGAAAAACGTGGCGTACTTGAATCCTGAATATTCGGTCATGTGTCCGGCAACGATTTCCGATTCCCCCTCCGGGACATCGAATGGTGTGCGGTTCGATTCGACGAGGCCGGACACGAAAAATAATATGAACGCTGCGGCGCCCCATGGCGTGAAGACAAACCAACGAGGCAGAATGCCTAACGTGTACTCGCCTTGCGCGAAAACTATCCTGTCCGGCATAAGCGAGCCAACGATCATCACGACCGGGAGCACCGTGATGATCAGCGGCAACTCGTAGCTGAACATCTGGGCAATCGCGCGCATGGCGCCGAGCATTGAAAATTTGTTATTACTCGCCCAGCCAGCCATGAACACCGCCAGTTCCGTTGCCGATCCAACCGCGAAGAAAAAGAGTATGCCGCCATCAATTGTGAACGCGGTCATGTTTCGACCGTACGGAATCACACCCAGCGTGAGAATGGCCACGGCGGCAAGCACAACTGGAGCGAGAAAATGGACGACCTTGTCTGCACGCGCCGGCACGATGTCCTCTTTGATTAACATTTTGATTCCATCTGCGACCGGTTGGAAAAGACCGAAGGGCCCGACGCGGTTCGGCCCGTAACGATTTTGCATTCGCCCTAAAATTTTCCGCTCCAGCACCGACATAAGCGCGAAAAGTGTGAGAAACGCGGCGAGCAACGCGACGATATTGATCAGGCTGGAGGTGATTTGGAGAATCCAATCCGGCGCGGCGGCAATCCAGGAAAGCAGCCATCGCTTTCCGTGAACGAAGATTTGATCGAGAGCCGAACTCATCTTCGTGAAGAAAAGCGACTGCCGCTGATTTAATCAAGAGCGAATCACGAACAAGGATGCGCGTCAGCGAAGCTGCACGAGCTTCCAAGTGATTTTTGCGTCGGTGATTTCAAGCCAGGCAACACTTGGGGGCGCACCGCGGTTTGGCCGCGTCACGCAGCCCGGATTGAGAAACAGAACGTGACCGCGCCTTTCGTTGCGCGGGACGTGCGTGTGCCCGTGTAGAAGAACATCGACATCATCCGGCGGTTGATCCGGCGGAACGTGTTGCAGGCGCAATTTCAACTCACCTCGCGCAAGGTCGACGACCAACGGCCACTCGAAATTGCTGTCGCAATTTCCGCGCACAACCGTGACACGCGGTCCAATCGCACGCAGCTCATCAAGAATCGCTTCCGCGCAAACGTCGCCGAGATGCCAGATCTCGTCAGCGTCTTTGGCCATCTCCTTCACCTTCTCCGTCAGACGATTGTGCGTGTCCGCGAGAACGAACATGCGTTGAGCCCTTTCGGATTGTCGGTCCGTAGCCATGTTGCGGTTTGAGCTTTGAACTCGCTAAAGTCGAAAAGAATATAGGCCGACTTTGAATCCTGGAGGATAAAAGTGTTACACCTCGCGTATCCTTATCGCGCTGAATATGTTGGCCTGACCTTTAGACGCCCGCAGGTCATCGTGTGGCTGGCGTCTCTTTAATCCCCGACTGAGCGGTTTTAGCTTTGCAGGTGGACGTTGGTGCAGTACGGTGGCATTCGCCATGCGATCGGTGGTTTTCTTGCTGGCCGGCTTGCTTGCGACTGCCGGTTGGATGCACGGAGAAATTAAAACTCCGGAGAATGCCCCAATTGAAATCACTTCGACCGGGCAAACTACATACGAAAACGGCCTGGCGACCGCCCGCGATAATGTTGCGATTCACATCGGGAACACGGACATATACGCCGATTACGCGCAGTACAATTCGTCGACACACGACGTGGAGTTGAGGGGGCACGTCCGAATCTATCGCGACACAAGCGTCTACAACGCCGACAGCGGGATTTACAACACTGAAACAAAAAAGATCCGGGCAAGCACCGCACGGACGGAGTCGCAACCTTACTTTCTGGCCGGTAACGATGTGACCTCGATTGAGGGGGACAATGCCTATCTCATTAAGGGCGGCACTTTCACAACGCACGATTCGTCGAACCCCGATTTTCGCCTGCACGCCCACAAGATTCGTGTTTACGAGAACGATCGGGTTATTTTTCTGAACGTCACCGCCTACGTCGGAAGGGTGCCGGTGTTTTGGTGGCCGTATCTCTACCAATCACTCGACAACGCGTTTAGTTTTTCGGTCTCGCCCGCGTATTACAGCACCTGGGGACCATCGCTTCTTACGCAGGTTACCTTCCCGATCACAGACAATATTCAAGCCCGGCTCCGGCTGGACTATTTTGGCAGGCGAGGACCAGCCATCGGCTTCGAGCCGACGATCGAATATGGGAAAGACCAAAGCAGTGTGGCGCGGATAAAAACTTTTTACATCAACGACCAAAATCCGGAGATCAATCAAACCGACATACCGAGAGTGGGCGTGCCTGAGTCGCGATACCGGCTCGGCCTCGAGGACCACACGGATTTCACCGACTCCATCTATGGCATGGCCAACATCACCAAGCTGAGTGACCAGTACGTGATGCAGGACTTCTTCCAGGGAGAATTTCGAGTTGATCCTGTTCCAGACAATGTGGTAGCGCTGACAAAAATAAACCCGGTTTTCACCCTCACCGGGATCGAGCGTTTTCAGGCAAACGATTTCTTCACTACCACGGAACGCCAACCGGAAGTGGCTGCTCGACGTCAAACGGCACGCGCTCTTTGGCGGGCCGATATTTTACGAAGGCGAAACCGGTTTTGCCAATTTGCGGCTACGAATTCCCTGAGGACTCAGGTATCAAGAATTACGGCACGGAGCGTTTCGACACGTTTCATCAACTGGTTTTTCCCAACACCTATTTTGGTTGGCTGTCGATTATGCCCCGGGTTGGATATCGAGGCACCTACTACGGCAAGACCTGGGACCTCGGATCAACAATATTCGTGCCGCCATCAAACCCGCTGGTACCCGACACTATCCTGCCGCCACCATCAACAACCAATCCCATCAAGTTTGCTGGGGACACGTTTCGAAGCGTTTTCGATACGGGCACGGAAGCTTCGTTCAAGATCTCTCGAAAATGGGAGGATGTGCAAAGTCGTGCTTTCGGTTTAGACGGATTGATGCACGTGATCCAACCGTTTACCGACTTTTCCTACGTGAAAGCAGACGGGCCTAATCCCCTGTCCGTTTTGCAATTCGATCGATTTGAACCTTCTACGCAGCTTCGGGCAATCGATTTTCCACAGTTCACTCCGATTGATTCGATTGCCGACTGGACGGTCTGGCGCGTGGGAGTTCGCAACAAGTTGGAAACTCGGCGGGACGATTCAACGATGACGTGGCTTGAACTGGATACGTTTGTTGATAGAAACTTCGAGAATCCATACGACCGCACAGACTACTCAAATTTGTTCAACAATCTCCGGTTTAATCCTCTGCCGTGGATGTCCTTTTCTGTGAACTCTCAGGTGCCCGCGTTCGCGAAAGGTTTCACGGAAGTCAACACATACGCGACAGTACAACCGCTGGCGAATCTGCAAGTGAACGTCGGACACCGATATCTGAATGGGAACCCGTTCTTCGAGAATAGCAGCTTGTTTGTTGTAGGCGGATACCTTCGCGTTAATGACAACTGGGGCTTGGCTGTTCAAGAGCAGTATGAAGGCGCCACCGAGACTCTCCAGGAACAGCGCTATGCGATTTATCGTGACCTAACGAGCTGGGTGGCCTCGTTCGGCGGAGTAATACGCGATAACTCGGGAGTGAAAGAGTACGGTCTCCTGTTCACGGTAACACTCAAGGCCTTCCCGAGATTTGGTTTCGATTTAAACTTTGATCCTAGCTCATCGGGCGAGTGATCCGAAGTGCGGGAATAACACCGAAATTGCCGGCCGAAGTCCGCCACTTGTGCTGGGGCTGATTCGCCCACACCGTTCCTGATTCATGGATATATCAATTATCGGCTCCGGATACGTCGGGCTGGTGACGGGCGCCTGTTTCGCTGACGTCGGCCATCATGTCATTTGCGTCGATAACGACTCCGAAAAAGTGAAACAACTCAAAGCCGGGGAAATACCGATCTACGAACCGGGACTCCAAGAAATAGTTCACCGCAACGTTTCGGCACAGCGACTACATTTCACGGGCAATATTCAGGAAGCTGTCGAGCGCTCACAAATTATTTTCATCGCCGTGCCGACTCCACCACTGCCGGATGGGGACGTCGATCTCAGCTTCGTGGAGAAAGTTGCACGGGAGATCGCAGGAGTGTTGACCGATTATCGAGTGATCGTCGACAAGAGCACGGTGCCAGTCAAGACAGGGGAAAAAGTGGCGGAATCAATAAAACGATATAACCGCCACGGCGCAAAATTCGATGTGGTCAGTAATCCGGAGTTTTTGCGGGAGGGCTGCGCAGTGGCTGATCTCATGCATCCTGACCGGATCGTGATCGGAGCGCAAAGCGAACACGCGATCGATTTGATGAAAAAAGTGTATGAGCCTTTCATGGCACCGATCCTCGTGACCGACGTTAGTAGCGCGGAGCTTATTAAACATTGCGCGAACTCATTCCTGGCCTTGAAAATTTCATACATCAACGCGGTTTCCGCGATTTGCGAAGCGAGCGGAGCCGATGTGGAAAAAGTGGCTGACGGAATCGGGATGGATCACCGTATCGGACGCGATTTTCTGAACGCTGGAATTGGATATGGCGGCTCCTGTTTCCCGAAAGATATTGCGGCGTTCATCGCCATCAGCGAGCAGCTGGGAAGGCCGTTCACTCTGCTCAAAGAAGTGCAACGAATAAACGATGGCCAAAAGGCGCGTTTTCTCAAGACTATCCGCGAGACGCTCTGGGTATTGCGCGAAAAGCGGATTGCGGTCTGGGGTTTGACCTTCAAGCCTGATACCGATGACCTGCGCTCATCGGTCGCAATCGAGGTGGTCGAACAGCTTCTGCGCGAAGGAGCACATGTGGTCGCGTACGATCCGAAAGGAATGCAGAAGGCGCGCACCATCAAAGCGATCGCCGATGCGGAATTTGCCTCGTCCGCTCTGGAGGCAGTCACTGATGCCGAAGCGCTAATCATCGCAACAGACTGGAATGAATTTGCGAACGTTGATCTCGCGGTGTTGAAAGACACAATGCGAACTCCGATCGTCTTCGACGGACGAAATCTGTTGGACCCTGAGACGATGCGGCAATTCGGGTTCAGTTATTACTCTATTGGACGGGCAGGTGTGAGGCCGCAGTAACGAAATATGGCGCGGCGTTCTGCTCGCCAAACTGCGCTCGCGGCCTTGCGTCTTTGGCGAAAAGAAAAACGTTTCGCGGATTCCATTATTTCAGGGCTCCTTGCCAACGCAGATCTCGCTCCGTCCGATCGCGGGTTTGTCCTCCAATTGTTCTACGGCGTTTTACACAACTTAACGCTGCTCGATTTTTGGATCGGGTGTCTGCGCGCTTCGCACATCGAGACTAACGTCCGAGACATCCTGCGACTCGGCTTGTATCAAGTTTTCCTTCTCAAAACGCCTGAGCACGCAGCCGTGCACGAGACCGTTGCCTTGGCGTCGCAAAAGCAGCGACCGATTATCAATGCCATCCTACGTTCCGCGATCAGGCAGCGAACTGAACTGCTTGCAGGGGCCGACGCGCAGCCATTGTTCGTTAGAGCATCTCATCCGCAATTTCTCGTTGAACGGTGGCAACAATCCTTTGGCGCCGAATACACCGAAGAGCTCTGCAAATGGAACAATCTGCCTGCGCCTATTTATGGCCGGATTAATCGATTAACGACGGATCCGGAAACCTTTCTGCAGCTGTATCCAGACGCACGATCGCTACCTGACATTCCAGATTTCGTAGAATTCAATACTTTGCCAACGGCCGCTCTCGATTCTGGTCATTGCTACATTCAGGATCCCAGCACAGCAATGGCGTGTCAGCTTCTCGATCCGAAGCCAGGAGAAAAAATCCTCGACGCGTGTGCGGCACCGGGCGGCAAGACGGCCTATCTGGCGCAGCTCATGCAAAACCGCGGAGTCATCATTGCCTGTGACCGCGACAATGAACGGCTCAAAATTTTGGAAGATAATGTCGGCAGGCTCGGCGCGACCATCGTTCGTACTATCCGCCACGATTGGACCCGCAATCATCCTCCGAAAGAAATTTTGTCAATCACGCCATTCGATCGGGTACTTTTAGATGCGCCATGCACAAATACCGGAGTCATGCGCCGACGGATCGACGTGCGATGGCGACTGCGACCTGAAGATTTCAGCCAAATGTCCAACGAGCAGTTAATCATCTCACGCGCTGTGCTGCCTTTACTGAAACCTGGCGGCATACTGGTTTACAGTACATGCAGTATTGAGCGCGAAGAAAACGAACAGGTTGTACACCGACTCGTCGCCGAGCTGCCGGGCCTGGCGTTAGAAACGGAAAAAAATTCACTTCCTTTCCGCGACGGTTTTGATGGCGCATTTGCCGCAAAAGTTAATGTAGCCGTCGCTCTGTGAGAGACGTGTATTTATTCCGCGGGCAACTTTAGTCCCGCGCTTCGCATCCGCCTTCGCGCAGCTTCGGCGTCAAGTAGAAAAGCGGCCACAGTTGCATCGCGTCCGGCTGGTGGAATGATAAACGCCTATGCACGACGAGCGATTCGATAAACTCGCAAAACTCCTGATCGAGTACTCCATTCGGCTAAAACGGAACGAGACGGTCTTGATCGAAGCATTCGATATTCCCGATGAAATGACTGCCGCACTGATCCGGGCGGCACGGAATAGAGGAGGCATTCCCTTTGCGGCGGTATATCACGCACGAGTGAATCGCGCACTCGCGCTCGAGGCGTCCGATCGACAGCTAAACATCATGGCAAGCCATGAACTGGCGCGCATGAAAAAAATGAACGCATACATCGCGATGCGCGGCAGTCACAACATTACCGAGCTGGCGGACGTGCCGGCGGAAAAGATGCAATTGATCGGCAAAAAGATGCGGCCGGTGCAGGATCAGCGCGTCAAACATACGAAATGGGTTGTGCTGCGGTGGCCGACACCGTCGATGGCTCAGCTTGCAGGGATGAGCACGGAAGCGTTTGAAGACTTCTTTTTCGATGTCTGCACACTCGACTACCGCAAACTGCAGCCCGGTATGAAGGCGCTTAAGGGGCTTATGGAAAAAACGGACTGCGTTCAAATCAAAGGTCCCGGCACCGATCTGAATTTTAGTATCAAAGGAATTCCAGCTATCATTTGCGGTGGTGATCGCAACATCCCCGATGGCGAAGTCTTCACGGCTCCGGTGAAAGACTCGGTGGAAGGCCAACTCACCTTTAACGCGCCGAGTATTTATCAAGGCACCGCTTTTGACGGTATCCAGCTTAGTTTCAAGCGAGGTAAAATCGTCGAGGCGTCAGGCAACGAGACGGAAAAACTGAACAAGATTCTCGATTCGGATACGGGCGCGCGTTACATCGGCGAATTTTCGCTCGGCTTTAATCCGCGGGTGTTTCAACCGATGCGCGACATCTTGTTCGACGAAAAAATCGCCGGCTCATTCCATTTCACTCCAGGGCAAGCCTACGAGGAAGCTGACAACGGAAACAGAAGCCAGGTCCACTGGGATATGGTCAGCATCCAGCGTTCCGATTATGGCGGCGGCGAAATATATTTCGACGGCAAATTGATCCGGAAAAATGGCGAGTTTCTTCCGAAGCAATTGCGCTCGCTAAACTGGCGCTGATTGATCAGTCAGACTGGTCGAACTTGCAATCTGTTACGCGCGCTTCGGTCCGCCAAGCAGGTTCAGTTGCATCGTCACGATCTCTCCGGCTTCGTTCAGTTCGAGATTAGCGATCTCGAACATTGGCGCGCCTTCGACTGGACCAGGCCCGGTCCCCGGCAACTGGACGACAACCTGTTTCGAATTGGAATTCAGCGTAACCGACCCAATTTCGAGTGTTGGAGAAAACTCAAGCGTGCTGATTTGAAAGGGCACCGTAATGAATACAGATGCGCGCCCTTGCGCCGACGGGGTCAGTTGAACGGGCGCGGTTTCAGAATTCGACACGACTTGCAATCCGGCAACTGCAAACGACGGCATGCCCCCCATGGCTGGCCGCTGTTGCTGAGACGGAACGACGCGAATGGTGCCGAGCGCGCCCGCGACGGGCTGGATTTTCACTACTTCGAACGCAACCTGCAAATTCAATGGAGATTGCGCGCGCTGAGGTGAAGGCAAACGCATCGTTACGAGCTTCGATATGGGACGGACTTTTAACACTCCCATTTTGAAGCTCGGCGTTAATTGCATCGCTGCTATCTCGAACGAGAAAGTAAGCTGCACAGAGGTTTGCATCCCGCCTGCAGGTACCGGCGCTTGCGGTTGCGGTTTGGGCACAGGCGGTGCCGGGGCTTTGGCTATCGGAGCAGGTGGTGTTTGAGTAGTTTCTGGCATGGTTGCAGGTATGGTTGGTTGAGGAAAAACTGGCGCGATGGGAACAGGCGGAGGCTGGAAATCGGATTCCTGTTCGGCAGTAACTTCGCTGACTGGAGCTTCACGCTCTGTAAAGGACTCGCGTTCCGAAAAAGCGGCAGGTTGAACAAAATCGTCTTGCTCAACAAAATCTTCACGCTCGGCAAAAATCGTTTCGTGCGGCTGATCGTTCTCGACGGGCAGAGCTGTTAACTCCGCTGCGGTTTCCGTAGCCGGCCACGCATACTCGGCTCCGCTGCCGAAGACCTCGTTCGGTTGCTCATACGCAACCACAGCTTCTTCTCTTGGGTCCTCGGAAAATTCGTTGGCCTCTTGGTCGTCGAACACGGGTTCTTGTGGAACCTCCAGAATTCCATCCTCGACTGATCGCGGCGTAGTCGTCGAGGCTTCGGCAAATTCAGTCACTGGTTCGGAACCGTCCAGCCCATTTCCGTGCAAAGCAACTGCCGGCACCACCTCCGGTGCTTGTTCGATCACTGGTCCGACCGACTCAAAGAACGGCTCAGTCACTGGAGCCGATTCCTTGCGTCGCGGCTCAACAACTGGCACCACTGGGCCGACCGACTCAGACGAACGGCTCGGTTACTGGAGCTGATCTCTTGGGTTGCTGCGGCTCAATATCTGTCAGCACCGGGCCGACCGACTCAAAGAATGGCTCGGCTACCAGCTCTGATTCCCCACGTTGCGGCTCAACGGTATCAGGAAGTCGTGAAGGGCGACTTCGAGCCTTTCAACCGATTAAAAGCATCGCCAACTTTCGGCGACGGTAACGCACTGGGACGGACCGGAGAATTCCACGCTTTAAGTTCAAGTGAGACCTGACGTGGTCCCCCGGCGAAGCCGTTGCCTTGAACACGAATCGTTTGGGCGGGCGCTGTTCTCGCGTTAAAAACCGCAGTGTCTGTGCCTGGTTCTGGCCGCGAGGAACCTGGTACCGAAAACTTATATCCGCGGCGAAGCGCTGGAAGGATGGCAACCGTCATCAGCACCAATGCCGCCAGAAGTAGCCCGCCAACAATCCATAGTCTGCGGCTCGACGCACCAGCAATGGTTGGCGACGAGGCTTTGGCCGGCGCTGTTCCAACGCTTGCCTGTTCGGAAGGACTTGTTTGCGCAACAGGCTGTTGCTCAGCCTGATTTTGGCTGCTGGCAACAGTCGAAGCGCTCGCCGTCTCGGACGTGGCAGGCTGTTGCTCAGCTTGATTTTGGTCGCTGGAAACAGTCGAAGTGCTCGCGGTCTCAGGCGCGACAGGCTGTGACGCAGTGGTTGATTCGCTGGTGGTCGAAGGGGATTGCGCCACGGACTGCTCCCCCGACGAATTCGTGTCGGGCGCAGACGCGGTCAAACTGGTTTGGTTAGCTGTCGCTCCGGCGCCGGCAAGCTCCATTCCGCCATCTGGCGCACTTGTCGATGGTGCCAGCGCAAGCGAGCCGGACTGTGTGTTTGCGGCCGGTCCTTTGTCTGGGATTGGGCTCGGCTCTACGGCTGGACCACCGTCCGTTTGTGACGTGGCGACATTGCTCGTATCAAACGCGACTGCAGGAGCAGTTGAACCTTCTGGTCTTTGCAACCACCCGACATCGTAGAAAGCATCAGCAAACACGCCGTTGAGCGCTGGCGAGTAAATCTTATTGGCGGAGCTCGTCCAATCCTCGGCCTTTTGCGCATTATTGTGCTTGTACTCCCATGCTGCTTGCGCGTAATAGAGCGCGGGGGTATCACCCGTGAATTGGAATTCCTCCATCATCGAGTGCGCCCGGCTCTCTTTCCCGTCCATCAAGAGCGCCATGTAAATTTTGAACTTGATTAGCTCGGCTGCCTGATTCTTTTCGCCGCCAGGAATGCGTTTATACAACGTCTCGAAACGGTCGCGCGCTTTGGCGTATTCTTTCTTTTTGAATGGAATCTGCGCGAGATTGTATTGGGCATCGCGAAGCTTGGGATCCAACTTCGCCGCCTTTTTGAAAGCGGTCTCGGCATTGTCGAATTGCCCCTGCTGCATGAGAATCTCGCCTCGCAAATTCAGCGTCGCGGGCTGATTGGGAGCCACCTTGTCCGCTTCGTCCACCAGCTTCAGCGCCGTGGCAAAATCACGCTGCCGGAACGCCTGCTGCGATTGCTCAAATTTCGACCGGGCAAACGCCTTCGTCTTTTCCGTGCGCTCGGCTGCCGTCATGAGCGGTAGCGAAGCTCGCCGTTGGCCAGATGGTTTTTCCATCCAACCGATTTCGTACAGCGATTCCACGAAAAGCTTGTTTAGCTGCGGCGAGTAGTTCTTTTCCGCCGCGGTGATCCAATCCTTCGCTTCCGTTTCGTTCTTCTGTTGGAGCGCGACCGCCGCCTTTACATAATCGACCGCGGGTGTATCGGGCGAAAGCTCCAGCTTGGCCAGAATGGAATCGACCATATTGCTTTTGCCCTCCATTAGATAGGTCAGCAAGATCTTGTACTGGATCAGCTGCGAAGCTTCCTTCGCCAGATCGGACTGGCCGGTGGAGAGCAATTGCTCGAAGCGTTTTCTGGCCTCCGGCCAATCTTTTTTGAGAAATGGGATCTCCGCCATGTTAAAGCGCGCATTCCAAAACTTGGGATCAATCCGTGCCGCCTCGGTCAACGCGGCTTCAGCCTGTTCGTAATTGCCCTGCCGCATGAGAATAACGCCGCGGAGGTTTTTCGACGCGGCTAGATCGGGCTGGCGCGCGTCAATAGCGTCGAGTTGTTTCAGCGCCTCGGGAAATTTGCCCGCGTCGAAGGCGCGGTACGCTGTATTGTACATCTCCTCCAACTCCGCTTTGGTCGGGGCAACATTATCCGCCGCAAAGGCCGTAAGTCCCAGCGCTGCGATGGCAGCGATCTTCCAGATTTTCATGAACCAGCGATTCAAGCCCTGATTAGCGTCCCTGACAAGTCGAAATTGTGTTCAGCGCGAAGATTTTCGGTTCGGTTCGGAAAAACATTTTTGCAGGAGCGACGGCTTGGAAAGCCGTCGTTCTATGATTTGCGAAATCAATTTAAGTTCGCCACGATCCGCAATCCTTCGAGAGTCAGGTGCGGATGGATCACCGCGACCTCCGGCACCCCGCTGGCAACAAGGCGCGCATAACCGCCAGTCGCGACGACGGCAACTTTGCTGCGCGAAAACTGCTCCGCTTTGATTCGCGCCAGAATCTCCCGAACTAATCCACGGTAACCGAAGATGGCGCCGGACCGCATTGCCTCAACGGTCGATTTTCCAACGGCACGATGTGGCTCTTTCAGCGACAGCCTCGGGAGCAGCGCGGTCCGTTGATAAAGAAAATCTGTCATCGCTTCCAGTCCGGGCGCAATCACGCCTCCAATGTACCTGCGCCCTCCGGAAACCACGTCAAACGTCACTGCTGTGCCGAAGTCCACGACGATCGCTGGCGATCCATAAAGTTTGACAACAGCTGCGGCGTTCGCCAGGCGATCGGCGCCAATCGATTGTGGTTTGGGATAATCGATTGTGACACCCAGCTTCAGCTTCCAATCCAGCCAGAGCAGTTGCGCTTTGTTGCGCGCGGCCTTCGAGATCGCAGAGTTTTTTGTCGGCACCACTGATGAGACGACAAGTTTCTTTACCGCCCGCCGCCGCAAAAATTCAGCGATTACACTGCTTGAAAGTTCTGCTGTAGGAATCCGCGTGGGCATGGGACAATCGCTCTCTCGACGCGAACGCAACTTTTGCATACGAGTTACTTATATCGATTAACAAATAATCCGAATGACGCGTCACGGATAAGATGCAGACACCCAACGCTCCACGCCGTCAAGCATCCGTCACGGGCTGGCAGCACGGTCGGCTTGCGACAATCGCGCCGCGCGGGTAGCCTCGCCCTGTGAGAAGATTGGTGCATCGACCTCGTCGCCTGCGGCGCTCCCCTGCCCTGCGAAACCTCGTCCGTGAAACTCATTTGACCATTCACGATTTCATTTTGCCTCTCTTCGTGAGCGAAAAATTGAAACAGCGCCGGCCCGTCGCCAGTATGTCGGGAGTTTTTCAGTTGCCGCTGAAAGAGGTCGTCGATGAAGCGAGCCGTGCTCAAGACCTAGGCCTGCAGGCAATTCTGCTTTTCGGAATTCCCGCGCGTAAGGATGAACAAGCAAGCGGCGCTTACGCCGAAGACGGAGTGATTCAAGAAGCGCTCCGGGCAATCAAATCGAAATGTCCGGAATTGATTGCAATCACAGACGTTTGCCTCTGCGAATACATGAGCCACGGCCATTGCGGTGTGACCCGAATCGACGGCGACCATTTTCACGTTCTGAACGACGAAAGCGTCGAACTTTTGGTGAAAACGGCGCTCTCTCACGCCGCTGCCGGCGCGGACGTTGTGGCGCCGAGCGACATGATGGATGGCCGGATCGGCGCGATTCGCGAAACGCTCGACGCGAGCGGATTCGATCAAACAAGCATCATGAGTTATGCCGCGAAATTTGCGTCGGTGTTTTACGGACCGTTTCGCGAGGCGGCGGAAAGTCCGCCGCAGTTCGGTGACCGCCGTTCGTATCAAATGGACTCTGCGAATGCAAATGAAGCATTGCGCGAAGCGGCGCTCGATGTTGAAGAAGGAGCGGACATTGTGATGGTCAAACCTGCCCTGCCATATCTCGACGTCTTGTGGCGCGTGCGCGAACGCTTCGGAAAACCAACCGCTGTCTATCATGTCAGCGGCGAGTACGCCATGGTCAAAGCTGCGGCCGAGAAAGGGATTTTCGACGAGCGTACCGCCGTTCTAGAGATTATGACGGCGCTTAAACGCGCCGGCGCGGACATCATCGTCACCTACTGGGCACGTGAACTGGCGACATGGCTGCGGGAATAACAAACCGCCACGGCGAAACAACACAACACGCCCGGCTCAAGCAGCTCGCGTTTATTTGGGCGCAGACGCACGGATTTTCCGCCTGCGCGATGGAAGTGACTTTGCCCCGATGTCGATATCGCGCCGACGTGGCCGGCTATCGGTCTGTCCCGAAGCAAATTGGATCAACAGCGGTCTTCGAATGCAAACAGGCGCTGTGCGATTTGCGACGAGACAACTGTCATAGCGAGTCCGCCCGGAAGCGAGTCGAAGCAATCTGTAATCGTCGTCAGGTTCTCGAAGCCCGCCTCAGCACGCATTATCCAAACCTGCACAATGGTGATTCGCTTTTCCCGGAGTTTGATTCCGAGAACTTCAGCGCGATCGGCCACCGCGGTTACGCCCGGCTCGTTCGTGAGTTGCGGACGCTACAAAATCGGCTCTACGATTGCACAAAGTTTGAGAAGCTAATTCGCTACCGCTGCGCGAACTTGTTTTTTATCGTGCTGCCCGAGCAATTATTCCGCGAATCGGAAGTGCCCGTCGGCTGGGGTGCTTTGGTCGAATCAAACGACACGCTGATACTCGTGCGCAAACCAATCTGGAATGATGCAACAGCGGCCAATCGCCTTCATGTTTTGCACCGAATTGCCGTGGTGGGAACACGGAACCTGAATCGAGAACTCTCGTTAGACTGGCACGAGCAAATTGTGCCCGGTCATTTCTTTCGGTTGCGGCAAGCCGAGCAGAAATAAAAGAGTCGGCGCGACATCCGCCAGAATGCCGTCTTCGCAGCGGAAGTTCGCCGCGTCTTGGCGACATACATGAAATGCACAAGGTAGGTGGTGTGCGAGGTGTGCGGCGAGCCGTCAGGGTTGCGCATTTGTTCACAGTTGCCGTGATCCGCGGTAACTAACGCTTTACCGTCGAGTTCCAGAAGTTTTGGAATAATCCGGGCGCAGCATGCGTCGACCGTCTCCACCGCTTTGATCCCAGCCTCGACAACGCCCGTGTGACCCACCATATCGGGATTGGCGAAGTTCAAAATGATCAAATCGTACTCCGCCATGTGTGCGAGCAGTTCGTCGGTGACTTCGAACGCGCTCATCTCCGGTTTCAAATCGTAAGTGGCGACTTTGGGCGAAGGAATGAGTTTCCGGTCTTCGCCAGAAAAGGATTTTTCGATTCCGCCGTTAAAAAAGTAAGTCACGTGCGCGTACTTTTCCGTCTCGGCGATGCGCAATTGGCGTTTGCCCGCGACGCTGACGATCTCCCCTAAAATGTGTTTGAGTTCTTCGGGCGCAAAGATGAACGGCGAAGAATACCGAACATCATACTGAGTGAGCGAGACGAAATGAATTTGCGGCCACACTTCGCGATCGAATCCGTCGAAGTCTTTTAACAAAAATGCTTGTGAGAGCTGGCGCGCACGGTCGGCGCGAAAGTTAAAAAACAAAACCGTGTCGCCGTCGCGGACACGCTGTTCGTTGGGCAAGGCGAAAACGAGCGGAGGCATGAATTCGTCGGTCTTGCCAAGCGAGTATTGTCGCTCCACAGCCGCAGCGGGTGATGATTCGCAGAATTCACCGCGACCAAGGACGATTGCGTCCCATGCTTTTTTTGTGCGATCCCAGCGGCGGTCCCGATCCATGGCGTAATAGCGCCCGACGACCGTGATGATCCTAGCGCCGCTGTTCTTAAGTTCCTTTTCGCAGGTTCTTAGAAAACCCGCACCGCCAGTGGGCGAGGTGTCTCGTCCGTCCGTGAACGCGTGCACGAAGATTTCTGCAACTCCTGCTGCATGTGCGGCGTTCGCCAGCGCTATCATGTGCGCGTAATGGCTGTGCACGCCGCCGTCGGACACCAAGCCGAGGAGATGCAATCGATGTCCGCGCGCAGCGGCAAGGGCGTCCTGCAGAACACGATTGCGTTTCAGGTCGCCATCGCCGATCGCCTTATTAATTCGGGTGAGGTCCTGATAAACGATCCTGCCAGCTCCGAGATTAAGGTGGCCAACCTCCGAATTCCCCATCTGTCCTTCTGGTAATCCGACGTCCGTGCCGCTCGCGCTCAATCGCGACCACGGATAATCGCGATACAGCTGATCGTGAAACGGCGTGGATGCTAGCAGCGTCGCGTTGCCGTTCTCTTCACGCTTCTCCGGGCCGCCGGGATTGATTCCCCACCCGTCTCGAATGATGAGCATCACCGGGCCAGCCATGTTCCGCACTTTGCCGATGAACGAGAACGTCCACAAGCAGTTCTTTGAAAGAAGGTATCCCATGTTTCCGCCATGCCATTTTCGCCGCGCAAGCGAGAACGCTTACGCTACACTGAGCGAAAATGAAGTGGCGCAACCAGTTGCTGGCGTTCGTCTGTCTCCTCGCCTTTGGAGGACTAGGCGTCATTTATTTTCAACACTGGGTTATCCGGAAGCCCTTCGGGATTATCTTGTTTGTTGGAGAAGGCCTATCGCCCTCAAGGCTGGCGCCTACGCGCACCTATGCCGCTGGAGCGGGCACGCGTTTGAATGTGGACTCCATGCCGTACGCCGCGCTGGTAATGAACTACTCGAAGGATTTCGCTGCCCCCGATCAGGCGGCTGCCGCAACCGCGATCGCCACGGGTGAGCGTGTGACCAATCGCGCAATCGCCATCAACGGCGATGGAAAACCGATTAAGAGTATTATTGAGCTGGCGCGCGAATACGGACGAGCCACAGGCCTAGTCACGGACGGAAAGCTCACCGACGCCACAAGCGCAGCGTTCTACGCGCACACGGCAGATCCCAGTGACCCAGAGAAGATCGCAGCGGAGTTTGTGGATCGCGGAAATGTTGACATCGCCATGGGCGGCGGAGCGGCGCAATTTATTCCCACCACAAAGGGCGGCGAGAGACAAGACACGCGCGATCTGTTGCTCGAGCTTCGTGGCAATGGTTTCGACATCGTCCGCACACGCACGGATTTGGACGCGGTTCCAGCGTGGCGCCGGCCGAAACTTTTCGGCATCTTCAGTAACAACGATCTTGCGTTCGCAAACCAGGTGGAAGAACGAGGTCAGCAGCCCAGTCTTTCGGATATGGTGAGGCGAGCCATCCAGTTGTTGCAGTATAACGCCGGAGGCTATTTGCTCGTCGTAGACGCAGGATTGATGCGGAGGGCGGCTGAAGAAAACAATGGGGAGCGAACTCTGACGCAAACGCTCGAACTAGACCGCGCGATTGGAGTCGCACGAAGTTATGGCGGGCCAAAATCCACAATCATTGTCTGCGGTGATGCGGCCATTGGTGGGATGAGCTTGAATGGGTTTCCTTTTCGGAAAGACAGTGGAATCGCACTATTGGGTTTAAATTCAGCTGGTCAGCCATGGATTACCTGGGCAACGGGGCCGCACGGAATGAAGTCATACGGCGCGGCCAAACTACCGGTGAACCAGGACCCGGCCGAAATCAAAGAGTCGACACAGGAACAGCCCGAGCCGGCCATGATTTACACAAAATCGGCGCTGGTCACGGTTGAAGATGTCGTTGCATTTGGCAGCGGTCCCGGAACAGATGCGCTGCAAGGCGTCGTCGAGAGCACAACCGTTTTCAAAATCCTGCGCGACGAGTTGTAACGGCGTCGGCTTCGCGGCCATAAATCGTAAATCGCTGACTCGATCAATCGTCAGCGTTAGGTCGTTGTAACGATTTAACGATCACCCGCGCCTTGGCGTTGTTTCGCCGTTTCGCGGTACGGCATTCCGAGTTGATACAACGCGATCTGTTGATCGAGATCCGTCATCACAGCGTCCTCGCCGTGCATCCGCGCGAGTTGCATTGCAGAGCGGGCAGTTCTGATCGCATTCGCGAATTCGCCGTTCTCTGCATACGCGGCTGCCAGGGCGCGCAACACAAGGGTGTTCGTGCCGCCGACCAGTCGGTCGGCTTGTTTCGCAAGCTCAACCGCTTTCAGACCATTTCGCAGTGAAGCATCCGGGGATGTCGACAGGAGCCACGCTAAATTGGTAAGCGTAGGAATGGAGTTCGGTGCAAGCTCCAGCGCTTTTTGATAATGCTGGATTGCTTCCGCAGGGTTGCCTTTTTCCTCAAGAGCGATCGCCAGTGTCGTGTGACAATCCGCATCCGAAGGTCGGAGCAAAAGCGCACTCCGGCACACCTGAATGGCACCCTCGAGTTCGCCTTTTTCCAGCAACGCCTTGCCTAGTCCGTAACGCGCGAGAAAGTCATCGGGACGTACCGTGATTGCCTTTTGGTAATGAGCGATTGCTTCGTCATTGCGGCCCTTTTGAAGGAGAAGGTTGGCCAGGGAGACTTGAGCGTCGGGATCGGTTGGCCGCATGGATACGGCTTTCTCAGAATGTAGAATTGCTTCGTCCACCTGGCCTTTCGCCGAAAGAGCCGTACCAAGATTGTACTCGGCATCCCACCAGTCGGGCTGCATTTGCAATGCCGACCGATAATGAGAAATGGCATCGTCGATCTGACCCTTCTGAAAAAAGACAAGCCCGATATTCGTATGGGCCATCCAGCATCCCGGGTTCTTAGCCAGGGTGGTCTGCCAAAGCGTTTCAATGTCGGTGTATGTCGCGGCTTGCCGCCACGTGAGCGTGCCCAAGCATGCAACGACTAACAATGCAGCGCTTACAATGACGGTGCGGTACTGCGTAAATTTATCCGACAAACCGACTATGCCCGCGCTCGCAAGCGCGATCGGGCCGATGCACGCGAGATACTGGTAATGGTCTGCCACAAACGTGTACCGAAATGTGAACAGCATGATGAATCCCAAAACCGGGCTAAGCGTGGCGACGAAAAAAGCAGCGGCGACTTCGACGCTTCGCCCGAAGTATCGCCTGAAGAAGTAGATGGCCACGCACGCCGCGATGCCCGCAAGCAACCACATGTAGTCGAGTAAATCCGCCGGTGAAATGTTCCATTTCGGGTAAATAAAGGTCAGATTGGAAGGCCAAAAGATTTTGCTCAGGTAAAACCAAACAGCCCGGCTCGCCACGAGGACTCGCTCAATCGGGTTGAGGAACGGAAACACGCCACGGTTCGTTCCCTGATGGTAGCGTTCCCACCAAACTGCGAGTAACCCCATTCCCACGCCGAGGACGACAAAAGGAACAATTTGCATCAAGCGGCGCACCGTCATCGGCTTCTTCTGCAACCAAAGAATCAAGAACAATGCGGCCGGGAGCGTGCAAGCGGTTGATTTCGCCGAGAGTGCCAGCAAATAAAAAATCAGTGCCAGGTAATAGAAGATCCACCGGCGCCGGGTTCGGTTGTCAACAAACGCAATCCAGGCAAGCAGCGTCAGCAAAAAGAAAAAGCCCATCATCACGTTCTTGCGTTCGGTGATCCATGCCACTGACTCGACCTGTACCGGGTGTAGCGCAAAAATTGCCGCAGCCAACCACGAGCCGGGTACTCCTAACCGCACCAGCACCGCCCATACCAGAAGGGCATTGCCAACATGAAGCAGGAGGTTGACCCAGTGATAACCAGTCGTGTTGAGTCCCCACAACGCGTGCTCGATGCGAAATGTGCTGTAAGTGAGCGGGAAATACTGCGACGGAGAATCGAGGGAAAACCAAATCCGCTGCCAACCGTGCGGCGCAGTTAATAGTTCGTTGTTGACAATATAAACGTCGTCGTCCCACAGAAACCCGCCGTGCCAGGCGGGCCGATAGGCAAAGATCGTAACCGTCGCCAGAAGCAGTGCGAAAAGAAACACGGTAGCGCGCGGAGACACGAGATGCCTGCCGATGTAATGCATGCGACTTAGCGGGTTGTACCGGCGTGATTCGTCACAGTTACGCGATGGCATCGAACTCACGATTCAACGCGTCAACCATGCAACGATTTAACAGTGCGAACAGCAGTTGCAACGTAGCGTTTCTCATCGAAATAGGACCTTTCGTGCTGCGTAAGACCGACATCAACGGAAAGTTCGTGCAGTTTGCATGGTGGGCTCTGGCAACAATCGTTTTTACTCTCGTCGTTGCAATCAGGATTCGTCTCTTGGGAATTCCGCTCGAACGCGACGAGGGCGAGTACGCCTATGCCGGCCAGCTCATATTGCAAGGCATCCCGCCTTACAAGCTTGCTTATAACATGAAGTTTCCGGGCACCTATGCCGCGTATGCGTTAATCATGTCGATCTTCGGACAAACTATTCATGGGATTCATCTCGGGTTGCTCCTGGTCAATGTTGCCACAATTGCACTGATTTTCCTCGTAGGGCGCCGATTGATCAACACGATGGCGGGAATCACTGGCGCAGCGAGCTATGCCGTTCTGTCTGTGAGTCCATCCGTCCTGGGCCTGGCTGCACACGCCACGCATTTTGTTATGCTGCCCGTTCTCGGCGGTATACTGCTTCTGCTCAAGCAACAGCAAGTGCCGGCTTCCGAGCCGTCGCAACCAAATTGGTTCGTGCGACTGTTCGCCTGCGGATTGCTGTTTGGGATTGGCGCCCTAATGAAGCAGCCTGGCCTCCTGTTTGTTCCCTTCGGAGCAATCTACATTCTCTGGAATGATCTGAACCGCCGGCTTTCCGTGAACACAATGCTTCTGCAAATGCTGACCTTCGCGACTGGCGTAGTTGTTCCATTTGGAATTACGTCCCTGATCCTCTGGTGCGCAGGGGTGCTAGATAAATTTTGGTTTTGGACAATCAATTATGCCTGGCAATATGGCAGTCTCGTACGGTTCAGTCAGGCGCCGCGCGTTTTTTTTCACACAGCTAGCGAAGTCGTGCTAACTGGTTGGCCGGTCTGGATACTGGCGGGTATCGGAGCGTTTATCGGTCTTTGGGATCAGCGCATGCGTGCCAGCACACTGTTTCTCGTTGGGTTTCTCTTCTTCTCAGCGCTGGCGGTGTGCCCGGGATTTTATTTTCGATCGCATTACTTCATAACCGTTCTGCCGGCAGTGTCGCTCCTTGCTGGCGCGGCAATCAGCAGACTCACGACGATTCTGGAGCGTCGACTCATTCTGATTAGATTCCTCCCGATCCTCCTTTTCGCCGTCGCTCTGAGCCTGCCAATTTTGTTGGACAAAAAAATCTTCTTCGATGTTTCTCCAAATCAAGCGTGTGGACTCATCTATCCCCAGAATCCGTTTCTGGCATCTGTTCGGATTGGCGCTTACGTGCGCGAACATACCGAACCAGGTGACACAATTGCCGTCTTGGGCTCCGAACCGGAGATTTATTTCTATTCCCATCGGCAGTCGGCGACCGGATACATTTACACTTATGGGTTAATGGAGCCGCAAAAATATGCGCAGCAGATGCAACAGGAGATGATTCGCGAGATCGAAGCAGGGCGTCCCAAGTATCTTATCTCGGTCGCGGTGGTCTATTCCTGGCTGCGGCGGCCCGATTCCGAGCAGGCCATCCTTACCTGGGCAGATGAATACATAACAGAAAATTATGCCCCAGCTGGCTTGGTGAACATTAAGGCGATCGGCACCGATTACTTCTTCGACGACATTCCGCCAACCGTCGAGGCTCTCAAGGAGTACATCCTGATTTACAGACGAAATCTTTAAGCCGCCTCGTCCCAAAATTTACGCCGCAGGTGCACATTAGCCATCAATCAAGCGCTTTCCACAGGCAAAACCTACCTTGGCTGACCACCTGCATTTGCATCGCTCTAGTAGTGGTTACGTGGGCCGTTTTTGGTCAAACACTCCGGTTCGATTTCGTTAACTACGACGATCCGCGCTACGTCTATCAAAATACCAGGATCACCAGCGGCATTAGCTTCGACAACGTTGTCTGGGCATTCAGCCACATCCATTCGGAAAACTGGCACCCGCTCACGACAATCACACACATGCTCGATTCCCAACTGTACGGGTTAAGGGCAGGCTGGCATCATTTTACTAATGTCCTCCTTCACGCTGTCGCTGTCGTTCTCCTGTTTATTGCGCTGCAGCGCATGACCGGCGCCTTATGGCGGAGCGCTTTTGTAGCGGCCGTTTTCGCCATTCATCCGCTGCATGTGGAGTCGGTCGCCTGGATCGCGGAACGCAAAGACGTGCTAAGCGCTGTTTTCTTCATGCTTACCCTGCTCGCATACTTACATTACACGCGCGCACCATCGATTAGCCGGTATTTGACAGTGGTGCTTGTCGTCGCCCTCGGCCTGATGTCCAAACCGATGTTGGTTACACTGCCGTTCGTTCTATTACTCCTCGATTATTGGCCGCTCGCGAGAATCAATGGCCAGCCATCAAATACCGGACGTCGGATGTTACAACTCGTTCTGGAAAAGATTCCGCTGCTCGCGCTTTGTGCCGTTTCAAGCATCGTCACGTTTCTGGCTCAACGAGGGGCAATCGGTGGGACTGAGCAGTTGCCAATGTCGGCACGAATTAATAACGCCTTAGTGAGCTACATTGTCTACATCCGACAAATGTTCTGGCCTGCAAGGCTCGCCGTGTTCTACCCGCACCCCGAAAACCGGCTACCGCTATTCGAGATTAGTTTGGCTGCTAATCCTTCTCATCGGAATCACGGTGGCAGCATTTGGTTTTAGAAAAAAAGCGCCTTACTTGATGACCGGTTGGTTGTGGTACCTTGGCATGCTTGTGCCGGTGATTGGATTGGTGCAAGTCGGATGGCAGGGACATGCAGATCGCTACACCTATTTGCCGCAGATCGGCCTTTATATTGCGGTTACCTGGGCGCGTAACCGATTTGACTCGCTCGTGGCGCTTTCAACAGATAGCTCTGGGCGCTGCTGCCCTGGTTGTAGTTGGTGCTCTAACTTGGCGCGCGTGGCTGCAAACCTCTTACTGGCGGGATAGCGAAACGCTGTTTACCCATACGCTGGCTGTTACCGGAAAGAACGATGTTGCCCTCAATAACCTCGGCATCATTTTCCTGGAAAGAGGACAACTGGACGACGCCATTTCCAAGTTACAAGCAGCCATAGATCTGCGACCTGAAAACGGACCGGCTCATGACAATCTCGCAAAGGCACTGCTTAAAAAGGGACAGGTGGCAGAAGCGATGGTTCATTATCGGAAATTTTTGGAGATAGAGCCTGAGAATGTCGAGGCACGGAATACTCTGGGAACAGCGCTTATTCAACAAGGCCACGTGAAAGAAGCCATTGACCAATGGCAGGATGCGCTGGCACTCCAGCCCGACAACGGAAATGCTGCGAGTAATCTTGCCTGGGTGTTCGCGACATGCCCCGAAGCCTCAATCCGCGATGGAGCGCGCGCGGTCGAACTGGGCGAGAAAGCGCTTCGCATCTCAGGCGGCAAGATTCCAATGATTCACAGAGTGCTGGCCGCCGCGTACGCAGAGAGTGGACGCTTTGCTGAGGCCATTGAAACCGCGCAGCGCGGCGCTGAATTAGCGACTACCCAGGGCAACCCTGGTTTGGCCGCCGAACTGGAAAACAACATTGCTCTTTACCAATCCGGCACACCGCTGCGTGATCCAAGCATAACAAATGGCAGCTCGTCGCCTTAATACGCGCACGACGAAGGAGCGGCAGATTTCGAACCGCCGAAAACATTCGTCCGGTATCTCTGGCTTGGGTTCGTATGCCCGTGGCCAGCGTGCGAAATCACGGGTCGCAGACCTCCTCGTCTGCCTCGGGCTGGTGGCAATCACCTGGGCCGTGTTCGGTCAAACGCTCGGTCACGATTTCGTCAGCTACGACGATCATGTTTATATCCAAGACAATCCAATTGTCAGGAATGGCCTGAGTGCAGAGGGGCTGATTTGGGCTTTCACGCATAGTCATGCCTCGAATTGGCACCCGCTCACGACGCTCTCGCACATGATCGACTGCCAGTTGTTTGGTCTCAACCCCCATGGTCATCATTTCACGAATGTTCTTCTTCATGCAATAGCAGTGCTGTTGCTCTTTCTAGTGCTCAGACAAATGACCGGGGCATTTTGGCAGAGCGCCTTTGTCGCCGCCCTGTTTGCCATTCATCCTTTACACGTTGAATCGGTCGCATGGGTGGCTGAGCGCAAGGACGTGCTCAGTGGTGTATTCTTCATCTTGACGCTGGGCGCCTATGAACGCTATGTGCGCTGTCACACGTTCGGGCGGTATCTGTTCGTCATGCTGGTGTTTGCACTCGGTCTGATGTCGAAACCGATGCTGGTCACCGTGCCGTTGGTGCTTCTCCTTCTAGATTATTGGCCGCTGCGTCGATTCGCTAACAAATCGTCGATTGCGTCGCGGCTTGTATTCGAAAAAGTTCCGCTGCTTGCACTTTCCGCCGCCTCGTGCGCGGCGACCATTGTGGCCCAGAAAACAGCAGTCAGCTCTCTCGAAGAATTACCCTTCTCGTTTCGGATCAGCAACGCTGTCACCACATATGTTGCTTACGTTTGGCAGATGCTCTGGCCCAGAAAACTGGCTGTGTTTTATCCGCATCCCTACGATCGGCTGCCACTCTCGGAAATCCTTTTGGCGGCCGGTTTGCTCGTCATAATTACCATCATCGTTTTCGCGTTGCGGCGGAAACAGCCCTACTTTGTGACCGGCTGGTTCTGGTATTTGATCATGCTCGTACCGGTGATCGGCGTGATCCAGGTAGGAGTGCAGGCGCGTGCCGACCGCTATACTTACCTTCCCCACATCGGTTTGTATATCGCGCTGACCTGGGCGTCGACAGATTTGACGGCTGCCTGGCGGCGGCATCGCGAAATTCTTGGCTTCGCCGCGAGCGTTCTGATCGGGCTGCTGAGTTGGTGCGCATGGAGGCAAACTGGTTATTGGAAAAACAGTGAGACGCTTTGGACACACACGCTCGCGGTTACCTCCGATAACTCGGTCGCGCATAATAATCTCGGTTTGCTCCGCATGCAGCAAGGGCGCGCCGATGATGCGATTGCGCACTACCACGAAGCACTGAAGATCAGATCCGAACGCGCCGAGACTCGCAATAATCCCGCTAACGCGCTCATCTACAATAACCTCGGCAACGCGATGTTGCGTAAAGGTCTGCCGGACGAAGCGATTCCTTACTACGAAAGGTCGTTGGCAATCCGGCCAGATTATGCCGACGGACATTACAATCTGGGCTCCGCGCTATTGAAGAAAGGCGAAGTGAACGAGGCCATCGCGCATTGGCAGAAGGCACTGGCGATAAAGCCTAACGACGGAGATGTCCACACTAGTCTCGGCAACGCCTTCCTCAGGAAGGGCCAGGTAAGAGAGGCAATAGCCCATTACGAACAGGCGATCGAGGTAGCTCCGCAGGATGCGCTGGCTCGGAACAACCTGGCTTGGATCCTGGCAACCTCTTCCGATGCTTCCGTTCGCGATGGCACCAAAGCGGTCGAGCTCGCCCAACAAGCTGTGCAGCTTTCGAGCGATGGAGATCCGAACTTCCTACGGACACTTGCCGCTGCGCATGCAGAGGCTGGACAATTCGCCGAAGCCCTCGCGACAGCCGAGGCAGCAAAGGCATTAGCCAGCACACAGAATAAGCCGGAGCTTGCAAGCAGATTGGAAGAAGAAATTGCTCTCTACCGCGCGCGTGTCGGGCTTCGAAAGTGACGGAAACGCATCCGCCCTCGAACGGGATCTATCTCGCTTACCTATGGTATGGCAAACCCAGTTCGTACAACGCGATTTCATCCCGAAGAGCGGTGGCCAAAGTGGTGTTGCCTTGGATGTTCGCCGCTTCCAGCGCATGCTGAGCAGTGTCTTTAGCCTCGGCAAACTGGCCGGTTTCGGCGTAGGCTGCGGCCAAAATCCGGAGAACGGTCGGGTGCTTGTCGCTCCTGGAACTTGCGGAGTCGGCGCGTTCAGCCAAACGCACAGCCTCAGATCCATTTCGCAGAGAGGAATCGGCAGACGTGGCCAGCAACCACGCCAGGTTGCTAAGCGCAGGTAAATTTTCCGGGGAAATTTGCAGTGCCTTTGTGTACTCCGCCATTGCATCTCGAATGCGTCCCTTTGTAAGCCAGGCGATGCCCAAATTGGCATGAGCGTCTGCGCTCTCAGGATGCGTCTGGAGGACTTTTTGATACTCGACAATGGCCTCGTCCATGCGTCCTTTGCGCAGAAGAGCGCTCGCGAGATTGTATTGCGCTTCTTCCTGATCCGGTATGGCTGCGAGGCATGCCTTGTATCGGTCGATAGCACCATCGAAATCGTCTTTGGCTAGGAGCGCGTTCGCAAGGTTGCATGATGCTTCGGCGTAGAGAGGCCGGATTTCGAGCGCCTTGTGATAATGCGCAACGGCGTCATCAATACGCCCGATCCCAAAAAGCGTAACACCCAGGTTGTTTTGTGCTTCTGCATCGGCGGGATTAATCGCAGCGGCTCTTTCGTAATGGGCGATTGCGTCGTTAAGCTGACCTTGCTCAACCAAAAGTCGGCCCAAGTTGTAATGCGCCTCCGCGTAATCAGGCCGCAGGGCAACGGCTCGCCGGTAATGATCGATCGCCTGATCAGCTTCTCCCTGCTCGCTGAGAACGATGCCGAGATTGTAATGCGCCATCCAGCAACCCGGATTTTTTTGCAGCGTCGCTCTGTATAAGGCAAAGAGATCGCGATATTCCGCGGTCTGCCGCCATGTCAAAAAGCCGAGCGATACCAGAAGGGTTCCGCAGAGACCACCGCTCAAAAACAATCGCCATCGCGGACCTGCGATGGCGCTGCCCGATCGCGCTACAGTGTCTGGGTGAGACACAAAGTAGTCCGGTGTTTCACAAAAACGGCCGAGAAAGGTTGCGATCCCTGCTCCTGTCAACGCGAGCGGTCCCATACTGGCGAGATACTGAAAATGATCGCTTACAAACGAGTAACGAAAGAAATACACACTGAAAAAGCCGAGCACAGGAAACAGGGAGATGACGTAGTAAGCGGCGGCAAAGAACAGAGCACGGCCCCATTGCGCGCGAACAAACCATAAGGCAATCAGGGCAGCCATTGCTGCCAGCAAAGGCAGATATGCAATCACTTTCGACGAATCAACATCCCACCGCGGATAGATGAAGATCAGAGGATGGGGCCACACGAGTTTGCCGAGATAAAACCAAATGGCTTTACCAGCGATGATCAGACGTTCAGGAAAGGTTTGCACCCACTCCGGACCAACTGCGCGCGCATGAAATCTCTGTTCCCAAATCGTCCACGCGCTCGCGACGCCCGAAATCAGAGCAAATGGGGCGAGCGCCAGCGCCTCGCGCCAACGGATTCTCCCTCGCATCCACCAGACGCAGAGCGCGAGCACAAAAGGCAGCATCACTACGGAAGGTTTGCTTAGCGTCGCCAGGAGGAAGAAGAGCAGTGATAGAGCGAAAACCAAGGAGCGGCGGCCTCCAATCCGCTGCTCGGGCGGTTTAGAGACCGCCTCTCCTTGATCCTCCCAGTCCAAAAAGAAAAGGATCGAGAGCAGATAAAATACGCAGGACTGCGTGTTCTTTAGCTCCGTGACCCACGCCACCGATTGCACCATTACCGGATGCAAAGCCCAAAGCGCAGCCCCCAGCCATGCGCCCCGGACCCGGAGTAATTGCAGGATGCGCCAAAGCAGTATTGCTGAGGCGGCGTGTAAGAAGACGTTGAGAAGGTGATATGGCAGCGGGTTTAGCCCGAAAAACTTGTGCAGCACCCAAAACGTGGTTAGCACGAGCGGATAATAGACGGCTTGCGTGCTGGTCCAGATTTCCTTCAAGCCGAGTGGGCCGACGACGCAAGGATTCCGCGTCAGATGCGATTCATCATCCCAAATGAAGTCTGCCCGAAAAACCTGAGCGTAGGCAATGAAAACGAAAGCGATTAAGACCAGCGCCCAAAACCAGTCCCGTCTCCAGAGTGAGACACGAATGTCACGAAGTGGCACGAATTGATCCAAGACTTAGCTTCAACCTTACCGAATTGGTGGCAATTCGTGTAATTGGCGTCAAGGAGACTCAGCGCCAGTCCCTTTGGCAATGCGCAGATTCTGCTCCGCTTCTGGAAAATCAGGGTGGAGCCGCAGCGCTTCTTCGAATTGGGCTATCGCCTGCGAAACGTTTCCCTCACGCATGAGAACTTTTCCAAGATAATTGTGCGGTTGTGCCAGTTTCGGATTGAGCTCGGACGCCTTCTTAAAATGCTCTCGGGCTTCTGTCAGTTGGCCTTTTTCCAAAAGCAAACTACCTAGATCGATGTGGGCGTCGACATGAGCAGGATCCAACTGGAGAGTCTGTCGATATTTCGCGATTGCGTCTTCGGGCTCTCCCTGTTTCTCCAGAAAGGCGCCATAGCCATAATACGCTTGCGGGGACTTTGGCGCCAAGCGAATGGCCGTCTCACATTCAGAAGCCGCTTGCTCCTTGCGACCCAGTTGGTCCAAGAGATAGGCGTAGCCGGAATGATATTCGGCGTTCTTCGGGTCGATCTGTAACGCGCGCTCAAAATGAGTTTCTGCTTCGTCGAGCTCTCCCTTCGTCGTCAGCAGTGATCCGAGATTGACGTGCGCCTTCGCCGAGCCTGGATTCAAACGTATCGCCTCAGCGAAGTGCTTCGCCGCTTCATCGGCTCGCCCGGCCTCCTGCAGTTCGGTAGCGTAGTTAACATGGGCCCGCGCGCTCGTCGGAAGATCCGCAACAATCGAGCCCAAACGTTCGAGTTTGCCCCGGCCACTTTGTATTTCGGCATACCAGAGTACCCCAAGGGGGATTACAAAAATAGCGACCCATTTTGCGCCGTGCAAAGCCCAGCCGGGCAGAAAGCCGCCTAACGAAACATCTGCTGTACCCCCAACGATACCCAAAGATTGCCGCGTCGACTTCTCGCGAACTTTCCAAATGAATCCGTCGTAATAGAAATGGAGCAGTGCCGATGCAGTCACGACGCCGGTAAGAATATTTTTAACGGCGTCGATGCCGACATACGATTTGGACAAACTCAGCCCACCGTAGGCGAGCACCAAGCCCAAGTACACTCCTACAAGCGCGCCACTGCGCCGGAACACAAAGTGCATGAAACCACCGATAGAGCTGTCGCTCTCGACTCGTTTTCGGTTATAAATCCAGACAAGCGAAAGGTACTGCACATCATGAAATACCTCGAACAACGCAACGCCAACCAGAACGCTCGCCACGATGTTGTTGCAATACCACCAGAACGAAATGCTCGTGATGAGCAGCACCAGTTTCACCGGACTGGGCCGCTTTCCGCTGCTCCACATCCAAACAAAATTCGCCAGAAATAGAGCTGAAATTAGAAGTGCCACCGCAAGCAAGCCCTGCTGCCCTGCCCGAAAGAGCGCCGGCGGAATAAAAGGTCCACCTGCGGAGTAATACGTTTCCAGCGTATCGGTCATCCGTTGCGGCGAGAGAAGAACAGCTGTTGCAAACCAAATGCCGCACACGGCGAAATCCAGGCGACGCGTTATCTGAGCGAATGATCCAACTTTCGCATCGTAGATGCGGCAGAAGCCGTACGTTTGCATCATTCCGTGCCAGACGCCCCAGATAAACGCCACGAGCACAATTCCCTTCAGGTCCCACACGGAAAAGGCCGCACAGACCACGACCAAAAAAATCGGCGCACAAATGAAACGCCATTTGAAACGCTGAAAGAGGGAACGGTCACCGTAGGCGCGAATCATCCCCGGCAAGTGGTGCCCCATCGCGCCGAACGCGGCGACAAAAAGGTAAATGTCTTCGGCAGCCCATAGTCCCTGGGCCCCGATAAAGATGGGCACCAGCAACAGCGGCGTACAGACGTAAAGAATCAAGTCGCGCCAGCTGTCTAGAATCCACAAACTAGGCTTGCGTCCGGCGGTTGCCGGACCAGGCGCAGCCGGGACAGTTTGCGGAGATGAGAATGCAGAAACGTGCTGCATGCTTTAGCGGCACCAAGTCTTCCTCAAACCTCGGCGAAAATCAATTCTTAGATCATTCTCAATCGCTGCTGAAAATGAGTGCACACCAAGTTATTTCTTGATTCGCGAGCGAATCGCAATCTTCGAAGTCCGTCGTTGGATTGCTGTGAATTATCCTACTCGGTGCCGTAGAATTGTTTCTTCAGCCCGGGTACCAGAACCACACCTTTAGTCGTCGCCAACGATACCTGATAGCCTTTCTCGAATGCACCGGCCCGGCCGCCCGCTGGTGATTTGATAGATGTAGTGCCGTAGGCTACACGTGGTCGGTCTAGGAAATGGGAAAACACGTTTCTGTGCGGTCAGGTATCCCGAAGCTGGGGGTGATTTTCGGGATTTGTGCTGTTCTCGCCGGGATCACCTGGTTGGTTTTCGGTCAAACCCTAGGCCACCAGTTCGTCACGTACGACGATCCACAGTACGTTTACGAGAACGCTAAGGTTGCCGCAGGGCTCTCACCAGAAAGCGTGCTTTGGGCCTTTTCGCACACTGTAGGCGGTAACTGGCATCCGCTCACGGTCATCTCGCACATGTTGGATTGTCAGCTGTACGGTTTGAAGCCGGCTGGACATCATTTCACAAACGTTGTTTTGCACACAATCGCTGTCATCCTCCTGTTTCTCGTGCTGCGACGAATGACAGGCACGTTGTGGCAAAGCGCTTTTGTTGCGGCGCTATTCGCAATTCATCCGTTGCACGTGGAGTCGGTCGCATGGATTTCTGAGCGGAAAGACCTATTAAGCACCGTCTTTTTCATGCTCACGCTCGGCGCTTACATCCGATATGTTCACAAGCCCTCGTTCACATCCTACATCCTTGTTCTGGTCGTGTTTGCATTTGGTCTGATGTCGAAACCGATGCTGGTGACCGCTACCGTTCGTTCTCCTATTGCTGGATTACTGGCCCTTAAAGCGATTCGCGCCAAAGGCTCCAGTCAAGCTTGACCAGCAGCGTACGAGTTGAAGACCGCGAGAGTATTCGACGAATTTTCCTCGAAAAAATTCCTCTGCTTCTTCTTTCGTTTGCCTCTTGCGTGGTGACTCTTCTTGCTCAGCGCCGTTTTATTGACCCGATCGGCCATCTAACACTGCTAGACCGATTTTCTAATGCCGCCGTAGCGACAGTCATTTATCTGCGACAACTCGTGTGGCCATTTGGATTGTCTGTTTTTTACCCGCATCCGAGGCACAGCCTTTCAGTCTTGCTAGTCTTGGTGGCGGCGCTGTTCCTGGTCGCAGTCAGCGCGGCTGCTTTCATGTACAGACGGAGACGTCCTTATTTTTTGACGGGCTGGTTTTGGTTTTTGGGAATGCTGGTGCCGGTGAGCGGTATCATACAGGTCGGCGAGCAGGCTCACGCGGATCGCTACATGTACCTGCCGCAGATCGGCCTGTTTATTATCGTGACTTGGTTGGTTGCCGACAGTGTCTCCTCGTGGCGCTATCGACGCATTCTTCTCGCCACAGCAATGGCCTCCTCAATCCTCCTCTTGATGTATCCCGCCTGGAAACAAACCAGCTACTGGCGTGATGGCCGCACTCTTTGGACACATGCCCTCGCGGTCAATCCACAGAACGACACGGCTAACATTAGTCTTTGCGACCTTGACCTCCGCGAAAATCGCTTGGACGACGCAATTTTTCACGCACGCAAGGCACTGGAGATCCAACCCGACAGCGCCGATGCTCATAGCCGTCTCGGTGTTGCGCTTTCAGCAAGTGGACAGAACGAAGAGGCGAGCATCCACTTCAAAAAGGCTCTTGAGACGCAGCAGATTCGGCCCCGCATGCATTACAACATCGCCACGCTACTTCTGAATAGTGGACATCTCGATGAGGCAATCGCTGAATTTAACAAAGAATTGCAAATCCAGCCGGAGTTCGTGGAAGCGCACAATAATCTCGGCATTGCGCTTACATCGAAAGGAGAACTCGATGGGGCCCTCGCTCATTTCCAGAAGGCGCTGGAACTGGATCCGCACCTACCCAAGGCTCATCACAACATCGCCATAATTCTGTTGCGGCAGGGTCAGCTCGATCAGGCGGTCGCTCATTTACAGAAAGAATTGCAAGTGAATCCCGTCAGCGCGGAGGCGCATAACGATCTCGGTATCGCGTGGTCGCAACAGGGACGAATCGATCAGGCAATCAGCGAATGGCAAAAGACGCTGGAGCTACAGCCAGGCAATCTAAACGCCTGCTGCAATCTTGTGTGGGTGTTCGCGACATTTCCTGACGACGGGATTCGAAGCGGGGCGAAAGCAGTTGCTTTGGGCGAGCATGCGTTAAAGCTCTCCGGCGAGAAAGACCCTCGGATCTATCGGCTGCTTGCTGCTGCGTATGCGGAGAATGGTCAATTTGATAAGGCAATTGAAACAGCGGAGCGTGGCTTAGAGTTGGCCACGAAGCAGGGAAACTACGCGGCCGCAAATGCAATTGAGTCGAACATCGATCTTTATCGAAGGAGCCTTCCGTTGCGCGACTCGAGCGAATAAAAGCCTGGCTCTGCGTGATTTATTGACGCAACGATTGAGACAGCAGTACTCGGGAGATGCAGTTTTGTAATATTCCGCAAAATTCCTCGGATAGCTTCAGAAATTATAATCACCAGACATCGTTTGGGATTCAACAGTTGAGGCCGTGCGCGGCTTTCGCTCAATACGGCAAAGGAAGCGGAAGACAAAACGGCCGGGCCCCGCTAAGAGCCCGGCCGCTGTGAATTATCCTGGCTTTGCGCTTTAGAAGCGCTTCTTCACTCCAACATACCAGTACCGGCCTTTGATCGTGGCAAGCGACTCGTCGTAGCCGTTCTCGAAGGAACCTGCTACAAACGGTGGATCTTCGTCGGTCACGTTCTGCAGACCAAGCGTGACCGTCGTGTTATTGAGCCACCATCTCCAGTTGCTGCAGCCATATTCAGCCGTGGACACAGGGACGACATTTTTCTCCTTGCCGTCCTTGCCGCTCCTCACGTTTTTGCCGTCTTTGGCAAAACCGGGCACTTCGGCTGGTGCGGGCGGAGGCAGGTTAAACGTGTAGTTGAGGATCAGATCGAGCGTGGTCAACGCGGCCACTTTCCGAGCGCGGAAAGGAAAAGGAGCAGAGTTATCAATAATCGTGCCAACAGGAATCTCGCCGGATATGACATGAGGATTGTTAGGTCCTGCGGGGTGAGGCCCCGGACCGCCAGTCTCTGGGCATATTCAACTTCGGGGATGCTGTCAGACTGACATTGTCGTCCTCGTATTGAGCGGTCCAGTGGACAACCGCGCCGACATCCAGACCCTGAGCCCAAGTATCAGCCGGTCCATCGTAAAAGACACTGAAATTGGCCCGATGCCACGGCAACGAACTGGTCAGAGCGAATCCCGGCGGCAGGAATGACCCATTGATACCGATACGTTTCGTGTCGGTGGTAGCCTGAAACTCAGCCCGGGACAGCCATGTTCCGTTGACCGTGGTCGTTACTCTGCCCCAATCGCTGCCGCCAAAGATCGTAGAATCCAGAATATAGATCGCTTCGTAATCGAGACCTTCGAAAACTGCGCCAGAAAGGTTTTGGTTAAGATCGAGAACCAGTTGGACTGGACCGAAATTCTCCCCAGGAGCCGCCGGACTACGGATCACTGTAGCGGGATTGTTTTGCTCGATAAGGAACTGCGCGCCGGGAGTGGTTACGATATCGCGCATATCAATATGCCACCAGTCGGCGCTCAACGTCAGGCCCTTAGCCCATTTCGGGCTGTAAACCGCTCCGTAGGTCCATTCATAGGCAACTTCCGGGTGCAGATTGGGGTTTCCAGAGATGCGTTCCTCAACTTGAGGATCAGTCCGGTTCGCCGGTGCATTGGTTTGGGTAAATGGATCCCGCACGATTGGGAAGTTTTGTGAGCCTGCAGGAGCAAGCTCCGCCAGTGTTGGCGCATGGAACGCTTCGCTGTAGCTGGCGCGGAGCGTGAGTGCCCCGATATACTTTGGATCGAGCGGTTGCCAGCGGATAGACACCTTCGGCTTCTGCGCGTTATAGTCGGAGTTTGATTTCGGGATAAACGGAACTAGAACGGTACTAGTATTATTGCTGTACCATTCCTCCCGCTCAGCAAAGTCCACTTCGAAGCTGTAGAAGCCCCAGAAGTTCCATGTTGGGCTGGTAATGGGAACGCGCAGTTCCTCATAGATTCCCCAAACATCCCGATTCACACGGAAGCTTTGCCCATCCACCGAACCGATCGATTGAAACGTGTTGTTCAGCGCGTCACGATTGCGATTGAACCTCGGCGCATCGTACTCGCCGCCAATGGCGAAAGAGACTGGCCCGGCGGGAAGATTGAACAGGTCACCGTTAAAGGTCGCATAGTAAATTGGCAGCTCGTATTCGCCGGTATTTTGCAGGTTCACATACACCCTGGATCTGGCCGCCCTTGTATTATGGGCCGTGAAATTCAGGAACGGATTAAACGCTGTGGCAGTATCGGTATCCAACAGTGCGTCCCGCAACCCGGGTTGGCTGGCCTCACCTATGGATATGTCTTTTCCTTCGTTCCGATTATAACGGAAACCCACTTCCCAATTCCAAGTCTTGAGGTAGTCGGCTAAATTCTCCCATCTCACCGCGCAGCCCGACATCGAAGATGGAATCCCAGTAAGTGAAATGCTCACTCCTGGGCCCGGTGTCGTTAATCCCTCGAAACTTAACCCCTGTAGTCACCGGAGTATCGATTCCGTTAATGTTCAAAGTGGCGTTCCCGACCGTGAACGGATTCCACGCATTCTGGATCGGCACACTGATGCTGTTAGGACTGAATCCCACGCTGGTGCCCGGTATTTTGAATGGATCAGGCGTAAATGGCACAGCCGCCAGGGACGCAGCGAAGTATGACCGTGAGACCTTAAAATCGCCAAACACCGTAAGGTATTTGTCGCAAAGATCACGCGTAAACGAGCCATAGTACGACTGCCGATCCGCCGGAGGCAGCGCAGGCGTAAAAGCCGCAAAATTAAAGCCAACGTAATTCCCATCCAGGAGCGCCGGGTCACCCAAAAAACCGATCCCGAATGACCCCGGTGTCTTATAAAATGGAGAAGTTTGCACGTTCGGCGCGGAGTGTGGAACTGGCGCGTTTACACCCGGCTGAGGAAGGCCGCCTTGGCCGAAAAACATGCCCGGGCGCAAGCGGAATCCCCCGACCCGGCCAGGTTCATTACTGCTGCGCACATCGAATCCTCCATACCGAGTGAAATTACCATTGGACGAAATATCGCGGTCACGACTGAAAACGCCATTGAGGCGTTGCCAGAAATCGGCAATGACCACGATATCGGTCTTGTCATCTCCGGTGCCCGCTTTGATCCATGCGTTCCACTCGCCCATTTCGTTAGAGGCGCCCATGTTTGTGTTCCCGTAATTCCCCCCAATTTCCAAGCCGCGGAATTTGTGGATCAAGAAGAAATTGACCACACCGGCGATCGCGTCGGATCCGTACACCGCTGAGGCGCCATCCTTGAGGATATCAACGTGATCGATCATCGAAAAGGGGATCAGGTTGATGTCCGGGCCGGCGCTGCCTCCGGCGGTGCCCAACGAACCGTAGGCGACACGTTTGCCATCGATCAGGACCAAAGTCTCCTTGGGCAAAAGGCCACGCAGGTTAAACTGGACCGTGCCATCACCGCCGTTGCCAATGTTCAGATTGACGGTTCCACCCGCCTGCTGCGGGATGAATTGCTGCAGGTCGGTGGTGCTGCGGATACCGAGTTTCTCGATGTCCTGCGGACGGTAGGTGTCCACCGGGTTCGGGCCGGTCTCTTCCGCTGTGGGAATGTTCGAACCTGTTACGACGACGCGTTCGACCTCAGCCGAGGACGGCGGAGGTGCACCAGGCTCGGCAGGCACAGCCGGAGCCGGTAACTGCGCGAAGGCGTTCGACGCAAGCATCAATGGAAATCCGACGCCTGCCATCAAAGCGAGACGACCGAATCTAAACGTTTTTAGTGCGCTCTTAATCATTAGTTTCTCCATGGGTTTGGTTAGGTTTCGGCAGGCTTAATAAATTTCTAAAGCCCTGACAAGCTTTTTTTTCACTTTTTTTGTACTTTTTTTGAACGGCCAAATGCGAGCATTTGTCGCTCGAATTTCCGATCTAAGGGAAGAGGCCAACGTCTGGCAAGCTTTTTTTCTCAATTTCTTGAAACTTTTTTACGCTTTGGAACCGCGAATTACGCGGATGTCGCGGACAAAGAATTAATCAATGCGGGGGATGAAATCCGAACTCGTTCTCTAATTTTTCCCAGAGCCAATCGGCGGACTGATCTTTCTTGATCGAGTCGGCATTGTTCGCCGCCAGCGCTTCCGCTTTGTCGACACTGCCGTTCAAGCAGTAGACGTAGGCAAGCAGGAGCGTGTGGTCCAGGCTTAATGCTCCGCGATCTTTCTCATCCTCCAGTAAGCGGATTGCTTCATTGATGTCCCGCCGCGCCAGCGCTCCCGCAATTAGATCCGGCATTACCTCCACCGGAGGCGGTTGCGTTGTCTTTGCCACCCGCTCTGCAATTGCCACTCGGAATCCATCACTGCCGAGCACCTCCAATACGGGTATTCGCAAGCCAGAATGGCGTAGATAAAGGTCCAGTTCGGCCAGCTTATTGCTTCCGATTGTCTCGGAGAGATAACGCGTTTCCCGGACGACGAAGAACGATTCGAGCGAAGTGTTAAGACTCTCCGGCCAGATTGCGTCAACCAAAGAAGAGTGGAGAAAACGCTGAAACACGGGAAGCGTTTCCATGTAAGTCAAAGCAAAGCGATGGCTCGCCTCCTCATCCCACGGCGCGTCCGACAATCGTTTCGGATAATTATCCGTCAGTGGTGCGACATCACGGGTGACCTGGTTGATGTCTTCGCCATCCATGAGAAAGAGAGCGCCCAGTTGTTGCGGAACCTCAATACCGATTCGCCTCAAATCGCCGCCGGAATCTGCGTGTGTCCACAGCTGCCGAATTTCCTCTTCCTGCACTTTGCGGCCGGAACCGTTGATGCCCATCATTATCCAATTCCTATCGGTACTCGCCCAGACCGACGTGTTCGAAAATACATTATGGAACGCTCGCAGGATTGCTTTTGCTTCCTCCGGCTTCAGTTGGTTAATCGGCAGCCAAAAAGTGGCGATTCCCCCTTCCTTTAGCCGCCTCTTCATCAGTGAAAAAAATTCTTCTGTGTAGAGGTTAACTGCGCCCGCGACTTTGGGCGGGGGCGGCTCACCAGAGATAATGTCGTACTGGCGCGGACTCGATTGAAGAAAGAAACGGCCATCCTGCACGACAGCGTGGGTGCGTGGATCACGCAATGGATTGGAGTAATTGATACCGGAATAAAAATCAGCGAGTGCGAAGACCTCTTTCGAGATGTCCACCGCATCCATTCGCTTAACGTTTGGCCCGTGGAGAAGCGCGTCGGCCGTGACACCGCAGCCGTAGCAAATGAGCAGCACGTCTTCGGATTCCGGACGAAAAGCCAGAGGAAGATAAGCAAACAGTCTCATGTAGCGCTGGCTGTGCGGATTCGTGGCGGACATGGAAAACCCGTTGGTCAGCAGCCGGTAGTAATACGGTTCGCCAAACAGATCGCGCCGCAGCAACTGCCAGGTGTCAGAGGTCCCTTCAATCTTTTTTACAACGGGCGCCAGCACGTGCCCCTGCTGATCCAACTCGTAAAGCCGCCTCGCATGCGCGAAATGCGCTTCAGCGCGTCCATACGGAAAAGTTACTAGAATCAGGATGACTGCGGCCCAAAGTCCAATCACCATGATACTGACAGGCTGGCGCAACGAGTGACTCGCGCGTTTGGTTACGAGAATGCTGAGCAAAGCGTAGCCGACAGCGCAAAGGATGAGACTCCATTGATAACCGAGAGCCGGCAACAGAACGAAACTCGCGACCAGCGGACCGATCGTCGCCCCAATAGTATTAAGCAGCGTCATAATCGCCGTGCTGTTCATCCGGTCTGCCACACTCGCCTGAACCTCAGCTGCGATACACGGAAACAGGATGCCCGACAGCAACGCGACCGGAAACATCAATGCGACACACAAAACCGCGATTTGCCACCAGCGAAGGTCGAACACGCCGATCGGCGCCGGAATCAATTCACCCGGAAAAAATAAATACGAAAGAAGGACAAAAATCGTTGCCGCAAGCAACAGGACCGGAAGTAGGTTCAGTCGAGCGGACAAGCGATGAATCGCTCCGGCCAGAAGACTGCCAAATCCAATTCCAGCCAGAACAACCGCGAGCATAATCGCGAAAGCAGTCGGCGACGAGGCGACGTACAGCCGCAGGAATCGAAACCAAATCACTTCCAGCGCGAGAAGGATCAGACCCGTGCCGAAGCTGACGAAAAGCAAACGCCACGGCGGCCGATAACTCGCGTCGAATCTCAACGGAAACCTGGAGTGCTCGGACGGCCCGGCGCCTTTGAAATCTGCGACGTATCGCGCCGCTCCAAATCTGGCTACTAACAAGGCAATCGCCGCAGCAATGCAAACCGCTGCGGCCGCTGCCAAACTTGTGCCGTAAAGTCCAAATGCGCCGATCAAATAAGCTTCGCCGAGAATCGCGCCAAGCATCGCGCCCAGCGTGTTTGACCCGTAAAGAAAACCAATCACGCGACCAAACTCGGTTTCTCTCAGCAGGGGGTCCTCAATGATGACCGGCAGTGTCAAACCCATGGCTGTCGTTGGCACGAGCAAAATCAGGAACGAAACCACGAACCGCAGACCCAGCAGTGTCGGCTGATAGTTCCACAGCATTTGCCACAGGGGCCGCATCAAATCGCCAACGACGGGAAGACCAAAAACAATCGTGCAACCAAAGAATGCGACGAAGAGCTCCAGAACAATGTAGAAATGCAGTGGCCGCCATCGCCGGATTCTTGACGATGCAGCCAGTGCGTTTCCCAAGGCCAGGCCCGCCATGAAACTGGAGAGAATCAGCGCTGCGGCCCAGGTCGAGTTGCCAAACGCCAAGCCACTAACTCGCAGCCACAGTGTTTCGAAAATAAGGGCGCCCGTGCCGGACAGGAAAAGAACACCACAGAGAACGGCAACAGGCCCGTTTTGCAATCCCACATGGGACGAGTGTCTTTCACGAGACACCAGGGATTTTTGCGAACTACTTGGCATCGCGCAAAGCTCGGCCCGTCCGCAGCATTAGGGCTCCGGCAACTCCGGCCAGAAGGGAACCAACAATAATGCCTCGTTTTGCTGCGTTAACCGACGCCATATCGTCGAAAGCCAGCATGGCAATAAATAGTGACATTGTGAAACCGATTCCGGCGAGAAGGCCGTACCCGAGCAAGGATCTCCAGTTCACAGCCTGAGGAAGGCTCGCAATCCCCGTCTTCACAGCAATCAACGCAGCGATCATAATTCCCAGTGGTTTGCCCAACAATAGCCCCGCCAATATTCCGAACCCAATCTCTGAATGCTGCAGCGACATATCAATTTTGACTCCAGCATTCGCAAAAGCGAACAACGGCATCACCACGAACGCCGAGAAATTGTGCAACGCGTGCTCGAGTCTGAGGACCGGTGCCGTCACGCCTTCGCTCGCCCGCTCAAGCGCAAACACCGCTTCCTGTTGCCCTTTGCTGGTCAAAACCACAAAGTCCCCCGTTTCCGTACGATCGAATTGATCCAGCAGCGAGCGTGATTCTCTGGAAAATTCCCGCGCGTTGATGCGCGAATGTGTCGGAATGAGGAAGGCGAGAACAATGCCCGCGATCGTAGCGTGGACGCCGGAGGCATGAACAAAAAACCACAGGACGACTCCGACCAGCAAGTACGGCCACAGACGACGAATACCGATTAGATTGAATCCAATCAACACGAGCAACGTTACCGCTGCGCCGCCGAGCGCACTCCAGACGATTGCCTCCGAATAGAAAAGGGAGATAACGAGCACCGCTCCCATGTCGTCGACGATGGCCAGGGCAGTCAGCAGCACTTTTGCGCCGATTGGCGCCTGCGGAGCGATCAAATTGAGTGCGCCCAAGGCAAATGCGATGTCGGTCGCCATCGGAATGCCCCAACCGTGCGCACCCGGTCCGCGCAAATTGAAAACCAAATAGATCAGCGCCGGCACAACCATTCCACCAATTGCGCACGCGATTGGAAGCGCCGCCTGCCGGGCAGAGGACAATTCACCAGCCAGCAATTCTCGTTTGATTTCGAGCCCGACCAGAAGAAAAAAGACGGCCATCAGACCATCGTTGATCCAATCGTGCAGGCTTAGCGAAAGCTCGTGAGGAGGGATCGCGAGCGTCAGCGGTATTTCCCAAAGATGGTTGTAAGCTGCGGACAACGGCGAATTGGCAATCGCGAGCGCGGCCAGACCAAATCCCAGCAAAACCAGACCGCCAAGTGTCTCTGTGCGGAAAAAGCGCTGGAAGATCGTATGCGGGATTTTTTTCAAAGGAGCTGCCATCTCGCTTCTTTTGATTCAACAGAAGTCAACGGTTCAGCCACCCGTTCGGGTCGGCCATGCTTGGACCGCTCCGTTGGATCAGGGTGCCACCCGATCACTGCGAGCATCGCAGCGAACCCGACCAAATATGCCAAAACCACAAACCACCCGCCCTTGATCCAGGCGAACGCCGATTTGGCCTCTGGAAAAATACTCGAAATTGCGACGCCTGCGGACGATCCAAACCAGATCATCGAGCCGCCAAATCCCACGGCGTACGCAACGTGGCCCCAATCATATCCGCCTTGCTTCAGGGCGAGTGCGGTTAGCGGGATGTTGTCGAACACCGCGGATACAAAGCCGAGCCCGAGCGTGGTCTCCGAGGATGGATTGGGCAAACGTTCCACCGGCATCATCGAGGCGATTAAGACCAACGAAAGCAGAAAGATCGAACTCCTCAGAGTTCGCGGCAGAACCTCCCAGTCAGGACGGCGCATCCCGATGGAGACTATGATCGCCGCCCAGACTGCGACGCCGATGAATGGAAAACTGCTGGAATACGTTGGGAATTTTGTGTTGACCGTAATGTTCGCGGCGACGGCTACGACGAGGATCAGCGCCACAATACCAATCCGCATCCAATCGATGTGAACGCGTTCATGAGCCCGTTTCAGGATTGGCGAGTGCCGATGCTGTTTGATCGCTGCTGGAATTCCGAAAACAAACAGCGCTACAGTCGCGGCTGTAATTGCTTCAAACACCTGGCTCGGCGCAACGCCCGCGATCCACATCATCGTGGTCGTCGTGTCGCCCAGTACGCTCCAGGAACCACCGGCATTCGAAGCAGCCACGATCGCCGCCACATAACCGATGTGCACTTTGCCGCGAAAAAGTTGATGCGCCATCGCGCCGCCGATCAGCGCGGCGGCGATATTATCGAGAAAACTCGAGAGAACCCAGATCATCACCAGCAAAACGAACCCGCCTTTCCAATCGTGAGGAAGAAATTTTGGCAGCGCCAATGGCAGCTGGCTTTTTTCGAAATGCTGAGACAACAGCGCAAACCCCATCAGAAGACACAGCAGGTTAACGAGAATCACCCACTCATGTCCGACATGAGAAATGAATCCCATCACGCCGTCACCGGTTTTGAAACCTGTGAACGCGATTTTGTAAATAACGATCGTGACCAATCCCGTCAGGGCCACACGCATCGTGCATTTATGGAAAACAGCGACGCCGGCCAATGTTAGTCCAAACAAAATGAAATCGACTGGGATACCGAACACCGACGGAGCTTGCATGCGCGAAAGGCGATAGCTGATTCGTCCTGTGTCGGCAATCAGCAATTCGCTATTGGCTATTGGCTATCGATCATTACGCTAGGTTCGTGTTTACCGGATTAATCGAAGAAGCCGGCACAGTTATCGCAACACGCGGGAGTGATCACGGCACAAAATTAGAAATTGCTGCGCCGCGCATCGCGAAAGAGGCGCGAACCGGGGAGAGCATCGCCGTCAATGGTTGTTGTCTTACGTTAACTTCGCGCCGCGGTGACCGGCTGAGTTTCGATCTGCTCGAGGAAACAATTGCTCGCACTAACTTGCAGAAACTACAGCCAGATAGCCGGCTCAATCTGGAGCGCGCGTTACGCGCTGACGGACGCCTCGGCGGACATTTTGTTCAAGGCCACGTGGATTGCGTCTCGGCCATTATCGGGCTGGAGAAAAAAGGCGGAGACTTCAGATTGGAAGTCGAATTGCCAAGCGAATTCGCGCACTATGTCGCTTTGAAAGGTTCGATCGCGCTTGACGGAATCAGTCTCACGGTTGCGGAGGTTCTTCGGAAAAGTTTCGTTGTCTGGATTATCCCTTTTACGAAGCGCCATACGAATCTTGATCGGGCGAAAAACGGCGACCTCGTCAATGTCGAGTTCGACATTCTCGCAAAGTACGTCGAGACGATGGTTGCACCATCTGCTATTCAAAAATGACGGGACTGCGGTCGACCAAGCGGCGTCCGCGGGTTGTCGGTGTGATCGCATCGGGCGCCGATCTGGAGCGGGCCGTGCGGATGCGCAGGCCGCCGGATTTATTTGAACTGCGATTGGATCGTCTTGCGAGCATGGCCGATCAAGTGGAACGCGCGTTACCGAAGCTGAGCAGGCCGCTCATCATCACAGCACGAGATCCGCACGAAGGCGGCGCTAACAAACTTCGGCTGCGGCAACGGCGGGATCTGCTCGCTCGATTCTTAAAGCACGCCGGTTATATCGACGTCGAGTTACGCTCAGCCCGTGCGCTGCGAGCCTTGCTCGCAATCGCCAAAACGAAAAACGTCCGGCGAATCATTTCATTCCACAATTTCAAGTCGACACCGAGCGAGAGAATCTTGGCGGCCAAAGCGCGCGAGGCCAAATCGCAAGGCGCAGATATTTTCAAAGTTGCCACGCGCACCGACACGCCGATTGAACTCGAACGTTTGCTCGAGTTAATAACAAGCAGCCGTTTGGATCTTGCGCTTGCCGTCATGGGAATCGGCAGACTTGGCGCGATCTCACGTGTTCTGCTGACGCGCGCGGGCTCGGTCCTGATTTACGCATCACTCGGTGCGGCGACCGACGTGGAAGGCCAAATGTCGGTGGAACAACTCCGCGCGTTGGGGTTCGGTCCGTGAAAGTGGTGAACCCTTCGACTCTACTCACCCGGATACTTGCCCTTTGCTCGACACGCATAAGGTACAGATAGAAGCATTATGTCGTCCGTAACGTTGCCCAAGCAATTGCCCGTGATGCCGCTTCCTGGAGCGGTGCTGTTTCCACACGCCCTGCTGCCTCTTTACATTTTCGAGCCGCGGTATCGCAAGATGCTGGAGCACGCGCTTCGAAAGCATCGGATGTTTTGCGTGGCGTTGATCAAGCCGATCTGCCCGGATTGGCATGCCCCTGAGGATTTTTTCCAGCTCGCCACCGCCGGATTGATTCGCGCATGTGTCGAACAAAGTGACGGCACGTCAAATTTGGTCCTGCAAGGTCTGCAACGTGTGCGCTTCACCAGTTTCGAACGAGAGAAGCCATTTCCGATCGCCAGCATCGAGACCGTGGAATCGCGCGATGCCACTACCGTTGAGACCGAAGCGCTCGGCGCAAAAGTGATCGAGCTTTACGGCAGCCTAAAGCACGATCGCCGTCAGCTTCCCGCAAAACTGGACCGGTATCTTTCCGAATTGCGCGATCTGGAAATGCTGGCGGACCTCATGGCTTCGACCTTCGTGAACGATCCATTGCGCAGGCAACGCCTTCTCGAAGAACGCTCGCTCAATCAGCGCCTCCGTTTTCTCATCAGATATTTACGCGACGAGATCGGCAACGCCGCCGCGTAGGTAGGGGCGATTGACCTCGAGATCGCCCGCTTCCTTGCGCGATCACATTCGCGAAGGCGGTTCGGGTGAACCGCCCCTACCGGCAAGCCGCGAATATTCTTCCATTACGTAACGGTCGGTCATTCCAGCGATGTAATCGCAAACTGTGCGATGCAATCCCTCCTTCTCGACTCGTCGCATCGCGCCTTCGCCCAGTCTGTCGGGATCGGCAAGGTATGCTTCAAAGACGCGCGTCAGCATCTCGCAAGCGCGTTGGTTCACTTCCGCCACGCGCGGATGGTAATAGACATTTTGATACAAAAATTTCCGGAGCGCGCGGTTCGCCTCGGCCAATTCATCGCTGTAACGAATAAGCGGCGCGCTTTGCCGGCGCACGTCGTCTGCGCTCTGCACGCCTGATTCGGCAATCGATTCCGCGCTGGTCGCAACCAGGTCGTGCACTTCGCGATCAATGATGTCGCGAATAACCAGCTTGTGCAGCTCCGGTTCGCGCGTGTCCGTGTACCGCGCGAGCACTGCGCGATGACTGTTGCGCCACACCTCGTTCTCCTCCAATCGCGCCGGGGTCAAGATTTCAAAATCAAGCGCGTCATCGAGGTCGTGACTGTAATACGTGATCTCATCCGCCAGATCGGCAACCTGCGCCTCCAACGATGGACAATCGTATTCTTCGCCTGACGGAGCGGGGAATTTGTAAGGTCGCTCATGCTTCCGCAGACCTTCACGCACTTCGAACGTGAGGTTTAAGCCTGGAAAATCTGGATAAGGCGTTTCGAGCAATTCGACCACACGCACACTTTGACGATTATGATCGAAACCGCCGTGGTCACGCATGCATTCGGCCAGCATCTCCTCGCCGGAATGTCCAAAAGGTGAATGGCCCAGATCGTGCGCAAGCGCGATTGCTTCTGCCAGATCCTCGTTAAGCCGCAAAGGGCGTGCGATGGTGCGGCTGATCGACGCCACCTCGATCGAGTGCGTCAGGCGCGTGCGCAAATGGTCACCGGTGCCGTTGAGAAAAACCTGCGTTTTGTATTCCAAGCGGCGGAACGCGCGCGAATGAATGATCCGTGCGCGATCCCGCTGAAATTCGGTGCGATAGGCGTGACTCGGCTCGCTGTACTGCCGCCCGCGCGATTCACCCGATTTTTGAGCGACGGGCGCGAGCGCTGTGCGCTCTCCCTCTTCCATTTGTTCGCGCGTCTTCCATTTTGCGCTCATCTATGCCGAGTGTAGAGGAACACGCCGATTTCGGCTAGATCCGATGGACGAAAGTGCATTTCCAATTATTTGTCGATTCACCTATTAGAAAAGTGCGGAAACTCGAAGCGTTTGGACCATCACCGCTCATTCTGGCAACAAAGCCATAGCAGCGGCGTATTACGAATCTGCTTCTCATCCGCACGCTGAAGTGTTTTGATTCGCGAGATGAAAAAAACGAAAACGAAGTCGCGCGCAGAACCAAAGGCCCGGCCTGCGGCGAGAAACTCTGAGCGAAATGTTCCCTACCGTAAACCGGCGCTTCGCAGCGAAGCATTCGTCAGGGCACTGATCGATGCAAAAGCATGTCTTAACGATTCCGAAACTCTGCTAACGCTTTTCAACGACGCAGCGAAAAAGGCAGCAGCAGTGCCGAGAGAGCCGTTCAAAGAATATTGGCCCTATCTGCAAACCATGCTGCGCCTGGTCCGCGCCTATCATCGCGGCGAATACGATCAAATCCCTGACAACGCACTGCTCTGGATCGTTGCTGCTCTCAGTTATTTGATCGACCCATTCGATTTGATTCCGGACGCAACCCCGGTCCTCGGCTTTGTCGATGATGCAACCGTGATTGAATTTGTAACCGACAAAAGCCGCCAGACGCTGGACGACTTCATGATATGGGAAACGGCCGCAGTGTAGCCGTCGCCCTGCGGGCGACGCAACGCTTCGCACAGCGAAGCGGCTACAGATTTAGACCAGTAGCAGCGCTGGGTTTTCCAGCAGGTGCCGTAGTTCCTTAAGATATTCGGCGCCGAGCGCGCCGTCGATGACGCGATGGTCGCAGCTCATGGTGATGGACATGCGGTGGCCGACCGTCACTTGATCGCAGTCGTCAACGACCGGGGTTTTTGTGACCTTGCCCACGGCGAGAATGAAACCTTGGGGTGGATTGATGACAGCCGAAAAACTGTCGATGCCCAGGCCGCCGAGATTTGAGACGGTGAATGTGCCGCCCTGAAATTCTTCCGGTTTCATTCTCTTGTTACGCGCCCGATGCGCCAGGTCCTTAGCTAAGGCGCTAATCTCCCGAAGCGATTTGTCTTGCGCCGCGCGAATGACCGGGGTCAGCAGTCCGTCTTCGATCGCAACCGCGACGCCGAGATCGACGTCCGCGTACTGCACGATTGCGTCGTTGTCGAATGAGGCATTCACTCGCGGCACCTTTACCGCAGCCATCACTGCGGCTTTTAAAACGAAATCGTTTACCGTGATCTTCGCGGCATCCGCGCCTTCGCCCGCCGACTTCAATTCCTCACGCGATTCCATCAGCGGTCCCGCATTAATGTCGATGGTGAGATAGAAGTGGGGAACCGGGCCGAGACTCTCGGCGAGCCGTTGCGCAATGACTTTGCGCATCCCGGAAAGTTGAATGCGCGCACTCTCGCCAGACCGAACCGGAGCGGGCGTTTTGATTGCAGGTTTTGCGCCGCCGCGGTCAACGCCCGCGGCTACAGATTTCGCCGCGGCGCGAACATCAGTTTCGGTCACCCGCCCGTCGGGTCCTGTTCCTTTCACGGTGGAAAGATCCACGCCAAGTTCCGCCGCGACTCGGCGCGCAACGGGCGACGCTTTCACACGGGCTTCTTCGGGCTTCTGTTCTCTCGCCTGAGGCTTTTGTTGCGTCGTCTCAGACTCGGTGCGGCTGGCACAGCCGCCCCTGGATCTTGTTGCCGAGGCGGCGCAGTTTCTTTTTCTGCGACCTCTGCCGGGGCGGGTTTTTCCGTTTCCGCTTGCGGCTTCTTTTCCGGTACGGCTTCCGTCTTCTTTTTCTGTGTTGGCGCTTCCTGTTTCGGTGCTTCCTCGCCTTCTCCCCGGATGAACCCAATTTTATCGCCGACGTTCACCTTGCCGCCTTCCTGGACATAAATTTCGGTGAGCGTTCCGTCCTCAGGCGATTCCCATTCCATAGTCGCCTTGTCCGTTTCGATCTCGGCGAGCACTTCGCCAGCCGAGACCTGGTCGCCCTTCTTTTTCTTCCACGCGACGAGAGTGCCCTCGGTCATCGTGTCGCTCAGTTTCGGCATCTGGATTTCAGGCATAATTACAACTAAGGATTTACGCGTAGCAGACCTGTTTCACCGCGGCGACGAGTTTTTCAGCGTTCGGCAGGACAGCTTGCTCCAAGTCTTCATTGTATGGCATCGGAATATCTTCCTGTGATACGCGTAGAACCGGCGCATCCAGCTCATCGAAGATATTCCTTTGAATTCGGTAGCAAATTTCTGCGCCGACACCGCAGAATGGATGGTCCTGTTCGACAATCACTACGCGATGCGTTTTCGCGACAGAGTCGAAAATCGCCTTCTCGTCGAGCGGTTTAATCGAGCGCAGATCGACAATCTCGGCGGAAATGTCTTCCTCTTCGAGTTGCGCCGCGACTTTCAGCGCGATCGGAACAGTCTGCGCGTAACAAACGACGGTGACATCGCTGCCTTCGCGTTTCACCTCCGCTTTACCCAGCGGGATAAGCAGTTCTTCATCGGGCGGCTCGACCATTCCCTTCGAGCTGTAAAGCAGTTCCGCTTCGAGGACCAACACCGGGTTGTCGTCACGCACGGCAGTTTTCAACAAACCCTTGGCATCGCGCGGTGTCGCCGGTGTGCAAACTTTGAGGCCGGGCACGCTGGCGTAAAAATTCTCTGTGGCGTGCGAGTGGGTTGCTCCAAGCTGATGCGCGGGTCCGTTCGGTCCGCGAAACGTAATCGGGACATTGAATTGGCCGCCTGACATCATGAACATGTTTGGCGCGTTGTTTACTACCTGGTCGAAAGCCACGAGCGAGAAGCTGAACGTCATGAATTCGATAATCGGTCGCAGTCCGACCATCGCTGCGCCGATGCCCAAACCGGCGAATCCGTTCTCGCTGATCGGGGTATCGATTATGCGTCGCGCACCAAAGCGCTGCAGCAATCCGGCGCTCACTTTGTATGCCCCCTGGTATTCGGCGACTTCTTCGCCCATCAGGAAAACGCTGGGATCACGCTCCAGCTCTTCAGCGAGCGCTTCATTCAAAGCCTGGCGATATGTAATTTCTCTCACGACTTAGCTCCGTTGAAATACACGTAATCGTGGAGTTTCTCGACCGGTAGCTCTGAACTTTCTTCGGCAAATTTTACCGCATCCAACACTGCTTGCTTCGCGCGCTTGTCGAGCTGATCGAACTGTTCGTTCGTCAATTTGCCCTCGCGCGTGAGCTGCGCGCGCAAACGAATGATCGGATCATCAAGCCGATATTTTTCCAGTTCGTCCTTGGTTCGATAACTTGCGGGATCCGACATGGAATGGCCACGATAGCGATACGTGCGCACTTCCAGGAATGCGGGATGCGATTCTTTCCGGATGGACTCGGCGACCTCAGCGACTTTGTCGCGCACTTCCCGAAAGTTCATTCCATCCACGATCTCGCCGGGAATATCGTAACCCTCCGCCCGATCTACGATTTGCTTCAACGATGTCGATCGTTTCACCGATGTGCCCATGGCGAAGAGATTGTTTTCACAAATGAAAATGATCGGCAGCCTGTACAACGCGGCGAGATTCAATGCTTCGTGGAACGACCCTTGATTGATCGCGCCGTCGCCGAAGAAGCAAAGCGTGACTCGATCCTCGCCCCGATATTTGATTGCGAAAGCCAATCCCACCCCAAGCGGTACGTGCGCGGCGACAATTGCGTGCCCGCCATACATGTTGTGTCGCTTGTCAAAAAAATGCATCGACCCACCAAGTCCACGCGAGCAGCCAGTCTCTTTTCCAAAGAGCTCCGCCATGCATGCGTTCACACTGGTGCCACGCGCCAGGGCATGTCCATGATCACGGTAAGCAGTGATTACGTAATCATCCGGCCGCACGGCAGCGATCGCCCCGGCAACGACGGCCTCCTGGCCGATGTAAAGGTGGCAAAAGCCCCCAATCTTCTGCGCTTGATACTGCTGACTGGCGCGTTCTTCGAAGCGCCGGATCAACAGCATTAGCGAGAGCATCTCGACTTCGTCGCGCTGCTCCACCGGCTGCATAGTCAATTATCCGGCGGCAGCGGGACCGAACTGCGAAGCACGTTCCTCCGATCTCCCCATGCTTCGGCCGGCGTTCATGCAAACAACGAAAAGACCAGTAAAAATTAGATCGCTGACGAGTGAATTGCGGAAAAACATCCACGTTGGTGTCGCGCTGTATTGAGGCAAGCCAACGGTCATCGATTGAACCAGCCCCGCAAAATTCTTCGCGTAGCCGGGATCGCTCAACCACGAGAAGGTGTTCGTTATGAGGTAGAACATCGTCGAAGCAACAATCGATGCGGGTAAAAGCGTCTTCAGCGACGGTCGCTTCTGCAAAAGAAGCCCGAGGCATCCGACAAGCGCCAGCGCGGCGTAACGGACGAGAATTTGCGGATCGAGCAGCGGCGCACCATAACGAAGATTAATGATCACGTCAGAAATGAACAACGTGAGCAGCGGTACCGAGAACTTGTATTTTCCAGGGAAATAGGCAGCGCTACACAGAGCAATCGCGGCGAGTGGTGCGAAGTTAGAAAGCCAGCCCGCGCCGGAATGGATCAACAAACCTGTTGTGACCCGATAAACGACCACGGACAAAACGAGTAGAAGCGCGGGAATCATTCCCCAGAATCTATCCGGCCACTAAGATATGCAACGAGCATTTGGAACTTGTCATTCCCAGCGCAGTCGAAGAATCCGGTAGCATGACTTAAGTGAACTTTCGCGGGATCCTTCGACTCCGCTTCGCTCCGGTCAGGATGACAGCCGGTTATTTCGCCGCGAGTGTCTGGTTCAGCCGTGCCTTGCGACGATTGGCGGCGTTACGATGAATGACCCCACCTTTGGCTGCTTTGTCGATAGCAGAAATCGCCGCGCGAATCTGATCGGCGGTGCGCTCTGGCGCTAAACGAATTTGTTTTTGCAGTCCGCGCAGGTGCGTCTTAACGCTTCTATTATGCGCCGCTCGTTTAAGCGTCTGTCGGGCACGTTTACCGGCTGATTTCGTGTTGGCCATCGGCGATCAAGAATTTTATGGAGCGAACGCCGGCTAGCCTGTTTATAAGCGTTTGTTCGTTGCGAGTTTCGCTTTTTGCCGCTCGCCGGCAAGAGCTCCAGCCGTCCGCATTTGTTCCAAGCTGAGTGAGCTGGAAGGCGGCGTCGCAAGCATGGCAGCACTTATCTGCGGTGGAGGCTCAGGCGTTACATTTGCAGCCTTCGTGGCAGTTATCTCTGGTGGCCGGTGCGCCGTTACCTTGGCAATCTTGGTGGCCGTTGTCTGCGGCGGCGGCGCTATATTTGCAGTGTTCGTGGCAACTATCTGCGGTGGCGGTTGTTGCGTTATCTTTGCAACCTTCGTAGCAGGTATCTGTGGCGGCTGCTGCTCCGTTGTGTTTGCAGCGACGACACCGCCGCTCATTTCCTGACGCGGCTTCGTCTTATCCATTTTTGGCAACCGATCAGGAATAATTTGCACTACAGCCCCGACTGGCAGCTGGTCGTAAAGCTCGGCGACATCCTTCGATTTCATGCGTATGCAGCCGTAACTTGCGGGGCGACCAATTTTGTTTTCCTCGGGTGTGCCATGAATATAAATGCAGCGTTGAAACGCATGCGCGTTCTGCGCCTCGAGTCCGCGAAGCCAGATGATACGTGTTGTGATGGGGTCTCGGCCAGGAGCGTTGGGCTGAAGAACTTCACCGGTCAACCGCCGCTTATGAAAAACAGCTCCGACTGGAACGTTGTCACCGATCTTTTTTTCCACCGCCAGATACCCGAGCGGAGTGGTCATTCGCCCCCATGCGTCGCCCAGACCGAACATTGACGTTGATATTGGATAGGTCGCCACTTTGCTGCCGTTGCGCATAAACACCATCTTCTGATCACGGACGCTGATGATCACCTGGTTCGAATTGTCCACCGGCGCGACCGCAAATACAGACGTCGCTGAGATTACACTAAGGATGAGTGCAACGGGCCTAAGCATTGGCCGAATCTTTTACTCCACAATTTCGATTTGTCACGCGGGAATTGTGGCCCGCGGCCGCGAACTGCCCAGATTCAATTTTGACCAACCACTCACGAAGGAGCTGAGACAGACGTAGAGAAATCCTGCTTGAAACATTATCAAAAACGGGACGGACAAAAATTGCCGGTGCATGATGGCATACACCACGAAGTAGGTGAAATAGATGGCAAATGCCAGCTCCGCCAGCGGAAGCGCCGACTTGAGCGGCCGGTACTTACAGCTCCGCCATGGCTGCGACTTGCGTTCGATCCCGTACTTTGGCGTCCGCGTGAAATCTGACTGGTGGTTGAACATCGCTTCGAGCACAGCTCGCGCATTGTTGAGCGAGAGACCAATTCCTAATGCTAGCAAACATGGAAGAAAAAGGAGTTCTTTGATCCATGTTCGGGGATGCAACTCGCGTTGGGCACAAATGTAAAAAAGCCCGACCGATGCCGACGCTGCGAGAAAGATCGGAGTCTCAACCAGCAGTGTGCGGACCCAGCCAACCGGGGGTCCGCCAGTAGCAGGATATAAAAGGACGCAAAGCATTGCCAGCAGCAGGTATGCGAAATTCGACATCAAGTGTCCGGTGGCTTCCAGCTTTATTCGAAAGGGCAAATGGCTGCGCCAAACGGTCGGCAACAACTTCTTGCATGTCTGGACGGAACCTTTTGTCCAGCGATGCTGCTGAGACTTGAACCCATTCATGTCCACCGGCAGCTCCGCCGGAGTAACGACATCAGAGAGATAAATGAACTTCCAGCCCGCGAGTTGCGCCCGATAGCTCAGATCGAGGTCCTCACACAACGTATCGTGCTGCCACCCGCCGCTCTGCTCGATACATGAACGCCGCCATAAACCGGCTGTCCCGTTGAAATTAAAAAAGCGGCCGCTGCGGCTACGCGCGATTTGCTCAAGCAAAAGATGTCCATCCAAAAATATCGCCTGCATGCGTGTGAGCAGTGAATAGCCGCGGTTCAAATGTCCCCACCGCGTTTGAATCATTCCTACTTTTGGATCGGTAAAGAAATGAACGGTGCGTTTTAGCAGGTCTTTTTCCGGAACAAAATCGGCATCCAGGATGCAAAGAAACTCGCCCTCCGCAGTAGCGGTTCCCCGCGCCAGAGCGCCAGCCTTAAAGCCCGTCCGGTCAGTCCGATGGATGCGCTGGACGTTGAACCCGCGCTGACGCAATTGCTCAGCACACGCCGCGGTAATCTCACGGGTCTCATCTGTTGAATCGTCGAGCACCTGGATTTGTAGAAGCTCCTGCGGATAATCGAGTTCGCTCACGGAACGGAGCAGCCGCTCAGCAACGTACACTTCATTGAAAATCGGCAACTGCACCGTCACCTTCGGCAGTTTCTCAAAGTAGCGGGCCGGAACCGGCGGCCGATTACGGTTTTTCAAATACAAATAAATGATGAAATAGCGGTGGATCCCATAAGCGGAAAGCCCGATGAGCACACTCAGGTAACAACTCGACCAGATAATATGTCCGATGCTTTCTTGCATGGAGATTGCTATTGCTGCGAATGGATGACGCAGTCAGGCGGACATGATGCTGTTTCCATCAGTTGCGTCAATCCAAAAATCAAACGGTTGCCGGTGAGAACCGCCGTGACATCGTGTTGATATGCAGCAGTCTCTTATCGGTTCGCAATTGCGACGCCGGTCGGTTTGCCGATATCACTGTTCGCCGGCACTCTGCGTCTGTAAATCGGCTGACTCTAGGCGGCAATTCCTCCTTGCCTGAGACGAGCAGCAGGTTGACCGTGACTCAGTCGGTTTTCTGCTAAATACCGGCATTTTATTTGGAAATTTCATGACGAAACGAAGGCGCGAGCGTTTCGAGCGTTCGAAGATCATTATTCCGATTCTGCTGGCGGGATGGATTCCGTCAGTCCTGACGCTGATCGTCTCCTACACGATCCTGCGCGACACGTTGGAATCACGCATTTTGCGAGACCGGCAAACGCTGGTGCAATTGCTTGGACACGTGGTCAGAACCGATCTCAGCCGTAGCAGCGAAATTATCAACTACTACGAGAGCATTCCTGAGGTCGCCCGGATTCTCAGTTCGCCAAATCCTGCCCCGGCCGCCCAACAGTGGGTCAACTCCGCTTTCTATTCGCATCCAAATGTCGATGGGATGTTCCTGGCCGGACCCGATGGCACTTTGCTCGCATCAATTCCCACCACGCCAGAGATGGTCGGCAAAGACTTTGGGGCGAATCACTGGCGTGAAGAAGCGACTGCATCGGATCAACCGATTGTGTCGTCGATTCATCCCCGGTTCTCCGATAACCGCCTTGTAGCCAATATTGTCGCCGCCATTCGAGCCCCGGACGGGACGCTTCTTGGATTCGTCGGCGACTCCGTTCTTATAGAGAGAATTGGCAAGCGATTGTCCGCTATCGACTTTTCCGATCACTTCGTTTTCCAAGTCCTCGACCAAAAGGGTGCAGCGCTTTTCTCAAACGAATTCAAGCCAAATCCGGATACGACGGCGCCTGAGAGCAGCGAGTTACTCAACAAAATCGGTCAAAGCAAGAGTGGACACTTCGAATACCGCAACAACCTTTATTCTTTCAGCCGCATCGAATCGACTGGTTGGGCGGCATTGGTGGAGCAACCGCTCTCGGTTGCGTACAAACCGGTTCATGATCTTCTCGGGCGAATGACGGTCTTAACCGCATGGTTGATTGTTCTCACGGCTGTGTTTGCCTGGCTGGGCAGCCGGTTCTACCAACGGCAACTGGAATCAAAGCAACAACTGGAGCGCGAGGTTGTTTTCAACGAGAAAATGCTGGCGAACATGCCCGGCGGAATCGCTCTGGTTGATCCTGCTTCTCGCCGGTTTCTTCATGCTAATGATGCGTTTGCCCGGATGGCTGAACGTTTCGGTGAGTTGCCGGCGGGTCGCGACATTACCGAAATCACCTGCGATGATGTAAAGATTGCGCCTCCGGGGGCGGTTGAGCGGGTGCTTAACTTTGGAACGCCGTTTCAACTGATCGAGCACCCGTTGAAAAATAAGTCAGACGTAACGCATTTCCTCGACATAAACCTCCTACGACTGCAAGGGACGAAGGACACGGTCCAGGGCGTGCTTTATCTGGTAGAAGACAAGACGCGCGATGTCACGCTGCGCCAGGAGTTAATTGCCGCAAACGCAGCGAAGGACCAGTTCCTGGCGCAACTATCTCATGAGTTGCGAAGTCCTCTGACGCCGGTGATCGCCATGGTGGGAGAACTCGAAGCCGAGATGCCGGAATCAAAAACCGTCAGGGAAGCGCTTGAAGTCGTCCGCCGAAATGTCGAATTGGAAGCACGCCTCATCGACGATTTGCTGGACATCACGCGCATCTCGAAAGGCAAACTCCAACTAAGCTTCGAACCTATTTCCATCCATCAAATCCTCCAGCGCGCTAACGAGATATGCCGTGCCGAAATCGAGGCAAAAAACCTCGAAGTGAACTTTGGACTTCGCGCGGTTCACACGTACGTAGAAGGCGACCCAGCACGCTTGCAGCAGGTTTTTTGGAACCTGATCAAGAACAGCGTCAAGTTCACCCCGGAAAAAGGCCGAATTACCATCGAAACTCTGAATCCGACGCCGGATAAGATCGAGGTGCGCGTTACCGATACCGGCATTGGAATTGAGCCCGAAACAATCGGCAAAATTTTTGATGCGTTTGAACAGGGGCAAAGTGATATCACCCGCCGGTTTGGAGGCCTCGGGCTCGGCCTGACTATTTCAAAGACGTTGATCGACGCGCATGGCGGACACATTCGCGTCCAAAGCTCCGGGAAAAATCACGGCGCGACTTTTACAGTCGAGCTAAACACCATTGAAAGCCCGATTGAACGCGATGGGCAGGCGGAGGATCGACCAACTGATCGGAAACCGGATGCCGCTGTTGGCAGTCATCGGCGCGTCTTGCTGGTTGACGACCATTACGATACCTGTCTCGGCATGAAGAGAATGCTGGAACGTCGCGGCTACGAGATAACTGTCGCCCATTCCGCAGAGCAGGCTGCCGAGAAAGTCCGTACACAGGAATTCGACTTGCTCATCAGCGACATCGGATTACCCGATCGCAGCGGTTACGACTTAATGCGCGAAGTGCGTCTCAATAATCGTTTGCCGGGGATAGCCTTAAGCGGTTTCGGCAGCGAACAGGATGTGAACCAAGCCAGGGAAGCAGGTTTCGCTGAACATCTGACGAAGCCGATTAATTTCGAGCGCTTGGAGAAAACGATTCAGAGTTTGCTCTCTTAAATCTAAAGCACAGACATTCGAGCCTGCGAACCTTGGTCACAGGCGTATTCGTCCAATCAGATCCAGTTATTCGCCAGCGTGTGCGCCGACCTCTGCGTTAACCTTTCGCTCTTCCGCTTCTTTTAATTGCCGAGAGAGCTTTTCTACGCGTTGCCGCATGATTTTACCCGCCTTGAACTTCACCGTCGCACGTGGCGGAATGACGAAACTGCTCCCCGGTTGATTAGGGTTTCGTCCGATCCGCGGTCGCGTAAGGCGCGGGAGGAACACGCCGAAGTTTCTTAACTCAACTGGAATGTTGTTGGCCAGACTCTCTGTGATTTTATCGAGGGTCTTTTGTACTACATCAAAGACCTGATGCTGAACCATCCCAGTCTGATTGCTGATCGACACCACAATGTCGCGCTTGGTTAATTTCGCCATATCTATTTTAGTAATCGTTCCTTGTGAGTCCACCGGTGGCTAAATCAAGCACAAAAAAGCAATTTTCTGAATTCGGCAGTTCAAGCCTTCAGTTGGTAACGTTTGAGGACCTGCGCCGTCGCCAATCTTCGCGAGGTGGCGGCGCGGCGTAATACTCTGGCGCAATCTCATGCGCGGTTCGAAAATGGACCTTCGCCAGTTCGCGCAATCCCTGTGGCCCGTTTAGCTCAACTAGCTTTTTTGCAGTCTCTTTCACCCCGGAAGACACGCCGCGTTCCAAGCGCGTACCGAGTTCTTTGCCTTTGCGTTCGAGCCAATTGATGAATCCCTCACGCGCTATGATCGATGCCGCCGCCACGGCGATGTCGGATTCCGCTCGCGGCCTTTGTTCAAGAACAATATTACGCCCATGCCTCATCAAGGACTCCTTAATGACGCGAGCGTCGGCAAACTGATCCGATAAAGACCGCGGGCAGCCCGGCTTTCGCGCCAGCAAATTCTCGATCACCCGTGCGTGTCCCCATCCGAGGAGCCGATTCAAATTGGCGAACTTCTCGTATAACTCGTTGTACTTCGCCGGGCCGATCAGAACCATTTCCACCAGACCTTGTGAAGTTTTGCGAATCGTGTCCGCAAGCGCGCGAATCCGCGCATCGGAGCTGATCCGCTTACTGTCCACGACGCCGCCGTCCAGAAGCTTGCGCGCTATACCCCGATCAACGTAGACCCCCGATATAACGAGGGGCCCGAAGAAATCGCCCTTCCCGCTCTCGTCCACACCGAAATGCGGCTCGAACATTTCCGGCGAGTGCACTTCTTCGTATCCGAGCTTCGCTTCACCGAGAACCTTAGGCTCCAATTCGAATTGCACGAACTCCTCAATGCCGCGTCCCTGCACCAGCACCTTTGGCCCCTTCTCGTAGACCGCCACGCTCAGTTTGTTCTTTTGCGCAAAAAAAATAGTCCATTCTTTTGGCGCGAACTCGAATCCGGACTCCTCGAGCAAAGCGCGCAGCTTTCTCACTTGCTCAGGCGAAAGTAGATGAGTGTAAGAATTCATTTCGGAAAACGCCGAACGCTCAACGCTCAACGCCCAATGCTCAACTCCGAATTCGGCATTGGACGTTGAGCGTTGGGAGTTGGACGTTCGCTTCCAACCCGTGATATCGCCAGAGAACCTTGCCGTTTTTCGCCGCTCTCTTGTCCGTTGGTATTGTCGGCATGGGCGCGATCTCCCATGGCGCCGGACCAGCGATCCGTACGCTATCCTCGTTTCCGAGTTCATGTTGCAGCAGACGCAGGTCGCCACCGTAATCCCCTATTATCACAAGTGGCTCCGCACGTTTCCCGATTTCGCTTCCCTGGCACGCGCTTCGGAAAATGAGGTGCTTCGAGTGTGGCAGGGCCTCGGCTATTACGCTCGCGCGCGAAATCTCCACGCCACGGCCAAAACCGTTATGGCTCGATATGGCGGACATTTCCCGCGGCGAATCGAGCAAATGCGACAACTTTCCGGAATCGGGAAATACACCGCGCATGCAGTGGCCAGCTTTGCGTTTGATCAATCGGTTCCGATTGTCGAAGCGAACACCGGTCGCGTGTTGGCTCGGCTTTTCAATTTGCACGAATCAATCGATTCCAATCCCGGCCGGCGCATGCTTTGGCAACACGCAGCGAGTCTTCTCCCAAAGTCCGATGCCGGACCCTTCAACTCTGCACTCCTGGATCTTGGCGCGCTCATTTGCGTAGCCCGGAAGCCGAAATGCCATCTGTGCGCGGTTAAGAATTTTTGCCGCGCAAAAAATCCGGCTGCACTGCCAATAAGGAAGTCGCGACCCAAAACGAAACGACTCATCGAAACGCATGCATTAATCGTTAGGCGCGGCCGGATTCTGCTCGAGCAATCCCGCCACCGTTGGCGCGGCATGTGGATTTTGCCGCGGTTCGTTATCGATTACTTCGAACAGCCGCGTTTTCAGCGACGGCCAGTTTATGAGTCCGTGTTTCCATTCACCCATCATCGAGTCACGCTTTCTGTGTATCGCCGCCCTGCGCCAAAGCGGATCGCTCCCGGACAGCAGTGGTTTGGATCGATTCATAATGTCGCAATGCCTTCACCCCATCGCCGCGCAGCACAAAGCTTGATCCAATCGCTCATTGAACGTTAAATATTTCTCTGCGATAAGCTTTCGACGTATGCGAAGCATGACTGGATACGGTCGCGGCGAGACCGATCACGAAGGAACAAAATTTACTGTCGAGCTAAACTCCGTGAACCGGAAACAGAGCGATGTCGTGGTTAATTTGCCGCGCGATCTGGCTGAGCTCGAACCGCGCATTCGCCAGACAATCAATGAAAATATTTCGCGCGGTCGCACGAACGCGACAGTCAGTCTTCACAGTGGCGCGAACGGCGCCCGGGCGCTCGCGCTCAACACGGAACTCGCCCGCTCGTATCACGAAGCGATGCGCTCATTGCAAAAGGAATTGGACGCGCCGGGCGAGATCACCATCGCCACCATCCTGCAAGCGCCCGGCGTGATGCGGTTCCCTGAAGAAGCATGGGATCCCGAAGATACCTGGCCGGCAGTCGAACGCGCTCTCTGTGGGGCGCTCGCAGATCTGATAAAAATGCGAGAACGCGAGGGAAAACATCTGGCCAAAGATTTGATTCACCGTCTCAAAGCAATTCGGAAAAAACTCAAGGAAGTCCGGGCACTGCATCCCGACGTGGTCAAACGGTATCGCGCGGTGCTTCTCGAACGCATACAAAAAGCTGGCCTGCCGCTGGCTAACGAGGACGAGCGTCTTTTAAAAGAAATTACCTTCTTTGCCGATCGAGCTGACGTATCGGAAGAGCTGACGCGGCTTGAGAGCCATCTTGCTCAATTTGCCCATCACTTGCGCAGCAAAGAGCCGGTTGGACGCACACTGGAATTCATCACACAGGAGATTTTCCGGGAACTCAACACGCTTGGAGCGAAAGCCAATGACGCTGCAATCTCGCAACGCGTTATCGGTTGCAAGGCCGAATTGGAGAAGATCCGCGAGCAAATTCAAAACCTTGAGTAACCGATTCAGCCGGCACGGAATTCTCTTTGTCATTTCCGCTCCATCTGGCGCGGGAAAGACCACTGTCGTTCAAGCGCTGAGAAAAACCGGGAACTTCTTTTATTCCGTATCCTGCACGACACGAGCCCCACGCGGCGGCGAGATTAACGGCATGCATTATCACTTTCTTTCACACGCAGATTTTCTCGCAAAACTGGAACACGGCGATTTTCTGGAGCGCGCACAGGTGCACGGAGATTATTACGGCACGTTGCGCGAGCCTGTGCTGTCGAATCTAAAAAAAGGCGTCGACGTCCTGATCGACATCGACACGCAAGGAGCCGCCACCATCCGCAGTTTCGACGATCCGATCGTTCGGCAGGCGTTGGCCGACGTCTTCATCATGCCTCCTGATGTTGAAGAATTGCGAAGGCGATTGATGAAACGGGGAACCGAGACCGCGCAGCAAATCGAATCGCGTCTCGCCACCGCCATGCGAGAAATGGAATTATGGCGCGATTACCGTTACACTATCGTCAGCGGTTCAGTCGAAGGAGATCTCGAAAACGTCCGCAACATCATGTCTGCTGAAACGTTTTTGAGCAGACGGCTGACGCCAAAATGATCGATATGACTGCGATGGAGAAAAATTCAAGGCGCAAGCTGGAGAAAACCAATTCCCGAAAAGTGGTGGACATTCCCGCTGGCCGGAAATCGGTCGTGCTCGGCGTCACTGGATCGATCGCCGCGTACAAATCTGGGGAGCTTGCGAGTCTGCTGGTCAAACAAGGTCACGAAGTATTCGTGGTGATGACACACGACGCGACCGAATTCATCTCACCGCTTACGTTGCAGACGCTGTCGAAAAATCCGGTGACGACGAGCTTCTTTGATGAAAAAGAAAGCTGGCGACCGGGCCACATTGATCTTGCCGATCGCGCGAATTTGCTGCTGATCGCGCCGGCTACTGCGCACATAATTGCCGAGCTCGCGCAGGGTTTGGCAGCTCATCCGCTCGCAGCGATCGCGCTCGCCACACGCGCGCCGATTTTGATCGCGCCGGCGATGAACGGAAAAATGTGGGCGCATCCAGCGACGCAGGAGAACGTGGAAAAACTTAGGGCGCGAGGCGTGGAACTCATCGGGCCGGAAGAAGGCATGCTGGCGTGCGGATATGAAGGGCTCGGCCGGTTGTGGAAAGTGAACGAGATCGCGTTCCGTGCGGAGTTTCTTCTTACGCGGCACGACAAACTGATCGCGTGACATTTCTCATCACGGCTGGTCCGACGCGCGAACCGATCGACCCAGTTCGTTACATCTCCAATCGTTCGTCCGGGAAAATGGGCTACGCCATCGCCCAAGCAGCATTGGATGCCGGGCACGAGGTGATTCTAATTTCCGGTCCGGTGAATCTCGAGCCGCCGCGCAATACCAAATTCATTTCCGTTTCGACAAGTGACGAAATGTTCAAAGCCGTTCACCAACACGCGGACAGCTCGGACATTTGCGTCCTCTGTGCTGCGGTGGCGGATTACAAGCCGGCTGAAGTCTCGCCAGTTAAAATCAAAAAGTGCGCCGCTCAAGTCTCGCTCGACTTAATTCCCACGCGCGACATTCTCCAGTCGTTAGGCCAGCGACAGAATGGGAAATTTCTTCTCGTCGGTTTTGCAGCGGAAACGGATCACCTCGAAGCAAACGCCACGAAAAAACTGCGCGAAAAGAATTGCGATATCATTGTCGCAAATGATGCGCACATCGGAATGGAGACCGATGAAAATGAGTTGGTGATTCTGTTTCGTGATGGTGAAACGAAGGAAATTTCACGTGCACCAAAAACATTTCTCGCGCGCGAGCTGGTGAAAATTTTTGCAAATTCACAACAAAAACGTTTGACAAAAAAAATGTGATGATTACTGAACGCACATAAGTGAAGTCATTCCCAACTCTTCACAATGCCCCGCGCGTTGCGGATTGAAAGGGGGGAATTAGTCGATGGCAAAGAAAAAAGCAGCAAAGAAAAAAACAGCGAAGAAAAAGAGGCATTAAGCCCATCGCTGTGTTAACGGCCCCGAATTTCTTCGGGGTCACAACCTAACTTCAACCCGGGAGGAGAAATTTATTTCCCTCCCGGTTTTTTTTCCGGGCTGGCGAAATGCATGTGTCATCCTGAGGGGAGCGCAGCGAACTCGAAGGATCCCGCGGAGTCGCCTTGAGGTTTTGCTGCGGGCTTCCTCGACTTCGCTCGGAATGACAATTCGATAGTGTGTTTTCAATCGTGCACTTTGTATTCTTTGTGCGACGTAATGCTTCCCGATGAAGCCTTACCTCGATGCAGCGGAGAACGCCGCACGCGCCGCCGGTAAATTATTGCGCGACAATTTTCAGCAGCAGCAGCGCGTCAACGCGTTCGCGGCGCACGATATCAAATTGGAGATCGATGTTCGGGCGCAGGAGTTGATTTGCAAATTGCTTCTCGAGAAATTTCCTGAGCACGCGCTTTACGGCGAAGAAGGGATTGTCGGAGATCAGTCCAGCGACCATCAATGGATTGTCGATCCGTTGGATGGAACGGTGAATTATTTCTACGGCATTCCTCATTTTTGCGTTTCCATCGCGCTCCGCCTGCACAAGCAGATGGTCGTTGGCGTGATTTACGATCCGATTCGTGGCGAGATGTGGACCGGCCAACAAGGCGAGGTTTCGAAATTGAACGGAGCTCCGATCCATGTGAGCAATCGCGCGAAGCTCGCCGAAGCTGTTATCTCAATCGGTCTCGCTAAAACCGGAGAGACGATCAACACGAACTTCCCCCTGCTTCAGCAAATGATTCATCGGGTGCGCAAATGCCGCGTGCTCGGCAGCGCGGCGCTCGACATGGCTTACGTCGCGTGCGGACGATTCGATGCATACATTGAAACCGGAATCAGTTTGTGGGACATCGCCGCCGGTTCGCTCCTGGTTGAAAGCGCCGGTGGAACTGTCGATCTTCGCCCACGCGAGAACATGAAAGACAAATACAGCATTGTCGCCTCAAACGGTCTGATCGATTTGAAACTGTAATGAATGACTTCAGCAGAGAAGGCAATTCGTTAGACCGTTACATCGTCACATCGGATTTGCGGTTTACCGATTCAACGATTCAACGATTCAACGATTCAACGAGGCAAAGCCCATGATCCGCTCCGGCATCGGTTACGACATCCATCGTTTCGCCGACGGATTGAAACTGATATTAGGCGGCGTCGACATTGCGCACGCGCGCGGCCTGGAGGGACATTCCGATGCGGACGTTCTCTCACACGCGATCGCCGATGCGTTGCTCGGCGCGATCGGCGCCGGCGATATTGGCCAGCACTTTCCAAACACCGACGAATCGATCCGCGGCATCAGCAGCATGGAAATTTTGAAGCGCGTCGGCAATTTGCTAAACGAGAGAAACGCGCGGGTCATCAATGTTGACGCAACGGTGATCGCCGAGGCACCCAAACTCGCCGCGCATGGTCCGGCGATGCGCCAAAACATTGCGGCAGCGATCGGTGTGAGCGAGTCCGATGTGAGCGTGAAAGCGACGACTAACGAAAAGCTCGGACCCATCGGGCAAGGCGAAGGCATCGCCGCGATCGCCATCGCCACAGTCGAATATGGAGTGGGTAGCGGCGATTGATCTCAATCGCCTTGGCGGTGTCAGGTGAACCACCGCTACCTGCTGACTGCACATGCCGTTGGCACTTCGATTTTTTAATACCTACTCGCGCGAAATTGAGGAATTCGAGCCACGCGGTCCGGCCGCGCTTCCAATCAGAATGTACACGTGCGGCCCGACCGTTTACAGCCGGGCGCACATTGGAAATTTCCGTGCCTACATTTTCGAAGATCTGCTTCAGCGGCATTTGGAACTGCGCGGCTACAAGGTGCATCGCGTGATGAACATCACCGATGTTGAGGACAAGACGATTCGCGGCGCGCGCGAGGCCGGCATTCCGCTGCAAAACTTCACGGAGCAATTCAAAGAGGCATTCTTCGAAGACGCCCACACGTTGCGTATCAAGCGCGCAGACGAGTACCCGGCAGCGACCGATCAACGTTACATCGACAAAATGATCGGGATGATTAGTGCGTTGATTTCAAAAGGGCTCGCTTACCAGGCCGACGACAAATCGGTTTACTTTCGCATCAACAAATTTCCGGATTACGGCAAGCTCGCGCACTTCGATCTCACGCAGTTGCAGTCAACAGGCCGCGTGAAGCATGACGAATACGATAAGGAACACATCGGCGATTTTGCCTTGTGGAAAGCCTGGGACGAAGCAGACGGCGACGTGAAATGGGATTCGACGTGGGGACCGGGTCGTCCCGGCTGGCATATCGAGTGCAGCGCGATGTCCACGGCGTTGCTGGGCGACCAGATCGATATCCACTGCGGCGGCGTCGATAACATCTTTCCGCATCACGAAGCGGAGATCGCACAGAGCGAAGGCGTGACGGGAAAGAAGTTCGTGCGCTACTGGCTGCATTGCGCGCATTTGCTGGTGGATGGCCAGAAAATGGCGAAGTCGTTAGGCAATTTTTACACCGTGCCAGATGTTCTGGCGAAAGGTTACACTGGACGCGAGCTCCGTTACGCGCTTCTGCGGGTGCATTATCGCGTGCCGTTGAATTTCACCTGGGAAGGAATGAATGAGGCCCGCGAGTCATTAGCCCGGATCGATGAGTGGCTGGCGCGGCTAAGAGAGATCGCAAAAAGCGGAAACGTCCAAGGCCCAACATCCAGCGCCCAACATCCGACCACTGCCTTTGAAGACGCGCTCGATGACGATCTCAATATCTCTGCAGCGCTCGGTTTTGTATTTGAATCGATTCGCGAAATTAATCGCGCGCTGGATCAAAACGAAATGGACGCGGCTTCGGCAAGCGCATGGCTGGATTGGTGGAAACGGATCAACACCGTTCTTGATCTTGAAACTGACACTGACGTCGCCATTCCGCACGAAGTGGCAGAGCTCGCACAACAACGCGAGGACGCACGGCGCGAAAAGAATTGGAAACGTAGTGACGAACTGCGCGACGAAATTTTCGCGCTCGGATGGGAAGTGCGCGACACGAAAGACGGGCCAAAGCTCACGCGAAGCGCTGGATCTGCATAGCATTTTGCATTCATTGCTCTTCGAACGTGTAATTAAATCGCTCGATCTCCGAAGCAAACCGGCTGCGCACTAATTCGCGAAGTTCGTCATCGTAATATTTTGAATAATGCTCGCGGCTTGAGCGGTTGTATTGCGGCAGGGCTGGTGGCGAGATGCCAATTGCCGTGCACACGGCACGAAAGTCGTCGGCCAGATTTTCGAAGCGCATGATGTAATCGACATTGGCGAACGGGTCCTCTTTGCCGTTGTCCAGTCGCAAATAGTTCGCCACAGACAGAGCTTTGGAGATTATCTCGCGGAATTTTTTCCTGTTCCAAGTTTCGGGCCTTTGCGTTGGAGTAAAATAATACGACACCATTCGATCCCAAGGGTTCCGCACGCAGGTGAACTTATACAGATTGCGGAATTGCTCGTCCTCCAACGCATCGCGATACTCGCTCAGCGTAGAGTGTTTCTTGAGTTTGTACTTTGGATTGCGCAGTCCGAAGCGCTCGATCCCGTCCTGCTCCTTTCGTAGTGCAACAAGTTGATCCTCCGAGTAATCGCGCAGGACGCTCTGAATGGAGTTACCGGCTGTCTTTGGAATGTGAACGAACAAGAAACGTTTCTGCAGCGAGATCATTTCTGGGTTCAGTTTACCTCATGTTGCTTATGTCTTGCCACTAAGCTGCCTGTTACTTATTGTCGTTCACACGTGAAAACATCGCCGGTCCCCCCTCGCGGCGAGGCGGAAAGTCGGTATGAATCATTCGCCTCGACTCGTTGGTCAATAGTCCTCGAAGCAGGCAATTCGGCGACCGTTTCCGCTCACGCATTCAATGCGCTGTCGGAACTATGCCAAATTTATTGGCGCCCTCTCTACTCCTTCCTACGCAGACAAGGATGTGGCGCCGAGGATGCCCGGGATCTGATCCAGGGCTTTTTCGCTGACCTGATCGAGACTCGTGCGTATGCCCGCGCCGACCGCGAAAAGGGCCGGTTCCGTTCCTTTCTTCTCGGCACACTCAAACATTTCGCCGCCGATGTGCACGATCGTGGACGCGCATTAAAACGCGGCGGCGGCGTGATCGTTACGAACCTGGACGATCAAGCTACCGCGGAGGCGGAGGCGCAAATTGCACGCGAAACAAAATGGCAACCGGAAGAAGTCTACGATCGTGAATGGGCAGCCTTGCTTTTGCGGCAGGCTCTGGATCGGCTCACGCAAGAGTGCGCACTCGCCGGCAAAGCAGACCTCCTTACTCATTTGATGCCATATCTTTCAGCCACGGAAGACTCGGCGATCCCGTATGAACAGATGGCGCAACGAACGCATCGCCCAGTTGCGACATTGCGCAGTGATGTTGCTCGATTGCGCAAACGCTATCGAACGATTCTACGCGAAGTCGTGCGCGATACGGTCTTTGACGCCGAAGAGGTGGACGAAGAACTGCGATATCTCTGCCGGGTCCTAGCCGCTCGGTAGGCGAGCGTGCATTCACCTGCATTATAATCTGGCTTTCCATTACGACGTCAGAATAGGCCCGCACCCTTCCTGTTAACTGGGCGCGGCTTCATTGCTTCTGCGAACTGGGTAAATCTCTTTTTCCTAAATTTTCTGCAATATCGCGCCGGATCTTCCGAAGTACGTCAGTGGAGACCAAAAATCACAAACCGCTGAAAGGAAATTTTAATTATGAAAACTTTTCTAGTTTACGATTTGGATACGGGATTACCGATCGCAGTTGGCGAAGCGATTAAAGCAGAGTGGGCCCGTGTCGAAACGGCAGAGGAAATAGACATTCGCGCCGAAAATTTGATCGCAGAAGAAATTAACCTGGGAGAGGAGTTTGAACTTCCATGAAAATAGTCGCGCCGAGGAAAATGAGGTGCGCAGTAGTGGCTGCATTAGTTTCGGTTGTGTTTGTATCGCAAGCATCTGCGGTCTTACGACCGCTGTTTCCGATCAAACCGTCGGCACCATTTAACGGTGAACTCATCGTCATAGGAGGCGATTTCGTGCGACCCGCAAAAAAGCCTCAGATGCATCACCCGCTTCAGACACACTAGGCAGTTCCATGGACACGAAGCTATCGCCTTTGTCACGACGGCTGTGCCCTACGTCGCGTACCTCTCGCAAAGATGTCCTCTCGACATAGGATGGCAGCGGGCTTATGAAAGACCTTGTCGTCAGACCACTCCACATGTCCCCCGAGGCGCTAGAAGAGATTGAGCGCAAGATCGGGCAATCGTTGCCTCGGTCCGGTCTAGTTAAGCTCGTAACTTAGCCCAAACAAATGCAACCCTCCTCGCCGCAGCTTCTGACCTGTCCGACCTGCGGCGCTACACTTGAGGAAACATTCGCTGGCGGCGGGAGCTGCATGTTTTGTTTATTGCAGGCGGGAATCGGCAGCGAAGAAGAAACGGCGCAAGATTCAATCGCGGACGGCTTCGGGGGCAGCATGCGCTTCGGTATCTATGAAATCGATTGCCATGCGGACGGAAGTCTCTGCGAGCTTGGCCGTGGCGCGATGGGCGTTACGTATCGCGCGACCGACACATCGCTCCGGCGCAAGGTCGCCTTAAAAATCATTAAAACCGAAATCGCTGAGCGGAGCACTGATGCTCGTGAACGCTTTGTCCGCGAGGCGCGCGCGGCTGCGGCATTGCGACACGAACACATCGCCACAGTCTACCAATTCGGGATGCGTCTTGAGACAGGCCAATACTTTTACGCGATGGAACTAATCGAGGGCGAAACCCTTGACGAACGCGTTCACCGTGCCGGGCCTGTCGATGCGCGTTCCACTATCGGAATTGCACAGCAAGTCACCTCGGCCCTGGCCGCGGCAGAAAAACAGGGGTTAGTCCACCGCGATTTAAAGCCAGCAAACTTGATGCTCATAAATGCGGACGACCCCGAAGTGATCGGGAATGATGAAGCTCAGTCCAAGCGAAGTAAAATACGCGCTCTCCGCAAGAGCGGGATTCCCGTGGTAAAAATTATCGATTTCGGTTTGGCCAAAGCTTTTCACACCGCGACGGATCCGAAGTCGCTGACCCATGACAGATTCGTCGGCACTCCAGCATTCGCGAGCCCGGAGCAATTTGAACATTCTGCGCTCGACGTGCGTTCCGACATTTACTCGCTCGGCGAAACGCTCTGGTTCGCGCTCACCGGGAAAACGCCATTTGCCGGCCATACACTGTCGGAGATCCACCGGGCTCAGCAGTCAAATGCACTCCCAATCGAACAACTCAAAGCAGCGCATGTTCCGCATCGCCTGAAATCGCTGCTTGAATCGATGCTCGCATTCCAACCAGCCTCGCGGCCCGGCACCCGGGAATTAGCAGCGCGCCTGCAACGTTGCTCCCCGGAGGCACGCAGCGTGCGACGCACGCGCGCCGCTCTGGCAGTCGCAACCGCCGTCGTTTTCGGCATGTCTACACTTTTCCTCGCACATCGACCACGAGTCGAAAATGCAGCTTTGAATCCAGCAGCCGACAAAAGCATTGCAGTGCTTCCGTTCGAAAACCTGAGCCCTGATCGGGAAAACGTCTATTTCGCCGACGGCGTGCAGGATGAGATTTTAACCCGCCTGGCCAGCGTCGCCGATCTGAAAGTGATCAACCGCACCTCCGTGATGCAATACGAGAGCAGAGCCGCGCGCGATCTGAACAAGATCGGTCATCAACTCGGTGTTGCGCGTGTAGTGGAAGGTAGTGTCCAGCGAGCGGGTAATCGGGTGCGCGTCAACGCCCAGTTGATCGATGTGTCTACCAATCGGACGCTTTGGGGGCAGAGTTACGACCGCGATCTTGCTGATGTATTCGCGATTCAAAGTGAGATCGCGACCGCGATTGCCCGACAATTGCAGGCCACGCTTTCGCCACGGGAAAAGACTGCTATTGAGCAAGCCCCCACAAATGACATCAGCGCCTTCGAACTCTACGCACGAGCCAAGGACCTTCTTTCGAGCAGGAATGCAAAAGCGAATCTGGTCGAGGCGGCTAATCTGCTGAACCAGGCTGTGGCGCGTGATCCATCATTTTTCAAAGCGTATTGCCTACTCGCTTCGACTCACGACCGACTTTACTTCCTCGGCGCCGACCATACTCCCTCGCGCTTGGCATTAGCCGAAGCGGCCATCCAAGAGGCGTTTCGGTTGCATCCGGATGCGGGGGAAGCGCACCTGGCACGCGCCCAAAATCTTTATCGAGGCTACCTCGACTACGACGCAGCTCTCGCCGAATTGGAAGTCGCCGCCAAAACCCTGCCTAACGATGCCGGTGTTTTCGAGCTGAAGGGTTACATCGAGCGTCGCCAGGGCAAACAAGAAGAGGCGATCCGTAGCTTGGAGCGCGCCATTGTGCTGGATCCGCGGAACAGCTTTACGCTCCAGCAGATTGCGCTCACTTATCGTGACCGACGTCGTTTCGCCGACCAAAAATCGGCTTTGGACCGGGCGCTGGCTCTAGAGCCGAACAATATCGATGTTAAGCTCGAGCTCGCGGCGCTGGAATTCTATTGGAAGGCTGATACCCGCCCGTTGCATCGACTGATCGATTCGATTCGGGCCACAAATCCCGCTGCCACCCGAGACATCGCAGAGTACTGGCTTTTTTACGCACTGGCCGAGCGCAATGCCGTTGCCGCAAAAGATGCCTTAATCGCAGCCGGTGAGAACGATGCTTTAACCGACGACGCTGTTGTTTTTAGTCGACGGTTCATGGAAGGTGTTATCGCCCGCATGACGAAAGATGACGCAGGGGCACGCGTCATTTTCACCGTCGCGCGCGCGGAGCAGCAGCAAATTATTCAAGCTCCCGAAAGCTACGGTCCGGCGCTCTGCGTACTGGGTCTGATCGACGCTGGCCTCGGACGGAAAGAGGAAGCACTACGTCAAGGCCGACGTGCAGTTGAACTGCTTCCCGTGGAAAAAGATCGAATTTTTGGCATCGCTATGGTCAAATACTTCGCGATGATCGCGGCATGGGCTGGTGATAAGGATCTCGCTTGCGAGCAACTTGCCATCGCCATCCGTCCCCCAAGCCGACTTACCTATGGCGAATTGAAGCTGCTGCCGTTCTGGGACCCACTCCGTGGCGATCCGCGCTTCGAACAGATCGTTGCCTCTCTCGCACCGAAGTAAGGCTTAAGCTACAGACTTTTGTTATTCGTTCTTTGGCCCCGGACCAAGTAGCTCCCTATGCTCGTTGAGCCACTGGTTTAGTTTTCGCAGTTCGTTAGGCATAAGCCTACTTACTCCGGCAGCGTTACGCGTTGCCTTTGGTTTCATTAATACCTCGATCTGGATTTTCTCAAACCCTTTTGAGCGGACTTTTTTTGCGGATTTGCGCTTCATTGAAGCATCATGCCCGGCGCGCGTAAAAGTCGTCAAGAAAATTGTCTTGCAATGCACTTGCTTCGTGCGGTTTACTGAACATGGAATTTCTCTTTAGTTATACTTTAACTTGGAGTCCCCCATGCCTGCCAAGCGGTCAGTTCTACCAAAACCCGAAACCATCAAATTAAGTGTGACCGTTAAAGGTCGCCTCGAACACAAGTACAAGCCGGCCGCGCTGCGGCAAATTGATGCCGCAGTTGAAGCCTGGAAACAGGCGGATGCCAAACGGGGTATCGAGACTGTGCACGTGGCGGTGGACGATTCTGCGGCAATGCTCAAGGCGCGGCACGATTATTTCCCGAAGGCGCCACGTATTAAGCCAGTTTCCGGTAGGGTCACCGCTGCCAAAGTTAAGCGGGCCATTGACGATCTTTGGAAACGGCTCAAGCCGGAATACCTCGTCCTTTTCGGCGGTCACGATATCGTCCCAATGTTCGTCGTTGATAACCCACATTATTCTCCCAGAGGAGACTATGACAAAAAGGTACTGACTGACAGTCCCTACGCGTCGTCATTCCCATCGTACCTTGTGCCCGATCGGGTAATGGGTCGCATACCCGACGTTGTGTCCGACCGCGATCCGGCTTGGCTTCTCGCCTACCTCGACACCGCAGCTTCTTGGAAATCAAGAGGCGTTAGGTTTTACGGAGAAACGTACGCCATTTGCTCTGTTGAGTGGAAAGACCCGGCGAAGAAATGCATGCGGTACATCCCGAAACCGGCCTCCGACTTGCTTATTTCCCCGCCAACTCGCGATATTTCGACCTCCGCCCGCAATCGGCTTTCGGCGCGACTGCACATGATCCAGTGCCATGGCAATCCAAACGATGCCAAGTTCTATGGCAAGAAAAGCGAGGGCCGCTTTCTTCAAGCTATCACAAGCACAACTCTGAAACCGCGCCTCAAACCTGCCACCGTGGTGGCCACGGGGTGCTGTTACGGCGCACAAGTCTCTTCACTTAAGGTTCAGCGCGGTAAAAAACCTGGGCAGTGGCCGGTGGCAAGCACATATCTGCGCAAAGGCGCTCTCGGTTACGTCGGCTCCACCATGATCACTTTGCATGATCCTTCCAACATGTTGTTGGCCGATTCGATCGTCGCCGAATACTTGCACAGCGTCATGCATGGTGCCTCCATTGGGCGTGCTTTCCTTGACGCTAAACAGATTTACCTCCGCAGGCTCATTTTTGATCAGCATTATGGATTGGACGACGGCGACGAGAAGACCCTGATTGAATATGTTCTGCTGGGAGATCCATCAATTCATCCCGTAAGAATCGGGCCACGTCGCGCGATAGCACTTGCAGATGACGATCGTCGGCTACGGCGGGTGGTTCGCAAACTTGAGGCCTGGCAGATTTGCCAACTGCTTCCAAAACGGGCGCGCGCAACGCCTTCACGGACAACGGTGAAGAAAGTGTATGACACCGCCAAACTCGAGCTGAAGAAACACGTCATTGAGGAACTCAAGGAGTTCAGGATCAAACCGACTACCGTCCGAGTGCAAAAACTCAGTACGCCTTTGCATGCAGCAGGGGAGGCCCGGAAGGCCCCCAGGCAATCGCTGGAATACCATTGGAGCGGACAGCGCGTTCGCGATGGGCAAAAACAAATCTGCGTGCTAAAGGCGGAAACTGACTTAGACGGTAACCTTCTGCCGCGCAGGACCAGGGTAATCCACAGCAGTTAACGGCAACAAAGATGCAACCAACACGGACTGTTGCATCGCTAGCATCTTCACCCGCCTCTGCGGTTTCAGCCGACTCTTTGACCGGATCCGTTTTCTTGATTTTTCGCTGAAACGTTCCGCGCCTGGTCTCGTCTGCTCGTGCCCCGTGGTCGGCGCTAAAGATTCAGAATTCTTTTTTGCCACGCCGGCTCACATTTTCCGAAGGAACAGGTAAATGAACGATCCGATCCAAAACGAAGCTAAAACAAAAGAGCTGAGGCGCGAGATACCTTTTCGGTCCCCACTGGAGGACGAAAGAAACGAGGGAACAAGTACGCCTATCAAAGATCCAGATAGGATGCTCAGCATTATTGTGCTTGGACTTGCCTGCCTCGGACTGGCGTTCCTGGCGCACGTAGTTGTTTAGTAACCGAGCCAAAACAACACTGCGAGATCTCTTTGTTACCAATGTAGATCGCTCTAACGACGCCAGCAGCAACAACATCGTAGAATTATGCTCTTCCAGCAGCGCGTATACCTTCTTTTAACTGTTGAGTAAGATGCGTTCGATCGAGTCGTCAACGTCGACGGTCAAACAGCCATCGGTCATCGACAAGCGCCCTTTAGCCTTTAAAACCGCGCTATAACCGAATCCTGTCACTGCCATTCCCTAAGAACAATAATCCACCGTCTGCATTAATTAACCTTTTCGTGCAACGCTGAACAAAATGTTCCGAAGGAACAACTGAACCGAAATCCACTAAACGCTCGTGACAACGAATATCACATCCAACATCAGCGCCAATCCGACCGCCCTAGCGTTGATAAGCTCGCAGGATGAAGCGACATCTTCTATCGACGACATTAGCTGGGATGCTACAACCTCGGTGAACCGCACTCCCGCCCATGACAATAGCGCGCGAAGCTTCCTAATGAACGACGGTAGATTTTTCGCCGAATTGAAACGGCGGAAGGTTTACAAAGTCGCGGTCGCGTATGCTTTTGTTTCCTGGCTACTGATCCAGGCCGCATCGATTTTTCTGCCGACGTTCGATGCACCGCCGTGCATGATGAAAGCAGTCGTCGCAATCCTCGCGCTGGGTTTCATTCCTTCAGCAATTCTCTCGTGGATCTTTGACATAACGCCGCAGGGAATAAAGCGAACGGCCGACATTTCGCCGGACGAAGCGATTGGTCTCGTTCGGCAGCTTGAGGCGCAGGCCCGGCAGGAATTCGTCCGCGGTTATTTATCCGCCTTGATTTACGCAGGACTGGGCGACAAAACGAAAGCGATTGATTACCTTAAACGTGAATACCTCAATCACGACAACATCGATCCTACAGGAATGTCAGTCGATGCTATGCTTGACGAGCTGCGAGGCTATCCGCGCTTCGAGGCATTTGCGGAGAGGCCGCAATAACATGGTCGCGATTAAAGTGACAGCGTTGGCCCACGTTCGATGATCTTGTCTCACAAATACAAATTCATCTTCATCAAAACCGCGAAGACCGCCGGCACGAGCATTGAAGTGTTTTTGTCCAAACATTGTGGTCCGCAGGACATCGTGACGCCGATCGTGCCACGTATTGAGGGACATCAACCGCGTAACTATGAGGGCCTAATCAATCCAGTGCCCGAAATCCTCGAACGACCAGGTAAGTTTCTCTCGGTGTTGCGCCACACTGTTACAAGCCGTACGAAATTTTATAACCACATGCCGGCTCGCGAGGTGAAGCAACGCGTTCCCGCGGACGTCTGGAACGGCTATTTCAAATTTTGTGTAGAACGAAATCCGTGGGACAAAGTTTTGTCTCATTACCACATGCACGCGGCACGCGAAGGCGGCGGTCTTTCGCTCGACGAGTATCTCGCTCGCGGTCGATTTCCCATTAACGATTTCCGGTACCTGGATCGTTCACGCAGCAAAATCGTCGTCGATCGAGTTGTTCGCTTCGAAAACCTGCTTGCGGAGTTGGGTGAAACTTTTGCGCAGCTCAACATTCCATTCGATGGCACGCTCGGTGTTGCAGCGAAATCGGAATATCGCGCCGACCGGCGGCCGTATCAGGAAGTGTTCAACGACCAACAACGCCGAATCGTAGAGAAAGCATTCGCCAAAGAAATTGAACTCCATGGTTATCGATTTGAAGCGTAACTGGAAACAGATTTCCGCTCTGGCAATCCAAAGCTTGCCTTTCGTGCCGTCGTTTGTTTGCATTGTAATATGCCTCCTGCGGAACATTCGTGGACGTCATTGAGCGCGACCGACGAGACGGTCCGTGGTCCAGGGATCTTTGCTACCACGCACTGGAGCGTGGTGCTGGAGGCACAGGGTGAATCGCCGGCGGCACATAAGGCTCTTGAAAAACTTTGCCGCACGTATTGGCGGCCGATCTATGGTTACGTGCGGCGGCATGGTGCCGGCGCTGAGGACGCCGAAGATCTTACCCAGGGCTTTTTCGCGTTGTTACTCGAGCGCAAAGATCTGAACAGCGTGCGTAAGGAAAAAGGACGACTTCGTTCGTACCTGCTTGCCTCAGTGAAACATTTTCTCGCTGACGAGTCGCGTCGTGCCATGGCGCTCAAGCGCGGTAAAGGACAACGCTTAATTCCGTTCGATGACATTCAGGAAGGGCGAGCGAATCGAGATGGAACACTCCGATCGACTCACGGCCGACCAAATCTACGAACGACGTTGGGCGCTCACGGTGTTGGAGCAAGTGATGACGCGACTAAGCGAAGAGTATCGCAGCGCTGGGAATGTGCGCTTCTTTGATCAGATGAAGAAAATGCTCATGGACGAACCGGACCGTCCGTCGCAAGCCCAAGTCGCGCTTGAATTCGGCATGAACGAGAACGCGGTCAAACAAGCCTTCTACCGATTTCGCCAGCGTTACCAAACGTTATTGCGCGAGGAAATCGCCCATACCGTCGCTGTGCCCGGCGATGTCGAAGACGAATTGCGCCATCTGATCGCTGTAGTTCGGACGTAGCGTCTGAAAGAATTTACCGCGGTCCGAGAGGGAGCGGTCACGCCTGCCGAACATAAGAACGCTACTCGCGCGTTACAAAGGCGTCTCGCAAATGGATCGAAAGAAGCCAGCCATTTTTGCACTGATGGCGTTATGCTTGCCTTGGCGTGGCGACTAGTTGGACGCTTTCCGAAGGTAAACCACCTCCCAAGGGGTTGGTATAACCAGGGACGTTGCCGTGCTTGAGCTAACGAATCAAGTTGCACCCAGTTGTGCACCCGACCGTGGCACCTGTGCATCGGAGATCCGCGATCTCGCCGCTTCAACTCTTTAACGCTTCAACCGTTTAACGGTTCAACCTCGCGAAGCGAAGTTCCCGCGTAACCTGGCTCCGGTTTTTACGCATTACCTCAGTGAACGGCCGGAAATGAATTTTCAATGACGAGAGTTTACCGAAGGCCAAAACAACAGAGGAAATTAAATAAGATGAAAAATCAAAAGACTGTATTCATAACCATAATGTCTGCGCTTGCGCTTGCGTCTGCGCTTGCGCCGGAAACCAAGGCGGCGCCGGGCCCCATGCGGTTTCCCCCTCCCCCAACGGGCGTTGAGAATGTGAAATTGCCGCTTATCACTATCCACAGCACCGACAATGTCATCCGGGGAGAGACCGGTTCATTCGTCCTGGAGCTGCAGCATCGGCGCTTGTTAGGTGGAATGTACGTAAACATGTCTGTCAGCGGCACAGCCGTCCCAGGAGTTGATTACGAACTGCTTGTGTCGCCGGTCTACATCGGACAATCCGGCTACGGAGTAATCCAAGTCAAAACATTGCGTGATCCAAGGGGGTCAGCTTTCAGCCAAGCCCGCAGCGTTATAGTAACTTTGGAACCTGGCGCAGGATACGAAGTAGGCGCAGCTAGCTCAGCCACAATGTGGATTAAACCTGCGCGTCAGTCGCAGACGTCACACTAGCGGTGCACGAACCGCGCGCTACGCTGTCCCCGAGAACCTGTCGGGGCAGCGTGGCTTCGCGTCTGGAGCCGTCTCGGCGACGAATCCGCAGTCTCTCCGCTTCAACTCTTTAACGCTTCAACCGTTTAATGGTTCAACCTCGCGAAGCGAACTTTCCACGTAACCTTGTGCCAAATCTTACGCAGTACGGGGGTGAACACACAAAGGAGAGGATCGAAACCTATGAACCATCAAGATAGTGGAACGATAATCGTAACTTTTTTGCTTCTTCTTCCCTGGCTTGGACGCGCCGCAGTATCGGCTGTCGCGATATGGCGGGAACATGTTGAAACGCAAAGCAGGAAAGCAAAACACAACTTTTGAAGTCAACTCGTGTCTTCCCACGAGTTCCTACATCCTAACGGAACTTCTCCATACCCCTGGATCTAAATCAGGCGGGACGCCGCGCAGTTTGTGGGTACCGCACCTTTGGCATTCGCTATAAAACAGTACGGCTATAGGTGCTTCGATTCCTGTTAATCAACAGGTCGACAGTAACAACCCAAATGACCTGGCAAGGTGTCATCTATCGCATCCGCGATTTCTGCGTGATCCACGATCCGTCGACATTTTCCGCGTAACCTCGCGCAGGTCTTTACGCATTACCTCAGTGAACGGCCCGAAATGACTTCTCAATAACGAGACTTCACCGAAGGCCAAAACAAAAGAGGAAAGTAAAATCAGATGAAAAATCAAAACACTGTAATCATAACCATTGTGTCTGCGCTTGCGTTTGCGCTTGCCCCAGTCACCAATGCCGAACAGGGCCTTGAGGGCGGCCCTGATCCCATACTGTCGGCCGCACCAGCGACCGCATCAACGGTTGTTACTGTTCATAGCACCGACAATGTCACCCGGGGAAAGATCGGTTCATTCGTCCTGGAGATGAAGCCTACACGCATGCTCGGTGGAACTGTACGTAAACTTCAAGGTGAGCGGCACCGCTATCGCTGGAGTTGATTACGAACTGCTTGTGTCTCCGGCCTACATCGGACAATCCGGCTACGGAGTAATCCAGATCAAAACGTTGCGTGACCAAAGGGGATTAGCCTCCCGCCAAGCCCGCAGCGTTATAGTAACCCTGGAGCCTGGTCCAGGATATAGAATAGGCGACGCAGCTAGCTCAGCCACAATGTGGATTAAACCTGCGTTTCAGGCGACACACTGACGGTGCGGGAACCGCGCGCTACGCTGTCCCCGAGCACCTTTCGGGGCAGCGTGGCTTCGCGTCTGGAGCCGTCGCCCGTATCCGTCTCTCCGCTTCCACTGTTTAACGCTTCAACCGTTTAACGGTTCAACCTCGCGAAGCGAACTTTCCGCGTAACCTCGCGCCGGCTTTTACGCATTACCTCAGTGAACAGCCGGAAATGAGTCCTCAATGACGAGAATTCATGAAAAGCCTAACAAAGAAAGAAACATAAACACATGAAAAATAGAAATAACATATGCACAACCACACTGGTCGCGCTTGCGTTCGCGCTTGCGCTAGGCGCCGAGGCATCCGCCCAGTCCGAGGATGGTCCGTCCTACCAGTTTTCCACTGCGAGCAATACGAACGGTGACGGTGAGAACGACGGCGAAAACCGCCCGGTGATCACAATTCATAGCACTGATAACGTGAAGCGGGGAAAGACTGGTTCATTCGTGCTGAACATGAAGCCAGCGCTCATGCTTGGTGGAACGTATGTAAACTTCAAGGTCAGCGGCACCGCTGTCGCTGGAGTTGATTACGAACTGCTTGCATCGCCGGCCTATATCGGGCAATCCGGCTACGGAGTAATCCAGGTCAAAACGTTGCTTGACCCAAGGGGATCATCGTTCCGTCGGGCCTACAGTGTTGTGGTAACTCTGGAAGCTGGTTCAGGGTATGCACTAGGCGCAAGTAGGTCAGCCACAATGTGGATTAAGCCTTGAGCTTGATCCTTCGACAGCGGAACTACAACGCGAAGGGGCGTCTGGAAAGGCGCCCCTGCTCGTTTGGCGGAACTTCGTGATACGCCATACTTCATCGAACGGCGCGATGTTGCTTATAACTTGAGCTTGTCATTAGTCGCATCCTGCCATCGGTAAATCTCGGTGGCGAAACGGGAAACTACTGCCGCGTATTGCGGATCCGAGTAAAGATTGCGCTTTTCGAATGGATCCTCATTCAAGTTGTATAATTCATTCAAATCCTTATCGCGCAGGCTGAGCTTCCAACCGTCGGGAGACACCAGCGTCCGGGTGGATTCTTCCACAGCGCGCTTAATTATGCGCCGGCGAGCGAGTCTGCTGCCCTTTTTCACTTTCGTCCGGTTCGGCGCCCATTCGAGAAAGACATTGTTTGGCAAAGCGGTCGTGTCATTGATCAATGGCAACAGACTTTTACCGGCGCACTGCGGATGATTTGATTGGCCGAGAAGATCGAGCAGCGTCGGCACAAAATCGATGTGGCTTACTGGGTTTGGAATCATCTTCTGCCGCGTTTGGCCGGGCAACCGAATTAGCCACGGAACGCGCGTGGCTTCTTCGAACATCGTCTCTTTGCCAAAGAGATGATGCGCGCCCAGGCTGTCGCCGTGGTCGCTCGTATGCACCACAATCGTGTGCTCCGTTAGGCCGCGCCGTTCCAGACAACCCAGAATTGCACCGATGCTTTGATCTACCAACGTGACCAGGCCAAGGTAACGTTGTTTGATGCTGCGGTATTCGTCCGGTGTAATCCCGAAGAACAACTGAATCGGCAATCGCTCCCGGTCCAACAGCGCTTCAGCCTCCTGCCATTCGCGCATCAAGCGGTAGCGCAACGGAATGTCTTCGTGTTCGGGAAGCGTAGCCGTCGCGTCGAGTTCCACCTCATCGAGCGGATTCGCATTGTTGAGCGGACCATTGTAGGGCGAGTGCGGTTCCACGAACGCCACCACCAGAATGAAAGGATCGCGCTGATGTTTCTCGATGAAGTCGCACGCGTGTCTCTCGAGAAATTTCGGCCGCGATAACTCGATCGGCAGATTGCTGATGGCTACTTCCGAGAATCGTCCGTTCGGTTTGTCGGGTATCACGCCGTTTGAGATTAGGTAGCTTGTGTAGTCGCCCGCATCATCAGTGGAAATGCAATGCTGGAATCCGCGGCCAGCAGGGCCGTCTTCGCCAAGGTGCCATTTGCCGATGTAAGCAGTGCGATAATCCTGGTCTTGCATTAGCTCTGGGAAAACACGAAACCGCCGATCGAGTGGCACGCTGTTGCGTGTGCACCCGTTGATGTGCGGCCATGTTCCCGTCATGAGCGATGACCGCGAAGGCGTGCAAACGGGATGCGTGACATAAGTTCGCTCGAAAATCACAGATTCAGACGCGAGCTTATTCAGATTCGGCGCGTGAACCTTTACCCCTCCATAGCAAGCGAGCGTATCCGCGCGTTGCTGGTCCGGCAGAAACAAAATTAGGTTCGGCTTTCGTGGTGCGGCCATGAAGTACGAGTCCGCAGTAAATCAGCGGTCGCTATCGACTGCAATGATTCAACTGTAGCCGTCGCGCTGCGGACGACGGTCACGCTTCCCACAGGGAAGCGGCTACAGGGAATTCGGCGTCTTGTGGAACCCGCAAGCATCTTTAGCAGATTAAGGCGGCGCAGCAGTGGACGCGCGTCAAAAGTCGTCGCATCCGGGACCGATTCAGTGTTTCATCATCCGCATGAAACGTTTTTTGATTCTACACGTTTTCGGCGCGTTACTCGTTACGATGGTGCAGGGCGCGACGAGTTTTGAGTTGGCCGCAAAAGCGACGAACGAGCTCGGGGTCGACCTTCACCGGCAGCTCGCGACCGGTGAGGAAAACCTCTGCATCTCGCCTTACTCAATCGATAGCGCGCTGGCCATGACGTTCGCCGGCGCCGACGGCGAAACGCGCAGCGAGATGGCGCGTGTTCTGCATTTCCCAAATGGCGGCGACGTGCCCGCCTCGTTCTCCGCGCTTCAGCAGTCGCTCGAACAGATGAGCGCGAAAACAGCTGAATTGGCAAAACAATCCAAAAAATTCGGCGGCCCGAGCGAACCAATCACGTTGAACATCGCCAACCGGCTCTTTGCGCAAAAGAGTTACCATTTTCGCGGAGACGTTCCTGTCATTGGTAAAACAAAATTTCGGCGGCGCATTCGAGCCGCTCGATTTCGTAGCTGATCCCGCTGCGGCCACGCAGCGCATCAATAAATGGGTGGCAGACCAGACGCGCGATCGAATTCGCGATCTGATTCCCGTAGGCGCGCTGGACAAGACCACTCGACTCGTCCTGGCGAATGCGCTTTACCTGAAAGCGCCGTGGTCGAGTGAGTTTTCCCAGAGCGCGACGCAATCGGAGCCGTTCTTTGTTCGCGGCGCACCTGTCGATGTTCCGATGATGCGAAAGACTGATAAGAATTTCGGTTACGCAAGGCGCGAAGGATTCACTGTGGTAAGCCTCCCCTACGCAGGCAACGAGCTACAGTTCGTCGTTCTTCTTCCAGACGACATCAATGGACTGCGCGGGCTCGAATCGAAACTGAGCGCCGATGTCCTCGCCAGTTGCGCAAAAATCGAAAAGCGCGATGTCGATCTGTATCTGCCAAAGTTCAAACTCGAGCCGCCAACCATTACTTTGGCCAAACAATTTGAAGCGCTCGGGATGAAGACTGCATTCAATCAACCAAAGGGCAGCGCGAATTTCGACAAGATTGCGCCGCGGACGCCAGACGACTACCTCTACATCTCGCAGATTTTCCACAAAACATTCATCGCGGTGGACGAAAAAGGAACCGAAGCAGCCGCCGCGACTGCCGTGGCGATGATGGCGGCGACTGCCTTACGATCGCCTCCCCCGCCGCCGATCGAAGTGAAAGTCGATCGGCCGTTTGTTTACGCCATTCAGCACGTGCCCAGCGGCGTCTGTTTGTTTCTTGGGCGCGTGACTGACCCGCGGTGAAATTGTAGGGCGTCCGCCGCGGCGGACGCCAATCGGGAATGGCGTTTCACAGAAACGCCCTACAACAGTGAATCGGCTGCATAACTCAATTCGCCGTTCACAATCCGCGCCGCCGGTGTGTACGGATGTGGATCGACTTTGTTTGCACCGAGAATGTGCAGCACTTCCACTCCGCGCGCTTTGAGGTAATCCGCGATCAGCGAGCGATGGCAACGCCACCAAACTGCTTCTGCGCACATGATCGCGACCGCACAAGGAGTGACGGCTTCCCAGCCGTCATGTTTACTTCGGCGGCTGCCCAAGCCGCCGCTCCTTGACCAGCAAAGTTAAGCAGTCGCTCGATTCCTTTTTGGAATTGCTCCGTCTCCATGTAATCGGCGTATCCGCGGAACGATGCGTTGCGCCATGCAGTGTTGCGCGAGTCAGGTTTGGATTTTCGTTTGCCGCCGAGCTCCGGGAAATGTTCATAACGGATTCCTTGTTCGCTCAGCGATTTCGCCAGCGTGTCCTTATTGAAGTGCGGATAACGCTTGGAGCCCGGCCATGCACGCACGTCGGCAAGCAAGTTGATCTCGTTTTCCTTCAGCAACGAAATGAACTCATCGATTGTTCGTGTCGAGTGCCCGATGGTCCAGATTCGCATAACTGAATAAAAGACGCCGATTCACGGCAAAGGGGCAAATTATAGACGGTATCAGTCATTCTGAGAGGAGCGCAGCTGAGTCGAAGCTGCAACGCAGCGGACGAAGTCCGCGAGGCCAGGCTTCAATCCCCCCGCAGAGAAAGCGGTGGGTTTTGCATCGGGATTCCTCGACTTCGCCCGGAATGACAGCAAAATTAACTGCGTGAGCGAATTTCAATTTGGCGGCGATTCGTTCATGTTATTCGTGTAATCGTGATTCAAATTTCCTCGATATGAGCAAAGTCTATCCTAACGCCACCGCCGCGCTTAACGGCCTGCTTCACGACAACATGACGATCGCTGCGGGCGGGTTCGGGCTGTGCGGCATTCCGGAAAATCTGATCGCGGCGTTGCGCGACAGCGGCGCGAAGGGCCTGACCATTGTCGGCAACAACGCTGGCGTCGATGGTTTCGGAATGGGAGTTCTGCTCACCACACGACAGGTGAAAAAAGTCCTGGCCTCGTACGTTGGCGAGAACAAGGAGTTCGAGCGTCAGGTGTTGTCGGGTGAACTTGAACTCGAGCTCATTCCCCAGGGCACGCTGGCGGAGCGGTTGCGTGCGGGTGGCGCGGGGATCCCGGGATTCTACACACGCACCGGCTTCGGCACCAAACTCACTGAGGGCAAGGAAACCAAAGTTTTTGACGGCAAGGAATACGTGCTCGAACCCGGCATCACGGCCGAGCTTTCGCTCGTGAAGGCGTGGAAGGGCGACAAGTCCGGCAACCTCATTTTCCGGAAAACCTCACGGAACTTTAATCCGATGATCGCCAGCTGCGGCAAAGTCTGCGTCGCGGAGGTGGAGCAACTCGTCGAGGTTGGCGAGCTCGATCCCGACCAGATCCACACGCCGGGCATTTTCGTCGACCGCATCATCCAGGGAGAAAAGTTCGAAAAACGGATCGAGTTCCGCACCGTACAAGGCAGCACAACCGCAAAAAAAGAAAATCCGATCCGCGAGTTGATGGCGAAGCGCGCTGCGCAGGAGTTGCGCGACGGTTACTACGTTAATCTCGGCATCGGCATACCGACGCTGGTGGCGAACTACATCCCCCAAGGCATGAACGTTACGTTGCAGTCCGAGAATGGCCTGCTTGGCATCGGCCCGTTCCCAACTGAGGATGAAGTGGACGCCGACTTGATCAACGCCGGCAAACAAACCATCACGACGATGCCTGGCTCGGCCTTTTTCTCCAGCGCCGACTCATTCACGATGATTCGTGGCGGCCACATCGATCTTGCTATTCTCGGCGCGTTCGAAGTGACGGACAAAGGCGACATCGCCAACTGGATGATTCCCGGCAAGATGGTCAAAGGACCAGGTGGCGCGATGGACCTGGTCGCCGGGGTGAAGCGTGTCGTCGCGGTGATGGAGCACACTTCGAAGGACGGCAGCCCAAAGATTTTGAAACAATGCACGCTGCCCATCACTGGCTTGGCAGTCGTCAACCTCATCATCACCGATCTATGCGTGTTCGAGGTGAAACAAGGCGGCGGCCTCGTTCTCATTGAATTGCATCCTGGCGTTACGGTGGACGACGTCCGCGCAAAGACTGGCGCGCCGTTCGACGTCGCCCTCAAGCGCTGAAGAATGTGGGAGCTGCCTCAGTGCAGCGATTCTCCGCTGATCATCCATCTGATCGGGGCACTAAGGCCCCTCCCACATTGGGTTGATTCTCGCGCGGGCATAGCAGCACCAGCAGTGATGCGATTATCCAGCACGCCACCATAAAAATAAATCCGTCGCGGAATGAGCCGGTGCGCTGGCTCAGATCGCCAATGATCTTAGGACCAAAGAATCCGCCAATGCTGGCCGTGCAATTGATGAAGCCGACCGCTGCTGCAGCCGCCGAGCTGGTGAGAAATGCAGACGGGAGCGCCCAGAACGATGGCAGATATGCCACCGTTCCGAAGCCGATCAGCGTGAACACCACGATTAGCAGTGCGATCGAATGCGGAGCAAGCAACCACGCGCCCAACGCTAGCGCAGCGGTTAATTGTGGGACGGCAAAATGCCAGCGGCGCTCGCGCGTGCGATCGGAGTTCCAGCCAAGCAGCAGCATTCCGATGAGACCCGCAACAAATGGAATCGCGCCGATCCAGCCAATGCGCTGAACATCAGTCCAACCGGTGAGCCGCTGAAGCATGGTCGGCATCCAAAACCAAAAGGCGTAGCCGCCGGTATAACAGAAGAACAACCCGGCAGTGAGCATCAACACCGCCGGATGCCGAAGCGCTTGCCAAATCGTGACGTGTTCTACATGTGCTTTGGCGCGCCGCTCTTCAGCAAGACGAGCACTTAACCAATCGCGCTCGTTAGGCTGCAACCATCGCACTTCGTTAGGCCGATCCGGCAGCACGAACAATGTCACGATTCCAAGTAAGATCGCGGGCAGGCCTTCCAGCAGGAAGAGCCATCGCCATCCGGCAGTGTCGAGCCAATGAACACGCAGGATCATGCCGGCAAGAGGCCCGCCGAGAATGTAAGCAATGGGAATAGCCGACATAAACCGCGCCACCGCCTTGGCCCGATCCTGATAAACGAACCAGTGCGAAAGATAAACAATCACACCGGGGAAAAAGCCTGCCTCGGCTGCGCCGAGCAGGAAACGCGCGCCGTAAAGCTCCAGCGGCGTGCGGACAAAACCAGTGAGTGTTGTGAGTGCGCCCCAGATTATCAGCGTTGTCGCGAGGAGAAGTCTGGCGCTCCAGCGTTCCACCAGCAGCGCCCCGGGAATTTGCAGCGCAAAATATCCAATAAAAAAAATTCCGCTGGCCGTGCCAAACACTGAATCGCTAAGACCCAGGTCGCCTTTCATTCCAAGCGTCGCATACGCGATGTTTGTGCGATCGATGTAATTCGCGACGTAAAGCAGAAACAGAAACGGCAGAAGCCGCCACGCGATTCGACTGCGCGCACTTTCGCCGGCGTCTGCTTGCAAAGAAGCCATCGTTGCGCGCATCATAACGCCGTTCGAAACGCTCACAATTTAGAAAACGCGTTCGCCGCCCAACTTGGCAAAGCGCTCGCGCCAGCGCGAAGTGATTTTCGTCGGCGACATCCCAAAAACGCGAAACGCAAAAGTCATGCGCCGCATCGTGCGCGCCGCGTATCTTGGCGAAAAACTCGGCGACACTTCCGCGTTGGAAAACCCAGCGTCGCTGGATCAAATCAAGCGCGCAGCGAAGTGACGCGGACATCGTGTCCGCGACAGGTTTAAGGCAGACAAGTCTGCGTCACGCTCGTGTCGGAAAGCGCACGCAACTGGCGCTGTTTCAGTGAGGCTTCGTCTTTACGTTGATGACGTTTCAGGACGGGTTGTGCATCTTAGCGTCTATCGGCTTATCCCCGCGCGTTGTAGTCAGTG
>CAWIWB010000024.1:0-58585 GCA_963839665.1 uncultured Verrucomicrobiae bacterium
GTAAGAGGCCCTTCCCGAGAAGCCGCGCCCGGAGCTCTGTGAACCGATCGAGGCATTGGCGTCCAGCCAGCTGCCGCCGGCGGCCTGGGCCTTGGCGTGATGAGCATGGTGGCGATGATGCCTGGATTTGGCCGAAGCCTCGGAAATGCTGCCACCGATCAGGAAAGTCGCGGCGATCAAGGCGAGCGCCGTACGCGACCGGGTTATAGTTCCCGGCACCACATTATTGGTATTCAACATTAAACCTGTCCCTCAGATAGTATTGCCACATGCATGGCAAATGGAACCCCCGTCCCAGTTTCGGTAGGTGCCGTTTGGTCAGGCAATGAGGCATGAATTGGGCAGTAGATCGGGAATGTCGCGCGCTGACATATCTTGTTACCGAGATCAACTAATCATCTGATATTCCGTAATCTTGCGCTTAATGAATTTTTAACCAATTCAATACGAGTTACTACTTACGAATACAGTCATCGCTTGGAGCGAAAAGATTTAGGCAAGTAATGGGCAAATGAAGCGGACCGGCCCGGATCGTTCCGCGATGTCGCCTCATGGCCGCCATGCAAATAAGACAGGAACCAACGCGTCTGATGCGGAAGGCGCGTTCGCTGCCAGCGCCAGGAGCCGGAATTCGGGTGCGCCAACCCCCGTCAAAACAGCGGTCTGCGGGGCCTGAAAATTGACGTGCGACAAGGCATCGCCTGAGCGCGCGGTCATGTTGCACCTGCGCGCTCGCTATGTTAGCAAAGCCGCGATTTTAACGATCCCAGCACCTCTCGTGCCGGTCGAAAATCGAAGTCCCGCTTGAATTCCAAGGGCTTGGATCGCTAGGCGCCGCTACCCGTGGCGACGGTTTTTCCCTTGCGAGTTTGACAGCTGAAAAAAGAGCAAGTCAGTGGCTGCTGAAGATCCGTCCGTTTCGGGAGTGGGTCTTTTTTGCCGATCTGGAACATCCTAACGAGGACGGATCGGTGAATACGTACGATCCGCCGGATCCGATGCGGGAGTTCGATCGGGAAAGAATGATGGACGTCCGGAAGCAGATCAAGCGGTTGCCGGACGAGTTTCGGATGCCGCTCATGATGCTCGCAGTGGATGGGCTCACGATTCCCGAAATTGCAGCTGTATTAGAAATACCCGAAGGCACAGTGAAATCGCGGATCTTTTACGCGCGAAAACGGCTCGTGGAAGCGCTGCGGCAAAAACGCCGCCCGAGGAAGTAAGAGGACTCGTATACGATGAACGTCGATTGTCAGTGGATAGATTCAAACCTGGAGGCATTTTTCTGCGACCAGCTGAATTCAGAAGAAAACCGCCGCGCCCGAAATCACATTGCAGGCTGTGATCGCTGCCGCGACCTGGTCAGCGAGCTGAAAGCCGTGGATCCGCTCGTTAAAAAACTTTTCCACCACGAACTCGCTCACGCCCGCTCGCCCCAACGCAGGTCTCCGGTGTTGATCGGATCGGTCGCCGCGGCAGTCGCAGCTCTGATTCTCGTCGTCGTCATGCAAGTTCCGCAATTCGTCACGAATCACAGTGCAGAGGGCAGCCAGCCGATTGCCGCTGCTACAACAGCGATCCAGGAGCCCGTTCTTCCGAAAGTTCCGGAAACTGCTTCGACGGACCGCGTGAAACCTGACGCGGCAGCGCTCGATCAACGTGGACAGGTTCCGGTTCGCGCGGTACCCGTTCCTGAGAATGCACCTGATTTTCTGGTTACCGATCCCGCCGGCTATTCAAGAAACCTGAAGGATTTCCGTGATCATGTTTTGATCTTCGGAGTCTGGACATCGCAACGTCCCCAAACCGTGAGCAGCCTGCAGCACGTGTATCAGGCGTTCGCACCGAATACAAAACTGCGAATTCTCGGCGTTGCGACTCAACGCGAAGCGAAACCTAAGGCCGCGACATTTCCAATCACGTACAACCAGGGTTCAAAACTCTTCGGCGTCGACCCTCGCATCGGGGCGCCGCATTCTCGGCCTCACGCAGCGCGAGCCGGCGGTGGTCGATCCGGATCGGCCTGAGTCGCTCTCAGGTGGCCGGCCGGTCGTCGCGCTCGAGGGCGTGTCGGCCCGCTATCCGGGCGGCTGCCGCTCGTGCTCGAAGACTTCGACCTCCGACTCGAGCCGGGCGCGCGCACCGCGCTGGTCGGACCGAGCGGGGCGGGGAAGACCACGGTGACGAACCTCCTGCTCCGGTTCCTCGACCCGCTCCAGGGGCGCGTGACGATGTTCTCGACGGTCGCGACCTGCGCGCGCTCGCGCAGGAGGACGTCCGCGGCACGTTCGCACTCGCGGGACAGGACGCGCACGTCTTCGACTCGTCCATCCGCGAGAACCTCAGGCTCGCCCGCCCGGACGCGACGGACGGCGAGCTCGTCGCCGCGCTCCGCAGCGCCCGCCTCGACGAGTGGGTCGCCTCGCTCCCCGCCGGTCTCGACACGCTCGTCGGGGAGGAGGGGGCCCAGCTGTCGGGAGGCCAGCGTCAGCGCCTCGTCATCGCGCGCGCGCTCCTCGCCGACGCGCCCGTGCTCGTGCTCGACGAGCCAAACGCGCATCTCGACTCCGACACCGCCGAGGCGCTCGTGCGCGACGTACTCGCCGAGGCTGGCGATCGCACCGTGCTCCTGATCACGCACCGCCCGGAGGGGCTCGACCTCGTCGACGAGGTCGTGACGCTCCCCCGAGTTAGCTCTCGTCCTCGGTGCGGTTCCGCTGCGCGTCGATGAAGCCGCAGCGCGGGCACGCGAACACGGCGACCACGACGCCCCCGAGCACGGTCGTATTGCGCGTCTCCTCGCGTGTCGTCGGATCGACGAGCTTGTCTGCCTGATGGTTCATCTCCGCGCCGCAGCGCGGACACAGGTGACTCACGCCAGGGCCCCCGATGGTGACGTGCGTGCGTCCGTACCGCAGCGTCTCTGCCATCACCAGGAGCTCGTCCAGGAACTTCTCGACGCGGGGCAGCAACGTCTCGTCGAGCACCGTCCCGTCCTCGTCGAAGCGGCTGTGCACGGACGTGACGTTGACGTCCCAGAAGATCGTGACGAGGCCGAGCTTGCGCAGCACCGGCACGAGGTTCTGGATCATGCGCGCGCCGCCGAACACCCCCGCGGACACGCCCACGATGCCCGCCGCCTTGTGGATGTACTCGGGCAGGTTCGTGTCGAGGACGTGCTTGAGGAGCCCGGGGTAGCCGTGGTTGTACTCGGGGGCGACGATGACCAGCGCGTCGGCGCGGTTCATCGTCTCCGCGAGCTCGGGGTCCTTGGCGCCCTCTCCCGCGTCGTCGACGGGGATGGGCAGCATGGCAACGTCGATGAGCTCCGTCTCGACGCCCGGGCGCTTCTCGACCTCCGACCAGACGAGACGGGCCGCGTGCTCGCTCATGCGCCCTTTCCGCGGTGTGCCGAGGACGGCGCGGGAACGAAGTACGGCCTCTCCGACAGCGCGGACACGAGCGGACGTTACAAGAGCCCGGCTGGGGCGTTGCGGCAGTCCGCGGCCCGGCGTAGGCTCGCGGTGGTTGGCGGAGATCCTGGCTGTTGTGGCGGCGTTCTTCTTTGCGCTTGCCGCGACGTTGCAGCAAAAGGGCGCTCTCGGGCTCGAGGGGGTGTCCCTCGGCTGCGCCCGAAGTCGCTGCTGAATCTCGTCAAGCAGACGTGGTGGCTCCTGGGCACGGTCGCGTTGCTGTCGGGCTACGCGTTCCAGGCGGTCGCGCTCGCGAACGGCCGGCTCGCGGTGGTCCAGCCCCTGCTCGTGACCACGATCGTGTTCGCGCTCCCGCTCGGCTATTTCCTGACCAACCAGATCGTCAACCGGCGGGAGGTGATCGGCGCTGCCGTCGTCGTGCTCGGCCTCGCGATCTTCACGGGAGTCGGGAAGGCAGGCGACGGCAACGACAACGCTCCCGCCCGGGAGTGGGCCGCTGCGGTCCTCGTGTTCGGGAGTGTCGCCGCAGTGCTGTTCGTCGTCGGAGGGAGGGGCTCGCTCGATCGCAAGGCGGGCCTGTACGGCGCCTGCGCCGGCGTCCTGTACGGCCTGTCCGCGTCGCTCTGCAAGCCCACGGTCGAGATCCTCGGCGACAGCGGGATCGGCGCGGTCCTGACGAGCTGGGAGGCCTATGCGTTCGCGTTCGCCGGCATCCTCGCGTTCGTGGTGCAGCAACTCTCGCTCGCCACGGGCAGGCTCGCCGCGTCGGTCGCCACGGTGTCCGTGTGCAACCCGCTCGTCTCGATCGTCATCGGAACCTTGCTCCTCGACGAGCGGCTGGCCCCGCCGCTGTCGCACAAGGTCGTCGCGTACTGCGGTCTCGGGCTCGCCCTCCTCGGCGCCGCGGTGATCTCCCTTGCGACGGAAGGGGCGAAGGAATTGGACAGCGTCGGAGGTGGGGAAGCACCGCCGGTCCCACGGCGCCCGCGGCCTAGCACGGGTCGTTCCAGCCGCACTGCTCCGTAGCCTTTCGCGCCATGGAACTGCAGGACGCGCGGCGCGTCGAGGTTCTCCTGCCGATGAGGACAGTGCTGATCGCGCTCGCCGCGCTCGGGCTTGCCGCGGCCTTCGCCGCGATCGGCGACACCTTCCTCATCGTGTTCGTCGGGATCTTCCTGGCGCTCGTCTTCGAGTACCCGGTGCGCTTCGTCATGGCGAAGACGCGCCGTGTCGCGAGGGCTCGCGGCGACGATCACGGTTCTCGGGAGCGCCGTGGCCGTCGTCGCGCTCATGCTCCTGCTGCTCGTCCCGCTCGTCGCGTCGGTGCGGAACTTCCTCCAGGAGCTGCCGACGATCGTGGAGGACCTCCGGACGGCCGACGAGCTTTCCTGGCTAGGCAGCTCGGCGCCGCCGAGAACGTGCAGAACGGGGCGCAGCAGATCTCGGTATCGATCCCGGACGCGATCTCGGGGGTGCTAAGCGTAATGGCGATGGGAGTCAGACGCGCTCCTTCTGTTACGTGTCGGATCTCATCGAGGGAATTTTCAGGCTTGCGATGAGTGATTTCCACGAGCCGGTCAATCTCGGTAATCCGCGCGAGATGAGCATCAAGCAGTTCGCAGAGGAAATCATCCGGATCACGGGCACGAAATCTACAATCGAATACAAACCGTTGCCTGTGGACGACCCGAAGGTGCGCCAACCGGACATTACCCGCGCGAAAAAAGTCCTCAGTTGGGAACCGCGAGTTCAGTTCGAGGAAGGTATCAAGAAGACGATCGACTATTTCAAAGCGTCGTTGAAGAGTTGATGCAACTGGATGTCAGCCAGCTTGGCTGACTCGGCCGGCAGGCTGCGAGCCCGCCGAATATCTTCAAGCGGGCTGGTAGCCCGCTCGCCGAGTCAGGCTGGCAGCCTGACGTCCTGACCAGCAAAACGCCGACCCACGCTTGCGGTAAGTTTTCACTGGCGTTTGCTGCGAATTGGTCTTGAGTGCGGCATGTTCAAGGGTGCGCTCTTTCTGGCGCTCGGGTTCTTTGCCGTTTGCTTTTCGGTCGTAGCACAGCAGGCCAAACATTCCAGAGCTGCGCAACATCACGTCGCCGCATCCGCGTTGACGCCGCTCGATGTGGTTTCTAATTTCAGCATCTACCGTCCCAACATTACGAATGCCGCCAATCCCATTCTATTTCACAACGGACCGGTGCGCGCGTGGTCCGATGGCGCGCAGTTGGTAAGCGAGAGCGCGCTCGTGCAAATTGGAATGGCGCCCCTCGGGTTATTTCCGGTGACATATTTCGTTCCGAGCAACATCGGACCCACGTCCATCAGGAAGCCAGGCGCAGCTTCCAATTCTCGATCGGAAATGGTTGCGACAGATGGAAAAGATTTGCCTGGTGAGATGATCAGTTCGCCGTTGAATCAAGTCTATTGCACGGGAGAAGTAGGGTTCGTTTACGGGCGATGGAACGGCAAAGGCAACGGCGACTACTGGCAGAATTACGTTTGGGGCCAGGCCGGCAATGACAAATTCCAGATCAATGCCGGCGCTTCGTTCGAAAATTCGAGCGGCAACTCACCGAAAATTCGCGGCTATTCATTTTCGAGATAGCTGCGCGACGGGAGCAGTTGGTTCAAAGACCGACGGCTGGAGTGATTCGCAATGTTATCGAGCGAGGTTTACCGCATCCGCGCTTTCATTAACACCGGGCTTTAGCCCGGTAGACGCCATCTCGCCGTGCCTCTTCAGCCGTTTTAACGGCTTGCCACCAGAATTCTGTTTCGATAAGCCGTTGAAACGGCTATTGCCGGACCATACCTCATATGCACCGGTCTGAAGGCCGGTGTTAATTTATTTGGCCAGTTATCGGAACACTTCACCGTTGAAATTTTCTTGGGCATTTTGGAATAGCGATTTAGACCTTTAGTCCGATGCGCGCACCAGCACGCCTGATCACTCTTAATCTCGGATCTCAAACGTTCGGTCTTGCGGAATTCCGAGTCGCGCACGGCGGTTTGACCCTGGTGGACTATCGGCTGCGCGAAGTGCCGCTCGATCCTGAGACCGGGCACCGTCGCGATGCACATGCTGCGCTCGAAGAAGGCGCCGCTGTGTTGCGCGAGATGATGCAGGAAATGCAAGTTCCCCGGCGCCCGGTGAACTATGCTTTGCCCGCGCAATCCGTGTTCGCCCGGTTTGTGAAACTGCCGCCGGTAGGAGGGGAAAAACTGGACAAGATCATCTCGTTCGAGGCGCAGCAAAATGTGCCGTTCCCTCTGGACGAAGTCATCTGGGATTACCAACTCGTCGGCGGCGGACTGGGCGAACAGATTCAGGTCGTCCTCGTCGCGATCAAAGTTGATTTGCTCGACCAAGCCAATGCGGCGGTGGAAGGAACAGGACTACAGACTTCCACCGTCGATATTGCGCCGATGGCGCTCTACAACGCCTTTCGCTACAGCTGCCCCAAAGTCGGCGATTGTTCGCTGCTGCTGGATATCGGGGCGCGCACCACGAACATTCTTTTCATTGAATCAGGAAGAATTTTTTTGCGGAGCATCCCGATGGGCGGCAGCGCGATCACCGTCGCGATCGCCAGGGAATTCAACGAATCATTTGCCGCGGCGGAAGCTCGCAAGAAACGGGATGGCTTTGTGGGGCTGGGCGGCGCTTATGCCGAACCCGCCGATCCCAACGTTGCTCGGGTTTCGAAAATCGCGCGCAGCACCGTGACCCGGCTCCATGCAGAATTGATGCGATCCATCACGCACTACCGCGCTCAACAGCAGGGAAGTCGCCCGGCTCGCATTTACCTGTGTGGCGGCGGTGCTGGGATGCCGTACTTGCGCGAGTTCTTTCACGAAAAATTTCAAGTGCCGATCGAATTTTTCAATCCGTTGCAGAACGTCACGGTTGCCCAGTCGGTGCCGACGCAGGACGTGGCGCATTCCGCACATTTGTTAGGTGAATTGGTCGGCCTGGCGCTGCGCAGCGTCACTGTTTGTCCGATGGAATTGAATCTGCGGCCGGCGAGCGTCGTTCGCAGGCAGGATTTGGAAAAACGTTTGCCGTTTTTCATCGCGGCGGCGGCGTGCATTCTGCTCGCGCTGCTGGGCTGGTCGGCTTACTACACACGCGCGGCGCAGGTCGCGCGGCAAACGGCAGAGACGCTCCGCCAGAAGAACGACACCATGCGCGTAGCCGAGGGGCAGTTGGACAAGCTTAAAAAGCAAATCACCGCGTTGGACAACACTGCGACCCCGCTGATCACGGCTGTGAACGATCGCAATTTTTGGCCGCAGATCCTCGAACAGCTAAACTCGCGCCTGCCCGAATCAGACATTTGGATCACGGAGTTGGCCGCGACTTCCGGTGGAAAACTGTTAGGCGTCTCTGAAAAGCGCGCCGCGGAAAGTGGATCAACCCCACCGCCGACGCCCGCCGCGGGCCCGGCAACCAAAGTCCCGACTGCCGTTTCAATCGACGGCATTAACGTTCGCGGCCTGTACCTCTGGAATCCGAAACAGCAGGAAATCGTCGTCGATTACCTCCGGAATCTTTCGAACTCGCCGCTCTTTGCCGTCGATGCGAAGATGCCCGAGCGCTTTATAAAATCTAACTCCGTCCCGAACGACACCGAATGGGCGTTCCCGTTTGAGCTTCAGCTTACGCTTCGCAAACCGGTGAAAATGCCATGAACAAAGGCGACCACGGATTACACGGATGACACGGATCGGCAGATGATTCACGAAGATTTGAGCGGCAAGATCATTGGGGCTGCGATGCAAGTGCTTAACGAATTGAAACCGGGACTCGACGAGAAACTCTACGAGCGTGCAATGATTATAGAACTGAAGCGTTGCGGACACAGCGTATCGGTTCAACGCTCGTTCCCCGTTTACTATGGCGGCGAGTTAATCGGCAATCTCATTCCGGATCTAATCGTCAATGATGCGGTAATCGTGGATCCGAAGGTGGTCGCGTGCTTCACCGAAACGCACGTTGCCCAGATGATCGGGTACCTAAACATCACGGGTTTAGACTTGGCGCTTCTCATTAATTTCAAGAATGCGCAGTTAGAATGGAAACGAGTGTTGCGTCGCCAAGACAGTGAGGAAGGCATCGAGCCTGATCTACATGCCTAGCTTTTCCTATCCGTGTTATCCGTGTAATCCGTGGTTAATGCCATGAAATGGTTTCAGCAAAATCGCGTGCTCGGCACTCTTCTGGTTGTTTCGGGAATTTGCATCTTGCTCGGCGCGGTCCTGTTTTACTGGAGATGGAGTGTTTGGAGCGAGGCTAAGCAAACGTTCGACCAGGCCACAGCAGAGCGGAACCGTTTGCAGGCTCTCAATCCGTTTCCAAACGACGCGAATTACCGGAAATTGCAGGGGTACCTCGAGAGCTACAAAGCCGCGCTCGACAAATTCAAAGACGAGCTAAAAGCCGAAGTCGCGCCGGCGCCACCGCTTGCACCTAACGAGTTTCAGTCGCGCCTGCGCCAGGCGACCCTCGCCGCGGAGGAACGGGCGCGCAAGAATAACGTGAAGTTACCCGACAAATTTGAGCTCGGGTTCGATGAATTCGCCCGAATAATGCCGAGCACTGCGGTTTCGGCGTTGCTTGGACAGGAACTCTCGCAGGTTCAGATGTTCATCAACATTTTACTCGATGCGAAGGTGGACAGTATCACCGTCATTTCGCCGTCGTCCGTTGCCGGAAGAACGCGGAGCATCGCCAACACCCGCGCCATCTCCCGGGCAAAGAGTTGCCACGACCGCAAAACCGGGCGGCACGGCCACGCCGAAATTGTTCGAGCGCAACGTGATTGAGGTCACGTTCAAAGCTGCGCCCGGTGCAGCGCGAAAAGTCATGAACGAAATCACAAATTCCACCGGCCAATTCTTCATCATTCGCACGTTCTACGTGCACAATGAAAAGGACAAAGGACCCCCGCGCGAGAGAACCGGAGCGCCCACGCCAGTCCCGAGCCCGCAAGCATCTCCCGGCCAGTCACCCGCAGGCGCGCTAAACTTCATCGTCGGCAACGAGCACATCGAAGTCTCCGCCACGATCGAAATGCTGAGGTTTACCTTTTAATTTCAACCACGGATTCACGGATGACACGGATCAGAGATTGCTCGTCTGTCGAGCCCTGAGCGAAGTCGTAAGCGCTCGAAATGACAGACACGTTTTCATTCGTGTCCTATTCGTGAAATCCGTGTAATCCGTGGTTCTGCTCTTCTGAACATGGCGAAAGCAATCGACTGGCTTAAGGCAAATTACGATCGCGCGGTGCTGATGGCTGCCGCGGTTTTCCTTTTCATTTCCGCCGTTGCCATTTGGTGGAGTGCAATCCAGTTCGGCAATCGCCTTATTACTCCGCCGGCAGTTCCACCGAAAACCGCCTCGCAGCCGCCGGTCGCGGTCGAGCTCGATCGCGCCGCGGAACAGCTTCAGAAGCCGTTGCAATGGAAAGCCAGCACGCGCTCCGGTCTGTTCGTTCCGGAAAAACATTTCATCGGCCCGGACGGCATGCCCGCGACATTAAAAAATACGCAGGTGCATGCGCCGGTGCCTAACGAGTGGTTCGAAAAATATGCCTTGCCCATCGAAGACGCCGACGCTCTGGATCAGGACCCCGACAAGGATGGGTTCAATAATCTCGACGAATGGCAGGGCAACACCGATCCAACCAAGGCAGAGTCGCACCCGGATTACACCACAAAGTTACATCTGGTGTCGGCTACCGAGGAACCGTTTCGATACGTTTTTGCGTCGCGCACAAGAGACAAGTTCGGCATCAACAGCACCGACGAGAGCGAACCGACACAATTCCTAAAAGTTGGCGACGTCATCCGTGGTACCGAGTTCAAGATCATGCAGTTCACCGAAAAACAGGAACGGAATCAGTACGGCATGAAGATGGATGTGTCGGAGTTGTTGCTCGAGCACCAGCAGAATCACGCACAGCTCACGCTGGTGAAAGGAAAAGTCGCCACCTCACCGCAATCCGTCGCCACGTTCGTTTACACCTGGGGTAGCCGGAAGGAATTTCAAGTGCGCAAAGACCAGGAGTTCCCTCTCGCAACCGCTGAAGGCAATCGGACGTACAAGCTCATCGATGTGCACCCGGACAAGGCCGTGATCGTGAACACGCAAGACCCAGGTGCGCCGATCGAGATCGGCTTCGCAGCTCCCTAAGATTTAACCACGGATTACACGGATATCACGGATGCAGGGATAGGACGCAGCGACTAAATTGCGTTCGATTGCGCTGACCCTCGCGCGTCCTTTGCTCTTCGTGATGCGATTGCTCAGAATTCCACATCTGAAAATCGCTAGGTGAATCGAGAGCGACTCGAATCTGAGGTTTCCGCGAGCAGGTCGTTCTTCTGTCCAAAACTCTTCTGTTATCCGTGCACCGCGTGATCCGTGCCGTTTTCCTTCGGTAATCCTTGTGTGTTCGTCGGCATCTGCCGATTCGCGGTAACTTCCGAAAAACAAATTTTCCTTGCACAGAAACGAGCAAATCAAGTACAACGACCGTCAATGTGCAGCTGGACGACGCCGTGATCGTGAATACGCAGCAACCAAATGCGCTGATCGATCGGTTTCGCCGCCCCCAAAATCACGATGGCACCACGGTGAAAAGACAAATTAATCCTTCCATTAAGGCGCACCTTCTCCGGAGCGCGCTCATTCTGCTTTCACTGGTGACTTTCAACCAGGACATCTTCTGTCAGACCCCGACTCCAACGGCGACGGCAACGCCAAGTCCCGGCGACATGCCAAGGCCGACACCGGGAGTGTGTATCGTATGAAGCGGAGTCGGACGTCAACACGCTGCAGGGAAGCGCCATTGTTCTAAGCTGCCCGACGTGCTCCGGTGGATTAAAGGTAGGCTACGTGGGCAGCAACGATGGTACTCTCCAGTTCAATGATGTTGGTGTTGTCGCAACGGGCAATTACACGGTGACGATCTGCTACCTCAACGGAGACGCGGTGCGCTACGCCCTTCTGAGCGTGAACGGCGGTCCAGGAACGCCTCTGAGCTTTCCGTCCACTGGCTCGTTTCAGACTCGTGGGGTCAATACAGATGACCGTCACTTTGAACACCGGCTGCAACACGCTTGAGTTCTACAATCCGATCGTTGGTAGCTGGGCTCCGGATTTCGATCGAATTCGATTCAACTGCCCGACCTGCGCGGTGCCTACGCCCACGCCGACGGCCACATCAACGCCTACCGCGACGGCAACGCCACTCCTACACCGACGCCAACGTCTACGCGACGCCTACACCCACGCCACGCCCACGCCTACACCAACGCCCACCTACGCCTACACCTACGCCGACACCGACGCCAACGCCCACGCCGACACCGGAAGGGTGCTATCCCAATTTCACGACAGCGGAAGGCTGCGATGCGCTTCTTTCTCTCACTACCGGCTCTGGAAATACAGCGCTCGGTTGGCGCGCGCTCTTTGCCAATACCATCGGCAACTTCAATACCGGTGTTGGCGGTGGAGCGCTGCTGGCGCTGGTTAAACGCCATGGATTCCAATACTGCGGTCGGCGCAGCAGCCTTGTTGCTCAACAGCAGGGGCACACAGAACACCGCTGTTGGAACTGATGCGCTCCTCTTTAACGGCAGCGGTGACGTCAGCGGGGACTTCAATACTGCCACCGGTTACTCCGCGCTCATGAACAATGTCACCGGCGGCTCCAACACGGCTATCGGTTGGGAAGCGCTCACGGCCAACATCGATGGACTCAGCAACGTGGCCTTGGTAGTCTTTCCCTCTCAAGGAACACCAGCGGAAACAACAACACAATCATCGGTAGTCCGGCGCTCGAGAACAGCGTAGCACGAGCGATCACGTTGTCGTAGGCACAATGGCCGGCTCTGGGATCACCATCGTCGATAATAATATCATCATCGGCCACCATTCTGGTGTGCACAGTCGCTTTGGCCAGGAAGATAACGTCTGCTATATCGGCAACATCTATGGTGCGAACGTTGACAACTTCGGCGCGGTTGCCCGTATGGTGCTACGTCGATCCCGATGGAAGGTTGGGCACAATGCCCGTATTGGCTTACTCCTACTCCTACTCCTGCGGGCGGAAATCCCGGTAAATCTTCTCCCAAAGGCATCCAGCCCCAAGCTATTCCCGACTCCGCCAAGCAAACCATGCTTAATCTCGAACTTCAGAACTTGGAGGCGACCATCTCGCAGCAGCAGAACCAAATAGAGATGCTCACCGCCCAGATTAAAGAGCAGATCGAGCAAATCCACAAAGTGAATGCCCGACTCGAAATGAATAAGCCAGCGGCACAAATCATTGTGAACAAACCCAAAGCTGTTCCTTGAGCGAAGTTCACGGAAAGCTAAGAAACGAAACGAAACAAAAAAATGAAAAATCGAACTACGATATTACTGGCCATCCTGCCCGTGTTAGCCTGCTTTACGCTTTTACCAGGAGCGCGGGCGGTCACTCCTCCGCCGGACGGGTGCTATCCGAATTTCACGACAGCGGAAGGATGCGACGCGCTTAGTTCTCTCACTACTGGCGCTGGAAATACAGGACTCGGTTGGCGTGCGCTCTTTACCGATAGCACCGGCAACTTCAATACCGCTGTTGGCGCTGGAGCGCTGGTGTTAAACAACGCGGATTCCAATACCGCGGTCGGCGCGGCAGCGTTGTTGCTCAACACCAGCGGCACACAGAACACCGCTGTGGGAGCTGCCGCCCTGGTCTTTAACAGCAGCGGTAACTCCAATACTGCCACTGGTTACTCTGCGCTCACGAATAATACGACCGGCGGCGCCAACACGGCCATCGGTTGGGAAGCGCTCACTGCCAACACCATTGGAGTTAATAACGTGGCCGCTTGGTACTCTTACCCTCTCAAGCAACACCAGTGGAACCGACAACACGGCCATCGGTAATCTGGCGCTCCAGAACAGCGTGAACACCAGCAACCACGTGTGCGTAGGCAGACTGGCCGGGTCTGGGATCACCAGCGTCGATAATAATATTATCATCGGCCACCACAATGGGGTGCACAGTCGCTTTGGCCAGGAAGATAACGTCTGCTATATCGGCAACATCTGGGGTACGAACGTTGACGATATGACGGGATTTCCCGGTCGTGCTCGTCGATCCCGATGGAAGGTTGGGCACAATGCCCGTTGCTGCCGGCGGAAATCCCGGTAAATCCTCAGGCATCCAGCCCCAAGCCATTCCCGATGCAGCTGAGCAAGCCATCCTTAATCTGAAAGTTCAGAACTTGCGAGCCACGGTCACGCAGCAACAGCAACAAATAGAGAGGCTCACCGCCCAGCTACAAGACAACACTGCGCAAATCCAAAAAGCGAACGCCCACTCGCGCCGGAGTCCGCGACTGCGGGACGAAGGCGGGTGGTTGCTTTGCATTGACGCAGTGTTGCAATTTTTGACTTGTCAGAGCCACGCGCAGCCTGTCAGGGTTCGGATCGTGAACCGGAATCGCTTTGCCTGCTTTGGAATTTTTCTTGTGCTGTTTTGCTGCATTGCTGTGCCGTTAAAGGCTGGGGGGTATGGAGAGTACAGATATGGAGGGTACAGAGAAAGTAGCTACCGAGCCGTTTCCAGCACGACAGACAGTCAACTGATTTTCAAGCAGATGATTGAACAGCGAGACATAAAACTAGCGATCAATACACTGATAGGTGAGGGATTTACTTCGAACGAAATTCAGGATGCTGTTCAGAATAGATTTCTCCGCATTCGTGGTTGGCATTGGCCCGGGAACGCCTGTTCTGCTTCAGGGAAAATAGGAGAACCCGGAGAGGGGACTGTGGTAGGTCCAACTTATTATCTGATTATTGGTCGCGCTCGCATCCTGAGATGGATCCGCGAAGTCGGTTCCAATTAAACGTTGAAGATCTTAAACAGAAGGAAACGAAGTTAACGAAGGGTTTGTGGAGGGCGGAGCTCTGCGACGCTGGGCGTTCTCACAATTGCACCGTGCCGGGCTCGTCGGAACTCGCCCCTCCATTCAAGCTCCTTTCCGGAACCTTAGCTTCCTTCGCTATCTTCTGTAATTGTCTCTTTCTCTTCTCTGCCGCCGATTCGTGGTCAGCTTTCGAAAAGCGGCGCCAAGTCGCCGCACTCCAAAGCGCTCGCGCGTAATCCGGACACTGCCGTGCTATTCGTGAATCTCGACTTGTCGTCCGCGTCCTCGTGGTGAAATCCGATGTCATCCGCGACTGCCGCGCGCGAAGTCTCGCGAGCTGCGTGGATCGAAGGTCATCCGTGGTTGTCTGCTCCGTTCTTCTATTAGTGTCTATTCGTGTCCCATTCGTGGTTAGTGCCCCCAAAATCTTAAGAAATTTTCCTTGAACCCCGTAGAAGAGATCAGTACAAGCGCGTCAATGTGTACGAGTAACGAGTAACCGCGGATACGCGGATGCACAAACCCAGAAAGAATAAGTGAGATTTATGAACATCACCCAGAACGTTGAAAATCTTGAACAGAAGGAAACGAAGTTAACGAAGGGTTTTCGGTTTTCCCGGACCTTAGCTTCCTTCGCGATCTTCTGTAATTGTCTCTTTCTCTTCTCCGCCGCTACCGCCTTCGCGCAAAAAAACGCCGACAACATTGCCAACCTCGAAGTGCAGCGGCGACAGGCTGCCATACCGGCGGGAGAAGCCGCGCTTGCCCGGGGCAAGACCGCCATGAGCACAAAGAATTACACCGTCGCGTACCAGGAATTTAAAACTGCCGTTGGCTATCTGCCCGACGCAGTCGTTTCCGGGCGAGCGCACGACGATGCGGCGGCAGGCCTTTGTAAGAGCGGCACCGTCCTGGCTGAAGCGCGCATCGCGCAGGGGGATTACGCCGGGGCGGAGGCGATCCTGAATGAAATAACCCGTTACGATCCGAACTGCCGCAAGGCGCAGGAGCTGCTGGTCCATATGCGACAGCCTGGTTACTTCAACAAATCGCTGGACGCCGGCTTCATTAACAAAGTTGAAGAAGTAAAACGTCTGCTCGCGGAAGCCGACGGGTTTTATCAGTCCGGCCAGTACGACAAGGCGATGAAACGTTACGACCAGGTGCTGACGCTTGACCCGTACAACACCGCCGCGCGTAGAGGACAGGAAAGAATCGACAACACCAAATACCAATACGGCGAAGAAGCGTACAACGAGACGCGTGCCCGGGATCTTTGGAAAGTAGAGGAAGCCTGGCAGCAACCGGTCAGAAAATACGGCGCCGTCGGCCCGGTCGCTGACAATAAAGGGCGAGGGGGCGAAGTGCGCGGGACGGCGCAGATGACGAACAAGATGAATAGCATCATCATTCCGCACATCGAATTTCGCGATACGACGATTCGCGAAGCGATCGATTTTCTCCGGGAACAGGCAGCCGAAAACGATCCGTCGGGCAACGGTGTGAACATCGTGCTGCGTCTTGTTCCTCTGGGACAAATCGCGCCGCCTTCAGTGCCAGTGTTGCCGCCGCCGAACGGCACAGGCACTCCCGTGCCCGGCGCACCCGCGCAAAATCCGCCGTTAACCGCGCCCGTCCAGCCTGCTCCTGGCGGATCGCCGGGTGTCCCGCCCGTGCCGGTAGTAACAGGCCCAGCGGCCGCGCGTATCACCGTCACGCTCGACAATATTCCACTTGGCGAAGCGCTGCGGTACATTGCCAATCAGGCGGGATTAAAGGTTAAAGTGGAACCGTATGCCGTTGCAGTTATCCCGCTCAGCGAGCAAAGCAATGAGCTCATCACCAAGCGATATCATGTGCCACCCGAATTCTTTGGTGGACCTCTCGACGTCGGTTACTACATCGGGACTAATTTGGGCGTTGGTGGCGGCGACACTGCTGGCACCCAAACGGGCGTCAGAGGGGCGCCCCCCGTGGCGGAAAAAGTTATTGATCAGCAGGCAGTGAGTTTTCAGACGAGTTCAGGAACCGGCACCGGCGCTGGCGCTACGAGCCAGGCGAACCAGGTGCAAGCCACTGCCAGTACCCGACAGAGTTTGTACAACGATCGTCAGCTCGTCGGCAGGGCAGACGCGATAACGATGTTGAAAAGCATGGGTGTCTCGTTTCCGCCCAGTGCAAGCGCAACTTTCTGGCCGCATAGCGGCACGCTGATTGTTCGCAATACCCAGGACAATTTGGACATGGTGGATGCCTTGGTTGATCAGGCGAATGCTTCAGCGCCGAAGCAGGTCTCGATCGAATCGAAGTTTGTTGAGATTAACCAAAACAATGCCAAAGAACTTGGCTTCGATTGGTTGCTCGGCCCCTTTAGCTTGAACGGGAAAGTTTTCGGTGCAGGTGGAACCGCCGGTAACGGCGTGCCTGTTAATTCGGCGAATTTTCCGTTCAATGATAACGGAGTTCCGATTGGACAAAATCCGGTCACGTCCGGAAACCGCAGTGGCGATTTCGCAATCAGTGCGAACGCGCTCGATGCGCTTTTGGTTCCAGGTCTTGGGCAAGTTGCTGGCGTTGCCCCATCGATGTTCGGATTAGCCGGGGTTTTCACGAATCCACAATTCCAAGTCGTGATTCGCGCGCTCAACCAGAAAAAAGGCATCGACCTTCTTTCCGCACCAAGTGTGACCACAAAGAGCGGTCAGCGCGCTATCATCGAAGTCATTCAGAGAACTTCGTTACCCGAAGACATACACTCAGCCACAGGTTCCATCCATCAGCAGCACGACAGGAACTACTGTGATTGGGGGCGGGAGCCGTTCCAGTAGTCGTGACGCCGACGACACCTCAAGACTGGGAGACGCGAAATACTGGCGTGACGCTGGAAGTGGAACCGGTCGTTGGTGGAGATGCAACGACAATAGATCTCAACCTAATTCCGCAGGTCGTAGAGTTTGAAGGCTTCATTAATTACGGCAGCCCGATTAACGCAATTGGTGTCAACACTCTTGCTGGTGCGATTACAACATCTGTTCCCGTCGAACTCACTCCGAACGTGATCAATCAGCCGGTGTTTAGCACGCGCAAAGTGACGACGAGCGTGAGCGTTTATGATGGACAGACCGTGGTCATCGGCGGGTTGATGCGCGAGGACGTCCAGAAAACGGAGGATAAGGTTCCTATCATTGGCGACATTCCGCTCGTTGGCAGAGCGTTTCGCACCAATACCGAACAGCACACCAAAAAGAATCTGGTCATCTTCGTCACCGCGAAGATCATCACGCCCGCAGGTCTGCCGTTGGAGGAGGAAGAAGAAGGCCTGCTCCCGCCGGAGCTGCCTGAGGTTCCCGCGTATAAAAAGTAACCACGAATCCCGCGCGACTACGCAGGGGACGAATAGACACGAATTGGGCGGACGTCGGTGATGATGACAAGTTTCAGCGAGGCTGCTGAAAAATGGTCGCCAGCGGCGACCGCTCTCCGATCCGTGATATCGGCGTCATCCGCCCGCCGCGCCGAAGCGTTGGGCGAAGGCGTGGTTTCTCCTCTGAGGACCTACCTAAATCTGCGGATTCAACTTTTCCAAAATTTTTGAGAACTTTGCTCCACAATTCCCGGAGAAGGGAGTGAAAGGCTGCGTCGTGGGATGACCAAATCTTGCGAAACACTGTGCATTTCTTGGTAAGGGGTTCAAAAACGTAAAAAATAATTATTGACTTTACCCGTTAAGACTGCGATAAGCGCGCACTTCAAAGTAAGGACCCCCCTGAACAGACCTCAACCGAAACCAAACAAAAACCCCCAGAACAGACACCCTCCGAAGCCCGCGATTGCGAGATGAAGGTGGAAACCTCAACCCAACCCCAAAACCCCGAAGCGAACCCGAACCCTTCTGAGTAACCCTCAGATCGCCTGTCCGCCGAAAGCCTTGTGCGAAGGCGGAACCCGCAGAAAACAAAAGAAAACCCAACATGAAAATCAAAACAAATAAATCCTCCTCAGCATTTACGCTGATTGAATTGCTGGTCGTGATTGCGATTATCGCAATCCTGGCCGCTCTGGCTGTGCCCGCGTTAACGTCGGCGCTGGCCAAGGCTCAGTTGACCGGCACCATGAACAACGGTCGCCAGCTTTATCTGGCGCAGTTCTCCATGGCTAACGACGGCACCGCCACAGGTGATCCTAAATTAGCGTGGCCCGGCGATTACCTTCCGGTGCTGGGAAGCTTGGAAGATTACACCAACACCGTAGTGTCGCCAGGTTATCTGAAAGGCGGCGACATCCAAAAGTTGTATTCCGCTCCCAGTGCCGCTTGTCACGGTGGCCACAGCTTCGGGCCCTCCAGAGACGGTAACTCTCGGCTGGCACAAGCGCGCTGAAAGTTTACAAACTTAAAGACGTGGACGGCTCAAACACGATCTTTGCCGCCACCCGCAATTACATCTATAACACCCAAGTAGCCTCCGGCTCCGTTCCCTACGGCACAAAGGGGCTTCATGGTGATCCATAAAGGCGGCGACGCATCCGTTCTTAAAGCAGGCCAGGCAGAGCAAGCCTACTGGGGCACCTGCGCTAAATTCAAAGCCGGTGTCGGCGCGCTCACTGGGGACAATGAGCGTTACTTGCAGCGCCAACGATAATGGCACAGCCCTGATCCTTTAACGTTTAGCAGCTTAGTTTAATTCAAAGCGCCCCGCCTCGGCGGGGCGCTTTTGTTTTTGCTGTAGCCGGGATCGATGATCCCGGCTCCGTTGCGTGCTCCTCCCACCGGCATCACCGATGCCGGCTACAAAGTCCGGCGGGGCGTTTTTGTTTCTGAGGAATTATGGGAGCCAGCGCGCCTCGGTAGCGCCCGCCGGGAAGCCGGATCGGGTGCGTCGGCTGCGTTTCAATGCATGTTCGCAGCCGGCACGGCTGCCGCTACAGAAAAGGAAAATGCTACTGCTTTTTCCTGAGCAGAAGGAAACGGCCGCGACGATCAATCAGTGTGTAGTCTTCCGGATTAATTTCGGACCTCACGCCCAGGAAATAGTCCTTCTCGCTATCGCGAAGGATCCACACGGGCCGAGGCCGGTCGTGCAGGCGGTTCAGCCAGAAAAGGTTTCGGTCCTGCGCATAACGGAACAACAGGGGTGAGGCAACGACAGGTTCGTCGGGCTTGCCTTCACTGCGATAGCGCGCGAACAGCTGGTCTGCTTGTCGCCGCTCCGCCGGTGAATAGGGACTGGCGGAGCGAAGCAGATACGCGTTGCGCCCTGTCGGCACCAGAGCCAGTTGATCGAATGCCGACAGCGCTATGACCGCAACCGCGACCGCAAGCACCGCCCCCTGGCCCCATCTTTTGTCGAATGTTATTCCACGCGCAATGGAAGCAAACCCTACCAGAGTGACACACCAAAGGAGCGCCGCTGTAGGATAAAGTCTCGGGGCCCATGAGAGAAGATCGTTTTGGTTCATCAGCCATGCCACCAGGGTCGTGGGAACACCCGCAATCAAGTAGTACGGCCGCAACAAGATTGTCGCAAAACTACCTACGACCATAACCCAAAGCCATTGACGGACAACCTCGCTCCCAAGCCAATCAGCGATGTTGGATAGGACGAAGGCGAAGAGAGCTCCCTGACTGGATAGAGTTCCCGGCTTTACTATGTAGATGCGGTCAACCGAATGAGGGGCGTACATGGTCGGTGGCTGTGAGAAGGAAATCGCCAGCAGAAGGGGAATTGCGGAAACTGACAACAGAAGTACGATCGCCGCAGACCGGTTAAAACGGCAGCGCGCGGGTTTACCTGCTGAGGCAATCCATGTTTCAACCCCTGCTACGATCGCGACCACCGCCGCCGCGATTGGTGCCTCTTCTTTCACACTTACGACAACTACCGCAGTCACGATTGACGGAATCAGCCGCCGTTGAAGCAGGAAATAGAACAGGAGTAAACATAACGCGGGGGCGAGATCCTCGACGTGGAATCCATGGTACCACTCCTGGTAGAAAAAGACGGAAATTGGAGAGGCGAGAACTACCGCGGCCAGGACCACAGCGAACGGCCCGGCGACGCCAAGCAGACGCAGGATGCGCGTTGCCCAGAAGTAAGTTACTCCCACTGACGCGGCAAGGACAAACAACAACCCGGGAGCGCCGAACGGCTTGGCAATAAGGCCGAGTGGCAAAAGCAAAAAATACGTGTGAACGGCAAGGACGTTGCCAGACCAGTTGTCTCGGAGCAGACCTTTTCCCTCGAGCCAACTCCGCGCAGCCTGAAGGCTTGCGAACAAGTCCTCTGAGTAACCGAGATCGTAGAATGTCTTGAGCTTGAGTGCGAAAACGCAAAGAACTACAGACACCGCGAGCGCGAGAGCAACCCAATCCCATCGATCCCAGCGCCTCGCCCCCGCAATTTTCGAGCTGAACAACTCCCTCCAGCGAACCCGCATCGGGCGAAGTATGGCTTCTCGATCGTACTTCGCAATGTGCTTTTGGTGCGCGCGCCCCAGGGGCTGCAACGCTCCCGGTTCGCGAACCTCCTAGAGCGAAAATTGGAAGCATATCCCCCATCGCCGTTCCACAGCGCATAGCATGAATCCGCCTCAGCAGGCGGCGAATAACAAGAAGGCATTTTGGTAAACCGACTGAACACTTGAGACTGCTAAGGCCACTGCGCAGGAAAAACTGCAATGCTGGGACGGCAGGCCAAACGCCAGATAACTGCCAGCGCGAGCACCGCCAGGGCTGAATCCAGATCGTAACCGCGAAGCGAATCTCCTGCGCGGATGATCGTCACATTCAAATCGGCGAGTGTCACGGCCAGCAGCGGCGCGCCGTTACGCATCGTCCAACTGGCAAACCAAACGCCAGAAAGGTCGAAACAATTGCTGCTCCGGGACCGGTGAGCCACCTCGAAGATGTTTCAGTCGCACGATTCACCGGCTACAAGCCTGGCATCGAATAATCCGATACGCATCGGCGCTCTTTTCAGGATAGAGCGCATCAACCCGGGCAACCGGCCCCAGTTATCCCGATGAGCTTCGAGTGGACGTTTCGTCGAATTCTTCTGGTGCGGCCCCGCTCGTCTTGATAATCTGCGCGGGCATTGGTGAAAGGCGACTTCGCTGTTAAGATCATCCGCGGAAAATGAACGCTCTGGTAAAGGAGCGCGAGCCAAAGACGGAGAGCTGGGGGTTACCCGCTCTTGAACAAAGGCGCGAGCGCACGCAGAAGCATCTGGCCCAAATTGCCAGCCGTCGTGAAATTTGGATTAACCGCAACAAGTACTACTACGATCTGCTTAACCGGCTTCTTCGATTCCTCGTCGAGCCCCAAAAAAACGTTTTATCAATTCGTTGCGGCACTGGCGTGCTCCTGGCCGCGGTGAGTCCGCGTAAAGCGAAGGGGATAGATATTTGCACCGAGATAATTCAGATCGGTCAGGAACGAAATCCAACGTTCGATTTCGCCGTTGGTTTTCCCGATACGGAACAGTTCCTCCAGCTTTTCGGCGAGGAGGAGAATTTTGACTACATTCTGTTTAACGAGATCGGCGACACAGTCGATGTGCTCCAGGCGCTTCAGAACCTGAAGCCGCTCTGCCGGCGGCGTACGCGATTGTTGGTGACCACGTACAACCGTCTGTGGGAACCGCTGGTGACGTTTGCGGAATGGCTCGGCATGAAGGTGCCGCGCATAGAACAGAACTGGCTCGCCACGTCTGACATTCGAAACCTGATGAAGCTCGCCGGGTTCGAGGTGCTCGAGACACATAGGATCGTGCTGTTCCCCAAGTATGTACCTTTGTTATCGACTTTCCTGAATCGGTTTTGTGCGCGTCTGCCCTTGGTGAACAGGCTTTGCATGACGGAAGTAGTCGTAGCCAGACTGCTGCCTCCTCCACGTTCCAGTGAAGGATCTCTCCGTCTCAGTAATCATTCCGTGCAAAGACGAAAAAGGAAATGTGGAAGCTGCTGTGCGCCGTATGCCACAGCTAGGCAGAGAAACAGAAATTATTTTCTGCGATGATCAATCGACCGACGGCACCGCCGACGAGATCATGCGAGTACGTGCTTCTTACCCGCACAAGGACATTCGCATGGAGAAAGGGCCAGGTATCTGCAAATCCAAAAATGTTTGGACCGGTTTCGATGCAGCCACAGGCGATATTCTGATGATTCTGGACGCTGACCTAACCACGATGCCCGAGGAATTAGGTTATTTCCTGGAGGTGATCGCTTCAGGACAGGCGGAATTCGTGAATGGATCGCGCCTGGTGTATCCAGTGCCGAAAGGCGCAATGAACACGGCAAACATGCTAGGCAACAAGTTCTTCAGCGTTGCTTTCACTTATCTCCTCAGTCAACGGGTTAAAGACACTCTCTGCGGCACGAAAGTGCTGTGGCGAAGCGATTGGCACCGGATAAGGCCAATGCTTGGAAGCTGGGGAATGGACGACCGGTGGGGCGACTACGAACTTTTATTTGGCGCAGCGAAGTTAAACCTCAAAATCGTGGATCTGCCGGTGCATTATCAGGAACGTATTTACGGTTCAACCAAGATGACGAAGGTCTTTCGTAACGGGCTTGTGATGTTAAAAATGTGCTGGCACGGATTTTTGAAACTGAAACTCGGCTATTAAACTTGTCCAATGCAGGAGCGCATTGCTCAAGAAATCCGTCACGGCCGTTTTCTGGCGAAACATGGTGCCGGGGAAATCTGGAATTGGGAAGGTCCGGCTGGCAAATTGCGCTGGGCGCGACGCGTCAAAATGATCGGAGGTCATTTGAAACCTGGGATGACAGTTCTCGAACTCGGCTGCGGCGCGGGTTATTTCACCAAAGAGCTTGCTCGCTCAGGTGCGGAAATTGTGGCTATCGACGTTTCAGCCGATCTCCTGGAAATTGCGAAAGCAAATTGTCCTGCGTCCAATGTTCGTTACGAAATTCAGGACGCCTGCGCGCTCACTTATCCAGATGCGACATTCGATTCGGTGGTGGGCAGTTCAATTTTGCATCATCTGCAAATCGAAAGCGCGCTGCGAGAAATGTGTCGCGTATTGAAACCCAGTGGGACCATTTATTTCACCGAGCCAAACATGCTTAATCCTCAGATCGCGGTACAAAAGAACATTCCTTGGATTAAACGAAAGCTTGGCGACTCACCGGACGAGACTGCATTCTTCCGCTGGCCGCTCAGACGGTTACTCGAACGGGCTGGTTATCGTGATATTCGAATCGATCCGTTCGATTTTCTGCACCCGAAAACGCCTGCGCCTCTGATCAACGGCGTCGCCATGCTCGGCGGTTTTCTCGAGAATCTGCCGGTCGTTTCAGAGTTTGCCGGTTCGCTTTACATACGGGCGGTTAAGTGAAGCATGTTATCCACGCGAGGCAGCGAACAGTTAAACGATCAGGCGAAAACGTTGCGCAATCGCGCGCGCCTGGAGTCGAATGGAAACCTCCTTTTCTGGTATCGCGAACTTTACCGCGATCAGTTCAAGGACCTGCCTCACCCAGAGGCGCTGTCGATTCTCGAGATCGGAAGCGGCACCTCGCCTCTCAAGCGATTTCATTCGAACATAGTGACTAGTGATATCCTCGAGCTCGATTATCTCGATTTGGTTTTTGATTGCCACGAGATCGACAAGCTGGTTGCTATCGAAGACAACAGCCTGGATGTGATTACACTTACGAACGTATTGCATCACCTCAAGAGTCCGATCGACTTTCTGAACGCCGCTGCCGCCAAGCTGAAGCCGGGTGGCAAAGTGATCGCGACCGAACCGTATTTCTCGGTGTTATCAGGCCTCATCTTCAAATATCTGCATCACGAACCAGTTGATTTCACGATTTCGAAGCCTGAGTTGGACGAAGTGGAGGGGCCGCTGGGCTCTGCTAACATCGCCTTGCCCTGGCTGATTTTTTGCCGCCGTCGCGATTGGCTGGAGCGGTTGGATAGGAACTACGAGATCGCTAGTTTATCGGTTCGACCGTTCACCGCGCTATCTTACATGATTACAGGAGGGATATCTCGCAAACTGCCTCTTCCTGGTTTCTTTTATCGCGCATTATTTCCTATTGATCTCACACTCAGTCGCCATTTTCCGCGGTTGTGCGCCTCGTTTTTTACCGTAATTCTCACGCGGCGCTAATGTCGATAGCTTCGGTTCTTCGCAGTGTTGGAAACAAGGTTTACGAACACGCCTTTCCCATTTACCGGCCGTTTTATGGTGCTTACAAAGGCTACGCTGATCACGCTGAGCGGCAGCTACTGAGAAGAACACTGTCGCCGGGAGACGTCGCTGTCGACGTAGGGGCGAATATCGGTATCTATACGCAGTTTCTATCTCGTTGTGTTGGTCCGACTGGATTTGTTCATTCATTCGAACCTTCGTCGGAAAATTTCAGACGTTTGCAGGCTGCCACGCGCAAGCTTCCTAATGTGCGCTTATCGCAGTCTGCCATTGGAGAATCCAGCTGCAGATCTACACTCTACCTTTCGGATAAACTGAACGTCGACCACCGCGCTTATCTGCCGAATGGAGATTCGCATCATACGGTGCCGATCGAAATGGTCGCACTGGACGACTACTTCAAACCTGGTGAACGCGTTGATCTGTTAAAACTCGATACTCAAGGTTACGAGCTGCACGCCTTGGAAGGCGCGAAAGCGCATCGTGAATGAAAACCGGGAAATCAAACTGTTGCTCGAGTTCTGGCCCTATGGGCTGAAGCAGGCCGGCGGCAATTGGGGCGAGCTGATCGAAATGCTCCAGGGATTTGCCATGAATACTATGTTTGTACGAGCGGATGATCTAATCCCCTTCGAAGCGCGTCATGTTCGGACCGATACGAATTGGTACGTCAACCTGTTCGCAAGCCGTATTGCTGATGGAGCGGCAACTGCCAGGTGACCTGATCGCAAACGTCCCGATTTTAGACTTTGCGACCAGTCAATTACCGGATGTTGTCTGATCTACAGCTGCTCGCTGTTAACCTTTATCGCAGACGGCGGTGCGACAACTGGCTTTTTGGTGGGAGTATCCGAGATCGGTTCAACCATCCACTTCCAGCCACGTATGGCCGCTTTTCATATCCATAGTCCAAGCGCCGCCACCGCGTTTCCAGATCTCCCACCTGCCAGTGATCGCTGTTGGCCGGAATTGCGAACACATACGTAAACGCGGTCGTGATCATTACTCCGCATAGCATTCCAATAAGAAATAGGCGTATCATTTTTCTTTTCCCCACAGTTCCCTATCTGTCCTTCGGAAGTCGGCGTCAAGCTGGTTCTGTCGCTTCGTGACAAGTTAAAAAGTTACACGGTTGAAAGGTTAAAACATTGAATTGCTGATGATTCGGCAAGACTTTGGATTAGTTCCGCCAACGAGAACAGAGCACCACGGATTGCACGGACTTTGAGAATGCGAACTGGTTCATACTCGTCATTTCAAGTCGGCGATCTGAACGGCCAACTTCGGAATCGCTGTTTGCAGAATGTTCCAGACGAGTTTCAGATCGATTCCCGCATAATCGTGGACGATGCGGTTGCGCAATCCGGCTATTTGCGCCCATGGAATCGCAGAGTGTCGGTTCTTGAACTCGGCGGGAAGTTGTTTTGCCGCCTCTCCAATTATCTCGAGATTGCGCACTACTGCGTCGATCGTCTTTTCGTCAGCGAGAAATGAGCCTTCATCCAATCCAGCGGTATAACGCTGAAACTTTTCAATCGAGGTGCGGATGTCGTCGAGTAGAACGCTCGGCTCGCGTTTAGACATCAATCAGTTCGGGTTCAATTTGCTTCCACAACAGCGGTTTAATTGCCCGTCGGGACACCAGATCGATCTTATGGCCGGTCAACTCCTCGAGTTTGTCTGCGAGTGTGACGAAGTCCAGACCAATTGAGGGATCGACGTCAGCTATGACATCGATATCACTTTCTGCGAAAGCTTCGCCGCGCACTACGGATCCAAAGAGGCTTAGGCCATGCAGCGGGAACTCCCGCATCAAAGCCGGCAACCCAGCGCGCAGCCGTGCTAGAATGTCTTCTCGCTCGAACTTCATCATGCCGACATTAAGTGACCGGAGCATTTCTTTCCAGTACGAACGCGGGAATGAGGAAATAGATTTCCGAGATAGAAGATAAAGGCGGTAGGGTAGCGCCGAGCAAAGGGGGGAGCCTGGCGAGCTTCGAACTGAGTGTCCATTTCCTGGTTTTCTGATTCAAAATATCTCCGTGGGCTCCGTGTAGAGTCGCCAGTTGAGAGTCATTGTTGATGTCCAAAACCAAAAGCGGCGCCGAGTCGCCGCACTCTGTAAAGGAGCGTGGCTCCCACGGAGCTTTTACGCTTCGCGCGAAATCCAGGAGATCCGTGTAATCCGCCTGCCGCGCCGAAGCGTTCGCGCGAAGGCGAGTGGTTCGCTCTCTTTTGATTGATATCGAGGCGTGTCCGTTGGCGCTTGGATGTTTCTGCTCATGAGCGGATTCGAACCCGCGCGCGGTCGATGCGCGTTGCGAATTAGAAGTTGAATAAATCTCGAGGCGGAAAAGTCGAACGCCTCGTAAACATTACTCAAGACTATGAAAAAAATTCTCTTCGCATTAAGCATGCTGGCTTTTGTTGTGTCTGCTCTTCCGCAGGCGCGTGGAGCGGACGTATCGATGGATTTCATTTACGACAATCTTTCCGGTGGGAACTGGATTGATGTCGAAGGCTACGGCTACGGCTGGCAGCCGGAGGTCGTGGTGAGGGACCCGAACTGGCGTCCGTATTCGGACGGCTACTGGGCATACACTGATTACGGATGGACCTGGATCAGCTACGAGGATTTCGGCTGGGCCACGTATCACTACGGGCGCTGGGCTAATCTCGGCGACTACGGCTGGACTTGGTTTCCGGGAGAAGACCTGGATTGGGGACCGGCCTGGGTCTCGTGGCGGACTGGTGGGGATTACATCGGTTGGGCGCCTTTGCCCCCGCGCGGGCCCGGCATTGTTTATGAAAATCAGCCCATCGGCGTGAACGTGGATGTGACGTACGATATCGGTCCGGAGTATTACAACTTCTGCGATGTGCGGTTTATCGGTGAGCCGGTCCTGCGCGACCGGATTATTCCGCCCGCCCAGAACATCACTTACATCACGAACACGGTGAACGTGACAAACATCTACGTTCAGAACAATATCGTCTATAACTACGGGCCGGATTACACAGTAGTGAATAGATACTCGAGCCGTCCGATTCAGCGGCTGGCGATCGAGCGGCAGGCGCCGACTAACCTAACGACCGCAATCAAGTCCGGAACGCTCACCAAGGTTCAGGGGAACAAACTCTTCGTCGCCGCTCCTCAGAGGCTGGCGAAAGCAGCGCCTGCTGCAAAACCACCAGCGGTGAAGGCGAAGGTTGCGCAGCCAAAGATGGAGCGCGGCTGGAAGAATGTGCCTAACAAGGCGGAACTGGAACAAAAAATTAAAGCCGAAAATCCAAAGAATGTTCCGCCGCCCACGCGTGCTGCCGCGCGCGAGGAGGGCAGTCCGGCACCGGCTCCAGGCACAAGTCCAGCGGGCGCGGATCGCGGTCCGGCGGCGACGCCTGGACCTCGCGGCCCAGCCGGTCGCGTAGCTCCGGGTGCAACACAGGCGCCCTCGTTAGGCGGTTCACCGTTACCCGGTGAGCGTGGGAAAGGCAGGCCCGGTGCGCGGCCACGACCCGGAGTTACGGCAAAGCCGGTCGAAGGCGTAGGACGCGTGTCGCCTTCGCCGTTCGAAGGCGGTAGACCCGGCGGAGGAACTCGTCCCGGCGTGACAGCTCCGCCGTCAGGACCGCGTGAAGGTCTTTCGCCCTCGCCGTTCGAACGCGGCGGAGGCCGAGCCAGACCAGGCGCGCGATCTCCCGCGCCCGGTGCAGTGGGTGGTCAACGTGGAGCAGCGAAAGCTACGCCGCCGTCTTCTTTCCAGAGCGCGCCGCCGCAGCCAGAACATGGTCGCTCGCCGGCACAACGACCCACTGAGCAGCCAAATCCCGCGCATGGTGACGCGGGACAGGCTTCGCCGCAGGGTAACGATGAACCTATACGATTCGGCACGCCGGCGCCTCTTGGGGCAGCTGAACATCAGCAGCGTGGAAACGGTGCGCCATCTGGAGTCCGGCAACCGGTCGCGCCACCCGCTGGTGGCGCAGCTACAGGTGAGGCGCGGAACCAAAGAGAAAGAATGCAGAACGCTTATGGTCAGCCGCAAGAGCAGCCTCAGCCGCAACAGCACCAGCCCATCCAACAGCACCAGCCGCCACAGCAGCGGCAGCAAGGTGGCGCGCCTGCCGCAGCTAATCAAGGTCAGGCCCAAGGGCAGCCGGAAGGCGGAAAACAAAAAGCACAAAAGCCAACACCGCCACCGAGGCCACAATAATTTTGGCGCAATAACACCAGCGGCTCCGGAACATGAAGTTCCGGAGCCGCTTTTTGTTTAACTCTGCCTCTTGTAGGGCGTCTGTGTCAGACGCCGACCCATCTATTCGTCATCGGCAAAACCCTTTTGATATGGCCACTGTTTCCAGTGCGCGACCAAACCAGCGCGAACCGGATTCTCTCGAATGTAATTCCACTTTTCGTGGATTGATTCAGACGTTCGAAGAAGACGGTCAAAGCCGCCCGGTTGCCATCGCCATTTTTCGCCCGCGCCATACGATTCGTTAAACCAACGTTTGAACCACTTTAGAAAAGCAGCAACGCTCAGCTCGCGATCGAGCGGCGCAGTAAGCAAGTGAATGTGATCAGGCATGGTCATAATGCAATACGTGTTCCACTTGTCCAACAGACCGAGCGTTTCACATACCGCTTTCCAAGCGGCGTCATTCGTCAGCGCCTCGCAACGAGGCACGATGCAAAGCGTGATAAAATAAACGACTTTGCATTCCCATGGCAGCATCACCGTAATGCGTGGCGGTCTGGCCATGAATCATAATTTGTAGGGCGTCTGTGTCAGACGCCAATTGGATTTGTGTTAGTGGTTCGGCGTTTCACAGAAACGCCCTACAAATCTTGGTCGCCGCGCACCGCGGTTTTCCCTCAAGGAGCGGCCGCGAAAGCTTTTAGAGCGATTTGAAATTGACGGCTTGGGCAGCCGTCACTCCTTGCTACAGCAATTCGGCGATCTGAACAGCGTTCAATGCCGCGCCTTTGAGTAGTTGGTCGCCTGAAACCCAAAACGACAGCCCGTTCTCTAACGCGGAATCCAGACGCAGCCGGCCAACCTGACAGTTATCTTTCCCAGCGACATTAAGCGGCATGGGATAACGATTGCTATGCGGTTCGTCCACGAGTTCCAATCCCGGTGCCTTGGACAGAACTTCGCGCGCTTGTTCTATCGAAACGGGCCGTTCGAATTCAGCGGTGACTGCAACTGAATGCGCTCGGTAAACCGGCACGCGCACGCACGTTGCTGAAACACGCAGCTCCGGCAGATGCATGATCTTGCGCGTTTCATCCTGCATTTTTACTTCTTCCTTGGTATAACCGTTTTCCAGGAAAGAATCGACATGTGGCAGCAAGTTGAAGGCGATCGGGTGCGGAAAAACTGTAGTCCCTTCCGAGTCTGTAGCCGGGGGCGTTGACCCCGGTTGAGGGAAGGCGGTTTCCTTTGCGTCGCCCACAGGGCGACGGCTACAGGATTCTTGATCCTGCGCCCATTTTTTTGTTTGGAGGGTCAACTCTTCCACGCCTCGACTACCACTGCCAGACACCGCCTGATAGGTCGCCGCAAAAATCCGTCGCACGCGGAAAATCTTATGTAATGGATGGAGCGCCATGAGCATCACCGTTGTTGTGCAATTTGGATTCGCGATGATTCCGCGATGGAGTCTCACGTCCTCTGCGTTGATCTCAGGAATGACGAGCGGCACATGCGGATCCATCCGGAATGCCGAAGATTTGTCGATTGCAATGGCATCTGCCTGGCACGCGATCGGAACATAGCTCCGGGACACATCGCCCCCCGCGCTGAAGAAAACGATGTCGATTTTTTCGAATGATGCCGCATCGAGTCTTTCTAGCGGGATTGAGTCACCGCAGAATTGCACGGATTTCCCGGTTGAGCGCGCCGAACCAATCGGACGCAGACTAGCGACCGGAAAACTTCTGCGTTCCAGCACGCGCAACAATTCAGTGCCGGCAGCGCCGGTCGCGCCCACGACGGCGATGTGATAACCTCCCATTAGCACGTCGATTGTACGCAGTAAGAGAAATTTGTCGCTAGCAGAAAAATTGGAATGAAGAGCATTCACGTCTCGATTCGAGACCAGCAGCTCACGCTAAAAGAAAACGACCAGCCGATCCGGACGTACCCGGTGTCGACGTCGCGATTTGGTATCGGGACAGAGGAGGGGAGCTTCAGAACGCCGACCGGCCGTTTTCGCGTAGCGGAGAAAATCGGAACAGATATGCCGCATGGAACCGTTTTCGTCGGGCGCGTTCCGCTTCAGCCCGACGAAGCGCCTCCTCCGACAGAGGACCTGATCACGTCGCGTATTTTGTGGCTGGATGGATTGGACGAGCACAATGCGAATACGCGCGACCGCTTCGTCTACATTCATGGCACCAAACACGAAGACAAAGTGGGCACGGCTGCGAGTCACGGCTGCGTGAGGATGCGTAACGAGGACGTGATCGAATTGTTCGAAATAGTCGATGAGGGGACGCCAGTTGTCATTGAGGCGTGACTCTTATCCGCGTCGAAGTTGCGATCCTGAGCGGTGCGTGATTGGAGCCGCGACGCCCTCGTCGCGTTGAGAGTTGAAGAAACGGCCTGGAGGTGCGCCGTCTCCATCCGTCGGCGGAAGCCCTTCGCTTGGCTCAACATGACACGGATGTCGTGGTTGGGGTTTGGATTGAATCGCCCGGCAATACATCCAAAGAACTTGACAAAAACGTTGTTGTCCGTGTGTGATCCTACACGGGCAGTGCAGCTTGCAACGAAAGGAGGCGATATAGATTGAAATTGATAAAGGCGATTATGATTGTGGCCGTTTTGGCCACTGCTTTGACCTTTGGTGCTTGCGCTCAAAGGAAAGAGACTGTCACCACCAGCGCAGGGACAACCGGCTACCACAAATAAGGCCGTCGCCCAGAGGGCTTAAAAAACTTAAGAAAAGCATTGCTTCCCCCTGGTTCCCTGCCTAAACAGACCGGAGCAACTTGCTGCGAAAGGAGGCGAGATAGATTGAAATTTTTGAAAATGATCGTGGTGATGGCCGTTTTGGTCACGGGGTTGGGACTTGGGGCTTGTGCGCAACACAAGGAGGTTGTCGTCCCTCCTGCGCCAAAGGGCGGAAAATAGATCGACTGCCCGGCAATTTGTTGGGCTATCTCGCCCAAAAGGCCAGGTCGTTTTCGGCCTGGCCTTTTTTCCATGGCAATGAGTGAGTTCTGTTTCTACTGACCAGTTGCATTCACGGGCGAGGACATGCCACCGATGATTTGCCACGTGCCGTGCGTTCGAATCCACGTGTGCGTGATCCGTATTCGGTCGGTCTTGACTTCGGCGCCCGTGTTGTCGGCCCACGTTGCCTTAATTCGATAATAATCCATTGCGAGATCGCCGGTTACTTCAATCGCGAGCTGCTCGATCGAGTAGCCCTGCAGGCTAATGCCTTTGGACGTGTTCGAAGTAATCCAATCGGTGATGTGATCCTTTCGCACGGGCGCGGGACTGACAAATGGCCACCCAACAAAATTCTCGTGCCAAAGCGCGCGATATTTCTCCAGGTCGTTGGCTTTTACATATTCCCAGTACGCCTTTTCCAACTGCCACACCTGCGTTTCGTCGTTCACTGGATTTTGTGCAAAAGCAGTCGCAGCAAACGCGAGAAACAAGGCGATCGTTTTCAACATGCGCCGATAATATTTAACGAGCCAGGCGGACACCATCCTTAAACACGGAGGTTCAACTGCCGTCGTTCTGCAGCACGCGGCCCGCCTTGACGAATCAATCAATGCACATTCACCAATTCAGCAGCGAAATCTGGCTGGCTCGGCCAATCAAAGAGGTGTTCGCCTTTTTTTCGGACGCAGCCAATCTCGATTCCATTACACCGCCATGGCTGAGTTTTCAGACCGTCACGCGCCAACCGCTTGAAATGCACGCCGGCACAATCATCGATTACAGGCTGGTCGTCCGCGGTTTCCCCATTCGGTGGCGCAGCGAAATCACCGCGTGGGAACCGCCACACCATTTTGTGGATGAACAAATACGCGGTCCGTACCGGCTTTGGATCCATGCGCACAAGTTTGAGCCGCGAGATGGCGGCACGCTTGTGAGCGACGATGTGCGGTACGCTGTTCCATTCGACTGGCTCCTGCACAAATTGGTTGTGCGCCGAGACGTGGAACGCATCTTCGCCTACAGGGCGGAGTGCCTGCGGAAGCGATTCAGCAGTGTCTGAACGGGTGTTGCGGCGCGTCTACTGCGCGCGTAACGCGGTTATCGGATCGACTCTCGTCGCGCGAAGCGCCGGGATGTAGCTGGCAAGGACTGCCACTCCGAGGAGCACCAACGAAATGCCGACGAAGGTTATTGGATCGGTCGCACTGATCCCGTACAGCAAAGTTGCCATGACGCGTGTCAGAAGAAATGCCGCGGCTAAGCCGAGGATCATGCCTGCGCCCACGAGCTTGAGTCCCTGCCAGACGGTCATTTGAAGAACATCGGCTCGCCGCGCGCCGAGCGCCATGCGAATGCCAATCTCTCGAGTTCGTTGCGCGACGGAGTAGCTCATGACGCCATAAATTCCGACTGAGGCCAGCAATAGTGCCAATGCCGCGAACACGCCTAACAAAACCATACTGAAGCGTTGCCGTGCGACTGCTTCCGCGACGATGTGATCCATTGTATCGATCTTTGCCACGGTTTGATCCTTGTCCACCGACCAGATCGCGTTGCGCACTGATCCCGCGAGGCTCATCGGCGCGACAGTTGTTCGGACCACCAGCGCGTTGGCTGCGATGTCTCTCAGCTGCCGATACGTGAGGTACATTTGCATCTTCGGTGGAGCGATCAGATCATTTTGTCGGACGTCTTTGACGATTCCGATCACCTCTCGCCATTCGCTTTTGGACGTACTCGAGCCGGGCTTCAGTCGTTTGCCGATCGGATCCTGTCCGGGCCAGAAATGCTGGGCGGTTTTCTCACTAATTACCACTACGTCTTTGGAGTCGGCGTTGTCTTGATCGGTGAAATCGCGGCCACCGACAATTGGAATGCCCATCGTATTAAAGTACCCAGGCCCAATTGCACGGAAGATAACGTCGGGTCGTTCTCCGGACGGCGGGTCTGGCACTCCTTCCACGCCAATCGTCATGGAATCGCCGTTGTATGTCAGCGGCAGATTTCCGGCGACAGCAGCTGATCGCACTCCTGGCAGCTCATGGACGCGTCGCAGCACCTCATCAAAGAATGCTGCGCGTCGTTCACGGTCGGGATACTTCACCTCCGAAAGATCTACTTTCATCGTCAGCAGGTGATCGGCATGAAAGCCGGGATCAAGATTCCGTAGATGAAAAAAGCTGTTGATCAAAAGCCCGGCACCGATCAGCAGCACGAACGAAATGGCCACCTCGCCGATCACCAACAGGCTTCGAGCTCGGTTTCCTTTGCTGCCTCCGGCGGAATCGCGGCCGCCTTCTTTCAAAGTGTCGTTCAAATTCAAATGTGATCCATGAATGGCGGGCGCGAGACCGAACGCAATTCCGGTCACCACAGCGACTAAGACCGTGAAGATAAGTACTCTGGCGTCGATGTTGATTGTTTCCACCTGCGAAATGCTCGCAGGAATGAATGTTCTAAGTGCGCGAAGGCCGAGGAACGCCAGCAGCAAACCCAATCCCGCGCCAAACATCGCCAGCAAAACGCTTTCCGTTAAAAATTGTCGGATGAGGCGCGACTGACTGGCGCCGAGTGCCAGGCGCACCGCAATCTCCTTTTGCCGAACAGCAGCGCGTGCGAGCAACAGATTGGCAACATTTGCGCAGGCGATGAGGAGCACAAATGCGACTGCGCCGAGTAAAACAAGGAGCGCCGGTTTGATATCGCCAACAACCTGTTCGTGGAGCGGAACCACGACCGCGCCTATTCGCGTATTGTTGTCCGGATACTGCTGTGCAAGACGGGCGGCGATCGTTTCCATCTCAGCTTGCGCCTGCTTCAGAGTGACGCCGGGTTTCATTCGCGCGATCACTTCGAGAAAATGGTTGCCACGTTGCGCGGCTTCCTCCGACGGGAAGGCAATCGGTACCCATAGCTGATCATTCACGTTCTCATAGCCAGGCAGTTGCACCAGCCGAGGCATTACTCCCACGACTGTGTAACTCTCGCCATTGAGGCTAAGGGCCCGGCCAATGACTGCCGGATCGGAACCGAAGCGCCGCTGCCACAGTGAATAGCTGAGGAGAACAACATGCGTACCGGGCTTGTCGTCTTCCGGTACGAATGTGCGCCCATGCAGGGCTGGTGCGCCTAACAACTCGAACAGATTTGCGGAAACACGACGCCCTTCGAGTCGTTCGGGTTCCCCAACACCGGTGAGATTGAAACTTCGCTCCGCCATTGCTGCGATTCCGGTGAATGATTGGGCTTGTTTCTGCCAATCGAGGAAGTTAGCCGGCGAAGGGGTATTTTTTGGAAAGCCCATATGCGCAGCGTTCTCCCATAACATCACCAGTTGTTCGGGATGTTTGAACGGCAACGGACGCAATAGCACTGCGTCCACGACACTGAAGATTGCGCTATTTGCACCGATGCCCAATGCCAGCGCAATCACGGCGATGAGTGTGAACGCCGGGTTCTTCGCCAGCACGCGCAGCGCGTAGCGGACGTCCTGGCCGAGATCGCCAAAAAGATTTGTCTTCGATTGTGCACCTTGGGGGACCGGCCGTTGCGACGCGCGACGCTCAACACGTTTAAGTTCGCGGCCTAACAAATCGGACGCATTGAGTTGCTCGAGCACTTCCTGCCGAGCCACTTCTTCCGAAGCGCCGCCGCTGACCGCCTGCTCGTACTCCTGTTCGAGATGCTGCGAAAGTTCTTCAACAATTTCCGCCTCCCGTACCGGGGATAACTGCAGCTCGGCCAGGCGCGATCTGATCTCGACCCTGAAATCAGGCATGTTGAATCCCGGTGATAAGGTTGATCGCTTCGACGAACTCCCGCCAGCCAGCGCGTTGCTTGGACAGCACATTTTTGCCAGAGGCGGTCAGGCGATAGTAGCGGCGCCTGCGTTGCCCCGCCTTTTCAACCCAGCGGCCACGGATCCAGTTCCGTTTCTCCAATCGGTAAAGCAAGGGATAAAGGGAAGCGATGTTGAATCGAATCGCGCCGCGCGAACGCAACTCGATCAACTGGCCGATCTCGTATCCGTGTCGGGCACGATCTTCGATCAGCGATAAAATCATCAATTCGGCGCTGCCCTTTTTCAATTCGCGGTCTGGAACTGGCGATGCCATATATTGCAATGCCATATACGCGGCGAGAATCGGTGTCAAGTCGGGGTCGAAGTTTTAAACGCCCGAATTGAAACAGGTAGGGGCTGTTGACCTCAACAGCCTAAGTGCGAACAGCCGATGATTTAGCCAGCCAGAAAAACAGGAAAGCAGGAACGGGAAAGCCGGAGTGGGAGAGGGCGCAACGAGCTATTTGCCAGGTAGGGCGACCACTCCTGTGGGCGCCGCTTCTCGGCGTGCAAAGGAGTGCCCGCCTTACCTACTTGCGCTCCTTCGGCATGTCCCCCAAAGCGTCGGGGCCTCACCTACCTACTTATAGGCGATCGCAGCGCTGGATGGACCGGCAAGATGGATGACTTCAAAGCGCTTGAAGCCGACTTCGCGGCACCATTTTTCGAAATCGGCGGCCGAATAATCAAACGCGTCGCCGAATTCGATCAGCATGTTTAGCGACATAAGCAGACCAAAGACATTCTCGCGGCGCGCGTTATCAATGAGCGCTTCGACTGCAATGAATGCCCCGCCGGAAGGAAGCGCGTCGTAGGCCGCATGGATGAGCTTCATCTTTTTCTCCAGGTTCCAGTCGTGCAGAATCATTCCCATCGTGATCACGTCGGCTTTCGGCAACGGGTCTTGAAAGAAATCGCCCGTCGCTGTGCGGATTCGATCAGCCAAACCGGCCGCGGTGATATGTTTTTTCGCTACAGGCTCGACCGGCGCAAGATCAAAACTGATGCACTCGATACGCGGATGTTTCTTGGCGACTTCGATGCAGAGCAATCCAGTTGCACCGCCGATATCGCACAGGGTGTGATATTGTGAGAAGTCGAATTTGTCGGCGAGCGCTTCGAAATTGATGCGCGACAGGCCGGTCATTCCGTCGAGGAAGCACTCGAGCTTTTCAGGGTCGGCATACAGTTCATCAAATATGTTTTTGCCGCCGTGCTTGGTTTCGTTTTGCGGTTTCCCGGTGCGCAGCGCTTCCGGCAAATCATTCCAGTAATTGAACAGCCGCGCATTGAGCATCTCGGGGATTCCGCCGATGTAGCGCGGGCTGTTGCGGTCGAGATACAGAGCGGTGGCGAGCGTATTGAAATATTTAGCGTCGGCGCCGTCGCCCTCACGCTCGAGGAATTTCATTGCCACGAGCGCATCGAGAAAATCTGCGACGCCGCGAGGATGAAGATCAAGTTTCTCGCCGATCTCCCGGCCCGTGAGGCGGCTCTGACCGATTTTGCTGAAGAGATCAAACGTGACGGCGGTCAGCAGGACCTTTGAATTCCAGAAGCCGAACGCAGTTTGCAGAATTGCATCAGGGGTTGGTGAAGTTGTCTTCATACGGTTGTCGATTTAGCCAATCTGGCGGGAGTCACAAGTGACGAGTGCATGCAAAAGGAAGCTGGCAGCTTGCGCTTTATTAAGAGTCAATCAGGAGAGGGGAATGCGGACTGGCGAGGAAAAATGTGCGGAATTTGCGGCCAATTACGTGGATTGCGCGATTAATTCCCGTCAGCTGTCGTCAAAAGGCTTTCCGCGATCAGTTTTTTTAGAATGAAACATCTTGCTTTAATTCTTTCGATTCCCCTGTTGCTGGTAAGCTACGCCAACGCTGCACCAGTTGTCTTCATTGTCCGTCACGCAGAGAAGGCCAGCACAGGAGGTAAAGATCCTGATTTGTCGGTCGAGGGGCAAAAACGCGCGGATGCGTTGGCGCATATTCTGAAGGATTCGCAGATTACGTCCGTATTCGTTACCGAATTCAAGCGGACGCAGGAAACTGCGGCACCAACAGCGAGAGCGGCGCAGGTCACTCCGACAGTAGTTCCGGCAAACGACGTTGGCGCACTTGTTGAAAAATTGCGTGCCTTGAACGGCAACGCGCTCGTCGTCGGACATGGCAACACGATTCCGGACCTGCTCAAGGCGCTTGGAATCGCGACGCCAGTCAGCATTCCGGAGGACGATTACAGCGAAATCTTTGTGTTGCTTGGCGATACACCGCAATTGCTGCGGTTGCATTATCCGTTTTGATAAAGACGCCAAAAGCTCCCTGTCCCGAGAATTTTTTTCTTCTCTTAGACCCCGGTCCCGACGGAAAATCTAGTTTCACATTGAACGCTGAAAACTTAACTGACCCTTTTATTAGTTCGCGCTGGATTGTTTTGCCAGTGGCCGCGCTCTTGTTTTTAACCGGACAATGCGTGGGAGCGGAGCCGGTCGGAGATTTTTTCAAGAAAGTCGGTGCGTCTGTTTCGAAGGCTTTCCAGCCTCAAGCCACGCCCAATCCAACCAAGAAGAAGACCACAAAGCATGCCTCTCGACGGCCGACTTCACCGCAATCAAAATTTGTTGAGGCGTCCCCGACTCCACTCGAACAGCCAACCGACGTCGTGAGAGAGGAGAAAGTTACGCCCGCTGTGACTGTGGTGCGCGCTGCATCTGCCCCTCCAGAAAAAGCTAAGGGAGATATGCCATATGGAATTCCGGTGCCAGGTCATAAAGGTATGGTCACGAGTCCTTATTCACCCGAAGGAAACTACATTGACGTCAGTGCTTTTGCGCCAGGGTCCGCTGTGAGAGATCCATACACAGGAAAGATCTTCCTGGTGCCGTGAGGCGGTATGAATTCCGCGTCCCAAAATTTTCGGCATCATCTGGGTACGCTGCGCAAGCGGATGCTGCATCCGAGAGAGTACGAACTGGCCGTCAATTATTTTCTTGAAGAATTCGCGGGCGACGTGGCGTTTGTACGAGGTTCGGAACCTGAACAGATGCCGCATCTGGTGGCAGTGCTGAACATTGTTGTCTCCAAGGCCATGGGGCGTCAGGTGGAGATCGAGAACACGCTTGTATCGTATTTGCGAGGACACGAGTTCGTGCATGGCAACGCGCAGGCGGACGGACGCGTGGTGTTGTTCTTCTACTTTGAGGATGCAGACACGGGGCTACTCATGCTGATTCCCGGAATTCACGGCCAGATGGAGGTTGCGCGATTCCACTTAAAAGGCGGTCTCCGCGATCCGCGATGGAACTGATCGATTGCACACTGACATAACGCCCTCCCGCGCGAATGGCTAGGAAATCCAGGATCAACCGAGCTTGCTCGAGGGCATTCAATCGAGTTACGAACACTGGAACACGTTCAAACTGAGAGCTTGCGGTCTTTTTACACTGGAGGACGTGTTTTTAGAAAAGGGTTGTGGGGCAGCCGCGACAAACGTCCCACCCTATGGAGACATATCCGGAGATAACAGCTTCCGAGGAAGGCTTCGGACCATTCAGCAGTCGTGATCGAATTAAATCTGTAATTTGGCGGTTCACTTCGGAACATCAACGGCGTTGCGGCGGAGCGGGGGATTCGCGAACGTCGGGCGTGCGAGGGAGCGTGACGGCAGGCAGGTATTCGGCCACAAACGTGCGCGTCCACCAGTCGCGCTCACCTGGCTTCGTGAAATGGTAGCGATACCAATCTGCGCGAATAAATTTTGGCGGCGCGTCGGGGAACGGATTGTGGGCCAACAGCCGAAGAATTGACTTTTCGTTTTCGAGCAATCGTTGGATAAGCGCAAGGAACCAGGGGTGCAAGTCAGGGGGCGACATGGCGGCGAACCACATTTGCCAGTCGAGCTTCCAATGATACGGCGAGACGATGCACGGCGGACGATTCATGTCGCCGGGTTTTCCTTTGAACTCGTATTCGCGCCATTGAGCTGAAGCGTCAGCAAATTCTGCGTCAGTCCCTTTAATCACCACCTCGAGCCGTTCGCGTGTCACGGCGCCGAATGCGCCGTAGGTGTTGACCAGGTGCAACGGCTCGAAACTGGCGTTCATGAGTTGCCGACGTGAAAACAAATTCCGCGCCGGTCGCCAACTGAGCGAAAGCACAGTTGCGGTAACTAAGCCGACCGCAAGTGTGTGCGGCACACTTAGGTGATCGGGCACAGAGTAGGGGATCGAGAGCAAGCGCGAGAGGAAGCGGTCGTCGAAACACGGAATGCAAAGCACGATCGTGATGTAGTTGAGCCACGAAAGATTGCCGCTCAGGATCAGCGTGATTTGAAACACGATGGTAATTGCGCCGGCCCAGTAGCAGAGTGGCGCAGGCATAAAGTAGAACCACGGCACGATGAGCTCAGTGAAATGATTGAATAACACGCCGGCTTTGTGGAACCAACGCGGCGCATGATGCAGATACCAGCTCAGCGGGTTCGGCAGCGGCTGCGTTTCGTAATGATAAAAAAGGCAGCTGAGATCGCGCCAGCAGGGGTCGGCGCGCACTTTGATCATGCCGGCGCCGAACATCGTGCGGAAAAGCACCCACACGATTAGCCACATCACGATGACCGGCGGCCGGGTGTCTGATGAGCCAAGAAAAATTGCGAGGAAACCCGTTTCGGCCAGCATTGTTTCCCAACCGAATCCGTAAAACGTCTGGCCCACGTTCACGAGTGAGAGATAGGTTATCCAGAGCATCGCCCAGGTGAGCATCGACACACCGAGCCCGAATGATTCTGAGAAACCGCTGATGGTAAAAATCGATAACGCAACGCCGCACCAAATCGTCGCAGTGATGAACTGGTCCGAACAATTGATGTAGAACAAACTCGGCGCGCGGCGAAACGAAACGTGGCGCACGAAAAGCCGGACCGGTTGCAGCCCGCGCGCGCCAAGTAGCGGGATGAATTGATTAGCCGCGATGATGAACGCGATGAGGTAGATGCTTCCAAGCGCGCGCTGAAAGCACAACCGGCTCAACCAGAATTCGGTCGCGAAATGCATTCACGAACACTGAACATACTTTAGCGCAAGCCGATTTCTTTTCCAGGAACTGCGTAATTGCGCTTACTACTGCATCGAAACTTCTGAGAAGTTACAGCTTGGAAGCGGTCGCCGCGGCGACCTGGTTTCGGCGTCCTCGCCGAAACGAACTTTCAACAGGAACGAAGTGAGCAGCGAAGCAGGTGGTTTACTCCGGCACATAAACCCATAACCGCGTGACACCGCCCAGAGATCAGCCCAGTCCGATTCGTTAGTCCACTTCTTTTGCGGTGCGCCGACTCGTGTCTTGCTCAGAGCGAACCAAAAAAGCTTGACCAACCGGCCGTCAGCGGTCTTTGATTGAGCGTCGCTCTGTAAGAACTCCCCAACGCGATGCGAAACAATGAGCAAAAAGGCGATCTGAGTGTCCGCGCGATTGCCTGCGCGAATGTCATGCTACTCGGATCTGCATTGCGCCGTCTCCACACTTCAGGGTTCCTTGTTAAGCCCGAAAACCGGGAACCGCGAGTGGTGCGACTTTTTCCAACTTTTCAGAAGTACAATGCATCCGGTGAAAACCAAAACCAAAGGACAAGATCAACACCCTGAAATCTTATGATTAACTATGAAGCAGATCCTACATTCTGGCAGCGTTTTCTCAAAGGCGCTGGTTTCTACAACGACAAGGTTGACGGCGATTTCGGCGACAACAGCCACAAGGCTGCGGTGGCGTTTGAGGCGGAGTCGCAGCAAGTCGCGCAAAACTCACCTACATTTGATTTGCGCTCCGAAGGCAACATCCAGTCTCTTCAGCTCAAGGCGCAGGAAAAGGCCCGGGCTTTTTTAAAGCAAGTAAACGACAGTCTGGGAGGTAGCGACGTTGTCTTCAAAATCATTTCGGGAACGCGCACTTATGCAGAGCAGAACGCGCTTTTTGCGCAAGGCAGAACGAAGTTTCCGGGGCCAATTGTCACCAATGCGCGCGGTGGGCAGAGCAATCACAACTTCGGTGTCGCATGGGACATCGGACTCTTCAAGGCAGGGCAATACATTCCCGAATCGCCGCTTTATAGAAAGGCGGGCGACATTGGGAAGACCTTGGGACTGGAGTGGGGCGGCGACTGGCACAAAATTCAGGACGAGCCGCACTTCCAAGCGATCAAGGAAACCGAACTAGCTTCCACGCGCGAGAAGTTCGAGGCTGGGCAAGCGTTGATTGCCTAACAGCAGGAATAATCGCCGTCCATTACAACGCTGCGGATATGTGAACTCGTGCCAGCTAAAGCAAAAGTAAGCCAACCAATATCCACGTCGAGACTCCTTAAGAAACCTCGCTGACTATGCCGCCTCCGGAAAAGATCGAAGTTAAGCTGGCCTTTATGTCAGAAGAGACCGCGAAGGCTTTTGCTTTGCTCGGCTTGTACGACCTATGTTGAACTCACTGTCGCGTCAGCGTCGCCTTTCAGTTGATATTCTCTGATGAATCAAAAAGTCGCCACGGTTATTGTCCTTGCCTGCCTGCTTCAGCTTACACACCTGGCGTTCTGCAAACAGAAAGAGGATGCGGACAAGGAAGAAGAGCGGGTGGAAATCAAGTGCCTGGTTCCGGAGGCTAACATTGATATGGTTGCCAAGCGTCTTAAGCTTGATTCCGATCATCCAACTGAAACGCGGGTGGTTTGTTTTTATGACACAAATTCAAATACACTCTTTGAGCACACGCCGAGAGTGATATTGCGCTCGCGCTACACGACCGATGGAACGAAGGCGGAGACGACAGTCAAAATCCGCGGCGCGAAGCTAAAGGGCGCGGACGTCGAGTGCGAGTCCGACCAGGTTATCGGGAAACCTCGAGCAGAATCCTGCTCGCTGACGGATAAAAAGCAGCCGTTGGATGAAATCAAGAAGGCTAACGAGGGCGAGGATGTGAAGAAAATCTTCAACAATGACCAGGAAGCATTCGTTAAAGAGGCGAACGTCGATCTGGATTGGAAGTCGCTGCTCCCGTTTGGACCTGTGGAAGGTGTAAAAGTCTGGAAGAATGTCTCGGTGGAGGGGCTGGAAAAGGTGACCGTTGAGCGATTCGACTTGCCGGAGCGCGATGGGAAACCCAGGCGAGTTTTATTCGAAGTTTCAACCAAAGTGCCAGTAAGCCGGGAATCGGAAGCGACTGCGGCACTTTCCACGGCGCTCGGCATCACCGGCACGGAAGACCAGGAACAAGAGACCAAAACCAAGATCGTGCTAGACCATTTTTCGGGCAACCATCCTGCCAAGCCGTAGTTGGTCTAGTCTGGCAAAAGAATGTTCGTGCTTATGGCAGACCCGGTGGCATCAAAGGTGTGCGAAAGGGAATCGCGCACGCGGCGGCAGGGGACAGGCTACTCCGGCACATAAACCCATAACCGCGTGGCGGCGCCCAAAGATCAGCCTAGTCGGATTCGTTAGGCCATTTCTTTTGCGGTGCGCCGACTCGTGTCTTGCTCACAGCGAACCAAAAAAGCTTGACCAACCGGCGGACAGCGGTTTTTGATTGAGCGTCGCTCTGTAAGAAGTCCTCAAGGCTATGCGAGACAAGGAGGAAAAACGAGATCTGAGCGTTCAGGGGATTGCCAGCACGGACGCCGTGCTACTTGCTATGGATTTATCCGAGCAGAAGCTTTTGGTCGGCTCGAATTTGCCTTTGAGCACAGCCATTATTATTTCTGCGGTCTTAACAAACGTAAAAAGCTAACCCCTATGAATACACGCTGCTCATTTGACCAACTTCACCTTTCCTTTTCCGGCTCGCCGCTGGATCAAGCGCGCTGTCTCCTGCGGTTTGTGAAGCGCGGCGGCGACGTAGGTGATACTCCAGCGACGCTGCCATCAATCCTCGAACAACTTCTCGGCGCGCCACAGACGTTGAACCTGACCGTGGCGCAACTGCGCGCGTATTTGCAGCTCCATAACATTCCGGAAAACAAAGCGGGCGGCTCGTTGGATGCGCCCCTATCGCGCGCAGATACAAACAACCCGGCGGCGAGGCTGGCACAGTATTTCATGATCCACGATACCAGCTCGAAGCTGAGCGCTGGCCAAACGTTCGACCCGAACTTCATCAACACCGCACAATGGAATGGCAATCGGCTCTTTGTCCAGAGTCCGAAAAAAACGCACCTCTACATCAACCGCCTGGGCGAAACGCTGATGGAGAACGACTATCAGATACCTTTTCGGGCTACACAGTTTGAGTTACAGCCCGACAAGTCCATTCCGGGCGCTGGACCGAAGGATACAATCTTCCGAGGACTTTGTCTTCACCACGAACTGGTGCAACCGAGAAAGGGGCCGCGAACCTCGGACATTGATTCGCCTGATCCCGGTTTTACGCAGGCGCAATACGAGAGGCTGGCGCTCCAGTATCTCATTGCCAGTGCGCGGCGGGGCAGTTGGATGGTTCCCGCGTTTCACTGTGTGCTCGATCTCCATATAGGCGATCATGACGACCCCCAGAATTTTGATCTTTCAGCTTGGGGCGAAGCGATTGTGGATATTCTTGCCGCGGTGCGCGGCGCGGAGGGCGGCCAGCCACAGCCACCTCCGCCTCCGGCGACGCTCAAGTCCCGATTGCTGGCGGGCGATCCGATTCTCCAAGAGGTCGCTGCTGGGAATCGCGTGCTCGGGTTCAGCGAGGTAAAATCGCTCACAGGCATCGGGCCGCTGCAAGACGCCTTGAACCTGGTGGCGGACAATGGACAACCCAGCCTGAATATTCCCGGCGCACGCGGACCAAACAGTTTCCGCGGATTTTACGGCAAACAGACCATCGCGGCGGTGAGCGCATTTCAGGTCTTGAAACAGATCACTCCTGTGGATGGCAAGACGGGAAGGGACACTATCCTCGCCCTGGATGCCGTTGTGCTCACCGCTGAAGGCGATGGTGTGCCGGCGGTGGATACTCCCATGCTCAAGTCCGATTTGCTACAAGGCGATAACACACTCGAAGCGGTGGCGGATGGACATATCGTTCTACACGCAACTGAAGGAAAGGTGGATGGAATCGGGCCGATTCAGGATGCGCTCAACCGCCTTGGATTTCCCATCAACCTGGGAAACAGTAATCAATTCCGCGGATTTTTTGGCGAGAAGACAGAGGCGGCGCTCATGGCTTTCCAGCAAGCGACGCCAGGAATCTTGAATGCCACCGGGTTCGTTGATCAGGAAACAGTCAAGGCGCTGGATACGGCGCTGCTAAACCAAGGAGTTGAACTTGAACCTCCTGTGGCGCCGAAGGCTGTTAAGCTTCTCGTTAAGGGCAAAGTAGTTGCTACCCTAAAGGAGAAGCCAGGCGGAAGCGGGCGATTTCGCTCGGTGAATATTATGCAACTGCCTGGCAGAGCCGGCTTTTACTATAAAGCAGCGATGGCTATTGATGTGGATGGTTCTCCACGAGCTTACACCCAAAATGCAACCTCGCCGAAGCCACTCGATTCACTTAAGAGCGTGGATAGCGAGGGCATCGAAACCATGTACGTCCAGCAACGCTCGAAGACTGTGCATGGCGTGACTCAGGTGGGGGAAGGACCATTTAAGGATTTTTTCGTCTCTCGCACGAGTCTGCTTTTCAAGAACGACGAAACCTTCAAGACCTCAAATTTCGTCGATGCCGAGCAGATCCCCTATATTGTTTTCCCGCACAATCAAAAGGAACCGGAGGTCTTCTCAGAGGTGAGTCTCGGCGACATGGGTTACGTGATCGACCTGAAAACTGGAAGGACCACGCACGCAATCTTTGCCGACACCAATCCCAAAGTGGGGGAGGCATCATTGCGTGTTGCGTTGAATCTTGGCCGTTCCGACCTGAACGCGCACAACGGAGAAGAAGAAGACCGTTTTCTGTACATCTTATTTCCCGGCACCGGATTTGATCCAGAACCAACTGTCCCGCATTGGCCGGATCTAAAGATCAAGGTCGAGGCGGACAAAGCATTTGCTGCCTGGGGTGGCATGGATCAGGTGCGCGCGTTATTCCCGATAACCTGACAAACAATTGTCCGGGTCTATGGAAATAAATATCTTCGTGCTCGGCGATGCGGGCTTTGAACAGAACGCACTCGAACGTCGTGTCGCCGAGACTATGGAGCTCTATAGAGATGGCTCCCTCTCTGGCAGCGACGGGAGCTCTATTCCGCTCGATGCAGTCGTGTTGACTGGTGACAACTTTGAAGATCAGCCATTCGAGGATGCGGTGAAGGCGCAATTTGAGAAAGCTTATGCGGCATTTGATTTGCCATTTTACATCACGCTCGGGAACCATGACCTACCGGGAAAGAAAGCGCAGGCAGAATGGGAATATGCCGCCAAGGATGCGACAGAAGGCGGCAGCCCTCGATGGACAGTTAATAGCGAATTTCCATTCACTCATTATCGGGTGGACTTGCCAAGTCCAGATGAGCCATTGGTTACGCTGATTGAATTGGATAGCAACGGCAGCGCACGGGTGAAGGAAGGCGAGGCATTCCTCAAGAGTCAACTCGATGCTTTAGAGCAACACGCCATGAAACGGTGGGTTGTAGTCTTCACGCACTATCCGCTTTATACGAACGGTTGCCATCAGGAGGGTTCGGAATTTCCAAATCGGTGGAAGTCGCTTCTGCAAGACCGTGTTCATTTTTATTTATGCGGTCATAATCACAACCTGGAACATCTGGAAGTAGAAGACCCGCCCGGAACGAGCTTGACCACCTCATTCATTCTTTCAGGGGCTGGCGGGCAGGTTTACAAAATCCGCAGTCACAAACAAGGGCCGTTCGCCCGAAGTCTTGCCGGATTTTTTCACATGCGATTCCAACCGGATAAGGCAGTAGTGAAAGCAATCGGGCTGGAAAAAGATCAAGCGGCATCAAGCGCAAAAGTTGTTCATGTTTTCGAACGTGATTTTGCGACGGGCCAAGTCACGATCAACACCCCGGTCGATCCGGACACGGGGAACGTTCCGCCTCCATTGCTTGAGGATGATCTCGGCACTCCGGATTTCTTGACACGTCTTTGCGGCGAACCGCCGAAGTAATTCTTCTATGATATCACTTGCTCAGGCGTTGGATTCCGGACACCCCACAATCCACTCATCGAGGAGTAATCACTGTCCATTCGCGCCGGCTATATGAGCTCATGCGAGCAAAAACAAGAACCAAGCGAATAATTATTCACGTCAAGATTCGTTAATAAACATCCCTGACTATGCCGCCTCCGGAAAAGATCGAAGTTAAGCTGGCCTTCATGTCAGAACATACGGGGAAGGCTTTCGCTTTGCTTGGCTTTACGACCCATGTTGAACTCACTGTCGCGTCAGAATCGCCTTGCAGTTGATATCCTATGATCAATCAAAAGGTCGCCACGGTTATTGTCCTTGCCTGCCTGCTTCACCTTCCATACCTGGCGTTCTGCAAACAGAAAGAGGATGCGGACAAGGAAGAAGAGCGGGTGGAAATCAAGTGCCTGGTTCCGGAGGCTAACATTGATATGGTTGCCAAGCGTCTTAAGCTTGATTCCGATCATCCAACTGAAACGCGGGTGGTTTGTTTTTATGACACAAATTCAAATACACTCTTTGAGCACACGCCGAGAGTGATATTGCGCTCGCGCTACACGACCGATGGAACGAAGGCGGAGACGACAGTCAAAATCCGCGGCGCGAAGCTAAAGGGCGCGGACGTCGAGTGCGAGTCCGACCAGGTTATCGGGAAACCTCGAGCAGAATCCTGCTCGCTAACGGATAAAAAGCAGCCGCTGGATGAAATCAAGAAGGCTAACGAGGGCGAGGATGTGAAGAAAATCTTCAACAATGACCAGGAAGCATTCGTTAAAGAGGCGAACGTCGATCTGGATTGGAAGTCGCTGCTCCCGTTTGGACCTGTGGAAGGTGTAAAAGTCTGGAAGAATGTCTCGGTGGAGGGGCTGGAAAAGGTGACCGTTGAGCGATTCGACTTGCCGGAGCGCGATGGGAAACGCAGTCGAGTTTTATTCGAAGTTTCAACCAAAGTGCCAGTAAGCCAGGAATCGGAAGCGACTGCGGCACTTTCCAAGGCGCTCGGCATCACCGGCACGGAAGAGCAGGAACAAGAGACCAAAACCAAGATCGTGCTAGACCATTTTTCGGGCAACCATCCTGCCAAGCCATAATTGGTCTATCTGGCAAGAGAATGTTCGTGCTCATGGCAGACACGGTGGCATCCACGATGTGCGAAAAGGAATCGGGCACGCGGCGGCGTGGGCCGGCTTACTCTGGCACGTAAACGGCGTAACCGCGCGGCGGCGCCCACAGATCTCCCCAACCAGACTCGTTAGTCACCTTTGCCCCCGGCACGCTAACGTCATTGCGGCCGTGCCACGCTGCTGGAACCAAACGCGTATTATTCCATTGCGTCTGCACCCACGTGCCATTCCATGTGTCGCGGTTGTTCAGAACAAGCACCAGTCCTCTTTGATCGCCAGCTCCTGAGCGCTGCATGATGTAGAGATCGTCGTTCGTGAACAGGATTTGTGTCGAGCCAGCGGCGTTTTTTTCGTGAACCTTCACCAGCGCATCGATGCCGCTCTGATTATCCGGCTGGGCCAGGTTCCAGTTGAAGTAATCCTGCCAAAAGACGCACGGGTAACCTTCATGAGTGAGGATAAACGCGTACGCCAGCAACTTGTCGTTGATGATTGGAGTGTCGCGCACGACGTCGTGGTTCTCGACGAAAGTGACAGCCTGTTCGGGGCGACCCCACATCAAAACTCCGCGTTCGACCAGAGTTCGCAGATTGAATCCATAGCTGTCGCACAATTCGCGTAATCGCCAGCGCAACGGAAAATCAAATGCGCCCACCGGGTTGTCCGACCACGCGTTCGCTTCGTCCAGCCAGTCGTCAATGGTGCGTTCGCTGTCCCAGCATTCGCCCACCGCATACGGCTTGAAACTGGTGCCGTCGCGCAGTGCGCGGAGTTCTTGAATCGAGCGGACCATCCAGCCGCCGTACCCCTTGACCATGTCGTAGCGGAATCCATCGAAACCGATTTCTTCCAACAGCCAGCGAGCATAGTTGATGAGCTCGGTATAAACGAACGGTGTGCGATGACAGAGATCCGGCATGTCGCCGAACGTGACACCGTCCCACGTCTCATATTGACTGGGATGAAAACACTTCCAATCACGCGGAAACCTGCCGCTCTTCGGCGTAAATTTTGTCCAACGCAACTGTCCGTCGATCGGGTTTGGTTCCTGCGCGTCAGCACCGCTGTTGTGGTTGAACACGAGATCGGCGTACACTTGCAGTCCCAGCGCGTGCACAGACTCGATGAGATCGAGTAGCTCGGCCTTGGAACCAAACCACGTCGGCACGCCGCCTTTCTGGTCAAACTCGCCGAGATCATAATAATCGTAAGGGTCGTAGCCCATCGACTTCCAGCTAGCTGCCTTGTTTGCAGGTGGAAGCCACAAGGCGGTGAAACCGGCTTGCGCGATCACCGGCAATTTCGATTTGATAAAGCTCCACCATTGGTGTTCGCGGTTTTCCGTTTGGGGACAATCCCAATAAAACGCTTGAAACATCACACCCATAATTCACGCTGCTCGTCGACGTATGAGAGCATGTCCACGCTACGTGCCAAACTGGGACTAACAAGAAACAATCAAGTCACGGAAATGTTACGAACGAGTGTACCACCGTATGTCGTTGCAGCTTTTTTAATAATTCCCCTTACCGGTTGCGAGAAGAACAGTGGCGAAGCAGTGGTACTGGCGAAAGAGCATATCGATGCCGCGCTGCCAACTACAGAAACGCCGACCACTGAATCAACGCCTAATCCGGATGAACAGCTTCGTCCCATGGCTGATGATGAAATTGCAGTTGATGGATACGTGATGAAGCAAGAGGCGCGCGGCACGAGTCGCGATCCGCGTGCGTTTAAGCACGAACGGTGGCTTGTGAAAGTGCGAATGCTCGACAATGGCCGGACATTCCAAGTCCCGGCCGATCAAGCAAAATGGGAGAAATTGCACGAGAACGACCGGGTCAAAGTCAGATATCGCACAGGCAAGTACACCGGAACCGTTTGGGCTGCTGAGATTGAGTAGGAATTAAATTCACTGAGAACCGCGGTTCACCGACTACCGATTACCGCGTTTCGAACTGGAATTCACCACTGACGCTGGGCAGCGACTCGCGCGAGCTCGGCGCGGCTGCGCACATGAAGTCTTTTCATCGCGGCGCTCCTGCGCCTTTCCACGACCGCCAGAGGGACCTTCAACTCGGCGGCAATTTCGTCGTTGGTCTGACCATTCGCGACACGCTTTAATACGGCCAATTCATCTGCAGTTAGGTCGTCAGCCACTGTTTGGGTTTGGGCGGATGCGGACGGCTGACGCGGAATACTTTCATCGAAATAAGGTTTTCCTGCGGCAACCGCCCGGATGGCCTCGGCTATCTTCGTGTCCGCGCCAGTTTTTAATACGTAGCCTTTGGCGCCCGCTGCGATCATGTCTTCCAGATACGCGGACGATTCATACAACGTCAGACCGATGACTTTCACTGCACGATCGAGTTGTCTGAGTTCGTGGGTGACCTCGATCCCATTCTTTCCAGGCATCGAGCCGTCCATCAAGACTACGTCCGGCGTTGTGCGTGCGAATACGTCGAGCGCACTGTGGCCATCGGCTTCAGCGACGACCAACAGATCCGGCTGCAAATTGATGAACCTTCGCAAAGCGTCACGCATACCTGCGTGATCGTCGACGAGCAGCACACGAATTTTCGCCTCACTTTGCTTTCTTTTCTTTCTCATGTGCTTTGGGAATTGGAATGCGGACAAACAATGTGGCACCACGCTTGGGAGCAGATTCGATCTTGAAGTCACCGCCGACAATACCGAGACGTTCCTGAATTCCGAGCAAGCCCAGGCGGCCGCTACCATTTCCCGATTGGGACGTCCCGCGAGCATCAAATCCCCGCCCGTCATCTTCAATAATTGCCTGAACCTGTTCTTCAGTGCGGCGGAGGACAAGAGCCACGCGCGTCGCGCCAGAATGCTTTGAGACATTGTTAAGCGCTTCCTGAATGATCCGGTAAAGAGTCGTTTCAATCTCGGACGAGATGCCGGCAGCTTTGTATTGTCCCGCCTCGAAATCCACGTCAATGCGGTAGCGCGTGGACCAGGTTTCGATCAACGCACGAATCGCTTTCACAAGTCCGAGATCATCGAGGGCCGCTGGACGTAGTTCCACTGCCACGCGGTGAAGATCGCGCGCGGTTTGTGTGGCCAACTCCTGGAGGTGTTGCACGCGACTGCCGAGACCCGAGCGTGACTGGCCATCGAGCAGGGATTTGAGGCCGACATTAAGCGCAGTCAGATTCTGTCCCATCTGATCGTGCAACTCGCGAGCGATGCGCCGTCGCTCTTCTTCCTGTGCGTGAAGTAACTTGCGACGCAAGGCTTCGCGTTCGTCCATCTCATGGCGAAGCCGTTCGTTAGCCTTGGCCAGTTTCGCAGTGCGTGACTCAACGAGAGTTTGGAGCTGCTTGGCGCGATCAGCCAATTGCTCGTGCGCCTTTCGCAGAGCTTCTTCGGCTTGCTTTTTGCCAGTGATGTCTCGAAATACGACAACCAAGCCGGTGATGCTTCCGTCTTCTCGGAGAGGCGAGGCACTATAAATAACGTCGAAAAACGTGCCGTCTTTTCGTATAAAACAGTCTTCGTGTGCGGTTAAAGTCTTGCCCGAACTCAGCACCTGCAGATTGCGGCATTCCTCGACCGGGAATGGCGAGCCATTCGGATGCTTGTAATGGACCGCTTCGTGTATGTTGCGCCCGCGCAACTCGCCGAACGTCCAGCCGAACAGTTCTTCCGCAGCCGGGTTCATGAACGTCACCGACCCATGGCTGTCCACAGTGTAGAGTCCTTCACCCATGTTCTCCATCACCGCGTCATCGAATTGTTTGGCACGATTCAAACTTTCCTGGGCTTGCTCTAATTCACGTTGCTTCCGGTGTTGCTCTTCCAGAAAATCTCGCACCTGATATTGTCGCCGGCGCGAATTTAACGCCACCTCGAGGGAACGTATCAATGTTGTGGTATGTACAGGCCGCTCCAGCAAAGTCACACTCCCAGCTGCCTCAGCGGACAACTCCAGTAATCGGGCTAGTCGCGATTCACCGCCAGTAGCAAGAATGATGAGTGGTAACTCAGACCAGGATGGCTGCGCGGCTAGCGCTTCGAATAGATGCGATAAGCTGGCCAATTCGAGAGCTTCCTCGGTAAGAATGAGCGCACCGGCACCGGACTGAATATGTGTCGCGCATTCTGCCAGCGAACCGCAAATCTGTGCTTCAAATCCGTGGCCGACCAGCAACTCGGCCATGCCCTGAGCGTCGCGCCCGACTGGCGCAATGATGAGGACGCGGTCTTTCGAATTATTTTTTTCCATCGGAAGGCGGCATGATTTCCCCTGTACCGCCGCGAAACATAGGCATTCCCGTCAAAACGCCGTGAAAGTCCTTCAAGGGCTGACCTACGCGAATGCCCCGGCCAGACTCCAGTTTGAATTCACGAATGGTTTTTTCGTGGCGGCCACTTCGTTTTTTAATCACCGCTATCGATTGTCTGACCTCGCCTGCCGCTTCGAAGTATCGCAGGTTCAGCACAGTGTCCGACAGGTAGCTAAGGTCTACGGGGGACTCTGCGGCGGCGACCAGCCCGTGCTGCGCCAAAATGAGAATGGTCAAAACGCCTTGGTAATTCAGAAAAGTGACAAGCTCGTGAAGTTGATTGGCAAGGTATTTCTCGCCGGGCATCGCGTTGAGATATCCATTGAGGGTGTCGATCACCACGAGTTTGCAGCCTCCGGTCACCTGGTCCCGAATACGAGCAGCGAATTCGCCGGGCGAAATCTCCGCGGGATCCACTTGCTGCGCGACGATCATTCCGCTTTTCACGTGCTTTTCCAAATCAATCCCCAAAGCCTTGGCGCGAGCGACCATGATCGAACGCGTTTCGTCAAAGCAGAAGAGTATTCCCCGATCACCCTTTGACGCCATTTTGCTGGCATAGTGCAAAGCGAGCGTGGATTTGCCCGTGCCCGCGGTGCCGAGAATTAGCGTTGTTGTGCCACGATCCAAACCGCCGCCAAATAAATCGTCCAGCTCCTTGATACCACTGGCGACCGGCTCACGCTCCATTTTTGTGTAGTGCTCCGCCGCTACAAGACGCGGAAACACGCGCAAGCCACCGGTTTCGATTGTGTAATCGTGATAGCCTTCGCGAAATTTAACTCCTCGCAGTTTGAGCACGCGCAGCCGCCGTCGCGATTTGCCGTAGTCCGGAGAAAGCTGCTCCATCTCAATAACTCCGTGGCTCAGGCTCAGCACATGCGGATCAGTTCCAATTATGCCCCCGGTCATTTTGTCGTCCAGCAACAACACCGTGCTCCGGGTCTGCGCGAAATGTCGTTTTAGATTCAGCAATTCGCGCCGGTAGCGTAACGGCGTTTCCGCCAGCAACCGAAATTCGGAGAGCGAATCAAACACGATCCGTGCCGGACGCCTTTTGCTTACTTCGTCGATCAATAGTTTGCTGACTTTATTCAGATCAATCTCGGAAGGACGAAAGACCGTCGTCTGCTCTTCGGGACGCAGGAGCTGTTCGATCGAGGACAGTTCGAGTAATGGAAGACTTTCCAGTGACCAGCCATGTGAGCGCGTCACTTTCAACAATTCTTCGCGCGTCTCCGAAAGCGTTACATAAAAAACCGATTCCCCACAGCGCACACCTTCGAGCAAGAATTGCAACGCCACGGTCGTTTTGCCCGAACCGGGATCGCCTTGAATCAGATAAAAACAATCACGCGGTAAACCGCCGGACAAGATGTCGTCCAACCCTTCGACTCCGCTCGAGCAACGCGGGTCATTGAAGACAGGGGAGCCGTTTGCCTTAGATTTACCCTTTTTCATTATTCAGCCCAATAGGAGAGGTCTGCTGGTCTCATTAGATGCGTGCGAGTCGCAACTATCAACACAAACTCTACCAAGCACGTTAGGCAGAGTCTGATCGCGGTCTAGGCCAAAGCCGTATGCAGCCGAACCGCCGAGCGGGAGCGTAGACTCTGCGGATTCAGCGTCACGGCTGCACTGCGACTGTCGAACTTCTATCTGGCGACTGGTTGGTAGAATCGCAGTGCCTCTATATCGCTGCCGAGCTCTCGCAACGGGTAGAGCCCTTTCGCAGAGCCCGCGCCCGGATCACGGACGAGATAATCGAAACCGTCTTTCCCTGCAATGACGACAAAATGCGTGATGCCACTACCTAACCGCACGCGCACGATCACGGGGTTTCCGTGCGCGATGTTCGAATCGATCAATTGATACGAAGGCAGATCTTCGTAGACGTGCCGCACGCGATCCGGCGCGAACCACGCTGCGCGATCCCAGTAAAGCCAGCCCTGCTCCGTGTATCCGCCTGTCGAAGTTAGAAACCAGTTTAACTGCTGCGGATCAACGTCGATTCCGTAAAACTTGAAGACCATCGCCGCCGACGCCACGGCGCAACCTTCGCCGCCGATCGTTCCGTTCTCTAGAACGCCGCCTAACGGATCGTCACGCCATTTGTCATCTCCTTGTCGGAACGACGGTACCGGCAACTCGACGCGAGTTAGAAACGGACGCCCGCCGCGCGGCGACAGTTTTCGTTTCCAAGTCCAATCAACATAGACCGCAGCACCCGCGCCGACTCAAAACGAGAACGATAACGATAACGACAACTGAGCCACCAGCGCTTCACAGCATCAAACTGTAGAGGCGGCTGCTTGCCACGCCATAGCTTTTTGCGAAGGCGAGGATCAGCCGCAAAACCGAAGAGCTGTAGCGTCCGTTGCTCGCCCGCCATAGCAGTACTTGCGGCGGCGGGTCCTTGGCGAGCCGGAGCCTTGGCGAAGGCTGCTCAGCGGAAAAACGAACCGAATGAATCTTGTTACAGAAGACAACTTGCGCCGCTGCGGTATAGTGCCGATCTCAGAGCATGCATAAGCCACATGAACTCCGGCTCGCCAAACGCATGGCGCGACTCGGCACGGAGACTGCGTTCGAAGTACTGGTAAAAGCTAAAGCCCTCGAGGCGCAGGGCCGCGACATTATTCATCTGGAAATCGGCGAACCTGATTTCGATACACCGAGCAATATCATCGAGGCAGGATGCGACGCACTGCGGAAAGGCTTCACACATTACGGGCCTTCGGCCGGCATGATGGAACTGCGCGAGGTCATCGCACAACATGTGAGCGAGACGCGCCGGATAGATGTGACACCCGATGAAGTGGTCGTCGTTCCTGGCGGCAAGCCGGTCATTTTCTTTTCGATTCTCGCGCTCGCCGAAGAGGGAGATGAAATCATTTACCCGAATCCTGGCTTCCCGATTTACGAGTCGATGATCAATTACGTCGGTGCGAAAGCGGTGCCGATTCGGTTGCGCGAGGAATTGGATTTTCGGCTCGATATCGACGAGCTCGCGAGTCTGATCAATGATCGCACAAAGCTCGTGATCGTGAATTCGCCGCAGAATCCGACTGGTGGCGTGCTGACAGAGGAAGACATCGCAGCGATCGCGCGCACCATCGGCGATCGCAACATCATGGTGTTGAGCGATGAGATCTATAGTCAGCTCATCTTTGAGGGCGAAGATCATTCCATCATGTCGATCGACGGCATGAAGGAGCGAACGATTCTGCTCGACGGCTTTTCCAAGACTTACGCCATGACTGGCTGGCGGATGGGCTACGGCGTCATGCGCGCGGATCTCGCCACGCATATCTCGCGGTTAATGACGAATTCGAATTCGTGCACTGCCAGTTTTACCCAGGTCGCCGGCATCGAAGCGCTCCGCGGTTCGCAGCACGTGGTTGACGATATGCGCGCGAAATTCAAAAAACGGCGTGACGTGATGGTCGCCGGACTGAACAAGATCAAAGGTTTCTCGTGTCGCGTCCCGCATGGTGCTTTTTACGTCTTCCCAAATATCACGAAGACCGGGTGGCCATCGAAAAAACTGGCTGACGCGCTCCTCGAGGACGCAGGCGTGGCTGGGCTGTCCGGCACCGCGTTCGGCGATTTCGGCGAGGGCTATCTTCGCTTCAGCGTGGCGAACTCAATCCAGAACATCGAGAAGGCGCTCGATCGCATCGACGCCTGGACAAAGAAGAATTTGTAGGGCGACCGCGTCGGTTGCCACTGGGGCAGGCGGTGCGCCTGCCCTACAATTCCTGTCATTAATTGCTCAGTCGGCTCAATGCGAGGTTGACGCCTGAATGATTGGATAGCTAAAAGAGCACATGCCGATTACCGCTTTCAGCAGTTTTTCCGACGGTCTCAAATCAAATCAAAGAAGCCGTGAACATTTCATCACAAACACGAACCTCAATGACGACAATCTCTGGGTTCCATACGCGGACGGTGTCTGGTTCCAGCCATGCTGTTTCAATGTCACTTCAGGTGGATTCAGTGTGGTGCTGAAAGGTCTGCCGGGCTCGATGGTCGGAACGCATTACCACGTTGGAGGCGTGCATGGCTACACGATGCGGGGCCGCTGGCGATACCTGGAGCACGACTGGATCGCGGAGCCGGGGACTTACATTTATGAACCCGCCGGCGAAGCTCACACACTGGTGATCACCGAAGATTCACCAGAACCAATGATTGCGTTGTTTATCGTGGGAGGCGGCCTCATCTATCTCGACAAACCTACGAATGGTACTTTCGCTGCATACGAGGACGGATTCACTCTGCTCGAGTTGACCAGGAAACATTATCGCGATGCCGGCCTCGACGCGCGCAAACTCGACGTGCTGGTGCGATAGCGAACGGCGAATTTTGGTCTTGAGCACACACTCGTTATCTATGTACCCTTCGAAACTAAATGGGATTGACGCATGGAGTGGTACGCTGAACCGCATTACCAAAAAATAAAAAACCGAAAGGAACCAAGTCTGATGAAACTAATTACCTCCGCAATCGTAGCTATCGTTTTCGCTTCTTCTGGCGCGGCATTCGCGGCAGATGGCGCCGCGCTATGGGCTCAGAACTGCGCTTCGTGCCACGGTAAAGACGGCAGCGGCAACACCACCATGGGAAAAAAGCTTGGTGTGAAAGATTACAGCAAAGACCAGGGCTTCAGTGACGCCGAGGCGGCGAACGTCATTAAGAATGGCAAAGGCAAGATGAAAGCTTATAAACAGTTGTCCGATGCCGATGTAAAAGCGTTGGTTGCCTACGTCCGTTCGTTGAAGAAATAACACAACGCCCGTTTTCCAAGTGCGGCGGCCGTAATACCAGCCTGTCGCGTTAGGAGGTTACAGTCCCTGTAGCCACGGCCCTGTGGGCCGTCTGACTGAGTGGCAGGCCGTTGATTGACCGGCCACAGGTCCGCACACGGGACGGATTCGTCCTGCGGCGAACCGGTGGCTACAAATTGCGAGTGCCTAAACGTTAACCGCGGGCTCGGGTTCCACTTGCGGTTTAGTGATTTTTGAAGATAGCGGATTTTTCTTTTCGACCGGCGGCGAATCGTTCGATGACGTAAAACGTTACCGGGATAAGGAAAATCGCGATCGCCGAAGCCGCGATCATTCCGCCAATCACGGTGGAACCGAGTATGCGCCGAGCGACAGCTCCTGAGCCGCTGGCAAACCACAGCGGCAGCATTCCGAAAATAAATGCAAAGGAAGTCATCAGGATCGGACGCAACCGCAAACGCGCGCCTTCCAGCGTCGCCGTCGAGCAGCGGTTTGCCCTTTTCGTATTCTTCCTTGGCGAATTCGACGATGAGGATCGCGTTCTTCGCGGCCAATCCGATGAGCATGATCAGACCGATCTGCGCGTAGATGTTGTTTTCCATTCCGCGCAACCAAAGCGTTGCGAATGCGCCGAACACCGCCACCGGTGTGCCTAACAAGACGCTGAACGGCAGCGACCAGCTTTCGTAGAGCGCGGCGAGAATGAGGAACACGAATATGAGCGACATTCCAAACACCATCGTCGGCGAGACGCCTTGTTGCGCTTTCTTTTCCTGATAGGAAATGCCGAGATAATCGTAGCCCATGTCGTTAGGCATGGTTTGGCGGAAGACATCTTCGAGCGCTGCCATCGCCTGGTTTGAGCTGTAGCCCGGCGCAGCTGATCCATTGATTTGCGCCGAGCGATACTCGTTGTAACGCAACGTGAATTCCGGACCGGCGATGTTCTTGATCGTGGAGATCGCGTCAAGCGGCACAGCATCACCGTTTCCGTTACGAACGAAGAACTGACCGACGTTTTTCGCGTCGGTGCGGTAATCGCCTTCCGCTTCTATGTAAACCTGCCATGTGCGGCCGAACCGGTTGAAGTAATTCACGAAAAAGCCACCCATGAATGTCTGGAGCGTTTGGTAAACCTGGCCGAGATCGATCCCTTGTTTGACCACTTTGTCACGATCGACATCGACGAAGACCTGCGGAACGTTCGGCAGAAATGTCGGTATGAGCGTGCCTAGCTCCGGCCGTTTACGCGCCGCGTCCAAAAACGTCTTCATGTTCTTAGCGAGATAAGCGACGTCTTTGCCGGTGCGATCTTCCAAAATGAATTGGAATCCGCCGGAAGTGCCCACGCCAGGAATCGCCGGCGGCGGAAACGCGAAGGCGAGACCTTCGGTAAGACCGGCGAGTTGTTTGTTAATGTTCGCTTTGATGGCCGCGTATTTTTCTTCCGGCTTGGTCCGTTCGCTCCAGGGCTTGAACGTGACGAAGAAGAACGCGCTGTAAGTGTTTTGCACCAGACTAAGCAAACTGAATCCGACGACGCTGGTTGTGTACTGAACGCCGGGAATCTTGCTGAGAATGTCTTCGATCTTGCGCGCAGCCTGGTCGGTGCGTTCGAGCGACGATGCGTCGGGTAATTGAAGCGCGAGGTAAACGTAGCCTTGATCTTCTTCCGGTA
>CAWIWB010000025.1:0-41186 GCA_963839665.1 uncultured Verrucomicrobiae bacterium
GTCTCACTTCGCAGAGCAGTCATCACCTGCACCTGATCTTCCTTAGCCACCTTGTCACTCGCCAAGTGGTGATAATCGAGGCCTGTCTCGCCAATCGCCACCACGCGCGGGTTTTGCGCGAGTTCACGCAGCGGCGTAATCACATCGTCCTCCGCCCCCTCTGAGTGGCTGGGATGAACGCCAATCACCGCGTACACAGAGGGATAACTTTCCGCGAGCTCGATCGCACGCCGGCTGCTCTCGATTGATGTGCCGATAGTGATGATCCGTCTTACGCCAGCTTCGTCAGCGCGACCGAGCACGTCCTCGAGATCATTGGCGAAATCGGGAAAATCGAGATGTGCGTGGGTGTCGATTAGCATCGCAGCATTCTAGGAGGTTTCCGCGAAACGCCAAATTCCGCTGGCTGAGAGTTCGGATCGAAGCGACATAAGTTTTAATGCAAAAAATTACTCCATTCTTGTGGTTTGATGATCAGGCCGAGGAGGCCGCGAACTTTTACACCTCGCTCTTCAAAAATTCGAAGATCGGCAGAATCTTCCGCAACCCTGAAGAAGCAGCGGAAAAAACAGGTCGTCCCGTGGGATCGGTGCTGACGATTGAATTCGAAATCGAAGGCCAAAAGTTCGTCGCTCTTAACGGCGGGCCGCTTTTCAAATTCAATGAATCGGTCTCCTTCGTCATAAACTGCGAAACGCAGGAGGAAGTGGATTATTTCTGGGCGAAACTCACCGCAGACGGTGGCGAGGAATCGGCGTGCGGCTGGCTCAGAGACAAATTTGGCCTTTCATGGCAAGTCACCCCAACTGTGTTGATCGAGATGTTGCACGACAGCGATCAGGAGAAATCCGGACGCGTGATGCAAGCGATGCTTCAAATGAAGAAGATCGATATCAAGGCGCTGAAAGACGCTTATGAGCGATGACTGGACGCAGCACAGCGTCGATTAGCCGAGTAACCACACGAACGAACGCCGCTATTAGAAGTTTCGCTTCCATTCGGGTCATTCGTGTGTTTCGTGGCTGAAATTCACATATGAGCAACGTTCGAATTTTAGTCGGAACAAGAAAGGGCGCGTTCATCTTAACGTCGGATGGCGCGCGCAAACGATGGAAGGTCAGCGGCCCGCATTTTGCGGGCTGGGAAATCTATCATATGAAAGGATCGGCCGTTGATCCCGACCGGATCTACGCGTCTCAGACGAGTGCCTGGTTTGGACAGATCATCCAGCGCTCAGACGACGGCGGCAAAAGGTGGAATCCGCCCGGCACAAAGCCCGAGGACTTGATGACGTCGGATGGCATGCCGAAAAGCGAAAGTAACATGTTCCTTTACGATGCTTCACCTGAAACAGGAAAACCGCTCACAACCCACCAGTGGTACGACGGCACGCAGCATCCTTGGGAATTCAAACGCGTCTGGCATTTGGAACCATCATTGCACGATCCCGATCACGTTTATGCGGGTGTAGAAGATGCTGCCTTATTCCAATCAAAAGACGGCGGAAAATCGTGGCATGAATTGGCAGGACTCCGGGGCAACGATACCGGTCCGAAATGGCAGCCCGGCGCGGGCGGGATGTGTTTGCACACCATTCTTCTCGACCCGAACAATCCCGAGCGAATCTCGATTGCAATCTCGGCTGCCGGCGCGTTTCGCACCGATGATGGCGGAAACACGTGGAAGCCAATCAATCGCGGGCTGCACTCGCAGTACATCCCGGATCCGAACGCGGAAGTCGGTCACTGCGTGCATCGGATCGCGATGCATTCGTCGCGTCCGAACACCTTATTCATGCAAAAGCATTGGGACGTAATGCGCAGCGATGACGCGGGCGGTTCATGGCATGAGGTCAGCGGCAATTTGCCGAGCGATTTCGGATTTCCGATCGACGTTCATGCGCATGAGCCGGAAACGATTTACGTCGTACCGATTAAGAGCGATTCAGAGCATTATCCGCCCAGCGGCAGATTGCGCGTGTATCGCAGCCGGAGCGGTGGCAACGATTGGGAAGCCCTAACGAAAGGTCTGCCACAACGGAATTGTTACGTAAACGTGCTACGCGACGCGATGTCGGTCGATTCGCTCGATCCTTGCGGCGTTTATTTCGGAACCACCGGCGGCCAGGTTTACGCCTCTGTGGATGCAGGCGATAAGTGGAAACCGATCGTGCGCGATTTGCCTGCAGTGCTGTCGGTAGAAGCGCAAACATTGCCATGATTCGCGTTATTCTTCCGCCTAACTTGCGTACGCTGGCGCACGTCGACGGAGAAGTAGGACTCGATCTCAACGGAACGCTAACTCAGCGCTCGTTGCTGGACGCGGTTGAAGCGAAATATCCGATGCTGCGCGGGACAATGCGTGATCATCTGACGCAGGTTCGTCGGCCAATGGTCCGTTTTTTTGCGTGCGGCGAAGATTTGTCTCATGAATCGCCCGATGCGCCGCTGCCTGATGCGATTGCGGATGGGACAGAACCATTCATGATCATCGGTGCGATTGCGGGTGGTTAGATAAATTGCCGTAATTTTACAAGGCCGTTCGGGTTCGACACTCGGGCGCGAACGCATCACCTGATTGCACGACTCACGCCTAACCGATATGCTCCGGCGCATGTCTGGAAAAGCGGAAGCAATTCAACAGACCAAAAACACGCAGCCATTTGGGAGCGCGATTCGCGCTGAATTTCCGCTGCTCATCGGGTTGGGAACAGTCGCGATTTTCCTCGTAGTTGGAAGCCGGTTGAACGAACTCACCACGCACGCACTACCCCTGCTTGGTGTCTTTGTCTGGCTTTTTGCCGTGATCCTTTGGTCGGCCATGTGCGTAGTGCGGCATGCCGATTGTCTTGCGATCAAACTTGGCGAGCCCTACGGAACTTTGATCCTCACCCTCTCAGCAATCAGCATCGAGGTCGTGATGATTTCCACGGCGATGTTACACGGCGCGAACAATCCAACGCTTGGACGCGACGCAATTTTCGCCGTCATCATGATTGCGCTCAACGGCCTTGTGGGTCTGTCTTTGCTGCTTGGCGGGCTGCGATATCGCGAACAGCATTACAACATCCAGGGTGTCAATGCCTACCTCAACGTAATCATGGCCCTGAGTGTGCTCGGGCTGGTGCTGCCAAATTTCACTGTTTCGACCGGCGGCCCAACCTTTTCTACGGAACAGGAAATCTTTTTCGCGTCTGTGTCACTGTTGCTCTACGCGGTGTTTCTGCTCATCCAGACGCTGCGACATCGTGGCTACTTCCTGGATGTAAAAGAAACCACAACGAAGCATTCGCCGCATCATCTACTGCGGGTGCGGTCAACGGGTTTTCATGCGGTGGTGCTGCTTTTGTACCTGGCTGCTGTCATTTTCCTTGCGGAGAAATTCGCCGTACCCTTGGACAACAGCATCGAGCAATTTCACATGCCACAGGCATTTGGCGGGGCGGTCATCGCTGCACTGGTGCTCTCTCCGGAAGGACTCGGCGGAATCGCCGCAAGCCTGCACAACCAACTGCAGCGTTCGATAAATATTTTGTTCGGGTCAGTGCTCGCCACCATCGGGCTGACGATTCCTGCAGTGCTGATGATCGGATTGTTCACAAAACGCCCAGTGGCTCTTGGTGTACAGGGTGGCAACCTACCTCTGCTGCTTTTAACGCTGGCTGTCAGCGTGGTTACGTTCACGAGCCGGAAAACCAACGTTCTGCAAGGGTGTATTCATTTGCTGCTCTTCGCCGTTTTCGTGCTGCTGATTTTTGTGCCTTAAGCGAGCCTACCCAGGCAGCGTACCACACTGAGCCTTACGTCGCTCTGTGCATCACGACAGCGTCCGGCCGTTGTTCAATGACTTTGAATCCAAATCGCTCGTAGAGACGCAACACCGGTTTGCCAGCCACGAACCTGACCGAGATCGTCGAGTGATCGGGATTTGCCCGGACCAATTGCGTCAGCAGAGCGGTGCCGATGCCATGCCTCCGGTGCTCCGGTTTTACCGCCAGTGCAAGCTCCGGCGACGCGTCAGATTTGTCCGTCGGCCGTCGGAGCCACGCTGCGCCCAGCAACGCCCGATTTTTTTTGTCGTGCGCAACAAATCCGGTATCGCCGGCGCGGCCCCAGCCTTCCACGTAACGGGAAATCTCTGGGCGACGTACCACATCGCGAGACGGCGGTTGGTTTTTTCCGGCGGAGGATAAGCCGTAATACAACATCTCCCAAAGAATGGGTTCATCCTGGTGTGTAAGCGGGCGAATCTCGTGATCCATCGAAGCGGAAAACTCCGTTTACTATAGCCAAGGCGCGCAAACACGAAACTACGGAACGCTTGCGGATTTGACGCGATCAGTTCCATCCTCGATAAGTCGCGCCGGGGGAACATGATGTACCGAGAGCATCTCGCTGGGAAACAATCTGAAAAATCGGAGTTGACGTGTGTACGGTCCCTGCTAGTGTGCTGGTCCCGCGCGAAGCGGGACTCCTTCATTTTGGAGTGCGTTCTACGTACATTTTGGGACTGCAAATTGGCTCAATTTTGTCCCGCTTAAATCGTTGTTGCTTTAGCAAGAGCGGTCCATAGCGATCAAGATTGAGTTTTTTTGTCGCCTCGAATGTACAGGACGGCTGGTTCTTTGACATCTACATACAGGGTAGTAAGAAAATACAACTTTAAGAGCTGAGTCTGAAATCAAGTCGCTGCCGCAAGGCGGCGAGAGAGTTTCAGTTATCAAAGAATCTCGGTCGAAAGACCGTACAGATTGATCAAGCTACAAAGAGCACATCATGGATGCCTTGGTGCCAATAGGCGATGAAGGACGTGGTAAGCTGCGTTAAGCTACGGTGAGCGGCAAACACGCTTTGACCCGTAGATTTCCGAATGGGGTAACCTGAGCAGGGTAATACTTGCTCGAGTTCCTGTGAATCTATAGCAGGAACATCGCGACACCCGGTGAAGTGAAACATCTCAGTAACCGGAGGAAGAGAAAGCGAATGCGATTCCGTCAGTAGTGGCGAGCGAAAGCGGAACAGGCCAAACCGATCGATTTATCGATCGGGGTTGTAGGAGCCCGTTGTGGTAGTGCAAAGGTTAGGTGAAGCTTCTGGAAAGCTGCGCCATAGAGGGTGACAGACCCGTAACCGAAAACCCGAGCACGCCTAGGGATTTCCTGAGTAATACGATGCACGTGAAACTTCGTATGAATCTGCGCCGACCACGGCGTAAGCCTAAATACTAATTGGCGACCGATAGTGAACAAGTACCGCGAGGGAAAGGTGAAAAGAACCGCTGCGAGCGGAGTGAAATAGTACCTGAAATGATGTGCTTACAAGGTGTCAAAGCCGGCGCAAGCTGGTGATGGCGTGCCTTTTGCTTAATGAGTCTGCGAGTTACTATCAGTGGCAAGCCTAAATTCTTATGGAATGGAGGCGAAGCGAAAGCGAGTCCGAAATGGGCGATCTTAGTCGCTGGTAGTAGACCCGAAGCGGAGGTGATCTACCCATGAGCAGGATGAAAGTTGCTTAACCGCAACTGAAGGTCCGAACCCGTGAAGGTTGAAAACTTCTGGGATGACTTGTGGGTAGGAGCGAAAGACTAATCAAACCCCGTGATAGCTGGTTCTCCCCGAAATAGCTTGAGGGCTAGCCTCGTGTGCTGACCTGCGGAGGTAGAGCACTGGATGAACTAGGGCCCATACCAGGGTACCGAACTCAATCAAACTCCGAATACCGCAGGGTGTAACACGGGAGTCAGTGCGTGAGGGATAAGCTTCACGCGCGAGAGGCAAACATGCCAGACCAGCAGCTAAGGTGCCCAAATACCGTTCAGTGGAAAGGATGTGAGGTTGCTTAGACAGTGAGGATGTTGGCTTAGAGGCAGCCATCATTTAAACAGTGCGTAATAGCTGACTCATCGAGCGATCTCGCGCCGATAATGATTGGCGATAAACGGTATACCGAAGCTCTGGACTTCAATGGAATTCGTTCCGTTGGATTGGTAGGGGAGCGTTCTTAAAGCATTGAAGCGCAAGGGTAACCGAACGTGGAGCTTTAAGAAGTGAGGATGCAGACATGAGTAGCGATAAGACAGGTTAAATTCCTGTCCGCCGTAAACCCAAGGTTTCCTGGGGAAGGTTCGTCCTCCCAGGGTTAGTCGGGACCTAAGTCGAGGCCGAAGGGCGTAGACGATGGACAGCAGGTTTAATATTCCTGCACCGGCTGTGGTTAAGTTTGGTTGTGACGCATGTGTGGAGACAGGTCGCCGATTGAAAGTGGCGGTCTGCCCGCAAGGGCAAGGACGTGGAGGCTTCGGCTGAAGCGGATCTGTTAAAACATGTGCCAAGAAAACCAACCAAATGTTCCCACGGTTGCCCGTACCGTAAACCGACACAGGTGGGTGGGCATTAATGTGCCAAGGCGCGTGAGTGAAACCTCGTTAAGGAACTCGGCAATCTAGCCCCGTAACTTCGGAAGAAGGGGTGCCCGCTGCATTTTGGGATTCCGCCAGATGGTTAGTTCGCAGGCGAACAAACCTCACAAACTGGCAATCTCTAGGAATAGAGAAGAAAGAGCGAGTCGCCAAAATGCAGCGGGTCGCAGTGAAATGGGTCAACCGACTGTTTACCAAAAACACAGCACTCTGCCAAGTCGTTAAGACGACGTATAGGGTGTGACACGTGACCAATGCGGAAAGATTACGGTAAGATGTTAGCCGCAAGGCGAGGCATTGAACCCAAGTCCCCGTGAATGTCGGCCGTAACTATAACGGTCCTAAGGTAGCGAAATTCCTTGTCGGGTAAGTTCCGACCTGCACGAATCGTGTAACGAGTTGACCGCTGTCTCAACGAGGAGCTCAGCGAAGTTGTAATGGCGGTGAAGATGCCGCCTACCCGCAGTAGGACGGAAAGACCCTATGCACCTTTACTACACGCTGTTACTGTTGTTTCGGTTTCAATGCTTAGCGTAAGTGGAAGACTGTGAAGCGGCCCTTTTGGGGGTCGCAGAGTCGCCAATGAAACACCACCCTTTGGTACTGGAATAACTAACCTCGGCCCGACAACCGGGAGAGGGACACTGGCAGCCGGCTAGTTTTACTGGGGCGGTATCCTCCCAAAGAGTAACGGAGGAGTACGAAGGTTGGCTCAACCTGGTTGGCAATCAGGTGACGAGTATATGGATATAAGCCAGCTTAACTGTGAGACACACACGTCGAGCAGATACGAAAGTAGGTCCAAGTGATCCGGTGGTTGAATGTGGAATTGCCATCGCTCAACGGACAAAAGGTACGCTAGGGATAACAGGCTGATCCTGCCCAAGAGCTCATATCGACGGCAGGGTTTGGCACCTCGATGTCGGCTCATCACATCCTGGGGCTGGAGAAGGTCCCAAGGGTCCGGCTGTTCGCCGGTTAAAGTGGTACGCGAGCTGGGTTCAGAACGTCGCGAGACAGTTCGGTCCTTATCCACTGTGGGCGCAGGAGATTTGAGGGGTTCAGACCTTAGTACGAGAGGACCGGGTCTGACGAACCGCTGGTGTTCCAGTTGTCGTGTCAACGGCAGCGCTGGGTAGCTATGTTCGGAAAGGATAAGCGCTGAAAGCATCTAAGCGCCAAGCCTATCCCAAGATGAGATCTCCCTGAAGGGTCGTGGTAGACCACCACGTTGATAGGCTCCGGGTACAAGCATAGTAATGTGTTCAGCTCAGGAGTACTAATAACCCGTTCGGCTTGATCTTTTACTTTTCTGTTAAGCCGTTCCGCGCTTTTGCGGAGCGGCAAACAGAGGAGAGGAAAGATCTCAAACAAAACGAAGCTCTTTAAGTTCATTCTTCTTCCTGTATGTAGATGTCAGCGAATCAGTGCCAAAGCTCTGAGCTGATAGTTCTTTCCAAATCTAGGTAGTGGCGATTGACATCAATCGCCAAGGCGGTTCGGTGAACCGCCCCTATCAAAGTCACGCGGCGCAAAGCGCCGCCACCAGAGCCGAGCAGCGCAAGCCGCTTCTCCGCTCTGGTGACATTAGCGTAGTGGCACCACCCGTTCCCATTCCGAACACGGAAGTGAAACGCTGCAGCCCCGATGGTAGTACGGCGACAGGCCGTGCGAGAGTAGGACGTCGCCAGAACTAAAACCCCGATGAGTTTATCATCGGGGTTTTTGCTTGTACCAACGCCTACTCGAGCACGACGCGGCGGAACGCCGCCTGCCGTAAGAGAACATCGCCGCGGGGCAGCGGCGAGGTAGACGGTCAAGCCCGCGAGGGTGGCGGGTGAGGTTGCGGGAGCAACCGAATCAATAGGACGTCGCCAGAACCCAGCACTTTGCTAGTCGAAGTGCTGGGCTTTTCTTGTACACACTGCTCGCTCGTCACGCCGGAGCCTTGAGCGAAGGCGGAAGCAGAGAACGCGGCGAGGCTAGCGAACGCAGCGTATCTCCGCGAAGTTTGCTGACCAATTATTCGAGCGAGAGCAGTCACTGAGTGGGGCACTGCGGCCGCGGCAAGTTCTTGTCCCGGTCACAAGGCAAAGGACAACGCAGCGGCAACACATCGTTCGGAACGCACGACATTTAATTCACGCTCCTGCCCAAATCATGTTTGGCTCGCCACCGCGTCAATCGCCTTCCACTCTTCTGGGCTAAGCTGTATTTTCCGCGCCGCCATATTTTCCTCCAGGTGCGCGAGCGATGATGTGCCTGGAATCGGGAGCATTACCGGGGATCGATGCAGCAGCCACGCTAGCCCAAGCTGATAAATGCTTATGCCATGATCTTTCGCGACCTTTTCCAAGGCGGCGTTCGTCATTCCCCTGCTCCCTCCGACCGGCGCCCACGGCATGAAGCCGATCTGTTCTTTTTCGCAATAAGCGAGGGTGTTGTCCCATTTTCGGTCCGTGATGTTGTAGCGGTTCTGCACGGTCACGATCGGCACAATCTCGCGCGCTCGCTCAACCTGCTCGGGCGACACTTCGGATAACCCGATGTGCCGAATCTTGCCGGCGCTCTGCGCTTCTTTCAACGCGCCTAACGAATCTTCCATCGGCACCTTGGGATCGATGCGGTGCAGTTGGTAAAGATCGATGCGCCCGAGCTTCAGGCGCTTCAGACTTTTATCGACACATTGCTTGAGATATTCGGGCCGACCATCTGGCACCCATTGGTTGGGGCCGGGCCGGGTATTGCCGCCTTTCGTCGCAATGACGAGCCCTTTCGGGTACGGATAAAGCGCTTCTGCGATCAGCAATTCATCAGTTTCGGGTCCGTAAGCATCCGCTGTGTCGATTAAGTTTGCGCCAAGTTCGACGGCGCGCTGCAAAACTTTGCGCGCATTCTCGCGGTCGGGCGGCCAACCCCAGATCCCCTCGCCCGTTAGACGCATCGCACCAAATCCAAGTCGATTAACTGGCAAATCTCCGCCGATGCTGAAACTGGGCTTATCGCTTACGGAAGCAGCCGCGAAGAGTCTGGCCGCTCTGCCGGCCAAAACCGACGCTCCACCTGCGAGGGTTGCGCGAAGAAATAACCGGCGGGTCAAGCCCCCTGCGCCGGCTCGCTCGCTGTTTCGATTAGAAACTTCGTCGTTCATAGCTGGGAATGTAAGTACACATGGATTCTTTCATCAACCAAGTTCGCGCTCAGCCTCGGGAAGATTCGAGCTGAATGCAACACGCCAGCGGCGTGTGCTCCCCAGAAGTTGATACGTTCGTTGTCCCTCGTAGTCGCTGGACGACGGCGGGTAATGCGCGATAAGGTGTTCCTTATGTTAACCAGCCAGAAAGTCATTGACGCGATCAACGAGCAAATCGGATACGAGTTTAGCGCTTCGCTGCAGTATTATGCCATCGCCGCGCATTTTGCGGCTGAGGCGCTGCCGCAACTTTCGCAGCATTTTTTCCGACAAGCCGAGGAAGAAAAAGATCATGCACTGCGGTTTATCAAATACGTGGTCGACGCCGGTGGACGCGTGGTGATCCCAGCCATCGATGCGCCAGAATCAAAATTTAAGGTCCCACGAGATGCGGTGAAACTGTCACTCGATCAGGAGATTCACGTGACCAATCAGATCAATGGGTTGGTCGAGCTCGCGCGAAACGCGAACGACTACATCACGATCAATTTTTTGCAGTGGTTCCTCACTGAGCAGCTCGAGGAAGTATCTTCGATGGATAATTTGTTCAAGATCATTGAGCGCGCGGGCGATGATCTTTTGCAGGCGGATGAATATCTCGCTCGTGTTGGAGTACGACCGATGCCGCAGCCATCGAAGGAATAAGTCCCCTGCCCTCAATCCTCTCCCCCCGCGCAGACAAAGACGGACACAAAGAGCACACCTCGAATCGCGGCTGTCGCTGATCGCAGACGCACGTCTAAGTGGATGAGCTAGCGGCGAATCGCCGAGGAAATGAATTTGAACATTAGAGCGTTTCAACATTTCGTTGGAAAGATGGGTCGGCAGCGACCTCGGGCGCGCCCGGCGGTCGCGCCCTACCATCTTTTCCTGCGTTCCTGCTTTCCTAATTCAATCTCAATCCTGCGTTCCTGATCCGAAAGCGCTTGAATAGAATGAATCCCGTGGAGTCTAATCCGCACATGAAGATAAAATTAGCACTCAGTTTATTGGCCGCCGCAAGCCTTGCGCTAAGTAGTGCAGCTCTTGCGGGTGCGAAAACTTATGAGGTCACAGGGCCGGTCCTGGAAGTGAATGATTCCATGATCGTGGTGCAGAAGGGGAAAGACCGTTGGGAGATTAATCGCGACGCGAACACCAAAGTCACAGGTGACGTCAAAGTTGGCGACAAAGTGCATGTCACCTACACAATGTCCGCGACCGATGTCGAAGTGAAAGCGGGCAAGGGCGCTAAGAAAGAAGCGAAGGCTGCGCCGACGCCATAAACTGACATAACTCAGATCGCCGGATGCGCTTCGCGTGTCCGGCGATTCTTTTTGTTCCTCTCTGTCATGTTGAGCGAAGCGAAACATCTCTGGACTGTCCTTCAACCGCGCTCGTGCAAAGAAATAAATCTGAGATTGAAGCTGGGCCTCGCGGACTTCGCCGCGTTGCAGCTTCGCGTCGCTCAGAATGACAGAAAGGTTACCTCCGTCGCCCGCCGCCGCCGAGAATTCCGCCAAGCAGGCCGCGAGCGATTTGCCGGCCGATTGAACTGCTCGCGGCGCGCATCGCGCTCTTGGCCATTGAAGTAGCAAACGAATCGTGAACACCGCCGCGCGGCCCAATTGTGGGCTGAAACGCAGCAGTCACAGTTCCCAATGCCTCCGAAAGAACTGAGGATTGCGGTCTTTCCGTTGTAGACTCGTGTCCTGTCACTGGCGGTGCGCCGGCACTTTGCGTTTTCTCCCCTGCCCTCGCCTGCAATTTTTCGTAAGCCGATTCACGATCAATCGCCTTTTCGTAGTGACCAGCGAGCACCGATGAATTGATGATCTGCTTCCGCTGCTCCGGCGTGATCGCGCCGACCTGACTACGTGGCGGAACAATTTTTGCGCGCTCGACAACCTCCGGGCTGCCGTTTTCATCCAGCATTGATACAAGCGCTTCGCCGACGGCGAGCTCGGTGAGCACGGTTTCAGTTTTCAGTTTGGGGTTTTGCCGAAATGTCTCGGCGGCGGCTTTCACTGCCTTTTGATCGCGCGGAGTAAACGCGCGCAGGGCGTGTTGCACGCGATTCCCGAGCTGCCCAAGAACAATTTCTGGAATATCGAGCGGGTTCTGGCTGACGAAGTAAACACCGACGCCTTTGGATCGGATCAGCCGCACCATCTGCTCAATTTTCTGTTCCACTGCCGGCTCGATGTCTGTGAACAGCAGATGCGCTTCGTCAAAAAAGAAGACCAGCTTTGGTTTTTCGGGATCGCCAATTTCAGGAAGATTTTCGAACAACTCCGACAGCATCCACAGCAGAAATGTCGCATAAACCTTCGGCGACTTTTGCATCAGCTTATCGGCAGCAAGAATGTTGACGACACCGCGTCCATTTTGCGTCTGGATCAAATCTTCAAGATTAAGCGCAGGCTCACCAAAAAATTTGTCTGCTCCCTGCGATTCCAGCGCGAGCAGATTGCGCTGGATCGTGCCGGCACTGGCAGTGGAGATATTTCCATACTGCGTTTTGAATTGGTCGGCGTTGTCGGCGACGTACTGCAACATCGATCGGAGATCTTTGAGATCGAGGAGGAGCAAGCCGTTATCATCGGCGATTTTGAAAACCATGTTGAGCACGCCCGCCTGAGTGTCGTTTAAATTGAGCAATCGTCCCAGCAGCAACGGCCCCATTTCCGAAACCGTGGCGCGCACGGGATGTCCCTGCTCACCGAACACATCCCAGAAACACGACCGGGCAGGCTTCGCCGGTGAAATTGTCGATCTTAAGCTCCTTGGCCCGCTCGACGATTTTCGGATTGTTTGCGCCCGGCTGGCTCAAGCCGGCGAGATCGCCTTTGACGTCGGCCATAAACACAGCCACACCACGGGCACTAAAATTTTCGGCGAGTGTTTGCAGCGTCACTGTTTTCCCTGTGCCCGTGGCGCCGGCAATCAAGCCGTGACGATTCGCCATTTTAGGAAGCAAGAAAATCGGCTGCTTGGCTTGGGCGACGAGGATGGGTTCGACCATGACGACAGAATTATGATTGTGCCAACGGTAGCGTCATTGTCCAGCGCCGACGAAAGGCTTCTGGATCAGTACAGGTATGGTTTCGATAGCGGAAACGCGTTCCTGATTAACTCAACGCGCGGCTTCGCATTGTCAGCGATGATCACTTCCGCCACATCGAAGCGGAAAAGAATGTCGGGGTTATCGAGCATCCGTAACCACGCCAGCGCCCCGCGTGAGATTCGCTTTCGTTTATCTCGGTCCACTGCCGCGAATGGCCGGCCGAAATCCTCGCGAGCCCGAGTCTTTACTTCGACGAACACGAGCGTGTCGTGGTCGCGGCACACCACGTCGATTTCACCGCCGCTACGTCCACGGAAATTGCGGAAGAGAATTTTGTAACCGCTACGCTTCAGGAAGCGGCACGCTAATTTCTCGCCGCGTGCGCCGCGCCGCAGATGAGCGGATTTGGACGATTTCGCCCAAGGCAAGAAGCGGTTGCGCCACTGGTTCGAAAGATCGGCGATGGATCGGGCAAGGGCCGAATTCATGGAGCTTTAAAAGATGCAGTTCTGTTCCGTAACCTTTGTGCTGGCTGAAACAATATTGCGGGAACTGCGCGCAAAAGTCACGCATGATCCGGTCGCGCGTGACCTTCGCGATCACGCTCGCCGCGGCGATGCTCAAGCTGATGCAATCACCATCGATAATCGCCGTCTGCGGAAGTGGAAACGGAATCACCGGCAAGCCGTCAATCAAAACGTGGTCCGGCGGTTCGAGTAACGCTTCAATCGCGAGGCGCATCGCACGATGGCTCGCGCGGAGGATGTTGATCCGGTCGATCTCAATAGAATCGACAACGCCCACGGTCCATCTGATTTTGGGATTCGAAATGAGCTCGCAATAGATTTCTTCGCGTAATTCCGACGCGAGCTGTTTGGAATCGTTCAGACGACGATGCCGAAACTTTTCAGGAAGAATCGCCGCAGCGGCAACGACCGGCCCGGCTAACGCTCCACGCCCGGCTTCATCAATTCCCGCTATGCGCGAGATTCCTGTGATGCGGAGTTTTTTTTCAAACCGAAATCCGCACCGTCGGTAGGCCATCCGCAGAAGTTATCCGCAGATTGCGTGAGAGTGACAAGTGAAGAGAATTGTAGGGCGTTTCTGTGAAACGCCAGGCATGGCGTCTGACACAGACGCCCTACAACATTCGCGTTATTCGCGAACTGCTGTCGCTTCCTTCCCCTTGCGGCCGCGAAGATAATTTAGTCTCGCGCGGCGAGCACGGCCTTGCTTTTCCACTTCCACTTTCGCAACGCGTGGCGAATGAAGGGGAAACACTCGCTCGACGCCCTCGCCGTACGAGATGCGGCGCACGGTGAAAGTTTCGTTAAGCCCGCGACCCTTCCGGCCAATCACTATCCCCGCAAAGATCTGAATGCGTTCTTTGTCTCCTTCTACGACGCGAGTATGCACGCGCACGCTATCGCCAACAGAAAACGTTTTGGCATCGCTTTTCTGCTGTTCTTTCTCAATTGTATCGATGATCTGATTCATAAATTCCTCGCCAGCGCGCGCTGCTGCGGGCGAACATTTTCCGGCAGGATAGCTGAAATTGCAAACACGAGAGGACATTTAGCGATTTAACGATTCAGAGATTTAGCAATTCTAATTGTGAGAGCCCCGGAATCGTTAAATCACTAAATCGCGATATCGTTAAATCCGGCTATCTTCGGGTTCATTCGCGCTCGTAGCTCAACTGGATAGAGCGTTGGCCTCCGAAGCCAAAGGTTGTGGGTTCGACCCCCGCCGGGCGCATGCTTCAAAGCGCGTTCGGGGCCGATCACCTTTGCTTTTTGACGTGGTGATCTTTGTAAATAAGTAAGCGAGCCTGGCGCATGGCTTCGCCCGCCCGACAAGGGCTGCGCCACGCCGAACGTCGCAGCAGCGCCACGGCAATTTTACGCGAATTGTTTCTAGGCCAGTGCTTCCAGACGGCTGAGAAGATCCTTCTTACTAGCAACGCCGACCACCTGATCGCGCAATTGGCCGTTCTTGAAAAAAAGTAGCGCCGGAATCGCGCGAATGTTGTACTTGGCTGAGAGACTCTGGTTGTCGTCTACGTTTACTTTCGCAATTTTGAGTGCGCCCGCTTTTTCCCGCGCAATCTCGTCGAGCAGCGGCGCGATCATTTTGCACGGACCGCACCATTCCGCCCAAAAATCGACGATCATCGGTTTGTCGTCTTGCGTCAGTTCGCGGTCAAAGTTCGATTCGTTAAGCGTGATAATGGCAGAATTTTCCATAGCTAAGAAAAATACGTCCAAATCTGAATAATCAAAATCAACGCCGAAATGGCGAGAAGCATCCAGTACAGCAGCATGGAGCTTTTCTCGACCGGCGCTACAGCGATCGGCGGATTTTGTGCAACAACGTTGGGCATCGCGATCAGCGGCTGAGTCTTTTTGTGAGACGAACGCAACGGTTCAGGCGTTAGCGGAATGCGCACGGTCTCCTTTTTCGGCCCTGACGAAGATGGGGTCGGAAGAGGAGCCACTGAAGCGGATAACGGACTCGAGACCGCAGGCGGCTTCGGTGGCGGGAAAGAATTCGTGGACGAAATATTGTCGGTCGCTGACTGCGAAGGAGAGGAAACAAGCGGAGTGCCGGTTTCACGAACCGGCAACTGGATCCGGACGGTCTCGTGCGATTTCACACCTGGCTCCGACGGCTTCGTTACAGGCGGATGCGGCAAGTGGATGCGAACCGTCTCTTTTTTTGGTTGGTCAGGTTCAGCCATTTAGTATTGGAGAAATTGATCAAAAATCGCCGACTTGTCACTACCCAATAGTGCTTAGGAGCGTGATTCGGATCAGGCCAGTAGATCGTAGCCGCGGCTCCCTTTGACAGTCCGCCGAATGAACTCGCCAACAGGCCCGGAGTCGGACAAAACCACTCGCGCATCAATATCCGGCGCATCGGCTTCGCTGCGGGCAATGTGTGGCTGATCGACGAGCAGTTTCAATTCAACGCCAATTTTTTCGCGAGCCAGATCATGGGCAATGGATTGCTGCATCGCCATCGCCGCTCGATAACGTGAATTCTTTATCTTTGCGGCGACCTGTCCTGGCATCCGCGCCGCGCGGGAACCCTCTTCCTGCGAGTACTTGAATATCCCAAGCCGTTCGAACCGGCTGCGGCGGATGAAATCCAGTAACGTCTCGAATTCCGCATCGGTCTCGCCGGGGAACCCGACGATGAAAGTCGTGCGCAGTGTTACGCCCGGAATTCCAGCGCGCAGTTTGTGAATTAACTCTTCAATATGCGAGCGCGATGTTTCACGTCGCATTCGGACCAGCATCGATTCGTCGATGTGCTGCAGGGGAATGTCGATGTAGCGCGCGACCTTGTCGCATTGAGCAATGGTGTCAATAAGTTCATCACTCCAATGCGCCGGGTGTGTGTAAAGCAGGCGAACCCAAAATTCGCCTTCGATTTCTTGAATCTCGCGAAGCAACGAAACCAGCGTCGGTCCGCGGGTCGAATCCACCGGCTGCCGCGGCCCTGCTCTACCATCCCACAAATCCATTCCGTAGTACGTGGTGTCCTGACTGATTAAGTTGATTTCGCGCACACCTTCTCCGACGAGCGCACGCATTTCTGCCAGGACCGATTCCGGTTTGCGGCTCCGATGCTTGCCGCGCATTTGTGGAATCACGCAGAAACTGCACGGATGATTGCAGCCCTCGGCAATTTTCAGGTACGCGGAATGCGCAGGAGTAAGTCTGAAACGCGGGGTCTCGTAATCGGGAATGTACGTGGGGCGTGTGTTGGTGAATGCTAAGTCGGAAACGCCGAACGCCGAACGCCGAACGTCCAACATCGAACCGTCTGCATTCGGCGTTGAGCGTTCGGCGTTCAGCGTTGGGCGTTTTCCTAAAATCCCTTCCACGATCTGACCAAGCTCACTGACTTGGTCGAGCCCGATGAACGCGTCTACCTCAGGCAACTCGTTCTGCAGGTCTTTCGCAAACCGCTGCGACATGCAGCCGCTTACGATTAGTTTTTGGTCCGGTCGTTTATTCAACCCGCGCTGCTGATGCGCTTCCAAGATCGCTTCGATTGACTCTTCCTTAGCTGAATCGATGAAGGCGCAGGTGTTAACGACGAGCACGTCGGCGTCTTCTGCCCGCGACGTGATTTCCATCCCGCGTTGCAAAACACTTCCAAGCATGATCTCCGCATCGACGAGATTTTTGGCGCAGCCAAGGCTGATCATGCCGATTTTCGGTTTACGATGAAAATGCTTTGTGTTCGCCATGTTATTGTCGGCTAGCGCTCAAACCCTGCGGCGCTGTCATGTTGAGCGAAGCGAAACATCTCTGATTTACTTCCGGTTGAGGATCGCACGAAGAATTCGATCTGAGATTCTTCGCTTCGCTCAGAATGACAGACTTACTCTAATTGACCGTCACGTCCTGGTCGTTTTGTTGCAGCGCCTGTCCGTTCTTGGTGATCTTAACGGCTTCAGGATCGAGGACCCGAATCGACACGTGCTTACCGCGAAATTCAACCGGGCCATCAGTCGGCGAGACCCATCGTTCGAACGCTGCTTTTGCCTCGTCGCCGAGCGTCACTCTCACATAAGTCCGTTTGATCGGCTGGATGGCGACTCGGTTTTCTTCGGCGGATTCCGGTGGAGGCGAATTGGTTACCGCGGCCGTTTGAGACAGTTCTTCTTTAGTGACGGGCTTTGCCTTGCGCACTTCCGGCTCACCTGACGCTGTGGAATCAGCAGCCAAAGCCTTGCGCGTTTCCGGCGGCCCCTGTGGCGGAACAGGCGACGCGGCCGGCGCGCTCGCAGCGACAGCTCCAATGTTTGGAGCTGCTGTCGGGCTCAATCCGCCGGAGGCAACGGCCGGCGTCGCAGTTGCCGCCGTTTGCGTGCTCGAGCTTCCTCGTGCAGGCGCGAGCCTCTGCACATTGAGAAAAAATTTCATGCCAAGAAAGCCGAGCACTAAGACGGCTATCCCCACAATGAGCGGCATTGGCGAAACGCGATTGCCGCCGCCAGTACCACCGCTTGCAGCCGGACGGCGCCGAACCACCGGCGCGGACACCGGTTTCGCGCGCTCATTCTCCTGCAGGTAGGAGTAGCCGTCCACGGTCACGCTCTCCGAATCCTCAAACGCATCCAGGTAAGGCGTAACATCGACATCGAGAAATTTCCCGTAAATAAGGAGGAAACCCTTGGCGTACGCGAGGCTGGGGAATTTCGAAAAATCATCCGTCTCAATTTCTGCCAGCCGCTGCGGCCGAATTTTGGTCATGCGCGCGGCTTCGTCGAGCGTGAGCTTTCTCGCTACCCGTGCCTCCTGAAATTTTTTACCAAGCCCCTCTATTGTCATGAATGAAAAGCCGGCTAAACGGCAGCATCGAGATCGACCAGGATCTCACGTGGTTTGGCGCCCTCGCCGGGACCCAAAATACCGCGCTGCTCCAGAATATCAACGATACGCGCCGCGCGCGTGTAACCGAGTCGCAACCTTCTTTGGAGTAGCGAAGTAGACGCGCGTTTTTCCTGTCGAATGATCTCGATGCATTTTTCCACCAGCTCTTCATCTTCGGCGGTCACTTCTTCCTCCGGCGTGCTAGTGGATTGGAGCTTCTCATGCATCGCCGTATCAAATGCAGGTGGACTTTGCTTCGAAACAAACTCCACGACCGCGTGAATTTCGTTATCGGTAACGAGCACGCCTTGTGCACGGATGAGTCGTGAAGCACTCGGCGGCAGATAAAGCATGTCGCCCTGCCCGAGCAAACGGTCGGCGCCGTTTTCATCGAGAATGACGCGGCTGTCGATCTTGCTCGCAACCTGGAATGCGATGCGGCTGGGAATATTCGCTTTGATAACGCCTGTGATCACGTCCGCGCGCGGTGTTTGCGTTGCGACAATCACATGCATGCCGGCGGCACGTGCCATTTGCGTGATGCGCGCGATCGCCGTCTCGACGTCCGCGGGCGCGGTTTGCATGAGATCTGCGAGCTCATCGACGATGACGACCACGTACGGAATTCTGTCGGGAACTTCCTCCTCGTTTTCGCGCGGCACTTTGATGGGTGTAGCGTCCGCGGCCTCAGCGGACCTGCGCGCCCGATCCGGTGAGACACCGGACTCTACAGCCTCAGCATCGAGTTCTTTTTGTGTTTTCTTTTTCGGCCGCGCATTAAACCCGACAATGTTCCGAACGCCTACGCGGGCGAACATTTTATAGCGGCGTTCCATCTCGTCGATCAGCCATCGCAATGCCAACAAGACTTTTTTCGGATCAGTCACGATCGGGAATGCAAGATGCGGCAACGATTGATACGCCTGCATTTCCACCATTTTTGGATCAATGATAACCAAACGCATCTCTTCCGGCGTGAAACGAAAGAGCATGCTGGCAATCAACGCATTAATACAGACGCTCTTCCCGCTGCCAGTCGTCCCCGCGACGAGCAGATGGGGCATCTGCGCCAGGTCTGCGATGATTGTCTTGCCGTAAACATCCTTGCCGAGGGCCAGCGGAATTTTTGCGTGCTCCTTCGCCGAGTCCCAATCGGACGATTGGAAGAGCTCGCGCAGTTTCACCGTTACCTTGCGCGAATTGGCAAGCTCGATTCCCACGGTGTCTTTCCCGGGAATAGGTGCAAGGATGTTGATTCGTTCGGCGCTCGTTGCTCGTGCAAGGTCGCGCTCAAGGCTCACAATTTTGTCCACACGCACACCCTTGGCCGGATAAACTTCGTACCGTGTAATGGTTGGACCCTTCGTGATGTCACCAGGCGCTACGGCGATTCCAAATTGGGCCAACGTCTCAATGAGAATTTGCTGGACCTCTTGTAGTTCGGAAGGATCAGTGGCTGTGCGCGCTTCAAGACTGTGCTCCTCGAGGAGATCCAGTCCTGGCAAGCGATAATCTTCCCAGCTTGAAGTGGCATTTGTCGGACTAGGGGCTGCCTTCGATCTTCCTTCACTTGCGCGCAACTCCGCAAGAGAAGGTCTGCGCCGACTTACCACCGACTCAGTCGACTGCACCGTTGTGTCGACGACTTTCGGCGCAGGCCGATTCGCCAGTTCGGGCGGCGAAATCATCGGTACGGCTTCAGGTACGGGAACACCTTTCTTTTTGAGCTGCTTTTGTAGCGCTTCGAGCGATCGTTGTTGCTTTTGCATCTTCAGTTGTTCGGTGAGATCCGACTTCCGAATTCTCCGGCGCACGCGCCATTCGGCCTGCTTCGCGACGCTTCGCCGAGTAAAATTGACCATCTCCCGAACAAGATGAATCGGGCGCAAGCCCGTAACCAAAATGAGCGTGGTCAAATAAACTGCGACGAGGAGAAGAACCGAACCGACCGGTCCAAGAGCGGCAGGAAGCAGGCCGCGATGTTCATCGGACAATCGATAGCCGATGATGCCGCCGGGCCCTTGAATGTCGACCGGCACTGTCCTCCCAAGAAAATGGGTGATCCCCCAGGCTTCGTCGAGGCACGCACCGGAGATGAGAAACAAAACGATCCACGGGATTCGCGGCACGAAACGCAATCGAGGATAAAACAATTTCGCCGCGCCGAATCCGAGCAGAACTGCTGCCAATAATAATGAAGCGAAGACGCCGATTAACTGATAACAAATGCCTGCAACGATCGCTCCAAGCGGCCCGATGAAATTTTGCGCAGGGTGATTGGCCGGTGAAACATGACTAAACCAAAGCCACGACGGTATATCGTTCGGCGTATAGGAGATCAGCGCGAAAAACAGCAACGTACCGGCAAACAGTAGAACGAGAGCGAACACTTCGTTCCATGCGCTGAGTCTTTCTGTGCGGCCCACCGCGGGTGATAGTAATGCCATGCAGGCGTCTTTCAATCACAACTCTTCCTCTTCCTCTGCCTCTTACTCTTGCTCGTAGTCCTATTCGTGATCGACGATGCGGCGCGCCCGGCCCGCGCACGGCGGGTAAACTGGGTCACGCCCTACCACTGCGCTTTCATCCTTGCGCATGGGAGCGGAGACTGATAACTGTGCCAGCGCATTATGGGTTCTTTCGTTCGCCAGGGCATCCTCGCTGTTTTCTTTGCGACGGCCCTGTTTTCCACATCTTGCGAAAAGCATCCTCTTGGACAGATGCCGGAAGTTCAGAGGGAACAACCCGATCCAGCAAAGGTCTGGTCGAATGCGAGCAGAACATTCTGAGGGACATTCGACTTCAGGAACGCCGGCCGAAGTTCCACACGAAGCTCGTTAGGCAAAGGAGATCACATGGCTAGTCACAAATACATGAGGTCGCCCCCGAACCTGACCGGGCATGCCGCCGGGGGTACCGTACATCATCGGCAACGAAGCAGCCGAGCGCTTCTCCTATTACGGCATGAAATCGGTCCTGACCGTTTTCATGGCGCATTACATCCTGAACCAGTCGGGTCTGCTGGCGCCGATGCAGGAGAACGAAGCGTACATGTACACGCATTATTTCGTGTTCGGCGTCTATTTCCTTCCAATTCTCGGCGCGATTTTGGCCGACGGTTGGCTCGGCAAGTATTGGACGATTCTGTCGCTTTCGATCGTTTACTGCCTGGGCAATCTCACGCTCGCGTGCATGGCCACGTCATGGGGAATCGCGATTGGTCAACGCACAATGCTGGCGATCGGATTGTTCCTGATTTGTTTAGGCGCGGGTGGCATTAAACCATGTGTATCTGCGAACGTAGGCGATCAGTTCGGTGAATCGAACAGGCATCTGCTTTCGAAAATGTTTGGCTGGTTCTATTTCTCCATCAACGCCGGCTCCTTCATTTCTTCGATTCTTTGTCCATGGCTCCTTGCGAATCCGAAGTGGGGACCGGGTTGGGCGTTTGGAATTCCCGGCATCGCGATGGTCATCGCTACTTTGTTCTTCTGGGGCGGTCGCAAGAAAATGGTCCACGTGCCGCCTGCCGGCCTCAGTTATTTGAAAGAGACATTCAGCAGGGAAGGTCTCCTTACGCTTGGCCGGATCGCGATGGTTTACGTCTTCATTTTGGTCTTCTGGGCGCTTTGGGGAATGAGCAACGGCGCTGAATGGACGTTGCAGGCCGAGAAAATGGACCTGCATTGGATGGGCATGAACTTGATCGCTGCCCAGGTGCAAACCGCAAACCCGATTCTCATTTTGATTTTCATTCCGATCGTGAACTACGTGATCTATCCCGCGATCGACAAAGTTTTCCGACTCACGCCGCTCCGCAAAATTGGGATCGGCCTTTATATCACGGCGTTGTCGTTCGTGGTGATTATTTGGATCCAGGGACAGATCGACGCGGGACTGAAGCCGAGTATTAACTGGCAATTGCTCGCCTACGTCATCCTCACGCTTGGTGAAGCGATGGTTTCGATCACCGGACTGGAATTTTCCTACACCCAGGCGCCAAATTCGATGAAGAGTTCGGTGATGGCATTGTGGCTTTTGACTGTCGCTTCAGGCGAACTTTTCGTCGGCCTCGTCAATAAATGGATCTTGCATGCAGGTGGCGCTCAAAAGGTCAGTGCCTATCAGTACTTTACCTTTTTCACCTGGTTGATGTTCGGAGCCGCTATCGTTTTCACGATCGTGGCTTGCTTTTACAAGGGGCGCACTTACCTGCAATCACAGCTCACGCCCGATGAAATTGCCACTGAACCGATTCTTCACGGCGGCACGCCGAGCTGAAGTCGAATGAAAATCGTCATCGCGGCCGCGGCTGCGTTATCGTTCTCGATTTCAAACATATTCGCGGCTTCGCAAGACGACGCGTTCCAAAAAATTGCGCATGATTACGTCGAACAATATTTACAGGCCAATCCCGAGCAGGCGACTGAGCTCGGCGACCATCGTTTTGATGCCGAGTTGACTGATTACTCGGCCGAAGCGCGAGCGAAAGATCTCGCCACGCAAAAACAATTTCGCGACAAGCTGAACGCGATCGATGGATCGCAACTGACTGGCGCGAACAATATCGATTTTCGCATCCTCAAAGAGAACATCGATTACGAAATCTTCCGGGCCGAAGAGCTGAAGGAGCCGGAGTGGAATCCTCTGGTTTACATGCAGAGCCTGGCCAACAGCCTCTATCTTTTGGTAGCGCGCGATTTCGCGCCGGCTGAAAAACGAATTCCGAGTTTGCGCCAGCGCCTGGAAAAAATCCCGGACGTCATCGCCCAAGCGAAGGCCAATCTACAAGATCCGCCGCGCATTCACACCGAGACCGCAATTGAACAAACGCAGGGCGCAATCAATCTCGTGCGGACAGAGCTCGTCCCTCTACTCGATCAGGCGCCGCAAATGAAGAAGGACCTGGCCCCGTTGCAGAACAAAACCGCTGCGGCGCTCGAGGATTACAAAAAATGGCTGCAGAACGATCTACTCCCCCGCTCTAATGGCGACTTCCGGCTCGGCGCAGACAAGTACAGGAAGAAACTGCACTTCGCATTGGCGTCGGATTTGCCGATGGAAGAAATCTTGAAACGGGCAAAGGCCGATCTGGAACAAACACAAACCGCCATCTACGAAACGGCCTTGCCGCTCTACAAAAAATATTTCCCGAACGCCGACGAGAAAACGCTAGCCGACAAGCACAAAGTGACGGCCGCAGTGTTGGACAAGCTTGGGGAGCAACATCCCAATGACGCCACTGTGGTTGATTACGCGAAGAAAGTTGTCACCGAAGCGACAGATTTCGTGAAGCAACACAATGTGGTCAGCGTCCCCAACATGCCACTAGACGTGATCGCGATGCCAGAATTTAAACGCGGCGTCGCTATCGCGTATTGCGATGCGCCAGGACCGCTGGAGAAAAACGGCAAAACATTGTTCGCCGTCGCGCCTACACCGAAGGACTGGTCGAAAGAGCGAAAGGAATCGTTCTTCCGCGAGTACAACAACTACATGATTCGCGATTTGACCGTGCATGAAGCGATGCCCGGGCATTTTCTGCAACTCGCGCGCTCGAACGAATTCCGCGCGCCCACGCTGGTTCGCGCAATTTTCCAAAGCGGGCCCTTCATTGAGGGTTGGGCGGTTTACTGCGAACAGGTAATGGCGGAACAGGGATACGGCGGACCCGAGGTGAAAATGCAGCAATTGAAAATGCGGCTCCGCGCCATTTGCAACGCCATTCTCGATCAAAGCATCCACGCCGGAAACATGACTGAGAAGGAAGCGATGGATTTGATGACCAAAGAAGGCTACCAGCAGGAAGGCGAAGCGGTGGCAAAATGGAAACGCGCCCGGCTTACTTCCGCGCAGCTATCCACCTATTTCGTAGGCGCCACCGAACATCTCGATTTGCGCGCTGCCGAGCAGAAAAAACTCGGCGACCAGTTCAATCTCAAAAGATACAACGACCAGGTAATCTCTTACGGCAGTCCGCCCGTGAAATACGTGCGAGAATTGATGGGCTTGTAGGTGGGCTAACGCGTCGGCAATATAGTGCGCCTGGTGCGACTCCGAACGTCTCACAGGTCGTCGTTCGGCTGACAGGCAGATCCACCGCTTGAGCTTCAGGCGTTTCGGCGCGACGCTTTTTGCCGCCTTTGCGCTTGCGCGGTGACGCGCGGCAGTTGGCTTTCTTGCGGCCGACATCCGCACAAGCTCATCCAGATTAAACGTGCGGCGACGCTTGGTTCCCACTTCTCGAAATTCGATCTCATACCACCCGTTCATCCGATCTACCCGATAGCGTTTCTGTCCAATACGCATCGGTTCACGCGCGATCACGCGATGGATGACCTTTTCGTATTTGGACCGTGGCCAGCGTCGCATCCGGCGACGACCCCAATCAATTCCATGCCCGACGTCGTCATAAGCGTCGGGGCGTTTCTCGAAATCGAGAAGTGAGCGCGCATCTCCGGCGAACACCGCCGCGATGTGCTCCAGTGTGCTTGAATCACTGATCTTTCTAATTCGGCGGCGAAACGGCCGCAAAGTTTCAGCCGCAATCGCACGCAGACTTAGCGAACGCCCGTCACGCAGTTTCCAAATGGCCTCGTTGATATCAGATGTAAATGGACTTTTGCCTAACGAATCAGCGGTGACGCGCCAACCGCGCCGCGACGAATGTTTTCGCAGATGAAATCGCGCGATGCGAGGAAGTCCGTGCCGCCCCAATCGTCTCAGTCCAAAATCTTCCCAACGGAGCACGGTTCCCATGGCGCCCGCGATGAACGCAGTCGTTGCCAGCATCAATGCGGCGTCCGGAGTGAAATCAACTGTGACTTCGATTCGGTTTCCGCGCGGGCGCACACCGACTGCGCTGCTCTGCCGGTTCGTTGCCAGCAAAATCACTGGCACCGGCAGGATGTGTGCCAGCAGATACGCAAGTGTCCTGGCATTTCGAAGTTTTGATTTCCGCGCGGTTGGAAAGGAAAAATTGTAGTGTGTGCTGAAGCCCTGAAGCGTGCACTGACATTTGTGCTGCCGAGCCCAGTGATCCAGCTCCTTTCGCAGATAACGAATCTGTTCCCACAACAAACGCGTCGCGCGATAACAACAGCCCGGCTCGAATTCAATAATGGGCGTGGCGACTTCGATCACGCCGGTGTCGAAATAAATTGCGCCGCCCGCGGGCAATTGAAATGATTTGCCAGTGCGCGGAATCATTCGCCGTCGCACCAAACGGCTGGGATCACCAAAGACTTTTTCCGGACGGCGTCTGCGGCCATTAACGAAAAGATTAAATTCCGCTTCCAACCCGATCACCGCTCGCGGCGGTGTTGCCCCAAGCGTGCGAAGGCGAAGATCATGCGTGTCGCGTTCTGTTCGGTGGTCCTTCATCGGCTCAACGCGAGATTAACTCGCTTCGCTGCATTCGCGCGGAGTTAACCTCACGTACCCTAAATCGATGTGGAGGTGGTCGCTGGACTGTCCTTTTTCACGTCCAAATGGCCGAACAAAAACAGTCGGGCTAAGCGACGCTGCGATCGTCCGATATTTCTCAACCGACTTCGTGTCGGACAGGAAAGTATCGCCAATCCGATAGATATTTGCCGCTGTACCCCACGCATGAATGCTTTTTGCGCCCTCAATCTGATGCGCCGGCGAGCGATAGCCGCCGTTCGCGGCGATGAACACGGGCGCGCCTACTTCGCGCCGGAAGTCCTCCAGGAATCTGGCAAGCAAAAGGATTGCACATGGTACGTAATGAGGGAACTCGCTAAGGAGAAGCCTCGCCTCACGGCAGTCGACCAGCATCAATTCGGCGAGCGTGAAGTGCGGCGCCAGGCGAAGTTCCTGCGCTTCCTGCCAGCTGCGAACTTCGTAAAAGAAACGTGGCAACCGATGGACGTTGCCCGCCGAATCTGTTTCGGTTTCGCCCGGCCGCAAGAACGCCCGGTATTCTTCGGGCAAATCCAAGCCGTCAATCGCTCGCAACACTTCAACTCGCATTTGGGTTCGGGTCCCTTCCCACTACAGAGTGGTAAATTACTTCGGAAATCGCCGCCACTGTGTCGCGCCGACCATTTCTGTCCGGCTCGAATTCAGTCAAGATAACAGCGATGTACGGTTGACGTTCGGGCAGATACACGATCCCGACGTCGTGGCAGGCAGTCGAAATCTCGCCGGTCTTATGCGCCACCGCCGCGTGTGCCGGAAGACGCGCAGGAATCATTGAATTGAATCGTTGCTCCAGCAGAATCCGAATCACTTCTTGTTTGCTATCGTCGGTAAGAAAATTGCCGCGGATCGCGGACAGTAACGTTACCAAACCATTGGCCGTGGCTTCGTTGTTAATGCCTCGATCGTGCGCAACGTGGTCTTCAACACCTCGCCGCAGCTCTACCTCATAAACTCCTGCGTCCCGCAGAACCTTTCGCGCATATTCCACACCCACAAAATCGAGCAGCAGATTCGTAGCAAGATTGCTGCTCCCAGAAATCATTGCGTGCGCAAGAGCCGAAATTTTGGCGGTTCGTCCAACTGCCTGATATAACACCGGTGTTGCGTCCCGATCAGGACTGAGGTGAAAAAGCGAGCCGTCTGCCACGCTGAAGAAGCGATTTCGCACGTGCAGCGAGTCGTCCAACCGAAGCCGGCCCTCGTCTGCCGCGCGGAAAATTGCCAGAAGCATCGCCACCTTGATGGTGCTCGCTGCATGAAACCAGCGATCTCCCAGCAAGGAAAATCGGAAGCCGGTCTCCAGATCATGCACTGCTACCGCGATCGCTCGAGCCTTGCTTTTGGCAGCAAGTCTTTCCAGTTCCTCGTTCAACGTGCTGAAAACTTCTACGCCTGACATGGAAGTGCTCTTTACATGGTCATCGCGAAGTCGCAAATTCACCGATGCCAAATCTGGCTACTTGGATTCGTCAAAAAGACGCTAAATCCTTTCGCACAATTTTTGCGAAATATCCTGACATCAAAGTTTGGAACGCGCGTACTCGAAATGTTCCCCTCGATGAGATGGACGGCCTTTTACTCTCAGGCGGCTCCGATATTTCTCCAGAATTTTTGCGGCAGGACATTCCCGATCCTTCGGTGTTGGATAAACAAATCGACGCCGAGCGCGACCGCTGGGAGTTTCAGGCTGTCCAGAACTCGCTCTCGCGCGGGTTGCCGATTCTGGCAATTTGCAAAGGTCTTCAGGTCTTCAACGTCGCACTCGGCGGCACGCTCAAGCTCGACATCCAAGGGCATAATTTGCCAGACCAAAAGCAACGGGAGGTTCAGTCGTTGCGCAATGCGCGTGACGCGTCTCATCGTTTTCCCAAAGTGAACAGCGCACATCACCAGGCGATCGATCAATTAGGCGACGACTTGGAAGTGGAAGCCTGGGCTGCGCATGATGGCATCATCGAGCAGGTACGCTTGCGCAAATACCCGTTCGGACTTGCTGTCCAATATCATCCCGAGCGCAGCCGAATTTACGACGCGTTGTTCGACGATTTCTTCGCGCGATTGGATTCGGCGAAGCATTAACAGTTGAAGTGTTAAAGCGTTGAAGCGGCTCCGTCCTTGTCATGTTGAGCGACGCGAAACATCTCTGATTGCCAGCTTGGCGATTCCGAAGCGCTAGCCAGAGATTCTTCGCTTCGCTCAGAATGACACTTCGTTTCCGCTTTAACGCTTTAACCCCTTTAACGCTTCAACGATTTAACAGCGCGAAGCGCTTTCCTCGCCGCGCGGATCATTTCGGATGACGACTTCCATCTTAATATCTTGAAACGCGAGTTGGTCGTGAATCAACCCAAGCAACTCGAGCGCGCGCGAATCCGGCATCTGCGTGCACCGCACCTCGATCCGCGCCGGTTTGCCAGCGAGCTCCGGATGACCGGACTCCATTTCGCCATCGAGCAAAAATGAAACGTACGCATTGAACCGTTCCTGTAACGAAAGCAGTTCCTCATCCGAGCCGTCCCATTCGTTAGGCTCGTTCATTACAAGAACCGCCTCACCGGTTTTGGGGTCGTGGGCGATTACATCGATCACGCTTGTTCGATCTTTGCTATTTGAAATTTCAAGTTCGCTGTCCATGAGCCTGATTCGATGCCTGCTCGCGAATCCTTTCGGAGTTGGACGTTCGATGTTCCACGTTCGATGTTCAAACTCGAATGGTTAAATGATTTGAGTGCGGAAGAGCTTTGCGCGCTTCTGACAGCTTTTAATCCCGGGTAATACGTTCCACACTGCACGGGTCATCTGACAACGGCGCTGGTTCCTCGGCTCGAGCACAGAATGGCCCGGCGTAGAGAAAGTCGACGTTGAGATCGACGATGTCGAAGCGTTGGCGACGAAATATCCAGGCGTGGCCGACAATCTACGCGCATTCCAAAAAGGTAGCGGCGATTGACATCAATCGCCTCCGAGTAAGGTGCTCGCAGCACAGGCGTTTGGCACAAAGGCCTCTACATGGGTTGACCGCAAACGGCTTCGATCCACCTTAAGCGCCGTGGCAAAAACAAAACGCGCAGGCCAATTAACATTGCTCGGACAAAGCGACGCGAAACTTCCTGCATCGCCAGTCGGAAGCGCGCCTGGAGACGTTTCCGAATCCTGCTCCTGAACGAGATTACCATATTCACTTCGAAACAGATGATTTCACTTCCGTTTGTCCGGTCACAGGCCAGCCCGATTTTGCTCGGATCGATATCGATTATGTTCCCGATCGTCTCTGCATCGAGAGCAAGTCACTGAAATTCTATCTCGCGTCGTATCGCAACGAGCGCGCATTCAATGAAGCCGTCACGAATCGCATCCTTGACGATTTCGTGAAAGCCTGTGCGCCACGCGAGGCAATCGTCACCGCACAATTCTCCGCGCGCGGCGGAATCGCCCTAACTGTCCGCGCCGAGTTTCCGAACAGCGAACCGGGACGCGATCGTCGATGATTCACTGTCATTCCGAGCAAAGTCGAGGAATCCCGGGGCGAAACCAAGCGGGCTATTTTTCGGGATCCTTCGACTTCGCTCAGGATGACAGTGCGGTCTGGTGAATGAAACGCGCAGTCGTCCTCTTAAGTGGCGGAATCGATTCGACGACCACGCTGGCAATCGCAATCGCAGAGGGCTACGAAACATACGCCCTGTCATTTAATTACGGCCAGCGTCATCAGATCGAAACGGAAGCGGCTCGACGCGTCGCCAACTCGTTAGGCGCAAAAGAGCATCGCATCGCAAAAATCGACCTGCGCGTCTTCGGCGGCTCCGCGCTCACGGACGATGTGGCCGTACCGAAGCAGCGTTCGGAAACAGAAATCACCGCACGGCATCCCAGTCACATACGTACCCGCGCGCAACACCATCTTTCTCGCCTACGCGCTTGCATGGGCCGAAGTGATTCCGGCCAATGACATTTTTCTTGGCGTAAACGCAATCGACTACAGCGGCTACCCCGATTGCCGACCGGAATTTATCGAAGCGTTCGAGAACCTGGCCAATGTCGGAACCAAAGCCGGTGTCGAAGGCCGACGCTTCCAGATTCACACCCCGTTGATCAAACTCTCCAAAGCCGACATCATCCGAAAAGCAGTCGAACTCAGTGTCGATCTTTCACTTACGCACAGTTGTTACGATCCGACGCCGGAAGGTCTCGCCTGCGGCGAATGCGATTCCTGTCTGCTTCGGCTCAAAGGCTTCCGCGAGGCTGGAATGAAAGATCCAATTCGCTACTCGAAAAAATGAAATGTAGCCGTTGTTGTCATTCTGAGCGAAGCGAAGAATCTCTGATTAGATGACTACGGCACTAAGGAGAAGCCAGAGATGTTTCGCTTCGCTCAATATTACAATCATAGATGGCGTTAATCGAGCAACGTAACGGATGCCAAAGTTGGGCCACACTGAATGAAACGTCTGTTCCGGATTTTCGAACTCTCGAAGAACGAACAACGCGTAGTGCTTATCGTTATCCTCATCCTGATCACAATCGCATTCGTTGAATATGAGCGTCGCGTTCATCATTCTGCTGTTGAGCCGGCATTACTAACGGAATCCAAACCGTCTCCGACTGCTGTGGAAACGGTAAACGATCAATAGCCTTATTGCGCTGGCAGGCCGGGAATTCGTCCGTAGCCGACAAACACAGGACTGATTTTCGCGTCGCCGCTTTTGGGTGGCGCCGGCATTTTGAAATCGAAGACGCTGACGCCCCAACGTTGTTTGCCATCGTATGTGCGGCCATCGCTCGACCCGACCATGACGCGCTTGTTCGTTCGCTTTTCGCGGCCAAGATAAATCATGGTGTGCGTGATCGGCGGATCGCGATCGATATTGTAGGTGCCGCGCCAGAAGAGCAGGTCGCCGGGCTTAAGGTCTTCGAATTCGAACGAATCCTCCTTGCGACTCAGGACTGCATACAAATTTCTCGCTTTGCGCACCCAGACATATTGCCCGCTGGAATCTCGCGGCACATCGGGGAAGCCGTTTTGCTTAAGAACGTAATAAATGAAACCGGAACAATCCATGCCGCCGTTCGCGGGATCGGCAGAACCATAAGTGTAAGTCAGATTTTGTTTTGTTAGCGCTAGCCCGGCATCCAGGATTTGGCGAACTTTTGGCGGGTTGTTCTCGTAACCTTCTATTGCATCCGGCGAAAGGCTCGCGTTAGGCCAGCCCTTTTTTCCTCGAGCAGGTTCGGGGGATTCCGCAGGAGTCGCAGACGGAGTTTCTGTTGCCGACGGTGATTCGCCCGGTGTTGGAGTAGGAGACGCTTTCTTGCGTTTTGATTTGCTCTTCGGCGTCGGAGATGGAGTTGGCGAAGGCTTCTTTTGTTTTGGCGAAGCCGCTGCCGTTGGAGTAGGCGTCGGTTCCTTCGACGAGTGTTTCCGATGTTTGGCTGATGTCGCGGAATCAACAGCTCCGAACAAGATCACCAGAATCAGAAGCCATTTCATAATTCGAGGCTGTAGTGTCCGCTATCCTCAGCGGAGATTCGAGTTCAGTAGTTCGCGGATGCCCAGACAGCGCACGCTACAGTGCGAAAAGATCTGCAGGACGAGTCCGTCCACTGGCGGACAGATGCGATCCTAAGAAGACGCGCGAGCTCTTGCAGGATTGCTTTATTCAAGCGAATACCGCCTTCGAAATTTTCGAGCGGAAAATTTTCGTTAGGCGAGTGTGCGCGGCAATCGGGTAGCGCAAGCCCCATGAGCAATGTTTCGACGCCGAGAATTTCCCGGAATTCGGAGACAATTGGGATACTGCCTCCTTCGCGGATGAGCGCGGCATCGCGGTTGAAAGCTTTGCGCAACGCGCGTTGTGCCGCTTCGCCCATCGTGGAGTGCGGATCAGTGAGATACCACGGGCCGCTGTGGCCCATGGTAACTTCCATCGTAACACCCTTGGGCAGATTTTTTTCCAAATGCGTCTTCGCCAGTTCCAGAATTTCCTCGCCCTTCTGGTCGGGAACGAGACGGAACGTCAGTTTCGCAAACGCGTGGCTGGCGATCACCGTTTTTGTCCCCTGCCCCTGATATCCGCCGCCGATTCCGTTGATCTCGGCAGTCGGCCGCGCCCAGATGCGTTCCACCGAATTGTATCCGGCCTCGCCGAAAAGCTCAGGCACACCTGTCTCGTCGCGAATCAGTTTGTCACCGTCGACCGGAAGCTTGCGCCATGCTTCGCGCTCCCACTCTTCGAGTGGTTTCACGTGATCGTAAAATCCTGCGATCGCCACGCGGCCGTCGCGATCGTGAAGCGTGGCGAGCAATCGCGCCAATGCAGTGATTGGGTTTGCGACGGCCCCGCCAAAAACGCCTGAGTGCAAATCCATTTTCGGACCGGTCACTTTGACTTCGAGCGCGGTCACTCCACGCAGGCCATAACTCATGGTCGGCACGCCACGCTCGATCATCCCGGTATCGGAAACGACTGCCACGTCACATTTCAGGGCCTCGCGATTTTGACTGAGAAAAGGGCCGAGGTTCGCACTTCCGATTTCCTCTTCGCCTTCGATCACCAAATGCAAATTCACCGGCAGCTCACGATGCTCCTCGATCGTTTCCTGAATTCCAAGAATGTGCGCAAGGATTTGGCCCTTGTTGTCAGTCGATCCGCGCGCGAACACGTAGCCGTTCTTCAAGACAGGCTCGAACGGTGGTGAATCCCAAAGTTCCAGAGGGTCTGGTGGCTGCACATCGTAATGGCCGTAAATCATAACTGTGGGACGACCGGGCCGGTGTTCATTGCGAGCCCACACAATGGGATGACGTTTCGTAGGTACAAGCTGCGCTTGCAGACCGATCCTGTTGAGCTTGTTCACCAGCCAATTCGCACACTCGACCAATTTTTCCTTGTGCTTGTCGTCAGTCGAAACGCTCGGAAACCGCAGAAACGAATAATACTCCTCGAGATAATTGTCGCGCATGGCGGGAAGCTAATCGGTTTTTGCCGTTTGCCTACGCTTTCCGGCTAAACTGCCGACGCGCAAAATAGAAAACCGACGAAAGCGCCAGCACGATTCCAGTCACGAGGAATTCGCGAGGCGTGGCGTGAGCGAGAATCCAAACGATGGCGAGGATCGCCAGCGCAGGCACAATTTTCATTCCAGGAAAATTGAATCCCGACTGGTCGGGATCGGAGCGCACATCTCGTTGCACCAAAACCCAGCACGCAGCGCAGCAGAGCAGATACATCAACAGAACCGCGACATTTGAAAGGACCGCCAGCCGTTCGAACGTGCCGCTGATCGAGAGCACAAACGCTAAAACTGCGTACGTGATGATCGCGACGTCGGGTGATCGATAGCGCGGATGCACATGGGCAAAAAATTGCGGCAATGCGCCGTCGCGGCCGAAGGCAAAGATCATTCGCGGCGAACTCAGTATGTCACTCGTCACAAATCCGAAGGCGGAGATGCTCGCGCCAGCCAGGAGAATCATGCGGCCGAGGTTACCGAGGAATGTCGCCGCCGATTCAGCCAGGGGCGCGGCGGGATGGTTCGCGAGATCGGGACCGAGCGTTCCCTGCGCAACGAGTTGGATCATCAGGTAGATGACTGTCGTGATTACCAGGGCTAGATAAGCAGAACGGGGAACGGTGCGCGCCGGATGCTTCACTTCTCCGCTCGGAATCAACGCCACCTCGATTCCCACGAAAGCGAAAATCAAAAGAATAACAGCGTCGCCTAACGACTTGCTGCTCGGCCAACCGCTCCAGGACAGATTCGGCGTGTGAATAAAAAAAATTCCAACGCAAATGAACAACAGCAGGGGTAGAAGCTTGGCCAGCGTGATCACGGTAACGGCACCGGCGCCCTCGCGAACGCCGCGAATGTTGATCAAAACGAGTAATCCGTAGACCGCGAGCATCACGATAATGCGCATCACGGGACCGCCGAGGAACGGGACCACCAAGGCGACGGAGTTTGCCAATACATTCACGACGCCCGCAACCGCGCCGAGTGCCGTGAGAAAATAAAGCATACCAGCGAGGAATCCCACATATCGCCCAAACGCCACTTCGACATACGCGTAAAGACCGCCGGTCAACGAAACCCGGCTGCCGGCAATCGCGAAACATGTGACGAACAAGACCATGGCAATCGCACAGCAGACAAATGCGAGCGGCGCCGCGGATCCCAGCCCCTTCGCAACTGTCGCTGGGATCACGAAAATTCCGGCACCGATTGTCGAGCTGACGATATTCGCCGTGAGAGCTGGAATTCCAATGCCGCGAACCAGTTGATGATCAACGCGCTCGGCTTGTTCGAGGGAGCTCGCCGATTCATTTCCCATCGGCGCATCCTCAGTGATCGAGTTGTTTAAGGCAAGAGCGCGAGTTAAGTTCCACGCGTTAAGGACGGTGCTTTCGCAAACGGTCGGGGAGCAGTTTGGGGTGCTAATGAATACCGCAGTTGTCAGGAACCCACAATATGGTGTGGCCGGATTGCCCCAGAACCCCTTCAAATTGTGTGATTTTCCGCTTGTCACCCAAATAACCCTGCTGTATTGAGGCGTCCGAAGGCACGGGTTTCGCCCAAAATGCATTTACAATCGCTCGAGCTGTTCGGCTTCAAATCGTTTGCCGATAAAACTGTCTTCAATTTTCATGAGGGCGTCACCGCGATAGTCGGCCCCAACGGTTGCGGAAAATCCAATGTGCTCGACGCCGTAAAGTGGGCGCTCGGCGAGCAATCCGCCAAATCGCTCCGCGGCGACGAAATGGCTGACGTGATCTTCAACGGCGCCGATACACGCAAGCCTGTGGGATTTGGTGAAGTCTCGCTCACCTTCACTGATTGCGCTGAAGAGTTCGGGATCGATTGGCACGATGTGCGCGTGACCCGCCGAATTTATCGCGACGGAAATTCCGAATACTTGCTGAACAAAACACCGTGCCGCCTTCGCGACATTCAAAGCCTTTTCGCCGACACCGGGATCGCGCGGACCTCTTACTCCATGATGGAGCAGGGCAGAATTGACATGATTTTGAGCTCGCGTCCCGAAGATCGACGCGCGGTTTTCGAAGAAGCAGCCGGGATCACGAAATATAAAACGCAAAAACGCGAGGCGCTGCGGAAGCTGGAGGCAACGGAGGCAAATCTCTTGCGCATCGGCGACGTGATCAAAGAGGTCAAACGCCAGATCGGCTCACTTCAACGACAGGCTGGGAAAGCTCGACGGTATCAGGCGTTGCACGCAGATCTCCGTGTGCTTGAGACACATCATGCTTCCAAACAGCTTGCTTCCCTGGAGCGCGACCTGACCGGGTCGCGAAACGAAATCGAAAGTCTGCTGGCCAGCGAGAAGACCGCGCGCGCGAAAATCGATAACGGCGAAAACGCGCTCGCCGAGGAACGCGGGGCGCTGGACAAGATTGACGCCGAGATTGCCGAGTGCCGTGCAGAAGTACAGCGACTGGACAGCGAGATTGCAACGCACCGCAATCGCATCGAGTTCAACCGTCAGCGTGCGCAGGAATTGGCCGAACTAGTCGAACGGTCACAACGTGACGTCACTGACGCTGAAAACAAACGCAAGCAGCAGACAGCCCAAATCAAGCAAACAAACAGTTCGATCGCGGAAATCGAGGAGCAGTTGAAAGAAAAGGAAGCCGAGCTGACCGAGCTGTCTGCTCTGGCCGGAGAAATCCACAAGAAGCGTAGCGATCGCGTGACACGATTGCAAGAATTGCAACTCTCGCTCTCGAAATCCGAAAGCCGGATCTCGGCCCTCGAAGAGGAACTCACTGGAACCAAAGCGCGCCGTGAATTGACTCACGCTCAAATCGAACAACTCAACACAGACATCGAAACGTTGACTAAAGCGCGCGAGAAAATTGTCGGGAAAATCGCAGCATCGCTTCAACCGGGCAGTCGCGGACCGGTCGATGTCGAGACCACGCTTCGCGAAAAGGAGAAATCACTCGCTCAGACGGAACAGGATCTTGCCGCGCTCCATCGGACACTCGCCGAAAAGGGATCGCGTTTGGAGGTGCTGCGTCAACTGAACGAAGAGGGCGAAGGCCTCGCCGAAGGTTCGCAAGCTCTGCTCAAGGGCCTCAACGGCTCCGCAGAATTCCGGGAGGCTATCGCCGGTTCGCTCGTTGCGCATTTGGATGTTGATTCAAAATTCATCCCGGCGATCGAAGCCGCCCTGGGTCGTAGTCTTCACGCCATCGTTTTAAAAGATGCGACCGTTGTTTCTCAAATAATTGGGCACTTAAAGGAAAAAAAACTGGGATACGCCGCGCTGCTTATCCCCAAGCTAACAGCGGCCGCGCCGCAAACGTCGCAGAAATTTCTACCGTCGGAGGCGATTGCGTGGGCTACTGACAAGGTGCGAGCACCGAAACCGTTGGAAGCACTCGTGACGCGGTTATTAGGCGACGTCGTAATTTTTCCCGAACTCGAACAGGCGCTCGAGTGCAAAAAGGTAGAACCTGCTCTGGCGATGGCGACCCTCGCCGGCGAATATGTTTCCCGGGAAGGAATCGTTTTCACCGGAAGCAGCGAAGCCCGCGCGGCCTCGTTGCTCGAACGCAAAGCGCAGATCGCTGATCTGACAAAAGAAGAAGCTGCTCTGGCAAAGAAATACGATTCAGTCTCTGCAACGCGGGACGACGCCAAAACCGCTCTGGAAACCGCTTCGCGGCTTCAGCGCGAACTGAGCGAGACCGGACGCCAGATCGATACGTTGCAATCAGAAAAAATCGCTTTGGAGCGCCAGATTGCGGCGTCCGACGAACGGCTCGCGCACGTGGAGCGGGATCTCAGATCGGCGCGCGATCAGATGGCCAATCAAAAGAGCGAGTTAACCGCGTTCGAGGCCACGCAGAAAAACACCGTGCTGCACGAGGAAGAGCTAACGGAGAGGACCAATGAACTGCGGTTGAGCATCGCAACGCACCGGCAGCGCCATGAAAATTTGATCGCGCAACGCGAACCCATGAGCGCACGCGATGCCGAGCTGGCTGAGTTGATCACAGTCCGCAAGGCGGACATCGCGATGTACGAGCGGAAATTGGCTACGCAGGCTGACGAATCGCGTGAATCTGAAACGCTGATCAACGCTCGAACGGTGAAGCGTGACGAGGCACAAGCGAACAGCGCAGAAATCGCGGAGCAGCGCGCCACACGACTTACCGCGATTTCAGATCGGGAAAGCGAACTTCGGCATGTGCGAGACTCGTTAGGCGAATTACAGGACCGACGCGCACAGGGGCAAGTCCGGGAATCGCAATTCCAAATGAAGATCGACAATCTCCTCGGGCATATTTCCCGCAGCTACCAGATCGATCTTCGCGGCTTCACACCCGACGAAGCGGCATTTGAAAAGACGTGGAGAGCCCTGGCGAAGCGCAACGAGAAACTGGAGGGTGAAACGCCTGCAACGCCGGCCTCGGCGGAGCTCACCTCTCCAAATCTCGAAAAATATATCGCCGATTTTAGAGCACAGCTGGACAATATGGGACCAGTAAATCTCGAGGCGGTGCACGAGTACGACGAACTTGAGGAGCGTTATAAGTTTCTTGAAGCGCAAAACACCGATCTTACGAATTCCCAGCGCGAACTGCTAGACGTGATCGCGCGCATCAATTCCACAACACGGAAACTATTTGCCGAAACCTTTGAACAAGTGCGGACGAATTTCCGGGAAATGTTTGGAGAGCTATTCCGTGGCGGGCGCGCGGACTTGTCACTATTGGACGAGAACGACCCGCTGAACTGCGGCATCGAAATCACGGCCAAGCCGCCGGGGAAACAATTGCAAAGCGTATCGCTGTTGAGTGGTGGCGAACGTGCAATGACGGCCGTCTCGCTGCTGTTTGCGATTTACATGGTGCGACCAAGTCCGTTCTGCATCCTTGATGAAGTGGACGCGGCACTCGATGAAAACAACATTAACTGCTTCATCCGCGTGCTCGACCGATTCGTACAGCAGAGCCAGTTCATCATCATCACGCATAACAAACGAACAATCGCCAAAGCTGATGTCCTCTATGGCGTGACGATGGAGGAGCGCGGGGTGAGCAAGTTGGTCGGCGTCAAGCTGACTGCCCCAGCTCAACCTGTCACTGAAGCAGCCTCAAACGGCGGGGCAGAAGTACCGACACAGCGGCGCCTCGCGTTCGCCGCGCGTTAGGTCCTTCGGCTTCTAACGAAGAGAATGGAGACGGCCCGCCCCCGGGCCGTTGGTGTTCGGCGCGAGGGCGCGCCGGCTCCATCTGTTGCTACACCATTGCAGTCAGAGAAAAACTTTGCGCGCAGTTGCCGATCTTGGTTAAAATGACGCGATGCTTCAGACGGCGCAGCGGACTGCAAAATCGAAAAAGAAAAAGAGCGCGTCGGCTCCGCTGAGCAAAGCTAGTGCGGACAAAACCGCGCCTTCTCACGAGCGTTTCCTTGAAGCGTTTCGCTGGATGTTGCTGGCACGCACGCTCGAGGAAAAGCTCGTTAGCCTTTACCGCGGCGGTCAGATAACGGGCGGCGTTTACATCGGCAAAGGCCAGGAAGCGGTCAGCGTCGCATGCGGTTTGTTTTTAGAAAAGAGCGACATTTTTGCGCCGTTGATTCGCGACCAGGCCGGACGATCCGCGTTTGGCGAACCGCTGGTCGACGTCACGCGCACATACCTCGGTTCGCGCCTCGGCCCGATGCGCGGACGCGACGGCAACATTCATCGAGGGCATCCGCGTGATAACGAACTGGCAATGATCAGTCATCTCGGCGCAATGGTTTCAGTTACGGTCGGCACATTGATGGCGAAACGTTTTCGAGGAGAAAAAGATTTTGTCGGCCTCACGTGCATCGGCGAAGGGGGAATGCAAACCGGAGCGTTTCACGAAGGCATGAACATTGCCGCGGTAGAACAGGTGCCGCTCGTGGTCGTCGCGACAAATAATCATTACGCGTACTCCACGCCTAACGACCGCGAATTTGCGTGCGATGATCTAATGGAACGCGCAATCGGATATGGGTTCGAAGGTTACAGTGTGGACGGAACCGATCTTGCCGCGTGCCTGGATGTAATTGGCGGTGCGGTCAAACGCGCGCGTGCAGGGCGGCCGCCGCAGTTAGTCGTTGCCTCGGTACTGCGGCTTTCCGGTCATGGCGAACACGATGATGCCAGCTACGTGTCCGAAGAAATGAAGCAGCAACCGTTTGCGCGAGATTGTTTGAAGTTCGCCGAGCAAACCATTATCGAATCCAATCTGATGGATCCAGACACACTGGCCGCATGGCGGAAAGACGCCGTTGCGCAGGTTGACGAGGCAGTTGCCGCCGCGCAAAAAGAAGCCGTGCCCGAAGCCGACAAAGAAGATTGGTGCGCGTTATCCACACGCGATCTCGTCGATCATGTCGACGAGGAATGACGAACACGAATGATCGAATCTCGATGAACGTGATGCTCAAGTGACGAACGTGTACATCCGCAATTCCGGTCATTGTCATCGATATTAACGGTTCAACGCATTCACGTGGCCATAGCGCATGAGCATCACTTATCTCGAAGCGATCCGGGAAGCGCAGGCAAAACTGTTGCGCGACGATGATCGCGTTTTCATTTACGGCCAGGATGTCGGCGGCGCATTTGGCGGCGCGTTCAAAGCAACGAAAGGTTTGGCAAAGGAATTTCCGGAGCGCGTGTTGAATACGCCGATCAGTGAAGATGCGATCGTCGGCACTGCCATTGGCGCTGCCATGCAGGGAATGCGGCCGATTGTCGAAATGCAGTTTGCTGATTTCTCAAGCGTCGCGCTGAATCAGATTCTCAACAACGCAGGCACGCATTACTGGCGAACAGGCATGCCGGTGCCGATCACTGTACGTTTGCCGTCCGGCGGAACAAAGGGAAGCGGCCCGTTTCACAGTCAATCGATGGAATCCCTTTATGCGCATTATCCGGGTCTTATCGTGATGACGCCGGCCACTGTGGAAGACGCTTACACGATGTTGATCGAAGCCGTGGCGATCGATGACCCTGTCGTTTACTGCGAACACAAATATCTTTATTATCATCTCAAGGCCGACAAATTGCCCGACAAAGGTTTGCCGACTGGCCGTGCGCGTATTGCGCGCGAAGGGCGCGATCTCACGATCGTGAGTTACAGCGCAATGACCCAGGAATCTCTGGCCGCTGCGGAGGAACTCTCGCGCGAAGGTCTCGAACTTGAAGTTGTCGATCTACGTACGGTCAAACCATTGGACACTGACACCGTGCTTGCATCTGTGGCGCGCACCGGCCGCTTGCTTTGCGTCGGCGAATCATTTCCGTGGGGCGGCACGAACGCGGAGGTCATCGCACGGGTCACCAGCCAGGGCTTTCATTTGCTCGATGCCGCGCCCCAACGTCTGAACGCGAAAGACACACCGATTCCGTATCATCCAAATCTCTGGAGCGCGCACCGGCCAAACGCGAAAAAGATTGTCGCAAAAGCGCGCGCGTTGCTCCGAGAATAGAATCTATGCCGCAAGTCCCGATCATCATGCCGCAGCTCGGCGAATCAATCGCCGAAGCCACAATCGTCGATATCAAAGTCAAACCTGGCGACGAAGTTGTGGACGATCAGGAGATCATCGATGTCGAGACGAACAAAGCCGTGATGGGCGTGACTACGCCATGCAAAGGCAAGATCGACAAGATCACCGTGCAACTAAAGGAGACTTACCCGGTCGGCACGGTGCTCGGCTACATTGAAGCGAGCGAACAAGACGCTGCGCGGTTTGCCAAACACGCGCCAACTCCCCCGCCGCAACAAGAAGTCGCGGAAGAAATTCCTGCTCGCGCGGATCAGGAAGTTGCTCCTGCTCGAGAGAAAAGAATTGCTGCGCGTGATGGCGACGGCGACCGAGCCGGCGGCCTGCCCGTTCCAGCGATTACGAAAGGCGCAACCTTCATGTCCCCGCGCGTGCGCGCCCGCATGGCTGAACTGCAGCTGACAACGGCTGATCTCGCAGGGATCATGGGAACCGGTGCCGGCAACCGGGTGACGATCAAGGATCTCGAAAGTTTTCTCCATAAAATCGAGGGCCAGACAGCGCAGGAAGCTTCAAAGATTCGCGTCGGGGTGGCCGATGCAATGCGTCGGAGCTGGACACGGCCTCTTTCCACGATCGGGTCGTCAGTGAATCTCGATCCGGCGCTGCAAGATCGCCAATCGCGCGATCCGAAGCCAGGCCTCGGTCTTTACGCGTTGCGCGCGCTCGCGCTTTCGCTGGCGGAAAATCCAGCCGCGGCAGCGAAATTCATTGGAAACCGCGTTGTCCAATCAAAATCGATCGACATCGGAATCGCGGTGGAAGCCGAAGACGGAATCATGGTACCAGTCATTCGGAGCGCAGAAAAAACTTCGCTCGTCGATCTCACCACAAAATACAAAGAATTGATCGAACTCGCGCGACAGCGGCGAATTTCGCCGGATATGCAAGCCGGCGGTATCGCCACGGTTTCCAACTTCGGCATTTTCGGAATGGAATGGGGAACGCCCATTCCCCTTCCCGATCAAACTTTGCTGCTCGGCCTCGGTATGGGCAAAAAAGTTCCATCGTGGGACGAAACAAAAATCGAGTTCGTACCCAAAACCGAAGCGCAAATCACCTTAAGCTTCGACCATCGAAGCGTCGACGGTGGCGGCGCCAGTCGTTTGCTCAAAGAGGT
>CAWIWB010000026.1:0-329982 GCA_963839665.1 uncultured Verrucomicrobiae bacterium
ACAAGTAGTCATCCTCAACTCAGCAAGTGGCTCTGCCTCGAAGGGAACTTCCGGCTTTATCTGCCTAACGGTCAATCGGTGGAAGTCGGTCCCGGGCAAATCGTCACCACTGACGGCAAAAGCTTTTCGAAAGTAATGGATTTTGACATTGCAAGATTAGTAACCGCCTCACTCTTTTTCACGGGGTTCGACAGGCCGCTGCCCAGTTTGGATTTGATCATGGCGGCGGCACAGAACCAACTAAACGGCGGCCTCATTGCCATCAGCCTGCTGAATAATCCGCTCGATCCCACGAGGATCGTTAACGTGACCAGTCAGGCACTCGTCGCTGAAGAGACTCCAACGTCGCCACCGCCAACAACTCCGCCACCGCCAACAAGCCCTCCGCCAACAACTCCGCCTCCGCCAACAACGCCTCCACCAACAACTCCGCCTCCTCCAACTCCGAGCAAGTTCGGGACACCGGCAGTCATTGCCTCACCGAATCCTTATTTAATCACGAGCGGGACGGTCATTAAGACTGATCCATCGATCACAACCAATGGCGTGACTGATTTCGGCAAAATCTATCGCGGCCCGATGGATGACGGAGCTTTCTCACTGTGGGCTTTCGGTTCGACCTCCGCTGTCGACACCACGCTACATTTCGATACGCACTTCAATAACGCAGGTCATTTTCCGGGCGCTGTCTTCAAGTTCGCATCATTAGAGTTGGCCGGTAATCCGACCATTGATCTGACTAATGGCGGGGTGACGAACCTCGCCTTGATCAGCGTCGGTGATATCACCTCCGGGTTGCCCGGAGGGATGCTCACTTTCCCCGGGCTCGACGCCTTGATCCTCGCCTCGCAAGACGGTTCGATCAACCTCGGCTCCGAGATCACATTTCAAGATATCCCGACGCTTTTCTTTTACGCGCGCGGAACGAACGGAGATCTAACACTGGCGTCGCCAATCGTCGGTACGACCGACTTATTTCTCTATGCCGGTCGAAACATCACGTTCAACACCGGAACTGATCTGATTCTCGGCGGGCAGTTTTCTCTCCGGAGCGCCGGTGGCAATATTTCCGTTTTTGAGAGTGGAAATATTTCGATCGGCGAATCGCTTTCTGCCACGATAACCGTTGAGTCCGGCGTCACGCTCGGAACGATCGGTAGAGATGCCACGATCAATGTCACCGCCGCCAATATTTCTACCGGTGTCAACTCTTTCGGCTCATCTCTCGACGGTTTGATCAATAACGCGACGGGAAACATCGGTGGCAACGCGTTCGTGTTTGTTAACGTGACAAACGATATCACTGCTCAAGGCCCCGCAAACTTTCAAATCCTAAACAATGACGGAGGCCACATCGGTGGCAACGCAGATATTCTCGTCGCGACCGGTGGTGGTGGTGGAGATCTCACCGCAGATTCCATTTTTGCCTTCATCAATAACCGCAACGGTGGATCGATCGATTCGGACGCCATCCTGGCTTTCAACGTCGGTGGCACTCTCACCACTACCGGCGATGCAACCTTTGGCACTTCTAATCGGAACGACGGCAGCGGTGGAGGTACGATAGGTTCATTTGCCAGCGTTGCCATAAATGCGGCAAGTATTTCTGTTGGCGGCTTTTTTCAGACTTTTATCAGTACGAACGGCGGTGGGAGTATCCAAGGCGATGCCCTTAATGTGGTCAATAGTAGTGGCAACCTGACAGCTCACGACGGAATTCTGTTGGATATCACAACCACAATTTTCGGAGGCACTGGCAATTTTACCGGCGGACACATCGGCGGGAACGCAATTGTCGCTCTCAATGCGCAAAACATCATCACCCCTTCTACTGCTAGTGGAGTCCCGGGGACAGATACCATGGCTCTGGAGGCCTCCATTTACCCGAACGCGAGCGGTACGGTCGGAGGCGATGCTCTCGTCAACGTGGCTGCTTCACAGGACATCAGCGCGCTTGGCAGCGCCTTATTCTGGGTAGCTAATGGCAATTATCAGAACTTGGGCTCCGGAATGATTGGGGGAAATGCCGAGGTCAACGTGAGTGCATCCAACATTTCAACCGGCGACTTCTTTGACCAGATTCTCAATTACGGTGGCGCCTCGATTGGTGGCCATGCCTTAATCGACGTCACCGCTAATACGCTATCAGTGGGCGGCAATCTCGATTCCAGGATCGACAACACGGGTGGCAGCATCGGCGCTAATACCGAGGGTGGCGCGATGATCAACATGAACGTTTCAGGCAACGCCACCATCACCAATGACGCAACGTTTGCGATTTACGGCAGCGACGGGGCGGTCGGTGGCGCGGGGATCAATATTAATGGCGGCAATTACAATGTCGGCGGAACGTTCCTTTCTTACATCGACGGCAACGGAAGGATCACATTCAATAATGCCAGCGCGCATGCGGACGTCCTTAAAGCCGGTGTGTTTGGCGCTAACGGCACGCTCAATATCGGCGGCGGCACGCTTTCGGCTGATTCGACGCTGAAACTTTACGCGCCGGGGAGCAACGGTCAGCTTAATTTCATTTCCAACGTTACGCTTGGCGGCAACAGTGTTAAGATTCTGGCCGCCAATTCGATCACTATTTTCAACAATGTCGTGGTCACAATCGGCGGCTCAAAGCCGGCTGATGTTTACACCGGATTCACCGGCGAAATTCCAAATGCCAATTATACCGGCTTCGGCGGCAACGGCTCGACTACCGGAACATTTGGCGGCGCCGGAGCTAACAACCCGCAACCGATCGAGAAAGCGCCGCCATTCGACAGCACAAATCGTGTGACATCATCAGGCAAGCCTAGTGGCGGCGGGAAGGCGACCGACACCACAATAAACGTTAGGAGCTCAGATGAGTTGCTGGCGCTGCTCGATCGTGCTGCTCCCGGTCCTGGTGGGAAGATCACGGTTCCACCTTCCAAGAACAGGAATAATTTGAGAAATTCTAGTCGGATGCCTCGCGCTGATCGCTTGAATGCCGATAATCGCATGAACGTAAATCGTCGCGCGATGGATATGCGAACCACGTCGTCATCGGTGATGAGACATTCGCCGCAGTGAAATTCGCCGGCTACGGCGAGCGAGACCGGGCCGGGCAAGATCACACGACAACGTCGCCCTGACTAAATGGACGTGAGTAGCGGCTCCGAGTTCCTCTGCCCGCGGTGCAAGGTACCGCTGAAAGATGTGCGGACTTCCGGTGGTGTTTTCTACGGTTGCGATGTCTGCGGCGGTCGCGCCGTGACGATCGAGTTGCTGCGCAAACGCTTCACGCCGGAATCGATCAATCCGCTATGGCTGCATGCAATGCGCGGCGAGGGACGCGTGGGCCTGCCTTGTCCGTCGTGCGGGCAGCCGATGATCGGCGTCGCGTTATCTGATCAAGCGGAAATCAACGTCGACGTCTGCCAACACTGCCATTTCATCTGGTTCGACGCTCACGAAGTTGAGACGCTTGTTCCGCGCCAGCCGGACCCGGTCGCTCCCGAACTCCCGCAAAAAGCGCGCGAGATGCTCGCGATCGCTGAAGTCGAGCGTTTGTCCAAACAAGCCGAGGGCTCGGATCTTGACAGCGCCGCGCCCGAGGAATCGTGGAAACAGATCGCCGCGTTCCTTGGAATGCCGGTCGAGTTCGATGCACCGGAAGAGCAGCGAAGACCGTGGGCAACATGGCTGCTTTCAGCTGCCATCATTTGCGCCAGTCTTTTTGCGTTTTCAAATCTGCGCGAAGTTGTTCAACGTTTCGGATTGATTCCAGCGGAGGCGACGCGACTCGACGGACTCACGTTCGTCACGTCTTTCTTCCTTCACGCAGGCATCATTCATCTTGCCGGGAATATGTATTTCCTGCTGGCGTTTGGACATGCCGTGGAAAATTTTCTGCGCCCGCTGCGTTATCTGGCGCTCATAGCGCTGGCAGCATTCATCGGTGACGTGGCGCATATTGCTCTTGATCCTCGTTCGCACACACCGTGTATCGGCGCCAGCGGCGGCATTGCCGGCGTCATTACGTTTTACGCACTGAATTTTCCGCGCATGCGACTCGCTTTTCTGATGCGCTGCGGTTTCGTCTGGTTTCACTGGATTCGATTGCCCGCCTGGTTCGTTTTCGTTCTTTGGTTTCTGTTTCAAATCATCGGCACTCTTGAACAGAAAGCAGGAATGAGTTCCGTCTCGTCGGCCGCGCATTTAGGCGGCGCGGCGGTGGGCGTCCTCGCGTGGCTCGTTTGGCGAAAAACCAACGACGAATCTCGAATGGTCGAATGACGAAGGCGTCCCGAAATCCGAATGAAAAGCGGTTGTCATTTTGTGTTCAGCATTTAGTTTCCGGCCCGCGATCTCTCCGCCTATCCCACGTCTGTGGGATCAATCAGTGAGCGAGGCCGGAAAGATCGATAACGGAATAACAGTTCACTGAACGAGGGCCCCGAAAAATCCCGGGGCAAAACAACAATGCCAAGAGCTACAAATGCGCCGGCAAGCCGCGCGCGCCGAAAACGAATGCTGAAAAAGGCGAAGGGCTATCGCGGCCGCCGCTCAAAACTTTTTCGTTACGCCAAAGACGCGGTCATGAAGGCCCAGGTTTGGGCGTATCGCGATCGCAAAACTCGCAAGCGCACATTTCGGTATCTTTGGATCCAACGTCTCAACGCCGCCGCGCGCGCGAACGGCATGACTTACAGCCGGCTGGCCGAAGGACTGAAAGCTGCCGGTATCGGACTAGACCGAAAAATTCTCGCCGATCTCGCAGTTACCGACGAAGTCGCATTCAAATCGATTATTGATCAAGCGAAGAGCGCGCTGGACGATAAAGCGAAATCGAAAAAGAAAGCGGCGTGACCTAGTCGTTAAAGGCGATGAACCCTTGAAGCGGCGCAGCGGAAAGTTGTCATTCTGATCCCGCAGTCGCGGGAGAAGAATCTCTGATTAGTTTCTTCCGGTTAAAGGCGACAACCCGAGATGTTTCGCTTCGCTCAACATGACAAGGATAGACTAGCCCGCTTTAATCTTTAACGCTTCAACCGGTATGACTCACCCGCTGGAACAACTGCGCGATGACGCGCTGCGCGAGATTGAAACCGCGCACGACGAGAAATCGCTCGAAAGCTTGCGTGTAAAATATCTCGGAAAAAGCGGCAGCATCTCCGAATGGGGCGAGCGGATGAAAACGCTCGGCAAAGAGGAACGGCCGGTTGTCGGTAAACTACTCAACCAGGCGCGCAACGCCGTTACCGCAGCGCTTGACCAACGCGGAGAAAAAGTTCGTGTTGAAAAAGAATCCGACGCGCTGGCGAGCATCGACATCTCGCTTCCGGGAACGCCACATGACATTGGATCTCTGCATCCGCTTCATCAGATGCATGAGCGCGGAATTCAGATTTTTAGACGAATGGGCTTTGCGCTCGCCGAAGGTCCCGACATCGAGACCGAATGGTACTGCTTCGACGCTTTGAACACGCCGCCAGACCATCCTGCCCGCAATGAACAGGACACGTTTTATTTGCCAGATGGTCGACTTCTGCGAACCCACACTTCCACCGTGCAGATCCGCGCGATGGAATCGGCGCCGCCTCCGATCCGCGTGATTGCCTCAGGTGCCGCATATCGGCGCGACGAACTCGATGCAACGCACAGCCCGCAGTTCCACCAGATCGAAGGATTGTATGTCGATGAAAACGTCAGCGTCGCCGATTTAAAAGGCGAGCTCGAGTTTTTCATGCGGGAACTTTTCGGTGCCGACAGCGAAGTGGAATTTCGGCCGCATTTCTTCCCGTTTACCGAGCCGAGTTTGGAGGTTTACGTCCGATCAAAGGCTCTAAAAGGCGGCGAGCAGTGGATCGAAGTAGCCGGGTGCGGCATGGTGCATCCGGCCGTTTTTGAAGCGGTCAATAAAGCGCGTGGCGATAATGCTTACGATCCCGAAAAGTGGAGCGGCTATGCATTCGGGCTCGGCATGGATCGGCTGGCGATGATTCTATTTGAAATTCCTGATATCCGGTTCTTTTCGCAGAACGACCTGCGATTTTTGAAACAGTTCGCGTGAAACGGTTTCGTCATGTCGAGCGAAGTCGAGACATCCCGTTGCATTACATTCAGGCAATTCCGCGGGATTCCTCGACTTCGCTCGGAATGACTGTGTAAAAAAATGAAATTCTCCGTTAACTGGCTGCGCGAATTTGTCGATCTTCCAAAAAATCCGGAAGACATCGCCGAATTGCTAACTCGCGCCGGGATTGAAATCAAAAAGATCGAAACGCGCGGCGCGAACATCGACAAGGTGATCGTGTCGCAAATCACGGCGTCCTCGCATCATCCGAATGCCGATCGGCTCACCGTTTGCGAGGTAGACGATGGGAGCGGCGCAAAGCGCCAGATCGTTTGCGGCGCGACAAATTACAAAGTCGGCGACAAAGTCCCGCTCGCGCTTCCAGGCGCGAAGCTGCCGAACGGCACGGACATTCGAAAGAGCAAGCTGCGGGGCGTCGAGTCGGAAGGAATGCTTTGCAGCCCGATCGAGCTTGGTCTCGGCGACGAAGCGTCCGGTCTATTGATTTTGTCGCCCGATGCAAAAGTTGGCGCGGCGATCGCCGATCTTTTCCCAGCGGATTCCATTCTCGACGTCGAGATCACCCCAAACCGCGGCGATTTGCTGAGCCATTTCGGATTGGCTCGTGAAATCGCGGCGTTGACTGGAGCCGCGGCGCCCTCGCCGCGTCTTGCAGAAGCGGCGCGGGGGCGCGCCGGCTCCATTACCATCGCGGCGACCCGCGAATGTCCATTCTTCTCGCTGCGCAAGATCGACAACGTAAAAGTGGCTCCCAGCCCGCAATGGTTGCGCACGAAAATTGAGAGCGTCGGCGTTCGCTCGATCAACAACATCGTAGACATCTCTAACTTCGTGATGCTTGAACTCGGCCAACCGACGCATGCGTTCGACGCGGACAAAATAAAGGACGGCATCAATGTGCGGCTTGCGCGCGACGGCGAGAAATTTCTCGCGCTCGATGGAAAGACTTACACGCTCAAGCCCGACAATTGCGTCATCGCCGATCAAGAACGTGCGGTTGGAATCGGCGGCGTAATGGGCGGCGAAGAAACGGGTGTGACTAATTCGACGAAAAATATTTTACTCGAAGCCGCTTATTTTCTGCCGGCAAGTATTCGCCGCACAGCGCGCGATTTGAATCTGCAAAGTGACGCAAGCTACCGATTCGAACGCGGCGTCGATCCGGACATGATTTTGCGAGCGTCGCAGCGCGCATCCGAATTAATGGGCGAGATCGCTGGGGGAACACCTGCGGAAGAAATTCATGTTGCCGGTGAACTTCCAGCCGATCCAGCTGACGTCTCGTTGAGCTACGAGAAATGTTCTCGCGTAATCGGCGTCGCAATTGACCCGAAAACTGTTGACGAAATTCTCGCGCATTTCGGGCTGCGGAAAACCGCGGGCACCCGCCTCCCCTCCGCTACGGCGCGGCAGGCAAACCAGTCCGCAACCTGGAAGATTCCGAGTTACCGCCGCGATTTGCAGCGCGACGTCGATCTAATCGAAGAAGTCCTCCGCGCGTACGGAATAGACAAGGTTCCGGGAAGGACCCGCGGACGCTTCATGCCAACAAGCGACGCTGACCGTTCACACGATTTCGAAACACTTTTTCTCCGGCACCGATTGACTGGATTCGGACTGTCAGAAGTTCGGACATCAAAATTGATTTCGAGAACCGCCATGGCTTCCCAGAAAGCGGTCGAGTTGCGCAATCCATTAAGCGAAGATCACGTCGCGCTGCGGCCAAACTTGATCAGCGGTTTGCTCGACGTGCTCGAACGAAACATTCGTGCCGCAGCCGAGAGTGTTTCCATCTTCGAGATCGGTCGTGCATTCGTTGCGCCATCTGGAAAAGAAGAACGACATCTTGGAATTTTGTTGTGGGGAAATGCCGAAAACGCACCGAACTGGCGAGCGCAAGCAAGGCGCAGTCTCGACTTGTTTGATCTGAAGGGCGCGCTCAAATCCGTTATTCCAAGTCTCTCGTTTCGGCCAGGACAATTCCCTGATTTCGCGCTCGCCGTCGACATTTACTCCGCCAATGACCGGATCGGCTTCGGTGGCCAACTCGTAGCAAGCAAATTGAACGCCCCAGGTCCGGTGCTTGTTGCCGAGCTGAATGCCGATCGTTTTTTCGAAAGCCTCGCATCAGCGAAAAAATTTCAAGAACTCGAACGATACCCAGCGATCACGCGCGACATCGCGATGATTGTTCCTGAGAAATTGACCCACGCTGAAATTCTGCACGCGATTCAAGAACCAGCGGAGCCGTTGCTTGAGAGCGTGCAATTATTCGACCTGTTTGAAATGGAAAAAGGCATAACTGCGGCCGCTTCCGGAAAATCACTCGCATATAGATTGACATACCGCGCGAAAAATCGCACACTCACAAACGACGAAGTTACCGAAGCGCACGCGAAGATTCGCGAACGATTAAAGAGTGAACTCGGAGCGACGCTGCGGGAATAGTTCTTTGAGAGTGGAAGTTAGCGATCCTGGCTGACTCGGCCGACAGGCTGCCAGCCTAACGGACAGTTCGACAAGCTCGCCGCAGCGAGTCCGTCCGAAGGCGGACAAAATGCTCGTCGTCCGAGACAAGTTGGAAGCTTATCTTCCGATTGAGAGCCGTTCGTTGAGGGTTGGGAAGAAAACCAGTGCTTTTCTCTCAACTCTCTACAAACGGCTCTTGTGATCCTGAAATGGTTTTGTTTTCAGGATGGAACATTTACCCTGCGATGTTCGAGATTACGAGGTGTGATTCCCGAACCGCTATTTGATGAAACTAGGAGGCTGTGTCGCCCGCAGAACATGACAGGCCTTAATTGGAAGTCAGACGCTGCGACGACGGTCATCCGCCCGTTACTGAAAGGGAACGGGTGATCCGCCTGAACGGCATCGGCGGGGTAACATTTCAAAACCCCCGGATCGAGATTTCGATCCGGGGGTTTTTTTTGCCAACGACTATTGTCATTCTGAGCGAAGCGAAGAATCTCGGATCCTTTTTGCCGCAGCGCTGGAATGAATAGCCAGAGATGTTTCGCTTCGCTCAACATGACAAGAAAATGCGGCGTCTGTGTATCCGCCACAAAGTTGAAAATTCACGCACACCATTGATACTGCGCGGTGACGTGCGCACACTTATAGCTCTCGAAGACGGCCGATATTTCGAGGGCGAATCTTTTGGCGCGACCGGCACCCGCGTCGGTGAGATTTGCTTCAACACCTCGATGACGGGTTATCAGGAAGTGCTGACCGATCCGTCGTATCGCGGGCAGATTGTGGCGATGACCTACCCGTTGATCGGAAACTACGGCGTCAACTCGCTCGACCAGGAAAGTTGGTCTCCGCACGTACGCGGATTCGTCATCGAGGAACTGACCGAAGTCCCAAGCAACTGGCGCTCAGAGATGTCACTCGATGAATATCTGCGGAAGTGGAATATCCCCGGCGCCAAAGGAATCGACACGCGCGCGCTCACGCGACATCTGCGCACGCGCGGCGCAATGAAAGCGTGTCTGACGACCGAAGAAATCTCGCCGGAAGAAGCGGCGCAGAGAGCAATCAAAGCCGAGGGCGTGATCGGGATGGATTATGTCCGCGAGGTTTCAACGAAAAAAATTTATCGCTGGGACCCCGAGGATAAACTCAGCGCACCATGGTCAATTCAAAAATCGCCAGACGGAGAAGGAACACGATCGTTGCCACCGATCCGTTTTCGAATTGCCGCATACGACTACGGCATAAAGGAAAATATTCTGCGCCTGCTTCGGCAGAAGGGCTTCGAGGTGTCCGTCGTGCCGGCTGATACATCGGCTGAAGAAGTGCTGGCCCTCGATCCCGACGGAATTTTTCTTTCCAACGGTCCGGGCGACCCGGCGGCGCTCGATTACGCACACAAAACGGTGCACGATCTAATGGGCAAAAAACCGATCTTCGGGATCTGTCTTGGTCATCAAGTTCTCGGGTTCGCGTTCGGCGGATCGACATTCAAATTGAAATTTGGCCACCGCGGCGCGAATCAGCCCGTCAAAGATTTGCGCACCGGAAAAGTGGCGATCACCGCGCAAAACCACGGGTTCGCAGTCGATTCGGAGTCGCTCCCCTCCGAGGTTGAACTGACTCACATCAACTTGAACGACGGCACAGTCGAAGGAATGCGTCACAAGGAATTGCCGATCTTCAGCGTGCAATATCATCCTGAAGCCGCGCCCGGACCGCATGACGCCACGTATTTTTTCGATCAGTTCGCTGAACTGATTGAGAAACAAGTGTAGCCGCCGCCCTGTGGGCGGCGCACTGTGCGCGCTCAAGCTTAGTGCCGTGCTTCGCACAGCGAAGCGGCTACAATTGACCAACGCGCCCCAGCAGCCCAGATTTATCTCATGTTTAATTCAACGAATAATAAACCTACACTGATGAAAATCGCCGCTGCAGCGACGCTCGTCGCAGCACTGACGTGCGCGCCGCTGGCGATCGCGCAAGAACACGAGCACGGTGATGACGCGGCTGCATCCAAAGAAGTGACGGGCGAAGTGGTCGATATGATGTGCTACGTCGATCACAACGCTGTCGGCGAAAAGCATGGTCAATCCTGCGGCGCGAAATGCATCAAGAGCGGCGGCCCAGCCGGGATCGTCAGCAACGGCAAAGCTTATCTCGTCGTCGGCGAACACAAGCCGATGAACGATCAACTCGCTGAGTACTGTGGCAAGACGATCACATTGAAAGGCAAAATGGCCGAGCGCGGTGGGATCGCGATGATCGAGAATGCCGAGATCGTGAAGAAATAACTGTAGCCGTTTCGCTGTGCGAAACGCGCGGTCGCTCACAGGGCGGACGGCTATAGGCGCCCTATTTGTAGTAAGGCCGCAGCGACGGCCGTAGCCTACCGACTCGAAGAGCATTTTCGATTTCCAAGCCAGGGGTATGCTCGTCGGACAGCTTTCGAATCTCGCGCGCTTCAAGCGCAGCAATGGGCAGCCCGTCGCGAAACAGAATGCGGTTCGCGGTGAACGCAGGGATTTTCGCTCCCGGTGTGAGAATACCTTGAAGATTTAACGGATCGGCAGCACTCAAGGTGATCAGCTCGCGATTTGCTGAGCTTTTGCGGATCGACCGCAACAAACCGATTGCCTCCGGCAACCCAAATTGTTCGCCGCTTACTCCGCCAACGAAATAACCGCCGCGAATTTCTCCGCGTGCTTCCAATCGTCGATAGATGCGGCCCAGTTCGTACCACGTAACGGGGAAACTCTCTCGTTCGAGTAATCGGCGGAACACAATTCCATACCGACGCAGCAATACCCGTGCGCATTTTTCGATCGCCCCTTCACGCGGGCTTACGCCGTTTGCCGCACCGCCCATGGCCGGAATAACACCGCTCCTCGGCAATAATGACCAGCGACCTGCAAACTCGATACTGGCAAGATTCGTTTTGCGCCGTCGTTTTGTAGGATTTCGGCCAAAGGTCGGACGTTTATTTGAAGGAACAAGAAGTGCGCGTAACCCGTCGAAACTGTCTGAAGTTACGAGACCGAGCGCCGCGAGCTGCGACAAAGCTTCTTCAATTTGGGAAGGCAGCAAACAGCTGCGGTTGACCAATTCGCTGAAGAAAAGTGCGCCGCCACTTTGCAGTACCTCAAACACAGCTTGGCCGTTAACCGAAAGTTCAGTTGCCGAATTCGGCAGAGTCAACGCGAGCCAATCGGCGAGATTTTCGCGGAGATAAAGCGCGATTGGACTGGTCCGCAACGGCGCCGATGCTCGTGCGCTCGAATTTTGTGGCGTGCTCAAACGTCCCCAGCCAACCCGACCGGAAAAACAAAGCCGGTCCAGCCATTCGGGATCGTAATTCGCGACACGCGCCGGAAGCACGGCCGATTCCCACGCCGCCAGTGGCAACTCGCAACCGTCGAGCTGTTTCAAGACCGATTGCAATCCTTCTAGACCTTCAGTCCGATGTTCCTGGTCGGCTCGCTGCCAGGCAAAAAGAAAACGATAGAAATCGTGAATCGAGACCGGCTGAATTTCCGCGCGCAATCGATCGATCGTTAGCCGATGAATTCGCGCCAACAATCTGCGATCACACCATTCCTGCTCGGCGGCGTCGGGATGAAATTTGCCGCGCAATACAAAACCTTCTGCTTCGAGTGCGAGCAGCGCTGCGTCAATTTCCGGGTGTTGCAAAAGCAGTATATGGGCGAGCTCGCTGACCGTAATTGGTCCGCAAATCTCCATGCGACCGCGAACCAATTCGCGAATCGCATCGGTGCGTTCCCAAGTCTTGCCATGCATGGAATCGGGCAGAACCAATTCCGGCTCACAGACAGCGTTCGGATAGATCGCGCGAAGCATCGGTAATCGTTCCGAAGCGACGTAAAACGTTTTATGCGCATCAGCGTTTTGGAGTGCGCCGGTGCTCCGGCGCTTTTCAGGAGTTGCGTCACCGTTCAAAAGCGGCGCAGCAGCACCGCATTCCAAAACCTCGCGGCTAGAACACTGCGCCTGAATGAGAAGACGCGTCGCGCGGTTCTCCGCCACGAGTGTCGAGAAAAATTGCTGCGGGTTTTCGCTTGCGCTTTGATAAATCTCTTCCGGCGTCATTACGCCGATCAACATCAGCGCGTCATGCAATTCGTCCGGGGTCGTCGCTTCGGGCCACGCTTCCGTTTTAACCTTTTCGATCGCGGCGGGGTCGAGAATGCCAAGTCCGTCGCTGCCGTTTCTCTCCGAAGCGCGTCGGGTGTACACCGCTTGTGTACGGCGTTCTTCCAACGGCGCGTTGTCGAGAAATGCATACGGCCGCGCGTTTAGGATTTCGGCCGCGAGCGGAGACGGCTCCGGCAAATCGCGCGCGATACAGCGGATCTCGCCGCACTCGATTCTGCGCAATACTTCCTCCAATCCGTCGATGTCCATTGCTTCGGTGAGGCAATCATCAATCGTCTGCTTCACCAGTGGATGATCCGGAATCTCGCGGTCGCCCACGATGTGCTCCTGGCACGCGAGCTGATCCGGGAAAACTGCGGCCAAAAGATTTTCCGATTCCATCCGTTGCAGCGGCGCGGCGATTTTCGCGCCGCCACGGAAACGCGGCACGGCGAGCGATCGGGTTGCGTTCCAGCGCCAGCGAATCGTGAACATTGGCGCGTCGAGCAACGCTTGAACAAGAAGCTCTCGAACGGTTTTGGAGTTCAAATACCGAAAAACTTCGTCCAGCGGAAATGAATGCTGCGTACCGAGCGAAATCACGAGCGCGTCATCGGTCGCTGCTGCCTGCAGCTCGAAATTGAACGAACGGCAAAAACGTTTTCGCAGCGCCAAACCCCAGGCGCGATTGATTCGGCTGCCGAAAGGCGCGTGCAAAACCAGTTGCATGCCGCCCGATTCATCGAAGAAGCGCTCCAGCACCAGTGTTTGCTGTGACGGGATTGCGCCTAACGAACGATATGCGTCCGCAAAATACGCGGAGACCTGTTCCGCGGCGGTTTGTGGCAACTGGAATTCTTTAGCGACCCAGTCTTCGATGTTGTGTGGGAAGCTGTCAGCTTCCCCTGTAGCTACAGCCAAGCGCTTTTCGATTTCCATTCGCAACTTAGAAACCGCGCCCGAAAGCTCGTTGGTTCGCGCGGGGGCTTCTCCGAGCCAAAATGGGATTCCCGGCGGTTGACCTTTGGCGTCCTCTACCCTAACGACCCCGGAATTCACGCGCAGGATTCGCCACGATGCATTTCCCAGCTGAAAGATATCTCCGGCGAGACTTTCAACGGCGAAATCTTCGTTAACTGTGCCCACGAAAGTTTCCGATGGTTCGAGAATCACTCGATAATCGGTGTTATCAGGAATAGCTCCGCCGGATGTTAGCGCAGTGATCCGAGCTCCGCGCCGTCCGCGCAAACGATGATTGATCGCGTCGTGATGAATCAATGCCGCGCGCCGCCCACGCTTTGTGCTGAAACCTTCGGCAAGCATCGTCACAACCTGGTCGAACTCACCGCGCGTGAGGTTGCGGTACGGCCAGGCTGAACAGACGAGCTCAAAGAATTCGTTCTCATCCCAATCTTCCGTCGAAGCTGCGGCAACGATTTGTTGCGCGAGCACATCGAGCGGCTTTTCGGGAATGGTGAGCCGATCGAGTTCGCCGCGATTAACACAACGCAGCAGCGCCGCACACTCGATCAATTCATCGCGGGTCAACGGGAAAATCCGGCCTTTCGGCAAACCACCGCGCTTGTGCTCAGCGCGGCCGACGCGTTGCAACAATGTGGCTATCGACCGCGTCGTCCCTAACTGGCAAACGAGATCAACAGAGCCAATATCAATTCCCAATTCCAGCGATGCCGTTGCGACGAGCGCTTTCAATTCGCCACGCTTCAACCGGTCTTCTGCTTCGAGCCGCAGTTTTGCGGAAAGACTTCCGTGATGTGAAGTGACAGCATCGGCACCCAGTCCGCCACCGCGGATTCGTCCTGTGGCGAACAATTCGCTCAGGTGATGTGTGACTCGCTCGGCCATGCGACGCGTGTTGACGAAAACCAACGTCGTTCGATGCGCTTCGATTAACTCCGCGAGCCGAGAGTAGACTTCCTCCCAAACTTCATTCGACATCACCGCTTCGAGCGGCGATTTGGGCATTTCGATCGCCAGATCCAACTCGCGGCGGTGGCCAATATCGATGATCTCGCAATCCGGATCGCCAACTTTGTTCACTGCGCGAGTGCCAACGAGGAAACGCGCTACTTCTTCAATGGGTTTTTGCGTCGCGGACAAACCGATTCGCTGTAGCGGACTCTTGCACTAACGCGGCCAAACGTTCGACACTCAGTGCAAGATGCGCGCCGCGCCGGTCATCGACGACCGCGTGAATCTCATCAAGGATAAGCGTACGCGCGGTGCACAACATTCTTCGGCCGGATTCGGACGTGAGCAGCAGATACAGCGACTCGGGCGTGGTGACCAAAATGTGAGGCGGCCTTTTGATCAGCGCCTGCCGTTGTGCCGCAGTCGTATCGCCGGTGCGGACTTCGGCGCGAACATCGATGTCGTGGCCATTTGCCTCGGCCAGTAACGCACGAATTCCGGATAGCGGTTCCTGAAGATTTTTTCGGATATCGTTGCTCAACGCCTTGAGCGGGGAGACGTAAACGACTTGCGTCTCATCAGGCAAATGATCTTCCGCGCCCCGTCGAAACAATGCATCGAGAGAAGCGAGAAACGCAGCCAGCGTTTTGCCTGATCCAGTCGGCGCGGAAATCAAGGCATGCCGGCCGGATTGAATGGCCGGCCAGCCGCGGATTTGCGGTTCGGTCGGTGAACCGAAGGTTTGTTCGAACCACCGAGCGACCGCGGGATGAAATTGAAAGGACTGCATGGAAGCGAAAAGCGGAACAAATAATTTAAATGGCGGCGCGAGAAAGAAAAGTAGCACAGGCTTCCAGCCTGTGTGGCAGGCGGGCATCTTGCCTGCCGAATCTGCGTAACGCGCTTAGTCCACGTTCGGCAGTACTAAAACGATGACGTCAGTTTTTTCGGCAGACGGGACGCCCGCGGCCCCAACAGACAAGATGTCTGTGCTACTGATTCGCGCGCAGCGTGATCACCTCGCGCAACATGCGAAGGCTGTCGCGGAAAAAACTAACTTTACTGCCCTCTGCATGGTTCCAACGCACTGGAACTTCGCGAATCCGCAAACCCGCCCGATGCGCGCGATAAAGCAGCTCCACATCGAACGCGAAGCCTTCGATCCGCGCCATTTCAAGAATCGATCGGCACGCCTCAAGGCGAAACGCTTTAAATCCGCATTGAGTGTCCCAAAACGGCAATCCGGTAGCGTACCGCACCAGCAAATTAAAAACACGGCCGCCCTGCTCTCGCCGCCACGGCTGATGCACGCCGATCAAGTTGCGATCCAGCGCGCGCGAACCAAATGCGATGTCTACTTCGCCATTTGCGATGGGTTGCGATCAGCTTCGGCGTTTCCTCAAGCGGCGTGGAAAGATCTGCGTCGGAGAAAAGCCCGATTGCTGTTCGCGCAGCAAGTAATCCAGATCGCACCGCAGCGCCCTTTCCGCGATTCGGAAAATTCTCCAGCAAACGCGTGGCGACCGGTGCCGACTTCAATCTTTCACGGGCGATTGCTCCGGTTCCATCGGTGGATCCGTCGTTTACGACGATTAATTCACTTTCCGGCGCATTGGCTGCGAGATAATCGAGTGTGAGCCGCAGCGTCTGGCCGATGCGGCCTTCTTCGTTAAAGCATGGAATGATGATCGAAAATGCTGGCAGCATGGGATTCGTTAAATCGTTAATAGCGTTGAAGCGTTGAACCGGAAACGACTTTGTCATTCTGAGCGAAGCGAAGAATCTCTGATTAGTTTTTGCGCCAAGGCAAAGGTGAACATCCGAAATGTTTGGCTTCGCTCATCATGACAGTAATAAGCTAACTCGCTCCAACGTTTCAACGAACCACGGAACTTAGCGGTAAATCTCTACCACAAACTTGCCTTTCGGATCGACGTAGCCGCGATACATGCCGTTTGTATTAAATGGCAATGCAATCTCGCCTTTCCTGTCGATTGCGATCAAACCGCCGGTGCCGCCGAGTTGTTTCACGGTGTCGAGAGCAGTCTGCGCCGCTTCCTGCAACTTTAGCCCGCGATATTGCATCAGCGCTGAGACGTCATGCGCTGCTGCGGCACGAATGAAATATTCGCCGTCGCCGGTACAAGAGACGGCGCAAGTCTGATTGTTCGCGTAAGTTCCGGCGCCAATCACCGGCGTATCGCCGATTCGTCCAGGCATTTTGTTTGTTGTTCCGCCGGTCGAAGTCGCCGCGGCCAGATTACCGTCTTTATCCAGCGCAACTGCGCCGACGGTGCCGTGTCGATCTTGATCGGTAATGAGAAAACTTGTGCCGGCGCCGCTGGCGCGATTTTTCTCCGCAGCCTTCATCTTCTGCAAGGCGTCCCATCGTTGTTGCGTAAAGAAATATTTTTGGTCCACCAGTTCGATCCCGTTTGCTGTCGCGAACGCTTCCGCCCCCACGCAATCGAGCATGACGTGCGGAGATTTTTCCATCACCAGCCGCGCGAGGTTAATAGGATTTTTTATGTGTTGCACGCTTCCAACCGCGCCGGCCTTGAGTGTTTTTCCGTCCATAATGGACGCGTCCATCTCGTTTGTGCCGGCGCTGGTAAAGACAGAGCCGCGTCCAGCGTTGAAGTGCGGATCATCTTCCAGCACGCGCACAGCAGCTTCGGTTGCGTCGAGACTTGATCCGCCGCGCTTCAGAATTTCGTAACCAGCAGTCAACGCCCGCTCAAGCCCTGCTCGATATTCACGCTCATTTTCCGGCGTCATTGAGCTGCGCTCAATCGTTCCGGCGCCGCCGTGGATCGCGAGTCCAATTTTCTTTGTTTCCATGTTTGGAGTGTTATCGGGCCTTGTTTCCGACGCCGCAGCATTAAAGAGCATGAAGGCAAAGAAGCAATTGGCGGCGCAAGCTCGAGCAATTTTCATCGACGCAAATGTAACGCTGTAGCTCGTGGAATGTCGACGAGGTTTGACCCAACGCACAAGGAACGACGGCTTGGGCAGCCGTCGAATACAAGTGACGGCTGGGAAGCCGTCATTCCTTGAGGCGCGATTCCATCGCCATCAAGTTTGCGCTTTTCCCTAGAGCGAAGTGAGGCAATGTCTCCTCCATGCCTAACGCCGAATCACGTCCGCTGGAGGTCGTTGAGATCCACCGCAGTTTTCTGCGCGAGCTCGGCAGCGTTTTCTGGTTCATCGTAAACACGTTTCAGGAAAGCATGGAACGCGTGCAGCAGGGTCGCGCCCCATTCCGCGCAGCCAGCTTTTTCCGCGAGAGCGTACGTGCCGGTGTGGATTCGGTGCCGCTGGTGGGGTTGGTCTGTTTCTTTCTCGGGCTAACCATGGCGTTATTGACGGGCTATCAGCTTCAACGCTTCGGAACGGAGCGATTGATTCCGGGCCTGGTGGCCATTGCTTTTACCCGTGAACTTGGGCCGCTCATCACCGGGATTATGGTGGCTGCACGAATCGGCGCCGCGTTTACAGCCGAGTTCGGGACAATGCAGGTCAACGAGGAAGTCGAAGCCGTTGAGGCCATGGGCATCGGACCGCTACGGTTTCTCGCCGCGCCTCGAATGCTCGCGCTGTTTCTGCTGACGCCGTGTCTCTCAACAGTTGCAAACCTTGCAGCGGTATTTGCGAGCAGCCTGGTTTGTAAAGCGTATTTCAGCATCGCATTTCCATATTTTCTCGATCTGGTAAAAGATTCACTGCTCATTCGCGATATTGTCACCGGGATTTTGAAGAGCTTCATGTTCGGTCTGCTCATCGCGGCGATCGCCTGCTACCGCGGACTGACTGTGAAGGGCGGCGCGGCTGGCGTCGGCACCAACACGACTTCCAGCGTGGTTACCGCTATCACAACCGTGATTGGCACCGACACGGTTTATAATGTCATTTACACGAACTTTTACCCAACGTGAGCACGCCGCCGCCAATGGTTAAGCTGCGCGACGTGCACATGCAGTTCGAGGACAAAAACGTGCTCGAAAGCGTCTCGCTTGATGTGCAGCCGCAGGAGCGGCTGGTAATCATGGGCCAGAGCGGCAGCGGTAAAAGCACAATTTTGCGCTTGGTCCTTGGCATACTTCGACCGGATTCCGGGTCGGTTTTTTTCAAACAATTTGAGATCAACCGTCTGAAGCGACGAAAACTTCAACAGGTGCGACAGCACATCGGGATGGTCTATCAATATTCGGCGCTGTTAAGCTCACTCACGGTTCGCGAGAATTTAGCGCTGCCGCTGGAAGAGCTTACCGACAAATCGCGCAGCGAGATTGACAAGATTGTTGACGAAAAACTCGACCTTGTAGGAATGCTGGACACCAAGGACCTGCTGCCGGACGAACTCAGCGGCGGTATGCGCAAACGCGTGGCCCTTGCACGCGGACTCGTGCTGGAGCCCGAATTGATCCTGCTGGATGAGCCCTCGGCAGGCCTCGACCCGGTCATTGCCTCAGTCGTGGACGAATTGATTATCAGCCTCACTCAGAAAACGAAGGCGACCTCTATCATTGTGACGCACGAAATGGAGAGCGCCTTTCGCATAGCCACGCGCATGGCTATGTTGTACGAGGGAAAGATTATTGAAGAAGGTGAACCAGAACAACTTAAACAGTCTAAGAACCCCGTGGTCGCTCAGTTCCTGAGCGGCAGCACGGAAGGTCCGATTCTGGAAGGCTCACTCGATGCAATTACAAAGAAATGAAATCCTGACAGGTTTGCTCGTGGTCGGCACGATCGGCGTGATCGCCTTTCTTCTGGTATTGCTCGGCGCGCCGGGATTGTTTCGGCCGCTGGTCACGTACGGGGTTTACTTCGATAACGCCGCCGGGATTAAACCGGGCGCGGTGGTGATGCTCGCAGGCCGCAAGATTGGTCAGGTCCAAAAATTGTATTCGCCACTCACGCCTGCCGAGGAAAAGCAGGCGCAGCAAGCGGCGGCGGCGATTCACCCTGCCGAACCGAGTGCGAGCCCTTCCCCATCGCCGCGATTCGAAGCCCGCGTTGATGTGCAGGTGGACAAGAGCGCCATGCTTTTCCGCGACGCGAAGGCGCAGATGATACAACTCGGTTTGTTAGGCGACATGGCAGTCGATTTCACGCAGGGCACACAAGAGTCCGGACGCGCAAAGGACGGTGAGACCTTTGCAGGCGAACGGACACCCGATCTGGGCGAGGCCGCAGCGAAAATGTTGGAGGTCATCAAACCGGTTGCCAACGAAGCGACCAACACGATGAAAGACCTTCAGAACACCGCCCAAAATCTCAACAAACTGACTGACGAAAACTCCGAACTGAATCTCGCTCTCACCCAGTTCAAAACGTTCGGCGAACACCTCTCCGGTCTAACCGCGTCCGACAGCGCGCTCTCGCAATCGCTCAACAACATCGAAAAAATCAGCACCAGCTTGACGGAGAACGACAACATCAAAGTGACCCTGCAAAACCTGCGGTCGTCGTCAGAGAAATTAAAGTCAGCGACAACCGAGCTCCAGCCGGCCGGTGAAAACATCAAGCAATTCAGCGAGACAATTAAAACTCAGCCCTGGCGTCTAATTTGGCCGTCGACAAAAAAGTACGCCGAAGAGTCACCATCTCCCGCTCCTGGCCAGGGAACGATCACTGTACGCAAGTCCGCAAAAGCGAAACCGCAAGCTACTCCCAGAACGCGCACGAGCAGCCGATAGAGAAACTGGCGCAATAGGTAAGCCACGGCAGTGCTGTGGCAAGCTCACTGGAGTTCGATAGGGGCGCGTTACTGGTCGGGTCCGCTTTCGGCCATCTTTTCGAGATCCCGATTATGCTTCTCGTTGGCCTCCTTGATGTGATCCACGCTTTTCCTAAGCCTTTTTCCATCGTACCCAACCAGATCTGCCGCCTCCAGTGGCTTTGTACTTCCAGGTGTGCTTTGAGCGGTGGGATCTGTGGCGGCAGTTTTTTTCTCACATCCGGATGAAAGCAACATCGTCGCGAAAATTATTGCGACGAACGCGGCGCCGTTTGCAACCAAGGCGCGTTGCGGGCACCGTGACTCACGCGGAAGGTTCATTTAATCGACGCGAGGCTTTCCGGGAACGAAGGTATTCTTCAATGATGGTTTCAACGGATTGCGGGTCCGATGCAAGCCGCACGTTTAGAGCTTGGAAGTAGACTGGTAGCTGCTCGAGGCGAGCCTCATTTCGCGTAAAAATCAGGGGCTTCAATCCGCGGCCGTGCGAGTAGCCGACTTCGTACATGACGTTTTCATTCAAGATTGTGATGTCGGCGATTACGGCAGAGGACGTCTGAATAGCGTCGGCAAAGTGGGTATAGATTGCCTCGCTGCTCGGGAGACGATCTAAACGCAACGCGATCATGTGCCGAGTGACGGCCGGTTCGATCGTTGACGCGTATAAGCTGTTGTGCTCCTTGTCGAACGGAAGGAGCACGAGACATCTTCCAATCTTTGCGGATTGGATGAGTTTAATCACTGCTCGGGCAGCGAGGTCAGGACGACGATCTTTTACCCGTTTCGATATTTTGCTGAGGCATCGGTCAAGCCCCCCAGGAGCGAAGCTTTTCGCTATGAGTGGTCGGTATTTGCGCAGAAGCTGCTCCGAATCGCCACCAGCGTCTGGAATAGGAAGGACTGGCAACCCCAGATCCAAGCTTCGCTCGACCACGACCTCGGTATGCTGGCGACCGTAAATCGTCACCACGATGTCAACGTCACCCACCATGGCGAGACGTCGTCCGAGCGGTGTCCGCCCCGTCATCACTCGCACGGTAATGCCGTCTGCTTCGGACATCCGAACAATACCTTTTAAGTCTTCACCGTCTTCACGGCTATCCAAGCCAGGGTCCGGGATCCATGCTTCATAGCAATCCTTCAAATTGACCTTATTGGCCTTATGCTCCTTCGCGTAGCGTTCTGCTCCACGTAACGCGGCAACGTCGGTCGAGACTGCATTTGGTTTCTCGTTTGAATGCTTAAACCCTCCACAAACGATCACCGCCGACATTGAATCGAGGACTTGGTAGGCGAGTTCGGAAATAAACTCGGCCATCACTCCCTGAAGATCCGTTCCACCGTAAATGCAAACTCGTGTTCGTCTCATCGTCCGGTGAGAACAGTCACTCTTCTCCAACTCCAAGGACCTTCGCGAGCTTTTCGCCAATCTTGACGAAAGCTTTGTCGCGTGCCGCGCCACGCAAGCTCGAGAGCGGCTTGTCCGGAGACTGCGCGGCTTGAAAACGGGCGATCGGGCTTTGCCGATATGCTGAGGGGCGCACTGGGATCCAGAAGATCGTCAGGCCGTCGGACGCCGAAGCGTCCAGCATCTTCGGCAGTTCTTCGGTGGCAATGTAAGACGAGGCAAGAAAGTCAGGAGAAACCATCAGCAAAGCTGAATCGAGCTATGGCCCGTAGCTTTTGGTGAATTTCTTTCGCGATTCTGTCTCGGGCTCGGCTGATGAGATCGGCGGTTTTTGCTCTGCAGCGCCCGAGGCAGGTTGTTCCGCCGGTTGTGGGAACGCCTGCGGAGGCGGTTCAGGTTGTGCGGCAGTGTCCGGCGCGGCCTCGCCACCGTGAGCAGGCTCCGGTCGCGCCCCACCAGAGACTTCCACAAATGCCATCTGCAAATTGGAAAGGGCGTTGCGCATGACCATCGCTTCTTCGTTAGTCAAGTTGCCGCGCGTTTTTTCCTGAATCATTTCGAGTTGATCGATGAACATCCTGGCCAGATCCAGATTGATCTCGGCTTCGCCGGTCTTTGGATTTGGAATCTGACCCAGAAATAGCGCGGCGTTTTGCGCGTGCATCATCACGAATTCGATGAAGCGCTGCGTCATCTCACCGGTTTGAACAGTTTTTTGGACTTCAGCCATAAGGTAAAGTGATGAGTGTCAAGATAGCATGTTCTTGCTTGTCACTCATCACTCGTCACTTTTCACTTTTCGTCGGCGGTTGCACGGTTGCCAAAACATATGGTTGATCGCGAAAATACTTCGCAGCCACTTTTTTGATGTCGTCGAGGGTCACGGCGTTTACGTCATGCTCGAGTCGTTTATAGAAATCGAAGCCGAGGCCATAAAGTTCGTCGAGCGCAGAGTGGTAACCGAAAGCGTCGTTGCTTTGATTGGCGATTTCTTGTTGGCCGATCAATTTCTTTTTCGCGCGCTGTAACTCCACGGCGGTAAGACCTTCGTTCGCGAGCTTGTGAATTTCGTCGAGGAACGCAGCCTTCACCGGCTCGATCTTCTGCGGATCGGTTCCGAGATAAAACGCAAACAGTCCCGGCACGAGCCCCTGCATTTGGCTGGCGCCGACATAATAGGCCAGACCCATTTGCTCACGAATTCGAATGAAGAAACGTGATCCGAGATCGCTGCTCGCCTCATCTATCAGTTCGAGCGCGTAACGATCGGGGCTGTACAGGCTCGCGCCAAGGAAGCCGACCATGAGCACCCCCTGCGCCTTGTCCTTGTGGCTTTCGACCGTTTCCGATTTGCTCAGCGGCGTAGACGGCTTTGCGTCTGTTAAAGCAAGCGCGCCCCCTTGCATCCTTCCGAGCGTTTGCTCGATGAGTTCTTTTATCTCGGCTGCTTTAACGTCGCCAAACACATAGATCACACCGTTCTTTGCGACCAGGTAACGATCGCGAAAATCGAGCAATTCTTTTTGCGTCAGGTGCTGCACAGCTTCGACGGAGCCGTTCGAACGCAAAGCGTATGGATGCTGCGGAAAAAGCGCCTGTCGCATGATGTTGCGCGCGACGCTGGTCAATTGTTCTTCCTCCTGCTGGATCGAGGCGATCTGGATCTCTTTTTCGCGCGCGATCGCTTTCTCCGGGAACGTGGCGTTGAGCAACACGTCCGAGAGGAGGTCCACGCCCAATTTCACATCGGGCTTCATGACATCGACCGACACGCTGAAGGAATTGTTGCCGGCGTCACTCGAAATGGAACCGCCCACAGATTCGAGCTCATTCGCAATTTGCTCGGCGGTGCGCGTCTTCGTTCCCTTCAACAGCACTTTCGCCATTAATCGCGTAACGCCGTTGTCCTCTGGATTTTCAGCGAGCAAGCCACCACGAAACACGGCGCCCATCCCGACGAGCGGCAACCGATGATCTTCGCGCACGAGCAATCGCAATCCATTTGAGAGCTCGAATTTTTGAATCTCACCCGCGGCAACCGGTTTCACGGATTCACCTTTGCCACTCGGGGAGCCTTTCGGATTTAACGAGACCACCGTCAGGTTGTTCTCAGTCAGATAAGTGCGAGCGACGCGTTTGATGTCGTCGAGCGTCACTTTCTGGACCGCATCCAAGTAATGGCGACTAAAATTCAAATCGCGCGTCAGCAACCAGTTTGAACCAGTGTCCGAAGCCTGACCGCGCATGGTAGTCAGTGCACCGAGATGCTGCCCAAGCGTGATCTTCTTCGCCTTTTCCAATTCGTCCGCGGTCACGCCGGTCTGCTTCACCTCATCGATGATTTGCAATGCCAATTGTTCGGCTGCTTCGCGCTTCTTCGGATCGAGAGTCGCGTCGATGCCAAACAAGCCGGGATCGCCCGGTGTGTAAGAAAACGCCGATACACTAAATGCGAGACCGGCTTCTTCGCGCACGCGCCGATAAAGCCGCGAGCTGCGCCCATCGCCGAGAATAGTCGAGAGGAGATCGAGGGCGGGAACGTCTGGACTCGTGACTTCCGGGACGTGCCAGGCCATCGCCAGATGTGTCAACTCCGTGGAAAATTCCCGGTGGACTTCGCGCCGGCCAAGTTGTGGCGGTTCTGTAGGAATGAAAATCGGTTTGAGCGATTGCCCGGGATACGATTTAAACAAGTCGCCTAATTGTTGCCGCACTTTTTCCGCGTCCACATCGCCGACCACCACGAAGGTGAGATTGTTCGGCACGTAACGGGTTTTGTAATACTGCATCACCTGCTCCTGCGTAAGCTGGTTATAAATCTCCAGCTCGCCGATGACCGGAAACCGATAGGGATGCCGCTGATACGCCGTTCCAAAAAGCAGCAGGCTCGCCATGCGATCAGGATCGTCCATGCCCATGGCAAACTCGCGCCGGATGACTTCCTGCTCTTTTTTGTATTCCTCCGGCGGGAGGGTGGAATTCATGGTGGCATCGCTCAACACCTCTAGCGCCTTGCCAACGCCATCTTTCGGCACGTCGATCCAAAAAACCGTCCGATCAAAAGAGGTATAGGCGTTGATGTAACCTCCGACGTCCTGGATGCTCTGCGCGATCTGATTCGCAGACTGCGTTTTGGTTCCTTTGAACAGCATGTGTTCCAGAATGTGGGACAACCCCGCGCCGAGGTGCTGGTCTTCATCGATGCTTCCGGTCGCACACCACGCCTGCACGCTCGCCACCGGTGCACTGTGGTCTTCCTGCACGATGACGGTCAGCCCATTTGGCAAAATCCATTTTTGCGCGGTGCTCGGCGGAAACGAAATCCGGGCTGAAGATTCAGGTGGAGCAGCCTTCAAGTTGACCATGGTAAATAATAGAGCCGTTGCGAGAAAACTCGCTACTGGGATGCGATACATTACTCAGATTTGAATGACGAAACACGAATGCCGACTGACCAAGGAAATGTAAATGACGAAGCCTGAAAGAGCCGAATGCCGACGTCGATCTGTTTGTCATTCGAGCTTCGACATTAATTCATCATTCGTCGTTCGGACTTCGTCATTTGTTCGTTGCGAGTGGAATTTCTCCGGCACCAGGGCTTCGACCCGGCATCACTTGCTCGAGGTGGCTGGCTTTGACGCGGGCAACTGCGCCGGTGGTTTCACAGTTTCCGGTTTCGCCGGTGCGAACGGTTTCACAAACGCCTCCTCGAAATCGTAAACGTTTTTAAAGTCCTCTATCGAATCCTGCTCGGTTTTCCCGAAAACACCGGCGCCGATCAGATTAAAAACCATGTGACCGACGTCTTGGCAGGAACGGATTCCCCAGCTATCGAATACCGTCATCACCATCGGCCCGAATTCCTTGAGCGCGTACTGCCGGACGCCATCGAGCAATTCCGGGCCAGTCACATGACGCACGCTGACGCCCTTGACTTTCTTTTGCTGTTTCGTCGTGAAGTCGAGCGCGTCGCGCAAAAAGATATACCCGTCCCGCTGATAGCGCGGGTCGCTGCCCACAACCGACTCGAGAGCTTCGGCGAATCCAATTTTTTGCATAAACAGAAAACGCGCGTTTCAAAAACGCGCGGCACAAGATAATCGGCAAAGCCCGAAGGGGCAACTGCTCAGCGACAAACAATCAGATCGCCGCTGAAGGCAGAAAAAACGCCTTCGTCTCCTCTTGCGTTTTCTTGTCAGTCTCCAAACTGGTCCTCCAATGCATCGACGTAAACTGAGAGCGGGTCGCGACGCCTTTGGGCAGGGACTTGCGATTGATCCACCGCTTTGAGGTAACCGGCGAAATTGCCGCTGCCGACGTTCATTTGCGTCGCTTCGAACCAATTCATGTAATCGTCGATCTCGGTCATACGCGCGGCGAGTTGTTGTCGAGTTAGTTCCAGATGCGCCAGACGCTTCGGCACTCCGCGGCGTTTCCCACGGGCAAGCAGCGCAGCGATCTCCTGATATTGACGGCCAACCGGGCGCAATACCGGATTGGTCTGGGGAACAAGGACTAGCAAATCGCGTTTCAATTGATCGAGCGCCATCTTCTCACTAGCGGAGAGTTTGTGTTGCGCCAGTTCGTCGAAGCGGACCGGCTTTACCGGCTTCCCGGGTTCCGAAATTTTTACACTCAACAATTCATCGAGACGCTGCTGGCTTTCTGCGAACGTGAGTAATCGAAATGTTTGTAAGCTCTTCAATCGATTCAACGCCAGTTGCCACGTTCTCTCGGCGTCATCGGCGAGTAACGGAAATTGCGCCTCGAGATCCGCGACCGGATCATTAGAAGAGTTGTATAAATGATTGATATATTTCGCCATCTGCGCTCCCCCGTTTTTCTCGTCCAGCAGCATTTGCACTAGCGCAAAAGCATATGCGCGGTATAGCGTGCGGCCCGTAGAATCAAGAAGGGCGGGATGTTGGCGAAGAAATTTCTCCAACGGCAAAGGCTTGTCCGTATTGGCAATTATTTCGATCAATGGACCACGCTCACGGCCCGGGGCAAGAGCGAGCGCTCCATCAATCAACCAATCGGGCGGCTCAACCAGTACCGCGCCCGCAGTAATGTGCGGTTGGTTGCGATAAATCATTTCGAGCAAAATAGCGCGGAGCAGTTCGCGTTCGACCAGCGAGACGTCGACGTTTTTGGAAATAGTCAGGTCTAGTTGCAGCTTGATGCCGAAACCGGTCTGGCTGAATCGCAGATCAGCAGGCGGAAGTTCAGGCAGGTTTGACTGTTGCGATTGTAAATTGACTACGACAGGCGTCTTCCAATCGTCGCGCTGCCGCATCAGGCCGAGAAGATTAGTTTTGGTGTGTTCAGCCAAGGCAGATATCGCGCCGCGCACTTTCGCGTCCGCCCCGTAAATAACGAATTGCCGCGACGGACTCGTACTGTGTTCGGGTTGTGCCGGGTAAGCCGCTTGCCACGTCACTGCAGAACACAGAACAGCGATGGCACATCTCATCATTTGTCCGAAGATGATACTTGCGACCGCGGGCGGCTGACCAGCAGCAATTGTGGGGTTCACGACGCATCCGTGTCAGGGCGCAATCACGAAACAGAGATAAGTGGCGGCAGTCCCAAGATGCGATTCCGGACGCGCCCAGAGCGGTGATTCAGAATGCTTTTGGGGCAGCTGTCACGAGGGAATCAAAACAGGAGGAAATATCGATGAAAACCAAACGCTTACTTTTCATAAGCTGCCTGGCTGCAGGCGCGCTAATTGCTTCGCCGTCATTTGGCAAACCGGCAAAGAAATCCGCAGGCATGTCGCAGTTCAAGGCGAAAAGTGTAGCTTCGCACACCACGCAGGTGATGCGCAACGATCACCACAATCAAAACATTAACCGCATGGGCGGCATGGGCACCACCCGCTACAATGGCGGAACGCGTTACAGTGGCACCCGCTCGTACGCAGCTCGCCAATATAGCGGGACGCGTTATTACGGCGGCAGCCGTTACGCCGGTACCCGTTACTATGGCAACACGGGCTATTACGGTGGGACGCCGTATTATTACGGGAACGGATGGGGCTACGGAAGCTCTTCCGTCTGGCCGTACGTCGCCGCTTCAGTCGCGCCGTACGTCGCCTCTTCATTGTGGGCGCCCGGGTATAACCGCTATCCGTACTGGTACTATGGCGGTTATCCGTACAGCGGTTACAACAACTCTTACTCGTACTATGCGCCAACGTACGGCTATAACGGATCAACGGTTGCAGCTGTGCAACGGCGTCTTGGCCGGCTCGGTTACTACCACGGCGTAGTCGACGGAGTTATGGGGCCCCAGACCCGCAGCGCCATCGCGGCTTTTGAAAGCAGAAATGGCATGAGCGTGGACGGGACGATTAGCCGACCTCTGCTCGACACCTTGGGGGTGGCTTAGTCAGTATCAATAATCAGGTATTCGACCGGTGGCGTCGCATCGCGAGGAATCGAGCCACCGGTCGTTCTTTTCCGAGAATCGTCAAACACATCAGGGAGAGCCTCTTTTTTCTCATGTCGCAAAAAAAATAATGCGACTTTCCGCGCTCCTCGGTGTCTAATCGGACGGAACCCTTACTCTATTATGATTAACTCAAAGCTCTTCGTTTTTGGAATTTGTCTTCTCGTTTCGACGCTTGCTGCGCCATTGAGTACCCAAGCTGGGCGCGGTGGTGGCGGTGGAGGAGGCGGAGGCGGCCACTTCAGCGGCGGCGGTGGCGGCCATTTTAGCGGCGGCGGAATGTCGCGCGGCGGCTTCTCTCGTGGCGGCATGGGCGCGGGCGGCGCGCGATGGAGCGGCGGCAATTACCGTTCTGGCGGCGGCAATTACCGTTCCGGCGGCGGCAATTACCGTTCCGGCAACTGGAACGGCGCGCACAATAATTGGCATGGGGGAAATAGACATGGCAACAATTGGCACGGTAATAATTGGCACGGCAACAATTGGCATGGTGGCACATCATCACGGCAATGATGTAATTTTCATCGGCAGCTTCGGCTTTCCCTGGTGGTGGGGCTGGGGTTCTGGCGTGGGGCTGGGACTACGGCTATCCGTATTACGGCTACGGCTATTACCCTTATGGCTACGGTGGCGCGTACAGCTATGGTTACGGTGGTGGCGGCTACGGATACGGCTACGACTATCCTTACGGTGGTAACCAGTATGGTAATGGCTACGGGAATGGACACGACGCCGGGAATCAATCTCAGTACAATGACAGTAGCCGATCCAGAGTCTCCGAGTTGCAACGGCGGCTGTCACGGGCTGGCTATTACCATGGATCCGTCGACGGCGTCCTCGGGCCGCAAACGCGGCGCGCAATCCGGGCGTACGAGCAAGACCACGATAACGCTGGTTAACCGGCGTCACTCGGTCACGCAGCACCGGCAAGCTGCAATAATCTTTTCGGTTGATTGGCCGGCGGTCTCGTAGGGAGAGAGGGGAGCGAGCCGCCGGTCACCTTTTTGCAAAGTGCGCGAGAAACAATTCCGGCTTATAATTGCATGGGATGTCGCGACTGGGGTTGTCTACCGCTGTTTCTCTCCTGCTCGTTTCAGCAGCTTTTAGTCAAACAGTCGCGCAAAAGCCGCTTCCAACGGAGCCGCTCGAAAAATACGACAATTCGCCGGCGCTCGCGGCGCCGATACTCAGGGTTTCGCCGGCGCTAGTCTCAGCTTTCGGTCCGTACACAAGCTATCAAGTTAACGTCGACGCGAACGGTAATAACAGGGTTGGTGACGCTGCGAATGAGCCGTCCATTTGCGTAGACCGTAACAACCCAAACAGAATGAGTATCGGCTGGCGACAGTTCGGCAGCGTTACATCGAATTTCCGGGAGGCAGGTTTTGCATACACGACAAACCGAGGCACGAGGTGGAGTGCTCCCGGCGTCTTGGAAAACAACGTCTTCCGCAGCGATCCCGTTCTGAACTCCGACACTGCCGGCCATTTCTTCTATCTCAGTCTTGTGCAGAACTTCTTCGATGACTTATGGCGATCGGTTACCGGCGGCCAATCATGGATGCGTGTCGGACCGGCGGATGGCGGTGATAAACAGTGGTTCGCGATCGACAACACCAGCAGTTCCGGTCGCGGCTTCCAATATCAATGCTGGAGCACCGATGGAAACAACTATGGCGGCAGACAATTCACTCGATCAACCGACGGTGGATTGACTTGGATGAATCCAATCAACATTCCGAATTCCCCAGCGTGGGGCACATTGGATGTCGACTCGTTAGGCAACCTTTTTATTGGTGGCGTGAATTTGACTACTAACGGGATTTGGTGTGTTCGCTCCACAAACGCAAAGAACTCTGGTGTAGTTCCATCGTTTGATCGAAGCACGGCGGTGAACCTGGGCGGCAACATAGTCTTCGGCAAGCCGATCAATCCGGAAGGGTTAGTGGGCCAGATTTTTCTCGCCGTAGACCGCTCGGGCACAAACACCAACGACAATGTCTACATGCTCGCGAGCGTTCAGCCATCCGGCTTCACTAATGGCAGTGATGTCATGTTCGTGCGCAGCACCAATGGCGGCATCACTTTCAGCGCGCCGCACCGGATCAATGACGATCCAGTTAACCACGCGAAATGGCACTGGTTCGGCACGCTCTCGGTCGCGCCTGGCGGTCGAATCGACGTCATCTGGTACGATACGCGTAACGCTCCGAACAACGTCACTTCGCAGCTCTTTTATTCTTTCAGCACCGATGGCGGAAACAGCTGGTCGCCAAATGTCGCAGTCAGCAACCCCTTTAACCCATTCATCGGATATCCGAATCAGTCTAAGATCGGCGATTACATCACAGTCGTTTCGGACGACGACAGCGCTAACGTTGCATATTCAGCCACATTCAACGGCGAGGAGGACATCTATTATGTCCGCATTCGTCCATCGGCGGTACTGACTCAAGCACGTCTGCGTAACATCAGCACCCGCAGCTTTGTTCAAACGGGTGAGCATGTGATGATTGGCGGTTTTATTGTTGAAGGGACTGGAGCAAAGAGAGTCATCATTCGTGCGATTGGCCCTGAACTTACGCAGTATGGGATCCCCGATGCCTTGGCTAATCCCAGATTGGAACTGCACAACGGGAGCGGAGCACTGATTGGCACCAATGATGACTGGCAGACGACGATACTCGGCGGGATCATCACCGGCACTCAGGTCAGCGATATTCAGAACAGCGGCCACGCTCCGACTGCAGCAAGTGAGTCAGCGATTATTGCCGACCTGCAACCGGGCAATTACACCGCCATCGTGCGCGGTGTAAACAACACCGCTGGAGTTGCTCTGGTCGAAGTATACGATCTGAGTTCTAGTGCGAGTTCAAGCCTTGGTAACATCAGCACCCGCAGTTTTGTTCAAACGGGTGAGCACGTGATGATTGGCGGTTTTATCGTTCAAGGCACTGGACGAAAGAGGGTGATCATTCGTGCGATTGGCCCTGAGCTCAGGCAATATGGGATTATCAACGTTTTAGCTAATCCGAGATTGGAACTGCACAATGGAAGCGGAGCATTGATTGCTTCCAATGATAATTGGCAGACGACGATACTCGGTGGGATTATCACCAGCAATCAGGTCAGCGATATTCAGAACAGCGGCCACGCTCCGACTGCGGCACGCGAATCAGCGATTATTGCCGATCTGCTACCGGGGAATTACACGGCAATTGTCCACGGTGTGAACAACACCACCGGAGTCGCTCTCGTCGAAGTGGACGATCTGAATTAGTCGAGCGCTGAGCAACCTCAATTCCGCGGAGTTGGCGCAGTGATTTTCGGAGCGCACACGCCCTCGCTATAGCGAACCTTTTCTGTTTCGAATTCTGTTGCACAGACAGTCGAAACCTTTTCGCTGGGATTTTCGCGTCGGATTCCGTTAACTCAGAAGAAACTCAACAGGAGGACATTTATGCTAGGCGAGAAGATTGGTGAGATATCAGGCAAGGTTACCATGCAGCGCGTTTTGCCGAATCTGGGCGGAGACCCAAAAATGGAAACATCTTTTCAGGCAACCGGATCCGTGCTGGGCACAAACATAAAAGACACAGGCACGTACTCGATCATTTTCCGTCCCGACGGGACGCAATACGGCGAAGGTCAAGGCATCATGATAACGAAGGACGGCAAGACAGCCACGTGGACCGCTCATGGTGTTGGCACAATGAAAAAAGATGGAACCGCGACTTATTGCGGCGCCCTTTATTTGCAAACTATGCCGAAACAATGGTCGCGTCTTAACAAGGTGGCAGTGCTATTCGAGTACGCAGTAGACGCAGACGGCAACACACACTCCGAATACTGGGAATGGAAGTAGGGCCTGCAGCGCAATTGTTGTAGAGCATCTGTGCCTGCCGGGCCGTAGCCTTGGCGAAGGCTGGTCAGACGCCCACCTGCAATATGCGAACCATTGCCACACACGGAAAAATCTTCGGTTTCACGATTCCGCGTTTCCAGCTTGCCTTCTGTCGGACCGGAGTTCACTCTTCAGCTCGCTATGAAAATGCCGTTGTTGATGATCGCGGGGCTCGGCCTGTTGCTGGCGGCGTGCAACCGCCAAGCTGAAGCCCCAGCGGCGCCAAAGACCGACTTGGAAAGATTCCAAGGCACCTGGTATCTCGTCATGGCGATGCAAGATGGAAAGATCTTGCCCGAAGACAAGGTGAAGGAGACGACGATCGTCTTTAAAGGTGACACCTTCCGCTACCCCGGGTCGGCGGAGTACGCCCCGAGCAAGTCCGGGACGATCAAGCTCGACGAAACGAAAACGCCAAAGGAGATGGACGCCATCTCGACCGAGAAAGAAGTCATGCTCGGCATTTACGCGCTGGACGAGGGCGGTTACAAAGTGTCCTTCGCGCCGGCCGGCCAGCCACGTCCCACCAAGTTGGGTTCCGACCCCGGGACCGGCTACATCCTGCAGGTCTGGTCACGGCAGAAGAAAAACTAAGCAAAAAAGGCTCTGTTTTCGGACTGCCTCTGCAAGTGTAGCGCGAGTCAGGCAGCTTTCTCTTTCGAAGCGGACACAGCGCCATCTGTCTCCAGCGCTACAGCCAAAACTTCGTCTACGTTTTCCACCGGGACGAATTTGAGTTTTTGTTTCGCTTCCTCGGGGACATCGACGAGATCTTTTTCGTTGAGCTTGGGAATGATGACAGTGGAAATTCCGGCGCGCATCGCAGCCAGACTTTTTTCTTTCAGTCCGCCGATCGGCAGAACGAGTCCGCGCAAAGTAATCTCGCCGGTCATGGCGACATCGGAACGAACGGATCTTTTGCTAAAAAGTGATGCGAGCGCAGTAAACATTGCGATGCCAGCTGACGGTCCGTCTTTTGGCACCGCACCGGCGGGGACGTGAACGTGCACGTCCATTTTTCGAAAATCTTCCGGGTTCACGCCCAGTTGCCCGTCCCGGCTGCGAAGGAGACTGAGCGCAGCCTGCACAGATTCTTTCATCACGTTCCCGATCTGCCCGGTAAGCGTGATATTCCCTTTGCCAGCATAACGCGTGGCTTCGATGTGCAATACTTCGCCGCCCGCCGGTGTATAAGCCAATCCTGTGACCACGCCGGGTTTACTAGTCTGCAGCTTCGTTTCGCGAACGTATTTGGCGGGGCCAAGCATTTCCGCCGCTGTCGCCGGCGTGACCGTTGCATGCTCGATTTTGCCGCGCGCGACCTGCGCCGCAATGCCGCGACATACGGCTCCGATCTGACGCTCGAGCTCACGAACGCCGGCTTCATGCGTGTAATCGCTGATGATCCGCCGAAGCGCGTCCTCCTGAAATTCACATTGCTCGGGTTTGAGCCCGTTCTCCTCCAGTTGTCGCGGGACAAGATAGCGCTTGGCGATCTCCAGTTTCTCGCGCTCGGTGTAACCGGGAAGTGAGATCACTTCGATCCGGTCGCGCAACGGTTCCGGTATGCCCTCAATGTAGTTTGCCGTGCCGATGAAAATGATCTGTGACAGATCAAACGGCACATCCAGGTAACGATCGACAAACGCGTTATTTTGTCGCGGGTCGAGCACTTCGAGAAGCGCGCTCGCAGGATCGCCGCGAAAATCCGCACCGATTTTGTCGATCTCGTCGAGCATAAAGACAGGATTGCGCGTGCCGCAGCGGCGCAGCTCTTGAATGATGCGTCCCGGCATAGAGCCGATATATGTGCGACGATGACCGCGAATCTCCGCTTCGTCGCGCATTCCGCCGAGACTGATCCGGACAAATTTGCGGCCCAGCGCGTCGGCGATCGATTGACCCAGACTGGTTTTGCCTACGCCGGGTGGGCCAAGAAAACAGAGGATCGCTCCGTGTCCCTGCGGATTGAGTTTTCGTACCGCGAGATATTCGATGAGCCGCTTCTTAACTTTTTCCAGATCGTAGTGATCGCGATCAAGGACTTGCTGCGCCTGCTCGAGATCGAGATTGTCCTCGCTAAACTTATTCCACGGCAGGTCGGCAATGATTTCGATGTAACTCACGATCACTGAAAACTCGGGACTTGCCGGCGGAATGAAATCCAGTCGCTTCAATTCGCGCTCGGCTTGTTTCATCACTTCTTCCGGGGGATTCGCTTCTTTCAGTCGGGCGCGCAGTTGTTCCGCTTGTTCCTCGCTGCCACCCTCGGTCTCGCCGAGTTCATGCTGGATCGCTTTGAGCTGGGACCGCAGATACGCGCGCCGCTGTGCGTCAGAAAATTGCGACGCGACATCTTTTTGCAGTCGCTGCTGGATCTCGGCGATCTCAAGCTGCGCCGAAACGTGTTGCTGCACAGCGTGCACTCGTTTTTCGACATCGAGCTCTTCGAGTAACGCCTGCTTTTGCGCGACATCTATATTGAGATTGGGCGCCAGAAAATCGGCGAGCTGCTCGGGATTCTCGATGTTCATGATCATCATACGCGCCTGTTCCGGCGCGTCGGGCGTCAGCTCGAACAAACGCGAAGACGAATCACGCAAATTCCGGAATGTGGCTTCCCATTCCTTGCTCGGCGGCGGGAGGATCGATTGCGACAAATCGACTTCGGCCCGCAGGAATGGATCGGTCGCGATGATTTTGCGCAGTGCAAAACGGCGCAACCCCTGGACAATTACGAGCACGTTATCCTCTGATTGCCTAACAAGTTTGAGCACGAGCGCAGCGGTCCCGACCGAGTACAGATCTTGAGGCGACGGATCTTCTTTCGTCTCATCGCGCTGCGTCAGTAACCCGATGACCTTCGTGCGCGGCAAAGTGTCATCGAGCAGTTTGAGCGACGCTGCCCGCTGAACGTTCAGTGGGATAACCGTTCCCGGAAAAACGACAAAACTGCGCACTGGCAGAATCGACAGCTCTTCCGGAATTTGTGGCGTACGGCTTTCGGGCATGCCGAGCGCGATGGTTCCCTGACCTGTCGGTTTAGAGTCCGTGCCAGGTTGCAGCGTTTTGAGCTTTTCTGTGCTCATGATTCTTTTCTTACTGGCAGGGAAATCCAGAGCAATCCGTTACGCTGCTCGGCGTGTGCCTCGTCGATTTCTACGTCAACAGGAAAAGTGATCTCGCGTTCAAACGGTCCGTAATCGATCTCCATCGCCAGTAATTGCTGAGCGCATCCTTCATCGCCGGTCGGCTCCGGAAGCTCGCGCGTGCCGCGGATCACCAAGTGTCGCGGCTCAATGGTCAGATCGATCCGCGAACGATCGACGCCCGCGAGATCAACGCAGATTCGAATGCACGTATCGCACCGATACGCGTTGATCGCCGGTTGCCACGCTTGCGGCGCAAACCTGGCGAATTGCGAGCGCGACAGTTCGTAGGTGATGTCGTGCAGCGCACCCTGAAGCCAGCGCAATTTGATGCTTTTGATCGGATCCATTGAAACAAATCTTCATCCCCGGCCGCTGGTTTTCAACCAAGCGTCACGGTCTACAACTATACGCCGGGAAGATAGGCGGTCCGGAGAAATCGTGCTCATCGATCGCGCATAACTGTAGCCGTCGCCCTGTGGGCGACGTTTTCAATCGCTTCGCTATGCGAAGCGTGGGGTGATTCAAAATAAATACGCGATGCGCTGCCCACAGGGCGGCGGCTACAGTAGCGGTTACAGCATTTTACTATGCTTGGCGTCGTGCCGCTACTTTACTTTACCCGGCCCCCACAAGGCCCGACCCGGTTTTGCTCCGGTGTGTTCGCCGTTCTTGATGACCTGCACACCGTTGACGAAGACATGTTTCACACCGGTCGCGTATTGATGCGGTTTTTCGAAGGTGGCGTGATCTGTGATCGTCGCCGGATCGAACACGACTACGTCGGCGAACATTCCTTCCTTCAGAAATCCGCGGTGATCGAGCTCGAGATTTGTCGCCGGTAGCCCACTCAATCGATGGATCGCGTCGCTCATTGAAAGCACCTTTGTCGTCGCGCGCATACTTGCCGAGAACGCGCGCAAAATTCCCGTAAGCGCGCGGATGCGGATTCGATTTTGTGAATGGCGACTCCGGCGCCTGCGATGCTTCATCCGAGCCAAAGGAAATCCATGGTTTCCGCAATTCTTTTTTCACATTCTCTTCGGACATCACGTAATAGACAGTGCTTATGCGTGATTCGTCTTCCGCGATCAAATCCATGGCCGTATCGATCGGATCTTTTCCGCGCATCTTTGCGACTTCAGCGAGTGTCTTGCCCGTCAGCGGCTTGAGCTTTTCTGATTTGAATCCCACTAACAAGATTTTGTCCGGCGAACCGGCCGCGAGATAAAGGTTTTCCCATTTGTCGCTGTCGACCTGCACTTCGGCTTTGATTTTCTCCCTCATCGCCGGGTCGCGCAGCCGTTTGAACAATGCCGGATAACCTCCGTCTTCCGTCCACGGCGGCAGACACGCATCGAGGCCGGTGCCGGCGGCGGTGTAAGTGTACATATTGGCGCGAACCTTCAGTCCCTCGTTTTGCGCGTGTTCGATTCGCGCCAGCAGTTCATCTACTTTCGGCCAATTTTTTTTGCCGGCGGCTTTGATGTGGTAAAGCTCGGCCGGAATGTTCGCTTCGCGCGCGATCCGCAGCAGTTCGTCAAGCGCTTCGAATAGTTGATTTCCTTCGCTGCGCATATGTGAAATGTATTTGCCCTGATATTTTGCCGCGACCTTGCACAGCTCGATCAGCTCTTCGGTTTTCGCGTAGAACGCCGGCGGATAAATCAATGAAGTGCCGATCCCGAGTGCGCCCGCCTCCATTTCTTTTCGCACCAGCTCGCGCATTTCGTCGAGCTGCTCGGGCGTCGGCTGTTTATCTTCGTATCCGATTACGTATTCGCGAATCGTCGTCGCGCCGATGAATGACGCCACGTTGCACGACACGCCGCGCTTTTCGAGATACTTCAGATATTCCGCCAGCGTATTCCACGGGATGTCGTATTTGATGTCGGTTTGCTCGCGAATTTTGTGCTCGCGCACACGATCGTTAACCGGACCCATCGATTCGCCTTCGCCCATGATCTCGGTCGTGACGCCTTGCCGAATTTCGCTTTGTGAACGTCCATCCTGAATCAGCGACTCGGTTGACCACGAAAGCATGTTGATGAATCCGGGTGCAACAGCGAGCCCCTTCGCATCGATGACCGTATTCGCTTTCGCCGATTTGAAATCCCCGACGCCAGCTATTCGATCACCCCGAATCGCGACATCGGCCTGTCGCGGATCGGCGCTGGTGCCGTCGTAAACGGTCCCGTTGCGGATGATCACATCAAAATTTTCCTCGCGTGCCGAGGGCGATGGCTGCTCTGCGAAGATTGTGAACACAATCGTCAGGCACGCGCCGAGCCAAAAGAAATTTCGTTTCATGGGGCGGCTGACGGTAACGAACATGGCTACCGATGCAAAAATGCTTAACAGGACGTCGCCGCAATCCCAAAACGTTCCTTTGATTTCACCAGGTCCGGCGACCGATCAAGGTGTCTGATTCGAATCGTACAATGAAGTCTGAACACCTCACTGTTCACAAGGGAACAACAGGCCAGACAGAGCCGCGTGAACGGCTCACGAATTGGAAAAGGGAAATTCAACAAAGGGGGATATCTGATGAAAACGACAACGAAATCCAAGTGTCGCATTCCACTATTGCTATCGATCCTTTGCGCAGGCCTCGTGGCAACTTTCCTGGGGGGATGTGCAGAGAGTCCGTATGTGGCGTATAACACCGGTTATTATCCGACCGGATACACGGGATACTCGTACTATAATCCATACCCGTATTCCTACTACGGGCCATCCTACGATACGGTCGTACGCTCAGGCGTCCGCTACAACGACGCGTATGGTCCGCGGTACTACACCAGAACCGTTTACGGCGACTGGTAATAATTTGCGACGCACGGTTGGCTAACGCATCGGCGTAAGCCGCATTTTCGCGGCTGCGTCGATGCGTTAATTTTTAGCTTGCGTTTGCGAAAGGCGTCCCGTCAAATGAGCGCCCCAAACGCGTGGCACCTAAACGAAAAACGAGTCGGCACGTTAGAACGATCTTTTCACTGGTCGGCGCCGTCGCTTTTCCCTTTCTGCTCGGCGGTTGCGCCAATGTTGACTACGCCAGTAACCGGATTCGCTCGCCCGAGGCGAAATATAATACTTACTACGCGCCTGATTATTATCCGTACTATCCATGGGACGCTTATTACGGCGGCGCGTACTACTACGGCGAGTAAGCCGCCGATAAGTCCATCCCTCCCCGCCGTCAGCCAAAGTGACAGCAGCGTTACTTTTGCGCGTAAACGCGGGGACTGAATGGTTGTCTATTGTCGACATGAACACGGAACTCACTAACTCGATGCTCGTTCGCGTCTCTCGTTTCTTCAGTGATCGATATGCTTACCGGACACAGCCTGGATACTCATCCGAACTGGTCGCATTCGGAATGATTGTCTTCATCGCTGTCTGGCCAATCATTTTAGTCGCTCACGCGATGGCCGTGTCACCGAGGTAATCAAACAGGAGTAGCGGCCATGCTTCACGAACTTTATACGTACGCAGATCTGCAGAGACAGATTCACGACGACCTGCGAATCCAACATCCCGAATGGGTCCAGCCAAATGGAGAATGTCCCACATGTGATTCCTACGAGACTCGTCTGATGAAAACGCTTGATGTCTTGAAAGGGCAACGTCCGAGTATCTCGTACGACTGCGATCGCCTTAAGTAAGGCAACTGTTCACTCACCGGCAGGAGACGCGCTCGGTTCAGCGCCTGCTTGAGAAGAAGGCGGTAGAACTCCATACAAGTACTCGCCGTCGTCGCGTTGCGGCGACTTCATAAACACCTTTGTAATGTCTCCGGCAGGATAAGGCCCGAAAATCCAATGGTGATCCAGTTGCCGCCGCCACCGCCTCCGAGCAACGCTCGATCCAGGAATACACCTGTCGTTACGAGCTCGACGAATGCGCGGCCGCTTGCGCTAAGTGAAACGGTAGTTGAGCTTCCGGCTCCTTAGCTAAATGAAGCTCATTCTAATTCCCCTTCTCGTTGGTTGTGCCGGTCTCGCCGCTGGCCAAACCATCACCGACCCCGCTCACATCGAGGTTTACATCACGCCGTACTACAATTCCAAAGGCCCGGCTATCGACGTCGGCCCGTTTAGCAGTGGTTTGGCTGCGAAAAACGAAACCGAGTTTGTCGCTACGATCGCGAAAATGAAAAAGTCATGGGACACGCTCAACTTCGTCGAGATGTACGTAGCCGCGATTCGTCTCTATGATCTGGGTTTCAGAAAGGAGTCAATTTACTGGTTTTATTCGGCCCAGTATCGCGGGCGTCTTTTTGCCAGTCTGATCGATCGGGACAAGATGGGCAGCATGGGCGATCCCGGCTTCGAATTGTTCCAGGCGCAGAATGCCTTTCAGCAGTTGGTAGGCCCGTACATTAACGGATATGCCTTTGGCGATATCGATCAGTTGGTTCCAATCATTGAAAGAGTTCAAAGCGAAGGAAAAGTTGTACCAGACCTAACAAAGATTTATCCCCGTGTGGCGTTCAAGCCAAAATCGGAATGGGATGCGGGAAATAAGGGACTGAATGAAGGCCTGACAAAGCTACTCGTGACCCTCAAGAACGAAAAAGCAAGTATCAAGCAGCAAAGGATCGAACACGGTATGGAAGCCAAGTTCGGAAAGCTAACTAGCAAGGATCTGCCGAAAGGCTCCAGTTTATAACTTCCGAACTAGGGACTTGATTCGGTTTCCTTAAGCACTTGCACCAACTGATCCTTCCATAACGCAGCAAGTGTGTGGCTGCCGTGGCCACGCGTCTTGTCGCTCAAAGGAATTACAATCGCGCGTCCTTTCGGGACACGCTTTGTCTCGCGCTCAAGGATCCCGAGTTCCGGCGGATTAATCAGATCATCGGCGGAGTTGATTGCGAGAAGCGGTGCCTGGATTTTTTCCAGGTTCGGACCCGGATCGTAATCGTGTGAAGCTTCAAGCGCATAGAGCACGTCGTTTGCATCATCAGTCTTAACGATTTGCTCAACGAATTTGTCGAGGACTTCGTCTGTTTTCGCAAGCGAAGGCGCGTCCTTCTGACGCAAGACCGGATTGCTGCTCATGAACCAGAGCATTTCGGCGGCGGTGCGCAGGCTAGATGGCTGCGTTTTATAATCGCCACCCTCCCATGACGGATCGTTGCGGATGGCGTCGATGACCATGCGACGCCACGCGCGATTGCGTCCCGAAATCTGGGTCGGCAAACTCGCCAGTGGCATAAGCGCATCCATGAAGTCGGGATGCAGTTCGCCCCACAGCCAGGTATGCATTCCGCCCATCGACGTTCCCATCACCAATCGCGCGTGATTTACGTCAAGGCCTTCGGTGAGCAATCGGTAATCCGCCTCCACCATGTCGAGATAACCGTAGCGCGGGAATTTGGCGTGCATGCCGTCGCTCGGCTTGCTCGATTTGCCGTGGCCAATCCCGTCCGGCAACACGATGAAAAATTTTGTCGCGTCGAGCGGCTGATCTTTTCCAAACAGTTCACCGGCAAATTCGGGACGAATAAACTGCGCGCCGCTGCCGGTTGTCCCGTGCATGATGAGAACGGCATTTGTCGTTTTGCCCTGCGCGTCTTTCTGCGGTGTCCCCAGTGTCCGGTAATGAATGCGAAGCTCTGGCAATGTTTCGCCGGATTGAAATTTGAAGTCGCGAAGCGTGAAATCGCCTTCGGTTGGCGCGGGATAATCTGCAGGGGACGCGACACTCGCGACTAACACAGACGAAAGGAATGCGAAGATTCGGATTATATGATTCATGTTAGACCTCAGCTTTAGACGACGGTGTCAGGTTGAGCGAAGCGAAACATCTCTGATTTAGTTTTATGAAGAGCGGTCCAGAAATAATCTGAGATTCTTCGGTTTGTTCAGAATGACATGATGGCATGGCGTATTAACCGTTTCGCTGGCGCTCGGCTTGGATTCGTTTCAGCAGTTCGGTGTGCGTTCGTTCAAGCTCGTTAGCAAATTGCACATTTGCATCAAGCGCCTGGGGATAGATCTCAAACCGTTTTCGCAATTTCTTCGTCGCCGGATCGTAAAAGAACGAAATGTCCTGATCGAGATTCGGCACGATCAGTTCGTCGCTTAGTTTCTGGTACCACGCCATACGGTTCAATCCCCAGCGAATAACTGATTCATCGTTGCGCACCGCCAGGAGCGTCTGCACGTCAAGCAGTTGGACGCCTCCCGATTGCAGCATCGTAGCCCAGTCGGTTGGGCTGTAATCGGTGATGAAAACAAACGGCTCTAGTGGCGGCATTTCACCGGCGTCGAGCGCACGCCGAAACTCCGCGGCTTTCTGTTCCTGTTTGGCGCGGTTAATTTTTCCGCTTTTGATGCCTTCGCGCAATTGCTGCTCGAACGAAGCCAGAATCTGATCGCGGCGGCCTCCCTCCTGCCGTTGCTGCTGGTAGTTGTTCAGCCAAAACGCCGCATAAACACCGACAAACACGAGGACCAGTTCCGCTATCCAGCGACCGATGCGTGATGGAAGCGAACGCTTTTGATTTATTGCTACCACGAGTACCAGTGCGGTCTGGAGACCGCCGTTCCTTGCTTATTCATTGCGTAACAGAATGTCATTCTTAAATTAGCTGCCTAAAGCACAATCGATGGAAAAATCCGAGTCAGTTGCAAATCTTATCCAATTCGTTGTCGACTCAGTACAACAGGCGCACGCAGGCGACGCGCCATTTCATCACTTACAATTCGACCGCATTTTTCCCGATGACTTTTACGCGCAGATGGTCGAAGCGATGCCTGTAGCCGAGGATTACCGGGCGATGTCCGGCAAAAGCAAGACCGGCAGCAGCAGGGCCGATGGAAAACCCACGCGCGCGAAGATCGATCTTTTCCCCGAATACGTTCGCCATTTACCGCCGAAAAAACGCGCAGTCTGGGATGCGACCGGTCGCGTGCTGCGTTCCAAGGAGTTGCAATCTGCTTTCGTCCAACGGTTGGCGCCGGGGCTGGAAGGCCGGTTCGGAGAAAACTTCGCAAAGGTGAACATGTATCCCGTACCGATCCTGACGCGCGACATTCCCGGATACCGTATCTTCAAGCATACCGACAGTCTTTGGAAAGGGATCACGGTTCAATTTTATCTGCCGGCGGACAATTCCACGCCGCACATCGGCACCATCTTCCACGAGGTGTTGCCTAACGGACGCAAACCGAAGAAGGCGCAGATGCCGTTTTCGCCAAATACGGGTTACGCGTTCGCCGTAGCTGACAACACCTGGCATTCGGCCGACCCGGTCGGGCCGGAGGTGAAAACGCGCGACAGCATTCTCCTCACCTATTTCGTCGATGCCGGGCCGTGGCGATTTGTTCGCAATCGCGGGCGCCGGCTGGCGAATTTTGTGCTGAATGAGACGCGCAATTTGAAGCGCAATTGAAATTTTCGCCGCTGTAGCCACGGCCCTATGGGCCGTCTCCTCAGTCTGAAAAGAGCGGAAAGTGGACCGGCCACAGGCCGGTGGCTACAGTTACCGAGGCAATGGCCGTTTCCATGTTCGCCAGCGCATACGCGACCACCGCCACCACAGCAGAATTTTCCGCCAATTCTTTCGGCACAATTTTGTCCAGGGTGTCGGCTGCCGTGTGGTGATAATTGAAGTAGAAACGACTGTCTTGAATCGGACTAAAAGCCGGCACGCCGGCTTTCTCGAGCGGTTCGATGTCGGCTCCGCAGTGTTCAACTAAATCGAGAATACCCGCGCCTGATTCCTGCAAGATATTCGCGACGGGCGCGAATATCTTTTTCACTTCCGGTTTTCCTTTGATGTTGACGCCAATCGGATGACCGGCGCCACCGTCTGTTTCCATTGCTGCGAAATGGTTTGCTATGTCTTTCTCGTGATCCTTTGCGTACTGCTTTGATCCCGCCTCACCGTTCTCTTCATTCATCCACGCGACGACGCGAATCGTGCGCTTCGGTTTGAGACCAAGTTTTTGGATCAGGTTCGCTGTTTCCATCGAAACTGCGACGCCTGCGCCATCATCGATCGCGCCCGTGCCCAGATCCCATGAATCCAAATGACCGGAAACGATGATGACCTGTTCCGGGTGCTCGCTTCCTTTGATATCAGCGATCACGTTCGCGCTTTCTGCGTCAGGAAGGGTTTGCGGCGTGAGAACCAATTTCATTTTTACCGGTGCTTGTCGCACCAGATCGACAATCAAATCTGCATCCTCGACGGTCACCGCGCCCGCCGGGATTTTCGGCGCATCTTTTGCGTAATCTGTCATTCCAGTGTGCGGAAGCCGGTATTCGGCTCCGCCCACTGAGCGGATCAAACATGCAACAGCACCTTGCCTCGCGGCTGCGCTCGGCCCGTCACTGCGATAAACAACCGCTTTGCCATAAGCTTGGAAGCTCCGACCTTCCGCGGCCATTTGTTTGTCGAACGGGTAATCGAACAGCACGATTTTACCCGCGACGTTTTCACGAGGCATCGATTTCAATTCATCAAAATTTTTCACCACAAGGACCTCGGCTTCGATCCCGTCTTTTGGTGTGGCTACACTCCCTCCCAGCGCGCACAGAACAATCTTCTGAGTGGTGTTCGGCGCTTGTCCGGCAAATTGAACGAGCGCTGCTGTCTCTTCGCCGCGCACCCAATGAGGCACCATGACCTTCTCGAGCTGCACGTCGCAGCCGAGGGCTTTCAATTCGGCGGCGACGTATTCGACTGCTTTCGCCGCCTGTGCCGATCCACTTAAACGCGGCCCGATGTTGTTAGCCAGATGCGCGACCTGCCGGTAAGCGTAATCGCTTTCCAGAGCGGCTTTCTGCAGTTGTTTCAGCTCCGACAACGTCTGCGGCGAAAACACCGGAGGAGTTGGCGATGGCGATCCATTCGGACTTGATGAGATCGCCGGTGTTTCTTGCGCAATCGCTCGCTCAGCGCAGAAAAACCATAAAAGCGAGAGAAGAATGGTTGCGCTAAAATAATTTTGCAATCCAATCATCTCGAACTTTGTCAGAAGAGTCCTCAATCATCAATTGTTGCGACTGACTCCGCAAGTATCTGCGAGTTTGCCGAATCACTTTGGATAATCCAGTCAGCATCCTGCATAGCGTAAGGGCGCGGCATTCATCACCAGCCTGAGGCAACGCCCGAGGATTCATGACGGTAACGTGCAGCGCGACTCATTTCGACGTTGAATCGCGCTTTCAGCGCTTCGCCGTGAGCCCATTTCGAATCCTGAGGCGTTGCCCCAGGCTAATATAAGTAGCGCGCCGTTGGCGCTGACAAATAGCCGCTGAAGCAGCAACTATTTCTCTTTCCTAAACTCGATTTCCTCGCCGAAGAGCTCCGGATTGCCAGCATTTTTTGTTAGGAGTGCAACTACGCTGGCTGAGTCCTTGAGTTCCTTTGGAACAACCTTGTCGTTGATGTTCCGCAATCTCAAGTTCTTGCCATCGTCCGACAATTTCCAAATGACGTAAGCATATTTGCGATCGCTCGAGTTGAGGTCCTGGACAGTCGCGAAAGGCATTTCCGCGACGTCGGAGTGGTAAGCGCGAAAGAGATCGCCGTCGTAGTAAACGATGTAGATGCTGTCGTCGAGGCTCCGCAGTTTCAGCTTTTCCTTGCCATCAGCCGACGTCCAATCGCCAAGCAGTCGTTCCTGCACTTTTCGAGTCGGAGCCGATGTGATTGGGACGTCATACTGGCAAGCAGTGAAAGCCAGAGTGCAAAGACCAATCGTTACGCCGACTACTCGTAGCCAGGCTAATTTCGAGAAGTCACGAAGTCTTGCTCGCCTCTGGGAATCGGCCTTCGTCAAAATCGATGAGCTCCGGAATGGTCACGATGTCGTCGCGATCCGCAATTCCCGCTTCCTTTTTTCGTTGTTCGAGCCGCGGCGTGATCGCATCCCGCCACCCAAGCTTCGATGCGAATCCGTTCCAGACAAAGAGATCGCCGTCGTTCAACCGGCGTCCCTTTTCGAAACACCATTCCAAAATTTCTTCGTCCGTCCCGCCCTGCTTCACACGCTCAATCAGATCGCGATGGTGCACGCGCAGAAAATTGCAGCACGTTCCGTCTGCCGCTTTCAGCGCGCCGAAGTTTTCTTGATAATCTTCGTGCAGCTCGCCGCGCAAATGCAGCCGAATCTTGTCCAGCATGCGCGGGAAATACGTCATGCCGCGCGTCATTTCGTTGGGACTTTTTGGATAGGTAATCATAGGCAAATGAATCGCATCATCCCGTGGCGGCGCAATCTTTGCGGCTTACTTAGCGTGTCCAGCCGTCAAGGCCAGAATTCGCTCTCTCTTCGCACCGTAGTCGAGGGAATGAAACCGCCTGATTTCATCTACACGACGAACAGCATTAAGGGTGTCGAGAAAACTTGTGTAGCTGGCCGCCAGCTTACTCGTCTCGAGGTAACGGCCACGCAGGTTCGCGTCGCGAAATGCTTCGGGGCATTGCCGCGCGAAAAGCTGAAAACGCAACCAACGGCGGTCGGTCGCCGAGACGCGTTGCGTTTTTCGGAAAAAGGCCACAAAAAGTAGAAGAACCAGATACGTGTCCACCTGCGCCTGCAGCTCAAGGTTTCGCGCAAAATCCTCCGACGCGATCTCGCGCACTCCGCGTTTGAACTGGAGCGCGGCGTGCAACGCATGATTCAATTCTTCAACAAACGTGATCAGCGATCGGATATTCCGATCCCCCAACCCCGCACGCGGATCGTGTTGTTCGAGTTGTTCAATCAGCCAGCGCGAATAATAAATGCCGACGTAAAGTTGGTCGCCGGCTCGGCGCAAAAATGTGCGCGCCAGTTCGCTCAATTCGCATGCCGATCTTCCGGCTAGCATCGACAATTGTGCGCAGCGCGTCCGATCAATCAGGCAATCTTCGAGATTGATTCCGACCTGCGCGTAGGTGCGTTCGAATAATCGCTGGATTTGGCTGAAGAGTGTCTCGTTCACAACGAAAGCGAAGGACGCGCGTCTTCGTCCAGATTCAGCAACTGATCGGAAAGCTGATTGAGCGCGAGCCGAACCTCGCGAAATCGATCCGCCAATCCTTCGAACACGTCGTTCAGTTCGCAGCGGCGAGCGACCACATGCGAAGAAACAAGTTGATAGTTCGTCCGGCCGACCTGCTCGTAAAACTCGATGTCCGGTCCGCCACGCAGGCTGCGCCGTTGCGTGTTCTCGTGAAAAATTCCGCTGATGAACAGTGAGTAATTACCAATGTGCGCCCGAAGCAGAAACGCCTGCTCCGGAGTGGCGCGATTCAGCGCGATCAGGATATCGGAAATGTATTGTTCAGCCAGATGATGTGTCTCCTCGGAAATCTGAAGCCGGCTCGCGTGCGAAAATGTTTCCAGCAACGACGCGACGTAATCGCAAAGCTTTCGGTCCCCGATTCCGCCCTGTTGCAGCACGTGGCGAGCAAGCACGTAAAAGTAAAACTGAGACGAAATTCGAAGATGTCCGCAGTGGTTTAGAATGGCGTCAACCAACCGTGGATGATCCAGAATGGAATCGCGCGTTTCGACATCGCTCAACAGATCGACCAGAGAAACCTGATCGGTTTGCGAACGCGCCAGCGTGCGCACGATGAAGTCGAAATCGGCTGCGGTAAACCGCGCCCGACAATTCGCTCTGATCATCGGGGCTTCATAATGCGTGATCTCCGCCGCTGTGGCAAGTAAGAATTGCTAGCGCTGCGTGTATTGTCGGAACAAAGCATCTTGTCTCTGCACCGCGCGGACTTCTAAGCCTGCCTGCCCACGAGCGCGATCTTGCGAAATCGCCAAGCGTTTGCTTTTAGCCGGGCCTGCTCATCAACGTGCGCAAGATCAGGGTCGAGCCTGACAATAAGCGGTGAGCGCAACACACCAAGATGGCTTTAATAGGTCAAATAAATCTATTTCAAATTCTTAATTACAAAGTGACTATGACAATTGAAAAATGGGTGAAGGAAGAAAAGATGCGCCTGGGACGCTTTGAGATTTACTGTGTTAAGGCACAGAAAAAAGAAGCAAAGTCGTTTCCACTTAAGATGCCGCGAAGTTGTTGGAGTGGACAGTATCGCACCTGGGATGATTCATTAGATGGGACCTATTGAAGGTGGTGGGAATAGCGTAACAAAGGCTACCAAATGGAGGAGCCGCCCCGGATAAGTGCCGATTGGTAGAGGGACTTCACGGCTCGTTATAATTCATTAGTCGAAATTCCGGGTATCGCCATATGCCTCGCCGAGCGGAGAAACATGGTATTGCGGCGCTTCCAGGATGCTTTCCTTGCTCACGTTCACAAATACCTTGGATTCCTCATAACTGATCCGGTCGATATGCTTCGGTGAAATCACGATCTCCTTGCGGGAATACCAATGGCCGGTCTCCACAACCAGGTGACAAATCGCCCAACTCTTGTCGTCGATGATAAAATCAATGACGTGGCCGATCGCTCCTTCGCTGGTTTGGATGGGGTAGCCGCTAAGAGCCTGTGTGCTTTGCAGATGAAGATCGTCGCTTGCCTGCTTACTCGGCATAAGATGCGGCGGTGGCGGAGCCTCTGGAAAACCGCCCACGCCCCACGTTTCGACTCCGTCCCAGTATGCTTGATATTGTAGCGAGACTGGCTTGTGCGACTCAATCGCGGGACTGTTTTCAATCTGTTGCCGAGTCAGATTCACGAGCAGACAGTCGGCGTCTTGACGCAGGTTTCCGAAAGCATGGGGAGGAATCAGCACCAAGCGGCCCGATAGCCATGAACCTGTGTCCGCGACAACATAGCGGATAGCCCATTGCTGATCATTAAAATAGAAGTCCTTCACATGGCCGATGTCGCCGTCAGAGGCGCCGAGCTTTTTTCCGTAAAGCTGCCCAAGGCTTAGCAACATAACTTTATCCTTTCTGAAGAAAGGTTTGATCTATCCAGACCGTGCGACCAGATACTTGGATTCGCAAGCGCAGGCCCAATGAACCTTCACTTGCCGCGACAGCCATACTTAAAAGGTATTATGTGCTACCAAGAAGATATTGGCCGGACAACCCTATTGCTTAAATTTCACGGCAACAAACCTACCCTATCTATGCTTTTACAAAAAACACTACACCTGAGTCAGCCGGCGGCAGAATGCAAAGCCCGTCTTGCCAACATCCAATCGTATCGTCGGCAGTTTCTTATGGTGACAAGGGCAACAGTGACTTCATCTAAGACGGTTGATTTCAGCTTTCGCGGTCCGCTCGGTTTTGAGGCTCACACCGTGCTTCTGTCGGTCGAGAGCGACGTGCCCAATGAATACGCGTTTGAATCCGCGGGTGGGAACATTGACCTGATGGGAATCGTTGACTTCACTGAGATCCGGCCAAACTGCACGGAGGTCACGCTCGCAGCTCACTATGAGATCAGGAACAAGTTCTTTGCCTGGCTCAACCGGCGCTCGCGTTTTGTCGATACGTTTATGACTGCCGAACTGCGCAGCATCCGCACGCACTTCGAAGGAATGGCCGCAAGCTATCTTGAGCGTGCGCCGGTTGTGCCAATGTTCCAAACGGCTGCAGCTTGAACAAAGTAGTTTAATTCGGAGAGCCACGAAGTCGGCCCCACGATCAAATGAAGCACGCAAGCCCCAAAAACCCCGGTTGCCTTTGAACCATTGGAACTCGCGTTCTCTGGGCAGTAACGGCTGCATCCTCGCTCGCATCCAAATTTATCGTTTGAGCCAACGCCGTGCAGATTGTGCGGTGGGGCTCAGGTCGCGTAGAGTACCACGACTCGAATCCGTTAGTCGAGAAACAAAGACCCTGCGCTACCGGGAACGGGCCTCTTGCCGTAAGTGAGTCGTAATGTCTACAAATTTCCTATACGCCCATGCGTACTGCGGTATCTCAGTTCGCGACATTGGTACCCACGTCTCTAAAGTTTGTAATGCCTCTAAGATATGCGCGATGTCGGACTTAATTTGTGTGACTTCTTCCCGAAGCTTTTTGAGTTCTTTCGCATCTTCGGTGACGGCGGTCTCGTGATGCTCGACGGCGTGCTCAATCTTGCCACTACCCTTCACCTCCTTCACGGGCTTCAAATCCCGCACTCTGCCCTGCTGCTTCTTGCTCTTGGTTTTTTTTAGTGTCCTCATTTTCGTTCACCCCCTTTGGTTGCTCCAATTATGGGATCGCACGTGTCCGGCTGCCAGGCTGCCAATAGATTAATTGAAACGGTAATAGCACCCAATTTCTGCCGTTTTCAATCCTGGGCCTTATGCCAGCGATGGAAACGGAAGGATTCGTGAGCCTCGCTGAATCAGCGATCGAAATCGCTCCAGCGAAGATATAACCGCGCAACCGAAAACCGAAGCAGAGACATGACAATGCCACAATAACTTGAGTTAACGTCGCATGAAGGCTTCTTGCCACGATGAACAGCTGACATATCGCAGCGCAGCGATTGCGGCCAGCGTGTGTGATCACCGCTTAGGCTACCAGCACGCTCGGCGGACCCACACTATCGCGGCGTTTAATTTCCTCCATCACATCTTCGCTGATGACTTCCAGCAGACGTTTTTCGCGTTCGGTCATTCGGCGTGGCTTGACGTCGAGGATGCAGAGCGAGCCAATCGGAAGGTTGTTACTGCGGAGCGGAACGCCGGCGTAAAAGCGCAGGCCGCGCTCTTTTAATAAGGGGTTGTTTGCAAATCTTCGGTCGCGTGAAAGGTCTTCGACCACGAGTAATTCGTCGTTCGCGATCACATGGCCGCACACCGAAAGCTCGCGCGACGTCTGCTGGGCTTCGGCGATTTCCTCGGGCAGCCCGACTTGCGATTTAAACCACTGGTGATCGCGATCGATGAACGTGATAAGGGCAATCGGCACCTCAAAAACGCGCGCCAGTTTTTTCGTGATGCGGTCGAAAACTTCTTCACGCGTGCCATCGGCCAGATGCAAGCGAGCCAGCTCTTCGAGACGGTTTTCCTCGTTGTCCGGGATCGCGCCGGGGATCATCTCATCGGTAAGCGAAACGGAAAACTTCGCGAGCTGCACTACTGCTTCGGCGAGGGACACGACCACTTCGTCCGCACCGGAAGACCGCAGCCGCTCTCCCGCGCCAGCCATGTTTTCGGTCGCACCCCAGATTCCGACCACGATCTTCACGTGTGGCAATTGAGCGCGAAGTTTCGCGCTGAGATGGCGCGCATGGATCAGGGTGGAGGGTGCGACAACCGAGATGCAAATCGCTTCGGGATCCGACTTCGCCGCCATCTCGAGGAGCTCGCTACTGCTGAGCGCCGCGGAGACGTTCTCGGCATCGAAACCCTCTTGTTGAAGCAGCTGCACGAGCATCGCTCCCGCGAGTTCATCACGGTAGGCGCGAGCCGGCACGCAAAGCACGCGGCACGTGGGACTGGAGAGAGGGAAAGGCGTGTGTTCGGCGACCTCCTTGTCCGCTTCCAACTGCGACTTCGATGGCGGGGCCGAGCCGAGATCTTCGATCAGATCGTGGATGTGACGATGAATCGCGGAACGTTGTTCGGGGCCCAGTTCGTCGCGTTGCGCGTCCATTTCCGCGAGCGTGACTGTCGGGATCAGAACGGAATCGTAAAGAGAAGTGAGTGAATTTGATTTCACGTACGATTCCGCGAGGTCGTTCGCTTCATCCAAACCGAACGCGAGCAGTCGGTGATAACATTCCTCGTGCGGAGCGAGTGCTCGCTCTTCACTGAGAAGCACGCTCAAGAATTGCAACTTCGGCACGTGCCGGCCCATCACGGCAACGCACACTGTCAGCGGGATCGCGAGGACGAGCCCGATCGGTCCCCAAAGCCACGTCCAGAAAACCGCCGCGATGATCAGCGCGACGGACGAGACGCCGGTGCGGGATCCGTAGAGCCACGGCTCGAGCGCGTTGAAGTTAATCAATTCGAGCACGATGAAAAGACCGAGCGTCAGAAGCGGACTGAGCCAGCTCGTGGAAACTGCAAACGAAATCAGCACAGGAACCGCGGCCGCGATCCACACTCCCACGTACGGCACGAATCGCATGATCGCCGCGAACGCGCCCCAGAGCGCAGCGTTCGGCACGCCGATGAAGTAGAGTCCGATCGCAATGCACGAGCCAAAACTCACGTTCACCAGAAGCTGCATTGTAAGGTAACGGGCGACGCGGCTCCCGGCGTCGTCCATCGCCCGCGTGGTCGCGCTGATCCGGCCTTGGCCGATCAAGCGGATCATTCGGCCGCGCAGGTCCTCGCGCTTCAACAGCATGAAGATGACGAGGACGAAAACGAGGCCGGCCGTTCCGAGCGGTCCGAGCATTCCGGTCGCGGTGGTTTGCAGGATTTGCGGAAGACGGCTTTGCGATTCGACGATCCGAACCGGCATTGGCTGTTGACCCGCAGGCACGTTGCGAGAGCGCGCGGTCGTAGTGGCTTTTGTTTCCGGCACCGGACCGGTCGCATTCGCCGGCGGCTCCACCGAGTCCGGTGATTGCTTTTGCAGCTCGGAAACGCTGTGCGAAAAGCGACCAAACGCACCGCCAGTGGGAAGTCGGATCGCGTTCAATCTCTTGTCGATGTTCGTCTGGTAATCGGGAAGCTTCGCCGCGAGGTCGACCAGTTGACGCGTTAACAACCAACCGGCTCCGCCGACAGACGCTGAAGAGCATCGCCACGACGATCAGAACAGCCGCGATACGTCCGATCCAGCGTTCAATGTAGCCGACCAGCGGTGCAAGCAGGAAGGTCAGCATCGCGGCAAGCGCGAGCGGAATAAGTAGTTGGCGTCCGACGTAAAGAATCGTGACGACGAACGCCGTCAGCAGAATCGCCCAGGTTCCTATGGCCGCAGCGGTAGCGGCATTCTTCGTCGCTCGCATGGCACGTTATCCGTCGTCCACAGTGCGGCTTCTAGCAAATGCGCGGCACGTCGCCCGCGCACCGCAGCTCAGTTCTTCGACAAGAAGGTGTCTTCGGATTCCGTAGCGATCCCAGACAGAGGAAAGTGACAGGTGTACAAACCTACAAACTTGTAGAGAGCACCAGTCACGCGCACCGCGGTTTACGCGCCGTGAAGTATATCTAGCCTTGAGCTAAAACACGTGGAGCACTTTGAGGACGATGACGATAACAACAATGACTCCGATGATGTAGAAGATGTTTCTGTTCACGGATCGTGGGTAACACGTCGCTATCCCCGGCGGCAAGCAATATAATCGTCGCGTGTGATTGCGGTCTCTACCGTCTCGTACAGCTGGGAGCGACGTCGGTGCCTCGAGGTCAGCCAAAATCAGCGCTTGGCTTTCAGATTGAAATCAAAGAAAACAAAACGCCTGGCGACGAGCACTATCTCGATCCGCCAGGCGCTGAATTGCTAGCTTGGTCTAAAAATTAACCAAGCAAACTTGCCATCTTAGTAGCGGTTCCGCGTCACGATGACCTTGTCAACTACCATGTCGTCGCCGTCCTTGATGTAGTGAACGCGAACCTTCGAATCTTTTCTGATTTTCGAAGCTTCGATAACCTGTCCATCTGAAGTCACGTATGTGACGGTCTTGCCGAACTTGTAGTGCACGGGCTCGGCTGCTTCAGTTTTTAGGATCAGCGCTTGGCCCGGAGTAAACTCCGTGACGGTGCCAGTACTTTCCGTTGTCGTGGTCGTGGTTTCAGTCGCTCCATTGGTCCCCGTCGCAACGGTGGTGGAGGATGTGGATGTTTGCCCGTAAGCCACTAAACCCATTAGGGCTGTGGCAAACGTGACACTGAGGAATGATTTAATCATATTAACTTTCTATTTTACCAAGTTGCTGCAGTGATCGCAGCTAAAGGCCATCCGATTCGTGCTTCCGACCTAAATCGGCGAACCAGGTAGGTAAATGGATGCGGCAGGAACTCTGAATACGGCTCCGTCTGTATCTAGCCAATACTTCGTAAGCTCGACGTCATACTTTCTTGGTATAGGAGACGTCGTGTATCCAGTTCGATTCAAGTCGGCAGCCTGATGCAAGCCTTCTCGATCGACTCGGGGAAAGTGTTTATGTCCCCGCTGTGTCCCGAAGTGATAGGAAGTGTTGAAGACTATCTTTGCGTCGTCCGTTACGATTGAAAATGTGACGCCCCCGCGGTTACCTGATGACGGTGTTGCCCTCCCAAGTACGATATGAGTTCTGCCGTCTTTGTGCGTGACGGCCTTACCGGTAAAGTTGATGGCTGTTCCCGTCTGGAGTTTCCGAACCGCATCATCGGATGCCGCCAGGAGTAAACTGCCTTTCTCACTCTTAAAAAAATACGGCCTCACCTTGAGCTGATAGTCACCCACATAATTTCCGTCTCGATGTGCAAGCGGACTGACGATCAGGCTAGCTTTCCCCCGCAGGGCAACGGAAGTGGAGCTTGGATCGATAAACAGTTTGCGTGTGCCCGCGTTCGATGTCCCCGCCGTCGAATCAGGCCTCTCAGCGTGAATAACACTTGTGACGCCGAGTATTAGAAAAACGAAAGCCGCGATCGTCAATCTCACGATCAGGGAGGGCCCGCACATCAGCAACTCGCGTTTCTGGTTTGTGCTTGCGCCGACTCGAATCTTATCTGCCGGAACGCGGCGCAGATTTCGGGTAAGTCCTAGTTTCGACAGCGTCCAGATGAGCCACTTGGTCGGGTCAAATTGCCATGGCTTCACTCCGTTACGGTAGTCATGCTGAAATTCGTGGTGGTAGTTGTGATAGCCTTCGCCCATGGTGAAAAGGGCGAGGAAGAAAGAGTCGCGCGCGCTGCACCTGGTTGAATACGGCTGTCGTCCGATCGTGTGACACGCGCTGTTAATCAGAAATGTGCAATGCTGCAGCACAACGATTCGCGCAACCCCCGCGATCAAGAAAGCACCGAGCGCTCCATGCCATCCATTCCACAGAGCGCCGAGGATGGCCGGGATACCGAAGCTGACCAGGACGGCGATCCACTGGACGTACCGATCTTGCCAGCAAACGAGCTTGTCTTTCTGCAGGTCCGCTACGTTGTCGTACGGCTGATCGGTCTTCAGCTTGAAAAGCAGCCAACCGATATGCGCGAAAAAGAACCCTTTCGAAATACAGTACGGATCATCGTCATGATCCACATGCTTATGATGACGCCGATGTTCGCTCGCCCACATCAAAACCGAATTTTCAAACGCGGCGGCGCCAAAAATAAGTGTGAAAAGCCGGATCGGCCAGCTTGCCTGGAAGGTAATGTGCGAGAAAAGCCGATGATAACCTAACGAGATGCTAAATCCGCAAGCGGCAAGCATCGCAAAGAAGAGTACGACCTGAAACCAATCAAGCCCGAAAAACCAGAGATAGAGCGGGACGGCGGTCAATGTGAGAGCCAGCGTGCCAATGAGAAAGGAACTGGTTAACCAATTGATACGATCGAGTGGCAACCGGAAAAACAGGCGCTCCGGCCGCACGTTCGCTTTATCGGGAAACGTGAAGTTCCCTCCGTTGGCAATAAAGGAACTGTCGTTCATGCCGTCTGCTCGCCTTTGTTCCAGCGGCTTAGCGTGCCGATTTGATTGGCAGCGGTCTTGCGTCCCAGCGCATCCCACGTGCGGAAACCCGTCCTGCCGTTTTTCAGCGCGCGGACAGCCGCTTCATTCGTCCCAAATAATCCGAGTGCCCAACGAGCATTGCCGACGACGAGCTCGAGATAACAGCCGAGCGGAGTTTGGCGAAAGACAAATTCTCCGACAGACGTTCGTAAAGTGGAGATCGTTTTATTGGGGCTTGCGATCTGTCGGTGATGATGCTGGCGAATAATTTCTTTTCGCCGGTCTGTGTTGCAACGCGAACAGGGCGCCATTTTGTGTGATAGTTGGTTCCATAATCTGAGGTTTACGTCTGTGCCAAGTGTTCGCTGGTTCCCTTTGCTGCGATAGGGCGTTCATCCTCACGGGCTTCAGCGGTCGAATCGTCTATTTTGAAACGCGCGGTAAACTTCGCGCCTTTATCTAATCCCTCGCTCGCGGCCTCCAAGGTTCCGCCGTGCGCTTTTATTAACGTACGCGCAATCGAAAGACCGAGACCGAGACCGCCGTAGCGTCGGTTAATGGACGAATCCCCTTGCTCGAACGGCGAGAAAATCCGCGAGAGTGCGTCTGCCGGAATGCCAATCCCGGTATCGCTTACTTCGATGACCAGCTTGCCGCTTGCCTCGTTGCGCGTGACGATCGAAACCTTGCCGCCTTCCGGCGTGAACTTTAGCGCGTTCCCAATTAGATTCGAGAGAACCTGTTCGAGCTTGAGCGGATCGGCTCGGATATAGCTATGCGGAGCCTCCAACCGGAGGTCGATTCCAATCCCCGTCCCTTTCTGCTGGCTCTCGAGATTCTTGAGTGCAAAGCGGATCACCTCGTGCGCGTCCACCATCTCGAACTCCAGCCCCGAGGCATCGTTCGCGAGATGGGTGAAGCCGAGCAACTCGTTGACCACATGCACAAGAGTTTGAATATTGCGGCGGATGAACGCCAAGGCGGATTTATCGAACTGCGGCGGCAAATCTTTCTTGTCGGGCATGCCGACCTCACCGTGACCCAGCTCGAGCACGTCGATCATTGACGAGATAGCCGCGAGCGGATTGCGCAGCTCGTGGGATAGCACAGCGATGACTTCATCTCTTGCTCTGACTGCGAGCTCGAGTGTATCGGCGTGGCTCTTGGACGCCGCCTGAAATTCAGCCCGCACACTGATATCGCGGATGTTGCATTGGATCACTTTGGCTGAGCCGACAAAGTAGACGTTACTGACAAACTCGACTTGGATCTGTTTGCCGGCCTTCGTGCGGAGCGGGTGGTTTTCGTACCGGATGTACTCCTCTGTTTGCAGCTTTTCGAACGCTGCCTGATTCGCTGCGATGTCTTCGAATAGGCCAATCTCCCAGAGCTGGAGGCCGATTATGCTTTCGAACGGATAGTCGAGCAAATCGAGGAGAAATGGATTTACATCGATGATCTTGCCGGTATTCGCGTCGAGAATCAGGATGCCATCCTGCGCGGTTTCGAATAACCGGCGGTAGCGAAGCTCCGATACTTCCAAGGCGAGCTCTAACGAATTTCCTCGGCCACCGGCGGGCATTAGCTTCGCCTGGCTAATCGACGCATTTGATGTCATCGGTCGAGACTCGCTGTCATTGAGATATTTGTTTTAAGCAGGCGGGAGATGGGACAGTTTGTTTTTGCCGCGATCGCCGCATCCATGAAACCCGCTTGAGAGGCGTCCGGAACGTTCGCATGGACGTCGAGCTGGATGTGCGTGACCGTCCAGCCCGCGGCTAAATCTTCCAGCGTTGCGGTTGCGGTGGTTTCAATGCGCTGCGGGTGGAAACCGCAAAGACCAAGCTCATTGGACAGGGCCATCGAAAAACACCCGCCTAACGAAGCCGCGATCAGTTCGTCCGGATTGGTGCCCCGGCCTTCCGCGAATCGCGTCCGAAAAGAATATTGCGTTTTAGAAAGAACGCCGCTTTCGGTGGTTAAAGTCCCTCCGCCCTCATGAAGGTTTCCTTTCCAAAGAGCTGAAGCGTTTCGGTTCATAAATGGCAAAGCAAAGCGTTACGCCTCCGCTCGTTGCCCGGCCAATATGTTCTTGGTAGCACGTCATACTTTTTAAGTATGGCCCGTCTGCCTGTGGCCGACCGGTCTGTCATAATTCGCAATTCCTTCTTTGCATTAACGTGCCGAGTCGGTTTACGATAAGTCTCTTACCCCGATGGAACTTCGTCATCTGCGCTACTTCGTCGGCGTTGCGGAAGCGCTGAGCTTCACAAAAGCCGCCAAAAAGCTGCACACCGCGCAGCCTTCACTTTCGCGGCAGGTTAAGGATCTGGAAGAAGAGCTTGGCGTCCGGCTTCTCAATCGCACAAAGCAACTGGTCACGCTGACAGACGAGGGCCGCTCCTTTCTCGCCGATGCCAAACGCCTTCTTGCTCTCGCAGCCGAAACGGTCGAGTCCGTCCGGCGATTGCACAGCGGCGAGGTTCGTGCGCTCAATATCGGGTACGTCAGCAATCTCTTTTACGATTTGCTGCCGAGGACTCTCGCTTCGTTCCGTCAATTGTTTCCCACTGTTTCGGTTAACCTCTTCGACATGTCGTGCGGTGAACAATTTCGCGCGCTTGAAGATGGCAAGCTCGATCTGGGTTTCGTTGGATTACACGAGCCAATTGCGCGGCGCGGATTGGAATTCCGAACCATTGCGTCCTACAAAACCGTCGCCGCCTTGCCCAAAGACAATCCGCTGGCGGGCAAAACGACGGTCGCGCTGAAAGCTCTCGCGCCCATGTTTTTCATCGGAATGTCAGAAGCGAGCTATCCCTACTATCACGAATGGTTGAGCAAGACCTGTCACCGCGCCGGTTTTACCCCGAAGGTTTTGCAGGATGTCGATCTTGAACGAACGATGATCCACGCCATCTCCGCTGGTTTGGGTGTCGCCCTCGTCCCCGAGCAGCTAAAAAAACTCCCGCACAAAAATGTCGTGTTTCGCCCAGTCATGCCGGCCGTGGCGACCGAAGCTTGTGTCGCGTGGAAAGGCGAAAATCCGTCCGCTCCTCTGAAAGCCTACGTGGAAATCGTCGAGCGCGTTGGCCGGAGCATCCGTTGATCAACGGAATGGCCGCCGGTGAAGTCGCCGGGCGTTTGCTTTCCACCGGGCCTCCTCATCAACGTGCGCAAGATCAGGGTCGAGCCTGACAATAAGCGGTTAGCGCGATGTACCAACACGGCTTTAACTCAATCCAGAAAGATAAAATAAATGAATACATTGAATCAAGTAACAACATGGAATCCGCTTAGAGAGATGGACGAAGCGCAAAATCGCTTAAATCGATTCTTCTTGGGCGGCTTTCCCAACAGAATAGGCAGTGGCGAGATCCACAGCCTGGCGGTCGCAGATTGGTCACCGGAGGTTGATATCAGTGAGGATGATCAAGGGTATCTCCTCAAAGCTGACCTGCCTGAAATGAAAAAGGATGACGTTAGGGTAACAGTCGAAGACGGCATTCTTAGCGTTTCCGGAGAACGCAAATGCCAGAAGGAAGATCAGAAAAAGAAATTCCATCGCATCGAGCGATCCTTTGGCACTTTCCGACGCAGCTTCACGCTGCCTGAGGATGCCGATAGCACGAAAGTGACGGCAGAGTTCCGCGAGGGCGTGCTGAAAGTGCACCTCCCGACGACACCGGTAGCAAGATCAAAAGCTATCGCAAGTTAAAGTGACGTAATGCTCTAACACTGACGGTGAGCGTGCGGAACGGTTCCGCGCGTTTGCCCCAGTGTAAGGCGGCTAACTTAGTCGCCTGTTCCTTTGAACCAACGAAGAAGAACCTCATGATCTCGAAAATTATTAGCAGCGCAGCACTGTCTGAGAGAACTCGCTTCTAATCCCAAGTCCTTTTCCAACTGTCCAGACTTGCACGGTGGTGTCCCGGACTTGCCAGGAGTTAATCGTCCAAAAGGAAAGGCTTGCATCACTCGGTTAGGCTTCGGTCGAATACGTCCACGTCAACAACCCGATTCCGAAAGTTTCGGGGAACCGAATTTCGCGCTTTAAGGCGTCGGACCCTAAGCCTATGGAGCAGATAAAACCTAACTACTTCGGAGGCGCCAATTTTAAAGCCCGCACAGTCAAGGACATCATCGAGCCTGCAAAGAGCATTTCTAATAAGGTTTCTGTAAGGGCGGCTTTAGACCAAATGCAGGCGCAGGCAATCGATTCGTCACCTGTAATCGATCAATGCGGCGAATTATTGGGTATCCTGACGAAGAACAACATGAACCGGAACGTGGGTGGTTTCGGACACGACCCCAAGACAGAACCGGTAGAAGCACACATCGAAAAAAACAACGACTATTGCTTCGAAGACCAGACGATTGCGGAGGCGGAGCAAATGATGCTCAACGCAAAGCTAGGCGAAGTTTTTGTAGTAACCCGCGAAAAATTGCTGGTAGGAACGATAAATATTGAAGCGATTGCACAGGAGAAAAGATGGAGAAAACGCTTGGCACCTCCGAAATCACGCGCCTGAGAGCGCCACAATCGGCCGTTCGATCCGCTACTCCACCACTGGTAATCAACAAATCTCTCAAACGCTGAAAGCGTCGTAGCGTCGAGCGCAGACCGCCGTTTACCTGGTAACTTGTTCTTTTAGAACTGAGCGGAACAAACCTAACTTACTCCTCCTATAAAACCAGGGAGCGAGAATAATAGCAGCTAAAAAAACGAACTGAATCACCAAGGTAGATGTGTTACCGGTCATTTACTTCGCGTAGCTACGAAAGCCCGAGCCCCTAAGTAGGTTGTCGCCAGACGGAATTGGATGAGACATGGCAATCGGCCTCGGTAAAAGATTTAAGATCGGCGCGGGAGGTATCCGACGAAGTGCGCGGCGCGGACGGGCACGGGTGCCGTAAGCGCTCGCCACGGCCAGGTGAGGGTACTCCAAAGGGCAGCGCGCATGTGCTTGCGTTGTGCACGACGCCAGGCCAACTGGCTTATTTTGTAGCGCTGGCGTTGCAGCAACACGGCCAGCAGTCCGCTTTGTGTAAGAGTCGGCGTTAATTTTCTCATGACGTAATCTTTCTATTTTTCCTTGTCCGAAGGACTCTGTAATTTACCTCGGCTGTGAGTACGGTCTGGCCGTATTTTCCGAAAGACTTACCGTTTCTTGTCCTGCGAATCCCAGAGTCGGAAAGGGAGCCAACGAATCTTTGACGCCCGCTCTCTGCTTTATTCCGTGAAATACTTCGCGGCGAGGGATTGCGCGCCAGGGCCTAATACGCTAACCGCTGCTTTGCTACCCAGCAGTCGTCGCAACAAAGTTTTCGCTTCATTTTTCTCCTGCTCCGACACATCGGCTTGATTGATCGCGGTGATCACCTTCTCCAGTGCGTCCGTAATCATCTGCTGATGCTGAGTGCTCGTTGCAATCGGCGCCTGTTCCCGCCGAGGAACGCTGGTTCGCCGGCGTTCATCCATTGAGATCTGGATCGGGGGCGCAACACCACCTTCGAACACTTTGACTCCGAAGTCGTTTATCTTGGCAAAGCCGGACAGCAGGCCCATCCCGCCCTGATCCTCAACAGGGGTCCAGTCGATGAGGTGATACTCTGAAAGCTGGACCAAGGCGCGCAGCCAGTCACGGCGACTTATGCCTCCTGGCGGCAGGACCGCTTGCTCACCTTGGCCGAACGGAATGGAACCTTCGCTTCGACGTTCATAGAGAAGCTGCAGCAGGCATCCTCTGACGACAGAATCCTTCATAGACTTTGCCAATATGCTCTGCATCCCGCGCACCAACAACTCACCTCAAGGGGGTGCAAGTCTGTACTTGGAAATGCAGTTCGCGCCTAAATTCCGAAAGCGTTGAATAGCCGTTCTGATCGGAAATTACGATCGGCTCTGGAATACTCCAATTCCGGTGAAGTCGCCGCGCGTTCGCCTTCGACGGGGCCTGCTCGCTCAACGTACACAAGATTAGGGTCGACTCTGACAATAAGCGGTGAGCGCGATGCACCAAGATGGCTTTAACTCAATCCAGAAAGATAAAATAAATGAATACATTGAATAAAGTAACAACATGGAATCCGCTTAGAGAGATGGAACAAGCGACACAAAATCGCTTCAATCCTTTCTTCCTGGGCGGCTTTCCGAATAGAATGGGCAGTGGCGAGATCCACAGCCTGGCAGTCGCAGATTGGTCGCCGGAGGTTGATATCAGCGAAGATGATCGCGGGTATCTGCTCAAAGCTGACCTGCCTGAAATGAAGAAGGATGACGTTAGGGTAACTGTCGAAGACGGCATCCTTTGCGTTTCCGGAGAACGCAAAACCGAGAAGGAAGATCAGAAGAAGAAATTCCATCGCATCGAGCGATCCTTTGGTACTTTCCGACGCAGCTTCACGCTGCCCGAGGATGCCGACAGTACGAAAGTCACGGCGGAGTTCCACGACGGAGTGCTGAAAGTGCACCTCCCGACAACGCCGATAGCAAGATCAAAAGCTATCGAAGTTAAAGTGAAATAATGCACTAACACTGATGGCGAGCGTGCGGAAGGTTCCGCGCGTTCGCTCTAGTGTAAACGTTGCGCCGCGATCGCCTATTTGTAGTGCTTTTGGGTGTTGGGTGCCGGTTGAGTTATACCGAGCGACGCAGCTTCGGAAGGGCTTCGCGAAATTGCGTGGGAGAGCGACCTACGATTCGCTTAAACTCGCGATTGAAATTCGTCATGGATTGAAATCCGCATGCGAAGGCAACTTCGCTAATTCGCGAATTGGGATTGAGCAAAAGCGTCTTCGATTTCTCCACTCGAATTCTCGAGAGGTAATCGACGAAATTCATCCCGGTCGCTTTCTTGAACATCTTGCAAAAGTAATGCCTGCTGATGTTAGCCACCTGGGCGATCCGCCCGAGCGACAGCGGCTCCGCTTGATGGTCCTCGATAAATTGTCGCGCTCGCGTCATATTTGTGGACTGATCGTTTTCGCGCCGTACGACCAGTTGATTCGACAAGATCGAAAGGTGTTGCGCAAAAATACTCAGTAGCCGCAACATCGCGCGGTACCGGACAGGCGATAAAACGCACGACCGAAAATAGGCCCGCTCAAGTTGCTTCCAATCCGCATTGTAGCCCCACGCGCGAAGCTGCCGAGTGATGGTGGCGAAGTGTTTCTTTGTCGGATTCTTGAGCAGTACTTCGCCCGTCTCGAGAAAACCGAGAATGTGGTCACCTACATACACCGGCACAGCGCTTTCGGAGAGCCCCGCAAACCAGGTAACGGTGCGCATTGTCGAGTCCGGTTCCAGGGATGCGTCGGTTTGGGCCCTTAGACATGCGGCGCGAGCCTTGTTGAAACGAGCCAGAATCGCGGCGAACGAAACGTCATCCGTTTTGCCATGGTGCGCAGGCGACCATGAATCGTGTCCTCGAATATTAAGCGGCAAACCCGTGGCTTCGCTGAAAGCCCGTTCGTAATCTTTGAAAATCCGCGAGCGCGACAGATGTACCATCACTTCCTGATCGGAGGATTGGGCTGTCGCGGCCCGTCCACGGACGTTGCGGACCAGGCCGCTTCTTTTTGAGCGTCTCATTGGCGTCAATTATTTTTCGACACCGGGTTATCAACATGGAGTTGCGGTTTCGACAGCCGAAGCGCTCTTTCTTTAACGAGCTCTTGCGCGCTGTTAAACTAGCGGCGGTCATATCCAGGCGTTCGTAATCTGAGCTACGTTAGCAGCCCGCGGCACGCCGCATGCGATTAGGGCTTTGGTCGTGTCCTCTACACTTAGGAGGTAATTGCGCACGATAGGATGAATTGCATATGCGACTTCAGCATCTCGCATTATTTCGCGGAATTGGATTAGGTGCATATGCAGTCAATCTTGGTAACAGAATGCCTTCAACGCGCCTTGCGCAGGACCGGTTGTGGCGTCTTCCTTTCGATCATCACAGGGTAACTGTTGAAGTTGCCCCGGATTTCCCCCTTCGTTTTCCCAACGTCGCTCTGCGGCAGAATCGCTTTCTTGCTTTTGTGAACTTACGAAAGTCAGGGAATCCATGATGGCAATCAATGAAGCGGCTTAGCACCCGTTGTCCCGATGAAGTCGTGGTATGATGAACAGGTCGCCAGAGGTCAGCTGCCGCCGAATATCCGGCCTCGGCCTGCGAGCCGCAGCGGGAAACTTCCTGAAAAGCGCGGCACGACCTTTTGAAGTTTTATGTTGCGCATAGTAGAGCGCGCAGTTCTGAGTCAATGTTGGTTCCATGTTGATTCTCGGTTTGTTTGCGCTGGCGGCGGATTGACGCGGGCGCTGATGTCTGAGCAATTCCTATCGAGGCCCGTTATGTAAGCATCCAGGGATGCCACGAAAGTTATCCCTGAGACGGCAGTGTCGCCCGATAAGTTCTCGAGCAATTTTTTAAGCTCATCTTTATGAGCAGCGATAGGATCCATGATGCGGCTTTTGTGTGCAGAGAGAGAGGCCGCACACCTGCGCGATCGATTGACGCTGCGATTGTGACGGAGCTATCATACGGCTGCAACTGCCGATCACCTAATGGTAATACTGCCAGAGTCCACCACACCATATTTCCGGGTACGGTGGGAATTCGTAATGATGTGATACACGCGCCGGTGGCAAGTGAGATTTCGCTAGTCGCTTTTAGTAAAGGTGCCTGTGCGGTCCTCCGTTTAAGCCGCGGCTGATATTCGGAATGTATTCGCGAAGACGCAGTCGCCGCTACAGCTTTTTGTTTTTTGTCAGCTCGAGCGATAGGTCTCTCAACTGTCGAGGATCGACTTCCGCAGGCGACTGCGACATGAGGTCCATACTGCGGTTGTTCTTTGGGAACGCCATCACATCGCGAATGCTTTGCTCGCCACAGAGCAGCATGACCAGACGATCGAAGCCGAACGCGATACCGCCATGCGGCGGCGCGCCGAGCCGAAACGCACGCAGCAAATGGCCGAATTGCGTTTGTTGAGCTTCGGAGGTGATGCCCAGTGCTTCGAACATTTTCTCCTGCAACGGCGGTTCGTAGATTCGCATGCTTCCGCCGCCGATCTCGACGCCGTTCAACACAACATCGTACGCTTCGGCGCGAACTTCCGGGAATTTCTTTGCTTCAAACAACTGCATATCCTCGGCTTTGGGTCGAGTGAATGGATGATGCATCGCGTTCCATTTGTTTTCGTCCGGACTCCATTCGAAAAGCGGAAAGTCTATGACCCAAAGAAAATCCCAGACTTCGCCAGCAGGCATAAGCTTTTGCATCTCTGCGATACGCAGGCGTAATCGTCCCAGGACCTCGCAAGCGACGCTCCACTTATCAGCAGCGAAAAAAATGCAATCACCCTCTTCGATATTCAGCTTTGATTGCAACGCGGTCTTCTCGGCGTCAGTGAAGAACTTCACGATGGGCGATTTCCATTCGCCGTTCTCAATCTTGATGAAGGCGAGACCTTTGGCGCCGTGCAGTTTTGCAATGTCAGTAAGCTCATCGGCCTGGCCAATGGTGATTCCGGCAAAACCTTTTGCGTTGATTGCTTTCACGACGCCACCGGCATCAAGCGCACCGCGAAAAACCTTAAAACTGCTTTCACGAAAGGTTTCACCAAAATCGACCAGCTCCATTTCAAACCGGCGATCGGGTTTATCGCTGCCGTAGCGATCGAGCGCTTCGACGATACGTAAGCCGGTCGAATGGCGTTTTGATATCGATGTCGCGCGCGGCCTTGAAAATCGCCGCGAGCATTCCTTCGGTGACTCTGAAGATGTCGTCAGGCGTAACAAACGACGCTTCAATATCGATCTGCGTAAACTCCGGTTGCCGGTCCGCACGCAAATCTTCGTCGCGAAAACATTTTGCGATCTGAAAATATTTTTCTACACCGGCGACCATAAGCAGCTGTTTGTATTGCTGGGGCGCCTGCGGCAACGCGTAGAATTTTCCCGGCGTGACGCGGCTCGGCACCAAAAAATCACGCGCGCCTTCCGGCGTGCTCTTGGAAAGAATCGGCGTTTCAACTTCGACGAATCCCATGACTGTCGAGGTAATCGCGCGTTGCTTTTGCGGCCTTGTGGCGAATCCGCAAATTGCGCGAGAGCCGTGGTCGCCGCAGATCCAAATAACGGTGTGTCATCCGCAAATCTTCATTTTGCGGTTCGGCATCGATTGGAAATGGCAACGGATCGGCGCGATTCAAAATTCGCAGCTCGCTCGGAATGATTTCGATTTCGCCGGTCGCGAGATTTGAATTTTCGGTGCCGGGCAGACGTGCGGCCACGGTGCCTGAAACTTGAATGACATCTTCGCCGCGCAAAGTGTGCGCCTGCTTCGCAAGGTCGGCGTTCTCCTCCGGGCGAAAAACCACCTGGGTCAGGCCCTGGCGGTCGCGCAGATCAATGAAAATCACGCCGCCATGATCGCGGGTAACGTTCACCCATCCGGCAAGCGTGACCTGCGTGCCGATATCGCTTTTGCGAAGTGAATTACAGTCGTGTGTGCGAAACATGTTTTCTGTCATTCCGAGCGAAGTCGAGGAATCCCGGTGCAAAACCCTGAGTATCTCCGCGGGATCCTTCGACTCCGCTGCGCTCCGCTCAGGATGACAAGCTGGATTGCGCTTGCAAGTGCGCAAGCAGATCGATCGTGTGCCACCAGCTCTTGCTCACCCGTTGTCCATATTCTTCACTTTCACCTGCGGCCACTCATCTCCATAAAGAATCGCGACGCGGGCGCCCAAATCTTCGGCCGCTTGGAATTGCCGGGCGACTTTGGTTGGCGTGAGGGCGTAATCGATGCGGTAGCCGCGGTCGCGCAGTTGCTGAATTTGTGCGAGCGCGTCGGCACGGCGTTGTTCCTTTGCGATTACGACGTAGATGTCGATCCTGCTTTCGTTCGCTATTGTTTGCTGCATCGCTTCGCGTGCTCGCGGGATTTCATTGATCAATTCGCCGAGAACGACGTCGCCCATTGCAAAACCAAGCGCAGGCATCGAAACCGTGCTGTCGCTAAGTTGCGCTATCAAATTATCGTAGCGTCCGCCGCCGGCGATTGCTCGAAACTTGCCGGCACGATCGAATACCTCGAATACGATTCCGGTGTAATAGGCAAGTCCACGAACGATTCCTACATCGATCGCCACGAAATTGGCGAGGCCGCGAGCCCGCAGCCCGTCAACGAGTTGCTCCAGCTTTGCGCTTTGGCCGCCGCTCTTCATCGTCGCGAAAACCGGATCGGCAAGGTCCCCGAGTTTCTCTGCCGTCTTCTCACTCGGCTCGCGCGCAGATTTATCGATCGCTTGCAGGAAATCGTCCCACCGCTCAGCGGGAACGTTTTTGGCACGGAAAAAATCAGTCCAGAATTCGCGATCGCTAATCCGAACGACGAAATCTTGTTCGGTGAATCCGAACGCACGCAGGAAATCGATGCAGAGCGCGACCAGTTCGATATCGGCGGCGAGATCGTTTTCGCCAATGAGGTCGCAATTGAGCTGAAAATGTTCGCGCAAACGGCCGCGCTGTTGCTTCTCGTATCGGAAAAATTGTCCAATGGAAAACCATTTGAGTGGTTTCTTGAATTCACGTTCATGCGCCGCAACCACACGAGCAAGCGTGGGCGTGAGCTCAGGACGCAGCGCGACTTCGCGTTCGCCTTTGTCTTTGAAATTGAAAAGCTGCTCAACGATTTCCGCCCCGCTTTTCTTCTTGTACAGCTCGGTCGCCTCCAGGGGCGGACCTTCCCACTCAACGAAGCCGTAGCGGCGCGCGACCTCACGCCAGCGGGCAAAAACGTAATTGCGCCGAGCGCAGTCGTCGGGCAGGAAATCGCGGAAACCGGGTAAAGCCTGCATAGGCAGAGTGTTACGCTGTTAAAGTACCGCCGCTTGATTAGCTCCGCGGACACAACCGCCGGAGACAGAAGTTACGATATGAGGTCGAAGGTGAAAGAACTCCCGCGTTAAAGGACCGGGAATATACATGATCGAGCACATCGGTTGAATCAAAGCAGAGGGATAAATATGAAACAAATCAGATTAACAAAAATATTGGCGGCAAGCCTGGTTTTTGCGGCATCGCTGGGATTAGCGCTCGCACAGACCACAACGACAACAAAGAGCACAGACCCGGTAACCGGCACAACGACAATCCAACAGACGACCACCAGCACTGCGGGAAACATCGTCACCTACACCCCGGACTCGGATTACTTCATGTTCCGCACCCCGTCGGGTGCGGCGCCCGTGAGGTATTATTACACGAAGGATACGACGGTGCTTGATCCGGCGGGTCGCACTGTAACCTGGTCCGCGGTCCGTCCAGACACGCCGGCGACAGTTTACTACTCGACAGTCGGCGACCGGGTCGTGGTGCGCAAAGTAGTATTGACGCAACCTGTGCAACCTGCCGCTGTAATTAAGGAAACGACTACGACCACTACGACGACGAGGCCGTAGCGAAAATTGTTGTTTAGTTAGAAATCAAAAGCGCCCGCGAAGGTTTTCCGCGGGCGCTTTTTTTACACATTGATCCTGTAGCCACCGGCCTGTGGCCGGTCGAATTCGTCATGCATTTACAAGTCGAGACGGCCCACAGGGCCGTGGCTACAGAAAGCGCGCTATTCGCATCCGAAGCAGCTAGTTTCCTGTTGTCTCCTTCTCGGGTAAATTTGCCGCCCAGTGGCTGGATCGAAAACCGAGAGGCCTGATCTGCAGAAGAAAGTGCACGAGGTGCCGCACAAGCCAGGTGTGTACTTGATGCGCGACCGGTTCAACCGCGTGATTTACGTGGGCAAAGCGCGCGACCTGCGTAAGCGCGTAAGCTCGTATTTCCTGCCTTCGAAATTGGCCCAGGCCGATTTAAAAACGCGCGCATTGCTCGACGCTACATGGGATTTTGAAACGCACACGGTCCGCAGCGAAGCGGAATCGGTTTTGCTCGAGGGCAAATTGATCAAAGAATATCGACCGCGTTACAACATCTCCTTCCGTGACGACAAACGGTTCCTCGTGGTCAGGGTCGATCTGTCGGAGGAGTGGCCGCGGTTTCGCCTCGCCCGATTCAAAAAGGACGACGGCAGCCGCTACTTCGGCCCGTACGCGCATGCCGGTGCACTGCGGCAAACACTGAATTTCATGCGCAAGAGATTCGGCGTGCTGACGTTTGGGCGCGGCGCGCCGACAGAACGCGAACTAAAGTCTTCGACATATCAGGTGCCCGTGCGCTTGAGCGAGACCAGCGCCGAGCAATATCGCGAGCGCGTAGCGCAAGCCTGCGAATTCTTGGAAGGTAAATCGCGGGAGATGATCGGCGTACTCGAAGAACAAATGCATATCGCTGCAGAGAAAATGGATTTCGAGAAGGCTGCCGAGCTTCGCAACATGGTCGCGGACTTGCGCAGCACGACAAGGCCGACCCGCCGATTCACGCGCGGCAGTTTACCCAGCACCATTGATCCGACGGCGGACGTCCGAGCGTTAGCAGACGCACTGCATCTTCCAGATGCGCCTCGAGTAATGGAGTGTTTCGACATTTCGAACATCTCCACGACGCACGTAGTAGCGTCGATGGTTTGTTTCCGCGACGGGCTTCCTGACAAGAACAATTACCGCCGCTACCGCGTGCGCACCGTTGCAGGGCAGGATGATTTTGCCAGCATGGCCGAGGTCGTGCGGCGGAGGTATTCCCGGATTTTGCTTGAAGCCCGAGCCGCAAATTCTGACGCAGCGGAATTTTCGCAGGAAAATGCGGCGGATGCCCTGGCGCGAATTTCCAGTCACCCCGAGCTAAGCGAAGCGAAGTCGAGCGACCCCGCGGCGAAACCGCAACGTAATGCGACGGGATTCCTCGACTCTGCTCGAAATGACGAGAGCTTTGTTGCAGTTCGCTTGCCCGACCTGATCATCGTTGATGGAGGAAAGGGCCAGTTGTCATCCGCCTGCCGCGAACTGCAGCGACTGGGCTTGCACGATCTTGCCATCATCGGTCTGGCAAAAGAACACGAGGAAATTTATCGACCCGGCCGCGCACTGCCGTTGCGACTTCCAATGGATTCTCCTGCCTTGCGATTGCTTCAGCGCATTCGAGACGAGGCGCATCGGTTTGCCAACGCGTATCACCAACTGCTCATGAAAAAACGAGTCGAAGAAAGCATTCTCGACGATTGCCCGGGCGTGAGCCAGAATCGCAAAAGCTTGTTGCTACAGCAGTTCGGCTCCGTGAATCGTCTCCGCCGGGCAAGCGTGGAGGAGATCGCTGCTACGGAAGGCATTGGCCGAAAGTTGGCGGAAGATGTGCACCGCTTTTTGGAGCGGCATTGATTTGTCCGCAGTGTCGCCGAAATTCGCTGTCATTCCGAGCGAAGCGAAGCGGAGTCGAGGAATCCCGCGGATAACCCGAGGAGAGTATCATGAGATCCCTCGACTTCGCTCGGAATGACAGGCCTAAGTTGGGATTACTTGAATGACTCGCACTCGAATGTGCCAAAATCTGAGGAATCTGTGGATTCCGTTATGGGTGTTTGCCCTGTCGACGGTCGCGCACGCACAGACGCTGATGCCAATGCCTGCGTCCAGTCCGAGCGCTCCGCCCGAGGAGGAGACAATTGTCCCCACTTTCGAGACACAAAAGCTGGCACGCACTTTTATGCTCGATATTCCGGCGCCCCGCGGACAGATCACGGACCGCAACGGCGTGCCGCTGGCGCAAAATCGGCTTAGTTACAGTCTGGTTATAACTTTTCCGACCCCGCTGAACTTTTCCGATGCGCAAGCGCTCAGCTATACGAGGGAAAAAATCGAGGAGGCTGGGAAGTTAATCGGTCGGATGTTCCGGATTTCGGATCAGGCTATCCTTCGTCATTACCGCAACCGGGGCATCATGCCGTTTGAGATCGCACCGAATCTTACGCCGCAGGAATACGAAGGAATCAAGAATAAGCTGCCGCCCGAAATGATGGTGCGACCTGTTTATGTCCGGATTTATCCGAACGGAAAGGTGGCCGGTCAGATTGTTGGTTACACCGGAAAAACAGGTCGAAATCCGGACGGCATTGTCGATAACCACGAAACGATCTGGCCGCAAACGGAGGGACGCGAAGGACTCGAACAGACGTTCAACGAGATGCTGACCGGGAAGAACGGGGAATACAAACTGACCTTCGACAAGGACGGCCGAAAAACATCAGAGAAACTGATCACCCCGCCGGAGCCCGGATACAACGTGGTGACCACTCTTGATTTGCACCTGCAAGAACTGGCCGAAAAAGCGCTGGCAGCAAAAGCGAAACGCGGCGCCATGGTAATCATCGATCCAAACAGCGGCGATGTGCTCGCGCTCGCGTCCTGGCCCACGTACGACCCGAACGTATTCGTTCCCTCGATATCGCCCGATCAACTCAAAGCCCTGCAATCGGACCCGGATATACCGCTTTTACCGCGCGCATATCGTTCGTCCTATCCACCGGGATCGACATTCAAAGTGGCCGTGGGCATTGCGGCACTGGAAAGCCATTCCGTCTACCCGCAGGACCAATATCAATGCGTGCCTGCGCTTCAGATCGGCAACGTCACGTTCCACAACTGGAAAAAGAGCGATCGTGGCGCGCTAAACTTCGTGCAGGCGCTCACGGAATCGTGCGACACATGGTTTTATCAGGCCGGGATAAAGACCGGTTCGGCGCCGATCATTGATTGGGCGTTGAAGCTCGGCTTCGGCGCCAAATGCGGCATTCCGCTGCGCGGCGAAGTAGAAGGCCGCATCCCAAATGATGAATACATGAAAGCGACGCACGATCGCAAAATTCTCAATGGCGACATCGCCAACATGTCGATCGGCCAGGGCGACATTCAGGTTACTCCGTTGCAGATGGCGCAGTCCATGGGCGTAATCGCCAACGGCGGAACCTTCTACCAGACACGACTCGTTCAACAGGTGCAGACTTTCGACAACCAAATCGTGACCGCATACCAGGTGCGCGCGAAACGAACGCTTGATATGTCGCCAGAGACGCTGGACCAGGTGCGCACAGGAATGATCGATGTTGTGAATGGCGGCAGCGGCACCGCGCATCAGGCCAGTCTCGAAAATGTCGAGGTCGCCGGTAAAACCGGCACCGCGCAATGGGGACCAAAACACAAAGAGCGCACCGCGGCATGGTTCGCCGGATTTTTGCCTGCTGACCAACCGCGATATGCGTTCGCGGTCGTTTACGAAGGTGATGTTGGCAAGAGCGTGCACGGCGGTTCACATGCCGCCCCGATGATCGCAGAGGTGTTCAAGGACGTGTATAAAGGTCAGATGATCGCCGGCCATTTGCGGCGGCGCGATCAGGATCAACCCGAAATTCGCCGGGCCGAACGGGTCGAGGAACAGGACGAATCAGATTAGCAGCTGTAGCCGCGCGGCCCCTGTGGGCGGCGCCTTGCCAGCGACGTCTTCGCACGTGTTCAGATCACGCTTCGCACAGCGAAGCGGCTACATCACACCGCCGCGGTCTCCTGCGGCAGCTCCATGGTGCCCTTGAACTTCGGCGGCTCCTCTTCGACGCCGAAATTGGCGCAATAGAGTTCCTCGATTTTCGCCATCTCATCCGGTGTCAGCGATGCAGTGTCGGGCGCCTTGGCGAATTCCACGAGCTGTTCTTCGTTGTAAATATTCGGCAGCGTCGAAGCGACGCGATCATCCGCGAGCAACCATTGCAATGCCGCCTGTCCAAGCGTGCGCTCGGCATTTTCAAGAAATCGCAGTTGCTCGACTTTCTTGACCCCATTCAGCAGCCAGCTTCGCGGTCTATGGCTGCGATGGTCAGTCGACGGAAATTTGGTTTCCGCTGTGTATTTACCCTCGAGCATGCCGGACGAATGCGTCACGCGAATGAGAAACATTGTGTCTTTGCCGGCTTCCGTAGCCGCATCGCGAAATGCGCGCCCGGGATGTTGCTCGAGCATGTTGTAAATATGCTGGACGCTCGTGAGATCGCGCTCACGAATGCAATTCACACCCTCGTACAGCCAACCGATCGCCGGTCCCAGCGCAATGCCGTAGTACCGAACTTTGCCTTCGCTCTTTAATGTCTCGAGGCTCTTCCAGAGGGCGTCGTCGTACACCTGGTCCATGCGAATATTGTGCAATTGGAGCAGATCGATCCGGTCCGTCTTCAATCGTTTCAGTGCAGCGTCGGTCGCTCGCGTAATTGCCTCCGGCGAAAAATCCTGCGGTATCTCGCGCTGGCCGCGTCCGCGCGCTTCCCCGTGACGGACAAAATCGTAGCCAACCTTGGTGGCAATCACGATCTCATCCCGCTGATTCGGGAAAGCTTTCGCAATCAATTCTTCGCTCAAACCGTTGCCGTACGTGTCAGCCGCATCGAAAAGCGTCATGCCAAGATCGAACGCCTTGTGCATCAGCGCCATCGCTTCGCCTTCGGTGAAATTTCCCCACCAACCAGTGGAAATCGTCCACAGACCAAAGCCGACCTCGCTCACTGTGAGGTCAGTATTCTTGTAAGTCCGGAAGCGCATGAAGCAAAATATTAACCACAGAGCCACGGAGGTCACGGAGAAGATTTGATTGTCTCCGTGTCGTGGGCGGTTAGATCAGCGTCGTCTGGTCAGCTCAAACCGATACATCTTTAACCGACGACTACTGGCCGCGGCTGGTGGGATCCACGCCGGCAAAGGTGAGGAAGTCGATCATGCGAAAACTTTCCGGAGTTCCGTCGTGTGTGGGCAGTGTTGGTACCCAACTTGGTTGGACGGTTAGGTAAGAGTCAGGGTCTAGCTGGAGCAGTCCGACGAATACCTCCGCCACGATACGCGCGCCCACAGGGCCGAGACGTAGTCCATCCTCTCTCAGCTGAGCTTCTTTCAGAGATGTAATAGAAAAGCGGTGTCGATTGGACAAACGAAGGACGAATCGTCTGCAACTCAGCTAGCTCGGTGTTGCTGAGTGGTGGGATGCCCATTTCATTTGCGATCCTCTGGCCGGACGGGAGCATCCATGTGACACATCTCAACAAATTACGTTGCATCAGCGAGTCCGGCGGCATCCCATTGAATATCGTCCCCAGCGGAAGGTGGAAGAGTGGCGTCGAAACTATTGTGTCGATTCTTTTGTTCGGGCGCGCATCGGCACTGTAAGCGCCGCCGAAGTCGAAGAAAGTCTGCCAGCCGATAAAGCGCCTCGGAGCTCTCGCGCCGCCACGCAAGTCCACCGGGTCGGGGCTGCCTTGCCCCGCCGGGTCGAAAATCATGCCAAAGAATGGCTGACCATTGTCGCCATGCAGATTGGCGCGGTAAGACGGCCGCACCATACTGTGCCCGAACCTATACGTGATCTGGAACTCTACCGGAATAAACGCTTGGTTGTGCAGCGGGTTATAGAAATGGCGACCATTTGTTAGGACATCATCGATCACCGACTGAGGGAGAACGTGAGGCAGAAACTCGTGAAGGATCATCCACTCGTAGTGCCACACCGTCAGGCGCTGGGCTTGTAAGTAAGCGTCATTGTCAGGGATCCCCGGATACTGTGTTCGAATGAGGTCCACTGCATGGTTATGAAACAAAAGAAAGGCCGCGTGCAGACCGGCGATCACCATGTTCTCATCGTTCCGCGGGTCACCGAGAATCGCCACGTGGTTAATCGGATCTCGCGGCAAATCCTCGAACTGGCCACCGCTTTCGACTAGGAATTTGATCGGATCAGCCGGATCGTATAACTCCGGGTTACCCCTGGGTCCTCCAGCGTAAACTGAGTCCAGATCAAAGAAGCAAGTGCGAGCGTTCTGTGAAATGATCGGTTGAGTCGGAAATCCCAGCCGGGATCTCTGGTCAAACGTCATATCATGGTCAATGAACTGGCCGAAGAACGTCACTCCAGCGGTGTGGGTTGGATTGTTCCGGTTGATCAGACTGAGGTTGGGATCCGTTATCAGCGCCACAGGGCCTGCTGCCAGATCGTCGTTCGCATCCATAATCCCGCCCGGACTACCCAGCTCCATAAGAGCGTCGCGAACCGCATTCGTTGGCGGGGCGAACGGCGGCAAGTTACGGAACATCCGACCAAAATGTCCGGTGAGCGCTGGATCCGGAGGCGGTGCAGTGTTAGTCGCTTGCGCTCCTGAGAAAACCCCGAGCGCGAGGATGATGAAAAGCCCAAAGCCGGCGAGCACGACGGCGATGAATAGAAACGTCTCTCGGAGCTGCGAGCGGTGAGTCGAATTTCTGGCGTCTTTGTTTGAACCATTCATGATGTGATTTCCTCCTGTTGTTTTGGCTGTGTGAAGCGGATTGCGGCGCGCGTGTTGCATTGAATCGTCAGAAATTCGACGGCTTGCTTTTTCTTGCAGCGTCATCGGACAGGGTGAAAGTAATGCTTCTTGAGGTAGTGAGCGACCTTCTTGCCGAGCTCGCTCCTTGCACGTCGGCGGTGCGGAAGTGGATGCCGGCCCACACTCGGGCGTTGATGACCTCTTCAAGCGCGTCCGAGAAGCGGTCGAAGCTGCGCGTGGTACAGGATTTGTTGCTGAAGGCGCTGAAGGCGATTCGGTCGGTGTCGAAGAAGATGTGAAGCGTGTGCGCGAATGCAGCAGTCGCGCAGGCGTGTCCCGACGGATGTTCGGGGAACGGCGGCGTGAACAGCGGCGGCGGATTGCAGACCGATGTCCTTGGATCGAACAGCGGTAACCACGTCGGATCGGCTTCGGTCGCCGGGTTGCCGTCGGTGTCCGCCTCGCGGATCGCAGTAATGGGCCGCCAGGACTGCCAATAGTACTTGTCGTTCCAGCCGCCGATCTAGCGAGTCAGCAGCAGCAAGATTCTCCATGGCGAACAGCCGAGCGCTCTCGACTATGTCCAAACCCTGACTGGCGGCGAGCGTGCGAAAGATCCGGTTCCAGAGCGCCACCGCATGGTCTTGCCAGAAGATCGCGGCATCGGTTTGGTCCGCTGTTCGAGTCGTGCTGGTAGAGCGAGCCGAGCTCCTTGATCTCATTGAAGTCCTCTGCGTAGGCGCACTGGTCAGCGGGTTTGGCCCGTCGGTGCGGAGCATCATTGTGGTCGGGACGATAAAAGGCCGCACGTTGCCGACCCAGGGTGCGGGATCGTTCGCGAAGTTCGGCGGCGTCGGCCGCCAGATCCCCGGTGCATCGGGTACGGCGCTGGCGACGGTCCGAAGCGTCCGTCGTTCATCCGGTTGGTAAGCATTGCGTCAGCTGTGGCTTCGCCAATAGCGATCCCAGCTGCTCTCGATCCGGGCGGGCTGTCGGGTAGAGCTCGCTATGTACGCGTCATAGAGCGGCTGGAGCGTCCCGACCTGACCCGGGAAAAGACCCACGAGCACGCGGAAGGCCGCCGTCGCGGTGGCGGCTGCCTTCGAGTCCGTTGGATTTGAGGGAGGCTGTACGAGGTACGGCCGGTAGCCACGGTCGATCGCGTTGACCGCGTCATACACCGCCCCGTGCACCATCGCGAAGTGCAGCACCGACACCGGCGGCGGTTGCCCCGCTGTCACAACGATCGCGTTTGACGCGATCAGGTTCCAGTCGGTCACCGCATCTGCGCGCGCGACCGTGGCCGCGAGCGCGGAGAGCGCTGGTGCGATGAGAAGTGGTAGAATTCGTATTCTTTTAAAGTGAGTCACTGGATTCATTGTTGTTCTTTTCTTTTTTGGTTTCGTAGTTCGCTTTCATTGGGATAAGGCGAGAAACAGCGATCAAAGTGATCATCTGAATTGAGATTTTTTTTCGAGACGCTTTCGGCGTGCGGGAACTGTTTGGGCTTGGTAGCGTATGAAGAGCAGGTTATGGATACGGGTTCGGTCTCTCAGGAGAGGGTGACCAATCTCCTCACGCGATGGAGTGAAGGCGACGACGCTGCCCTCGCGGAATTAACTCCGCTCGTTTACGAGGAACTCCGGCGCCTCGCTCATCGTCAAATGGGCGCAGAACGTCCCGACCACACGCTGCAAACGACGGCGCTGGTCAACGAAGCTTACCTGCGCCTGGCCGATCAAACCAATCCACGCTGGCAGAACCGGGCGCACTTCTTCGCCATGGCCGCCCGGGCGATGCGCCAAATTTTGGTGAGTTATGCCAGGAGTCAGCGATCCCAAAAGCGCGGCGGCGGCTCGCTCAAGATGGAGTTAGACGAAGCGGCACTCGTCTCACCGGAGGAATCGAAGGAAATTCTCGAGCTGCACGAGGCACTGGAAAAACTGGCCACACTCGACTCCAGAAAGGCTCAAGTAGTCGAATTGAAATATTTTGGCGGGCTCAACTACGACGAGATCGCAGAAGTGCTCAAGATTTCAAGTATCACAGTGAGGCGAGACTGGAGATTTGCCAAGGCATGGCTGTACACGGAATTGCAGGACGTCGACTGATAGAAATGACGAATGGCTTCGCCGCACTTAGCCGTAAGGCGGTGGAACGATTAACCGGAAGTCGGATGTAACGATGTAACGCTTTAACCAGTCACGCTCTCAAATCATGACGCCAGCGCGTTTCAACACGATTGAGGAAATCTTTCTTGCAGCGGTGGAACAAGAGTCGGACCAGGTTAGCGCATTTCTGGACACGGCCTGCAGCGGCGATGCGGTTTTGCGTCGTGAAGTTGAAGTGCTTCTGGCTTCAGATCAACGAGCAGGCCGGTTTATAGAAAGCTCATCCGTCGGTCTCGCTTCGAGAATGATTCGGAATCAGCAAGCTGATTCGCTGGTCGGTCAGACGATCGGCCACTACAAAATTTCTGAATCAATAGGCGCCGGTGGGATGGGCGAAGTGTATCTGGCCACCGACGTTGTCGCGCGGCGCAAAGCCGCGCTCAAACTCCTGCCGATGCGTTTTACGGGCGACGCTGCGCGCCTCAAGCGGTTTCAACAAGAAGCGCACGCCGTGGTCGCGCTCAATCATCCAAATATTCTGACGGTTTATGAGATCGGCGAGGATCACTCAATCTATTACATAGCGAGCGAACTGATCGAAGGCGAGACGCTGCGTCAACGTCTGACGCGTGGGCCAATGCCGTTGAGCGAAGCTGTTGACATAGCGATTCAAGTAGTCAGTGCTCTCGCCGCTGCCCACCAAGCGGGAATCGTCCATCGCGATATCAAGCCGGAGAACATCATGCTCCGGCCCGACGGCTACGTGAAAGTGCTCGACTTCGGAATTGCAAAACTTGCCGAATCCGTCTTCGCCCAGGCTACGGCGGGCGGCGCAGAACCGATGACACTAGTTGAGACCAACCTGGGGTCGATATTGGGAACCGTTCGGTATATGTCGCCGGAGCAAGCGACCGATGCCCACGTTGAGAAACGCACTGATGTTTGGAGTCTCGGCGTGGTCCTTTACGAAATGGTAACGGGGCATGCGCCATTTACCGGCGACACACCAAGAAACGTGATGTCTGCAATTCTTGAGAGGGAGCCATCGCCGCTCACGCATTACGTGGCGCATCTGCCCCCGGAGCTTAAGCAGATTATCAGCAAAACGCTGCGCAAAGATCGCGAAGAGCGTTATCACAACGCACGCGAGTTGCTCGAGGCGCTCAAAGAGCTTCGTCGCAAATTGGAATTCAAGGCTGAGTTGGAAGGATCGCCTGCGGATCGTTCATGGCTGCACCGGACGCGCTCGCGCACGGCTATGGTGCTCATTTTGTTGGTAGCCGCTTTAACACTGGCGCTGCCATTCTATTGGCATCGAAACGTAACGATGGCGACCTCGCTTGATAAAAGCATCGCTGTGCTGCCGTTTGAAAACGCGAGCAACGATCCGAATGCAGAGTATTTATCGGAGGGAATTTCTGAGGCGCTGATCAATAGTCTCACCGAGCTGCAGCGATTGAGAGTGATCGCACGTTCGACGGCTTTTCAGTACAAAGGCAAAGACGTTGATCCGCGGCGAGTCGGGCGCGAGTTGCAAGTGGCGTCGGTCCTGACAGGGCGAGTGCAGCAATCCCAAGATGCTTTGAGCATCCAGGTAGATTTGGTGGATGCCGTCACAGGCGCGCAGCTTTGGGGCGAAGAGTACGTCCGCAAAATTTCCGACGTAATAGCAGTCAAACAGGCAATCGCACGAGAGGTTACAGCGAAGTTGAAGTTGAAACTCACCGGCGAAGAGCAACGTCGGCTTGCCAAAGGGGACAGCACAAACACTGAGGCGTACCGCTTCTATCTGCGGGGTCGCTATTTTTGGAACAAGCGCACTCCAGACGGAATAAAACAAGCAATCGCTGAGTTCCAGCAGGCGATCAACCGCGATCCAAATTTCGCTCTTGGCTATGTCGGATTGGCGGATTGCTACACTGGACTAACGTTTTACAATTTTGCGGCGCCGCACGAAGCCATGCCAAAGGCAAAGGAGTCCGCAATCAAGGCGCTGTCATTGGATAACACAGTCGCCGAAGCGCATGCGTCGCTGGCACATGTTCTCATGAACTACGATTGGAACTGGGCGATGGCGGAAAAAGAGTTTAAGCGCAGCATAGAACTCAAGCCGGATTATGGGACGGCCCATCAATGGTATGCGATTCATTATCTGACGGCTACTAACCGGTTAGAAGAAGCTATCCAGGAAATGAAAAGAGCGCTGGAACTCGAACCGGCGTCGCTCGTAATGAACACGTTTATGGGAGCGACACTCTATTACGCCGGTCGGTATGATGAAGCAATAGATCAATGCCGGAGGACTGTAGAAATGGATCCGAATTTTGCGGTCGCCCACTGGCATCTTGGGCTCGCTTACGAGCAAAAACAGATTTTTGACAAGGCCATCGAAGAATTTCGAAAAGCAATCTCTCTGTCACAGGGCAGCCCTCTAATGAAAGCTGCACTTGGTCACGCCTATGCAGAGGCGCAGAAAACGTACGAGGCAAATAAGCTACTCGATGAGTTAAGTGAGCTTTCAAAGCACGAGTATGTTTCGCCCTTGGCAATGGCGGAGATCTATGTAGCGCTGGGTAACAATGAAAAGACATTTCAATTGCTGGAAAAAGCATACGCGGATCGCTCGTTCCATTTCGTTAATCTGAACGTGTCGCCACACTTTAAAGCGTTGAGATCAGATCGGCGATTTCAAGATCTGGTGCAACGCATTGGTCTTAGCCCGGTGAATCCGCAAGCGCGGCGTGAGCGACTTAAGAACATCTGTGCCTGAATTCGGCGTTGGACGTTGGGCGTTCGGCGTTCGACGTTTTCCGAGTTCGATGAGTTCCAACGAAGACAGCGCGCTCTTAATCGTCGCGCACGGCTCGACCGTGAACCCGGATTCGAGTGCGCCGACTCTGGAGCATGCGGCGGAGATTCGGCGTCGGAACATTTTTGCTGAGGTGGAGTGCGCGTTTTGGAAAGAAGAGCCGAGCTTGCGCGACGCGTTGTTTTTGTTCGATCCGGAATCGATTCGTGAGGTTTACGTTGTGCCGAATTTCATTAGCGAAGGATATTTCACGCAGACCGTCGTTCCGCGGGAGCTTGAGCTGGATGATCGGATCACAAAACGCTCGAATGGACAAATTTGGAGATATTGTGAGCCGGTTGGAAATCATCCACTGATGACGGAGCTGCTGCTAAAGCGCGCACGCGACGTGGCACCCGATGCAGCTCCCGGCGAAACCACCTTGCTGATTGTGGCCCACGGAACGGATCTGAATGAAAACAGCGCCGTCGCCGCGAAGCGAGAAACGGAAAAGATCCGGGCGCTCGGCAAATACGCGGCCGTGCTCAATGTTTACATGGAAGAAGCGCCTCTCGTGTCTGATTGGCGCAAATTAACCGAAACACCAAACGTGGTTGTGGTGCCATTTTTTATTTCTGACGGATTACACAGCTACGAGGACATTCCGAGATTGCTGGGGATGGTTGTAGCCGCGGGCGTTGACCGTGGCCAGCCGGGGTCACCGCCCCCGGCTACAGCACATGGCGAAATCTTTCGCCAGAATCCGTACAGGATCGATGGTCGATCACTTTTCTATGCTCCGTCGATTGGCACCGACCCAGGTGTTGTCTGACATCATTATCGAGCAGGCGAAGGCGGCCGCAAAAAGTTGAAATCGTGCTGGCGCTCAGGTTTCTTATGCACGAGATTGTTTTCCCGCGAATGCAAGAAATCACGTGCAAGAATCTTCAGGAGATCGGGGCGTTTGCCTTGGCTGGCGGCTGCACGCGAAAGCGAATGAAGCAACTCGTGGAGATGATTCGCGCCGCGCGCGATTATCGCTGGGTTGGCGTTTACAAGATCATCAAGGACGAGTTCGTGATTATGGCCGAGAGCGGCGACGAACCGGCGACCTATCCACGTTTTCCCACGAGCCAGGGATTGTGCGGTGCGGCCCTGGAATCCGGCCAAGCCGTTATTGTCGGCGACGTGAGCAAGGATCTGCGTTATCTGCCTACCTTCCATACAACTCGTTCCGAGATCATTGTGCCGATGCGCAACGACCACCGGCATGTGCTCGGGATGCTCGAAGCCGAGAGCGATAAATTGAATGCCTTCGACGACGAAGACCTGCAGTTTCTCGACCGCGCAGGCGGCTTGATCGCTCATTGCTTGCACTAGGAATACGTCGCAGCCAGAAAGCGGCGTCAAGTTCGCCACGGCGAATCCGTCCTGTGGCCCCGACGTGTCGGGGCACTCCAACTCCGAAACCTTTCGGGAGGCCGCGCGCTTCGCGCGCGAACACACGGAGCGACGGTCTGGGCGACTGTCGAAATTCGACGGCTGGGAAGCCGTCACCCCTTGCGAGCGTAAACTGCATCGCGTTCCGTTTCAGTTGAAACATATGCCGGACTCGATCGACAAGCTGCTCGAAAGCGTGCTGCCTCCATTTTGTTTCGGTCAAATTCTCATTCAAGAAGTACCGACCGAGCGGTTTGTTCTCTTGCATCGCGATGACGTATCGCTCGACCAGTTGCAGACGTATCGAGACGCGGAAAACGCTATCGAAATCGCAAAGTACGATGACGCGGGAAATTATCGTCCGCTCAAAACTGCGCCGAACTTGCGGCGTGGCTGGCGGCTGGAGCTCGTTACGGTCGAAGAATTGCGACGTGCGCTGGATTATTTTTATCCAGGCCGGCTTGCGGTCTTCGCGGCGTGGAAAAGCGGCTACCTCAAAACGACAGCCTTGCGCGATACACTAGACCGTCAGTCAGGAATGTACCGCGTTGCCGCAAAAATTTCCGATCCACAGATCAACGATCTAGTAGCGGAATTTTGTCGATCCGATAGCGGATGCCTAAGAACCATTCTATGGAAACGCGATCGGAACGGTACAATTGCATCGACAAAATTGCCGAAAGAGAAGTTTGATCCTGTGTATGATCAAGTGATGGCTTGTAGCCGTCGCCCTGCCGGCGACTCGGGCGCGGCAGGCAGCGAAGCGGCTACAGTTCCACTGATTTGCCAGGAAGCGTGCAATCTCCTGGTCGCCGAGTGTCGCAAGGTCGTGAAAGGCGAAAGCGCTTAATCTGCAGCCACCGCCCTGTGGGCGGTCTTTCGCATTCGATATTATCAAAATTGATGACGGCGCACAGCGCCGTGGCTACAAGACCAGATTTGACGGCGGTCAGAGACCGCCGCTACAGCTCACGGATGATCATTCGCGCGCGCATTGTTGTGACGATGCACGGAGCGCCGATCGAGAATGGCGCGGTCGCTGTTTTGGGGAATCGGATCGTCGACGTTGGTAAATTTGATGACATCAAGGCGCGCAACGCCGGCAACACTGTCGATCTCGGCGAACAAGCAGTATTGCCAGGGCTGATCAACGCCCATTGCCATCTCGATTACACCTGTTTGCGCGGCAAAATCCCGCCACAGAAGTCTTTCACCGATTGGATCCGGGCGATTAACGCGGAGAAGTCGGAGCTCTCGCCGAAAGACTATGTCGCCTCAATTAACGACGGATTCGAAGGGGCGAAAAGATTTGGCACAACCGCGATTGCGAATTTGACCGCTTTCCCGGAATTGATCACGCAGGTTAAGCCGCCGATCCGCACTTGGTGGTTTGCGGAACTGATCGACATTCGCGCACCAAACCGCGCAAATGAACTTGTCGATGCCGCGATTAAATCGCTCGGTAGGGCGCGACCCGAGCCTGTCGTGAGCGAAGTCGAAGGAGGCGCGCGGTGGGGCCTCGCGCCCCATGCGTTGTTCACGGCGTCGAAAGATCTTTTTCGCCGGTGCGAGGAGATCGCGCAACAGGAACACATTGTACTGACGACGCACCTGGCCGAGTCGCGCGAAGAGATGGAGATGTTCCGCGATGCTTCGGGGCCACTGTACGAGTTCATGAAGAGCATTGGGCGACCGATGGATGATTGTGGGAATGAAACGCCGCTGGAAGATTTTTTAAATTTGCCAGGTAGGGGCGGTTCACCGAACCGCCCAAGGACGATTGAGGTCAATCGTCCCTACCCGTTTTGGATCGTGGCGCACCTGAACGAATTGACCGCGAGCGATTTCGAGTTGCTGGAAAGATCCAATTCAAAATTTCACGTCGTGCACTGTCCGCGAAGTCACAATTATTTTGGCCATACGCCATTCGCATTCGATCGCCTGCGCTCGCTCGGCTTGAACATTTGCCTCGGCACGGACAGCCTCGCAAGTAACGAAACTTTGAGCTTGTTTGATGAGATGCGAGCTTTTCAAAAGAACTTTCCGCGGATTTCACCGGAGGAAATTTTTCAAATGGTGACCGTAAATTCGGCGCGTGCGTTGCGATACGAAAATGCGCTGGGCCAAATACGGCCTGGCTTTGGAGCGGACCTCATTGCAATTCCATATACGGGTTCAACCGATATTTTCGACCAGATCATCGCGTGCGATGCGCCTGTTAGCTGGTCGATGGTTAACGGAAATACCTAATCCACGCGCAACATCCGTTAACACTTCAACGATTTAAAAGGTTTAACGAGGCGAAAGCCATTGCTTGCCCATCGCTGACGACGCCCGTAAACTCGGCGGTATGGTCGCACAGGGAATGCAGCAGAGGCAAAGTCTCGCCTTGCAGCAGGTTCTGTCGCCGCAGCTGCAACAGAGTCTGCTCATTCTGCAGACTCCGTTGCTCGAGCTGCGCAATCTGGTTCAACAGGAGATGGAGACAAATCCCGTGCTGGAAGAGTTGCCGGAGGATTCGGGCGCGAGCGAGCGCAGCGAGGCTGAAGTCTCAGCCGACGACAATTTCAAGGATGAATTCGAAAAATTGGCGAGCCTTGATGAGGAATGGCGCGATTACATGGCGCAATCGGCCAGCTCCAGCTTCGATGGCCGGCATGGTTCAAAGGAAGCAGACGAGAAGCGCCAGTTCCTGTTCGATTCCATTCCGGTCCAGGAAACGCTTCAGCAAAATCTCATCGCGCAACTGAACCAGACCGTGCTCAGCGCCGATGACCGAAAAGCTGCTGAGCTGGTCATTGGCAACATCGACGACGACGGGTTTCTCCAGAGCACGCCGGAGGAAATGGCGCTGAACTCCGGAATCCCACAGAACGATTTCGAAAAAATGCTTGGATTAATTCAAGCTTTTTATCCCACGGGAGTTGGCGCGCGTGATTTACGCGAGTGTTTGTTGATTCAACTGCAACGACAGGGGAAGGAACACAGTTTCGAGTACAGGATCGTGGCCGATCACATGGATGACTTGGGCAGGCATCGCTTTCCGGATATCGCGCGCCGAATGGCGATCAGCGTCGAAGATGTGCAAAAGGCCGCCGACAACATCGCGCGACTGAATCCGCGTCCCGGGCAGGTTTTCGCCGCCGCGCCGCAGAATTACGTGCTGCCGGACGTCGTTGTGGAAAAGGTGGACGGCGAATATCAGATCGCCTTCAACAATGAACAGATCCCGCATCTGCGGATCAGCAACCTGTACAAGGACATCATCGGGTCTGGAGATACGCAGGGCAGCGACGTCAAAGACTACATCCGAGATAAAATCCGCAGCGGCAAATTCCTGATCCGCTCGATCCATCAACGGCAGCAAACAATCATGAACATCGCGCAGCAGATCGTTTCACGGCAGCGCGATTTCCTCGAGCACGGTCCATCGCATTTGAAGCCGATGACGATGGCAGAAGTCGCAGAAGCGGTCGGCGTGCATGAGACCACGGTTAGCCGCGCGGTGTCGGGAAAATACATGGCCACGCCTCAGGGTGTTTTCGAGATGAAATACTTTTTCACAGGTGGCTATGAAACCGCGACTGGCGAATCGCTGAGCAACATCAGCGTGAAGCAATCCATTCTCGATCTCGTGAAGCATGAGAGCGGCAGCGCGCCACTGAGCGACCAGGAGATTGTCGAGATCCTAACTGAGCGCGGAATTCCCATAGCGCGACGCACCGTCGCCAAATACCGCAGCGAGCTAAACATTCTGCCCAGTCATATGCGGCGGAAATATTGAAGTGCTTTGGAGCGACGGCTGAGAGTTAATGGCAAGTGAAGTTTCGATGCAGCCCGCGCCGGATTCGCCGGCGGCCGCGGTTGTTACTCCGCCGGACCGCGCTGATGAGATATTCCTCGATGGCCCAAACTCGCGGTTCGCAGAGTTTTGCACGTTGCTGCGCGTCATGCGCGATTTCCTCCGCGGATATCGTGCTCTTCATTTCGTTGGTCCTTGCGTAACCGTCTTTGGCTCAGCGCGGATCAAACCTGACGATCCGCATTACGAATTAGCCCGGAAAATGGGTGCGGCGATTGCGCGGCTCGGCTTCACGGTGATGACTGGCGGCGGCCCGGGCATTATGGAAGCGGCCAATCGCGGCGCAAAAGACGTTGGCGGCCGCTCGGTTGGATGCAACATCGAGCTGCCATTCGAGCAGACATCCAACATGTATCTCGATCGTTGTGTGCGGCTGCATTATTTTTTCGTTCGCAAAGCGCTGCTGGTGAAATATTCCTACGCCTTCGTTGTCATGCCCGGCGGCGTCGGGACCCTCGACGAACTTTTTGAAGCACTCGCTCTGATTCAAAACGAGAAGATTAAACATTTTCCGGTTGTGATTATGGGAACCGATTACTGGAGGCAACTGATCGGATTTATCGAGCAGATGGCGCAGCGTGGGAAAATCAGCCCGTCGGATCTAAAGATGATTTTCGCGACGGATTCTGTTGAAGAAGCCATCGCGCACATTCGCGCCAAAACGATTGAGCCATTTGGGCTTAAACGCGTAGCTCACATGCGGCGCCACTTCCCATGGCTCGGAGAGCGTGGCTTTCCCAGCAAAGGTCCGGATGTTTGTTAGCGCGCCGACGGTGGACTGACAGGCGTCAGGCCTTTTTAAATCCCCGCGAAAGTAATTGGCAATTCGGCGGAACAATCAGCTGAATTGCCTTTGGTACGGCTTCATAGCGGACCGTCGAAAAGCTTAAGGGTTCACCATCGAGGTTGACTGGAATTGCTTCTTGAGGATGCACCTCCAGCCAGGGCGTTTGCCAATAGGAGATATATTCGCCATCGGATGGAAGTTGTTGCAATTCTCGCGCGGCGGCGAGCAGCGCCGTTGGCGAGATCTGACGAACGACAAGCACATCTAGCAAGCCATCGTCAATGCATGCGCGAGGAGCCACTTCGAGACCGCCCCCAGCCTGCCGCCCATTTCCAACGATCGCCACGGGGCCGCTATCGCTAATTTCGCGACCCGGCAAGATCAGCTTTCCTTTATAATGATGAAAGTTGATCGCCAGAATTGCGCCCATCACAGTGTAGGCGGCAGGACCAAACAGGCGTTTGAGTTCCGGTGAGGTGGTTGCAGTAATCTCAGCACCGAAGCCAGAGGTGGCTGCATTGACGAACCAGTGGTTATTGGCTTTGCCGACGTCGATCGGCACTGCCTCACCTTTCACACAGAGCGCCAGCGCCTTGTCCGGATCACGCGGAATACCGCATCCAGTCGCAAAATCATTCGCTGTGCCGAGCGGCACTATTCCCAATATGGGTCGCGACAGCCTCGGAGAGATCCATCAACCCGTGAAGAACCTCGTTCAATGTGCCGTCGCCACCGGCAGCAATCAGCAAGTCCACTTTGTCTGCTTCGGACACAAATCGCCGCGCGTCTCCCTTTTCCCAAGTCACTCGTACGTCGATCCGATGCCCGGCTCTTCGTTGCCAACCAACTGCGGCCTTGAGAGCATCATCCGCGGCTGCTTTGCCATTAAGAATTAAGCGAATCCTTTTGTCCCTGGATTTGGTTTTCATACAGACGCGCGCGGCGCTTGAAAAGTGTTCGTCTTTGCAAGATGAATCGGCAAGCCCGGCAAAAAAAAGCGGGCGTCTACTCGCCAATTGCTGCCAACCTTCATTCTGTTGTGATAGAAGGCGAATCGCGAAGATTAATCTGTCAAACAAAGTCGGTTTCATTGAATCATTTCCGGTGCGTCCAAAATTGACCTCTGGTGGCAGCACGACTGGGCATTTGTTGAGTTTTGCTTTGCAAAAATTGCGTGGCAGTTTGCGCCTCATACCCGCGGTAGACGCTGTCGCCGCGTAGGATTTGGTAAATGCATACGAGACTTGTCGCCGGCTTAATTGCCGTATTTGCGATCTCCAACGTGGTCGTCAGCGCTGAAGAGGAACGGCCGCATGTCGAATTGCCACCCAAGGAGTCTGGCAAGGCCGAAGAACTGGCGAGCCAGCTCGCGGGTCTCTCACGAACCGTTGATCCAACCGAAGCGAAGCTCCTGGCAGACTTCGCCTATGCGACGGTGGCACGGCTAAGGCAGGAGTACCGGCCGTTTGGCACGCCTATCTTTAATAATTTTCTAGTCTATCACGGCTGGAGGAAGCGCGGCTATTGCTACCAATGGACCGAGGATCTGCTTCTTGCTCTGGACACCTTGAAACTCAAGACGCTTGAACTTCACTGGGCTGACACGTACCGCGACACATGGCGCGAGAACAATTGCCTGGTCGTTACGGCGAAGGGACAGCCGTTTGAGCGCGGAATGATTCTTGAGTGCTGGCGTCATTTTGGACATCTCCGTTGGAATCTGGTCCCGTCGGATCAGGACCCATACCACGAGAACACTGAAATGGGCGGAAAAGGTCCGCGCGCGCGCAGCAGCTAAAGCGTCCCCGGCCAATCATGGTGTTGCGCTCCAAACGAGAGTCGCACCGGAGGCGAAGGCCGGAGATTAGATTTGTTCCGAGATAGCTGCTTCCAGGGAGCGCGCGTGCGCTCCGCAGAAAATTGGTTGCGCAATTCCAGCAGTTGTCACAAGCTCCGAGTCCGATGAACCGCTCAGGCCGTTCACAAACTCGCGCCCGTGTCCTTGTTGCGAGCGTTCTGTTTGCAGCTTTTTCCTGGACACTTCTCGTCAGCTTTTCGCCGCGATTGCACGGCTGCATTCACAGTGACGCCAATCGCAGTGACCACGTGTGCGCGATCACGCTGATCGCGTCGGGTAGTTATCAACATGGGTCTCAGCCGCCGGTTATTACACCACCACAATTTGATGTTCGCTTCGCGGCAAACGCGGAGCTGACGTCCACATGGGTTAAGCCACTCTTCCTTAATGCGCACGTCTTCGCGCATGCGCCGCCCGCGCTGGTTTAAATTGTAGGGCGTCTGTGCTAGACGCCGCCTAACGAATTGGCGTTTCACAGAAACGCCCTACAACCGCCGCTTTTCACTGGCTTCACGCACATCGTGAACGCCTGCAGCCAATCACACTTTGAAAAACCAATTTCTCAACAAGCTCAATGAAACCAATTTTAACCATAGCGATCGCCCTGCTCCTCGGGGCGAGCATCGCGAAGGCGCAGGAAGCCGTCTCAACAACGGCCACTCCGAAGCCCTCGCCATCGCCCTCCAGCCCCTCTGAAGTAGAGCGCGTCGTGGTAAGCGGCGGCGAAATCGAAAGCAGCGAGACCGATAAAGCTCAGCCAGTTACGATTCTTAGTGAAGATGACTTTGAAGCTACATACAGAGCCGACGCTGGGCGACACGCTAGCCACGCAACCGGGCGTCGCAGCCAGCGATTTCACCGCGGGCGCAAGCCGGCCGGTCATTCACGGCCAGGCGGACAATCGCGTCCGCGTTCTCAACAACGGAACCGAAGTTTTCGACGTCTCGAATTTGAGCCCGGATCACGCTCCGAGCGTCAGCACGTTGCTTAGCCAGAGCATCGAAGTCGTGCACGGTCCGGCGACGATCCTGTATGGCTCAGGCGCCATCGGTGGCGTCGTGAACGTGACAGACAATCTCATTCCGGTTGAACAACCGTCGACAACGCTCAGCGGCGAAGTCGATGCGCGGTTCGGTAGCGTCGATCTGGAACGCAGCGGTGCAATGGCGCTCACGCTTTCGCCGTTCCAGCATTTCGTCATTCATGCCGAAGGTTCGCTTCTGCGCACGGACGACCGAGACATTCCCGGTTACGCTTTGGACCAACGGATTCGGGCAGAGCTCACACCAGAGCAGCGGCACAACAACGGATTTGGTGGAAATCCGTTCGGCACAGTGCCCAACACGATGGTCGAGACGAAAGATTTCGGCATCGGTGCCTCTTACGTGTGGGACAAAGGCTATTTTGGTGCGTCATACACACGCTTTCTTTCGTACTATGGCGTCCCAGACGATCCGGAAGTGGATGAGCCGGGCGTCCCACCTGCGCGTGTGCATCTCAACGTGCGCAAGGACCAATACAATGTGCGCAGCTCGATTATCGATCCGCTGCCGTGGTTTTCCGTCGCGAACCTGAAGTTCGTCTACACCGATTACAAGCACGACGAGCTGGATAACAACAAGGTCGGCGCAACGTTCAAGACGAACGGTGTCGATTCGCGCATTGAACTGGTGCACAAACCGATCGGGCTTTTTGAAGGTTCGATCGGTTCGCAGATTTTTTACAAAGACCTGTCCGTTCTCGGCGAAGAAGCTTTTTTGCAGCCTACCGCATAATCTCGCCGCCGCCGGTTTTATTTTTGAAGAGGTGAAATTAAAACCCGTGCGTCTCCAATTCGGTGCGCGCGTCGAGTACGACGCCGCCAGCATCGATTCAAGTAATCCCGAGCTGACGTCGCTTACGTCGTCCAGTCAGAAAGACCAGGAGTTCTTGCCCGGTCAGCGGCGCGGCAGGTGCGATTTACGATTTCGCTAAGGACTGGCAACTCGCGCTGAATCTCACGTATTCGCAACGCGCGCCGACGCCCGAGGAACTTTTCGCGCGCGGTCCCCACGACGCCACGTTCCAATTCATCATCGGCGATCCCGAATCTCGACGTCGAAATCAATCGCACCGTCGATCTCAGTCTGCGAAGGACTGCCGGCCGCGTCACTGGATTCATCAGCGGTTATTACACCAGTTACGACGGGTTCATTGATTTTACGTCGACCGGTGAATTCGAAGATAGTCTGCCCGGTTTTTATCTACACGCCGAAAAATGCAACATTCTACGGCGGCGAAGGGCGTGTGGATTTTCATCTGCTCCCACTGGAAATCACAAGGCCAAACGAGCCGTCCGATTCAAAATCGGTCAAGAACGTGATCATGGGAGGCGAAGAGACCACACAGAAAAATCCCAACGATCTTTATCTGCGGCTGCAAGCCGACTACGTGCACGCCGAAGACAGCAGCGGCGAGCCGCTCCCGCGCATCACGCCGTTTCCGTTACGGCATCTCGCTCAATTACGAGAGCGAACATTGGCTTGCCAGCATCGAAGGCTGGCGTGTGAACGCTCAAAATAGCGTTGCCGAGTTCGAAACGCCTACGCCTGGCTACACGTTTCTAAACGCCAGCGTCGGCTACAAGTTTCAATGGGGACGCACATACAATTATCTCTACGTCCGTGGCACCAATCTGCTGAACGCCGAAGCGCGCGATCATCTTTCATTTTTGAAAGAGGTCCTGCCCCTGCCCGGCCGGGGCGTGGTGGTCGGATTGCGCACCACGTTCTAAATCGAAAGCGGCGCAGCAGCGCCGCAGTCCAAAAACGCAGGCGTGCAACACGCGTTCGGAAACACGGCCACCTTTTGGAGTGCGGCAGTGCTCTGCCGCTTTCGAATAAGAGAGCGCATTGGCCGTTTTCGTTGATGGCGTTAAAATGAATCGAGATGAATCGCACTGATCATTCGCGTTTTCGTAAGCCACACGATTTCGTCCCGGATTTTTCGCATGCGGAGCGGCGCACGCGCATCGTGATCGTTATCACTGCGGCGATGATGGTTGTCGAGATCGCTGCCGGTTTGATGTCGCACTCGATGGCTTTGCTGGCGGACGGCTGGCACATGAGCACGCATGTCCTGGCGTTCCTCATAACGGCCGCGGCGTATTATTTCGCCCGAACACAAGCCGGCAATGCGCGTTTCAGTTTCGGCACGGGAAAGATCGGGGTGCTAGGCGGGTTCACCAGCGCGGTCGTGCTCGCGATTGTGGCGTTCCTGATGGCGGGCGAATCAGTGCACCGGCTCTTTGCTCCACTGGAAATACACTTCAACGAGGCGATCGGAATCGCTTGCCTTGGCTTGTTGGTGAATCTGGGCTGCGCAGTTCTGCTGGCCGATCGCCACCACGAACACGACGGCGGCAGCGCACATGATCACGACTTAAATCTACGTGCAGCATATATGCACGTACTGGCCGATGCGTTCACTTCCGTCCTCGCGATCACCGCATTAACGGGCGGCAAATTCTTCGGCTGGGGATGGCTTGATCCTGTCGTGGGAATTGTCGGCAGTGGCGTGGTTTTTTCATGGTCTTACACGCTGATGCGTGATACCGGCGGGATTCTGCTCGATCGAACGCCGCCGTCATCAGATTTGCCTGACGAAATTCGTCGTGCGGTGGAGAGCGATGGCGATTCGATCGGTGACCGATCTGCATGTCTGGCAGGTCGGCATCGGAAAATTTGCCGCCATGGTTTCGATCGTGGCGCACGAGCCGAAGAGCTGCGATTCGTATCGAGCGCTGCTGCGCGGATATCACGAACTGGTCCACGTGACGATCGAGACGCACCATTGCCCCGAAGACCACGCGTCGGTCTCGACCGCCTAAATGGCCAATACGCTCTGGCAGGTTATCGCGGCTTACATTTTCGCTGTCGCCGGCGGATCGATTAGCGCGTCACTGCGCCTCGAGCATAAGCAGCTTTGCGCGCTCATCAGTTTCGCGGCTGGAACGCTTCTCGGCGTAACAATCTTTGCGATCTTGCCGGAGAGTTTTGGCGCATGCCCAGGGTGGGCGGTGTTGCTGGCGCTAATCACCGGCTACGCGCTTTTCTTTTTCATTAGCAAACGCGTCCATCACGTTTGCCCTGCTTGCGCGGCCAGTCATTTCGACGCTGATGCCACACGACATTTCAGCGAAATCGCTAACGCGTTGATCGTCGCTTTGGCAATTCACAGTACGACCGACGGTTTGGCTTTGGGAATCCAAGGCGAAGCGCCCGCGACCAGTGCGGCGAAGTGGTCGCTGTTTTCTGCTCTGTGCATTCACAAGGTTCCGGAAGGTCTCGCGCTCGGCAGCCTTTTGATCGGCTCAGGATTGCAACGCGCGGCCGCGATTGGATGGGTGGCCGCGGTCGAAGCCACAACGCTCCTCGGCGGTGTGATCGGCTATTTCTTCCTGACGAACATCTCCATCTTGTGGCTGGGCTTGATTATGGCGCACGTCGGCGGCGGGTTTATCTATTTGGCGACACACGCAGTGGTCGGAGAAATGTTGAAGCACGGAAAGAAGCTTGTTTTGGCGAGCTTTGCGCTGGGCATCGCTCTGATCGCCGTTCTCAATGTTGGGTTGCGACTGCTTCGCTAACACGCGCTTAAGTTGTAGAGGCGCTTGTGCCAAGCGCCTGATATTTTACCCTGCAGTCGCTGCAGCGATCGCCGCTACAACATGCACTCGTTTCAATATCGCGATGATCATCTCTATTGCGAAGACGTCGACTTAACGCGCATCGCCACGGAATTGGGCACACCGACTTACGTCTACAGCGCGGGAACAATTCTCGATCACTACGCGAGACTCGACGCCGCGCTCGCGCCGCTGGATCACCTCATTTGTTATGCGGTAAAGGCAAACTCAAACCGCGCTATTCTGAACTTGCTCGCACGTGCGGGCGCCGGTTTCGACATCGTTTCCGGTGGCGAGTTGTTTCGTGTGCTCGCGGCCGGTGGCGATCCGGCGAAGTGCACATTCGCGGGCGTAGGCAAATCAGCTGATGAAATCGAGTACGCGCTGGAGCGAGGCGTTCACAGCTTCAACGTGGAGAGCGAAGCTGAACTGGAGACGATCGAGCGCATCGCCCGCGCAAAGAAAATGCGCGCGCCGATCGCGTTGCGCATCAACCCTGATGTCGACCCGCATACGCATCAGTACATCTCGACCGGTTCGCAGGAGAACAAGTTCGGCATCGCACTGGATCAAGTATGGGCGGTTTATGAACGCGCGGCCAGAATGAGCGACATTGAGATTGTCGGCGTGCAGATGCACATCGGATCTCAAATCACGGACGCGAAGCCGTTCGCGAGCGCAATCGAAAAAGTGGCGCCATTGGTGCGCGAGCTGAAATCGAAATTCGCCATCAAATTTTTCAGCATCGGAGGCGGCATGGGAATCATTTACAGGCGCGCGCTGGACAGCGGCGCAGGCAAATGGTGGCGCGATCACGGTCCCGCCGGCGCGGGATCCGCGTTCAGTGTGCGCGATTACGCTGAAGCAATTGTGCCGCCGTTGCGCGACCTGGGTATTCGGATTCTTATCGAGCCCGGCCGTTTTCTTATAGGCAACGCCGGCGTTTTGCTCACGCGCATTCGTTACATTAAGCAAACGAGCAGTAAAAAATTCGCCATCGTCGATGCCGGCATGAACGATCTCATCCGGCCGGCGTTGTACCAGAGCTATCACGAGATTGTGCCCGTGCAGCAGCCGAAGACTGAGAGGAAGAGGAAGATTAGCAAGATCGACATTGTTGGACCTGTGTGTGAGTCGGGGGATTTTTTTGCGCTCGACCGCGAAATGCCTCAACTGCGCGAAGGCGATCTGCTCGCAATCATGAGCGCGGGCGCGTACGGATTTGTGATGGCGTCGAACTACAATTCGCGTCCGCTCCCGGCCGAAGCGCTCGTTCGCGACGATAAGTTCGCGCTGATCCGAAAGCGCGCAAACGTGGGAAGACCTTGTGCGCGACGAGGTGGATGCAGTTTGGTAGGGACGTTCCCAAAACTCGGCGCGCTCTCGCCATGGCGAGCAGGCTGTAATCGCGTCCTACCACTTGCGGAATTTCGTGCTCTGCATAAATAGTCATCCTTACCGAAAATGATGAAACGTCTGTTACTCGTATGCTGTTTGTCGATGGTCACGCTCGGTCTGCGGGCCGCGCCGCCTGCAGGAGGTGAATACATAATCCTGGTTGGTGGGCCGTCGATGTATCAATGGGAAAAATACAAGGCTTTCCCGCACGATCATTGGTGGGCGAACTTTGTGCGGGCGGCGCGCCTGCGCACCGAACAGTTGCGCACCCAGCTCGGGCCGGATACGAAGATTACATGGATGGTTTACAGACAGGGTTACGAGGATCGCGCCAAGCAGGAGCACCAGGATCTGATCAGTCTAATTGGTACGGTTCGCGACAAGTTTAATATCAATCTCATTTGGTTTGGCCCGGGCCAGGAGGTCATCAACTATTTGAACAACGGCCAGCCGCGAGATCAGCTAAAAGTCACTGGGTTTGAATATTTCGGGCACTCGAATCGCGCCTGTTTCATGTTCGATTACAGCAACAATATCGAAAGCGCCTGTAAATCATGGCTGCACGATAACGATCTGACCAAAATCAATCGGCGGGTTTTCGCGCGTGGGGCTTACGTCAAGAGCTGGGGCTGCCACACGGGCGAGGAAATGTCCCGGAAGTGGTACGCGGCGACTGGGACACGTATGATTGGCGCTATCGGCAAGACCCAATTCATGATGGAAGAACTACCGATCCTCGTTTCGGATGACGGCAGGTGGGTGAATTGATTTTCGATTACCGATTTGCGATTTGGGATTGAACATCGCGCCTTCCGTCAGCCGGAAGCTCGGCGATTGTGCCACGCAGCGTCTTCTGTCTCGCCCTCCCATTAACATCGGCCTTCAGGCCGGTGCTCTATCCGGGAATCGGAACGAGCCGTTTTAACGGCTTCTCTCAGCCGACCAATCATTGCTCGTCCGAACAGTTTGAGGTCGACATTCGCCTGCGGTCTTGCCATGACAGAACGCGGGTCCAACAGAGGTCGCAGTAAACCTCGGTAGAAAGAAGTTATGAATTGGAAGAAATTCGTCTTGGCATTCATCGCGGCGTTCCTTTTCCTCTTCGCGTTCGGGTTCCTTTGGTACGCAACGCTAATGCACGACGCGCATCGGGAAGTGTCCGACGCTTTTGCGACCGGAAGCCGACCTAAAGAGCTACTTCGGGTGGCTTGCGCTTGGTCAGTTCGTCATGGCATTCTTTTTCACGCTGCTGTGCGCCCGGTACGTTCCGAGCGAAGGCGCAGGCGCCGGAGCGATGCTCGGCCTTCTGGTGGGATTAGTATACGCCGGACCACATTTAATCTCGTTCGCAGTCCAACCATTAACGTTTAAAATCCTTTGCGGCTGGATCGCCGGCGCGGTAATCCAATTCACAATCGCAGGCGCAATCGTCGGCGCCATCTACAAACGAGCGACTGGGCACATCATGTATGTAAAGGAGCGGTCGCGCTGACTGGCTTGGCCAACTTCCGCCAGTCTAAATTCCAAGTTGGGCGTTGGACGTTGAGCGTAGCGCATTCGACGTTGACTTGATGAGCTCACAAACTCCAACCGCGCTCGGCTATCGCATGCCGGCGGAATGGGAACCGCACACGGCCACATGGCTGTCCTGGCCGCGACGCGAGGGGATCAGTTTTCCCGAGTCGTTCGATCGCGTTCTGCCTGCATTGCGGGCCATGGTCGAAGCGTTGATCGAATCCGAGCAGGTCTGCATCAACGTTTGCAACAGCGCGCATGAAACAGAAGCGCGCGCGGTTTTGAGCGGAGCGCCCATGGAACGGATCACCTTTTATCATGTCCCCACCAACGAGCCATGGTGCCGCGACCACGGCCCGATTTTTCTGACACGCGATCGCGACCCGAGACTTGCCGTGGTGGACTGGGATTACAATGCATGGGGAGACAAATATCCGCCGTTTGATCTCGATGAAGTCGTGCCGACACGCCTCGCTGAAATCCTGAAACTGCCGGTTTTTTATCCGCACATGATCCTCGAGGGCGGCTCGATAGAGGTGAACGGCAGCGGTGCATTACTCACGAGCGAGTCCTGCCTCCTGAACAAGAATCGGAATCCCAATCTTTCGCGCGATGAGATCGAGCAACGCCTGCGCGATTATCTCGGCGTCAGCGACATTTTCTGGCTCGGCGATGGTATTGCCGGCGACGACACCGACGGTCACATCGATGACCTCACGCGGTTTGTATCAGAGCGAACTGTCGTAACTGTCGTTGAAGGGAATCGCGACGACGAAAATTACGAACCGCTTCAGGAGAATCTCGCGCGTCTACGGGAGATAAAAATCGGTGGTCGCAAACTCGACATCCTCACGCTTCCAATGCCGAAGAAGATAATACGCGAAGAACTGCGACTCCCGGCGAGCTACGCGAATTTTTATATCGCGAACACATGCGTGCTTGTACCTACATTTGCCGATCCGAACGATGAAGCTGCACTATCAGTGCTGCGCGAATGTTTTCCGGATCGGCGCGTGATCGGCATCGATTGCCGCGAGTTAATCTGGGGACTCGGCACGTTTCATTGCCTGACGCAGCAGCAGCCGGCTGTGTAATGTGGGAGGGACCTTAGTGTCCCGACTGTCGCGGCACCGAGGCCGCTCCCACATTCTCAATCGCCTGTCGGCGGTTCGGGTGAACCGCCCCTACCTGCCGCCACTTCGCGGGCGACCGGTTCGAGTGCGCGCCAGACGTTTTCAGCAAGAATCTTGTGGCCGGCTGCATTGGGATGAATGCCATCGGGCAGGTTCAATGAAGGATTGCCTGCTACGCCTTCGAGTAAATAAGGCACCAACGCCGCTCGATTTTTCGCCGCTAAATCGCCAAATATTTGGCCAAATGCGGACACGTAATCGTCAGCCGTGAAACCTGGGAGTTGAATTCCTGCGATCACCACGCGCGCATTTGGATTTCTCGCTTTCACCTTGTCGATGATTTGTTGGAGATTGTTTTGGATTTGCTCGATCGGCACGCCACGAAAGGCGTCGTTGATTCCCAGCTCCAGAATCAAGATGTCGATTCTGCGCTTTAAATGCGGAGGTAACCGTTCCAAGCCGCCGTCAGTTGTCCCGCCGGTAGCGCTCGCGTTGGTTACCGAAAAGTTCAGGTCCGCCGAGTGCAGCTTTTTTGCAAGCAAAGCCGGGTAAGCTTCGCTGTGTTTGAGCATAAATCCCTCTGACAAACTGTCGCCGAATACGAGAATGGCTTTCGGCTCGGCATGGAGGAGCGAAGCATAAAAGAGTGAACACGTCATAACAGCGAATGAAATGCACCGGTTCACAGCAAAACTCTCACTAAGCATTTATCGGTTTGTCGCCGTTAAATGCGTGTTCTGTGTCATTCTGAGCGAAGCGAAGAATCTGTGATGTTTTCCGTCTCGCACCACGCGCATAGATAATCAGAGATGTTTCGCTTCGCTCAACATGACAGTGAAGGGAACGTCTGTTTACTAAACACACGCAGTTGGACGTTGAAGCTTTTCCGCGTAACGGTTTAACTCTTCAACCTACTTCTTCTATGGCTAATTTTGCTATCAACGGTTTCGGGCGCATCGGCCGCAACGTCCTTCGCGCAATGTCACAAAAACAAGTGGAGCGCGTTGTAGCGGTGAATGATCTCACCGACACGCATACCCTGGCGCATCTCCTTAAGTGGGATTCGGTGCACGGTAAATTCGACGGCGAGATCGGGTACGACGACGAAAATATCATCGTGCGGGGTCACAAGATTAAAGTTTTGAAGGATCGCGATCCGGCGAATCTCCCGTGGAAAAAATTGGACATCGATGTGGTGCTTGAATCGACCGGCTTGTTCACCAGTCGGGACAAGGCCGAGCTGCACTTGAAGGCCGGTGCGAAACGGGTGTTGATCAGCGCACCAGCCAAAAATCCGGACGTGACGATTTGCGTCGGCGTGAACGACAATGTCTTCGATCCCAACAAGGACAAAATCGTCTCCAACGCCAGTTGCACAACGAATTGTCTCGCGCCCATGGCGAAAGTATTGAATGACACATTCGGGATCGCGCACGGATTCATGAGCACGATCCACAGTTATACCAACGACCAGCGTATTCTCGATTTTCCGCACAGTGACCTGAGACGTGCACGCTCCGCAGCAATCAACATCATCCCGTCCACGACGGGCGCCGCAAAGGCGATCGGCGAAGTAATTCCAGCGCTTAAAGGAAAACTAAACGGCGGCGCGTTCCGGGTGCCGACGCCTGATGGTTCGGTGACGGATTTCACCGTCGTGCTGGAGAAAGACGCGACCGTGGATGCGATCAACGCTGCGTTCAAGGAAGCGGCGTCGGATAAAAGCTACAAAGGCGTGCTCGAGTTCACCGATGAGCCGCTCGTTTCCGAGGACATCGTTGGCAATCCGCACTCCTGCATCTTCGACAGCAAGCTGACCCTGACGATGGGAAATCGTTTCGCAAAAGTGGTCGGCTGGTACGACAATGAATGGGGCTACAGCAATCGTTGCGTAGAGTTGATGGAAATGCTGGCTGACTAGTCGCGATTCACAAGCAGGAGCAGGAGTTGATATGGCAAAGCTTTCTGTCCGCGATCTCGACGTCCGAGGGCAACGTGTGCTGGTGCGGGTGGACTTCAACGTCCCGACCGAAGTTCGCGGCGGTAAAATTCGCGTGACTGATGACACCCGAATCCGCGAAAGCCTGCCTACCATCAATTACCTCCGTGAACATGGCGCGAAAACCATTTTGATGTCGCATTTCGGCCGGCCCAAGGGCAAGCCGGTTGAGAAATATTCGCTTCGGCCAATTGGCGAATATTTGTATTCGCTGATCCATCATCCCGTGATTTTTAGTCACGACACCATTGGTGATGTGCCGAAGAAAATCGTTGAGCACATGGACAACGGCGACGTCGCGCTCTTGGAGAATGTTCGGTTTCAACCCGGTGAGGAAGCGAATGATCCAGAATTCGCCAAGGCGCTTGCCGAGTTAGGTGATCTTTACGTGACCGATGCCTTCGGCACCGCGCACCGGGCGCATGCGTCAACGGCGGGCATAACAAAATTCGTGCAGAAATCAGCCATGGGTCTTTTGATGGAGAAAGAACTGAAGCATCTCCGCGATGGACTTCAGGATCCGGCCAAGCCCTTCGTCGTCATTTTAGGTGGCGCCAAGGTTTCAGACAAAATCGGTGTTCTGAAAGCGTTGATGGAAAAGGCGAACACGATTCTCATCGGCGGCGCCATGGCGAACACGTTTTTGAAAGCGGAGGGAATTCCAATCGGCGCGAGCCGGGTTGAATCTGACAAGATCGATCTCGCGCGAGAGCTTTTGGAGCTGGCGAAGCAACGCGGCGTGAAGTTTCTCATTCCCATCGATGTGGTCGAGGCAGATGAAATTCTGCCCGGGCGCGAACCTGCGAAATACCAGCCGCCTGTCGCCCCAGCACGGAATCACGGATGAATGGCAGGCAGTGGATATCGGCGCGGCAACGATCGCGCTTTATCAGGAAGAAATTGCCACGGGAGAAACGATTCTGTGGAACGGACCGATGGGCGTTTTTGAAATTCCTGAATTTGGCGAAGGCACAATCGCGATCGCAGAAGCAATGGCACAATTGGGTGCGACGACCATTATCGGCGGCGGCGACTCGGTGACGGCGGTCAAACAGGCCGGGCTCGCCGGGAAAATGACATTTATTTCCACCGGCGGCGGCGCAACGCTCGAATTGCTCGAAGGCAAAGAGCTTCCCGGCGTGGCCGCGCTGACAGACGAAATAACAGTAATCCGAGCGAAGTCGAGGAATCCCGAAGAATCATTGCACGATTTCGCCGCGAGTCCTAGCTTCGCTGCGCTCCGTTCGGGATGACAGGTAAATCCGATGCGCAAGAAGATCATTGCAGCCAATTGGAAGATGAACATGACGCAGGACGAGTCAGCGCGGTTTGTGGAGTCCTTCCTTCGCGATGTTGGCGAAATCAACGATGTCGAAGTGGTGATCATTCCGCCGTTCACGGCGATTCCGAAAGTCACTGAAGCGTTAGGCAAAGCGCCGAACATCAAGCTCGGGGCGCAAAATATGTATTGGGAAAAAAGTGGCGCGTTTACAGGCGAGATCAGCGCTCCTCTTTTACGCGATCTATTTGTGCATTACGTCGTGCTCGGCCACAGCGAGCGCCGCACTTTGTTCGGCGAGACCGATGAAATGGTGAATCGCAAGGTGCGCGCAGCGCACGAGGCGGAAACTGCGTCCGATCGTTTGCGTCGGAGAAACGCTCGATCAGCGCGACAAAGGCGACGTGGAAAAAGTATTGTCGATTCAATTGCGCGGTAGTCTCGCTGGTCTCAGCCAAAGGAATTGCAGGAAACGCGTGATCGCGTACGAACCGGTATGGGCGATCGGCACCGGCCGCAATGCAACACCCCAGCAGGCACAGGAAGCCCACGCGTTCATTCGACATACCTTGCGCGAAATGACCGATGAGACCACAGCCGAGCGAGTGCGGATTCAGTACGGCGGCAGCGTGAAACCGGAGAACGCGCGCGAACTCATGAGCCAGGCCGACATCGACGGCGCCCTCGTCGGCGGCGCAAGTCTTGACCCGCGCAGCTTCGCTCAAATCGTGAAGGCCGCGCGACAAGAATAACGCGCAGACACTGCGTCTGATTGAATGACGCGCGCATTCTTTATCGTCGGCCCGACGGCAACCGGAAAATCCGAGATTGCAGCTGATGTCGCGCGAAAAGTTGGCGCGGAAATTGTCAGCGCCGACGCGTTTCAAATTTATCGCGGGCTCGATCTGCTTACGGCAAAACCCGATGCAGTGACACTTGCCAAGGCGCCGCATCACCTGATCGGCACCGTGCCTTTCACCGAAGAAATGAACGCGGAAAAATTCCGGCGCCTGGCCTTGCGCATCATTGCTGAAATCAATTCACGAGGGAGACTCGCGGTCGTCGTCGGTGGAAGCGGGCTTTACATCAAAACGCTGACCCACGGACTCGCGGCTCTGCCGGAGGCTGATTCGGAGCTGCGCCAAAAACTAAATGCGATGAGTTTGGATGATTTGAACTCGCAGCTGGTCGAACTCGATCCCGAAGCTGCGCGAAAGATCGACCTCAAAAATCGCCGACGCGTCGCTCGTGCTCTGGAGATTTGTCTCCTTACCGGAAAATCTGCTTCTGCGCAGCGTCAGCAATGGACTGGCGATGCATGCAACCCAGGGAACGAGGCTCTTCAGTCCGTTGCCGTAGGCGTCTTCATGTTCCGCGACCGGCAAGAGCTTTACGAGCGAATCAATCAACGAGTGGAAATGATGTTTAAGCATGGCGTGATCGAAGAGGTGCGCACGGCTATGGAAATGAGTGCGACTGCGTCGCAGATGATCGGTTTGCGCGAAATTCGTGAGTTGCTCGCTGGAAAACAATCGCTCCCGCAATGCATCGCGGAGATTCAACAGGCTACCCGGCGTTACGCTAAAAGGCAGTTGACCTGGTTTCGGGGCCAAACTAATTTTTCGCCGCTGAACCTATCGTTTCTTACTCACCACGAAGCAGTGAAACGGATCTCGCTCCGAATTCTGTCGGAGGCCGGAACAACGGATGATTGAAACGCGTCCGCAGAAAACACAGGAGCGCACGCTCTTGATCGGCCTGGAAAAACAAGGGATCTCGAAGTGGGACTTACAAGACTCGCTCGATGAACTGCGAGAACTGGCCAGTTCCGCCGGAGCAAAGGTGGTCGATACGGTAACGCAAAAGTTGCAGAAGCCGACCGCGCCCTACTACATCGGCCGCGGCAAGGCCGAATCGATCAAGGAATCGTGTCAGAATCAACACGTAACCTCGGTGATTTTTAATGATGAACTTTCACCAGCTCAGGGCCGGAACCTGGAAAATCTACTCGCGCGCAAGGTGCTCGATCGAACGCAATTGATCCTGGATATTTTTGCGCAACGGGCGCGCAGCCGTGAAGGCCGATTGCAGATCGAGCTCGCGCAGTTGCAATATCTTTTGCCGCGGCTCACTCGGATGTGGAACCACCTGTCGCGCCAGACTGGGGGGATCGGAACACGCGGCCCGGGTGAAACGCAATTGGAAGTCGACCGCCGGCGCGTGCAGGAACGAATAGCGCGGCTCGAACGCGAGCTGGAATCGGTGCGGAAAACGCGCGCCATTCAGCGACAAGGACGAAAACGCCATCAATGGCCAGTCGCTGCAGTAGTCGGTTATACCAACGCGGGAAAATCGACTTTGCTGAATCTGCTTACGGGAGCGGACGTCGTAGCAGAAAACAAACTTTTTGCCACGCTTGATCCCACGACGCGCAGCTTTGTTTTGCCTAACAAACAGCGGGTCCTGCTCACGGACACCGTTGGGTTCCTACGAAAGCTTCCGCACACGCTGATTGAATCGTTCAAGGCGACACTGGAAGAAGTCAGCGAAGCGGATTTGCTCATTCACATCGTCGATCTAAGTCATCCGCGGGTGGACGAGCAGATGGAAGCGGTCGATCGGGTGATCAAAGAACTCGACGCTTACGGCAAGCAAACGCTGATCGTCTTTAATAAGATCGATAATCTGGCAAACCGGGAAGTAGTTGATTCCTACCTAAAGAGATTTTCCGGCAGCGTTGCGATTTCCGCGCGCACCGGGGAAGGAGTAGACCAACTCGTGCAAGCTCTCGAAGGCGCACTCAGTTCATGGCGATTGCGCTCGCGATTTCGGATTCCCGCGAACGAAAGCGCGTTGATGGCCGAGATTCATCGGGTGGGTCACGTCCTCGAACTGCGATACGAGGGTAATGATGCTCTGATCGTCGCGCACGTTCCTCCTGATCTTGCGCAAAAGCTACAGCGGTACACGGAAGGGTAGGAATCGTGCGTAATTTCTAGCGCCAAGGCGCAGTTCAATTTTAAAGCCTGGAGGCATCGCCCCAGGCAATTTCACGGGCGTGTCGGACAAGCGCTGAAAGCGCGATTCAAGTCGTTCCGTCGAAAAAATTCGGCGTGAATCGCGCTTTCAGCGCTGATGTGTAGATTTCCACGAACCCTGGGGCGTTGCCCCAGGCTTGAGGTGATGCCACGCCTTTGGCGTTGGAGACGCGGAGACCAGATCGTCTGCGCGATTATTGTGCAGCCAGGATACGGACGCTCGATTCAAGACTTCGCGCGATCTGTGACCTGTCGCGCATTTCATCGCGACACAAATGCGCTCCCTTCTTGCACAGTGCGCTTTCCTTCGAGATGATGCAGAGCCATGCCTGCAACGTTGGAACAAACCGGGCCGAACGTAGTCACGCCGCGTTCCACGTTCATTCTGCGATTCACCAGCACCATCGCCTTATGGTCAGGCGCCTTGCTGATCATGTTCTCCGGTTACGAGATCCTGTTCTGGCTCTTGATCAGCGTCTGCGGAATGATCGGCCTTTGGGAATTTTACCGGATGCTCGATCACAAGGGCCTGCCGAATTTCAAAATCACCGCAATGATTTGTGGGGCGGTGATGCTTGCCGGGAGTTTTTATTATTTCTCGAAAATCGGACCGGCAGGCTCCTACGATTTCGAAGTCGCTGTCCTGCTTTTCTTTCTGCTGACGGTATTCGGCCGGCAAATGTTTACGCGGCTTCGAAATGACGAGCCGTTGCAGACGATGGCTTACACATTGTTCGGTCTGCTGTACGTGCTTTGGCTTTACAATTTCATCACCAAAATTGTGTATCTCACTCCGCGTTCGAGCAGCGGCCAGCTCACCGGTCAGTTCTATGTCTTATATTTGATCGCGGTCACGAAGTTTTCGGACATGGGCGCATACCTGACGGGGAGTGTGATTGGACGCCATTTGATGGTGCCGCACATTAGCGGGAAGAAAACCTGGGAAGGTTTTTTCGGCGCTATCATCTTCGCGTTGCTTTGCAGCCTCGCGCTTTACAAACTCATGCCGGGACATTTGTCTGTGCTCAATTGGACACATGCGACAGTGCTCGGTTTGCTTCTCGGGCTTGCAGCAATCCTCGGCGATTTAGCCGAATCCATTATCAAGCGCAGCACCGGCGTAAAAGACTCGGGCAATCTCCTTCCGGGAATTGGCGGCGCGCTTGATTTACTGGACAGCCTGCTTTTCACCGCGCCGTTGTTGTTTTTCTACATGCGACTGGTGATTCGCGTGCCATAGAAGGCCGACAGAATTACAGAATGAACAGAATGGTCGCGGACTTTAAACAATATGACTTGTGCGGCCAAGTGATCGGCGCCGCAATGAAAGTGCATTCAACTCTCGGGCCGGGATTTCTGGAAGGGCTGCTCCTAAATTTTGGAGCGGAACGTTTAGAGTACAAGAGAGAGTTTCGACTCCCGAAACAAGAGCAAGTCTCTCTCTGATTTGATCGATTCATTTTGTTAATTCTGTTCATTCTGTCCAAATGAATCGTAAGCGTGTCGTTATTCTTGGGGCGACGGGGTCCATCGGCGAGAGCACCTTGAAAGTGGCGCGGGATATTCCGGAGCGGATGGAGATCGTCGGGCTCGCGGCGAAAAGCAATGCACAAAAGCTGGCTGCCGCAGCGAATGAAGTACGGCCGGAATCGGTTTGCCTGGTTGATGAGACTCAAATCGATGTGCTTCGAAGAGCACTCGATTACGAGCCGCGGATTTTCTCTGGCGACGTGGGTTTGCTCGAGATCGCCTGCCTGACAAACGCGGACATGGTGTTGGTAGCAATTGTCGGCACGGGTGGTTTGCGCCCCGCGCTAGCGGCGATTAAAGCGGGCAAGGATCTTGCCGTGGCGAGCAAGGAAATACTGGTCATGGCAGGCGAGATTGTGATGCGGGAGGCGCGCGATAATGGTGTCCATGTTTTGCCTGTCGACTCAGAGCACAACGCGATCTTTCAGTGTTTGGAAGGCAAACGCTCAACGCTCAACGCTCAACGCTCAACGTCCAAAGCAGAAAATTCAGCGTTGGGCGTTGGACGTTGGACGTTGGACGTTTCTGATGTTCGCCGAATCATCCTCACTGCGTCTGGCGGTCCGTTCCGCGAAACGCAGCGATCAGATTTCGATTCGATCACCCTGGAACAGGCTTTAAAACATCCGACTTGGAACATGGGACCGAAGATCACCGTCGATTCCGCCACGTTGTTCAACAAGGGCTTGGAGATGATCGAGGCGCACTGGCTTTTTGGCGTAGAGATGAAGCGTGTTGAGGTCGTGATTCATCCGCAAAGCATTGTCCACTCGATGGTCGAGTTCACAGACGGTTCCACGCTCGCCCAATTGAGTCATTCGAACATGTGTTTCCCGATTCAATACGCTGTGACCTGGCCGGATCGGGTTCCGAACTCGTTGCCACCCCTCGATTTCTCCAAGGTGTCGAAGTTGGAATTTTCCACTCCGCGCTATGACGACTTTCCGGCATTGAATCTGGCGCGCCGCGCAGGCGAGATCGGCGGCACATTGCCGGCGGTGATGAATGCCGCCAACGAAATCGCAGTCGCGGCGTTTTTAGATCGTAAAGTGCGGTTTCCGGAAATCTGGGGGATCGTTGAACAAGTGATGAAGCAGCATACGCCCGTTGCGCACGCCGATCTGGATGCAATATTGGGAGCCGATCAGTGGGCGCGAGCACAAGCGCAGGGATACGTTGATTCGGCAAAAGCTTAAAAGATTTAGAACGGCAGACAGAATGACGTGTCCAACGATTCACTGATCACCGGCTGACCACATGATTTTGCATATCGCTCGCGTCATATTCATCCTGCTCGAGGTCCTCATCCTGTTTAACCTGCTGATCGTGGTGCACGAGCTTGGGCATTTTCTCGCCGCGCGGTGGCGGGGTCTCTACATCGAGAAATTCGGCGTCTGGTTTGGCAAACCGCTTTGGAAGAAGACGATTAATGGCGTCCAATATTCCCTCGGGTCCCTGCCGTTCGGAGGGTTCGTTGCACTGCCGCAACTTGCGCCGATGGACATTATCGAAGGCAAAGCCGACCTGGACCGGGCGAAGCTGCCGAAGATTTCCGCGCTCGACAAAATCATTGTAGCCGTCGCCGGTCCGGTGTTCAGCTTGCTGCTGGCCTTGTTTTTTGCCGGAATCGTTTGGGCTGTTGGTCATCCGGTGAGCGAAGGCGATTCAACGACTGTAGTCGGTTACGTGATGTCGGGTTCACCAGCGGAAAAGGCCGGCCTGCAACCGGGCGATAAAATCCTGTCCGTGGACGGCAAACCGGTCAGGCGTTTTATGGGAATGAACGACAGCATCAGCTGGGATGTTGTGCGCAGCGAGGGTGACAAGATCGCAGTGAAATTTCAGCGAGACGACAAGGTGCAAACGGTATCGGTCGAACCTTACAAAGCGGAGACCCGCGGTTGGCGGAGAAAAAGTATACGGCAGCTGCTCATTTACCCGGCAGAAACCCCGATCATCGAGAAGGTAGAAGCAAAAAGCCCTGCAGCGGCAGCCGGACTGCGTCCCGGAGACATCATTCGTGGGTTTAACCAAACACCCATCTACAATCCGATCGCGTTGCTGGAATACATCAGCAAACATCCAAGTGAAGAGCTTGTGCTGCATGTCGAACGCAGCGGCTCGAAGCTGGATATCCCAGTAAAACCGACACTCCTGCCCACGGCCGGCGAAATGAAGCCGCGAATCGGAATCCAATGGGACACGAGCGGGATTGTGTCGATTCAGCATCCCAATCCAATTGAGCAAGTTTACAACAGCGTCACCAGCACCTTAAAGACCATCGGCGCCGTCGCATCGCCGAAGTCCGACGTAAAGTTGCAACATCTAAGCGGGCCGGTCGGGATTGGTCGCATCTATTATCTACTTTTCCAAAGCGAACGTGGCTGGCAACTGGCGCTGTGGTTCAGCGTGATTCTCAACGTAAACCTTGCGATTCTGAATTTGCTGCCCATTCCGGTGCTTGATGGAGGCCATATCGTGCTGGCGCTCATTGAATCAGTCCGGCGCAAGCCTGTGAACATGCGCGTGCTCGAGGTGATTCAGACCAGCTGTGCTGTGCTGATTATCGGTTACATGCTCTACATCACGTTCTTCGACGTGCAGGATTTGCCGTTTGTCAGGAAAAAGCTCGACCAGTTCGAAGCACAATCGCCAGCGAAAAACTCGCAAGAGCCATAGAGCGTCAGCGCGATTGCGAGGTTGCTCGAGTCTTCGTACATTTCAGTTCTCGTGAACTATTGCAGTAATCCCCTTCAGTACCATCGCCGCGCCACGCGCGAGGTGAAGGTGGGCAACGTCGGCATCGGCGGAGACAACCCGATCCGCGTCCAGTCGATGATCACCTGCGACACGATGGACACTGAGGCGTCCATTCAGCAAACAATCGAGCTGGCGGACGCGGGCTGTGAAATTGTCCGGATCACCGCGCCTACGGTGAAGGATTCGCGCAATCTCGAGCTCATCGTCAAAGGTTTGCGCGAGCGCGGCTGCGATGTGCCGATCGTCGCCGACATCCATTTCAAGCCCGATGCTGCGATGGAGGCGGCAAAATGGGTGGAGAAAGTGCGCGTCAATCCGGGCAACTACGCGGACTCAAAAAAATTCGTGATCCGCGAATACACCGACGAACAATATGCGGCGGAGTTAAAGCGGATACGCGAGCGGTTTTCGCCGCTTGTCGAGTTGTGCAAGACGCGCGGAATCGCCATGCGTATTGGCACAAATCATGGGTCGCTTTCGGACCGCATTCTGAATCGCTACGGCGATACACCTCTCGGAATGGTGGAGAGCGCGCTCGAGTTCACGCGGATCGCTCGCGACCTCGATTATCACGATTTTGTGTTCTCGATGAAGGCCAGCAATCCGAAGGTGATGATCGCTGCGTATCGGCTGCTTGTGGCGCGATTGAATGAACTTGATGATGAAGATGCGTGCAAAGGTAGCGGCGGTTCACCCGAACCGCCCGGGCGATTGGGGTCAATCGCCCCTACCTGGAATTACCCATTGCATCTCGGAGTAACCGAGGCCGGCGAAGGCGAAGATGCGCGCATCAAGAGTGCGATCGGAATCGGGTCGCTGCTCGCGGATGGAATTGGCGACACCATCCGCGTATCGCTCACTGAAGACAGTCCTCACGAAATTCCCGTGGCGAAAGCGCTGGTCAAGAATATTAAGAAAACGTCCAACGCCCAACACCCAACGCCGAACATCCAATTATCCTTTGATCCGTTCTCGTATCAGCGAAGAGGGACGGCGACGATTTCTGTAGCCGGGATCGGTGATCCCGGCCAACGAATAAAACTCGGTGGCGCAGAATTGATCCGGGTCGTTGTCAGGCAAACCAACTTCGACAAGATCGCGCACAAGATCGACCGAATGGGCGATTACAAGCCGGAGATTGTTTATGAGCATGCAAACATCATCGCGATCGATCCCCGGGATGATGAGGCGATCGCGAAAATCAACGCGCAGCCAAGTACGCAATTTGTCACCGTTGCAGACGAAACAGATCTTCCCGTGATCGCAGCATTTCGTTTGCTGGCAGCGAAGTTACAAGCACGCCATCCGATTTTACTGAAGGACACCTTGGTAGGGGCCGTTGACCTCAACGGCCCTGGGCGATTGAGGTCAATCGCCCCTACCCCAGATTTTCTTCCAACTCTCCTCACCGCTTCCACCAACATCGGCTCGCTATTATGCGATGGGATCGGCGACGCAATCCTGGTGCAGGGCGAGGAAGCCCCCGGACAAGCGCTCCGTTTGTCCTACAACATTTTACAGGCAGCCGGCTCGCGGATTTTCAAAACTGATTACGTCGCCTGCCCGTCCTGCGGACGAACGCTGTTCAATCTTCAAACCACGACAGCGAAAATTAAAGCAGCCACCTTGCACCTGAAAGGCGTTAAGATCGCGATCATGGGATGCATCGTAAACGGTCCTGGCGAAATGGCTGACGCCGACTTCGGCTACGTCGGCGGCGCGCCCGGAAAAGTGAACCTCTACGTCGGCAAGACCGCAGTGAAATTCAACATTCCCGAAGCAGAAGCAGTCGATCGACTCAAAGATTTGATTCGCGAGCATGGGAAATGGGTTGATCCAGCGACGCAGCCCACGCCTGTAGAAGCGGTTTCGTAGCGCGACGTGCGAATCGCGCCGACAGCGTATGTCCCGCCAATACACGCTGCAACGCGAGCCGGTATCCACGTCGGTCCACATTGATTACGCCGCTGAGCTGAACGAACAGCAGCTCGCGGCCGTGACCGCTCCGCCCGGCCCGATCCTTGTGATCGCCGGCGCGGGCTCGGGCAAAACGCGCACCCTTACGTATCGCGTCGCGTACCTGCTCGAGAATGGGATCGATCCGCGAAACATTCTGTTGCTCACGTTCACGAACAAAGCAGCCCGCGAAATGCTCAATCGCGTCGCAAATCTGCTGCCGGTTGACGCCAGCGGGCTTTGGGGCGGGACATTCCATTCAGTCGGGAATCGAATTTTGCGCAGGCACGGCACAGCGCTCGGTTATTCGAGCGGCTTCACCATCATGGATCGTGAAGATCAAAAGGATTTAATCAATACGGTGGTCGCAAGCGCAGGAATTGATCCAAAAGAAATCCGGTTTCCGAAGGGTGATGTGCTCGCCGAAATCTTCAGCTTCGTCGTGAACACCGAGATGCCGCTGGAGGGATTGCTCGCCGAAAAGTTTCCGTACTTCCTGCCGTTGCTCGACAAAATCCAGGACGTTCGAGACCGATACGAAAAAAAGAAGAAGGCGACGAACTCGGTGGATTTCGACGACCTGCTGCAAAAGACGTTGTTGATGGTTCAGCAGCACGAGCGGATAGGAGAAATCTATCGGCGCCAGTTTCAATTCATTCTGGTCGACGAATACCAGGACACGAACAAAATCCAGGCCGACCTTGTCGACCTGCTCGCGCGCGACCATCGCAACCTCATGGTAGTGGGCGACGACGCGCAATCGATCTATTCCTGGCGTGGCGCGAACTTTCAAAACATCCTCGAATTTCCGAAGCGCTATCCGGATGCGCAGGTGTTCAGGATCGAAATGAACTACCGCAGTGTGCCGGAAATTCTGGAGGTGGCGAACGCGGCGATCGCCGCGAATGTTCGGCAATTCAGGAAACATTTAAGCGCCATCCGCGAATCAAAGACGCTCAGGCCGGCGTTAGTCGCGCTCAACGATAGCTCGGAACAGGCGCAGTTTGTTGCCCAGCGGATTCTCGAGTTACGCGACGAAAACATCGATCTTAACGATATCGCGGTCCTTTACCGCGCGCATTATCACGCGCTCGAACTACAACTGGAGCTGTCGCGTCGAGGCATCCCCTACCAAATCACCAGCGGCATTCGTTTTTTCGAACAAGCGCACATCAAAGACGTAACGTCGTTCATCCGTTTCGTGGCCAATCCGCGCGATGAAGTTGCCTTTCATCGCATGGTGAAATTGCTTCCCGGAATCGGCAACCGCACCGCGGAAAATCTGTGGAAGGCGTGGGAAACAGCGGCTGTAGCTGCGGGACGCGCCGTAGCATCGGCGAAGCCGGATGACCGCGGTTCCGAACGGAGAATCAGTGCCTGCCGGGGTCATACGACCCCGGGCTACAACTTTGGTGAACGCCTCCTTGCAATGAGCGTGCCGGCAAAATCAAAGAAAATGTGGACGCAACTGGCGCATACCCTTGATGAAATCGCACCGGGCGGCGAACCGAATCCGCCATCGCAAATGATCACGTCTGTTGTCGAAGCGATTTACGATGATTACGCCAAAGTGAACTTCGCGAATTACCAACTTCGCCGGGAAGACCTCGACCAGTTGGCAGCATTTGCTCGCCAGTTCAAAGACATACACGAATTTCTGTCGCAGTTGGCGTTGATCAGCAACGTCGACGCGGAAGCCGCACCAGCTCAGACAAATGAGAAAGAAGCGGTCAATCTCTCCAGCGTGCATCAGGCCAAAGGTCTCGAGTTTCATACCGTCTTCGTGATTTGGCTGGCGGACGGCATGTTCCCCAGCAGCCGCTCGCTCGATACCCGCGATGCGCTGGAGGAAGAACGCCGCTTGTTTTACGTGGCGATCACCCGCGCGCGCGATGAGCTTTATCTTACCTATCCGCACATGCGGCTGAGTGGTGGCTACGGCGATGTGTTTCAGCGGCCGTCGCGTTTTCTGCAGGAGATTCCCAATGTCCTGATCGAAGACTGGCAGGTGCAGAGAAAATGACGAATAGCCCGACCGCCGTTGCGAGCGAGGTCGAGGAATCCTGCGGCGAAACCGAAGAGCAATTCCGCGGGATCCTTCGACTGCGCTTCGCGTCGCTCGGGATGACAATCGGTTATTCGGGTTTCGTCATTCGTTCGTCATTCGGCATTCGTTGTTCGTCATTCTTTTAATGGAACTGTCGCCGGACAAAAAAATCGCAGGAGTCCTCGTACCGCTTTTTGCGTTGCGACGAGAGGATGATTTGGGAATCGGCGATCTCGGCGCGTTGCGAGAGTTTATCGATTGGATTGCAGAAATCGGATTTACCCTTGTTCAGCTTCTGCCAATCAACGAAACCGGAGCAGATAACAGCCCATACAATGCCATCAGTGCGATCGCGATCGAGCCAACGACTCTGCACCTCGCGCCAGGTTCACCTCGAGGACTTAACGCGCAATGATTTCGAGGACGCACTCTCCGAAATCGACATCGCGGGCCTACGTCGCGGCCGTGTAAAATATCGGCAGGTCAAAGAACTAAAGCAGCGCATTCTCGAGAAGGCGTTTGCGAATTTCTCCGCTCGCGGCAACGAAAAGCGACAATTAGAATTCGAACAGTTCTGCGAAGACGAATCGTCCTGGTTGCGCGATTACGCGTTGTTCCGCGTTCTCATCGAGCAAAATAACGGCAGCGCCGATTGGGACCAATGGCCTCAGCAGCATCAGACGATCGAAAGTGCTCGTAATTGGCTGCGCGAGCTTCCGTTGGAGAAGCAGTCAGCCGTGACGCGCCGTCTGAATTTCTTCTGTTACGTGCAATGGATCGCACAGCAGCAATGGCGCGAGGTTAAAACGCATGCGGAGCAACGCGGCGTTGCACTGATGGGCGACATTCCGTTCGGTGTCAGTTATTACAGCGCCGACGTTTTCTCGCGTACCGACGAATTTTTGCTCGATTGGTTCGGTGGCGCTCCTCCCGAGCCGCATTTCAAGGATGACGCGTTCACGCAAAAATGGGGACAAAACTGGGGTATTCCGCTCTATCGCTGGAGCGCAATGCGCACCAACAATTTTCAATGGTGGCGACAACGGGTGCGCGCTATCCGACGGATTTTTCATTTGTTCCGGATCGATCACGTCCAGGGATTTTACCGCGTCTATGCCTTTCCCTGGCGACCCGATAGAAACAAAGAATTCCTGGCGCTTGATCAACACCAGATGCTGGAACGAACTGGCGGGCGTGCGCCGCATTTCGTTCCACGCGACGACAACTCACCCGAGCACAGCGAAACGAACAAGCGTGAAGGCGAAGAATACCTGCGAGTCATTATGGACGAAGCTGGTGCCGCGCGGGTGACCGGGGAAGATCTCGGCGTGGTGCCCGATTACGTTCGGCCAAGTTTGCAATCGCTTGGCATCGCGGGATTCAAAATTCCGCAATGGGAAATTCGCAATGGAATGATCATTCCCGGGGAAATGTACGAACGCGTGTCCGTTGCGACGTACGCGACACACGATCACCAACCAATTCGCGCTTTGTGGGAAGAGGCCCTCGAGCATCCGAACTCCGAAACCGGACAACAAGCGCGCGTGACAATCGAAAAGATCGCGCTTTTCGCGGGACTGAATTCCAGAACCGATCAGCTCGATTACGAAAAGGATTTTTATCCCGCAGTGATGGACGCGCTTTTCAGGTGTAACTCCTGGATTGCCATGGTCATGATCACCGATCTGCTCGCGCGCAAATACCGGTTCAACGTTCCGGGGACAAAGGCGAACATAAATTGGACACGACGAATACAACGCTCGATCGCAAAGCTGCGTTCCAGCCGGAAAGAGCAAAGGCGAATGCAGTTAATTCACGAGCTGCTAGTGAAAACCGAGCGCTCCAAGGAATGACGGCTTCCCAGCCGTCAAAACCGCGTGCCAAGCCGTCGCTCCTTTACGCCTTCTCAATCGGTGCGCCGACTTTGTTACCCCATTCCGTCCACGAACCGTCGTAGTTGCGGACGTTATTTAGGCCTAACAAGTAGGTCAGCACAAACCAGGTGTGACTAGAGCGCTCGCCGATCCGGCAATAGACGACTGTGTCTTTGTCGGGGCTGACGCCGCACTGTTCGAAATAGATTTTTGCCAGTTCCGAGGCGGGCTTGAACGTGGCATCATCGTTTGTGGCCGTCTTCCACGGCATACTCTTCGCCCCGGGGATATGACCGCCGCGCAGCACGCCTTCCTGCGGATACTCCGGCATGTGCGTGATCTCGCCTCGGTATTCGCCCGGTGAACGCACGTCGATCAGCGGCTTACCACTCCTGCTCTGCTCGAGCGCTTCATCGAAAAATGCGCGGATCTCTTTGTCGAAGCGTTTCTTCGGCACCGGGTAAGTTGTCTCCGCATACTTTGGAGTCTCGCGGGTCATTGGGCGGCCTTCGGCTTTCCATTTGTCGCGACCACCGTTGAGAATTTTCACTTTCTCATGACCAAATAACCGGAAGGCCCAAAGCGCGTAACAGGCCCACCAGTTCGCCTTGTCGCCGTAGAAAATGCAAGTGGTGTCCGGCGTAATGCCGTGACGATTGCAAAGCCGCGCAAATTTTTCCGGTGAAATGTAATCGCGAATCAGCGGGTCCTGAAGATCGGCGCGCCAGTCGATGTGCACCGCGCCGGGAATATGCCCGGTGTCATAAAGCAAAATGTCCTCATTCGATTCGATGATGCGGATGCCGTCATCTTTGAGATGTTTCTCCAGCCAATCAGTTTCCACCAGCGCTTCCGGATGCGCGTATTCAGTTGGATGCGTAGCCATAGTGAAATTTCGGCTAGCCATCGCAGCGAGCAAGAGATTTCACTTCGTTAGGGGGTGGTCACCTTATCTGGGGAGCGCACGCTTTCAGCGTGCTGGTCGCCGCATTCTGCGGCGACGAACTTTGGTTTGACTCCAGGCTCGTCCATACGACCCAAAACGGGCCCTGAAAAGTTCGCGATCGCAGAATGCGATCGCCAGCACGCGAGACGCGTGCGCTCCCCAGAAGGTCATTTCAGAATCGAATCCACCGGATACATCACGCCGTTTTTCATCACCGTGTCGATGTCAGAAGCATGCGCGATGTCGTCCAACGGATTTGAATTCAGAATCACAAGATCGGCAAAACAGCCGTTTTCGAGTTTGCCGATATGCGCCCCGGTTTCGCCGCCGAAAAGTTTCGCCGCGTTCGCCGTGGCGCATTGCAGTATCTGCAGCGGCGTGAGCCCGGCTTCTTTCATCAACTGAAATTCACGGAAGAGCGCGGGCCCGTGAATGGTCCCGATGTTCCCCGCATCCGTTCCCGCCGCGATAGTTACACCGGCGTCTTCGAGCTTCTTCAAATTCGGCAGCGCGACATCGTATGTCTTCTTAATCCGATCGAGTGCGGCTTTCGGATCAGCCAATGCGTCTTTTACTCTTTGTGGCAATTTGTCCTGCTGAATCTTTGTCACATCGAGTGAAGCGATCACTTCCGGGTTGCCCCACTTTTGTTCTTCTGGAGTGAAATTCAATTGGTGCGAAAACGTTCGGCCGTACCGTTCAAACACCACCAGCGTCGGACACAAAATGACGTGCCGATCCTTTAAGAGCTTCACGAACGCGTCATCGATTGGTTTATCAATCACGCTATGGACAAGCACGTCCGCGCCTTCTTCCACTGCCGCGCGCGCGGTCTCGAGCTCGGTTGCGTGCACCGCGACACGAATTTTATGGGCGTGACTCTCTTCGATTGTGGCCCGGGCGATTGCTCGGAAGGCGTCGACGGGATGATCTTTGTCGACGATGTACCAGATCTTCACCAGATCCGGTTTTTGTTCCGCCAGTTTGCGCACGAATTCGCGCGCTTGATCGGGCGTATCGATCTTCACTATTGGCGGATCGCCTAGGTCCAGTTTCTCGCGCGATACACTTGAGATCAGCGGGCCCGCCACCGCTACGCGCGGCGCTTTCGCAGTTGCGTTGGCTTTCTTGCGGACCTCGAAGTTCCACATCGGTCCGCCGACATCAACGACGCTGGTTATGCCGCTGCGAATGTAGCGCGCGAACACGTCGTCGAGATGTGATTTAATCCACGCGACTTCGTCTTTGTACGGGCGAACGCTGTTAAAATCGGCGCCGTCTGGCCGGGTGAACAAATCAGCCGATTGAAAGAAGTGCACGTGCGTGTCGATGTAACCCGGCAGAACGAATTTGCCGACGCAACTGATCTGTTTTCCAAGCGTGGCAGCATCCTGTTTGCCCATGGCGACGCGTTCAATCTTGTCGCCGTCGATAACGACTGTGGCATTCGGCAGCAATTTGCCATCGGCGGGATTAATTACCGTCGCGCCGACAAGCGAGATCTTTTCCGCGTGGAGCGTTGCGATTACGAGTGAGACCGCAAGTACGAGCGCTACTCTAATCTTCATTCGAGAGATTTGACTCACTTCACTTCCCCTTCGTTCAGCCTTTGGCCTTCCCGTCTATGTCGCGGTTTCCCGAACCGCTCCATTCTCGACTTCGCTCGGAATGACAAAAATTATTCCTTTGATTTCGGTACCGCTTTCTCTGCAGCTTTGAAGCCGATTTTCGAGTGTGTGCCGTCGCAGAACGGTTTCTCGGTGGACGCGCCGCAGCGGCAAAGCGCCATTCGTTTTTCGACAGGAAATTTGGAGCCGTCCGCATCGATCAATTCCACCTCTCCCGTCACGATGTAAGGGCCGTGCTTGATTGTTTCAATTTTTACCATGCCCGATAATAACGCGCGTGAATGATGCGTCGAGCGGCGACGTTTCTGGGGAGCGCACGCTTTTAGCGTGCTGGTCGCCGCATTCTGCGGCGACGAACTTTGTTTGATTCGAAACTTGTAGGCAAAGAACGAAGACCGGCAAAAGTCCGCGATCGCAGAATGCGATCGCCAACACGCCAGAGGCGTGCGCTCCCCAGAAGGCTGCTTGCGCCGGTCGGAGTTAAACGGAAGCTTGGCCGCTTATGAAAAGTATTCTTGCAGCACTCGTTTTGGTCGCCACCTCAGTGCTCGCGCAAACGCCATCGCAAAAACATCCCTTCACGTTCGACGACATGATGAAATTGAAGCGCGTCGGCGCGCCGGTGCCGTCGCCGGATGGCAAATGGGTCGTGTTCGATTGCGTAGATGTCGATCTTGAGGCGAACACCAGGATCTCGCATTTGTGGATCGTCCCGGCGAGCGGCGGTGAATCGAAGCGCTTAAATCCAACGCCAAATCACGAGGAGCGGCCGCGATTTTCGCCGGACGGCAAACGCTTGATCTGGACATCCAAAGCGACTGATCCGACGCAAATCTGGATGTGCGATTTCGATTCGGGAAGCGGCGTGCTCGTCGGAAAACCGCATCAGGTCACGGAGATCTCAACCGGCGCGGATGGCGGGATCTGGTCACCCGACGGCAAGAACATCGTGTTCGTGTCGGCGGTTTATCCGGATTGCAAAGATGACGCCTGCAACAAGCAACGCGACGAAGAGCTGAAGAAGAGCAAAGTGAAAGCGAAAATCTTTTCGCGATTGTTTTATCGGCATTGGAGCGCGTTCACCGAATTCAAGCGCAGCCATTTGTTTGTGATCGACGCGAATGCGCGTGCTGACGCTGTAGAGTCCGCTGTCCCCAGCGGAGAAACCCCAAATGCGCTGAGGACAGCGCACGCTACAGCAAGAGATCTCACGCCGGGCGATCACGATGTGCCGCCATTCTCGTTAGGCGGTCAGGATATGTATGCGATTTCGCCCGACGGCCAGGAGGTCGCGTACACGAGCAACATCGACGAGGTCGAAGCGACCAGCACGAACGACGAAATTTTCGTCGTGCCGATTAGCGGAGGCACACCGAAGAAAATTTCCACCAGTCCCGGCGCCGACACCACGCCGCTCTATTCGCCGGACGGAAAATATCTCGCCTGGCGCTCACAAGCGCGCGCCGGCTTCGAAGCCGATAAATGGCGGCTCTTCGTGCAAGATCGACAATCAGGGAAGACGCGTGATCTGACGGAAAAGTTTGATCGTTCAGTCGGGAGCTTCGCATGGAGACCCGATTCGAACTGCGGTTGCTGTTCGCAGCCGAGGATCACGGCGGCGCCGCCAATTTTCGGCGTTAACGTCGAGTGATGGAAGCTAATGAAACCGACAGGAGGCGGCGCTACCGAACTGCATGCCGATGATCTCGTATTTGGCGGACGGACGTGCTGTTTTTCACACGGATGTCGGCACGCGCGCCGAATGAGATTTGGCGAATGGATCCGGCTCCTGAAGACGAGCTCGCAACTTACAGTCTAGAGAACGCGGCTGAAACCGGTCACCCACATGAACGACGCGCTGTTGTCGCAGATCGATATGCAGCCGTTGGAATCGTTCACGTTCAAAGGCGCGAATGACGAAGAGGTGCAGGGTTTCATGGTTAAGCCGCCGGGATTTGATCCGAAGCAAGAAATATCCGCTGAAATTTTTGATCCACGGCGGACCGCAAGGGGCGTGGGGAAATGAGTGGACGTATCGCTGGAACGCGGAGTTGTTCGCGGCGACGCGGAAATTACGTGGTGGTGATGATCAATTTCCACGGCTCGACCGGTTACGGGCAGAAGTTTACCGATTCAATCAGCGGCGATTGGGGCGGCAAACCGTATGTCGATCTCATGAAGGGACTCGATTACGTGGAGAAGACTTATCCGTTCATCGACAAGAACCGCGAGGCCGCGCTGGGGGCTAGCTACGGCGGTTACATGGCTAACTGGATTCTCGGCCACACGAACCGGTTCAAATGCATCGTGTCGCACGACGGCATGTTCAATACGGAGTCGGCGTACGGCACGACGGAAGAACTTTGGTTTCCAGAATGGGAATTCAAAGGGCCACCGTGGAAGGATCGTGAGCAGTATCGGAAATTTTCACCGCACTTGTTCGCCGATAAATTCAAAACGCCAACGCTAGTGATTCACGGCCAGAATGATTATCGGCTCGACGTGAGTGAAGGATTTCAACTCTTCACGACGCTGCAGCGATTGAAGATTCCGTCGAAGTTCTTGTATTTCCCCGACGAAGGTCATTGGGTTCTCAAGCCACAGAACTCGCGGTTATGGTACAAAACGGTCAATGACTGGGTGGATCAGTGGTGCGGAAGATAGGCTGCCAGCCTGTCTTGGACGACACGCAGCTTGCGTGGCGAACCACGGGTCCGACAAGCTGGCAGCATGTCGGCCGAGTCAGGCAAGCTGCCTGACTTCCAAAACCACCCTACCCCTTGACTTTTTGCGCGTGTTGCGCATTAAAACGCTTCGAGAATTTATGGAACGTTTCTTCCTTAAGCTTTTGTACGGAGGTCTCTCTATTGGGCTCGTTTTATTCGTCACAGGATGCGGCGAAGATCCGCGCTATTCGGGCAATGCCCAGTATGTGGGCGGCGGCGTTTATGGCGGCGAGCAGGGGTCGGGTGGTCCACCGCGCGATACCGTCTCGTATTGGGACGGCGATCATGCCAACGGTAGTCCTTCTATTAAGATCAGCCTCGGAGAACAGCGCGCCTATTTTTACAAAGGCGGCGTTCTCGTGGGTGTTTCGCAATTGTCCACCGGTCGCGAAGGACTGAATACTCCAGCCGGCAATTATAAGATTATTCAGAAGGACAAGGACCACGCCTCCAGTTTATTCGGAGATTATGTGGACTCCTCCGGCAAAGTAGTCGTTGCCAACATTGAGATAAAAAAAGATCCAAAACCGCCAGGCACACACTTCCAAGGCACGCCGATGCCGTACTTTATGCGCATCGTGTCGGGGACAGGATTGCACGCCGGTTATTTGCCCGGCTATCCAGCGTCGCACGGCTGTATCCGCATGCCTGAATTCATGGCCGAAAATTTCTTCAGGTCCGTCTCAGTCGGGACCCCGGTCACGATTACGAATTAGTTTGAGATCACGGTAGCAACGACATGGTCGTTGCCGGGAAGCTGTCAGCTTCCCCTACCGACTACAGACGTCCCAGGGCGGCGTCTGACATAGACGTCCTAGAAAAAACATCTACTGGGCGTGTGAGAAGCGATGTTGATTGAAACATCTGGCTTTTTTCGGCGTTGTATCTGGGCTTGCAGAAAATTCCCTCTCAATTCATTCTGATGATCCCGCACGAGTAATATGATCGTAATCACGCAACCAAACGCCACTGAGGAACAGATCCAGCGGATCGTCACGCGTGTTCGCGAATTTGGGCTTGAGGCGCAAATCAGCCGGGGGGCATCACGGGTGATCATCGGCGTCATCGGGCCTGAGGCACTCCTTCGAGAAAAGGCCATCGCAGCGATGCGCGGCGTGGAAGCGATCGTGCCCGTGCTGAAGCCTTACAAACTTGCGGCGCGCGATTCACGCGGCGCTTCCTCGGTGCCGATTGGAGATGTTCGGCTAGGCGAACACGAGGATGTGGTTCTCATTTGCGGGCCATGCTCGGTTGAAAGCAAAGAGCAGATTTTGTCTATCGCCACGATCGTGAAAGAATCGGGCGCAAGAATTTTGCGCGGCGGCGCGTTCAAACCGCGCACGTCACCGTACAGTTTTCAGGGTTTACGCGAAGAAGGACTTCGGTTTCTGGCCGAAGCGCGCGCGACGACCGGCCTGCCCGGTTGTGACGGAAGTTATGGACCCGCGAGATCTCCCGATGATCGAAAAATATGCGGATTGCCTTCAGGTCGGCACACGAAACATGCACAACTTTTCGCTCTTAAAGGAGGTGGGCCGTAGCAGCCTGCCCGTGCTGTTGAAACGCGGATTCAGCGCGACGATCTATGATTTGATCATGAGCGCTGAATACATCCTGAACGAGGGCAATCCCAACGTGGTCCTGTGCGAGCGCGGCATTCGCACGTTCGATAACTCTGCGCGTTACACGCTCGATTTGAGCGCTGTTCCCATTTTGAAATCGAAAACGCATTTGCCGGTGATCGTCGATCCAACGCACGCCCTCGGTCTTCGCGAGTTCGTGCCGCAGATGTCTCTCGCCGCTGTCGCTGCCGGCGCGGACGCGCTGATGATTGAAGTGCACGATTCGCCGGAGCAGGCTAAGAGCGATGGTAACCAGGCGCTCACGCCGGAAATTTTCGCCGAGCTCGCGCCCCGCCTGCGCGCAGTCGCCGCCGCGATCGGTCGTCAGATGTAATGCTGCAGGGTCCGCTGTCCTCAGCGGATTTTTACCCTCGCACCGCAATTATGCGCTGAGGACAGCGCACGCTACAGCCTAGCGGCTACAATTCTGCCTGATTTGGCGTAAAGTTTGCGGTGGAAAAATCAGCGGAACTTTTGGAGCGCGTTGCAGCGAGCGAACCAATCGCGCGCAAGCTCGATGCGATACAACGTGCTCAATGGCCGGTACGATTTTCGCATGTGATCCAGCCCGCGCAGCCGTTTCTGGCTGCAGTATTCGCCAATGCCTATCACGGCCGTCCAGTCGGTAAAGGGCAGGCTGCTGATTCCACAATCTGGATCCTCTGCCCCAGCGTTCATTCGCAGGAGGTTTTCTACGAAAGCTTACTCAACTGGCAGCCAGATGCGCTCTTCCTTCCAGAAGCAGAGCTGGCCGGCATCGAAAACGTACTGCCGGATCCGGAAATCACAGCCGAACGGCTGGCGTTGTTTTTGCAAATCGAACGCGATACCGGTCCACGCGTCATCGTGGCAACACGCGCGAGCCTTGATCAAGCTGCACCGAAACGCGGAAGCCTTGAATCTGCGGTTGCTCAACTCCGGCGCGGAACAACCGCGGAAATGGAAGAGTTTCTCGAACGACTCGCGGCCAGCGGTTATGAGCGCGTCTCAAAAGTCACCACTCGTGGCCAGTTCGCTGTCCGCGGCGGGATTGTCGATCTTTATTCGTGGCATGCGCCGTTGCCGTTTCGCCTAGAATTCTTTGGCGACCAAATCGAATCGCTGCGCGAGTTCGATATCGATACGCAAACTTCCGTGCGCGATTTGCGCTCGGTCGACGTTCTGCTGAACCAAGGAACGGCGGTCTCCAGCCCGCCGGGGCGATCTGAAGATCGCCCTTCCTTGATAGACGATCAAAGCGGCAACGTTCGCGACTATATTCGCGAGCGCGATTTGATCATCGACGTCGGACCCGACGAAGTTTCCAACGCGCACGTCCAAATCAGCGAAGGATGGATTGAGACTGGGCCGGAAGATTTTAGCGGCGCGTTTCAAGATTGTGATATTGGAGAGTTTGGCGCCGGCGATCTGGTGCTTGCCGAGGCAAAACGCACGCAGTTCGTCGAGCGGTTGAAACAATGGCGCGCGAATAACTCCAGAATCGCAATTTATTTTCAGACTGAAGGTGAAATCGAGAGGTTCCGCGAAATCATGCAGGGAACGGTTGAGGGAATCGATTTCGTCGAGGGCTCGCTCGCACGCGGATTCTGTTTTCCGGCGGCCAATCTGGTCGTTCTCTCGGCCGCAGAGTTGTTCGGACGATTGGCCGTCCATCCTCGAAGGCTTTTGCGGCTTCGACGTGCCGAACGGCACCGGGCCCAAATCGATTTCAGCGAACTCGCTGAAGGCGATTTGGTAGTGCATCTCGAGCACGGCATCGGAAAATTCCTGGGGCTGGTAAAAATACCTCGTAGCACAGGCTTCCAGCCTGTGGGGCCGGCAGGCGTCTCGCCTGCCGATTCCGCAGACAAAATGTCTGCGTTACAAGAACAGCAGGAAGTCCTGGCAATCGAGTTCGCCGATGAAGCGAAGCTATACGTGCCACTCGAACAAGCTTATCTCGTCTCACGGTACGTCGGCGCAGGAAAAAAATCGCCGACGTTGAGCTCTCTCGGCGATGGCAAATGGTCCCGCGCGAAAATCAAAGCCGCGGCCTCCATTTTCGACTACGCGGGCAAAATGCTCGCGATCCAGGCAGAGCGACAAATGCAGCCCGGCTACGCGTTTACGCCGGACACAAAATGGCAGGCCGAATTTGAACGCTCATTCCCGTTCCGCGAAACGCCGGACCAAATGAAGGCGATCATCGACACGAAGATCGACATGGAACGGCCACGCCCGATGGATCGCCTGATTTGCGGCGATGTTGGTTTCGGCAAAACGGAAGTCGCAGTGCGGGCCGCGTTCAAGGCTGTGATGGAGGGCAAGCAAGTGGCGGTGCTCGCGCCGACCACTGTTCTGGCTCAGCAACACTTCGAGGTGTTCCGGCAACGCATGCTCGAGTATCCGGTGCGGATTGAAATGCTCAGCCGTTTTCGTACGCACTCCGAACAGAAAAAAGTGCTGCAACTGCTGCGCGAAGGCGGTGTCGATATCGTCATCGGCACACACCGGCTCATTTCCGGCGACGTCATCTTCAAGGACCTCGGTCTTGTCGTGATTGATGAGGAACAGCGGTTCGGTGTTCTGCACAAAGAGAAATTTAAAGAACTCTTCAAGCTCGTTGATGTGCTGACACTTTCCGCCACACCGATTCCGCGCACGCTTTATCTTTCATTGGTGGGCGCGAAAGACATGTCCACGATCGAGACTCCCCCACTCAATCGTTTGCCGGTCGAAACGGTCGTGTCGGCGTACGATGAACGGATCGTTCGCGCCGCGATTGATCGCGAACTGGAACGGCAGGGCCAGGTTTTCCTTCTGCACAATCGTGTCGCCTCGATTGAGCGGGTGCGGGATCGAGTCATGCATCTCTGTCCGCAGGCCAGAGTCGCGATAGGCCACGGCCAGATGGACGCAGACGAACTCGAAGCTGTGATGGCGCGATTTGTCGCCGGGAAAACAGATGTTCTGGTTTGCACAACGATCATCGAAAGCGGTCTCGATATTCCCAATGCAAACACGATCATCATCGATCGCGCGGATCAATTTGGCCTCGCGGACTTGTACCAATTGCGCGGGCGCGTCGGTCGGGCCGAACACAAGGCGTATGCTTATCTGCTTCTGCCGCGGGAGATGATGACAGTCGGTGCCGCGCGCAAGCGGATCAGCGCGATTAAGCAATACAGCTCGTTAGGCGCTGGTTTTCGCATCGCCATGCGGGATCTGGAGATTCGCGGCGCTGGCAGCATTCTTGGCACGGCGCAGAGCGGGCACATCATGGCGGTGGGTTTCGATTTGTATTGTCAGTTGCTCAAGCAGGCAGTCGCGCAGTTGAAAGGACAAAAACCACGGCTGCGGCTGGATGTAGACGTGCGCCTTGATTTCGTGGTGACGAACGAAGCAGAGTTCATACAGCCAAGGAACGGCGACTTCCCAGCCGTCGGCTCCACCGTGACGGCTCGGAAGCCGTCACACCTTGAGCGTATTCCCGCGTTCATTCCAGTCGCCTACGTGAGCGATCCTGCCATGCGCATACGATCCTATCGTGAGATTGCAGAGATCACGTCGCGCGAGCAACTTGACCGCTTGCGCGGCGATTGGCGCGACCGCTTCGGAGCGTTTCCGCCTGCCGTTGACAATCTGTTTGCGCTGGTCGAGATCAAACTTGTCGCGGCAGATTCCGGGGTGAGCCGTGTCGAAGTGCGTGACCGCAAAGTGATGTTGACGCGGCATGGGGATTTTATACTTGTCGCGGGCAAATTCCCCCGTTTAGTTGGATCGAAAATCGACCAACACCTCCCGGAAGTTGTCGAACTGGTAAAGAAATTATGAGTTATTTCATGCGTCCGTTTGTGACCGTTTTGCTGGTAGTCGGTGCACTTGTTCAAGTGCCTACCTGCAACGTTGCATGTGCCGAGGGAGAACCCCAGGTGGTGGACGGCATTGCTGCGGTCGTAAACGGTGAGGTCATTACCTATTCGCAAGTGCGAGCACTGTCTGCGCCTCAAGAACGCCTGATCCGACAGCAGTACAAAGGGCCTGATCTTGAGAAAAAATTGACGGAACTGCGTCAACTCGCAGTAAAAGATTTAATTGATCGGCGGCTCGTCATTCAGGCATTCCAAAAAGAAAAGTTCGAAATCCCCGATCACATCGTGGATCAGCGAATTCAACAGATCATTAAGGAAGCGTTTGGTGGCGACCGCAACACGTTTGTCAAAACGCTCGAAGCGCAGAACTACACGTTGGGCGAATTCAAACAAAAGGAGATGGAAAAAATCATCGTGGGAGCGATGCGAAGCAAGAACGTAAAGACGAACTCCATTGTTTCGCCCACAAAGATCGACGAGTACTACAAGAAACATCGCGATGAATTTACGTCCAAGGAGCAGATTAAATTGCGAATGATCATGATTTCCGGTCACAAGGACACCGCGAGCGCGCCCGCGCAAAAAGAACTCGCCGAAGAAGTGCTCGGCAAGCTCGCCAGCGGTGCAGAGTTTGAGCAGATGGCGCAGGTGTATTCCGAGGACAGCACCAAGGACAATGGCGGCGACTGGGGATGGATTGAGCGTAAAACTCTGGCGGAGCCGCTGGAAAAGTTCGCCTTCAACATGCCCGTCGGCAGAATCAGCAACATCATCGATTACGCTGGCAATTATTACATCCTGAAGGTTGAGGATAAACACGGCGGCGACACGAAGTCACTCAACGAAATGCGCGCCGATATCGAGAAGAAACTGGTGCAGGAAGAAGCTCAGCAAATTCAGGAGCGCTGGATCGCCAGCCTTCGGCAGAAAGCCTACATCAAGACGTACTAACGCATCCCGCTCTTCCTTTTTCTTCCTCTTCCGCTTAAATCTTCGTCTTCTTCTTGGTCCAAATCCTGTTCGTGCCGAGTGAACAAATTCGGTTACGATCACGAGCATGAGCACCAGCCTTCGCACAGCTACGGCTCGGCAAGCGAGCAGGAAGCCGCGCATTGGCATCACACTTGGCGATTGCGCCGGGATCGGGCCGGAGATTGTCGAGCTCGCTCTGAAATCGGGGCGCGTTCCGGATTCGGCTGAATACGTCGTCCTTGGCCGGCAGCCAACTTGTAAGGCCGCCGTACCCACACCGGAAACTGCTCGCGCCGCTGCAGCTGCGCTCGAAGAAGCTGGGACGCTCGCCTGCCGCGGCGAGCTCGACGCAATCGTGACCGGGCCGGTTCACAAGGCGCGCATGTATGAAGTCGGATTTAGGTTTCCGGGGCAAACCGAATTTTTCGCAGAGCGCTGCGGCGTAAAAAATTTCGCCATGTGTTTGACCGGCGGAAAACTGACTGTCGCGCTCGTGACTGCGCACATTCCTCTGTGCAAAGTCCCGCGCGCGCTCAAGCAGTCTGAGATAGTGCGTGTGGGCGTATTGCTTGAGGAGTTTCTGCGCAGCCGAGGCAACACTACTCCGTGCATTGCTATTGCCGGATTAAACCCGCATGCCGGCGAATCCGGAAAACTCGGTGTCGAAGAAATTGAAATCATCGCGCCGGCAGTTCAACAACTGCAATCGAAAATCGAAAATGGTGAATCGAAAATCGTTGGTCCGGTTTCGCCGGACACCGTTTTCCACCGAGCGATTGAAGGCGAATTCGACGCGGTACTTTGCATGTACCACGATCAAGGATTGATTCCGTTGAAGCTCCACGCCTTCCACAGCGGCGTGAACGTAACGCTCGGGCTACCGTTTCCTCGCACCAGTCCCGATCACGGCACTGCATTTGAAATTGCGGGCAAAGGCATCGCGCGTCCCGACAGCATGATCGCTGCGATTAATCTCGCGGTGGAGCTGGCGCAGAAAGTCACGTTGATGAGAAATTCGAAAGATCTGATCTGAATTTATTAACACCTGGCTTCAGCCAGGTGCTGACATGTACCGCACGAGAATGAGCTGTTTTGAACAGCTTCCAGGCGCCAAGCTGCCAGAACCAAAGCCGTTAAAACGGCTCAACGGATCCACTCGGCAGTACACCGGCCTGAAGGCCGGTGTTAATGAAATCGACGTCTCCGCCCGAAAACGTGACTCATGAGCACGAGCACGATCACTAAGTACGCCTCGGTCTTTAACATCGGGCTGCAGAACACGTTCGTGTACCGCTGGAATTATTTCCTGCGTGCGCTCTTCGGGCTGATCCCGCTGGCCGGGACGGTGTTTCTCTGGGCGGCCGTGTTCAAGGAGCGTGGTGGCGGACTGCACGGCTACGACTACGGCTCGATGATTTATTATTATTTGCTCACGATTTTGGTCAGCAATCTGGTCGTTCCGACAGAGGACGAATGGCAAATAGCCGCCGACATTCGGGAAGGCCAGATCAATGCGCTGCTCACGAAGCCGATGAGTTATCTCGCGTACCGGACCAGCATTTTTTTGAGTGGCCGTCTCGTTTACAGCTTCGTCACCCTGCCCCCAATCGTGGTGATCTTCATTTATTTCCGCGAATACGTCGTGCTGCCAAACGATCCGCTGGTGTACGTTTTAGCAGCGATCTCCACCATAATGGCCGCGTTCATTCAATTCTTCATCACCTACAGTCTGGCGATGTTTGCGTTCTGGATTTTGGAAATCTCTACCATCGTGTTCATCGTGTATTCGTTCGAATATTTCCTCGGCGGTCAGATGTTTCCGATCGATATCATGCCAGCCGCCGTCCAGGCGGTGATGAAATGGCTGCCGTTTTATTACGAACTGTTTTGTCCGGTGGCGATCTTTCTCGGCCGATTAAAAGGGCCTGACCTGGTGCAAGCGCTGGCCATCCAAACTGCCTGGCTCCTGCTCACCTGGATGTGGGCGCGCTTCATGTGGCAACGCGGCCTCGGCCATTACCAGGCGGTTGGCGGATAGATCGCACGCCCTCTGACAGGAACAATTACGTCAGAAGCTCCTGCGGAACTTTACCGCCGTTTTCAGCCAACTTACGCAGTACTTCTTTATGCAGCCATATGTTCATCGAAGCGCTATCATTTTGGTTGCCGGTGTAGTGCAGTTCGGTAGCAAGTTGCTTGCGTGCGCTCAAACTGCTGTCCATTCCGACAAGTTTCATTAAGTCAACGATCGAATCTTTCCAGTCCAGCTTCTCGGGATTCTTTCGAGCAAGATCATCCAGAATCGCGGCAACATCTACCTGTTGGGCCGCAGCTACGCTCCCACCGGCATCTCCCGCACGAGTAGCAGCCGGCTGAGTAGATGATGCTGCTGTCGCACCACCCGGTACTGCAGAGCCGCCTGTTCCCGCGGCAACCGTCCCGCCGCCATGGCCAAATATTTTCGACATCAAGTTGTTGAATAAGCCCATAAAACTACCTCCTTTATTTCTGTTAACTATTTTTGCAGTTAGCTGGTTCTCCTTTGTCGACTTAAAAGTTTCGCCGCCGCCATGGTCAACGCGCCGAGCACCACCGGGTTACCCATTGCTTTTACAAACCACGGCTTCTCCGCCACGGTTTGCTGAAGTACCTGCGGTTGTTCTTTGCGGGCATAATTCATAAGCTTGGCCGCATCGTCCGCGCTCATCTGGTTAGGATCGCTCGTGCCTAGTCCAAGCATGTTTACCAGTCCTCCGATGCCGCCGGCAGCACCGGCTCCGCCGAGCGCACCCATCAGTGTGTTCAGCAACCCGGCACGTTGCTGTTGAGGCATCTGAGCGACAGCGTTCCCGGCTGCTTGACGAAACTGATCATCAGGTAGCTTCCCGAGGTACTGCGTTGCAGCCTCATGGTATGTGTTGTTGTCGAATTCGCGGTCGTTGGCATGATTCGAGACAAAGCGGTCGTGGTACTGTGCTGCTTCGCTCTCATCCATGGTTCCGGCGCCGCCGAAACGTTGCATGAAGTCATCTACTGTTCCTGGCATGTTGTTCCTCCGTTGTGTTTATGTTCGTAAAAAGTGTGCCTTCGCTCATTGCGCCGGTGTGTAGGTCATATCGCGTGTTTGGGCGCTGAAATGCGCGGTGCCGATTTTATGTGGTGGATTCGAGGGCGTATAAGTTAGGACGGTTAAATCCTGCCCAGGGAATTCACGGGCCATCTGTGTGAGAATGCTGCGCATTAGATCAGGCACTCTGTCCATCTCGACAGTCCGATCTAAGATTAATCCCAGTTCGTTTTGCTCATTCAACATTGCACGGTCGATGGTGAGATGTTGCGGATCGGCAGCACGGATCCGATTCAAAAAATCGGCCTGACGTTGCCTCAAACCGCTTGATGCGACGTTCGGCGGCGGCGCCTGTTGATTCGTCCGCGACAAAGGCGGCGAACTTGCCTGGTCGCAGCTCGACAACAGCGCGGCCAAGCCGGGCATCAACATCAACGACAGCATACGTTCCAGCACTAAACTGAATCGCGTCGTGCGCGCCGTACAGGCGTATCGAATTTGCGGCCATCCCACCGGCGGCATCGAAGCGAATGCTACACATGGAGGTAGTCGCGATGGCTAAACGTGGTTCATTCTTCGGCAATTGAACGGGCGCTCGTCGCGCCGCAGCCTCGCGCGAAGGCGGGTTGAACGTTGCCCGTTTTCATCCGAAATAGGACGCACCCATGGCGCGACTTCACGAATATCAAGGTAAAGCCATTCTCGCGACGAATGGATTCAAAATCCCGCGCGGGCGGGCCGCATCGACTTCTGATGAGGCTGTCGCGGCTGCAAAGGCATTGGGCGGCGAAGTTGTCGTTAAGATCCAAGCCTGGACCACAGGACGCGCAGGAATCGGCGGAGTCGCCTTCGCCAAAAAACCAGAGGATGTGCGCGCGCACGCCGAGCGGATGTTGGCGATGAAGGTCGGACAGTTTCCGGTGGAAGCAGTACTGGTGGAAGAAAAGATCGATATCGATCGCGAGTTTTTTCTTTCGTTCGCGATCGATGACGCCGCCCGCGCGCCGATGATCATTTTCGCCGCCGGCGGCGGCACAGGGATCGAAGAGCGCGCGGCTGCAACGCGAAAAATTCCCTGCGATGTGAATCGCGGACCATTGGATTCAGCAATCGATGAAGCTGTTGGGTCGTGCGGACTCTCAGAAAAAAATGCGAAGCAGCTGAATGAGTCGATTCGAAAATTGTTCGCCGCCGCGCGCAGCGTCGAAGCGCGTTCGTTGGAGATCAATCCTCTGGTGCTGACCAAAAGCGGCGAGTTTGTCGCGGCCGATTGCCGCATCACGATTGATGATTACGCCGTCGGGCGGCATCCGGACCTCAAAATCGAGATTGCACGCGAGTTCGATCATCCGCCGACCGCTCTCGAGCAGGTCGCTTACGCCGTCGAACAAAACGATCATCGCGGCACATTCTATTTCGCACAGTTGGCAACGGCGGCACCCAAAGGATCCAAGGGACTGGTCGGATTTCACGGCGCAGGCGGTGGCGGCTCGATGATGTCGATGGATGCCATCGTGAATGTCGGGTTTACAATCGCCAACTTCACGGATACCAGCGGCAACCCGTCGGCATCAAAAGTGTATCGCGCGGCGCGAATCATTCTCGCCCAACCCGATCTGGTGGGTTATTTCGGTTCCGGTTCCGGCGTTGCGAGCCAGGAACAATTCTGGTCGGCGTATGGTTTGGCGAAAGCGTTCTGGGAACTCGATCTCGACATCCCCGCAGTGATTCGTCTCGGCGGCAACACCGAAGATCGCGCTGTGGAGATCTTGCATCGCATGTCGAAACTCTTGCGTGCACCGGTCGAAGGCTATCGTAAGACCGACACGCCCGCGTTCATCGCCGCGCGTTTTGCAGAACTCGTCGCCAGCGCCGGCGGCAAAAAATGGAGACCGCGATCTCCACGCATGCCGAAATTTCTGAACCAGCGCACCGTCGCTCAGGCTGTAGGGGAAGCTGACAGCTTCCCCTACAATTCAACGGCGCTTGTGTTTCCTGTAAAGAATGGCCGCGTCTGGATCGATACGACGCAGTGGGCAAAGATTCGTCCCGCAGTGGAAACGCACTCCGGCGGACTGATCATCGATCGCGACGGCGCACCGACAGCAGCATTGCCCAACGAAGAATTTGCCACCAAAGATTCTGAGCTGCTCGCCTGTGACGTCGAATGCCATCTCGCCGGGCATCGAAGGCTTCTACTTGGAGCTCGATATTCCAAGATTAGATGAACTGATCGGAGGCAGTTACTAAATGGCAATTTTGATCGACGAGAAAAAGCGCGTGCTGGTGCAGGGAATCACGGGACGCGAAGGGCGGGCGCGTACGCGGTTGATGCGCGAGTACGGAACGAACGTGGTCGGAGGAGTTACGCCAGGCAAAGGCGGACAGAGCGTGCTTGGTGTGCCGGTATTTAACACGCCGCAGGAAGCGGTGAATTCGTTAGGCAATATCGATGTCTCGGTCGTGTTTGTGCCTGCGGCCGGTGTGAAAGATGCCGCGATCTCGGCGATTGAAGCAGGGATCAAACTCGCGGTGCTTGTGCCCGATCGCGTGCCGGTGTGGGACGCGATGGAAATTGCCGCCGCGGCTAAAGCGAACGGCGCAATGTTTCTCGGACCGAACACACTGGGAGCGCTGAGCCCCGGCAAGGCGGTCGTGGGCATGATCGGCGGTCGCGCGGAAAGCGCGCGGCAATGGTTTAAGCCCGGTGTCCCGAAAGGCGTCGGCGTGATCAGTCGCTCCGGCGGAATGGCGTCGAGCACTGGCTATTATCTCGGGCAAGCAGGCGTACGGCTTTCGAGCATTGTGCATATCGGCGGAGACGCTGTGATTGGAATTCGTCTTCCTGATGCCGCGCTGATGTTCGAAGCCGATCCGCTCACGGAAGCGATCGTGATTTTCGGCGAGATCGGTTCCTCGCAGGAAGAGGAATTGTCGCAACTGATCGCCGATCGAAAAATCTCCAAGCCCGTGATCGCTTACATTGGTGGCAAAGCGGCGCGCGAAGGCACGCGCTTCAGTCACGCGGGTGCGATCATCGAAGGCGGTCGCGGCACGCATGCCGGCAAAGTGAAAGCACTGCGCGAAGCGGGCGCGACCGTGGTCGATGCCTTTGGCGAATTACCGGGTGCGGTCGTGACGATTCTGAAGCAAATCAAAGGACAAAGTCTCATGAGCGAAGCCGACAAAAAGGCTGTGTGGCACAGCAGCATTACTCGAATCCAGGCTAATAAAGTTGCGGTGCGCGGCTACGACATCGCGGAACTGATGGGACATGTCTCTTTTGGAGCAGCGGTCTATTTAATTTTGACTGGCGAACTGCCATCCCCGGCCGTTGCGCGTTTGATGGACGCAATTTTAGTCTCATCAATTGATCACGGCGCGACGCCTCCCAGCGCATTGAGCGCGCGCAACGTTGCCTCTACCGGTGCAACATTAAGCGCGTCTGTCGCCGCCGGTATCATGTCGATCAATCGACATCACGGCGGCGCGATTGAAGATTGTGCGCGGCAACTCAAAGCAATTGCCGATCGCGCGTCGCGCGACTCTATTTCCCTCGAGGAGGCAGCGACCCGCACGCTTCGCACGATGAGCGAAGCAGGTGAACGCATGTCCGGGTTTGGTCATCGCGTACACACCAAAGATCCGCGCACTGCGCGTTTGTTCGAACTTGCGCGCGAAGCGGGCGTGGATGGCGTGCACATGCAAACGGCGCGCGCAGTTGAGAAAGCATTTGCCGATGCGAAGAAATCGCTCCCTATCAATGTAGACGGCGCGATTGGCGCCATTCTCGCCGACTTGGGAATGAGTCCCGCAGCGTTCAATGGGATATTCATGATCGCGCGCACCCCCGGGCTTATCGCGCACGTAATCGAAGAACAAACTCGCGAGAGGCCGATGCGCCGTATCGATCCCGTCAACCACGGCTATGACGGGCCGCCGGCGAGGAATCTGTGAAGGCCATTGGTTACACGATTTTTCACCCGCAGCACATATTAAAGGGTTGATTTGTTAGGCGTTTAACATAAGAATCGCAGACTCCAATGAAGCTCCACCATGAAAAAGAAATCCACTTCGCAGTCTGCCTTCTTTAACCTCCGCGTCTTACTTGGTTTAGTTCTTGCCTTTGGCGGCGTATGTATCGCGCTACTCGGCTTCGGCGCGTTCTCAAATGCCTCGGCGCAAGCAAACGCAGCGCAAGAGTCGAAAGCACAACAGTTCGGCGAAACGACTGTAATATCTGCGTGGCACAGCGATCTCTCGCGGCCGCTCCGCGAACAGCCGTTGGTCTGGCCGCCAGCCGAGACCGAACATGAGGCGAATCTCAACCCGCAAATACCGCATCAGCACCAGGACGGACCGGACCCCGTGATTCAAAGTAGTTTGTGGCAACGCATAATCGGCGTGCCGTCGATTCCCAGTCCGGTTCTTCAGTGGGCTGGAATTCCTTTCCCCGGGGTCACCTGCAATTGCGCGCCGCCAGACACGAACGGCGAGGTGGGAAAAACTCAGTATCTACAGATGGTAAACGAAGGCCTCCAAGTCTTTGACAAGCTTACTGGCACCTCGGTGCTCGGTCCGGTTGCGATTAGCTCAATTTGGAATGGGTTTGGCGGCGCCTGTCAGAGTGGCGGCAACGGTGATCCGGTAGTGATCTACGACCAGCTCGCCGACAGATGGGTTATCAGCCAGTTCGCCACTCCGAGCGGAGCAAGTGTTCCGCAAGACGAGTGCATCGCCGTTTCGCAAACAGGTGACGCAACCGGTGCATGGTATCGGTACGGTTTTCATCTAACCAGTAACTTCCTCGACTATCCCAAGCTGGGCGTTTGGCCCGACGGCTATTACATGGGGGCAAACGTGTTCAACACACAGGGTACGGCGTTCCTGGGACCTCAGCCGTTCGTGTTCGATCGGGTGAAAATGTTGGTGGGCGATCCTACTGCGACGTCGCAGACACGTGGAATCATAGGCGGCTCCAGCGAAGAGACGTTCCTGCCAGCCGACCTGGACGGGATTATTCCGCCGCCAGCCGGGGATCCGAATCACTTCGTCGCATTTCCGCAGGGCAGCCCGCTCATTTACAAAATCTGGGCGTACCACGTGGACTTCACCACTCCGGCGAGCTCGACCTTTTCGCTCGAAGCTAGTGTTGGCGCGGCATCGTTTACTTCGCTCTGCCCAACAAGCCGCAACTGCGTACCTCAAACCGGAACCACCTCGAGACTCGACGCCATTGCAGATCGGTTGATGTTTCGTAACGCCTATCGCCGCTTTGCCGACGGTCACGAGTCGATGCTCAACAATTATACCGTGAGCGCCAATTCCGTAGCGGGAATACGCTGGTTCGAACTGCGACGCACACAACCTGGAAACTGGTCGATTTTCCAGCAAAGCACTTACCAGCCAGATACGACCTGGCGTTGGATGGGTGGTATCGCATCAGACAATCAAGGCAATGTCGCACTCGGCTTCAGCGCATCCAGTAGTTCGATAAGCCCGCAAATCCGTTACGCCGGCCGGCTGGCGACGGATCCATTGAATACGTTGTCGGGTGAGCAACATCTTTTCGATGGCACGGGCAGCCAGAGCGCCACCTCCAACCGCTGGGGCGATTACAGTGATCTCACAGTCGATCCGGTAGACGACTGCACGTTTTACTACACGAATGAGTATTACCAGACCACGTCCAGCTTCAATTGGCGCACCCGCATCGGCTACTTCAGGTTTGCGCAATGCACTACGCCGCAAAAAGGCACAGCGCATTTTGTCGTCACGGCTTGCACGGGAGGCGCGCCGATTTCGAACGCTTCAGTTTCAATCGATGGCAGGGCCTACGGTGCAACGCTTTCCAATGGCACTTACGATGCGGTACTCACACCCGGGTCGCATAGCTATTCGGTTGTTAAGACCGCAGTTGGGACTCAAACAGGCAATTTCACCGTCAGCAATGGTCAGACCACGAACGTTAACGTATGCCTGGGAAGCAATCCGAGTCCTACACCAACAGCAACTGCAACCTCTACACCTGCACCGACTGCTACTGCCACGGCAACCGCAACAGCCACTGCGACCGCTACAGCAACGGTAGCTCCGAGTCCAACTCCTACAGCTACAGCAACGGCGACTGCGACCCCGACGCCTTCAATAATCCTAACTGCGCAGGGCTACATAGTGGGCGGCAAACGAAGAGCTGGATCTCTCCTGGAGTGGGGCGTCTTCGAACAGGGTGGACATTTATCGCAATAGCGCGCGAATAGCTACCACCGCGAATGACGGTTTTTACACCGATCGCATCCCCGGCCATGGATCTGGCAGTTTTACCTACCAAGTGTGCAACGCAGGTAGCCAGACCTGTTCAAATCAAGTGACAGTGACATTTTAACGCTCGGGTGGATGGCGAGCGCATTCCGATCGGCGACGGCGATCATGTGCACCGCCGTCGCCGGTCGATCTACAGTCACGCTATGCAAGTCGTGTGACTGCGTTTCCGGCTGTGAGATCAAACCGTAGCCGAATTCGAAAATTCACGCAGAAGTAAAATAATCATTGACACAATTCCTCTTTCTCGGGTAAGATTTCGCTTACCATCTCGGGATTCTCCGGAGAAGGGAACAACTCCACTTCATTCATGAAAAAAAAATCCACTGCAAAATCTGCCTTCTTTAATCTTCGCATTTTAACTGCTTCTGCGCTTTGCCTTCTCGGCGTCGCTGTGGCGCTGTTCGCCCAGGGAAGCACAAAGCCCGTCCGACAAAATAATCAGTCCATCCACGCGCAGGACGCCCCCGGCACACAGACGCCGGAGGTAGTGCAACTGGTTGGACCAGTCCGTCTCGATCAAGACCTCCGAAAGCTTCCTTACGTCGCACCCAAGCAGGAGTTCGAGGAAAGACGTCTGACGCGATATCCGCGCACTGGTAGTGAGGAAGCAAGCGCGCCGTCTGGATCCGGAATTTCTGGCCTGGCACACGTCCAGGAGTTGCTCAAAAACATTTGGCGGCCGACGCCAACGATACCGGGACCGTTGCTTACGTTTGAGGGGTTGGGCAATACCTGTAGCTGTGCACCGCCTGACACGAATGGGGATGTCGGCCCGAATCATTACATCGAACCGATCAACGAAACGTTCAAGATCTTTGACAAGAACGGCAATACCTTATCAGGCCCAACCACATATAATTCGTTCTTTTCCGGCTTAACGGGAACTCCTTGCGCCAACGCTAATGATGGAGACCCTTTTGTTTTCTATGATCAGGTCGCTGATCGCTGGGTCTTGAGTGATTTCGCCTTTCCTTCTTTCCCGGGATCTTCGTTCTGGCAGTGCATCGGTGTTTCGCAGACTCCCGACCCGGTTAGCGGCGGCTGGTTTCTCTATGCCATCCAGGTTGATCCGGCAAATCCAACGTTCCTGGGGGATTACCCGAAGATGGCAATGTGGAATAACCCGCTGCCCGGCGGCGCATACCACCTGACGATGAACTTGTTTTCTGGTCCCACCACCTTCAACGGCGTTCGCGTCTATGCACTTGATCGCGCTAGCATGCTCGCCGGCGGTCCCACCAACGCGATCGCCTTTACTCTCACTCCGGCGCAGGTTGCTGATTCCTATAGCTTCGTTGCTGCGACCTTTCGCACTGGCACTCCGCCGCCCGCGGGAAGAGATGAATTCGTCCTTGCGATCGACAGCCCGGCTAGTGGCGGGGTGACCTTAACCCAGATCCATGGCCGACTGTTTCATGTCGATTTTGTTACCCCAGCTAATTCCACGTTTGGCCTTGGTCCAAACCATCTGCCGAACGCCGAGATCACAGTTAATGGGTTCGTTGACGCCTTTACAACTACCAGTAACCTCGTCCCTCAGCAGGGGACTGCCACAAAGCTGGATACTTTGGGGGATAAGATTATGACGCCGGTTGTTTACCAGAACCGCGCCGGTGTGGAATCGTTATGGGCGGATAGCACGGTACTCCTGAATTATCCTAACGGGCCGACGGCGATTCGCTGGTATCAGTTCAATGTTACGGGCGGCACTTTTCCCGCTACGGCGGCTCAACAACAAGACTGGACCAATAGCAGTGACGGTTTATGGCGCTTTATGCCCAGCATAGCCGTGGACGCTGCCGGAAACACCGTAGTTGGCTATGCCACATCCGGCACCACCCAGATCCCCTCCATTCGTTACGCCGGACGTCTTGTTACCGACCCGCCGAATAACCTCAGTCAAGGCGAAGCTACAATGTTCCCCGGCACCGCCAGCCAGACCAGCACCTCACGCTGGGGCGACTATACAATGACAACCGTCGATACTGATGGGATGACGTTTTGGCACGTAGGCGAATACTCAGCCGGGGGCGCCGCATGGCATACCCGCATCGGAAAGTTTAATTTCGTAGGCGGCGGAGGTTCCCCAACTCCTACTGCAACCGCATCTCCAACCGCTACACCGACGGCAACTCCGAGTAGCTGCACCTGGTCGGCTGGTCCGGACATGCCTACGGTGCTGGTCAGAGCGGTTGGCGTTTATTTCCCCGCTAATGGCAAGTTTTACACCATGGGCGGTCGCACCTCGGATACCGCGGGGTCTGATTTCCAGCATGCCCTTGAGTACTCGCCCGCTTCCAACAGCTGGACGCAGAAAGCGGCGACATTTCCAGACAACCAAATGAACAACATGGCCTGCGGCGTGTTGACTGTGTCAGGGACGCCTCAGATCTATTGCGTGGGCGGTTCTGCTGCCGGACAGACCACAGCCACCGCGCGCGTATTCTCCTACAACCCAGTGACCGATACTCCGACCGTCTTGACCGGAGACGATTGGCCGGGCGCCATGGGAACGATTCTACCAGGCGGGTTTGCAGTGGCTAATAACAAGTTCTACATCCTGGGCGGGTTCAATATCAACGTAGCTGCCACCAACCAGATCTGGGAGTTTGATCCCACCGCTGCCGTAGGAGCCAAGTGGACACAAAGGGTGAACACGCCAGTGGCGATCATGTATGCGCCCACCTGCACCATCAATGGAATCATTTATGTGGGAGGAGCATCAGATTACCAGGGTGGCACGGTGGTGGACACCACCAACTCCTTCAGCTTCAATCCAGCGGCTAACACCATTGGCACGATTGCGCCCATACCGAGGGCCACTGGTGAGACACGCGGGCTGAACTTCAATGGTTTTATGTATGTCATGGGCGGCGGCAGAGTCGCACCGAACCCCTCTAACGAGGTGGATGTCTATAATCCGGGTACTAACACTTGGGGAACGGCCCCATCGTTTGTAACCCCGCGGCGCAACTTCCCGACCGATACCAACGGCACAGACCACATCTGGCTCTCAGGCGGGTATGCTAGCGACGGTATTACACCGCTGTCTTCGATGGAAATCTTCACCTGTCCGCAGGCAAGCCCCACGCCAACTGCGACTGCAACAGCTACTGCAACCGCGACAGCAACCGTAAGCGGAAGTGCGACGCCAACAGCAACGGCGACCGCGACTGCAACGGCGACCGCTACTGCAACGGCGACTGCGACGGCTACTGCCACTGCGCCGCCAAGGTCCACGCCGACGCCCAGGCCGCGTCCGACACCTCCGCCTCGACCGTAAGGTCTGCTTTAGCTCGGGTTTCTTCGGGGACTCGCGATCAACTCGCGAGTCCCCGTAATCTGTACTGCTCTTGAGGAGATTACCCGCAGCGCAGAAAAAGCCGGTCCAGAATGAGCTAACGAGGCGCACGTGTTGCGGCTGCGGTAATTAGCGAACTCTCCCTGCCGCAGTGCTGACGTTGGGCAGGCCTCGGTCTGGGAATGACCCCGCCCCGCGGCAGGGATCGGACGCGGCGAAATACACCGCAGCCGGCCGTTTCGGCAAAGGCAAATCCTCCGGAGCAAATCCCCCCAGTCGCCACCTCCCAGACATTTCCTCCCGGCGGAAGTAATCCGCCACTGACGTCACTCCATTGGTCGGCGTCATTCATTGATCGGAACACCCCGCCAGCCGCGCCTGCAAAAATGTGACCGATTGGGTTGATCACTACGCTGTGCGCGTCAAGCGCTGTGAAGTCTCCATTTTGTTCCGTCCATGTATCACCGTTATCAGTGGATCGAAACATCCCGCCTCCCTTACTCATAATGGAATGTGTTCCGGCGAAGACGTGATAGTTGCTACCGGGACCATCGGCTCGACGCAAGGTTAAAGGTATCGTACAGCCTTCTTCGATGCAGCGAAAGACAGGCGGACTCAGGCGTTTGGTACGATGGGCGAGAGATTGCTTGGTCGAAAATATTCCAGGAGCAAAACCCACATGGGAATTCATCAAAACGGAAAGCCGAGGCGTGAAGCAAGGCTGGGTCTTATTTTCAGTTATCGGTCTAGTCATTGTAGTCGTGACCGCTTCCGTAACGCATAAGATTGACCACCTTGCGACCATACCGACAGTAGATCGGCGAAGCCAAGACCCGCCGATTAAGCAACAGACTCTTAGGCTGGCTGCTCAAATACGGGAGTTTATCAGGGACTGGAACGACTCGGATGATGAAACTGTTCAGCGAGAGAATGTGGACAAGTACATGACTCGATTTGGCCATGCAGCACTTGCGATGAGAGATGGCCTGGATCAGCACGGTGTGCGATCCCCTGAACTGGACAAGTTAATGTTTGAGTTTTCAAACAGCTATAAAGATGTGCGGGCGATTCCGGCCGAATTTGAAAGCTTGCGAACTCGAGTCCCGTTCCGATGCAATTTGAAGTAACTGAGAAAGACCCAGAGGGCGGCAGAAATTGTCGGAAACACAGAAGCGAGGCAGAAGATACAGTCGAATTCTTTATTGGAGTTCCTGAAGAAGCTACGCTGCCTTCACCAACTCCGAATATGGAAGTTTCGCCGCATTGTGAGAGTATCCCGAAAGCGATTTACACTGATGAAATGTCCGCTTATTGGGGCATTGAGGACGCCGACACTAAGCTGCTATAGCCTTATTCCCTTTGTAGCCGCGTCCCATACCGCGCACCTTGCCGCCGACATAGGTTTCATCCGCAAATCCATGCGGGGAGCGTAGCGGGACACTCTTAAAGCGCCAATCGCAAAAAAAGGTAGGGCGCGCAGTCCTCTGCGCGCCGCGAGCGGAACGAGAAGTCCGAATCGTCAACGCACGGAGCTCGGCGCGCACCCATTCGACTTCGCTCCCGCCTTGGGTCAACTTCGGCGTGGCGAGCACTCTGCCGAGGCTACGGCGCGCCAAGGGAGAAGCCGATCCAACGCTTCTAAAGCAGGCCGGGAACTCGCGAGTTTTTCCTTTCGCGAGTTCCCGCCTTAAATCCAAACAACGTACGAACTATGGGCGAGGTGGTGGTGTCGGACGCGGCCTCGGCGACGGTATAGGCCTGGGTGTCGGCGTGGGACCACACCCTGTGGGTATGTAGTTCACACGCAGGCCTGGTGTCAGCGTGGCTTTATTGCAAGAGAACGACGTGAACACATTCAGATCTTTCTGGATGCCGCTGACTGCCGTCAACCCGTTGTCGCCGGTCGCCCCGTAGATTACCGACAGCGTATTCGAGCCTTCGGTCAACAGTACCTCGAACTCCGCTTGCGCGGGACCCGGGGGGCTGTCGAAGTAGTTGGTCTTCCACCTGATGACGAACTGGCGGTTGGGCGCAGTTCCCAGCGTCTGGGTGAAGATACCGCAGCCTGGGCAGGGACCCACAGATTCATCGGTAACTAGATCGGCATAGTTAGGGAAGAGGGTATTCAAGAACGGATCCTGTCCACTCCCCGGATCCACCGGCACGCACCCTGACCAGTAGAACAGTTTGTTGTAAGGCCCGGTGAAGTGTATGTCGCCGTCCGACCCGACAGACGCCACTGAAGTCGAAGTGCCGTATACGCTTACCGGGAAGGGTAGAGCGATATCCGTGGTGCAGTCGTCGCAGTGGTTGCCGATATCGGTGCCGCCGGCGGTTATCGTGCCAGTGGCAGTAGCTGTCGTATAGGTCACCTGGCAAGTGGGGGTTGGCGTTGCCGAAGGTGTTCCTGTCGGTGTTGTGGTTGCCGTCGCCGTAGCCGTAGCAGTTGCAGTTGCAGTTGCTGTTGGTGTTGGTGTACCTGCAGTCGGCGATGCCGTTGCTGTTGGTGTTGGACTCCCACCGCCGCCCGGCAAGGGATAAACATATGCTCCCCGACTGCGCGTCCACACTGAAAGCGTTGTCGAACCGCGATCAATTTGCATATCCCAGACCATCGAGTGCGGAATGCCGTTCTCAAAGCGCTGCCACGTTGGAGAGGCAACGCTTATGTCATTAGTGTAATAAACACCCCAGTCGGTTCCGGCGTAAACCTGCTGGGCATTGTTCGGATTAACAATGATCGAATCCACCGGAATGTCCGGGAGATTGCCGGTCTTGTCTAGCCATGTGAAGGAGGCGCAGTTAGCGGCGCAAGTAACCTGAAAAACATGGCCTGGCTGGGTCGGCGTGTTAGGATTGAACCCGCCTATCGCAGCGTAGCCTACAGGCAAATTCGCTGCTGACACGGTGGGGTCGAGCGCGATACCCTGCACGGGACGAAGGGGCAAAACAGTGTTACTCCCAGTAACATCTACCCAGTTGGCCTGTGACGCAGTGCCGGTGCCAAGATTAAACCCGATCCAGACATTGGCATCGTTCGTGCCGAGCATTGCGACGCTCGAATACTTCGGCGAGTACTTGACCTGGTTAATATAGGAACGGTTCCCTAAAGTCTGCTTGGTCATGTTTTGCGTAGTCGGGGTGTTCGTTATGTACCAGCTGGCCGAATTCATTGTGGCGTTTCCACCTGCGATCGTCTCATATACCCTCGTGCTTGCTGTAATGAGGTGACCGCAACCGCCCGGAACACCGGCCGGCGGGCAATCGTCGCCGCCTGGGACGCCGCCGTGAAAAAGATCGTATGGCATCACGAACGATCGCGTATCGCCCAACCAGGGACCCGTCACAGCGCCCCACGACGCACCTGGATTTGTGCAATTAGTCACACAACGAGACATGCCACCACTGTTGTTGCCCTGGAAAAAGCGAAGGCTTGAACCTGTCCCGACGGGATCAATCCGCGAATAGAAGCCGTCTCCGCCAATGCCTGTCTGCCATTGCACCGGCCCGGTTGGCGTGCCGACAAACGTAACCGAGGCGGAGGCATTGTCCTGCGATCCACCGCTTGCCTGTGGAGAAGCAGCATTAGCAAAATTGCCGCTGATATCGCCGGAATAAAACTCGATTGTGTTTATACCAGTGATCATGTGAAACCAAGTCGGATCAGTTGTCTGGTTCACAACGTCGGCATTGATTGTGCCGTTGAGGGCGCCATCGTGCCCAGATGTCAAAATACTGGATGAGCCAGGCACGAACGCGAGCGCGTGTTGGTCCACGTGCACGGGATGTGGGCTCGAGCCGGAATAACCGCAGGTGATATCGTTCCAGACAGTTCCGGTACGTGTTGCAAACCAGACATCGAAGGTATCGATGAATACACGATCTGGATTGTTCGGATCGACCGCGATTCCCTGGTCGTACCAGTTTTGTGGATAATCCCCGGCGCCGTTGTTACAGTTTCTCAGCGCGCCGCCCTGCGAGCCTTCCATGTAAGTCCAGCTCGTCCCACCATCGCTGGAAGCCCAGGCTCCGAGCTGACACCCATTAGTGTTGCCACAACCGCCGTTGCTATTCCAAAGAATGGATTGCGCTTGAGCGTAAATGTAATTGGGGTTACTCGGCGCCACTGCGATGTCGATGCGTCCAAGCTGGTTACTGCCACTACCACCTGGACAGGTTCCGGTCCCACCGCTTATAGGATAGTCGCAAGGGGTCCCGTTACCGGCGTTCATGGGCGCGCCCGTCGTATATGGGCTGCCGGTGACTTGAGTACCGAATATGAAACCATTCGCGTTGCTGGCAATTGAGGAAAAGGTTGGGCAGCCACTCGATCCCATGGTGGCGCTGTAGAGGCCGTTTGCACCATTCTTACCAAGATCATACTGCACAGTCGTTGGGAACCCGCGAGTGCCGATCGCGGCAATGATCCGGGTAGTTCCTCCACCCATGTTGCTCAGCTCCAAACCGGTGACGTCCTGGCGTTGCGTGCTGAAGGGGTTGGTAAAACATGGGCCGGTCCAGTTCGTGCCACCATCGTACGAAAAGTAAACGCCCTGTTTTGTTCCAGCTACGACTTTGCTGCTGTTGTTCGGATCCACGCGGACTTTTCCAACCGCGTTGTATTGTGGATATTGCCCCGGAGGTTCCACATAAATCATTCCGAAGACATTTTCACCAAGCACGGTCCAGTGGGCGCCTGCATCTGTTGATTTGAGAATACCCTGGCTGCCCATCGAAAAGGATCCGAAATTGAGGTCGCCAGTGCCTGCATAGATCGTGTTGTGATTGCTGGGATCAATGGCGAGGGTATCGATGGAAATGGTTGAAATCAGCGGGTCATCGGTAACTGCCGTCCACGTTGTCATGTCGCTGCAGCAATTGGTCGTTTTCCACACGCCGCCGCCGACCGACGCGGAATAGGCTACGATGCTGCCATTGGTGGTCGTCGTCGGATCGACGGCAATGGCGTTAACTCGCCCTTCAGTCGTCGTGTAGTCGAAACAGCCCGAACAACCAGTCATTCGCAGCGGTTGCGGTCCGAGCGCGGTAAAATTGGTCGTACTCAGCGCGTTTGGATTGGCGCGATTAAGCTTCAGATGTTGCCCCGCTGGGACGCCGGTCGTCATCCGGTCATGTTGCGCAACTGCCGCGCGCACCCAGGCAGGGTCAAACCGGCCAGTGGGAAAGGTTAAACGGTCATGCCAGTATTGTTCCAACCGTTCCAAACCAACAGCTTCGCTTTGCTCTTTGGCACCCGGTACAGGCATGTAGCGTTCGGGCTCAGAGGCACGGGGCACCGCAGCCTCTTTACCGGCGAATATGGCAAGGGCTATCCCGGACAATGCCAGGGTCAGTCCGAGCACCATGCGAAGATTAACGAACCCGCCTTCAAGCCGCCTTCGTCCTGCAGTCACGGAACTGCGGCGAATGAGGGCGCTATTGCGGGCATCTGTGGAGCGAGTGGAGGATTTCTTTTTCATTATTGGAATTTGGGTTTGTGTGAAGCGCATACTTGAGGAGTCGAGACGCTATTGGCCTCGCTTATGCGGGGTGAATGCTTTGGATTCAAGAGACCTCAAGATGCAGGAAAAACTGTTGTAGCTGTTGGGCCGAATTTCGTCAAGCTTTTTCATTAGTGAATAGTAAATTATCTGCTGCAACGCCGTCACGTATGGAAGTCAGGTCTCTCCCGCTGCATAATGTGTGTCGCCATCTGAAAACTACTGACTCAATCACGACGCGGGCACGCAGCGCACCCCCAAAAGCAATTCTACGAGATCAACGGCCTACCCGTTTCGGCCGCCACTCACACGCCAGGAGGTCCACTCAATTAGGGGCGCGAGTCATTGCTTGTCCGCTCACGCGCGGCATGCCGGGAACTGCTGAAGTGAAAAGCTGTAGGGGAAGCTGACAGCTTCCCCTACAGGCTAATTACTAACGCCTTTTCAACTTCCGCTGCCTACCCTAAGGGCGAGGCGCCGGTGTCGGCCGTGCCCGCGGTGTCGGAGTTTGACGCGGTGCCCCAGTAGCCGTCGGCGTAGCGGTTGCCGTCGCCGTTGCCGTGGTTGTAGCAGTGGCTGTAGCTGTGGCAGTGGCCGTGGCAGTGGCCGTGGCCGTCGGTGTAGCTGTAGCGGTGGCCGTCGCGGTCGGCGTGGGACTGCCACAGGTGTTGGGTATGTAGTTCACACGCAGGCCTGGGGTCAGCGTGGCTTGATTGCAAGAGAACGACGTGAACACATTCAGATCTTGCTGGATGCCGCTGGTTCCCATCAACCCGTTGTCGCCGGTCGCCCCGTAGATCACCGACAGCGTATCGGAGCCTTCGGTCAAGAGCACCTCGAACTCGGCCTGTGCAGGACCCGGCGGGCTGTTGAAGTAGTTGGCCTTCCACCTGATGACGAACTGCCGGTTGGGCGCACTTCCCAACGTCTGCGTAAAGACACCGCAGCCTGTGCAGGGACCCACACTTTCATCGGTAACCAGATCCTCATAGTAAGGGAACAAGGTATTCAGAAACGGACCGTGGGAGGCAGGATCCGGATTCACCGGCACGCACTGATCTAGCACGAAGAACAATTTTTCGGTGGGCGAGGCGGTCAATTGCAGGTCGCCGTTGGAACCGACAGTCGCCACTGAAACCGGAGCGCCATATACGTTGACCGGGAAGGGTAGAACGATGTTTGTGTTGCAATCGTCGCAGTGGTTGCCGATATCGGTGCCGCCAGGAGTTATCGTGCCAGTAGTAGTGGCCGTCGTATAACCCCCCGCGCAGGTGGCGGTAGGTGTCGGGCTTGGCGTGCCCGTTGGCGTTGGCCCTCCGGTATTGCCGTCGGCGCGAATGAGCCAATTGCCAACCAGAGCACCTCCTGTAGCCACTTCGATTGGTTGAGCGTCGCTGAGGTTGTTAGGATTTCCTCCAATGCTTACCCAGGAACGATTGGGCAAGTTGGGAGCCGTTTCATCAAAGGCGGCTGGGAATTGACCGGCGGTGTGAGTGATGACAAACCCGACAAAGAAATTCGGCGTCGTTACCATCGTCGGAGGAATCACAGTGGTTATGAATGTGTCCGTGCCCTGCTGCGCGACTACACCGGGTGCCATCGCCAACACCACCGCGTCAGTGGGTGAGCCATCGCCATTGGGATCGCTCCACAAATACGCAGTGTAAGGCAGCCCATTCAGAGTGGGATCGGGAAAAGCCGGAGTGCCCCAGGCGATTGAGATAGAGCTGATGACGTTATTGCCTCCGGTCACCGGAAACGAATTCAGGCAGAGTAAGGTGCCACCGCTTGTCAGACCGACTGAGTCTTCAGCAGTGCCGTCGTCGATCATGTAGGTGAGTAAAGGAATATTATTAAATACTGACGCAAGTGCCCTATTTTTCCCTATTGACTTCGCGTGTGGCACCGTCGGCCCCGGAACTCGAAAGGCACTCGCCGGTGCAAGAGAAATATGAGCAGAACTCGCGTTGGACACCGCACGCGACATCGATCCTGGCGGCCGGGTTTCGCTGCGCCAGCGCAAACGGGATCGCGCATACGGCCAGAAGTAGAAGTAGATAAAATGCGCCTCGGATGAGGTGCGCCTTGATGGTGGGATTAATTTGTTTTTTCATTTTGGTCTCTAGTTAAACGTTCCCTTCAGCCGTTTTGGCCGTGAACTTCCTACTTTTACCAAAAACGATCGAGAAATGTCAATACAATGTTTTGCAAATTTCCGGGTCTTCGGAGCGTCCGAACCGGTGGTCCCGCCCTGCGCCGAGACCGCAGCGGGACAACTCGACGGATTACATGGGCTGCTCTGGAAGGGTGCTGCCTCTGCACTTCGCAGAAAGCCCCGCGAGCGAAGAAATATCAGCCGCCCTGAATCGCGGTTCAACGCTGGTGTTTTTGGATTCCACGAAACCGTGGGCGAAACCCTCCGGGCTCGTGGTGAATTGTCCGTCGCGTGAGCCCCTCGGACACCGCGACGTTGAGGCTATCCGAATCGCGCTGGTGACAATACACAACCACCTTCCACGCAAGTAGATCGAGTTGGAACGGTCGTCACGGCGACTTCGTAACGCGTTGCGAAAACAGAAGCGGCTTTGCCGCCTGATATCTTTCCGCCTTCGGAAGTTAGTTTGGGATCGTCCCGCTGCGGCGGGCCGTTCCCACATTACGCCGGGAACTCGCGAGTTTGTTCTCGCGAGTTCCCCTCTAAATCACGGACAGGTGGTATGGCACCCCGACCCGTTTAGCCAGGAGTTCCCGCCCTCGTGAAGACACTCAATGCAAGTAAGCGTATCGCTCTTGGGTAACCCGCTGCAGTCAGAACTAGCAAAGCAATTGCTGCCCTCATGCTCCCGCGGTGTCGGCCGTGGCCGTGGCGACGGTGAAGGCCGCGACGGTATAGTCGCAGTTGGCGTAGCTGTCGGTGTATGCGTAGCCGTTGCCGTTGCAGTTGCAGTCGGCGTAAACGTTGCCGTAGCTGTCGCAGTCGGCGTAGATGTCGGTGTGTGCGTAGCCGTTGCCGTCGCAGTTGGCGTAGATGTTGCCGTTGCTGTCGCAGTTGGCGTGAATGTTGCCGTCGCAGTCGCTGTCGGCGTGAATGTGGCAGTTGCCGTCGCAGTCGCCGTCGGAGTGAATGTGGGCGTTGCCGTTGGCGTGGCCGTAGGCGTGCCGCATGGAGCGCCGCCGTTGCTGCGACGCTGGACTTCAGCCAGGAACTGGAAGGTCTGGCCGTTGATCCCTCCTGCACTCCAGATCTGTCCCGCTCCGTAGAACCCTGCCTGGTTAGCCTGTCGATTGGGCAATATCAGGTTAGGCGGTGAAGGCATCCAGGTCCCGGCAGGCCAGGTTGCCACCGATAGCTCGTCTACGGCGTTAGTCGAGTCAAAGAAACCGCCTCCTGGCAGGTCTCCACCCAGCGCATACAGCTTGTTGGTTCCCGCGTCGTAGGCCAGACCGAAGTCTGCCCTGCCCGCTGGGAATGCCGGCCCTACACTCCACACCCCGGGAGCTGAACTCATGTCCAGACGCCACGTGGTTGTGTTGTTGGCCATTGGCACTTTAGGCTGTTTAGACTGCTGGCCCCTGTTCAACACCGAGCTCAGCTCTGCCGAGGCCCTGGCAACAGGACCGCTTGCCTCGAAGCCGCCCACCACATACAGGAACTGACCTACCTGCTGGTAGCCTGCTAGGAGGAAGTCGTTTGGCGCTGCCGTTCCCGCCGACCACGTATTCATGCCTACGTCGTACACCTGTACCGTGCTGACGAAGCCAGTGGTGCCGCCCGCTACAAACACCTTGCCATTGAACGCACCGGAAGCCGAACCGTAATGGTCCCCGCCGGGTATGGAAGCCAGCGAAGTCCAACTGTTAGCCACAGTGTCGTAGCGCGCAAAGCCACTGCCTGTATCTCCCTCTGTGCAATACACAAAGTTCGTCCCTGGCATCAGCGCACACGTAGGCGCTTCACTGGTAAAGGGCATCGGCGCGCGCGATTGCCACATTCCGGTGGCAATGTCCATGCGGTTAACGTCAGGCACTCGCGTGCCATTGGACACTCCGCCGAACACGTAGAAGTGCGTGGCCGTCTGCGCAAAGCCGTAGCGCACGTCCGTTATCGGGTACGGACTAGCCGTGCTCCACGGCCCGGGTGTGCCGCCAGGCGTGCAGGTCGGCGTTGCCGAGGGCGTTCCTGTGGCTGTGGCTGTGGCTGTTGGAGTCGGCGTGGGTGTGCCACAGCCTTGCAGCGTGTAGCTTTGGCCGCCAGTAGCCGCGCCACCAGTGCCATTGCAGAAATACTGCGTAAAGATAGTGTCGTTTTTCTGCACCCCTGCCGTGGCCGATGTGTTGCCGTTAGTCACTGTGCCGTAAATCACGTCAAAGCGAGTCTGTCCCTCGTACAACCTCAGCTCAAAGCCGGCACTGCCGCTTCCCGGGAAGTACTGTGCGCGCCACTCGATATTGAAGATGCGGTTGGGAGCAGTGCCACTTACCGATGTGAAGATGCCAAACCCACTATTAACCAAATACAGGTCATCCCAGTATGGGAAGATCGTGTAGTTGTGGGCGTTCCACGGCAGGCATTGATTGGTGAAGGCCGTATCGGTGGTCACAAATTGCGCATTGCCATTGGACGACAAATTGATCGAGGTGAAGGCCTGGTCGTACAACGTGTAAGGGAATGGCAGCGCGATCGTGGTGACCGTGTCATCCCCGTGATTGCCGATGTCCGTCGTGCCTGGCACGATACTGCCACCGATCTGCGCGATCACATACTGGTTGCCGGGCGTGCAGGTCGGCGTTGCTGAGGCCGTTCCCGTGGCTGTGGCCGTCGCTGTAGGTGTAGGCGTTGGCGTTCCACAGATGCCAAAGATTTCCATCGAATCCGTCGGTGTCGTCGGAGCGTAGCCGCCCGCCAGCCAGACGCGGCTGCTGCCGTCGGTGTCAGTGGGGAAGTTGCGCCGCGCTGTCATAAACGGTGTGCCTATCGACCAGGTCCCGGTAACGGGATCGTAAATGTCCACCTCATTCGATGGATTGGGCGCTGTTCTGCCTCCGCCCATGACCCACATCTTGTTATTTACGTTAAGCGCTCTTGTCTCTCCGGTGGCCCTCGGTATGGGGTTGATATTGGCGATGGCATCTGCCACCGGGTTATAGACAAAGGAATCCGTCGTATCAACTAGCAGGCCAGCCTGAACATCGGTGCCACCACCGGTAAAGATGAAGGTACCAATCGTGGTCGTCGGGAGATAGGCGCGCGCCGCAGGCAACACGGCCGATTTTTGGATCCACGTGTTGGCGGTAGGAGTAAACTCCCAGATGGTGTTAACCACGGCAGCGGGGCTGACGGTGAATCCACCCAGAATGTACAGCTTGTTATTGAACACCGAGAAGCCACCGGGCAGGGTGGTGTCTCACCATCGCACCCGGCCATGGAGCAGCAACGGCACTTATGGTATCCGTGGCGGGGTTATAGCGGAACATGCGATCTGCAGTAGTAGTCTGTCCAGCTGCCGAGCCGCCTACGCAATAGATGTACGGTGTCCCGGCGTCAGTTAGCACGGCACAAGCCATGTTGTTGACCTGGTTGTCGGCGTAGGTAGCTGCCTTGGTGGTCCAAGTGTTAGCCGCCGGATTATATTCAAATGGGTGCATGAAGTCGCTGCCCGCAGTGTCGGCACTGCGGCCGCCCATCGCATAAAACTTTCCGTTGGCCGGGAAATAGACCCCAACCGAGCGCACGCCGGGAGTCGGAAGAGGCGCACCCGCAGACCAGCCAGGCGTGCAACTGGGTGTACCCGTGGCCGTGGCCGTTGCTGTAGCTGTAGTCGTTGCTGTAGCCGTTGCTGTAGCTGTAATGGTCGCTGTTGCTGTAGGCGTAGAGGTTGCCGTCACAGTCGGTGTCGCCGTGGGCGGGACTGTCGGCGTTGGGCTGGCGCATCCGCCAGTGGTAACATTTACCTCCACCGAATTGGTAGTGCTAGCGCCGGTGTATCCGCCTACTGCTACCGCTGTGTTACCCACATGGGTCCCGACAGGGAATGATCGCTGCTGGATCAGACTAGGTCCACTGGTCCAGCTGTTGGTAGCCGGATCATACACCTGCAGGGTGTTGGTGGTATCGGGGTGGAGCAGCCGGTTGAACCATGCTCTTACTCCTGACTTGCCGGACGTAGGCGACGTGCTCGAACCAAGGAACGGATTACCACCGCCAAAAACCCATAGTTTGCCCGCGATCACTGTCGAGGCTGGCACGTTGACCCCACTGGGCATATTGGCCCGCGTCGTCCACGTGTTGGCCGCAATGTCGTAGTCATACAACGTATTCAGGTTAGTGTTAGTCGATGTCACGACCACCGGCTACGTACATGTGCCCGTTGATAATGCCAAAGCCAGGGCCTCCCAGCGTGGCAGGCATGCTCATCCGGGTGGTGTTCCAGGTGTTGAGCACTGGATCATACTCCCATACCTGGCCAAAGGAGGGATCTACATTGCCAGTGTTATAGCCACCGACCAGGTAGATCTTCCCGTTGAAGTAGCCAGATGCCATGAAAGCGCGCACATCAGGCATCGGCGCTCCAGTGCTCCAGGTGTTGGTGACGATGTCGTAGATGCGCGTGGTATTGACCACCGTGGCTGTGGCAATGTTCTCGCCGCCGAAGACGAAGAGCTTGTTGACGTTGGGCGCATATACCCCTGAGGCTTCGCCGTTGTTCAGGTCAGGCACAGGAGCCAGAGGCGTCCAGGTATTGGTCGCCGGGTTAAACTTCCCAAACTGATTGATGTTTCCCGAAGCCGAGAAGGAGTAGCCGCCTCCCTCATAGGCAAAGGTGCCATCGCTGTCCATGAAGCCCCCGTAATGGTCGATGGCTACAGGCGCTGCCTGCGTCCATGGGCCGGGCGTGCCCCCTGCTGAGCACGTAGGCGTCGCTGTCGGAGTCGGCGATCCGCATGGCGGCTCGGTGAAAACCAGTTGCAAACCGCTGTTTACCGTGCCCACCGTGTTGCACTCATACTGAGTGAACTGGGCACCCGTGCCTTGTTGGACACCAACCGTCGCACTTGAGCCGGTCTGGGCAACTTCGCCGTAAACCATGTCAAAGCGACTCTGACCCTCATACAAGCGCAACTCAAAGTTGGCCCGCGTCGTATTAGCTCCAAAGTACACCGTCCTCCACTCGATGTTGAAGATGCGGTTGGGTGCCGTGCCCGATATCGAGGTGAAAACACCGCAGCCTACTCCTCCGTACGCCGTGCAGCCCGTCCCTACCTGGTCGGTGCGCAGGTCGTCCCAGTGCGGCATAATCGGCATGTCGAACGTCGCAGAAGGCAGCGGACAGGCATTCGTCAACAGAGTGCTGTTGCTGACAAACTGCAGGTTGCCGTTGGACGAGATGTTGGCCGTTGTAAAGCTTTGCCCATACAAGGTGTACGCGAACGGCAGCGTGATGGCCGTTGTGCCATCATCTATGTGATTGCCGGTATCGGTTGTGCCCGGAACAATCGTTCCTGTCCCCACGGTGAATACGTAGGGCGGTGTGCAGCTTGGCGTTGCTGTAGGTGTTGCACTCGGTGGGGCCGTAGGCGTGGCTGAAGCCGTAGCCGTAGCCGTGGCTGTAGCTGTCGCCGATGCCGTAGGTGTTGGCGTCGGCGTTCCGCATGGTTGGCTAATCAGCCACCTGCCTGCGTTCACTATCACGCGCCCGAACGGTCCAGAGAAGTCCATGGGGTTCTCGCCGAGGTAGGCGTTTATTCCTACACCGGTATGCCCGTTGTTGGTCTTATAGGCAACCAACTGCTCGTTGTCCTGATATAGCGCGACCGACACCGCCCCAGGACTTAAGGTGAGAGTATGCCGGAAGAACGCGCACAGGGACCCAGCAGAGATGCCTTGCATCAGCGGGTGTGTCGTATCGTAAGTGCCCAGGCAACTGGTGCTGAAGTTGGTGGGGCCGAAGTTGAAGGGTGTGTACCCACCCGTTATCCAGCGCCCCGCCAAGCCGAACGGCGGGCCAAACCAGTCGAAGTTGAGGCCCACGACGACGCCGCCTGTATCGGCGTAGTCGGCCAACACGTTACCCATCGCCACGGCATCAGAATACGGATTGTTGGAGAAGGCTACCACAATGTTGTACGGTTGTAACTGCGCCAGCGTGGGTGTGCTGGAGGATGCGTCGAACAGGTCCACTCCTGTCACACCCGGTTCGGCCAGTATCTGGCTTTGCAGCGTGGCCGGCGGCCCTTCTATATCTGAATACGCTATCAGCACGTGGAACGAACTTGGCGTGCAGGTGGGCGATGCTGTAGGTGTCGGCGTAGGCGTTCCGCACACTACTACCCGGAAGGCCAAATCGCTAACGTTCCCCTGGCCGGTGCTTCCGACGAACGTAGTCAGGCCGTTTGCGGGATTGATTGTGAAAACAGCGTCGGTGTTTCCAGGCGTCGCAAACAGAACACCATCAGTCGGACGCACCCCCAGACCATCATAGTAGTTATCCGTCGGCGTGGTGCTGATACGGTGGGCATCAACCGGCGAGATCACGTTCAGAGAAAAGGACGAGAAGTTGGGATCACTAAACGAGGTTTGATACAGTGTGCCGTTCGGGGCAAATGCGATGCCGCCGCCTGCGCCGGATTGAGCATTTCCTATGAAAGTCGCAGCCGCCGTGGTGAGATTGATGGTGTACAACAAGCCTCCGGGTACTAAACGTGTTCGAGGTGATCCCATAGAGCACGCCAGTGCCTGGCTGGAAGCTCAGGTCGCTGATGCTGAGCGGCGTTCCGTTGTCGTTGATCACACCTATGGTGGCGATCAAGGCGCCGGTATTTGGATTGATTTGGATCAGCGAGCTGGGATTGGATTGGGTTACAGTTGCAGCAAAGAGGCGGCCGTCAGGATGGAAGGCAAGCCCGGGCAAGCCCACGCCCGCAACAGGCGTGCCAACGACTGTGCCACTGCCATTTGTTTGATTGATGGTGACCAGCGCACCCCGATTCAGTGCGCCGTTGCCATTGCTGCCGTACATCGTCAACGATGGCGTGCAACTAGGCGATCCTGTAGGAGTCGGAGTCGCCGTTGAACATACCCCCTGGGTGTAGCTTTGCCCGCCAGTAGCCGCAGCGCCCGTGCCGTTGCAGAAATACTGCGTAAAGGCGGTGTCGTTCTTCTGCACCCCGGCTGTGGACGATGTGTTGCCGTTGTCCACCTGCCCGTAAATCACGTCGAAGCGGCTCTGTCCTTCGTACAACCTCAACTCGAAGTTGGCAGTGCCACTCCCCGGGAAGTACTGTGCCCGCCATTCGATGTTGAAAATGCGGTTAGGCGCAGTGCCACTTATCGAGGTGAATATCCCGAACCCACTGTTCACCAAATACAGGTCGTCCCAGTACGGGTAGATGGTGTAGTTGTGGGTGAGCCACGGCAGGCATTGGTTGGTAAAGGCAGTATCCGTGGTCGTGAGTTGGGCATTGCCATTGGACGACAGATTTATCGCAGTGAAGGTCTGATCGTACAAGGTGAAGGGGAATGGTAACGTGACGGGAGTGACCGTATCGTCTCCGTGATTGCCGATATCCGTCGTGCCTGGCACGATGGCGCCCCCTATCTGAGTAGTTGTGTAGACACCACACGTTGCTGTTGCTGTTGCTGTTGCGGTCGCCGTAGCAGTAGCTGTCGGCGTAAATGTCGCTGTAGCTGTGGCTGTAGGTGTAAATGTGGCGGTCGCCGTCGATGTAGGCGTGAACGTCGCTGTGGCTGTGGCTGTTGCAGTTGAAGTGGCCGTTGGCGTAAACGTAGCTGTCGCCGTCGCTGTTGCCGTCGGCGTTGGAGTCGGACTCGGGCAGGTCGTGCTGACGAATGCGAGTCCGCGGTTGTCGATGTCGGCTGGCCGTTTATCGGCCACGCCGATCAGCGTCCTCGCTCCGTAGCTATATTGATCGTGAACAGAGTTGCCGAGCGATGTCGGAACCGTATAGCTGGCCAGTTCCCGGGTTATATCCCATCGCGAACATCTCACCCGAAAGCTGTACCTATCGGTGTGACTACCTGTGTATCTACATTGACGCTTTCGAACATCGCTGAGGCGTTTCCGGACGAGTGATACATTAGACCGTTGCCATGGAAGCCGATCGTCTCGCCATCGGCACCGTTGCCAAGGGCGAACTGAAGGGTCAATGCCGCGTTGGACGTGTTGACCGTATACAGGGTTTCGGCAGGCGAGCCGCCGTCGCCGCTCACGGCCCATAGAGGTGCCGGTGCTACGGAAAGCAAGGCTGGAGATCTGATTGGTTAACGCTCCTATGGCAGTCGCGACGCCGGTATTCGGATTGATGGTGACCAGTCGCCGGACGAACGTATCCGTCGTTTCAATGACAGCGAAAAGTACGCCGTCACTCAGGCCGTGCGGCCATCGCCTGTGATTTGCTGACTGTAAATCCCGCAAGAGTCACCTGATGCGAAGTTTGATATTGTGCCGGTCGCCGGATTGATCTGATAGATCTGGTTATCCGCCGCGGTACCAAAACCGTTCGAAATGCCGTACAAGTCACGCCCGGCGCGCACGTTGGCGTCGGACTCGGGGTTCCCGCTGTAGCAGTCGCTGTTGGCTGTAGGCGTAACCGTAGCTGTGGCCGTAGGCGTGAACGTTGCTGTGGCCGTAGGCGTAGGCGGCACCGTGGCTGTGGATGTAGCCGTCGCGGTGGATGTGGCTGTGCGTGGCTGTGGCTGTGGCCGTAGCAGTGGGAGTTGGTGAAACAGCTGGACAGGCCCCTGGCTGAGAGAGGACCACGCTATCGACCCTCCAGCCCACACCCGCGGTGCTGTTATCGCTGCCCATGCGCCAGCGCAGCACGATGTTCTGTCCAGCCGCGGCAGACGGCAGGTTCACAGTCGTCGTGATAAAGCCAGCCGATATGCCCCCCCATGCCGAACGTCCACCGAGTGGGTTGGCATGCGTAGCATCTATTGTCGCATTATATCCGCCAGTGACGAAGCTGCCACCGGCAGCAATGATATCGGTGAAGGCGCCACCGCCGATGCTGATCTCCAGCACGCCGCCGTCAAAAAAGGTAGTAGTACCCTCGAACGAGTAATTCTGCCGGAAGGTCAACTGCGCGGCAGGGCTCGTGATGGGGATCAATGGCGAGTCGAGCCGCTTGTCGCTGACCACAGCTCGGATCATTCACCAACGCAGCATTGGGCAGTGAATCGGCAACTGGCGTCGGCATTCCCGAATTCGAAGTGACCCAAAGTATGCATCACCGGTGACCGCATTCGTAGCCACCCACCCGGGAGGAAGCGCCGGAGGAGTCACACCGTCAAAGTTCTCGCTAAAACCGGGGACTAAAGTCCCGAGAACGGTCACGGAGGCGCTGGCACTTCCGCTAGTGCTACCAGGGCAACCGTTACTGACCGTGTAAGAGGCCATGTTGTTGAGGGTAGAGCCACAGGTATCCACGGTTGTGGGACTGATCACGTGCGCTCGCGTCGTCGTGCCGCCAGCCAGCGTAGTCGGGCTGTAAACCAGGCTCTGGCTAGGCGGGCTCCCGCTGACCGACCAGCCGGCATCGGTGTTGGCGGCGTCGATCGACCAGTTAACTCCGGGCGCGGCAGGAAGATTATCTGTGAAGGTCAGGCCGGTCGCCGTAAACGAACTATTATTGGTCAGCCTGACCGTGAATCCGATCTGGGAGCCGCTAGCCACGAAGGGAGCATCGGCGGTTTTGGTGATGCTGACGTTGGCTAATGACGGTCCGCTGTAAGGGGTTACTTCATCCGCGCCGATGTCAGGCGTGCACGGGTTCCGCAGGTCATTGTCAAAGTCGTTGCTGATACCACCGATCGGCGTGGCTGCGGCAATGCAGGGACTCCCTGCCAGTATGTGCAAGTTAACCGTGGCGGCATTTCCGTTCGGATTAACGAATAATGGATCCGCAGAGATGCTGTTGGCATCCTGACCCGTTCCCGCCTGCCAGTTTGCTAAAGTGCAGCCGGTGACACCGGGCGCCGATCCCACACAACCACCGACGCCATTGGCAAAAAGATCGTTGTAATTGGAGGTGACACCGCTCAACCCACTCAGTGCAATGGCATAATTTGTGGCACTGCCGGAGGCGTTACTGCGCGCGTTCCAGAAGATGTTGTCCCTGTAATTGCGCGTGCCCGCTGGTCACGTTGCTGACAAATCCGAAGGTAGTGCTCGCTGAAACCACTCCAGTGCCGCCGACATACACGCTGTTGTAGTACAGATTGTTCGTGCCGGCGATTTCGAACATTCCGTAAATGGCATATCCAGCCGTGATCGGGGCGCCGGCGGCATCCACGCCCAGACGGACCATGTTGTTCTTATAGGTGCCGGTTCCCGCTACGGGAAGAATACCGACCAATTGAGATCCAGTCGCGGTAGAGGTGATCGAGAGCGAATGAACAAAGTTTCGTTCCACCACGTTCGCCGTCGTAGCAGGGAAACTGCAGTACAGCGCATAGATTGAATTGCTGGCTGCGCCGGAATTGTTGCTCAGAGAATGAATGACGTTTTGGGAGATGGTATTCGGGCCCACGGTTCCCGTTCCCGTCAAAACCATGCCGCTGGTGACAATCAAAGCGGCTGCAGTTGGAATTACCCGAGATGTTTTGGATAATATTTCCAGTGGCGGACAAGGTTTGCCAGGCCATTCTGAATAGCATACATGGCATAGCCGCCAACCAGGGAATCGGTGATGCGCGCCAGCCCCGCTTCCTCCAATTTGGTTGTTATTCAACTGTCGCCGTCGCAGCCGAAGATGTATTAAGCAAAATCCCCCTGAACCCTCCGGTGCCTGTCCCTATCCCGGTAATCGTAATCGCCCCGATTCTGTTGTTCGAAATCGGATTCGAGCTTGAGGTAAAGTCGTAGATCGCGGCAAACGCCCCCGTCGAGCTTTCTGTGAATGTGATCGTTGATGACCCATCGAGACTCCCGATCTGGTTGCCAGTAATCGTCCCGACATCGTACCGGCCCGCCTGCCAGGAATATGCCACGGAAGGCTGATCCACTGCCTGTGCCTGTGCTTGCCGTGTCCTGGCTAATCCCCGAAATCACATTCCCCTGAACGCTGGTAGCCGCCGCCGTGTTACCAGTGGTAAAGTCCAGCCCGACGAATAAGTTGGTACTTCCACTAATCGCTGTTATTCCGGTGCCGTTGGCCGCGCCGAAGCCGACCGTATTTCCGGTGACGGTTTGGTTAAACCCACTCGTTGTCACCAGGATGCCAGAATATTTCAGGGCAGTAGTCGTGAAAACGCGCGGCGCGGTCTGGTAAATTCTATTGTTGGAGACCGTCGTAGTGGCGGTGTTGCTCTGGAGATCGATACCGGCAACGGACGTCGTCGCATTGAAGAAGTCGAAGACATTGTTGTTGTCGATGAGATTGCCGGTGTTGTGGTTTGGACTGGCTGATCCAAGCGACATCACTCCTTTGGTCGGCAGGTTGGCACCGGCTGGGCCAATAGCGTTATTCGAAATTGCGTTATTGCTGTTTGCTCCGCCCGTTGAGGTGCTGATCAGAATGTTGCCGCCCGCAGTGGTCGTGCTCGCTGTGGACGAACCCAACACCGTGCACCTTGTAATGGTGTTGTTTTGCGCGCCGTTAATGAGCCGAATCGTGCTGGTGCCGGCGGTTGCCGAAGCGGTAGTGTTCGAAATTGTCAGCGAATTGCCGCCCGAAGTTCAAACCATCAATGGTCACGTTGTCCGCGCCGTTGAGATCGATCAACGGGCTGCCTGCCACAATCGCGCCGGAGACGGTTCTCACTCCGGTTGGCGTGATCAGAACCAAAGTGTAGTTCGCAGCCCCAACACCGCTCGCGTTCAAAACCGCCGATGCCGTCTCGGTGGTGTCGCCGCACACGCCAATGTTGATGACGCCCGTGTGGGTTCCGGCGTTAATCGCATCAAATGCGTCTTTCAGCGTTGCGTAGTCGGCGTTATTTCCGCTATTGGTCGCTTCGACTCTAATGTTGCCGGCGCCACAGGTGACCTCCGGCAGTTGCAAAAAATATTGAACCTGAGATGCTGCGCTGGCGAAAGCGGACGATCCGGCGGGCTGAGAGGTAATATCTTCCGGATCCGGATTCGCCAATACCGGGACTTCTGACTTTTTCGTAACGTCGTCCTTTTTCGGCGATGCACCTTGGAAATCCGGATTCGCTGCTATCGCTAGTCCTGATTTGGATTCGGAGGCGTTGAGGCTGGAGTGCAATACGATCGCCGGCTTAGCCATGCTTTGCCTGGCAGCGTTTCGCTGCGCCAGCGCAAATGGAATTGCGCAGACGCCTAGAAGCAGAAGCAGGTAAAACGCACTCCGAATAAGATGCGCCTTAATGGTGGGATTAATTTGTTTTTTCATGGGAGTTGTCCGGGTTGATGTGAAGGCCGCGCCGCGATGTGCGGACGCCGCGCTGCGGCGTGATCGCTTTGTGATCTTTTCTCGGGGCTCGGCTTCAGAAAAAGTTCCTAGGTGGAGCAGCGGTTGTAGTTGAACCGGCGCAAACGTGTCAACACTATTTTTTCAAATTTATTAAAAAAGTTTTGCGGTCTCTGGTGACGGGAGTTTTACGCTACGTCTGCACAGATTTACAGTGTTCCGCCCTGCGGACGGGAGCACGGTAAAAGCTTCGCTGCCGGCCAGCGCCGAAGCTAGCGCGAAGACGGGTGCGAATCGCTCCGGACCGAGGGTCGCGGTTTCGTCGCCGACATGGCAACGGCTACAGGGATGAATCTAGCGAGGGCGCACACGTAGTGCCCCTTGCAGTTGTAGCTGGCGTCCTTGACGCCAGCCTGGATCATCGATACCGGCTGCGAGCTGATCGCCGATTACTTCTCACGGTCAGTACCCTCAGGGTCTCGGCCCCGGTGTGGGACGCGGTCTGGGGGAGGGCCCGGACCGCGGCGTGGGCGTCGGCCTTGGCGTAGCGGTAGGAGTAGCGCTCGGCGTAGTAGTTGCCGTGGCTGTCGGTGTGGCCGTGGCTGTCGGTGTAGCCGTAGCCGTCGCTGTAGGCGTAGCGGTAGCCGTGGCTGTAGGCGTAGCAGTCGTCGTGGCCGTGGCTGTGGCCGTCGCGGTAGCTGTAGGCGTTGGCGTCGGGCCACCGGTTGGTGATACACGAACGAAATAGACATCTTGTTCGTGCTGTCCCCTGCTCGGATTGAAGTTGAAGGTGGCAGGGTAGGCGACATTTCCTCCTGTGTTATCCGACACGATCGTGATGTAATCGCCTATCTTGTTCTGCACCGGGTAGCCTTCGAAAGGCGTAAAAGGAGCGCTCACGGCGACGTTAGGCGCCCATGTGACGCCGCCATCCGTGCTGAAAGAATAGAACAACTGTGAATCCGTGTTATTCGCAGCATTGCGCGAGTCCAGCCACACAGAATCGATCCGTCCATTGGGGGCTACCGCCAGCGTGCCAAACCAGTGCCACTTGTTATGATTAATGGGATCGTCATTGATTCGGTGCGGCGCGCTAAAAGTTAACCCGCCGTCGGTGCTGCGTACGAACATCACGTCGGTGCCGCTACTGAAGCCGGTTGGTTGTACACTGGCGACCATGTAAACATTATTGTTAGTGGGACCACCGGAACGGTCCACTGCCAGGAACGCCTGTCCCGCCAGGCCGCCTGGATTAATTGTATCGCCGAAAACGAGACTGCCGCCAAGGCTGACCTGAGTGACTCGGTCAAAAGTGGGCGTGACTGCCGGGTTCTGCGCATTGCTGGAGCGAAGGCACCAAAACGGGCTGGAAAAGTTGGCCGCGCCGCCGATAAAGAGATTGCCGTTTGAATCCACGTCCAGCGTTCCCCAGACAGGCGAGCTCGGAAGAAAGATTGGACTCATCCATGTGGCCCCGTTGTCGGTGGAGCGGCTGAACTGCCTGCCGCCAAAATTGTTGCCAGAGGTGCTCCAGGCTTGATACAGGAACCCGTGACCTGTGCCGTTGGTCCTGTCTATGGTGAACCATTGCTTGTCGCCTCCGCTCACGTTACCAAATGTTAAACGCGTCCAGGAACTGCCACCGTTGATCGAGCGCCAGATATCATCATAAAATGTCTCCCGAAGGCTAAGATAGGAAAAATTCCCTGTGTCATCCGAGTCCAATACCGGGTCGCTGCGAAACACGTTATTTTCCAAGACGCCCGGGAAGGTCCACGTGACGCCGGCATCGGTGGTGTAGCCCCAGCCGCCCTGCCGGAAGTCGGACTGAACGCTATTAAACTGCCTCCAGCCGATTGTCATTTTGTTGCCATCTGTCGGATCCACTGCAATTGACGGTTCGTTCGCGGCGTCCCCGACGATGTTGTTCCCTTGCGCATCGACATTGACCTGATAGCTAATGAAGGCCCCATACGGCGAGATCATCCGTGGCGACGTCCCCAGCCGGTAGATATAGGCCGGCGGCATGTTGTATTTTTCGAGGGGCTCGTTCGGGTTTAGCTTCGATGCGGCTGTTTGTCCCGCCGTGGAGCTTCAGCGGAGGCGGAAGCGGTGGCAATCGATGCGAGTGAGACGAGCAAAATCGACAGGCGGTTGGCTGATATCGTGGAGGATCTCATAAGATGTGAAGTGGTTGGAGTATTGAAGTGATAAAGCGCACGCGACTCCTGATTCCCGATTCGTGATCCCGAATCGCTGCGCTGGCGCGCTTCCTTAATCCAGAACAGCAATTCTGTCGAGAATTATCTCCGATTAATTGGTGACTAGAGCGATTTCATGAACCCCTGTAGCCACCGGCCTGTGGCCGGTCCATCCGCAGCGCTGTTTTTATACTAGGAAGACGGCTCCACAGGGCCGTGGCTACAGCAGTGCTACGAGCGGCTACAGATTTACTTAAATCGCTCCAGACTGAAATCTGAAAATTCGAACAGCGTACGCGTTGGGAGATTTTTCTTGTAGCCGCCTCGCTCTGTCGAGGCGCGGCCAAATGCCAGCACGGAGACAGAGCGCCGTAGCTACGGCCGGGGTGGTGGCGTGGGGCGCGGTCTCGGCGTCGCCTGAGATCTCGGCGTCGGCGTCGGTCTGGGAGTAGCAGTAGCTGTTGCCGTTGATGTGGCCGTAGGAGTGGCTGTGGCAGTAGCTGTAGCCGTAGCTGTAGCCGTAGCTGTAGCTGTAGCTGTTGCTGTAGGTGTAACCGTGGCTGTTGCAGTAGATGTAGCTGTCGCTGTTGGACTAGCTGTAGCCGTCGGCGTGGGCGTAGGCCCGCCCGATGGAGATACCCGCACGAAATAGACATCTTGTTCGTGCCCGCCGACAGCGTTCGGGTTGACATTGAAGGTGGCGGCATAGGCCACGTTCGCTCCGGTGTTGTCTGAAACGATGGTGATGTAATCGCCTATCTTGTTATTATTCGGAAAACCTGCTTGAGGATTGAATGGGGTCGCTCACAGCGACGTTAGGCGCCCAGCTAAGGCCACCATCAGTGCTCCAGGAATAGAATAATTGTGAATCGATGTTGTTCGCAGCATTGCGAGTGTCGTACCAGACAACATCAATGCGCGCATTGGGCGCGACTGAAAGGGTGCCGAACCAGTGCCATTTGCTCTGAAAATTAGGATCATCGTTGATCCGATGCGGTGCGCTAAAGGTTAGTCCGCCGTCGGTGCTGCGTGCGAACATCACGTCGGTCGTGCTTCGCCCGCTCGGTTCCACGCTCGCCAGCATGTAAACGTTGTTGTTACTAGCTGACCCGGAACGGTCCACTGCCACAAACGTCTGCCCGCAAAGTCCGATTCCATTTATCCCGCCCTGAACGAGGCTGCCGCCAAGGTTGACCGTGGTGATTTCGGTCAAAGGTCGGTGTTTGGCGTCCCAATCTGCGCATTTGACGAGCGAAGGCATCTGAATCCGCCTCCAGTTGTGCCGCCGATGAAGAGGTTGCCATTGGTGTCCACGTCCAGCGTTCCGGTCTGGGCAGAGTTCGGGATATTAATCGGAGTCATCCAGGTGAGCCCGCCATCCGTGGAACGAGTGAATTCACCACTGTCGCACGCGAAGAAGCCGGTCCAGAACTGGTATTGGAATCCATGACCCGTGCCGTTGGTTTTATCGATGGTGAACCATTCCTTGTCGCCCCCGTGCCCCGGGCCGCCCTGCATCCAGGATTGGCCGCCATTTATTGAATTCCAAACATCGTCGCAAAAGAATGACTGAGCTTGGTCCGACTCGAAGACTAAGATAGAAAAATTTTCCTGTCTCATCGCAGTGCGACACCGGATCGCTGCGAAAGAGATTATTTTCCAAGACACCGGGGAACGTCCAGTGCATGCCGCCATCGGTGGTATAACCCCAGCCGGCCTCCCGGAAGTCGGATTGAATACTGTCGAACTGTCTCCAGCCGATCACCATCTTGTTGCCGTTTGTCGGATCAACAGAAATAGAGGGCTCGTTCGCAGCATCTCCGAGGATATTGTTGCCATTTGCATCGACGTTCGCCTGGTAACTGACGAACACTCCGTGCGGCGAGATCATCCGCGGCGAAGTCTCTATTTTTCGAGGAGGAGCCGGTGGATTGTTATATTTTTCGAGCGGCTCGTTCAGAGGCAGCTTGTGTATCGGCGCCAGCGTTTGTCCCGAAACGCTTGTAAGCGAGAGTATCCAAGTTAAACCAAGGAACAGACTTGCGGCTGAAACAGTAGAGAATTTCATTGAGTGGGTTGAAGTTGTGAAGCGTGAAGTGTGAAGCGTTGAACCGGCAAGCGACTTGCAAATCCCGAACTTGGAATCCCTGATCGCCACACGGGCGGTCTTCCGTAACGCAGAACCGCAAAGTTGTCGAGGGCTATTCTGCCAACGTTTGGTAACAACATTGAAACCTGATTTCGGTTGTAGCCGGGATCGGTGATCCCGGTCCTCGGTACTACGGCGAACAGAGTCGCTCGTAAACAACGAGAGTTTCGCCGGCATCACCGATGCCGGCTACAGCTTGCACGACTACGGCCGCGGGAGTGGCGTGGGGCGCGGCCTCGGCGTTGGCCCAGATCTTGGCGTTGGCGTGGGTCGGGGAGTAGCGGTAGCTGTTAGCCGTTGGTGTGGCTGTAGCCGTAGCCGTAGTGGCGTGGCAGTCGGTGTAGCGGTACGGTGTAGCAGTTGGTGTTGCTGTCGGCGTGAATGTCGCTGTCGCCGTCACTGTAGGTGTCACAATGTGGCGTAGGCGAAGCTGTTGCTGTTGGCGTCCAGTGGGTGAAGCCGTCGGTGTTGCGGTTGGACTAGCTGTGGGTGTCGGCGTCGGTGTACCACCGCCCGATGGAAATACGCGCACGTAATAGACATCTTCTTCATGTTGCCCCCGGCTCGGGTTAAAGTTAAACGTGGCCGAATACGCCACGTTGGCGCCCGTGTTGTCTGACACCATCGTGATGTAATCACCGATCTTGTTTTGGTTCGGATACCCTTCGAAAGGATTAAACGAGTTGCTCACCGCCACATTCGGCGACCACGTTACGCCCGGCGTCGGTGCTATAGGAGTAGAATAACTGCGAGTCGGTGTTGTTGGCAGCAGAGTTGCGCGAGTCGTTCCAGACAGCGTCGAGACGCCCATTCGGCGCCACGGAGAATGTGCCGAACCAGTGCCACTTATTGGTAAGGCCATCGTCATTGATCCGGATGCGGCGCGCTAAAGGTTAGTCCGCCGTCGGTGCTGCGCACAAACATCACGTCGGTGGTCGATCGCCCGGCCGGCAGCACACTGCACAACATGTAGATGTTGTTGTTAGTCGCACCCCCGGAGCGATCGACCGCGAGGAAGACTTGGCCAGCCAGGCCTTCGGGATTAATCGCGCCAGGATACAGCAAGCCGCCACCAAGGTTAACAGCGGTGTTTCGGTCAAAAGAGGGTGTCTGGCCTGCGATCTGTGCGTTGCTCGAGCGCACGACAGCGAAATCCTGTGCCTCCGGTCCAACCACCAACAAAAACGTTGCCGTTGGTATCTACATCAAGGGTCCCGTATATGGGCGAGTTCGGAAGAGTGACAGACGACTTTGCCAGGTGACGCCGCCGTTTGTGGAGCGTTGAAATGCCGCGTTGGTGCCGAGCGCAGTTAGCGCCATCGTAGATCTGGTATTGGAACCCGTGCCCCGGTCCGCTAGTCTTATCGATCGTAAGCCATTCCTTATCGCCGCCCGCGCTTCTGTCGGGCGACTGCTCCGTCCAGGTTTGACCCCCGTTGGTCGAGCGCCACAGATCGTCACAGTAAAACGTTTGTTTTGGCCAGGTGGATTGAAGACTGAGATAAAAAAATTGCCCTGCCTCATCGGATTGAGTCACCGGATCGCTACGGAAGACGTTGTTTTGTAAAACACCGGGGAATGTCCAATGCACGCCGGCATCGGTAGTATAACCCCAGCCACCCTGGCGAAAGTTAGAGGTAACATCGTTAAATTGCCTCCAGGCGATTGTCATCTTGCTGCCGTTTGTGGGGTCAACTGAAATAGAACACTCGTTCGCAGCGTCGCCGAGGATATTCTGGCCGTTTTGATCGACGTTCACCTGATAGCTGATGAATGCGCCATACACCGAGAGCATTCGCGGTGAGGTCTCGATCTTTCGCGGCGGCGCGGGCGGGTTATCGTATGTTTCCAGGTGCCCGTTCAACGGCGCCATCCGCACCGGCGCAAGCTGGGCTATCGCTCCAGGCAAGGCAATTAATAGGATCAGCAAAGGCAAAAGGCGGGTATGTGAAGCTGCGGAAGATCTCATCGGTGGTTGAAGTGGTGAAGGCTTGAACGGTTAAAGCGGTCGCGATCTAAGATTCACGAATCTAAACCGCTGAATCGCCCCGCTTCCCTTAATGGAGGACCGTGAGCTTGTCGACAATATTTTGTTCGTTCGACACGAAATTGAAACTCAGATTTCTTGGGCACAGCGGTGGAACGCGTTGTCCCATGGCTCGCCGTAGCCTTGGCGAAGGCGGCTCAACGCGTTAAGAAAGCGGCTTCGCCGCCTGAAATTTTGCGCCTTCGGCGACCCTCTCTGAATCCTCTTCGGAGAAGCCGATCCACGTTTAGCTGGATGCCCTTTGGTTCCTGTTCAGTTAATGGCAAAAGCAACCCAGCGACGATCGCCGACCACTACACCCCGCGTCTCGCCGAGGAATCAAGGCCTCGGCAAGGGTGTCGGACGCGGTCTCGGCGTCGGCCCACCTCTTGGCGTCGGTGTCGGCCTGGGAGTAGCCGTAGCTGTTGGTGTACCTGTCGCAGTGGCGCTAGGAGTCGCAGTAGCTGTTGACGTCGCGGTGGGCGTAGCTGTCGCAGTGGCGCTAGGAGTCGCAGTAGCTGTTGCCGTTGCGGTGGGCGTAGCTGTTGCAGTAGCGCTGGGAGTCGCAGTAGTTGTTGCTGTTGCTGTTGCTGTAGCCGTTGCCGTTGCCGTTGCTGTGGGCGTAAAGGTAGCTGTAGCCGTAGGGGTCAAAGTGGGCGTGGCCGACGCGGTCACTGTCGCCGTTGGCGTTGGCGAAGCGGTAGGTGTTGGTGTAGGCGTCCCCCCGCCGGTTGGAAACACGCGCACGTAGTAAACGTCCTGTTCGTGCTGTCCCGAGGTAGGGTTCAAGTTGAACGTGGCTGAATACGCTACGTTGCCGCCGGTGTTATCGGAGACGATGGTGATGTAGTCCCCTATCTTGTTTTGTTGTGGCCAGCCTTGAGTAGGATTGAATGCTGCGCTTACCGGGACGTTCGGCGACCACGTAGAACCTGCGTCTGTGCTGTAGGAATAAAACAACTGAGACTGAAGATTGTCCCCCGCATTGCGCGTGTCATACCAGACGGAGTCTAGCCGGCCATTCGGCGCCACGGAAAAAGTGCCAAACCAATGCCATTTGTTTGTGGTCGCATCGTCATTGACTTTCACTGGCGCGGCAAAGGTCGCACCGCCATCCGTGCTGCGCGCGAACATCACGTCTGTGCCGTTGCTGTAGCTTGGCGGACGAACACTGCACATCATGTAAACATTGTTGTTCGTAGGTCCACCCGAGCGATCCACTGCCAGAAAGATCTGCCCTGTCAGCCCTCCCGGATTTACATTCCCGCCGGCCCGCACCCCACCCAGATTGACCTGAGTGACCTGTTCGAAGACTGGCGTTTGAGTACCGATCTGCGCGTTAGCTGGAGCGAATGCACCAAAACTGGGTTCCGACCAGGTCCTCTCCACCAATGAACAGTTTGCCATTGGTATCCACGTCAGGCGTTCCATGTATGACACCATGGGGAATATTGATCGGGCTCTGCCAGCTCATGCCGCCATCTGTGGAACGGCTAAATTCGCCGGACGAGCAGGGAAAGTTGGCCGTCCAAAACTGGTATTGAAATCCGTGACCCGGGCCGGCGGTCTTATCAATCGTAAACCACTGCTTATCTCCTCCACTTGTCCCTGGAAAACTCGTCCACGATTGGCCGCCGTTAGTAGATTGCCAATCGTTGTCGCAAAAGTTGTCCCCCAAAAGGGAATTATAGAAAAACGTCCCTACCTCGTTTGCACCCAGAACAGGATCGCTGCGGAAAACGCCAGGTTGCAACACCCCGGGAAACGTCCAGTGAATCCCACCGTCCGTGGTGTAACCCCAGCCGCCCTGCCGGAAGCTGGAGCTCACCGAATTGAACTGCCTCCAACCGATCGTCATTTTGTTGCTGTTAGTCGGGTCGACCGCTATCGAGGGTTCGTTTGCCGCGTCGCCAACGATGTTGTTGCCCTGCGCATCAACATTCGCCTGATAGCTTGTGAACAGACCAAACTGCGAGATCATTCGCGGCGATTTTTCCAATCGGAAAATGTACGCTGGCGGCATATCGTACGTTTCCTCGTGCTCCTTTGGGTTCATTGGTCGCGTCTCTGCTGAACCGGTAGCAATCGCTGTGAGCGAGACGATCAAAATCGAGAAGATGTTAGATGCCGTGGAGAATTTCATAGGACGCAGGTCGTTGGAGTATTGAAGTGGTTTAAAGCGCGCGCGATTCCTGATTTCCGATTCGTCATCCCGAATCGCCGCGCTGGCGCGCTTCCCCTACTCTAGAACACGAAGCTTGTCGAGAATTAAGTCCGATTAAGCGGACGGGCAAGGCGACGTCAGGCCTACGGCCTCGGCAAGGGTGTAGGACGCGGTCTCGGCGTCGGCCCACCTCTTGGCGTGGGTGTCGGCCTGGGAGTAGCCGTAGCTGTTGGTGTTAATGTCGCAGTGGGCGTGGCTGTCGCAGTAGAGCTAGGTGTAGCTGTTGCTGTTGCTGTTGCCGTAGGCGTAAAAGTGGCTGTGGCAGTAGGGGTCAAGGTAGGCGTGGGTGAAGCCGTAGGTGTTGGAGTAGGCGTAGATCCGCCCGACGGCGATACTCGCACGTAATAGATATCTTCTTCATGTTGGCCCCGATTCGGGTTGAAATTAAAAGTGGCGGAATACGCAACGTTGCCGCCGGTATTGTCCGAAACAATGGTGATGTAATCGCCGATCTTGTTCTGATTAGGGTAGCCTTCGGATGGATTAAACGCATTGCTTACTGCCACATTCGGCGACCATGTGACACCCGCGTCAGTGCTCCAGGAATAAAATAACTGTGAGTCAGTGTTGTTGGCAACGGAGTTGCGCGAGTCATACCACACAGCGTCCAGACGCCCATTCGGCGCTACGGAGAATGTGCCGAACCAGTGCCACTTACTGGTAAGGCCGTCGTCATTGATCCGGTGTGGCGCACTGAAGGTTAGTCCCCCGTCGGTGCTGCGCACGAACATCACGTCGGTTGTGCTTCGGCCGGGCGGCAGCACACTGGCCAGCATGTAAATGTTGTTGTTTGTAGCCGTTCCGGAGCGGTCAACAGCCAGGAATAATTGACCGTCCAATCCCGCCGGGTTAATCCCGCCACCGGTCAGGACGCCACCCATGTTGACAGGGGTAACCTGGTCAAAAACCGGCGTTTGGTTCCCGATTTGCGCGTTGCTCGAGCGGATGCAGTAAAAGGTGTTCGCTTCTCCGCCGATAAAGAGATTTCCATTCGTATCCACGTCCAAAGTTCCGAACTGAGCCTGGTTAGGAACACCAATAGGAGTCATCCAGGTGATTCCGCCGTCAGTAGACCGGCTGAATTGACCGCTGCCGCTGCTGCTGCAGGTGCTTGTGTCCCAGGATTGGTACTGAAAACCGTGGCCGGGTCCGTTCGTTTTGTCGATGGTAAACCACTGCTTATCGCCTCCACCGGCGTCGCCGTCGGGCTGCAGCTCTGTCCATGACTGGCCGCCGTTCGTCGACCGGTACATGTTCTCACAAAGTGAGCCCAGAAGACTGAGATAAAAGAACGTGCCTGCTTCATCCGAGTCCAACACCGGATCGCTTCGAAAAACACCAGGTTCTAACACGCCCGGGAACGTCCAGTGCACTCCGCCATCAGTGGTATAGCCCCAGCCGCCCTGACGGAAGTTGGATGTTACGTTGTTGAATTGTCTCCAGCCGATTGCCATCTTGTTTCCGTTCGTCGGGTCAACTGAGATCGAGCATTCGTTAGCGGCATCACCAACAATGTTATTCCCATTTGCATCAACGTTTACCTGATAGCTGATGAAGACACCATGCGGTGAGATCATTCGCGGTGACGTGTCCAGTCGGTAAATAAGCGCAGGCGGATTGTCATATTTTTCCACAAGCCTGGTGGTGTGCGGATTCCACAGAGGCCCCACCTGCAACGCTGTAGCACTGCGGGCAGGCGCCTGCCCCGAAGCGGTCGCGAGCGTGGCTAACGAAATCAGCATCGTAGCTGATAATTGGTAACGCGTCCGCATCGCTGCGCGAACCTGCGGCTGATGGGAGCTGACAGCTGAAAGGTTTTTTTTCATATTCTGTCTATCAAACCGCTCTATACCGACCACACAAACTATCTGTAGGGAAGCTGTCAGCTTCCCCTACAAAATTGTTCCTAATCCCACTATGGCCGCGGTGGGGGAGTCCCACGAGGCCTGGGCGTAGGCGTCGGCCTGGGCGCTACTGTCGCAGTTGCAGTTGCTGTTGCTGTCGCAGTAGCCGTAGCTGTCGCAGTAGCCGTAGCTGTGGCAGTGGCTGTAGCCGTGGCCGTCGCGCCGTCGCGGTAGCTGTAGCCGTGGCCGTAGCTGTAGCGGTAACTGCAACTGTGGCTGTAGCTGTAGCTGTAGCTGTAGCTGTAGCTGTGGCTGTTGGCGTTGGCGACGGAGTTCCGCACGGCTGCAAAATGTAGCTTTGCCCACCAGTAGCAGCACCTCCCGCGCCGTTGCAGAAGTACTGAACGAAAGTGCTGTCGTCTCTCTGCACGCCCGCCGTGGCCGATGTGTTACCGTTACTCACTGTGCCATATATCACGTCGAAGCGTGTCTGCCCCTCGTACAACCTCAGCTCGAAGCCGGCACTGCCGCTCCCCGGGAAGTATTGGGCCCGCCACTCAATGTTAAAGATGCGGTTGGGAGCAGTGCCACTTACCGATGTGAAGATGCCAAAGCCGCTATTGACCAAATAGAGGTCATCCCAGTAAGGGAAGATGGTGTAGTTGTGCGTAGTCCACGGCAGGCATTGATTAGTGAAGGCCGTATCTGTAGTCAGGAACTGGGCATTACCATTGGACGATAGATTAACGCTCGTGAAAGTCGTGCCGTACAAGTTATAGGAGAAGGGCAACGCGATGGTCGTCACCGTATCATCCCCATGATTGCCGATGTCCGTGGTGCCCGGCACGATACTGCCCCCTATCTGAGTGATCGTGTAGTTGCCCACGCAAGGTGTCGATGTAGCGGTAGCCGTCGGGGTGGGAGAGGCTGTTGGCGTCGAGGTTGGTGTTGGACTAGCGGTCGGTGTAGGCCCTAGCGGCGGCGGCACCTGCGGGTCGGTGTAGGCGTCGCCGGAGGAGCTGTTGCGGCTGTCGAACCACATGCCGAGGACGTTACCCACGCCGTTGCCGCTGGCTCCCAGGCCGTGGTAGTCGCCGATGAAGGTGGATGGCTGGGTCTGGACGTCGGCGACGACGTCGTTACCAGGGGCGTTGTTGATGTCGAGCCAGGTAGTGCCCTCGTCGTTGGAGTGGGCCTGATACCACTTGCTGAGGAAGTTGTTGGCGTCGTCGCGGCGGTCGTTCCAGCCGACCCAGATCTGGCCGTTGGGCAGCACACTCATCCAAGGGTAATACTGGTCCTTGCCTTGTGGGTCGGTGTTGACCTTGACGGGGGCGGTCCAGGTGGCGCCGCCGTCGGTGGAGCGGCGGAAGAGCGTGTCGCTGTGGAAGCCGGTCGAGCCGCCGCAGGTGTAGGCGCTTTCCAGGTCGCCGCCGGAGTAGACCATGTAGACGTGGCTGGGGTTGGTCGGGCTGATGCCCATGATCGGGTGGCTGCGCGACCGGAAGGATTGGCCGCCCCCGTTGATGCAGAAGATGCCGCGCCCGGCCTGGGCCGTCGAACAGGCCCCGCCCTGGACGATATTCAGTTCGGCGGTGATCGTCCAGGTGGCCCCGCCGTCGGTCGAGCGGGCCACTTCGTTGCGCACGCCGGCGGCGCAGCCGGCGTTCTGGTCGTTATATTCCTGGTAGCCGACGTAGATCCAGCCGTTGGAGGCTACGCGCGGCTGGCTCGATTGCTGGTAGCCGGGCGGGGAGATGGGGTCGCCGATAAGGAACTGCGATCCCCAGGTGACGCCGCCGTCCGTCGATTTGTAGCCGGCGATGCGCCCGGCGGGCTGGTTGAAGTCGGTGAAGGTGATGTAGACGATGTTGGAGTTGCTTGGGTCAACGGCGACGTTGGGGCGGTCGGGGGTTGAAACCTGGCTAGGACCGGCCCAGGTGCCGCCGCCGTCGGTGGAGCGGAGGATGTAGGTCGCCGCCGGACTGGTGTCGAGGATGATCGCGTAGGCTTTGCCGTCGGTGCCGAAGGCATTGCCCGGGTCGCAGCAGGCGGCCTGGACGCCATAGAAGGAGGCGTCGCGGGAGGTCCAGGTCAAGCCGCCGTCGGTGGTGCGGAAGATGCCGACGCCTGCCGTTTGGCCGTCGTTGGAGGTGCCGATCGCGTTGAGGCTGTTGGTGGGATTCACATCGATCTGGAATTCGTTCTGGTTGCTGCCGAGGACGTTGCCGTTGCTCATGCGGGCGTCTGGGCCGTAGTTGGGGGTCAGCACGTTTAACAGGTCGCTCAGGAACGGCTCGGCGGCCTGCAAGCGGGTCTCATACTCGGCGGTCCAGATGTTGTCGTAGAGGCCGTGGTTGGCGGCCAACCAGGCCTCCGTATAGGGGTTTTGCTTGGGGAACACTTGCATTACGCTTCGATATTGGGCCCGCACAATGGGCTGTCCGGCAGCCGGGCCGGACGGAGTGCGTGGCTGCGCAAACAGAACGATCGTGATCGCCCCGAAGCAAAGCAAAACCGCGACTAGGAGGCGGAGTTTGAAGAATGCTGATTGGGAAGCGGATTTCTTTTTCATAGGATGGAGTTTAACCTAAGTGGTGCTGAAAAGTTTTTGTTCATGGCTGTCTGTCGGCGACCGCGAACCGTTCTACATCACATCAAAAACCAGCTGTAGGGGAAGCTGTCAGCTTCCCCTACAAAATTGTTCTAAAGATGCCGTCACTATGGTCGCGGTGGCGGAGTTCCACGAGGCCTCGGCGAAGGCGTCGCCCTGGGTGCTGCTGTAGCTGTGGCGGTAGCCGTTGCTGTAGCCGTAGCCGTAGCCGTAGCTGTGGCCGTTGCTGTAGCTGTAGCTGTAGCTGTAGCCGTGGCCGTCGCTGTTGCAGTAGCCGTAGCTGTCGGCGTCGGCGTCGGTGTTCCGCCACCCGCGCAGGTGTAAGTGCGCAAGCCTGGCGCCGGCGGGTTGGCATTGCAGAAGTCCTGAGTAAAGGCGTTGTTCGGTCCCTGCACACCCGAGACATATAGCTGATCGCTGCCGGGTTGGACGGTGCCAAAGATGACGTCAAACTGCTTGTTGGCACTATTCTCATACAGCCGTTCTCGAAATTCGCCGTCGCACTGGGAGCGGCGAAATAAACTCCGCGCCATTCGATGTTAAAGATGCGATTGGGAGCGGTGCCAGATACCGACGTAAATATACCGCATGTGCCGCCAGGGAAATTCGCGCAGCCCGGCTGCGCATCGGTGCGGAAGTCTGACCACAGCGGGAAGATCGTGTAAGCAAACGAGCATTGATTGTCTGGAGCGGGCAGACAAGTTGACAAGTAGCCGTTTGGTTCGTTGATGCACACGAAGTCGAGGCGGCCATTGGAGTTAACATTCACGCCGTTATAGGTCTGATCATATAACGAGAATGAGAACGGCAATGCGACGAAGGTATCGCCGTCATCAATATGGTTACCCGTATCGGTGGTCCCCGGAACGATCGGACCGGTGCCTGTCGTAAACGTGTAATTACAGCCCGAAGGCGTAGCTGTCGGCGTTGGAGTAGGAGTTGAACTCGGCGAGCCCGTTGGGGTTGGTGTCGGCGTTCCTCCGCCGGCGACATTAAACGCGCCGATTCGCAATCGCCACCCGACGGAGCTAGTTGTGGGAACGTACTCATTTACGTACCAGAACGTCTGGTCGTCGACCGGATCGATATCAATTGACGAATAATCGCCCCAACGCTGGCTGCCCGTCTGCGAGCCAGTCCCGTTGATAATAGCTCCTTCCCCGAGGGTCATTTGGCCGGGCGGATCACCCGCGTGCCGGGCCGTGTAAAACAGACTTGGAAACACGGCCGGGTTGGTGCCGTTCGACGCGCTGAAACCAAGGGCAATATCGCCAAGCGAATTCATGGCGATGCTTCCCATCCAGCGATGAATCCCATCGGTAAGCCCAGGTGCATAAGTGCCTTGCTGGAAAATGACCGGACTGCTATTGGGACTGCGAAGTTCATACCAGCGAATGCCTGCCACTTCGCCGTTTGGCCCTGTGCCGGCAGATACCGATTGATTGGTGACCAGCGACTCGTGCGTGCCAAAGTTGCGATAGGCAAGCCGGAACAGCGGCCGCCGTCGTTGCAAAAAATCGATTCGGTTAGTGGTACCTGGCTGCGGGATACAATTGCGGCCGCCAGCGCATGGGGTGAAGATCGAGTTAAAAGGATCCGTAGGCAACGTGTCCGTCAGCGTAAAGGTTGAATTTGCAGGAGTCATGGGATCGTAATGGAACTTGAAGATGTTCAACGCATCCGATGGCGCGCCGGCATTGTTATCCTGCGAACCTACAAAATAGTTGGGGCTTCCCACAGGCGGCGGTGTCATCCCATCGAGATCACTCGGCAACAAGCCATCGCCCACTACGTATGCCGGGTTTGGCGGAAATAGAAACCCAACCATTGTCGGATTGGGATTACCGGCCAACGCCTGAACACGGTCAAGCGCATACGCGCCTACACCTGCAAATGGGCCTCCTGTGCTACCCTGAAACTCTCGTGTGCTGAAATAATATGCATCGGGCCACATACCAGCTTTCGGATAGTCAGGAAAATTGTTTCCACTAGGACCGGTAGCAATGGCCCACCGGTAATAAGAACCCAGCGGATCGGAAGTTTGCGATAGCGCTACACACTCGAAGAACGGCGCGCTGCCGGCAGTGAATTGTGTCAGCACCCAGCGATCGGCCAACTGGTCGTATAAGATGACCGGGTCACCGGCATTTTGCGTCTGACAGGGCCCACCAAAGCCGGTCCAGAGCGTGTTGTTCGCCGCCGGACCAAAGAGCGATTGTCCACTTTTGTTGAAGATTTGGAAATGCAGGTTGGCCATCGTGACAACATGATTGGGACCGACCGCTCCGTTCGGGTCCGGCGGAGAGCAGCCACACAGGTTACTGTTTCCGTCGAATGAAATGATGGGCGCCGGTATGCCAATCTTGCCGAGCACTCGCTGAACAGCCGTATCAGGCACAACCGGACCAAGCGGTGCAGCGAGAATCGGCCCCTGCTCCTCGTTCTCGCGCAACGTACATTCTTTGGCAACCAGCGGCTTCATGCTGCGCAGTGGCGGCGAAATATCGAACTTCACGACCGGCATCACGCCGCGATATTGGGCGTGCACAATGGGCTGTGAATTGCCCGATTGGCCGGAGGGAGTGCGTGGCTGCGCAAACAGAACGAGTGTGATCGCCCCGAAGCAAAACAAAACGGCGATTACGAGGCGTAGTTTGAAGAATGCTGATTGGGAAACGGATTTCTTTTTCATTGGATGGAGTTTGGAACTGAGTGGTGCTTTCGCCGACACAAAACGTGTCAACGTGGATTTCTCAAATGGTGGAACGCCTTTGTATCTGAATCCGCGACAGTATGTCAATCTCATTTTTGCTTCAATTTAACCGCGGATTAGGCAAGCCCCACGTGATCGGCTGAAACGTTGAAGCGTCAAGAGGCTTGCGTTTTTGTCCGGTAGCTGCCGGGACTTTCGAAGTGCGCGCGCATCCTCACGCCGCTTTCGAGATTTGCTCCGCGATTGAAAGCGATGCGACGGCGCATCGCACTCCCACACTCCGAAAGCTTTCGCGAGTCCAGCACTTTCGCGCACATCGGCGGGCGCATACGGCCTTGCGAAACTTCTCAGAGCCCGTCACATTGATCACCGCCGTCGTCCGAGGCCACAGGACGAGGCAGACTTGCGAATCGGGATCTACGGGCGAGGCGGCGGTGTCGGTCGCGGTCGCGGTGTCGGAGTAGACCTCGGCGTAGCGCTAGGAGTTCCCGTTGGCGTAGCTGTGGGAGTTCCCGTAACTGTTGCTGTCGCAGTTGGCGTAACGGTAGGTGTAGCCGTAGCTGTTGCTGTCGCAGTTGGGGTAACTATAGGTGTAGCTGTTGGCGTAACTATAGGTGTAGCCGTCGCTGTTGGCGTAGCCGTAGGCGTCACTGTAGATGTAACTGTAGGCAGTGGTGTAACTGTCGCTGGCGTAGCTGTTGGCGTAGCCGTAGCTGTTGGCCGTCACTACAGGTGTAGCTGTAGCCGTAGCTGTCGTAGCGGTAGCGTCGGCGTCACTCCAGGTGTTAGCTGTCGGCATTGTAGACGTTGGTGTTGGTGAGGGCGTTCCGCAAGGCTGTCAGGATATAGCTTTGCCCGCCAGTAGCCGCGCCACCAGACCCGTTGCAGAATGCACTGCACAAAGGTACAGTATCGTCTCTCTGCACTCCGGCGGTGGCGCTGTGTGTTGCCCGCTAGTCGACTGTGCCGTAGATCACGTCGAAGCGACTATTGCGCCTCGTACAGATCCTCAGCTCGAAACTTGGCACTGCGACTACCCGGGAAGTACTGCGCACGCCACTCAATGTTGAAGATGCGGTTGGGCGCAGTGCCACTTACCGATGTAAAGATGCCAAATCCACTATTAACCAAATACAGGATCGTCCCAGTACGGGCAGATCGTGTCAGTTATGGGTGGTCCACGGCAGGCATTGATTGGTGAAGGCGGTATCGGTTAGTCATAAACTGGGCATTGCCGTTGGACGACAGATTGACGCTCGTATAAGTGTTCGGCCGTACGAGGCATGTAAGGGAACGGGCAGCGCGATCGTGGTAACCGTATCGTCCCCGTGATTGCCGATGTCCATCGTCCCTGGCACGATGCTCCCGCCAATCTGATTGATCGCGTATTGACCTATGCAAGTTGGTGAACCTGTTGGCGTCGGCGTTGCAGTTCCCGCACCGCATGCAGAAGGCGTACCTGTTGCTGTTGGCGTAGGACTGGGCGTGGGGGTTGGTGACGGCGTTCCTACTGCGGCCGCGATATCGACCCGGCCCCAGCCATATACGTTATTTGGCGGTCCCCCTGTGCCGCACTGGGTGGAAGAGATAAAGACCGAGTGGCTATTTAAGGCATCGCGACTCGCGGTAATCTGGTGCCGCAAGGCTTGGAAGCGCGACCACAGCAACGCCATCGCGCCGGAGATATGCGGAGTCGCCATGGACGTGCCGCTGGCAGTGGTATATGCATTGTCGCCGGAGTTGCTCGCCGAGCGCGTACCCGTGCCAGGAGCGCTGATATCGGGCTTGATACGGCCGCTGCCATCGGCCGTGACCGGGCCGCGGCTGCTAAAGCGAGGCGATGGTATCGGTGCCGGTATTTAAAGCCCCAACTGTATAAGATGCTGCATAAATCGCCGGTGGATCTGACACGCTGGAGCAGCCTGAACCGGAGTTGCCGGCTGCGACTACCATCATGATGCCAGCAGCAGCCTGGGCTTCGACAGCAGCTTGCAACGTGTTAGCCGAGCAGCCTTCTGAAGCGGGACAACCCCAGGAGTTAATGGTGATATCGGGCGCTTTGGTCGGGTCGCCCTGCGCTGGCGTGCAGTTGATCGGATAAGGCGCCAGGAAGAACTGCATGCACTCGATGTACCTGGCTGGCGTGCCGTTGCCGTTGTCCATGTTCCGGCAACCGATCCATTTTGCGCCGGGCGCCATCCCGATCTGGTTACCCATGCCATCATCACCGATTGCGGTGCCTAGCGTGTGGCTACCATGGAAGAAATCGTCGCAAGGGAACGGGCGAATCATTCCCGCAGGGGTTGCCGACACTGTTATGGATGGAGTCATGCCAATTGTAATTGTGATTGGCGTTCACGCCGTCCCAGCCGCGATAGTGAGGCTTAAGCGCGTTATGCGTCCAGCGATTGCCGGTATCGGCGCTGGCAACAACGATGTTTTGCCCGGTGAATCCCAGAGCCCACACCTGGGGCGCGTGCGTATAGTTGATCCCTGGCTCGATCGTGTCCGGTTGCAGGAGGAAGGGAGGCGATTTTATCGACGGGGCCAGGTTGAGGCAGGTCATTATGGATACGCGGATTACCTTCCACCCGCGCGACTTCCGGCCGAGCCGCCAAAGCCTCGGCAACCTCGCGGTTACCCTTCACCAAAATTGCGTTAACAATATAAAAGGATTGATGTTCGATGCTGCGTTCGCGTAACCATTGCAAAACTGGTGCCTGAGTGGTCTGAGCCTTGTTCCAATAGAGTGTCAAATACGTAGCGCCCCTTCTCTGCCTTGGTCTGGAAGTCAGCAGCCTGGCTAATGTCGGCCTGGTCAGCGAGCACGACGAAAAATTCTGCCGGCTGGCCGTTAGCGGTGTGTTCCATAACCCACGGCGCGATCTTGTTCGTCGCAGCGAGATCCGTCCTATTGCAGATCGCCCCTGGACCTGCCGGCGTGCGTGGTTGTGCTGAGGCTTTGCTCAAGGGCAAGCAGCACAATCGTCACTGCCCGCGAAACAAAACAGGACGCCAAACAAAACGCGGAGCTTGAAGAACCCGCCTTGGCGAAGGTTACGGCGGACAGAGTGAAACGCAGATTTCTTTTTCATTGGATAATAATGGTTGTGGTTAAAACGGCCGGAGGCGTAACGACACGAGTTCGCTTCCTGCCCGTGATATTGACTTCCCTCGGTTCCAAGAGTGGAACGCCCTTCTACCTGAATCACCGAAATCGTGTCAACACTATTTTGACACATTTCCTACGACGGCCCACGCCCGCGGAATCGGACGTCGTGAGACCGACTGCACAGCGCGATGCGGCAGCGTGCACGCGCAGTGGTGCGAAGTCGGTCAGGGACCGATCCTCATCACCTGTCGCCGATCGCGAAAATCTTGGCTCCGGCGAGCCGTTTCTATGGTCTCGGTGGACGGCGTGGGACGAGGCCTCGGTGATTGCGCAGGCCTCGCCGTAGGCGTTGGTCGTGGCGTGGTAGTAGCCGTAGCTGTGGGTGTCGAACTAGCTGTGGCTGTGGCCGTCGCTGTAGCGGTAGCTGTGGCTGTAGCTGTAGCTGTAGCTGTAGCCGTTGCCGTAGCTGTGGCGCGTCGCTGTAGCTGTTGCCGTTGCTGTCGCTGTCGGTGTTGGCGTGGGTGATCCTCCGCTCACAGCCGCAAATATATCAACCCGGCCCCATCCATACACGTTGTTTGGGGGGCCTGCTGTACCACACTGAGTAGACGTAATGAAATGTGCCGAGTTATTCAAAGCATCCCGACTAGCGGTGATCTGATGCCGCAAGCCTGGAAGAGCGGACCACAGACAGCGCCATTGCGCCGGAGATGTGCGGAGTGGCCATGGACGTGCCGCTGGCAGTGGTATATGCAGTATCACTGGTGTTGGTCGCACGAGCGCGTGCCGGTGCCCGGAGCAGTGATGTCGGGCTTAATGCGGTTGCTTCCATCGGCTGTGACCGGGCCGCGGCTGCTAAAGCGAGGCAATCGTATCGGTGCCGGTATTTAACGCCCCGACGGTGTAAGATGCTGCATAAAACGATGGGGGATCTGAGACTGTGGAACAAGCTAGAGCCGGAGTTACCTGCGGCGACTACCATCATAATACCAGCAGCAGCCTGGGCTTCGACAGCAGCTTGCAACGTGTTAGCCGAGCAGCCTTCTGAAGCCGGACAACCCCAGGAATTGATCGTAATGTCCGGTGCTTTGGTCGGGTCGGGGTCGTTGCCGTTGATCCGGGTAGGCGCCAGGAACCATTGCATGCACTCCATGTATGTGGCCGGGGCGCCGTTACCTTGGTCCATGTTACGGCAACCAATCCATTTTGCACCCGGGGCCATGCCGATCTGGTTACCGGCGCCGTCATCGCCAATGGCTGTGCCGGTGGTGTGGGAACCGTGGAAGAAATCATCGCACGGGAAAGGCGAGTTAGGACCGCAAGCGCCACCGCCGGAATGTATCGAGTCATGCCAGTTGTAGTCGTGATCGGCGTTTACTCCGTCCCAGCCGCGATAGTGAGGCTTGAGCGCGTTATGCGTCCAGCGAACGCCGGTATCCGCGCTGGCTATAACAATAGTTTGCCCCGTAAATCCCAGCGCCCACACTTGAGGCGCATGTGTGTAATTGATGCCCGGCTCGATCGTGTCCGGCTGCTGGAGGTACAGAGGCGCCTCGACAGAAGGGCCTGGTTGAGGAAGCTGGTTTTGAATGTGCGGATTGCCTTCTACCCGCGCCACGTCCGGCCGTGCCGCTAACGCTTCGGCTACCTGCAGGGTTCCCTTCACCAAAACCGCATTAACTATATAGAACGAGCGATGCTCGAGCCCACGTTCGCGCAGCCATTGCAAAATCGAACCTTGTGTTGTTTGGGCCTTGTTCTGTAGAGCTTGATAGACGAATCGCCCTTTTTCAGCCTTGGTCGTGAGATTCGCAGCCGGGCTAAGATCGGCCTGGTCTGCAAGCACAACGAAAAATTCCGCCTGCTGACCATTAGCGGTGTGTTCCATCACCCACGGCGCAATCTTGTTCGCCGCAGCGAATCCGCCCAATGGCATTTTGGTTTGGACGGCCGGTGTCCGTGGTTGTGCTGAGGCTTTGCCCAGCGCAAGCACAAGCGTAACTCCCGCGAAACACAGCAGGATGCCGGACAAAACCCGGAGTCTGAAGAACCCGTCTTGGTGAAAGTTACGGCGGACAGATTCGAACGCAGACTTCTTTTTCATAGGATAATAATGGTTGTGGTTAAAACGGCCCGAGGCTTAACGACACGGGTTCGCTTCCTGCCCTGATATTAACTTCCCTCGGTTCCAAGAGTGGAAAGTCCTTTTACCGAATCGGCGAAGAGATGTCAACATTATTTTGAAGCTTTTGACGACGAATCCGCTCTTGCTCGAGCTACATGTTTCGCCGACTGGACAAGACGTGACACCACTCGAGGAACCGTGGCACGTGCGGCATCCCATCGTCGATTTCCGACTACACCAGATTACTTAGACCGATCACCGACTCTTCGAAATTTTCCGTCGGGCGAAATCTAGAACCTGGGAAGAGGCGCGGGACGCGGCTTTGGCGTTGGCCCAGATCTGGGTGATGGGGTCGGTCGCGGTGTAGCTGTCGGCGATGCCGTTGCGGTAGGCGTGGCTGTCGCCGTCGGAAAAGCCCATTCCCCGATCGCGAATCTCTTCCGCTGCTATTTCGCTGTCCTGATTACGGGCGCGGAGGCGGTGTTGGTCGCGGACGCTGCACGAACGTGCGTGTGCGTTGTACAGCCCTAAGGACATCGAGTCGGCCCCAACCAAAGACGTTATTTGGCGGCCCGGCGTCACCGCACTGGGTGGAAGAAATAAAGTGCGCCGTGTGGTTCAAAGCATCGCGACTTGCGGTAATCTGATGTCGCAAGCTTGGTAAAGCTGACCAAAACAACGCCACGCCGCCGGCGACATGCGGAGTAGCCATCGATGTGCCGCTGAAATTTGCATAGGAACTATCGCTGGCGTTAGTGGACGAGCGCGTGCCGGTGCCGGGAGCACTGATATCAGGCTTGATCCGGTTACTTCCGTCAGCTGTCACTGGACCACGGCTGCTGAATCCAGCAATTGTATCAGTTCCCGTGGTCAATGCGCCAACGCTGTAAGTCGCCGCGTAAATTCCCGGCGGGTTTGACACGGTGGAACAATTCGGGCCCGCATTTTGTGCGGCTGAAACCATCATGATGCCGGCAGCGGCTTGCGCTTCCACAGCTGCTTGCAATGAGTCAAACGAACAACCTTCGGACGCCGGGCAATGCCAGGAGTTGTTGGTAATGTCCGGCGCCTTGGTCGGATCGGGGTCGCTGCCGTCAATCCGGGTCGGCGCAAGGAACCATTGCATGCACTCGATGTAACGAGCCGGCGTGCCATTCCCCGCGTCCATGTTGCGGCAACCAATCCATTTCGCGCCGGGCGCCATTCCAATCTGGTTACCCATGCCATCGTCACCGACCATCGTTCCCGTGGTGTGCGAGCCGTGAGCCTGGTCGTCGCACGGGAATGGCGAATCGTTCCCGCAAGGATTGCTCATGCTATCATGGATGGAGTCGTGCCAGTTGTAATCGTGATCGGCATTCATTCCGTCCCAGCCGCGATAGTGCGGCTTAAGCGCGTTATGCGTCCAGCGAACGCCGGTGTCTGCGCTGGCTACAACAATGTTCTGTCCTGTAAAGCCCAACGCCCACACCTGGGGCGCATTCGTGTAATTGATGCCCGGTTCGATTGTTGCGGGTCGCTGAAGATGCGGAGGCGTCTCTTCGACTGCCTCTGGTTGCGGAAAATGATTCTGGATGTGTGGATTGCCTTCTATCCGCGCCACGTCCGGCCGCGCCGCTAATGCTTCGGCAACCTGTCGTGTTCCCGTAACCAAAATGCCGTTGACAATGTAGAATGAGGTATGCTCAAGCCCACGTTCGCGCAGCCATTGCAGGATCGGCCTCTGGGTAGTCTGAGCTTTGTTCAATAGGGTGCTATACACGAAACGGCCCTTCTCGGCTTTGGTTTGCAAAGCGGCAGCAGGACCTAGATCTGCCTGGTCAGCCAGCACGACGAAAAATTCCGCCTGCTGACCGTTAGCCGTGTGTTCCATCACCCATGGCGCGAGCTTGCCTGATGGAAACGCTCCCGTCCCGCCGCCGGGGGGCGCAGCTACCGCGGGTTGCCGCGAGGAGGCAATGGCGCCCAGAAGCGCGACAAGAGCTGCCAAAACAAATAGTGAAGAAAAGACACGCCGACAGCGCGACGGCGTGAACGTTGAAGTCCGAGGAAGGTTTGTGATCATTGGGTTTGACGGTGGTTTGAATTAGCTGTGTGAACGGAAACTGAACCCGGTCTTACCGTAAAGCGCGGCGCTTTGTCAAACCTTTTCGCGCGACTCTGATCCTTGGAGACTCGCCGCGGAATAAGGTCACCTGCGCCAGGCGGGCAACGTGCATGTTGCTTCGATTCCCACAAACAGAAACTCGCGAGCTTTTGCTCGCGAGTTCCCGAATCTAACCAACTAAAGGCTGAAGCTTACGGACGTGGGGCTGGCGTGGGTCGCGGTCTAGGCGTCGGCGTAGACCTCGGTGACACACTCACAGTCGCAGTCGCAGTCGCAGTCGCCGTTGCCGTTGCCGTTGCTGTTGCTGTAGCTGTTGCCGTAGCTGTCGGCGTATGCGTAGCTGTAGCTGTAGCTGTAGCTGTAGCTGTTGCTGTTGCTGTAGCTGTTGCAGTAGGTGAGGTCGATGGCGTCGGCGAGGGCGTGCCGCATGCACCTGCATTGTAATAGATCGTTCCATTCCATACGCGAGGCGAGAAGATCGGCGCGGTAAACGGCACATTGGTCGCGGATCCAAGGACAACGGTTAGTTGCGCGTTGGTATACATTTGATTCGATCCATTGCCGTTGGTGTAGTAGTGCGCAAATCCGGGGTCGGCTACCAGAGCGATTCCGTAAAGTGTGCCCGCAGCTAGAGGGACCGGGTTCGACAAGGTCACGTGAGTCGGCTGATCGAGACCGGCCCCGGTTCCGCTGCCGGTTGCCACTTGCGTCCACAGGCCCATGTTTGTTTCGTTCCCTTGCGAGCTCATTCCGGGTAATATGTAAACTCGGAAATCAGTAAACGGTACCATATCCGCAGTATTAGTATCCAATGCAGTTACGGAAATTGGATTTGGCCCAACGGTGATGTCGAAGTAAAGAGCGCCGCCCGGGTCGCCATTGTTATTCGACCCGAAGATTGTTGTTATCTGCCCTCCTCCTCCCGGTGTGCACGATGGGCTGCCGGTCGGCGTAGCAGTTGCTGTTGGTGTTGGTGACGGAGTCCCGCAGGACGTCAGCGTGTAGCTTTGCCCACCAGTAGCGGCGCCACCTGAGCCGTTGCAGAAGTACTGCGTAAAGTTAGGCGCAGTGTTCTTCTGCACGCCCGCTGTGGCGGATGTGTTGCCGCTGTCCACCTGCCCGTAAATTACGTCGAAGCGAGTTTGCCCCTCATACAACCTCAGCTCGAAGTTGGCATTGCCGCTGCCCGGGAAATACTGCGCACGCCACTCAATGTTGAAGATGCGATTGGGAGCAGTTCCACTTACTGATGTAAATATGCCGAATCCGCTATTGACCAAATACAGATCGTCCCAGTACGGGAAGATGGTGTAGTTGTGGGCAGCCCACGGCAGGCAAACATTGGTAAAGGTCGTATCGGTGGTCACGAACTGTGCATTGCCGTTGGACGACAGATTAACGCTAGTGAAGCTCTGGTCGTACACTGTATACGAGAAAGGCAACGCAACCGTGGTCACCGTATCATCGCCGTGATTCCCGATGTCCGTGGTGCCTGGCACGATAGTGCCGCCTATCTGATCGATTGCGTAATTGCCAACACAGGGCGTTGCCGTCGCGGTGGGCGTCGGACTTGGCGTGCCCGTTGGCGTTGGCCCGCCGGTATTGCCGTCGGCGCGAATGAGCCAATTGCCAACCAGAGCACCTCCTGTAGCCACTTCGATCGGTTGAGCGTCGCTGAGGTTGTTAGGATTTCCTCCAATGCTTACCCAGGAACGATTGGGCAAGTTGGGTGCCGTTTCATCAAAGGCCGCTGGGAATTGACCGGCGGTGTGATTGATGACAAACCCGACGAAGAAATTCGGCGTCGTTACCATCGTCGGAGGAATCACTGTGGTTATGAATGTGTCCGTGCCCTGCTGCGCGACTACTCCGGGAGCCATCGCCAACACCACCGCGTCAGTGGGTGAGCCATCGCCATTGGGATCGTTCCACAAATACGCCGTGTAAGGCAGCCCATTCAGAGTGGGATCGGGAAAGGCCGGAGTGCCCCAGGCAATTGAAATCGAGGTAATGACATTATTGCCTCCGGTCACCGGAAACGAATTCAGGCAGAGTAAGGTGCCACCGCTTGTCAGACCGACTGAGTCTTCAGCAGTGCCGTCGTCGATCAGGTACGTGAACAGAGGAATATTGCCTAGTATTGATCTAAACGCTGATCTAACCGTTGCATCTCTTTGTATTTGTTGAGCGTTTAGCAGCTTCGCCGCCGGAGCTCGCGAGGCACTGGCCGGCGTAAGCGTTCCCTTCGAGACCACCTGGTCTGAGGTCTTAACGGCGGCCGCGTGTTGCTTCGAGTTTCGCTGCGCCAGCGCGAACGGAATTGCACACACAGTCACAAGCAGAAGCAGGTAAAATGCGCCCCGGATAAGATGCGCTTTGATGGTCGGATTAATTTGTTTTTTCATTGATGTTGTCCTTTCGACTCAAATCCTGAATTATGGATTACATTTTGGAGCGGACACCCTTTTTACTTCGGCGTGCCAAGCAAAGTCAATACTTTTTTCAGTATTTCTCCGCCGATTACATAATCAGGGAGTTTTAGGGCGGCGTAGCCAGCAACCGCCTGAAAACCTCGGGTTGTAAGCGCTGAGGAACCCCTTTCAGGGTGCGGGAACTCGCGAGGTTCGCTCGCGAGTTCCCCTCGAAATCACGGACAGGTGTTATGGCACCCCGACCCGTTTAGCCAGGAGTTCCCGCCCTCGGCGAAACACTCAATGCAAGTAAGCGTATCGCTCTTGGGTAACCCGCTGCAGTCAGAACTAGCAAAGCAATTGCTGCCCGCATGCTCCCGCGGTGTCGGCCGTGGCCGTGGCGACGGTGAAGGCCGCGACGGTATGGTCGCAGTTGGCGTAGCATCGGTGTATGCGTAGCCGTTGCCGTTGCTGTTGCAGTAGATGTTGCGGTTGCTGTCGCTGTCGCTGTCGGAGTGAATGCGGCAGTTGCCGTCGCAGTCGCCGTTGGCGTGAATGCTGCAGTCGCCGTCGCAGTCGCTGTCGGAGTATGCGTTGCAGTTGCCGTCGCAGTCGCCGTCGGCGTGAATGTGGGCGTTGGCGATGGCGTGCCGCATGGACCGCTGCCGTTGCTGCGACGCTGGACTTCAGCCAGGAACTGGAAGGTCTGTCCGTTTATGCCTCCTACACTCCAGATCTGTCCCGCTCCGTAGAACCCTGCCTGGTTAGCCTGTCGATTGGGCAATATCAGGTTAGGTGGTGAAGGCATCCAGGTCCCGGCAGGCCAGGTTGCCACCGATAGCTCGTCTACGGCGTTAGTCGAGTCAAAGAAACCGCCTCCAGGCAGGTCTCCACCCAGCGCATACAGCTTGTTGGTTCCCGCGTCGTAGGCCAGACCGAAGTCCGCCCTACCCACTGTGAATGCCGGCCCTACAGTCCACACCCCGGGAGCTGAACTCATGTCCAGACGCCACGTGGTTGTGTTGTTGGCCATTGGCACTTTAGGCTGTGTAGATTGCTGGCTCCTGTTCAGCACCGAGCTCAGCTCTGCCGAGGCCCTGGCAACAGGACCGCTTGCCTCGAAGCCGCCCACCACATACAGGAACTGACCTACCTGCTGGTAGCCTGCCAACAGGAAGTCGTTTGGCGCTGACGTTCCGGCCGACCATGTGTTGGTCGCTACATCGTACACCTGTACCGCGCTGACGAAGCCAGTCGTGCCGCCCGCTACAAACACCTTGCCATTGAAGGCACCGGAAGCCGAACCGTAGTGGTCACCACCGGGTATGGAAGCCAGCGAAGTCCAGCTGTCAGCGACGATGTCGTAGCGTGCAAAGCCACTGCCTGTATCTCCCTCAGTGCAATACACAAAGTTCGTCCCTGGCATCAGCGCACACGTAGGCGCTTCACTACTAAAGGGCATCGACGCGCGCGATTGCCACATTCCGGTGGCAATGTCCATGCGGTTAACATCAGGCACTCGCGTGCCATTGGACACTCCGCCGAACACATAGAAGTGCGTGGCGGTCTGCGCAAAGCCGTAGCGCACGTCTGGGATCGGGTATGGTGAGGCGATGACCCATGCCCCAGGTGTGCCGCCTGGCGTGCAGCTAGGCGACCCGGTCGGCGTTGCCGAAGGCGGAACTGTCGGCGTTGGGCTGGCGCATCCGCCGCCGGCCATATTGACCTCCACCGAGGTGGTAGTGCTCGAGCCTGTGTATCCGCCTACTGCTACCGCTGTGTTACCCACATCAGTTCCCGCTGGGAACGAGCGCTGCTGGTTCAGGCTAGGTCCGCTGGTCCAGCTGTTGGTAGCCGGATCATACACCTGCAGGGTGTTGGTGGTATCGGGGTGCAGCAACCGGTTGAACCATGCTCTTACTCCCGTCTTGCCGGATGTAGGCATTGTGCCTGGGCCGGTGAAGGGATTGCCACCGCCAAAGACCCACAGCTTGCCCGCGATCACTGCCGAGCCTGGCACGTTGACCCCACTGGGCATATTGGCCCGCGTCGCCCACGTGTTGGCCGCAATGTCGTAGTCATACAACGTGTTGAGATTGGTGTTGTTGATGTCGCGCCCACCAGCGATGTACATGTGCCCGTTGATAATGCCAAAGCCTGGGCCTCCCAGCGTGGCAGGCATGCTCATCCGGCTGGTGTTCCAGGTGTTGAGCACTGGATCATACTCCCATACCTGCCCAAAGGCGGGATCTACATTGCCGGTGCTGTATCCACCTACCAGGTAGATCTTCCCGTTGAAGTAACCCGAACCCATGAAGGCGCGCACATCAGGCATCGGCGCTCCTGTAGACCAAATCCCAGTGGCAATGTCGTAGATGCGGGTGGTGTTGACCACCGTGGCCGTGGCAACATTCTCGCCGCCAAACACGAAGAGCTTGTTCACATTGGGCGCATACACCCCTGAGGCTTCGCCGTTGTTCAGATCAGGCACAGGCGCCAGAGGCGTCCAGGTGTTGGTCGCCGGGTTAAACTTCCCAAACTGGTTGATGTTGCCGGACGTCGTGAAGGAGTAGCCGCCTCCCTCATAGGCAAAGGTGCCATCGCTGTCCATGAAGCCCCCGTAATGATCAATGGCTACAGGCGCTGCCTGTGTCCATGGCCCAGGCGAACCTCCCGGTGGGCACGTAGGCGTCGCTGAGGGCGTTCCCGAGGTTGTGGCCGTCGCCGTTGGCGTCGGGCTAGGAGTTCCGCATGGTCCGCTAATCAGCCACCTGCCCGCGTTCACTACCACGGTCCCGAACGGCCCCGAGAAGTCCATGGGATTCTCGCCCAGGTAGGCGTTTATCCCTACGCCCGTATGCCCGTTGTTGGTCTTATACGCACACAACTGCTGACTGTCCTGATACATCGCGACCGATACTGCGCCAGGGCTCAAGGTAAGAGTGTGGCGGAAGAAGGCGCACAGCGACCCAGCGGAGATACCCTGCATCAGCGGGTGGGTCGTATCGTAGGTGCCCAGGCAACTGGTGCTGAAGTTGGTCGGGCCCGTGTTGAACGGGGTATACCCACCCGTTATCCAGCGCCCGTCCAAGCCGAACGGCGGGCCAAACCAGTCGAAGTTGAGGCCGACCACCACGCCCCCTGTATCGGCGTAGTCGGCCAGCACATTACCCATCGCCACGGCATCAGAATACGGATTGTTGGAGAAGGCTACCACGATGTTGTACGGTTGTAACTGCGCCAGCGTGGGCGTGGCGGAGGATGCGTCGAATAGGTCCACTCCAGTGACACCCGGTTCGGCCAGTATCTGGCTTTGCAGCGTGGCCGGCGGCCCTTCTATATCTGAATACGCTATCAGCACGTGGAACGAACTCGGCGTGCAGGTTGGCGATGCTGTAGGTGTTGGTGTTGGCGATGCTCCTCCGCCGCAGCAGAAGATTTCCATCGATGCCGTCGGGAGGCCAGTACTATCGTAGCCGCCCGCCAGCCAGATACGGCAGGTGCCGTCAGTGTCGACTCGGGAAATTGCGCCGCGCAGCAAGGAACGGCGTGCCTAGTGACCAGGTGTTAGTGCCGGGGTTGTAAACGTCCACCTCATTGGATGGATTGGGCGCGACTCGGCCGCCACCCATCACATACATCAGGTTATTGACATTTAGCGCCCGCGTCTCTCCTGTGGCCCTCGGTATCGCTGCTATCGAGCCAGTGGTATTGGTCGCAGGGTTGAAGCTGAACGAGTTGGTGGTGTCGACCACCAGGCCACCCTGGTAGTCTGATGCCCCTCCGACATAGATGATGCCACCTATGGCGGCTGTGGCCGCGTACATGATCGGCACCGGCGCGTTTACTCTCTGTAACCACTTGGCGCCTACGGCAGCAGTGGGATCAAACTGCCATATCTCGTTGGTTGAGGCTACGTTGATGTTGAACCCGCCCACTATGTACAGTTTGTTGCCAGTCACCGCAAAGCCACCAGGCAGGATCGTGCCTGCGGCATCCCCAGGCCAGTTGTCTGCACCGGTGAGGGTAGTGATGGTATCGGTAACAGGGTTGTAGAAGAACACGCGCGCTGTCGCTGTCGTCTGCGCCGGCGGCCGAGCCGCCAACGCAGTAGATGTAAGGAGTGCCTGAGACGGTGAGCACGCCGCAAGCCATGTTGTTCACCTGGTTATCGGGGTAAGTAGCTGCCTTGGTCGTCCAAGTGTTAGCCGCCGGATCATATTCAAATGGGTGCATGAAGTCGCTGCCCGCCGTGTCGGCACTGCGGCCGCCCATGGCATAAAACTTCCCGTTGGCCGGGAAATAGACGCCAACTGAGCGCACACCGGGGACCGGGAGTGGTGCTCCAGCGGACCAGCCAGGCGTGCAACTGGGTGAAGCCGTCGTGGTTGGTGTAGCTGTCGGGGTCGGCGATCCGCAGGGCGCGAGTGTGGCGGTCAACTTCTGGCCGGTGGCAGACCGGCGGGTTCCGTGCCGGTGGTGTCGCACTCGATACTGGGTGAACTGGGCGTCGTGTCTTGCTGCACGCCAACCGTCAGCGACTCTGAGCCGGGGTCGTGGGCAGTTACCACGCCGTAACGTGTAGTCGAAGGCCGGCGATCCGTTCTCATTCAAGCGTTCACCTCATAGTTGAGCGTCGGCGTCGCACTAGGTCTGCCAAAGTAGATCGTGCGATACTCGACGTTGAAGACGCGGTTGGGAGCGGTACCGGTTGTGCGTGGTGAAGATGCCGCAGCCCATCCTCCGTACGTGCATCCGTGCGCTGGTCGCGCGCAGATAGGTCCCATTGCGTCATCGGCATGTTGAACGCGGCCAAGGAGCGGACAGGCATTCGTCAACAGACGTGTTATTGCTGACAAAGTGCAAGTTGCCGTTGGACCGACGTGTCGGCAGCTGTAAAGGTTTGACCATACAGGGTGCACCGGGAACGGCAGCGAGATGGCCGTGGTGCAATCATCGCAGTGGTTGCCGGTGTCGGTTGTGCCCGGCACGATCGTTCCTGTCCCCGAGGTGAATGTGTAGTTCGGTGTGCAGCTTGGGCTTCCTGTTGGTGTAGGTGACGGCACTGTAGCTGTAGCCGTGGCCGTAGCCGTCGCACTAGCACTTGCCGTTGCAGTTGCACTTGCGCTTGGCGATGCCGTAGGCGTTGGCGTCGGAGATCCGCACGGTGTCAGGATGTAGCTTTGCGCGCCAGTAGCAGGCATGCCCGCGCCGTTGCAGAAGTACTGGTCGAAGGCGGTGTCGTTCTTCTGCACTCCGGCTGTGGCCGATGTGTTGCCGTTAGTCAGTGTGCCGTAGATCACGTCAAAGCGTGTCTGCCCCTCGTACAACCTCAGCTCAAAGCCAGCACTCCCGCTTCCCGGGAAGTACTGCGCACGCCACTCGATGTTGAAGATGCGGTTGGGAGCAGTGCCGCTTACCGACGTGAATATGCCGAACCCACTGTTAACCAAATACAGGTCGTCCCAATACGGTAAGATCGTGTAGTTGTGGGCGGTCCATGGCAGGCATTGATTGGTGAAGGCCGTATCGGTAGTCACAAACTGCGCATTGCCGTTGGACGACAGATTGATGTTGGTGAAGGTCTGGTCGTATAAGGTGTAAGAGAATGGCAACGCGATGGTGGTTACCGTATCATCCCCGTGATTGCCGATATCCGTAGTTCCTGGAACGATGGCGCCGCCGATCTGGCTGATCGTGTAATGATCTGACGGCGGGCACCCCTGTACGTTGTACATTCCGGTAAAGGAGGCGTTACCATTGCAAGTATTAGCGGTGATCGCTCCAGTGCCAAGAGTAGCTGTCAACGTCCCGCCGAAGTTCATGTGCAACGTGAACCGGACCGTCATGTTTCCGTTTATCAAAGTGTGCCCTGTCACACTGGGACCACTGTTGCCGCTAACGGTCAGGTCACTGTCCTGCACCGAGGCTGGATCAACAGGCTGGTTGAAGTTCACGTCGTAGTTATAATTGTTCGGCGCTGGCGGTGAAAACGTGCCACCGACAGGCGGGACAGTGTTAACCACCATTAGCGGCGTTATGGCGTAACAGAACGTGCAGTTGAACGCGAAGTTGGGTGCATTGTCCGATTGGCGGTTAAATGCGCCGGCCGGAATATTCATCGTCTGTGGCCCCTGCGTCGTCACTGGCGAAGTGTTGAAGTGGAAGGTGATCGTGGTGTTGCCATTCTGAAAGGTAAACGAGTTAGCTGGAATTGCGTTCACTGTGAAATCGTTGGCCTGGACCGTTGCCGTATTCACCGCGTCAGTCAGGTTGATCACGAAGTCCACCGGCTGGGTGCTGATGACGCTGTTGCAAGCCGGAGTAGTAGTGGTCACGGCAAAACCCACCAGGTCTCTATCGGTGTAGGCGTCCTGCTGTGATGCGCCGTTAATGGCGTTGCGCCCGTCCACCCATGAAGTGACGTGCTTGGTGAGTATCGCCGAGCCGTAGTCGTAATCGCCCACATAAAGCCCTTGAATGCCCGGATCGGGTTGCAACGGTAGCGGGCTGGCTACGTCCGAGGTCGTTTGGTCACCCAACCAGGTCGCGCCGGTATCGGGCGACTTGTTCGAATGCATCTGATAACAAAGATTGGTGGGACTGGAGGGCTGACAACTGGCAGAGGTCCTCGGTGTCTCGTCATACCACGTGGAGAAAAAGGTACCCGCTTCACTGACCGAGAGGTTGGGCATCCACTGCGCCTTGGTGGGATCAGTGTTGGAGTTCAACTGGACGGGCGCACCGAAGGTCACACCGCTGTCGGTCGAACGGATGAAGAAGACGTCGCCGGGGTCGCTGTTGCCGGGGTTCGAGGCGGCATAGACAAGGCCAACCACATGATTATACGCGGCAGGCTGACCCCAGCCCATGTGTCGCCAGTAGGCCGGGCTATTGTACATGCAGGCGAAGTAGCCCGAATTGGTGCGGTGCGCACCCTGAAAGGCGGGCCCGGTGTAGGTGTTGGTCCAGGTGTTACCGCCGTCGGTTGACCTGTACATGAGGTTGTTGCGGGTGAAGTTGGCGTTGCCACCATTCTCGTTCATGGCGGCGAGGTACACGTCGCCCGTGACCTTGTCGACGGTGATCTGGATGTCGCGGACGAAACCGGGGTTGACCGATATCGGCGCATGCCAGGTAGTCCCGTTATCGCTGGAATAGGTCACAAACAGGGCACCGCCACCGACATTGAAGTCATTCCAGGAAATGTACATCCGGTTGGCAAAGGGAGAGGATGGGTTGTTGTCGGCCACGCCAGAATTGCGGTCGTCCTGGGAGTTGTTGTGAACACAGAAATGCGTCCAGCTAGCCGCGTTTAAGGGAGTACTGGACTTGTAGCCGCCCAGACCCTGACCGCCGCAGGCGGTGTCCAGCCACACGGTGAACCATGTGGAGTTGGCGCGGTTGTACAAAACAACAGGATCGCCTTCAGTGCCGGAGAAGGGACTTTGACCGTTTGCACCGGTGACGCGGGTGTAAGTAGCGCCGCCGTCAGTGGAGCACGATATACCGGAGATGTTGATCGGACTGGCGTTGCGGCCTCGTGAGTCGTTGTAGGCCACGCAGACCTGCTGCGGGTTATCCGGGTTAGCCCAGGTGAATGTCTCTGATTGAGTAATGTTCGGAGAGGTCTCCGTGCCGGTGATCAGATTGACATCCCCGGCGCCATACAACGGTACGAGTAATTTTTTGACGCCTTGGCCGACACGCTGGAAGAACCCGCCCACAGAGGAAAAACCTGAAGGCGAGTCTGCTGCGCACGCCGTCATGATTGCTCCGGCCCGGAAGTTCTCTTGCTTGTCGATGCCCAGTTCCTCAATTTTGGTACAGTCAAACCCCACTGGCACCAATGGGTCGTTCGAAGCGGTAATAATGTGATTTCTTATCTTTACCGGTACGCTGTTCGCACCGAAGGCGTCCAGAGCCGCCAGCGCGAGGGAGATCCCAGCTAGCGCTATGCACAGACCAATTAAAACGCGCAGATTAAAAAACGCAGATTTGGAAGCAGATTTCTTTTTCATGGAGTTAATGGAGTTAGGATGACATTCCACGCTGCGCCGTCCGAAGACCGCAGCGCGAGACGTAGCGCGCGTTTTAGTCCGTCCGCCGACAACGTGTCAACAATATTTCTTTGAATTTATGAAAAATTTTTCGGAACCGGGCCCAGGCAATAAAATCGAAAGCGATGAGTTGAGAACAACCCATCCATGTGTGGCTGCGTAAAACATGCCAGCCTTGGAAGACTGGCCTGATTATTCGCGACTCTCCCAGCCACGATTCGCTACGTGACGATGTCGAACCAACGAGCGGTGCGGAATTGGCGCGAGACGTTGCAAATCGCGACTAAACCGCGTCTGGTTGGTGGAACGCCCTACGACGTGAGAAGCGAAGCGCCACTACGGCTCAACCGCCGCTGGCGAACTGGGATCCGATCGCGTGCTACGAAAATTTGGTCGCTGTGACGCGTAGCACGCGCGTCAAGTGAGTAATCGCCAACAGCACAACATCTGACGGGGAACTCGCGGGTTCATTCGCGAGTTCCCACATCAGGGTTAATTAGTCCGATCCTACGGTCGGTGTGGCGGCGTCGGACGCGGCCGTGGCGTTGGCGTAGACCTCGGCGGCACAGTCGCAGTTGGTGTAGCCGTTGCTGTCGCCGTCGCCGTTGGCGTAAACGTTGCTGTCGCTGTCGCGGTCGGAGTGGGAGATGTTGCAGTGGCCGTGGCAGTCGCTGTCGCGGTCGGAGTGGGAGATGTTGCAGTGGCCGTGGCAGTCGCCGTCGCCGTTGGCGTCGGCGTAGGACTTCCACAGCTTGTGGGTGTGTAGTTCACGCGCAGGCCTGGGGTCAGCGTGGCTTGATTGCAAGAGAACGACGTGAACATATTCAGATCGTGCTGGATGCCGCTGGTTCCCATTAACCCGTTGTCGCCGGTCACCCCGTAGATCACCGACAGCGTATCGGAGCCTTCGGTCAAGAGCACCTCGAACTCGGCCTGTGCCGGACCCGGCGGGCTGTTGAAGTAGTTGGTCTTCCACCTGATGACGAACTGCCGGTTGGGCGCAGTTCCCAACGTCTGCGTAAAGACACCGCAGCCTGTGCAGGGACCCACACTTTCATCGGTAACCAGATCCTCATAGTAAGGGAACAAGGTATTCAGAAACGGACCGTGGGAGGCAGGATCCGGATTCACCGGCACGCACTGATCTAGCACGAAGAACAATTTTTCGCTGGGCGCGGCGGTCAATTGCAGGTCGCCGTTGGAACCGACAGTCGCCACTGAAACCGGAGTGCCATATACGTTGACCGGGAAGGGTAGAACGATGTTCGTGTTGCAGTCGTCGCAGTGGTTGCCGATATCGGTGCCGCCAGGAGTTATCGTGCCAGTGGTAGTAGCCGTCGTGTAACCAGCCGCGCAGGTGGCGGTAGCTGTCGGCGTCGGACTAGCTGTCGCAGTCCCCGTCGGGGTTGGACTGGCCGTAGGTGTTGGACCCACCGGGTCTCTATCGGTGTAGGCATCCTGCTGCGATGCGCCGTTGATGGGGTTGCGCCCGTCCACCCACGAAGTCACGTGCTTGGTGAGTATCGCGGAGCCGTAGTCGTAGTCGCCAGCGTAGAGCGATTGGATACCGGGGTCGGGTTGCAGCGGCAGCGGACTGGCTACGTCCGAGGTCGTTTCGTCAGCTAACCAGGTCACGCCGTTATCGGGCGACTTCCGGGAATGCATCTGATAACAAAGATTGGTGGGACTAGATGGCTGACAGCTGGCAGATGTCCTCGGGGACTCATCATACCACGTGGCCAAGAGGGTGCCAGCTTCGCTGACCGAGAGGTTGGGCATCCACTGGGCCTTGGTAGGATCGGTATTGGAGTTCAATTGGAACGGGGCACTGAAGGTCACGCCGCTGTCGGTGGAGCGGATGTAGTAGACGTTGCCGGGGTCGCTGCCATCGGCCTGAGCATAGACGAGGCTAACTACGTGGTTCAAAGCGGCCGGCTCGCCCCAGCCCATGTGACGCCAGTAAGCGGGGCTGTTGTACATACAGGCAAAGTAGCCCGAATTAGTGCGGTGCGGGCCTTGGAAGGAGGGCCCGGTGTAAGTATTGGTCCAGGTGTTGCCCCCGTCAGTGGAGCGATAGATCAGATTGTTGCGGGTAAAGTTGCTGTTGCCACCATTCTCATTCATGGCGGCGAGGTACACGTCGCCCGTCACCTTGTCACCGGTGATCTGGACGTCGCGGACGAAAGCCGGGTTGACCGCTATCGGAGCATGCCAGGTCGCTCCGTTATCACTGGAATAGGTGACGCGCAGAGACCCACCTCCGACATTAAAATCGTTCCAGGAAATGTACATTCGGTTGGCGAAGGGAGAGGCTGGGTTGCTATCGACCCAGCCAGAATTCCGGTCGTCCTGGGAGTTGTTGTGAACACAGAAATGGGTCCAGCTAGTCGGGTCCGATGGATTCGTGGACTTGTAGCCACCGAGGCCCTGACTGCCGCAGGCTGTGTCGAGCCAGACGGTGAACCAGGTGGCGTTAGCGCGATTGTACAAAACAACAGGGTCGCCCTCGGTACCAGCAAAGGGGCTTTGACCGCTGGCAGTGGTGACGCGGGTGAAGGTAGCGCCACCGTCGGTGGAAACTGAGCAGCCGGAGATATTGATTGGGTTAGCGTTGCGGCCTCGCGAGTCGTTGTAGCAAACGACAACCTGCATGGGGTTATCCGGGTTAGCCCAGGTGAATGTCTCCGACTGGGTAATGTTCGGAGAGGTCTCCGTGCCGGTGATCAGGTTGACGTCGCCGACGCCATACAAGGGCACCAGCAATCTTTTGACGGCCTGGGTGATGCGTTGAAAGAAGGCCGCAGGAGAATAACCCGAAGCCTCGTCTGCGCCGCAGGCCATCATGATTGCTCCGGCCCGGAAGTTCTCTTGCTTGTCAATGCCCAGCTGCTGAATTTTGGTACAGTCAAACCCTACTGGCACCAGAGGGTCGTTGGATGCGGTGATAATGTGATTCTTAATCTTCAGCGGTGCGCTGCTCGCGGCGAATGCGTCAAGTCCCAGCAGCGTCAGGGATACGCCGGCCAGCGCGATGCACAGGCCGATTAAAACACGGAGATTAAAGAAGGCAGATTTTGAAGCGGATTTTTTTTTCATGGAGTTATGTGGAGTCAGGATTGCATTGCACGCTGCGCCAGCTGAACATCACAGCGCGATAAGTTATACCGTTTTACTCACTCCGCCGACAGCATGTCAACCCTATTCGTTTAAATCCTTGGAAAATCTTTCGGAACACCGGGATCGCGCGAATAAAATCGAGTCCCCAGCTACGATTCGTCAGGCCGATGTCGAATCAATGAGCGGCGCGGCACTAGCCTGAGGCGTTGCAAACCGCGATCACACCGCGCTCTGATTGCTCGGGAGCTTTACGGCGTGAGAACCGCGGCTGCAGCCATCGCCCGCGAACTGGTCTTGGATCACGTGCTACGAAAATCTCTTTCAGCAAAGTGCGCGCAGCGAATTCAGCAGTCGCTGAACAGCTGGAGGATAAAAAGGGAACTCGCGAGGTTCGCTCGCGAGTTCCCGAAACAGCTAATTATTGATCACCGATTACCACCCTTACGGTCGGTGCGGCGGTGTCGGACGAGGTCTCGGTGATGGAGTAGCCCTCGGCGCCGGAGTAGCCGTTGGGGTGGCAGTGGCAGTTGGAGTACCAGTAGCCGTAGCGGTCGCTGTGGCTGTGGCACTTGCCGTTGGCGTAGCAGTTGCCGTTGCTGTTGCCGTTGCCGTGGCGGTAGCCGTCGCAGTAGCAGTTGCCGTTGCACTTGGGCTAGCTGTCGGAGTTGGCGACGGACTGCACGGTGTCAGGATATAGCTTTGGCCGCCGGTCGCAGGCATGCCCGACCCGTTGCAGAAGTACTGGTCAAAGGCGGTGTCGTTCTTCTGCACTCCGGCGGTGGCCGATGTATTGCCGTTAGTCACTGTGCCGTAGATCACGTCAAAGCGTGTCTGCCCCTCATACAACCTCAGCTCGAACCCGGCACTGCCACTTCCGGGGAAGTACTGCGCTCGCCACTCGATGTTGAAGATGCGGTTGGGAGCAGTGCCACTTACCGATGTGAATATGCCGAACCCACTGTTAACCAAATACAGGTCGTCCCAATACGGGAGGATCGTGTAGTTATGGGCGGTCCATGGCAGGCATTGATTGGTGAACGCCGTATCGGTAGTCACAAACTGCGCATTGCCGTTGGACGACAGATTGATGCTGGTGAAGGTCTGGTCATACAAGGTGTAAGAGAAGGGCAACGCGACGGTAGTTACCGTATCATCCCCGTGATTGCCGATGTCGGTCGTGCCTGGCACGATGGCGCCGCCGATCTGAGCTATCGTGTAATGGTCTGAAGGCGGGCATCCTTCAACGGTATACATTCCGGTGAAGGCCGCGTTAGCATTGCAAGTATGGGCGGTGACCGCACCTGCGCCAAGGGTCGCCGTCACGCTGCCGCCGAAATTGAAATGCAGCGTAAACCGGGCAGTCATGTTTCCATTGACAACGGTCACACTTGTCACGCTACCGCCAGCATTGCCGCTGAGCATCAGATCACTTGTTGTGACTGAGGCTGGATCAATAGCTTGGTTGAAGTTCACGTCATATTGATAGTCACCAGGCGCTGGCGGCGAGAACGTGCCACCGACAGGCGGATTGGTACTAGTCACCATTAGCGGCGTTATGGCGTAACAGAACGTGCAGTCGAACTCGAAGTTCGGCATGTTATCCGAAGCGCGGTTAAATGCACCGGCCGCAATGTGCATCGTCTGCGGGCCCTCCATAGTCACCGGCGAAGTGTTGAAGTGGAAGGTGAGGGTGGTATTGCCGTTGGTTAACGTGACGGTGTTCGCCGCGATTCCGTTCACAGTGAAATCGCTGGCCTGGACAGTGGCCGGATTCACCGGGTCGGTCAGGTTAATAATGAAGTCCACCGGCTGGGTACTAATGGTGCTGTTGCAGGCCGGAGTACTAGTAGTCACGGCAAAACCCACCAACTCCCTGTCGGTGTAGGCGTCCTGTTGCGATGCGCCGTTGATGGCGTTCCGCCCGTCCACCCATGCAGTCGCGTGCTTGGTCAGTACCGCCGAGCCGTAGTCATAGTCGCCCGCGTAGAGCGGCTGGATACCGGGGTCGGGTTGCAGCGGCAGCGGACTGGCTACGTCGGAGAGCGTTTCGTCAGCCAACCAGGTCACACCGTTATCGGGCGATTTGCGGGAATGCATTTGATAGCAAAGGTTGGCTGGGACTTGAGGGCTGACAGCTGGCAGATGTCCTGGGTGCCTCGTCGTACCACGTGGCCAAAAGGGTGCCAGCATCGCTGACCGAGAGATTGGGCTGCCACTGGGCTTTAGTGCCTTCGGTGTTAGCGTTCAACTGGAAGGGCGCACTAAAAGTCAGACCACTATCGGTGGAACGAATGTAATACACGTTGCCGGGATCGGTGCCGTCGGCGGCGGCATAAACGTAGCTGACTACGTGGTTTAAAGCCGCCGGCTCACCCCAGCCCATGTGCCGCCAGTAAGCGGGACTGCTGTACATACACGCAAAGTAGCCCGAATTGGTGCGGTGCGGCCCTACAAACGTGGGCCCGGTGTAGGTATTGGTCCAGGTGGTGCCCCCATCGGTGGAGCGATAGATTTTATTATTGCGGTTAAAGTTGCTATTACCACCGTTTTCGTTCCATGGCTGCGAGATACAGATCGCCCGTAACTTTGTCGCCGGTCAGCTGCACGTCGCGGAAGAAGGTAGAGGCTACGCTTATCGGGGCCGACCAAGTCGTCCCATTATCAGTGGAACGGCTGACGAAAAGAGCCCCTCCGCCGACATTGAAATCGTTCCATGAAATATACATGCGACCGAAGAACGGAGAAGATGGGTTGTTATCCGCCCAGCCCGAATTTCGATCGTCCTGGGAGTTGTTATGAACACAGAAATGAGTCCAACTAGTCGGATCCCAGGGAGTGCTTGATTTATAGCCGCCGAGACCCTGACTGCCGCAGGCTGTGTCCAGCCACACGGTAAACCACGTCTGGGTTGGCTTGTTGTATAGAATAACAGGGTCGCCCTCCGTACCACTAAAGGGGCTTTGACCATTGGCCCCGGTGAGGCGGTCAAAAGTGGCGCCACCGTCGGTGGAAACCGAGCAGCCGGAAATGTTGATGGGGTTGGCGTTGCGGCCACGCGAATCATTGTAACAAACGACGACCTGTTGGGGATTATCGGGGTTAACCGTAGTGAATGTCTCCGACTGCGTGATATTGGGAGAGGTCTCCGGATGATTGATCAGGTTGACGTCCCCTGCTCCATACAAGGGCACCAGCAATTTTTTGACTCCTTGGGTGACGCGTTGAAAAAAGGCCCCCACAGAAGAGGAACCTGAAGGGCTGTCTGCTGCGCACGCCATCATGATCGCTCCGGCCCGGAAGTTCTCTTGCTTGTCGATGCCCAGTTCCTCAATTTTCGTACAGTCAAACCCCACTGGCACCAATGGGTCGTTCGAAGCGGTAATAATGTGATTTCTTATCTTTACCGGTACGCTGTTCGCACCGAACGCGTCCAGAGCCGCCAGCGCCAGGGAGACCCCGGCTAGCGCTATGCACAGACCAATTAAAACGCGCAGATTAAAGAAGGCAGATTTTGAAGCAGATTTCTTTTTCATGAAGTTGGATATTAATGTGGATGGAATTTAAGCAAGGAGCGCCACTGTAGCGGAACCGCCACCGGCGCGTCAACACTTTTTCCGGTTTGTGTGTGGATGCCCGAGGCGTTTATTAGACGCAGGAAATTTCGGCAAGTTTTTTTGGTGTTTTTCTGAAGGTTCTTCGAAATCGAAGGTGGGAAGCCAAATTCAGGCGCGATCTAATGTCGCAACGCGCTTTCGACGGGCTCCGAAGGTAACAATTCTGTAACCAATAATGTTGCAACACGGAGTTGAAAGCCGCAGACGCTGCTCCCTGCTGCTTTCTGTGAAAATTCGGAAGGTCTCCCTATTCTTTTTCGCGAACAGCTTTGAACGTCCCTTGCTTCGAAGGTCCATCTCCAACCAGTGGTGAGAAGTCCGCTTCGCCGGCGATCAAATCCGGAGTGTCAAATTTTCCTTTGAGCGTCAAGTTTCCCGCGTCACGTCCCACATTGCCGATTAGAAATTCCACCGGGCCAGAGAATGTTACCGACTTCTCCTCACCCGCAGTCCACTTTGCCTCGGAAGGTTTGGCACCCGTCCAAACTTTGGATTGCGGGTCCGTCACCGTCAGAGTGCCTTTTCCGCCGTTTTGTGCATCAAAACGCAGGAAACGATGTTGGTCGTTGGCAAAAGTAATGTCGACCTTCCAACTGCCTTTCATGTTCGGAGACTCTGCCTCGGCCATGACGAAGGAGAATGTGTTCACGGCCATTACCAGAATTATTGCGCGCACAGCGTTCACGTTTTTTTCTACTAGCGATTTGACGTGCGCGCAAATTTATTGGGTTTTAAGGCTGCCGTTCACACGATCAATAGTCGGAACTCATGAGTTGTTTAGCGAGTTCGCAATTCCACCCGCGTTCGCATGCTACGGCGAGGCAGGCCATCCACCGGTCACTGATTCATCAATCACCGCTTACGATCGTGGCGGCGGCGTTGGGCGAGTTCTCGGTGTTGGGAGAGTTCTTGGTGTTGGGCTAGGCCTCGGGGTTGAAGTTGGAGTAGGCGTGGAGGTCGCAGTGGCCGTCGGCGTTGGAGTCGCAGTGGCGGTCGCCGTTGGAGTCGCAGTCGCCGTAGCCGTAGCCGTTGCGGTCGGTGTCGGCGTTGGAGTGCCACCTCCTCCAGGTGCTTGGATCCCAACAGTGATCGGCGATCCTGTCTTGAAAAAGCCGACGGTCGCGTTGGCACTCTGTGGCGGTTGATCGGCATCGAACCGGAAGTTGTACAGTGTGCCGAAGCGAATGGCGTTTGCGTTAGGATTTTGGGCTAAGGTCTCGCAGGTCCAGGTCAATGCACTCGGCATTTGGTCTGGAATCCATGGAGCGTTGCTGAATCCTGTATTGCCCACGGTTCCGTCGTTCGGGAAACCCGGATGGTTCGGCGGGGCATGAAATCCAATGTTACTTATGTTGACTCCGGTCGCCGAGCGGCACGCTGAAGGATTGAATCGAGCGATCGAGATTCTGGTTGTGAACCGCGTACTCGTAATGCCACACGCCGGCAGATGGATTCGTTACCTTATAAACGACGAACGCACGACCATCGACACCGGGCTCCGGCTCGACGGTTACGCTGGTTGAGCCGGTCCAGGCATCAGTCGCCGGGGTCATTGGAACTGTCGCGCCGACCGGAGTAAAAGTGAAAAACGTAGTGCCGGTTACAGAGAACTGGCGATACGAGGCGTTGTTATACATGTTGCACTGACCGGGATGCGCCTGACACCAGGCGTATTCCTGCGGCGTGTCGTACTGCGCTTCAGCGTAATAAGTAGCGCCCGTGTTTTGCGTCGTGTCCAAGTCGCTCTTTGCGACGAGACAGCGATGAGAGGTCGGGGTGTGAGTGTGGCCAGTGTGGCTTCGAGCGGTGGATGGAAAAGCGCCGGTAAAAGGATTCACCCAGGCGCGCGAGCCGAGGAGGCTGTACTGAGCATTTTCCTGTGCGAGGTAAGGGTCCGAGCAGCCCACCCCGAGCTGCGTGGCATCAGGCCATGGTATGCAGCCGAAATTACAGTCGTCATCCTGGTCTGCGCCGAACGTATGTTTCACCCAGGATTCGCCGATTTGTTCGAAGCGATCATTATTGTTAGGTCCACCGCTCATCCGATAAAAGTTTTCGCAGATAACCGAATGGTCGGTGTTTGGTATGGCGAAAAAGTGCACTGGCTGATCGCCGTTGTTGCACGAAGTCGTGGCAATGCCGAGGCCCACTTGAGTGTCGCCTGGGTTGGGAGTTGGGCTTGCTTCCACCATGGCGGGCAGATCGCCAACGATAATGTCAGGCCCGGGCACGGGTACATGGCCACCGGGAACAAGCGCGTTGTTTGGCGGCAGAATCGATGATTCAACTTTGCCGTTCACTACAGTACTCGTGGAGATTGGATTCACGGCCGTGTCGATCGAAATGGTGCCGGCTTGCGTGCCCGCCTCACGCGGATGACCAAGATTGTTAGCCAACGCTTCGGAAATCAGAACACGTCCACCCTGGATGCCGAGCTGCTGTGTATTCGCATCGTAGTGGAGATTTCCTTCAATGTTAAAAAATACAAAACCGCTCGTGGCATCGCGGACAACCATGTCGAAGGTTTCGCCCGGGTGCGCCTGTTCGATAGTCAGCCTGTTAAGTGAAGCAGTTAATACTGCAGGAAGCGCGACGTTATTTTGCGGCACCAGCGCCATGGAGCCTGTCTGTGCCCGGCGCAACACTTTATTAAACACAAGCACCGGAAAGAAAGAAGTCGGTGCGACGCCAAAATGTAATGTCTCCGATTTTCGCGTCGTAGAGTTAACTCCATTGATCCGATTCACATCGATGTCCATGCTCACGGTTCCGCTGGCCACAATCATCTTCTGAAGTGTCCCGCTTTCGCGTTGCCTGGCGCCATTTGTCTTTGCAGCGTTGGGAGCAGTCGAGGACGCGCCGTCGTGCGAGCCAAAAAGCAAGAGCAACGGAAGCATAAAGGCAGTGAGCAGGATTTTTAACATTGTGTTTGTTTCTCCGGATTATTCGTGGATTCGGAAAGCGCGCAAAGTAAAATCGTAATCTTTGTCAGGGGCAGATTGGAAACGTTAAGAAAATCTTGCGAAATTTGATATACGATTGTTTTGGAATTCGCGGCTCTGGGATCGCACCCGCATCTGGTCGGTGGCGAACAGCGCGTTTTGAAGTAAATTCGCCAACTCTGTGAAAAGTGGTTGCGTCAGCCCAGAATTGAAAGCAGCTGGAGCGATTCCGGGGCGAACCAGCGCCGGGATCAACGTCCCCGGCTTCAGTAAGACCGGCATACGGGAATCGAAGACCGGTCGGTGGCGAGGGGCGGCGTTGATTCTTCTCAACCTGTTCATGATCGCGCACATCATTCAGTGGCGGTTTATGGGCAAAACGGTTTCGCCCATCGAGCCCTCCGAAACGATGTACACGCTGCAGAACGGGTTCGTGAATGCGGGCTTCATCTTTTTTAGCCTGGCAATTTTGGCGACGCTCATCTTCGGGCGTTTTGTTTGTGGCTGGGGTTGTCACATTCTGGCTCTGCAGGATTTCTGCGGCTGGTTGCTCAAAAAAATGGGTCTTCATCCGAAGCCGTTTCGGTCGCGGCTGTTGGTGTATGTCCCGCTGGTCGCCGCCCTGTACATGTTTGTCTGGCCCGTAGTTTATCGAATGTTTTGGACCCCGGACCCCGGACCACTCATCCCGAGATTCACGAATCATCTGGTGACCACAAAATTTTGGGCGACGTTTCCTTCTGTCGCGGTGGCCATCCCATTTCTGTTTATTTGCGGCTTCGTCACCGTTTATTTTTTAGGGCAAAAAGGCTTTTGCACTTACGCGTGTCCGTATGGGGGTTTCTTCGGTCTCGCCGACAAATTCTCGCCCGGAAAAATCCGGGTTACGCCTGCATGCAATCAGTGCGGCCATTGCACCGCCACATGCACCTCAAACGTGTTGGTGCATGCGGAAGTGAAGCAGTACGGGATGGTGGTCGATCCCGGCTGCATGAAATGCATGGATTGCGTCAGCGTTTGTCCAAACGACGCGCTCTATTTCGGCTTTGGGAAACCGACGCTTCTGGCTCCAAAATCGAACGTCATTAAGAGACACTATTCGTTGACGTGGCCTGAAGAGATCGTCGGCGCACTGGTCTTTCTGGGAAGTTTCCTTGCTGTTCGCGGTGTTTACTCGCTGGTTCCATTCTTGATGGCGCTTGGCTGCGCATCCGTCACGACGTTTCTCACTTTGAAAACGTGGCGATTACTTCGGGCGAGGGAGCTGTCCTTTTACCGGTTCAATTTGAAATCGTCAGGAAAAATGCACAAGGCTGGCCTGGTGTTTGCAGCGTTTGCCTGTGCATGGATTGGGTTGAACGCGCACTGCGGCTGGGTGCGTTATCACGAGGTCCTCGGCAACGTCGCATTCAACAAGCTTCACGTGCCTGACGAATTGGCCCTGGCGCAGCTTGATCCATCGCGCTGGTTCAGCCCGGCGGATCGGGAAAACATTCTCCAAGGAAAAGAGCATTATCTGGCGGCTTCGAGGACGGCGTTGTTCGTAAACAACGAAGTTCTGCAAAAGCTGGCCTGGTTTGAGTATTTGTTAGGCGACGCAGCGCAATCCGTGCAAACGCTCCGCACGGCCGCAGCTTACCAGAAAGAAGAGAGCAAAGCTTTGAGTCTTTATTATCGCGGCGCGATCTTGAACCGACTGGGACGTTACGAAGAAGCGCGTGCGAGTCTCGATGAAGCGCTGGCCGAAAGAGATGACCTAATCCTGGCGCGTCAGGAGAAGGGCGAAGCGCTCTGGAAGCTTGGGCAACGGGAAGAAGCCGTCTCGGTTTGGAGCGATGCCGTCCAGCGCAATTCGCGTTTGGCTTTAGTTAATAACGAACTTGCCGGCGCGGCACGTCTCTCAGGCAACTCCGACCAGGCGAGTGTCCACGAAAACCAAGCAGATCAATTCACCCCTAACAATGCGCTATACCATTGGGTGCTCGCGACGCCGGCTTCAGGATTTGGGAATGACCGAGCTGTCCGAAAAACATTTCCAGCAAGCAAAGCAACTTGATTCAGGCGGCGAAATACCGGCTGAGCACTGAGGAGATTGAAGCCTTACGGTGGAACGCGTTGTGACCTGGCTCGCCGTAGTCTTGGCGAAGGCGGCTCAACGCTCCTCCTTTGGGAAGCACGTAACAACGCCTCCCCAGCGCACACAAAGTATTTTCGCGCAGGGAATCCCTATGGTCGCGGCGCGGGAGTTGGTCGCGGCGCGGGAGTTGGTCGCGGCCTTGGCGTTGAATTGGCGCGGCGGATTACTTCAAATTGCGCCATCATCCCGTCGTCGGCGTGCTCGATCATGTGGCAGTGGAGCATGTACATGCCGGTGTAATCGGTGAACTTTAGCTTGAGTTCGATGGTTTCCCCAGGATCGAGGTACCATGTTTCCTTCATCGTTTCGTACGGATAACATGCTCCGCCATCGCGACTGAGACACTGCTGGTAGACGTCGTGCATGTGCACCGTGTGCGGCTGTCCGGTAGCATTCGTGAAGATCCACCTCTCGGTGGTGCCCAATACCGGCCGAGCGTCAACCCGCTTCGGATCGAATCTCAGCCCGTTGATCGTCCAATGGCCCGCAGTATGATCAAACCTCCAGTTACGGGTGACTGTCGGCTCGCCGATATCTGGGAGAGCGCGCAACGATGGCGGAATCGAGCTGTCGTCCATGACGTGCTGAATCACCCGGAACTTAAGCAGTTGCATGCCGGTGCGGGTATCCACGAGATAAACGTCCTGGCCGAGTCTTCCGGCAAAATCTACGACGACGTCCAGACGTTCGGCTGGACCCATTCGCATGTCTGCTCGCGCGAGGGGCCCGGGCAACAGGCCGCTCTCAGTGCCGATCTGGATGAAGAGATCGCCGGTGCTCAGTGCAAGGTTGTAAATGCGGGCATTGGATGCGTTCAGAATGCGGAGACGATACTTGCGATCGCCCACGTCGAAGTATGGCTGGTAAACGCCATTAATCAGGATCTTGTCGCCAGTCACGCCATTGGGGTCGAACACGTACGGGATCTGGTTATTCACGTCGAACTGCCGGTCGGCGATTGCCAGGGGCACGTCAAAATTGCCGGAGGGCAGCATCGGCGGGTCAGCCGGGTCGTCGACGATGTACAAACCGGTAAGACCCATCCACACGTTACGGCCGTTAACGTCCATTCGGTGATCGTGGTAAAAATGCATCGTCCCCCGTTCAGGAAACCCATTTTCGAGGCCAGTGTATGTATAGGTCCGCGATTCCCCTGTCCCGATGAGAAAACTTTCGGGCTGCCCATCATTCTCTGGAGAGGAATGATTGCCGTGATTATGCACCGTTAAGGAGCCTGCACCCGGGTCGAGGTTGTTTGTAAATGTGACGTGAGTCATCTGGCCAGTCGGCCGGCGGATGGTGAGACCGGGATATGTGCCGCCGTAGGTCCACATGTTTGTGCACGGCCCGTCTAGAATCGGGATGCACACCTCGTCAATGCCGACCGATACATTCGCACCGGTGGTAACAGGCGGGAAAAGCAGCGGATGTGAAAAAGCTGTGGGCGTGGCCGTGGCGGTTGGGGTCGATGTGGGTGTTGCTGTGGCTGTAGCTGTAGCTGTAGCGGTCGCCGCAGCCGTAGCAGTGGCGGTCGCCGTAGCTGTAGCAGTGGCGGTCGCCGTTGGTGTAGCGGTCACTGTCGTTGTAGCAGTAGGTGTCGGTGTCGGGGTTGCCGTAGTGTATTCGATGGTTAGCACAGGCGGGCTGGCACTCTCGCGGGTGTCGAAGCGCTTTGTTGTGCCGCTGGTGGACTCGTCGCCACGTACGAGCCAACCGAAGTTGGTGGGTGGATCGTTCAGCCATGATTGGACATCAGCGACCATCTGTGCCGAACTCCACGTGTAAGTTCCAAGACCGCCAACCGACTGGCTCGCGCTCACCGCGACAGCAAAGTCCCCTCCTTGCGCCAACCAAAACGTCGTGTCGTAAAACCGGTGCCGCCAAGTCGCATCGTTTGTAGTAGCCAGCGCCCCCTGACCTTCTTGACCACTTGCGACCGATGTTCCTTCGCCCCAATCGGCAATTAGCTTGTGTAACTCAATCGTCGGCGTGCCGTTGCCACCGCCCCTGGACAAATGCATGCTCAACCTCACGCTGATAATCGTCGAGCCCGGCGGAATGCTCCCGGCAATATCGAAGGCAAGCACCGCGCGGCGAATGTAGCCCTGGCCCGTCCTGCCGGCGAAAAAATGATTGCCCGCGCCATTGCTAAGGTCGACATCAACGTACTCGTACAGCGTGTTGTCTTTGCTCGGGTTAAGAGCGATCTTCGGCGCGCTCTTTGCATTGGGCGTGATCCCGCCCAGCGCGGCCGTCAGCACAACTGCCAATAAAGTCATGGGTCGCATATTCAATGGATTTCCGGAGTCTAGCACCCTTGCGATTTGTCGCCTGGCGTTTGCCCCAGCCTGCGTGTGAATACCCCGGCTTTGGCGCTAGCCGCTAACCTTATGGCCGCGGCCGTGGACTGGGACGGGGACGAGGCGTGGGGCTTGGTCTCCCGGCAGTGTATTCAATGGTCAGAATAGGTGGACTGGCGCTTTCGCGTGTATCAAACCGCTTTGCGGTAGCGGCCTCGCTCTCGTCGCCTAACACCAGCCAGCCAAAGTTACTGGCGGCGTTGTTCACCCACGATTGCACATCCGCAACCATCTGTGCTGAACTCCACGTGTATTGTCCGGTAGTGTCGACCGACTGGCTCGCACTTACCGTCGCTGAAAAATCTCCGCCCTGCGTTGTCCAAAAGATGGTATCGAAAAAACGGTGCCGCCATGTGGCGTCGTTTGGCGTAGCTGGCGCTCCGTCACCTTCCCCCATCGGCGCATGGGACGTCCCTTCGCCCCAATCGGCAAGCAGTTTGTGCAGCTCGACAGTTACCGCACCAGTGGGCGTCATAGACATATTCATGCTCAGGCTTACGGCTGTGATCGTAGAGCCCGGAGGAATTGTTGCCGCGACATCGAACGCGAGCACGCCCCGGCGTATTTCCCCCTCGGCATTCTCACCGGTGAAGAAGTGAAAACCAGCGCCGTTGCTGTGGTCGCCCTCAGCAGGATCGTACTCGTAGAGAGTATTGTCCTTGCTGGGCATAATATTAATGATGTTTGCATTCGCTAACGCGGTGCAGGTGTAGCCAATCGCTGCGGCCAGCGCTGCTGTGAGTAATGTCTTGGAAATCATAAGATTATAATTTGCAGTGGGTAAAATCTAAAGCCACGGGTACGCCTCCTAAAGCTTTTCGCGAAAGGATGTGCTCGTGGTCGGCACAATCTCGCACAAATTGCTTTCGGAGTGCGATGCGTCTTCGCATCGCTTTTTACTTGTGTCAATCCCTGCGGTTTTTCAGCGCGGAACGGGAGTCGGCCGGGGCCTTGGTTGCGCACTACCTCTTGGGGAGGGAGTAGGCCGCGGTGTCATGGTCGCGCTAGGAGTAGCCGTAGGCGTCGATGTTGCCGTAGCCGTAGGAGTGGCAGTAGCTGTCGCAGTCGCGGTAGCTGTAGCCGTTGGTGTGAAGGTCGCAGTGGGAGTGGCTGTCGCAGTGACCGTTGGTGTCGCTGTGGCAGTAGCAGTAGCCGTCGGCGTTGCGGTAGGTGTAGCTGTGGGTGTACCCGTCGGCGTCGGGCTCGGGCCGCATCCGCCGCCGTTGTTGCGACGTTGTACCTCGGCAAGGAACTGGAATGTCTGCCCTACAAGGCCCCCAACACTCCAGATCACGCCAGACCCGTAGAACCCGGCCTGGTTCGCCTGCCGATTCGGCAATGTCAGGTTCGGCGGCGAGGATACCCAGCTTCCGGCTGGCCAGCTCCCCACTTGCAACTCATCAACCAGGTTGGTCGAGTCGAAGAAGCCGCCCCCATTGGCGTCGCCTCCCATCGCATACAACTTGTTCGTCATCGGGTCGTACGCTACCCCCATGTCCGCTCTTCCCTGCGTAAAAGCCGGCCCTGTGGTCCATACCCCGGGCGCTGTGGTCATGTCCAACCGGTACGTGTTCAGGTTGTTCGCAGCAGGCACTCTTGGCTGTGCTCCCTTGTGCAACACCGAGGTCTGCGCTACGGCGCTAGGCCCACTTGGGTCAAACCCGCCCACCACATACAGGAACTGTCCCACCTGCCGGTACCCGGCCAGCAGGAACGCACTCGGCGCCGCCGCACCACTCGACCACGTGTTGGTCGCTATGTCGTATACCTGCACCGCGTTGCTGAAGGCAGTGGTCCCTCCAGCCACGAACACCTTCCCATTGAACGCTCCAGAGGCCGATCCGTAGTGGTCCCCTCCGGGTATGGGAGCCAGCGAGGTCCACGTGTTAGTGACGATGTCGTACCGCGCAAAGCCGCTGCCTGTATCACCCTCAGTGCAATACACAAAGCCAGTCCCTGCTACGATCGCGCATGTCGGCGCTTCACTGGTAAAGGGCATGGGCGCTTGTGATTCCCACCCCCCGGTGGAAATATTCCAGCGATTAACACTGTTCACACGGGTGCCGTTGGATACCCCGCCAAACACATACAAGTAGGTAGCCGTCTGCGCGAAGCCATAGCGCACAATCGTTATGGGATATGGTGTAACTATATTCCACGGCCCGGGTGTGCCCCCTGGACCGCACGTAGGCGTCGGCGTAGGTGTACCACCGATGGGCGTGACTGTTGGTGTCGCACTTGGCGAGGTCCCTGGCGAACCTGAGGGCGTTGGCGTCGGGCAGGGTGCCGGGATATAGAAATAGCTTTGCCCACCGGTAGCCGCGCCACCGGTGCCGTTGCAGAGGTACTGAGTAGCGAACGTGTTGTCTCTCTGCACTCCGGCTGTGGCCGATGTGTTGCCGTTACTCACTGTGCCGTAGATCACGTCAAAGCGTAACTGCCCCTCGTACAATCTCAGCTCGAAGCCGGCACTGCCGCTCCCCGGGAAGTATTGTGCCCGCCACTCGATGTTGAAAATGCGGTTGGGAGCAGTGCCACTTACCGACGTGAAGATGCCAAATCCGCTGTTAACCAAATACAGGTCGTCCCAGTATGGGAAGATCGTGTAGTTGTGAGCGGTCCACGGCAGGCATTGATTGGTGAAGGCCGTATCGGTGGTCACAAATTGCGCATTGCCATTGGACGACAGATTGATCGAGGTGAAGCTCTGGTCGTACAAGGTGAACGGGAAAGGCAACGCCACGGTGGTTACCGTATCGTCCCCGTGATTGCCGATGTCAGTCGTGCCTGGCACGATGCTGCCGCCTATCTGATTTATCACGTACGTGCCAATGCAAGGCGTGGGCGTTGAGGTTGACGTGGGCGTCGGAGTCGGCGTGAATGTTGCCGTAGCTGTAGCCGTCGCTGTAGATGTGGGGGTCGGGCTGGCTGTCGCAGTTGCCGTTGGCGTCGGGCTGGCCGTGGGTGTGGGAGTTGGCGTGCCGCCACCCGTAGGCGCCTGGATTGCAACCATCATAGGCGAGCCTGTCTTGAAGAAACCGACTGTCGAACTGGCACTCTGTGGCGGTTGATCGGCATCGAATCGGAAATTATAGAGCGTACCAAAGCGAATAGCGTTGGCGTTCTGATTCTGCGCAAAAGTTTCCGTGTTCCAAGTGATAGAGCTTCCGTCCTGCATAACAGTCCACGGAGTGCTGCTATAACCTTGATTGTTGAACGTGCCGTCGTTTGCCCAGCCTGGTTCCTGACGCGGGGCGTGAAACCCGATGTTAGAGATGTTTACTCCGGGTCCGAGAGGCACGCTGAAGGATTGAATCGAGCGGTCGAGGTTCTGGTTGTACAGCGCGTATTCATAGTGCCAAACGCCAGTTGAAGGATTGGTCACTTTATAACCCATGAACCAAATCCCGTCGTTCCCCGGATCAGGCTCGATCTGGTTCACTATTGCGCCCCCAAGCGTTTGCCAGGCGTTAATGGCAGCCTTCATGCGCACGGTGGAGCCGGAAGAAGAAAATGTGTAGTTGTCCCCGCTGCCGCTGACGTTAAACCGGCGGTAGGAGGCGTTATTGTACATGTTGCATTGCCCGGGATGACTCTGGCACCAGGCGTATTCATGTGGAGTCAGATATTGGCCTTCAGCAAAATAAGTTGCGCCAGAGTTCTGCGCAGGGTCTAGATCGCTGCTAGCTACCGTGACTCGGTGCGATGTTCCAACGTGACTGTGGCCGCTGTGATTGTTTGCAGTCGATGGGAAGACGCCTGTAAATGGGTTCAGCCACGCGCGTGAGCCGATCCCGGTTTGGCTCGCATTTAAACTAGCGCCGTAAGGATCGGAGCAACCTGGGCATAGATTGGTGCCCGTAGTGCAACCGCTGGTGTTACAGGTGCCGCAGACAGTGCCTTCCAACGCCGTAAATGCATGCTTCATCCAAGACTGGCCGATCTGTTCGAACCGCGCATCATTGGTAGCGCCACCGCTCATTCGATAGAGATTTTGCGGGATAACCGGGTGGTCGGTATTTGGCAACTGAAACCAATGGAACGGCTGGTCGCCGTTATTACAAGAAGTTGTTCCCACCCCCAGCCCAACAAGATGATTTACAGTGTCGTTTCCGAACTGTGCCATGCTTGGCAAGTCGCCCACAATGACATCGGGGCCGGGCACCAAAGTTGGCGTTTCCGAACCCGCACCATATCGCAGAGGCGGCAGGGCCACCGATTTGGGTTCGCCGTTAACGAGCTGGTCGATCTCGATCACTTGCATCGCCGCGCCTATTGAAATCCTTCCGACGGTCGCGCTGGCGTCTGCCGGCCGGCCGAGCGCGCTGGCGAACTCTTGTGAAATCAGGAGTCTTCCTCCCGTGATGCCGAGCAATTGCGCATTGCCATCATAATCGTACTGGTGTCCTTCGATGTTGAAGAACGTGAATCCCGTCTTGCTGTCGCGCACAGCCAAATCGAAGGCTTCGCCCGAGGAAAGTTTTTCAATGGCGAGCTGCTTGAGCGACGCGCCCAGCACCGCGGGTAAACTGTAACCGGACACGTTGACCCCGGCTGGACTCAAGTTCATCGATCCCGGCTCAGGACCACGCAACAGCTCATTGAAAACCAAAACTGGAAAAAACGAATTAGCCGCCACGACAAATTGCAGTGTCGTCGGTCTTCCCGGTATGGAGCCGAGTCCATTCAAACGGTTGAGATCGAGATCCATCGTGACGCTGCCGCTTTCGACGATCATCTTCTGAAGCGTGCCGGTCTGCCCCTGACTTTCAGCAGTCTCCTTCGTTGCGCCGAAAGCCTTCGGAGCGCTCGCCGGCGGTGAAGCAAAGAGCAGGAACAACGGAAGCGCGAGAGTGGACAGCGTTAACTTTGACATTGTGGTGGAGTCCTCTGGTTGTGGTGAGTCTGGCTCACCTTGAGAGAAGTCATTTTCTCTCATGCCTTTACGGCAAAAGTAAAGAAAATTATGAAAAATCGTGCGGCGTCTGAATCAACAGGCGGTGGATCGGCTTGTCTGAAGACGTATATGTTTAGCGCCAAAGGCGCAGCATTCATCTTTCAGCCTTGGGCAGCGCCCAAGGAAGACCATCAATGCAGAGCATCAGCGCTGAAGGCGCGATTCACTGGCGCGTTGAATCGCGCTTTCAGCGCTTGTTCGGTTATGCACCCTGAACTCCTGGGGCGTTGCCCCAGGCTAATATGAAAACAGCGCCGTTGGCGCTCAACAGAAAACTGAAGACGATAACAATTAATCGCCGAAGGCGCGGACATCAGGCGGGCGAAGCCGCAGTTATGTCTTCCAACGCGTTGAGCCGCCTTCGCCAAGGCTGCGGCGAGCCAGGGCGTAAAGCTCCGTGGGAACCACGCCGCGTAGAAGGCGACGGGCATGCGATGGCAACTTGTGGATTTACGCGGCCACGCTGCTTTACAGAGGACACTGCGTTCCAACAGTCCATTGTCACCAGCTACGGACGAGGCAGAGGAGTTGGCCGAGGCCTTGGTGGCGGGGTCACTCTTGGAGTCGGGGAGGGCCTTGGAGTAGAAGTGGAAGTTGCCGTCGCCGTTGGACTCGGCGGAGGCGTTACTGTACCCGTTGCGGTAGCTGTTGGGGTCGTCGTAGCCGTCGGCGTATGGTTAGCTGTTGCTGTAGGTGTTGGTGTCGTCGTAGCTGTCGGCGTATGGTTAGCTGTTGCTGTAGGTGTTGGTGTCGTCGTAGCTGTCGGCGTATGGTTAGCTGTTGCTGTAGGTGTTGGTGTCGTCGTAGCTGTCGGCGTATGGTTAGCTGTTGCTGTAGGCGTTGGTGTCGTCGTAGCTGTCGGCGTATGGTTAGCTGTTGCTGTAGCTGTTGGTGTTGGCGTAGGCGTGCCTGTTGGAACCAAAGCCCATCCGCCGGTAGGTGGACCACCTGAGCCGTTGCAGAAGTATTGATTAAAGCATGCGTCGTCTCTCTGCACTCCCGCTGTGGCCGATGTGTTGCCCCCGCTCACTGTGCCGTAAATCACGTCAAACCGTGTCTGCCCCTCGTATAGCCTCAGCTCGAAGTTGGCACTGCCACTGCCCGGGAAATATTGCGCCCGCCACTCGATGTTGAAGATGCGGTTGGGAGCAGTGCCACTTACCGATGTGAATATGCCGAAGCCGCTGTTGACCAAATAAAGGTCGTCCCAGTATGGGAAGATTGTGTAGTTATGAGTGGTCCATGGCAGGCATTGATTGGTGAAAGCCGCATCGGTGGTCATGAACTGCGCATTGCCGTTGGATGACAGGTTGATCGAGGTGAATGTCTGGCCGTACAAGGTGAAAGGGAAAGGAAGCGCGAGGGTGGTAACCGTATCATCCCCGTGATTACCAATGTCGGTGGTGCCCGGCACAATGCTTCCGCTTATCTGAATTATGGTAAGACCTGCGCAAGGTATCGGCGTTGGGGTCGGCGTAGACGTTGCCGTGGGTGATGGACTCGCTGTCGGTGTTGGCGTAGGCGATGGCAGCGGGACATTCCCAGCGGCTTGCACACCAACAAAGCTTGGCGCGCCGGTCTTAAAGTAGCCTACCATCGCGTTGGTTGGGTTAGGCGGCTGATCGGCATCGAACCGGAAGTTATACAGCGTGCTGAAGCGAATCGCGTTGGCGTTTTGATTCTGGGCAAATGTTTCGGTGTTCCAGGTGATAGAGCTTGCGTTTTGGGTAACAGTCCACGGTGCGCTGCTATATCCAGCATCTCCCTGTGTGCCATCATGTGCCCAACCGGGTTGTTGAATCGGCGCGTGAAAGCCGATGTTAGAAATGTTTACTCCTGGCCCAACGGGCACGCTGAAAGATTGGATAGAGCGATCGAGGTTCTGGTTGTAGAGAGCATATTCATAGTGCCAGACGCCAGTAGTGGGGTTGGTGACTTTGTAGCCCATGAACCAGATACCATCGGTGCCAGGCGCGGGTTGGACCTGGCTTACCGTCGCGCCGGTCCAAGCCATGATGGCCGGCTGCTCTCGCACGGTGGGACCTGCGCCAGTAAAACTAAAGGGCTGATTAACTCCGGTTACGGTGTACGGGCGGTACGAAGCGTTGTTATACATGTTGCACTGGTCCGGATGACTTTGGCACCAGCTGCCTTCGTGAGGCACAATGTATTCCGCTTCGGCAAAATACGTCGCGCCCGGGTTTAGCGAGGTGTTCAAGTCGTTAACGTCAACCAGCATTCGGTGAGACGTTACGTCGTGACTATGGCCGCTGTGGTCGTTCGCTGTAGAACCTGGGAAAGATCCGGTGAAGGGATTGACCCATGCACGCGAGCCGATGCCGGTTTGGCTGCCGTTTAAGCCGGCGCCATATGCGTCGGAGCAACCGGAACCAAGATGGGCGCCGCCTACACCGTTGCATCCAAAGTTGCACCCGTTGGACGATGCCGCCGTAAACGCGTGCTTACCCCAGGACTGGCCAAGTTGCTCGAACCGCTCATTGTTAGTGGCGCCGCCACTCATCCGGTAAAGATTCTGCGGAATAAATGGATGGTCGCTGTTTGGCAAGGCAAACCAATCCACGTCCACCGTCCCTTTGTTACACGCATCAGTTCCCAAAGCGAGGCCGACGCGGCCTCCAACGGACCCACTCTGGGATTGCACAAAGTCAAGCAGACTGCCGACGATGACATCGGGGCCGGGAACGGTCCCGGGGCGAGGTACGGGCAGCGCCGGTAACGAGGCGGATGTTACATTACCGTTTTCGTCGAGATGGTTGATCTCGACCGGTTGCATGGTTGCGCCGAGCGAGATTTGGCCGGCAACTGAGCCGGCGTCTGACGCGCGGCCAAGGGTCTTCGCGAATTCGTTGGAAACCAGCAGGCGGCCGCCAGTGACACTGAGCAACTTCGTACTGGCGTCATAATCGTACTGACCACCTTCGACATTGAAGAAAACGAAGCCGGTCTTGCCGTCCCGCACAGCAAGATCAAACGCTGCGCCGGTTGGAAGTTTTTCCATTACGAGTTGCCTGACGGAAGCGCTGAGCGACACAGGAAGATCCGGCGCAGAGTTTTGCGGGACCAGCGCCATTGAGCCATGGTCCACGCCGCGTAAAAGGTCGTTAAAGACTAAAATGCTGAAGAAAGAATTGGCGGCGACATCGAATTGCAGTTTGACGGTTGATTGCGACGCGGAGCCGACTCCATTCAATCGATTGAGATCGAGATCCATCGTCACGCTTCCGTTTTCGACGATCATCTTTTGAAGCGTGCCGCTGTGCTCCTGGCTCTGGACAACTTTTCTTGTGCCGCCGAAAGCTTTTGGGCCGCTCGCCTGGGGCGAGGCAAAGAGTAAGAACAACGGGAGCGCAAGACCGGCGAGCGTTAACTTTGACATTGTAGTGGGATTCCTCTGGTTGTGGTGAATGTGCCTGAAAATTGAGCGGTAATTCCTTTCACGCCATCACGGCGAAAGTAAAGAAGAAAAATCCTGCTTCGCCCCAACAGAAGGTGGATCGACTTCTCTGAAGACGTATATGTTTAGCGCCAAAGGCGCAGCATTCATCTTTCAGCCTTGGGCAGCGCCCAAGGAAGACCATCAATGCAGAGCATCAGCGCTGAAGGCGCGATTCACTGGCGCGTTGAATCGCGCTTTCAGCGCTTGTTCGGTTATGCACCCTGAACTCCTGGGGCGTTGCCCCAGGCTAATGTGAAAACAGCGCCGTTGGCGCTAAACAGATAACTGAAGACGATAGCAATTAAGCGCCGAAGGCGCGGATTTCAGACGGCGAAGCGCGCGGTTATGTTTACCAACGCGTTGAGCCGCCTTCGCCAAGGCTACGGCGAGCCAAGGCGTAAAGCTCCGTGGGAGCCACGCCGCGTAGAAGGCGACAGGCATGCGATGGCAACTTGTGGATTTACGCGGCTACGCTCCTTTACGGAGGACAACGCGTTCCAACACTCCCTCGTCACTAACTATGGGCGCGGCGGCGGAGTTGGCCGAATTCTTGGTATCGGAGTAGACCTGGGTGTAGCTGTCGGCGTCGCACTAGGCGTGCCGTGGCTGTCGCCGTAGCTGTTGGTGTCGGGGGAGGTACAGGTGTGCCTGTGGGTGTGGCTGTTGGCGTGGGTGTAGGAGTAGGCCCAAACCCCGAACAGAACACTTCCGTCGAGTCCGTCGGGCTCGTAGGCGCGTAACCGCCTGCGATCCAGATCCCCGTTGCATTGTTTAATCCGATTGGCCCAGTGTCGGCAGCGAAGTTGCGCCGCGCAGTCATAAACGCTGGGACCGGCGCATTTACCGACCACGTGTTCGTGACCGGATCGTAGGCATCCACCTCGTTTGATGGATTGGGCGCCACTCTGCCCCCGCCCATGACCAACATCTTGCCGTTGTAGGCAAGCCCGCGCGTTTCACCCGTGGCCCTCGGGATGGCAGCTATCGAGCCGATCGTGTTGGCCGCCGGGTTGAAGCTGAAGGAGTTGGTGGTGTCAATCACCGTCCCACCTACGTAATCGGATGCCCCTCCAACATAGATGATGTTACCTATCGTTGCCGTGGGAGCGTACATGATCCCCACCGGCGTGTTCACTCTTTCTCTGGAGCCATTTGGCGCCTACGGCACCGGTAGGATCAAACTGCCAGATTTGGTTGGTGGAGGCTACGTTGATATTGAACCCGCCCAGGATGTAAAGCTTGTTGTTAGCCACTGCAAAGCCACCCGGTAGAATTGTGCCTTGTGCGCCCGGCCAGTCGTCTGCACCGGTGAGCGTGGTGATGGCGTCGGTCTTCGGGTCGTAGAAGAACACGCGGCCTGTCGCAGTACTCGCTCCGGCTGCCGAGCCGCCCACACAATAGATCAACCGAGTGCCTGAAACGGTGAGGACACCGCAAGCCATGTTGTTAACCTGATTATCAGGATAAGTGGCTGTCTTGGTGACCCAGGTGTTGTTGAATGGGGTGGTACTCAAACGGATGTGTGAAGTCGTTTCCGGCTGTATCGGCCGAGCGCCCGCCCATGGCGTAAAACCTTGGGCCTAAGCCCTCAAAGAAATAAACGCCCACCGAGCGGGCCTGGACGCTGGGGAAAGCCTGTCCCGCCGACCACCCAACAGCGCATGGCGGCGTACCTGAGGGAGTAGCCGTAGGCCGAACCGTAGCTGTTGCTGTCGCGGTAGCAGTCGGCGTGGAAGTTGGAGTCAGTGATGCCGAGGGGGCTGGACTGGGCGTACCTGCTGGACCAGTTGCCCAGCTAGTAAGCTGACCTGGGCTGTTGCAGAAGAACTCGGTAAAGCAGGTGTTGTCTCTCTGCACTCCCGCTGTGGCACTGTTGGCGCCCCCACTCACTGCGCCATAGATTACCTCGAAACTGCTCTGCCCCTCATACAACCTCAGCTCGAAGTTGGCACTGCCGCTCCCCGGGAAGTACTGCGCCCGCCACTCAATGTTGAAGATACGGTTGGGAGCAGTGCCACTTATCGATGTGAATATGCCGAATCCACTATTAACCAGATATAGATCGTCCCAGTACGGGAAGATCGTGTAGTTGTGATCGAGCCATGGCAGGCACTGGTTGCTGAAAGCCTGCATCGGTGGTTGTGAACTGAGCATTGCCGTTGGACGACAGGTTGACTGACGTGAAGGTCTGATCGTACAAGGTGTAGGGGAAGGGCAACGCGATAGTGGTGACCGTATCATCCCCGTGATTTCCTATATCCACGGTGCCCGGCACGATGGTACCGGTGATTTGGGTTATGCCGATTTGGCAAGGTGACACCGTTGGCGTTGCCGTAGCTGTCGGCGTTGCTGTGGCTGTGGGACTGGGGCTCGCTGTCGGTGTCGGTGTCGGTGACGCCATTGGAACGTTCCCAGCAGCCTGAACTAGAGCAGCGGTCGGCGAGCCGGTCTTAAAGTAGCCTACCGTCGCAGCAGTTGGGTTAGGCGGTTGATCGGCATCAAACCGGAAGTTATACAGCGTGCTGAAGCGAATGGCGTTGGCGTTCTGATTCTGCGCAAATGTTTCTGAGCTCCAGGTGATAGAGCTTGCGTCCTGGGTAACAGTCCACGGCATGCTGCTATATCCCTGGCTGTTCAAGGTGCCATCATTCGCCCAGCCGGGATGCTGAATCGGCGCATGAAATCCGATGTTAGAGATGTTTACTCCTGGCCCAACAGGAACGCTAAAAGATTGGATAGAGCGATCGAGGTTCTGGTTGTAGAGAGCATATTCATAGTGCCAGACGCCGGTACTGGGATTCGTTACTTTGAAGCCCATGAACCAGATACCATCATTTCCCGGGTCAGGCTCCTGCCGGTTTACCGTCGCGCCGGTCCAGGCCATGATCGCTGGCTGCTCGCGCACGGTGGCGCCCACGGGGCTAAAGGTGAACGTTGTAGGTCCGCCACTCACGTTATGGCGCTGGTAAGAGGCATTGTTGTACATGTTACACTGGCCCGGATGACTTTGGCACCAGGTGTATTCGTGCGGGACGATGTATTCCGCTTCGGCAAAATACAGAGCGCCCTGGTTCTGAGCAGGAATCAGGTCATTCGTGTCCACCAGAATTCGATGAGACGTTGCGTCATGGCTGTGGCCGCTGTGATTGTTGGCTGTGGAACCTGGGAAAGATCCGGTGAAGGGATTGACCCACGCGCGCGAACCAATACCGGATTGGCTGCCGTTTAAGCCGGCGCCGTATGCATCGGAGCAGCCGGACCCAAGATGGGCGCCGCTTACACCATTGCATCCAAAGCCGCATGTGTTTGACGATGCCGCGGTGAATGCATGCTTACCCCAGGACTGGCCAAGTTGCTCGAACCGATCAGTGTTGTCTGCGCCGCCACTCATCCGGTAAAGATTCTGGGGAATGAACGGGTGGTCGTTACTCGGTAAGGCAAACCAATCCACGTCGATCGTGCCTTTGTTGCAGGCATCAGTGCCCAAAGAGATCCCCACTCGCCCGTTTACTGCACCACTGGTCAATTGCTGCAGGCCGATCAGCTCGCCGATGATCACGTCGGGACCGGGGACAGTTCCGGGCAACGGCACGTGAAGCCGGGGCAGTCTCGCGGATTTCACATCACCGTTGGCATCGAGGTGTGTGATCTCGACGGGTTGCATCGTTGCGCCAATGGAGATGCGCCCCGCGACTGCGCCGAGCTGTGTCGCACGCCCAAGGGCCTTCGCCAGTTCCTTGGAGACCAGCAGCCGTCCGCCAGTGATGCTGAGCGACTGCGCCTTTGCGTCGTAGTCGTATTGGCCTCCGTCGATGTTGAAAAAGGTGAATCCTGTTTTGCCGTCGCGCACGGCCAAATCGGAACCTTCGCCCGACGGAAGCTTTTGAATCACGAGCTGCTTGAGAGATGCACGCAGCGCCGCAGGTAAAGTGTAGCCGGAAGCGTTGATACCGGCTGGAATTAAGGACATCGATCCCGGCTCCGGACCACGCAAAAGATCATTGAAAACCAAAATTGGAAAAAACGAATTAGCCGCAACAGCAAATTGCAGTGTTGTCGGTCTTCCCGGCGCGGAGCCGATTCCGTTCAACTGAGTGACATCGAGATCCATTGTGACGCTCCCGCTTTCGACGATCATCTTCTGAAGTGTCCCGGCCTGCCCGTGACTTTCAGGACTCTCCTTCGTTGCGCCGAAAGCTTTAGGAGCGCTCGCCGGCGGTGAGGCAAAGAGCAGGAAGAGTGGGAGCGCGAGACCGGTGAGCGTTAATTTTGACATTGTAGTGGAGTCCTCTGGTTGTGGTGAATCTGGCTACGCTTCAGAGAAGTCATTTTTCTCATGCCTTGAGGGCAAAAGTAAAGAAAATTATGAAAAATCCTGCGGCGTCCCAATCAACAGGAGGTGGATCGGCCCAGCTACTTCCAAACGCCCCCGCGCTCGAAGACGCAGAAACGGAACGAATCAGCTGGGACGATATGAACTAAGCGCCAAAAGCGCAGATATCCGGTGGGAACGCCTGCGGGTAAGCTGGCGTATCAACGCGTTGAGCCGCCTTCGCCAAGGCTACGGCGAGCCAGGGGACAACGGGTTCCACAACGTGCCTGGCGCCAGCTACGGACGAGGCAACGGAGTGGGGCGAGGTCTCGGCGGCGGATTAAGTCTTGGCGTTGGAGTAGGCCGCGGTGTCGGAGTCGGTGTTGTGTTAGCCGTCGCAGTCGGAGTAGCAGTCGCGGTTGGAGTTGCCGTAGCAGTCGGTGTTGCGGTGGCTGTCGCAGTAGGCGTGGCTGTGGCTGTAGCGGTTGCAGTCGGTGTCGGAGTTGGTGAGCCTCCCCCGAAAGGTCCCTGGATCGCAACTAGCGTGGGCGATCCGGTCTTGAAGTAGGCGACCATCGCATTTGCGTTTTGGGGCGGCTGATCCGCGTCAAACCGGAAATTATAAAGTGTGCCCCAGCGAATCGCATTCGCGTTTTGATTCTGCGCAAATGTTTCACTGCTCCAAGTTATGGAACCCGCCGCCTGAGTCACAGTCCAGGGAGCACTGCTATAACCCAGATTGTTAACGGTACCGTCATTTGCCCAGCCGGGCTCCTGAGGCGGCGCATGGAAGCCGATGTTACTGATGTTGACACCGGACCCCAAGGGCACACTAAACGATTGAATCGCCCGATCGAGGTTCTCGTTATACAAGGCATACTCATAGTGCCAGACTCCGGCAGATGGATTGGTCACTTTGTAAGCCATGAACCAGAGGCCATCATTGCCCGGATCAGGCTCGATCTGGTTTATTGTCTCGCCTGTCCAAGCCATGATGGCTGGTCGCCTCCAGACCGTGGAGGCAAGAGGAGAAAATGAGAAGCTCGTTGTGCCGCTGACGCTGAACTGGCGATAGGAAACGTTGTTGTACATATTACATTGCGCGGGATGCGCCTGGCACCATGTGTACTCGTGGGGAGTGACATACTGGGCTTCAGCGAAGTACGTCGCGCCTTGATTCAGGTTTTGGTTCAGATCATCGACTTCAATTCTAACTCGATGCGATACACCGTCGTGCGAATGGCTGCTGTGGTTGTTCGCCGTGGATGGGTAGGCGCCGGTGAAAGGATTGACCCATGCGCGCGAACCGATGCCGGTTTGGCCGCCATTCAAATTGGCTGAGTACGGGTCCGAACATCCGGAGCCAAGATGCGGCCCGCCTACGCCGTTACAGCCAAAGCCGCAGGCGTTTTGCGTCAATGCTGTGAACGCATGTTTAAGCCAGGACTGACCAATTTGTTCGAACCGTTCGGTGTTATCGGCGCCACCACTCATCCGGTACAGATTTTGTGGAATGACTGGATGATCGGTGTTTGGCAACTGAAACCAATTCAGATCTTCTGTTCCCGCGTTGCAGGAAGTTGTTGCTATTGCAACCCCCACCTGCGTGCCGGCACTGCCAAATTGTTGCATCGCGGGTAAGTCTCCCACGATAACGTCGGGTCCAGGTGTCGTCCCGGGATTCGGACTAGGCAGTGCTGGTAAGACCATCGACTTGGGTTCGCCATTGATCAGTTGCGTGACCTCAATCGGTTGCATCTTTGCGCTAACGACATTTTTCCAACGACGGAATCAGCATCCGCGGGACGGCCGAGAGCCGCGGCAAACTCTTTCGACATCAGAAGCCGCCCACCTTCGAGATCGAGTAGGTGCCCCTTTGCATCGTAATTGTATTGATGTCCTTCGATTTTGAAAAACGTGAAGCCTGTCTTCGCGTCGCGCACAGCCATATCGAACGGCGAATCGGCAGGGAGCTTTTCGACGACGAGCTGCTTCAGAGAGGCCGCGAACAACGAGGGGAGCAGAGAAACCGGCCGGCCCTGCGGGATCAGCGCGATCGAGCCCGACTCGGCGCCGCGCAACTGATCGTTGAAGACAAGAATGGAGAAAAACGAATTCGTCGCGGCAGCGAATTGCAGCGCGGCAGGCCTCGTGACCAAGGCAGTGCTTCCATTCAACCCGTTCAAATCCACGTTGAGTGTCACGGTGCCGTTTTCGACAATCATTTTTTGAAGCGTTCCCGTGGATCCGTCGGAAGCGTTTTGCCGGGGTTGCACTGCGTAATTCTCCGAGCTGTTTCCGAAAAACAGGACTGACAGCAGCGCGAAGCCGGTAAGGGTTATCTTTGACATAATAGTGTGTGGATTCTCCTGATTAACGTGGAGTCCTGGCGGAGATTAAGTGCTAATTTCTCTCACGTGCTCGCGTTAGAAGCAAAAAAAACATTTTTGGTAAAAAATCCTGCGGCGCCCAATCAGGTGGATCGTCTTCTCCTGTGGGCGCCGTAGCCTCGGCGAAGGCGGCTGAAGGCGATGACAACCGATCGCCAAAGGCGCAGATATCAGACGGCGAAGCCGCAGTGATGTTTACCCACGCGTTGAGCCGTCTTCGCCAAGGCTACGGCGAGCCAGGGGACAACGCGTTCCACAGTCCAGCGTCACCAGCTACGGACGCGGCAGAGGAGTTGGGCGAGGCCTTGGCGACGCCACGGCTCTTGGCGTTGGCGTCGGCCTCGGTGTTGCGGTCGTTGTTGCCGTTGCCGTGGCAGTGGCAGTTGCCGTTGGCGTAGCGGTAGCAGTTGGGGTCGCGGTGGCAGTGGCAGTAGGTGTAGGCGTCGGCGTCCCACCTGCCGGGGCCTGGATTGCCACCATCATCGGCGAACCTGTTTTGAAGAACCCGACCGTGGCATTGGCAGATTGCGGCGGCTGATCGGCATCGAACCGGAAGTTATACAATGTGCCCCAGCGAATCGCGTTCGCGTTCTGGTTCTGGGCAAATGTTTCGGTATTCCAAGTAATGGAACCGGCGGCCTGGGTAACACTCCATGGTGCGCCGCTATATCCAGCATTTCCCTGAGTTCCGTCGTTTGCCCAGCCGGGGTGTTGAGGCGGAGCGTGAAAACCGATGTTGCTTACGTTAACTCCGGCGTTCAGCGGCACGCTGAAGGATTGAATTCCGCGGTCGAGATTCATGTTAAACAGGGCATACTCATAGTGCCATACGCCGGCTGAGGGATTGGTTATTTTGTAGCCCATCAACCAAACGCCATCGATACCCGGATCAGGTTCAATCTGATTGACTGTCGCGTTCGTAGCTGCCCACGCCTGGATAGCAGGTTGCATTCGGACGGTAGAACCGGCGGCCGGAAAGTTAAAAAAAGTAGGCCCGCCTGTAACTGAGAACCGGCGATACGAATAATTGTTAAACATGTTGCATTGCGTCGGGTGCGACTGGCACCATGTGATATTCGTGCGGGCTGATGTAGGCCGCTTCGCCGAAATAGCTGGCTCCCGAATTCTGCCCTGGGATCAGATCACTGGTTTCTACCAGGATCCGGTGCGACACGCCATTATGGCTATGGCCGCTGTGATTATTGGCAGTCGATGGAAAGGAACCGGTGAAAGGATTTACCCAGGCACGCGAGCCGATGCTGTTTTGATCGCCATTCAAGCCTGACGTGTACGGGTCAGAGCAGCCCGGGCAGAGCTGTGGACCTGGGTTACAAGGAGGGCTTGTGTTACAAAAGCCGCACACACTGTCCTGTAATGCCAGAAACGTGTGTTTCATCCATGACTGGCCGATTTGTTCGAAGCGCGCATCGTTGGTTGCGCCGCCGCTCATGCGATAGAGATTCTGCGGAACGACTGGATGATCGGTTTGAGGCAATGCGAACCAATTGACTGGCTGGTCGCCGTTGTCGCAAGAGTCTGTTCCGATGGCCAAACCTACCTGCGTCCCGACAGCAGAACCAAATTGTTCCACATCCTCGACATCTCCAACAATAACATCCGGACCGGGCACAAGATTTGGCACTCCGGGGCCTACTGCATGTTGCATGGGAGGCAGGACTATTGATTTCGTTTCGCCCCTAACAACCTGGTCGATCTGGATTGGTTGCATCGCCGCGCCGATGGAAATTGTTCCGGCCAACGAGCCAGCTTCTGATGGAATACCAAGTACGCTGGCAAACTGTTTTGATATGAGAAGCCTGCCTCCGGTGATGTGAAACGACTGAGCCGCACCATCGTAATTATACTCGTGTCCTTCGATGTTGAAAAAAGTGAATCCTGTATTGCTATCGCGAACTGCAAGATCGAAGCCTTGACCTGAAGGAAGTTTTTCCACTGTCAGCCGCTTAACAGACGAGCGTAGTGCGGCGGGCAGATGGCTGTAGCCGGGGGCGTTTGCGCCGGCCGAAGAGGAGTTTTGCAAAGCCAGTGTGATCGAGCCCGGCTGGAGCGCGCGTAACAAGTCGTTAAAGACAAGAATGGAGAAGAAAGAATTAGGCGCCGCTGCGAACTGCAACGTGACGGGCCTTGCCAAGAGAGAATTGCTCCCATTCAATCCGTTCAGGTCGAGTTGTATTGTCACGCTCGCGTCGTCAACAATCATCTTTTGCAGTGTTCCAGTCAGCGCTCCGGAAGCGTTTTGTTGGGGCTGACTGGCGTTATTTTCCGAGGCATTCGCCAAAAAAAGAACTGACAGCAAGGCGAAGCCGGTAAGACATATCTTTGACATTGTGTTGGATCTTTCTGTTAGGGTAGGTCTGACGCAAATTAAATGGTCATCTTTCTCACGCGCCCGCAATTGGAGCAAACAAGAATTTGTAACACACAGTTTACCTTTTGTTCATGTGCCGGTTGCAGGGCTAGGGGCGCGGTGGGGCGGTTGGCCGAGGCCTCGGTGACGGACCAGTCCTCGGTGTCGGCGTCGGCCGCGCGGTAGGACTCGCGCTAGGTGTCGCAGTAGCGGTAGCGGTCGCGCTAGCAGTAGCAGTCGCGGTAGCACTCGCGGTAGCGGTTGCAGTCGCAGTCGCGGTAGCAGTAGGTGTACCTGTAGGCGTAGCAGTAGGCGTGACTGTCGGCGTGTGTTGGAGTACGGGAGCCGGGACTACAACAGCGATGGACGCCCCTGTCTTGAAGAAGCCGATCGTCGCATACCAAAGTGTCGGAGGTAGATCGGCGTCAAACCGGAAGTTATACAATGTGCCGAAGCGGATCGCGTTCGCGTTCTGATTCTGCGAAAACGTTTCACTGTACCACGTTTGACAACTACCCAGCCATTGTTGACAACCGTTGATCTGAGTGACAGCCCACGGCGTGCTGCTGTAACCCTGGTTATTAAACGTGCCGTCGTTTGCCCAGCCAGGTTCCTGAGGCGGCGCGTGAAATCCGATGTTACTGATATTGGCCAGCACAGGCACGCTAAAGGATTGAATGCTGCGATCGAGATTTTCATTATAGATGGCGTATTCATAGTGCCATACGCCGTTATTTGGCCCCGTCACCTTAGAGCCGACAAAGAAAATCCCATCGTTTCCCGGATCAGGCTGCACCTGATTTACCGTCGCCCCTGTCCAAGCCATGATGGCAGGCTGCATTCTCTGGGTCTGGCCAACAGGGGAAAATGTGAAGCTCGTTGTGCCGTTAACAAGGAACTGATGGTGGGAAGAGTTGTTATACATGTTGCACTCCCCGGGGTGGGTCTGACACCATGTATACTCAAGCGGGTCCAGATATGCCGCTTCCGCGAAATAGGTTGCACCTGCATTGAGTGTTGTGTTCAGATCATCGACATTAACGCGAACCCGGTGCGATACGCCGTCATGTACGTGGCCGGTGTGATCGGCCGCGGTTGACGGAAATGCGCCGGTAAAAGGATTCGCCCACGCACGTGAGCCAAGCAGGTCGTACCATCCGTTCTCGCCGGCGAGATACGGATCGGAGCAGCCCGGACATAGCTGTGGGCCCGGAGTGCAATTATTGGTGTTGCAGCCAAGATTGCAGTCGTCGTCTTCGGCCGCGCCGAATGTGTGTTTGATCCAGGACTGACCAATTTGTTCCATCCGCTCGGTGTTATCTGTGCCACCGCTCATCCGATAAAGATTTTGCGGAAAGAACGCATGATCTGTGTTTGGTAATGCGTAAAAGTTGACGGGCTGATCGCCATTGTTGCAGGACGTCGTCGCTATTCCCAGGCCAACCTGTGATCCCACCGCTGGGTCGATTTGCACCATGTCCGGCAGGTCCCCAACGATAATATCGGGCCCGGGCACCAGGTTAGGTGTTCCCGGACCGGCAGGTTGATTCAACGGGGGCACCACCACCGACTTAGGCTTGCCGTTCACGACTTGCGTGATCTCGATAGGTTGCATCGCTGCGCCCACTGAAATTGTTCCAACGACTGAACCGGCGTCCGATGGGCGACCGAGAGCCTTAGCAAACTCTTTCGAAATAAGGAGTCGGCCACCTGCAATGCGAAGCGACCGTGCATTGGTGTTGTAATCGTAATCGCCTCCTGCAACATCGAAAAAAGTGAAACCTGTCTTGCTGTCGCGAACTGCAAGATCGGAGCCTTGACCTGAAGAACGTTTTTCGACCACCAACTGTTTGAGAGACGCGCCTAACTTTGAAGGGACTGCCGGAACATGTTGCGGGATCAAGGTCATTGAGCCCGGCTTAACTGCGCGCAGCAGATCATTAAAAACCAGAATGGGAAAGAAGGAGTTGGCTGCGGCGGAAAATTGCAGAGTGACTGGCCTTGCCACCAGGGAATTGCTCCCATTCAATCCGTTCAAATCGAGTTGCATCGTTACACTGGCGTTTTCCACAATCATCTTTTGCAGTGTTCCAGTCAGCGCTTCGGGAGCGTTTTGTTGGGGCTGACTGGCGTTATTTTGTGAAGCATTCGCCAACAAAAGAACTGACAGTAAGGCGAAGCCGGTAAGACATACCTTTGACATTGTGTTGGATCGTTCTGTTAGGGTGCGGCTGGGGGAGATTAAGTCATCATTGTTCTCGTTGTTTACGATGCAAACCAAAAAAGAGTTCTAACACCTCCTTACTTTTTTGCTCAGTGTGCTGGGATCAGGGCTAGGGACGCGGCCAGGGAGTTGGTCGAGGCCTCGGCGACATTTGCCTCGGTGTGGGAGTGGGCCTGGGTGTTGCGGTGGCAGTGGCCGTACCCGTCGCAGTCGCTGTAGCCGTAGCCGTTGCAGTTGCCGTCGGCGTTGCCGTGGCGGTGGGTGTCGCTGTAGGGGTTGCTCCGCCAGCAGGTGCCTGAATTGCGACCATCATCGGCGACCCTGTTTTGAAGAATCCTACTGTTGCATTGGTACCCTGCGGCGGTTGATCGGCGTCAAACCGAAAGTTATACAATGTGCCAAAGCGAATCGCGTTGGCGTTTTGATTCTGCGCAAAGGTTTCGGTGTTCCAAGTGATTGACGTAGGGTTCTGAGTGACAGTCCATGGAACGCTACTGTAACCCTGGTTGTTAACCGTGCCGTCGTTTGCCCAGCCAGGTTCCTGAGGCGGCGCGTGAAATCCGATGTTACTGAGATTGGTTCCGGCACCTAACGGCACGCTAAAGGATTGAATGCTGCGATCGAGATTGTAATTGTATACGGCATACTCATAGTGATAGACTCCCGGCGTGGGACTGGTCACTTTGTAGCCCACAAACGAGACACCATCGTTTCCCGGATCAGGCTGCACCTGATTTACCGTCGCCCCTGTCCATGCCATAATGGCAGGCTGCGTTCTCACGGTCTGGCCAACAGGGGAAAATGTGAAGCTCGTTGTGCCGTTAACAAGGAACTTACGGTAGGAAGCGTTGTTATACATGTTGCACTGCCCAGGATGGGTCTGACACCACGTGTATTCAAGCGGGTTCAGGTATGCCGCTTCCGCGAAATAGGTTGCACCTGCATTGAGTGTTGTATTCAAATCAGCGACATTGACGCGAATCCGATGCGATACGCCGTCATGCGAGTGGCCGTTGTGATTGGCCGCGGTGGACGGAAACGCGCCGGTAAAAGGATTGACCCACGCGCGTGAACCAAGCAACTGGTACCATCCGTTCTCCTCGGCGAGATACGGATCCGAACAGCCCGGACATAGCTGTGAGAACTGAACGCAATTATTTGTATTGCAGCCAAGGTTGCAGTCGTCGTCTTCGTTTGCGCCGAAGGTGTGTTTTACCCAGGACTGACCGATTTGTTCGAACCGCACGGTGTTATCCGCGCCACCGCTCATCCGATAAAGGTTTTCCGGAAAGAACGAATGATCTGTGTCTGGGAATGCGTAAAAGTTGACCGGGGTATCGCCATTGTTGCAGGAAGTCGTCGCAACCCCCAGGCCCACCTGTGACCCCACCGCTGGGTCGATTTGCACCATGTCCGGCAGCTCCCCAACGATAATATCGGGGCCGGCTACCAGTGCCGGCGCTCCCGGACCGGCACGTTGGCTCAACGGGGGCACGACCGCCGACGTAGGCTTGCCGTTCACCAGTTGCTTGATCTCGATAGGCTGCATCGCTGCGCCCACTGAAATTTTTCCAACGACTGAGCCGGCGTCCGACGGGCGACCGAGAGCGTTAGCAAACTCTTTCGAAACAAGGAGTCGGCCATCTGCAATATCAAGCGACCGCGCGTTAGCGTCGTAATCGTAATCTCCTCCTTCAACATTGAAAAAAATGAAACCTGTCTTGCTGTCGCGTACGGCAAGACCGGAAGATTGATTCGACGGAAGTTTTTCGACTACGAGTTGCTTGACAGACGCACCTAATCGCACAGGGAGTGCCGGAATCTCGCGATCGCGGGACGGGATCAAAGCCATTGAGCCCGGCTTAACTGCGCGCAGCAGATCATTAAAAACGACAATGGGAAAGAAAGAATTGGCTGCGGCGGAAAATTGCAGAGTGACTGGCCTTGCTACCAGCGAATTGCTTCCATTCAATCCGTTGAGATCGAGCTGCATCGTTACGCTCGCGTTTTCCACAATCATCTTTTGAAGTGTTCCACTCTGGGCGTTGACCCAATTGTGGTTGTTCTTTGTGTCGGGATTACGCGAGTCCACTCGGGACAAACCAAACAGCAGAACCAACAGAAACATGAAACCGCTTAGGGTTAGTTTGATCTTTGACATGATAAAATGAATTCCTCCGTATCCCGGTTTTACTCAATTCCGTGGTGAAATGTCAAAACTTTTCTCTCCAACCACTTGCCGCGCCGACGTCTAAGCGCTGGCGTGACAGATGTCTTTTCCGTGGCTGGCGCGCTGCTGAGGCCGGCCGCGAGGGCATGTCATTTCCTGCCTTCTATTAGAGCGGCGGCTTCCCGATCAAGCGCTGCAGCATCTATCTTGCGGGGTTGCAAATAAAATTCGTCGATCACGATTTGCACCAGCGCCGCAGCTGGGACAGCAAGAAACAATCCCAGGAACCCGAACAATTCGGCGGTCGCGAGGGTAAAAAACAAAATGTTGACCGGGTGCAGCCGCATTTCTTTGCCGAGCACGCCGGGCACGAGGACGTTCAATTCAACCTGATAGACCAGGACGATTACCCCAAGCGCGAGCCAGAATTTTGTCGCTCCCATGCTCAATGCGACCAGCAAAATGGGAATGGAAACGAGAAAGGCGCCGATGTTTGGCAAAAACTCACCGAGAAAACCGATCACGCCGAATATGAGCGCCGGCTGCACCCCAACCAACCAAAGTAGCGAACCGATCGACACACCGGTAATGACACCATTGATCGCGACGCCCCGCGCCCAGGCAATCATTTGTCGCATCATTCGCTCAAGAGTCCGATGTGCCTGCTCGCGGTAACGATCGGGCGCGAGCGCCAGATATGCAGTTATGAGCGGGCGCGGATTCGCCAGCACGAAAATAAGCAACAGAATCGCCAACAGGGCGCTGGCCACGCCTCCCGCTAACCCGAGCGTCGATTGCAGCAGGAAATTTCCAACTGTAGCCGCAGCTGCCCCGACTTTACCGGCCATTTCGTCCGTCGGTGGCAAGGCCTCGCGAACTTGCGGGTAATTTTTCGTCACCGACTCGATCCGGGTGCGAATGCCCTGCCACATGTTGGGTGTGCTGTGCATGAGCTCCTGCAGTTGTCGGCTCAGGGGCGGAATGGCAAACAGGATGATGGTCGTCGTGACAGCAATCAGCGCTAGCATCACCAGGATGACACCCACCAAGCGCGGCACGCGGTGTTTCTGTAGCCAAACGACGATCGGGTTGAGAACCATCGCGAGAAGAAAAACCAGCGCGAACAGCAGGATGACAGGTTGCAGAGCGCGCAGGACCAGCCAGATGATAAAAACGAAAAAGACCAGCCAAACGATGCGCCGCGCGCCATAATAGCTCAGCGGGGCATGCGGGTCTCTCGCGATGTGTCTCGTTCATAATCAAGGAATGATGGCTTTCCAGCCATCACACGCCTTTCTAATCACGAATCCGCCTACGCGCCAACCAACATTTCAAGGGTCCGTAGTAGCGAGGTCAAGCGATGGCCAGGCAAATCTCCAGTTACGCGCGACACATGGAGGCGAATGGACACTAATCTCGGTGAAATGTAGCCGACCTCGGTGATGCCGGCGTTTGCTACCTGCGATGCGCTCCAACGACTTGAAAGAGTCATGTCCTGGCATTGCCCGTTCCGGGTTACAACGCCAGTTGTACTTTTGGTAGGGACGGCGCGCTGCGGTCGCCGCGGCGACACATCGCAGCGCGATGTCCCTGCCATAAGGTGAATGTCAGGGACGCGGTCGTGGGGTTGGATGAGGTCTTGGTGTCGGGTGAAATCTGGGCGTGGGTGTGGGCCTGGGTGTGGGCGTAGCGGTAGTTGTAGGAGTAGCTGTTGGCGTCGGTCTAGCCGTAGGTGTAGCTGTAGCCGTTACTGTCGCTGTTGGAGTGGCCGTGGCCGTAGCGGTACTAGTAGCGGTAGCAGTGGTCGTTGCTGTTGGGGTAGAAGTAGCCGTCGCTGTTGGTGTTGCGGTAGCTGTTGGCGTGGTTGTAGGGGTGGGCGTTTCCGCGATCCAAACGTCAGTGATCGGCTGGTAGTTTCCGCTAACTCCGGCGTAGGGAAGGTCGTACATATCTTCGAGGGTACGTAGAACGTTGAAGTGATTGATTAACTCGGAATACACGCCGGGCACGACCATCTGCCCAATGAAGATGGTGGCTATGCGGTTGCCCTCTCTGCCGTCGTCCTCGTCGAAGGTCATGATAAAGAGGCTGTTGTGGGTCACGGCCCATTGCACGTAAGGGTCCAGCTGCTGTTGTAGCCAGCTGTCGCCCTGCTGGATCGTGCCGTTGTGCATGTCGTTGTTGAGGTTCGGTATTACGAATGAGAGGGTAGGTAGCGTGGTGTAGTCAGTGGGGAAGTAACTGTAAGGAAGGTTGGTGGTTGTGGGTATGTTGGTGAAGTTGACCCAGGGAGCGTGCCTGCGAACATAAGCGCCCGACGTGCATACGAGTGAGCCGACCGACGGCAGGTCTTCGGAGTAGCCTGCAAAGCTGAGTGAGGCGTTGAGCACGTACAGCCCCAGATTGTCTGTGGTGAAGTAGTGAGGACACGAATCGTTGGTCACGCCTTGGTTGAAGCCGGAGAACAAGTCGAGGTAGTTGGGCTGGCTGGGGTGCGTTATCGCGTATGATTGGGTGAACAGAGCGCCTTGGGCCGCCAGCGAATTGATGTAGGGCGCAGCCGGAGAGCCGATGATCTCGCTGTAGCTGTGATTCTCTTCAATCACAATGACGACATGATCGGGTCTGGGCACGCCGTTTGCCACAGGAGCTCGATAGCCTGAGTCTGTTGCTGAATTACCCGAGCTCGCCTGAAACGAAGTAAAGAGCAGAAGCAATAGAAGGATCAAACCTGCGACCGTCGTGTTTGACATTGTGCTGGGTTCATCCCGTTGTGGCTGTTCGCTACGCGTCTTTCACCCTGGCAAGCTACGGTCGCGGTCGCGGTGTTGGACGAGGTCTCGGTGTTGGGTGAAACCTAGGCGTCGGAGTCGGCCTGGGTGTCGGCGTAACCGTAGCAGTCGCCGTGACTGTTGCGGTCGGCGTAGCCGTAGCTGTTGGTGTTGCCGTGGCCGTGGCGGCTGTAGCTGTGGGCGTAGGTGTCGGACTAGGGGCTATCGGCACCATGGCATAGGCGTGAGTTTCGCCGTTGTGCACACCAGTCCCAACGATGACACCGTCCTCGCTAATGCCAAGCGCCGACGACGAAGTGTTCATTGATAGGTCCCAGCCTGAGTTCGGAGGGATGAGGTCGGCAAGGCGATAAGTGTTTGTTCCGTCGTAAAGAAACGGAATCGAGAAAGCTGACGAATCGTTTCCCACCACCCAGCCGGCTGAATTCACCGCGCGCGCCGAGCCCTGGCTTGTGCCTGATGGCGAGTGGGATGGCAACTATTCCACCTTGATCCGACCAGATGAACGGCAAACCCGAGCCCTGATTTAGCATGCTCGAGCCGACTACGTAACCGGTGTTACTCACGCCGAACGCGAGCGCGCCATTGAACCCCGGCAACGCGCCGACCTCGAACGCCATGGTCTGACCGATATCATAGACGATCCCCACGTTGCGCGCGGCGTTCATCGGATCGATCCCCTGACCCACCACCCGGCCTGAATCGTTGATGCCGAATGCAGTGACGAAAAAACTCCCATTCGCTGTGGTCTGCGTAATGATCGTCCCGTTGCCCCCGCTGTAGATTGCGCCCCGCTGCAAGCTGCCACCGTCGACCGAACCGACCGCAACGTTCGAAGCGTTTACCGAGTTAGCGTCACCAAGTGTTTCACCCGCGGGCAACGGCAACTGCGAAACGGCTCCGTTCTGCCAGATCACCGGCAACCGGCTGCTGCCGAAAAGTGTGGTGGCGGCAGTGCCCACCACGACGCCATTGTCATTCGCGCTGTTCGAAACCGCGTGATTGCGCCCGGCCAGATTCGGCAGGCCAACGATGCCGCCGATGAGTGTCCAGGTAAACGCCTGACTTCCGCCGGTGCGAATCGATCGACCGACAGCGATTCCGCCGTGTGACACGCTAAAGCCCTGCGAGGCCGTGTCGCCGGCATCAATCACGCCGATGTCATAGATCTGATATTGCGGAGTCGTCGCGGTAGCTGCGGAAACTATCGCGACACATAGTAGCGCAGCGGTAATCGCGATGAGCCGGCCATTTGGTCTGCCGTTGGTTTTCATCAGCTTTCTACTAACCACGAATCCGCTTCGCGCCAACCAGCAATTCCAAGGGGTTCAGATTTGCCCGACATAGCTAGAGCCAGACAGGCCGCCGTGGTACGTGTGCAGCTATCAATTATCAGCTATTGGCTACATGGCCGCCGTAGCCATGACGAAGGCCGATAGCTTTTCTCTACGGGCGAGGATGTGGAGTCGCTGTGAGTTGAAGGCGATTTGAATTGAGAAGCTGGAGGGGAGATTGTCATTGACTTGTTGTTCTGAAGAGCTGGGGCGCGAATCGTAGCACGAAGTCTTCGCGCGTCACCACAATTTTATGTTTTTCGAATTTTTTCTGGAGCTAAGGTTCCACTCACGACGAATGACCACGAACGGACACCAATTTTGCTGAGAGTTATTGCTACAAGCCGATTGCGAGCCCTGGAATTTATTCGTGTTGCTTCGTGTTAATTCGTGGTTTTCTGCGTAGGTTGTAAGGCTGTGTCATTTAATCATTTCGGATTTTTGCCCGAGGTCGTGCGTGGAGCGCAGGCCATGGGATTCGTGGAGCCGACCGCGATCCAGCTTCGCGCGTTTCCGATTGTTCTTGCCGGAAAAGATTTGATCGGCACCGCGCAAACCGGCACCGGCAAGACCGCGGCCTTTGCTTTGCCCATCCTGACGTTGCTGGGAAAGCACGCCGACTTGCGTTGTCTCGTGCTCGAGCCCACGCGCGAACTGGCCGCGCAAGTGGAGACGGCATTTCGTGATTATGGCCGTTTCACTGATTTGCAGGTGGGCCTTGTCCACGGCGGCGTGGGTTACGGGAAACAGCGTGATGCGCTAAAGCGCGGTCTGGATATTCTGGTGGCAACACCGGGGCGGTTGCTGGATCTGCTGGAGCAGCGTGCGATGAGTCTCAAAGAAATAAAAATTCTCGTGCTCGATGAGGTGGATCGGATGCTGGATATGGGTTTTCTGCCCGACGTGCGCCGGATCGTTGAGAAAACCTCAGCAAAACGACAAACGTTGCTGTTTTCGGCCACGTTGCCTCCGGAGATCGAGCGTCTGTCGGCATGGGTGCTGCGCGATCCTGAGTTAGTGGAAATCGGGGTGCGCCGTTCGCCGGCGGAAACGGTGACCCATGCAGTCTACCCAGTGGCAGCTGAACAAAAATTCGATCTGCTCATGGCTTTGCTCGAGCGAACGAATTTCGACAGCGCGTTGATTTTCTGCAGAACCAAGTACGGCGCCGATCGTATAGCGCACCAATTAAAGCAGGGTAAGCACGCGGTGGCGGTGTTGCACTCTAATCGGACACAGCGGGAACGAATCGAAGCGCTCGATGGCTTCAAGAGCGGCAAATACGAAGTCATGGTCGCGACCGATATCGCATCGCGCGGGCTCGACATCGCAGGTGTAAGTCACGTGATCAACTATGATGTGCCTGAGCATCCAGAGGATTACGTGCACCGGATTGGGCGCACGGGACGCGCGCAAAATGTTGGCGACGCCTTCACGCTTACAAGCGGACAGGAACTGCCCGCGTTGCAGGCGATTGAACGCTTCATCGGTCAGAAAATTCCGCGATTGAAGCTGGAAAACTTTTCCTACGTTTACACCGCACTCTTTGAGCCCGAAACAGCGAGCAGATCTCGTCGAGCAATCGGCGGGGGTAGAACCCATCGCGGATATTCATTCGGGCGACGAAGGTAAGCACAGATCTCTGGCTGTTGGGAGGCCGCGTGCCGCTATCAGGTTGGAAGATAGGCATCCTGCCTATCTAGGACGACGAGCTTCCCAGCTTGTCGTTTATCGAGTTCGGCAGGCAAGATGCCCGCCAGCCGAGTCAGGCTGGAAGCCTGACCTCCAATTACGTTCCCAAATTGCTCGATTTGTTTAGGAGATAAGCTTTAATAGCGGCCCTATGTCCGAACGAAAAATCGCATCTGAGACACAGGCGGACTTTGATCGGCTCCAGAAGAAACTGGTGCCCTTATGGAAATCGATCGAGCGGTTGAATCAAGATCCGCAAACCATCGTGGTCGTACCCGTCGATGTCGATTGACGCGATTGACTCCGGCGCGGTGATACAGGCATACGAGGAACGGTTCTTATTTCTATTACTGCTCCTGCGCCAGCCGAGGGCGCGCCTGATCTACGTGACGTCGCGAACGATTCTGCCGAGCATCATCGATTATTACCTCGATCTTCTTCCCGGCGTCATCCCAAGCCATGCGCGGCAACGACTTTTCCTGCCTTCACCCATGGATGGTTCAGTGCGGCCACTCAGTGATAAGCTGTTAGAGCGGCCACGACTGATCGCGCACATTCGCTCGCTGATCATGGATCCTGATCGGGCGCATCTTGTTCCCTTCAACACGACGAACCGCGAGAAAGAACTGGCGTTGCGGCTCGGCATTCCGATGTACGGAGCGGATCCGAAATTTTTTCCGCTGGGAACAAAGAGCGGCTGCCGCAAAATTTTTATGGATGAAGATGTGCCATATCCTTTGGGTCGCGAAGACATTGGCAGTAAGGAAGACCTTGTCAGTGCGATCGCGCAAATGCGGATGACCAAGCCTTCGATCAGGCAGGTGATGGTAAAGCTAAATGAAGGCGTGTCCGGTGAGGGCAATGCGGTAGTTGATTTGTCAGGGCTTCCCGCGCCCGAGGACTCGAAGGAAGTAGCTATGTTAGACGATCGCCTCCGTGCCATGAAGTTCGAGTCACAAGAACTTACTTATGAGAGTTACATGAAGAAGTTGGGGGGGCGAAAGGGAGTCGTCGAGGAACGGATCATGGGAGAAGAGTTCAGAAGCCCGAGCGTGCAGCTTCGCGTTACGCCGCTCGGCAAGGTTGAACTGTTATCAACGCATGACCAGCTCTTGGGCGGCCCGACCGGGCAAAGCTATCTCGGCTGCGTTTTTCCGGCCGACACCGCTTACGCTCCTCTGATCACACGCGAAGCTGCAAAGGTAGGCAGGCGCTTGGCCAAAGAAGGTGTGATCGGTCGCTTTGCCCTCGATTTCGTGGTGGTGCGCGCGAAAGACGGAACATGGGAGCCTTACGCGATTGAGATTAACTTAAGAAAAGGCGGCACCACTCATCCGTTTTTGACTCTGCAATTTCTTACTGATGGAACTTACGATACGGAGACTGGCATTTTCACCGCTCCGAATGGTCAGCGGAAATTTTTCGTAGCCAGCGATCACGTCGAGTCGCCGCGCTATAGGACTCTTACTCCGGACGACCTGTTCGATATTGTCGTGCGGCACCACCTGCATTTTGGCCAATTCCGCCAGACAGGCATAGTGTTTCACATGATGAGCGCCTTGGGCGAGTTGGGAAGGACAGGGATGACCGCCGTTGCTAATTCTCACGCAGACGCGAAAGCCTTGTACGATCGTGCGATCGCTGTCCTTGATGAGGAGACGCGCGGTGAAGCCGCCGTATAGCACAGGCATTCTACCTCTCGGAGCGTCGGGTTTCCCCTGGCGGCGGCTTGGGAGCGAACTGCCCTACTTGGGGCCGCAAGAGTACTTGCCGCCCAACCCAAAACGGTCCGGACCAACTATTCCGCCTGCTTGGGGAAGTATTCTTTATACACCCGCCGCCGCCGAGGAGTACACCAACGCCCAGGCCGCGTCAGACGCCGGCGCCCCGCCCGTAACTCGTAGAAATGTTAATGCCGGAGCTCCGGAGGAGGCTTGGCGGGCTTTCCGTCTTGGTGGCTTGCCGATTCGAAAGGTTCGGTGTTTCGGCTACCAAGTGTCTGCGCTCAAAGAGGCCTTTGCGAACACTTACTGTTCGGTCACCCCTGTTCAAAGAGCCCGGAGCGTGAGACGTCCTCTGCATCGTCCGACGCCTTTTTGTAAAAGCGGTTTCTGTCGATCGCTGAAAATTTTCAAAAAAGGTATTGACATTTCTTGAAGCACCTGACTAAAAACGTTGTCCCGGTTGCAGTATATCAAATTCCCAGAAAAACAGAATTCGAACGAGGACAACACCAAAATGAAAAAGCAAATTAATCCCACCATCAAAGCGCACCTTATCCGAGGCGCGTTTTATCTGCTGCTTCTTCTTGCTGTCTGTGCAATTCCATTTGCGCTGGCGCAGAAAAACGCTGCGAAGCAAAGCGTGGCCAAGCAGGCCATCAACCCAAATGTGCCCGCGAACATGTACAACCCGCAGGTCACCAATCGTGCTGATGGAGCAGTTTCCGACCAGCCGTTGCCGAACATTTCTCAAACCGATCAGTCGCAGCTATCCAAAGATAGCGCATTGAATCATCTCGGGGAGCAGCCGGCTAAGCAAGCGCAGGCTCCTTGGTTTTTTCCCAATCACCAGCCGTCCGGCATAGACTGCAACGACCCGGCGATCATCCGCCATGACGACGGCACGATTGAGAACGGCTACAGCGGAAACCCCGCGGGGGGCGTCACTGAAGTGAGATTCGTCGATAAATTTACCCCGACGAGTTACCCAAAAACGTACTCGTCGGTGTGTCTGGATTTCGTCACGCTGGCTGGAGGTCCCCCGGTGTACCCCGTGGACATTGTGGTCTATGACGATGACGGAGCCGGTGGCACCCCGGGCACCTTGCTCGGCTCGCTGAATGCCCAGCCAGCGACTACCCACATATTTGTGGCGGGCCAAATGCCGATCTGGAACAGCTATAACATTTCGGGCGCTCGGAATTAATGTCACATCAGGGAGCGTGTATATTGGAGCGCGGTGGATGCCGCCCGCCCCAACCAACGTCTACATGTCGGCGGATCAAACCGGTGCGGTCGGCTTTGCCGGTGGCTACTGGTGGAACAACAACGCCAACGCGTGGGCGACGATCCAGAGCGCGTTCCCAGCCTATCACTCCTGCATGATACGCGCATTCGAAGGCCCAGCGGGGCCAACGCCAACGGGCACCCCAAGCCCAACAGCTACCGCTACCGCGACTCCCTGCACCGCCCAATATACCGTAGCTCAGATAGGAGGCGCTATCGTGCCAGGCACTACGGATATCGGCAATCACGGGGATGATACGGTCACCACCGTCGCGTTGCCTTTCCCTTACACCTTGTACGACCAGAGCTTCACCAGCATTAATCTGTCGTCCAACGGCAATGCCCAGTTTGTGACCACCGATACGGCCTTTACTAATAGTTGCCTGCCGTGGGCCGCCCACAACTACACCATCTTCCCGTATTGGGACGACCTGTATTTGGTCAACAGCGGATTCGGCATCTTCACCTCCATAAGTGGCACTGCTCCCAACCGCATCTTCAACATCGAGTGGCGAGCGCAGTACTTCCCGGGCAGTGGCAGTGCCAACTTCGAGCTGAGATTGTACGAGGGGCAGAGTCGCTTTGACGTGATCTACGGTACTGTGGACAACGGCAACACCAGCGCCACAGGCGGAGTGCAAAAGGACGTCGCTCCCAACTTTACTCAGTACTTCTGCAACGGCGCAGGTGGCGCCGCTACTGGCGGGCAAAGCTACACGCTGGCGCCCTGCGCGAGTCCGACGCCAACGCCCACAGGTACGCCCACGTGCAATCCTGCGTGGCAAAATGAACCGCCCATGGCCAATGCACGACGCAACCCGGCCACGGTGGCGGTTGGCACCAACCTCTATGCCATCACCGGCTTCAACGCTGCGCCCGATTACAGCACTGCCAACGAGCGCTTTAACGGCACCAGTTGGACGGCCCTGGCTCCTATCCCTGTGCCACACGCGCAAAGTAGAGGAACGGCTGTCGGCACCAACATCTATGTGCCGGGTGGATTCAACAGCATATCGTTCGGTGGTCCGCTCGATACGATGCAAATTTATAACACCGGAACCAATACCTGGAGTGCGGGCATGATTTTGCCCGCAGCACGTTCCGGCGTGGCGACGGCAGCTTTCAATGGCCTGGTGTACGTGATCGGCGGTTACAACCCAACCGGCACGGGTCACAATGAAGTTTACATCTATAATCCGGGTACAAACAGCTACACCACCGGAGCGCTGATGCCCGGAACTCAAGGCAACATGGCAGGTGTGTTGTTCAATGGTGAAATCTACGTGGTAGGCGGCGGAACTGCGCCGGGCGCTTCTTTCGCATACAACCCAACTACTAACGTGTGGCGTACTATCGCCGCACTGCCAACAACGGGGGGCACATGCCAGAGCGACAACGGGTTCGTCCTGAACAATGAACTGTGGGTAGTCGGCTGCCTGGGCCTGGCGATAAACCAGCAGGTGTGGATCTACACTCCGGGCACCAATAGCTGGCGAGCCGGACCGCCGTACAATGTAGATCACCAGGGACCTGGAGCCGCGCTGTTTAACGGCCGTGGTTTTGTCGTAGGTGGTGGCGCCGCATCCGGTGGCTCCACCGCAGTTGAGTCAATCGGTCCTTGTGGGCCAACTCCGACAGCAACAGCCACGCCGACTGGAAGTCCATCAGCTACGCTTACGCCTACTCCGACAGCCCCGGCTAGCGCTACACCGACAGGCAGCCCGTCGTGCACGCCGTCACAGATAACAACACTCTTCGCCTCGAATAACAATGGCAGCCCGGGCGGCGCTAATTATTTCGATGTCACCGTTGCGGCGAATCCAATTACCGTAACGGCATTAGATATCAATACCTCAGCGACGACGGCGTTTAGTAATGTGCGAGTTTATGTGTTACCCGGGATGACCTCGGTAGGGAACGAAACCAATATGGCTCTCTGGACTCAAGTGGCAACCGGCAGCGGAACCGGGGCCGGTCAGGACGTGCCGACTCACGTGACTTTGTCAAATCCGTTTGTCCTAAACGCGGGTACCCTTTACGGAATCGCTGTGGTGGCCGACCCCGCCATCAGCCTATTTTACACCAATGGCAATGGATCGAATCAAAACTATTCCAATGCGGACCTGTCCCTTGTCCTCGGATCCGCCACCAACGTGCCGTTTACCGCGCCGGTGTTTTCGCCTCGCGTCTGGAATGGGACGATCTATTACACTGGCGGTCCCTGCGGTGGCAGTCCAACACCTACAGCAACGCCTACAGCGACGGGAAGCTGCACGCCAAGTTCGTTCCACGTGCTCATCGCCTATTCAGATACTAGCAGCGCCGCCGGCCAGTTGCAAAGCCAGATCCTGGCCGAACCAGGCGTGGCGGCGGTTGACCTCTTCGATGCGCAAGCAGGCACTCCCACTCTGGCTCAGCTCCAGCAATACCAGATTGTTGTGCCGTTTAGCAACTTCCCGTTGCTCGACCCGGATACGCTGGGTAATAACCTGGCAGACTACGTGGACGGAGGAGGCGTAGTCGTCCAGTACGGCTTTAGCCACTACGGTCCGGGACAGCCGTACGGATTCAACGGCCGATGGGTAAGCGGCAACTACAATCCGTACAGCTACACGACGACATATCCAGTTCAGCTCCATTCTCGCTGGGCACCTTTAACGCCGGACACCCGTTGATGGCCGGTGTGACGGATGCTCAATCGCGACTTCGAGAACGTGGTATCCCCCGCTGCTGGAGCGACGGAAGTGGCGCAGGATAGCTTCGCCAACTCGCTGGTGGCGTACCGCCCGGTCAGCGGCGGGCATACCACAGTAGGCGTCACGGCCTATGTCGGGAGACTCCGATGCTACCCAGAGCGGAGATTGGGGCAAGGTGATAGTCAATGCGGGCAGGTGGCTGATTAGCGGACCATGCGGAACTCCGAGCCCGACGCCGACAGCCACGGGAACGCCCTCAGCGACGCCTACGTGCCCACCGGGAGGTTCGCCTGGTCCGTGGACGCAGGCAGCGCCTGTAGCCATTGATCATTACGGGGGCTTCATGGACAGCGATGGCACCTTTGCCTATGAGGGAGGCGGCTACTCCTTCACGACGTCCGGCAACATCGACCAGTTTGGGAAGTTTAACCCGGCGACCAACACCTGGACGCCTCTGGCGCCTGTGCCTGATCTGAACAACGGCGAGGCCTCAGGGGTGTATGCGCCCAATGTGAACAAGCTCTTCGTGTTTGGCGGCGAGAACGTGGCCACGGCCACGGTGGTCAATACCACCCGCATCTACGACATTGCCACTGGGATTTGGTCTACAGGAGCGCCGATGCCTGATGTGCGCGCCTTCATGGGTTCGGGTTACTTCAACGGGAAGATCTACCTGGTAGGTGGATACAGCACCGGCAATGTCGATCCCGCCTTTGGGCAGGTATGGGAGTATGATCCAGTGCTCAACACCTGGAACACCAGCCGGATGAGCATGCCTGCCACGCTGGGAGGCCCAGGCTTTGGGATTATCAACGGGCACATGTACATCGCTGGTGGGCGCGACATCAACAACACCAATCTCAACACGTTGTATGACTACGACATTGCGGCCAACACGTGGACGACGCGGGCCAATATGCCCAGTGGAGTCAACGTGCCAGGCTCGGCAGTGATCGCGGGCAAGCTGTGGGTCTTTGGCGGTGGCAATCCCTTCACCGGCCCAGGCACAATGCCTACATCGGCCAAGACGGGAGTAAGAGCATGGTTCAACCGGTTGCTGCACCCCGATACCACCAACACCCTGCAGGTGTATGATCCGGCTACCAACAGCTGGACCAGCGGACCTAGCCTGAACCAGCAGCGCTCGTTCCCGGCGGGAACTGATGTGGGTAACACAGCGGTAGCAGTAGGCGGATACACAGGCTCGAGCACTACCACCTCGGTGGAGGTCAATATGGCCGGCGGCGGATGCGCCAGCCCAACGCCGACAGTTCCGCCTTCGGCAACGCCGACTGGGTCGCCTAGCTGCACGCCAGGCGGCACACCTGGGCCATGGGTCATCGCCTCACCATACCCGATCCCAGACGTGCGCTACGGCTTTGCGCAGACCGCCACGCACTTCTATGTGTTCGGCGGAGTGTCCAATGGGACGCGAGTGCCTGATGTTAACCGCATGGACATTGCCACCGGAATGTGGCAATCGCGCGCGTCGATGCCCTTTAGTAGTGAAGCGCCTACGTGTGCGCTGATGCCAGGGACGAACTTTGTGTATTGCACTGAGGGAGATACAGGCAGTGGCTTTGCACGCTACGACATCGTCGCTGACAGCTGGACTTCGCTGGCTTCCATACCCGGTGGTGACCACTACGGTTCGGCTTCCGGTGCGTTCAATGGCAAGGTGTTTGTAGCGGGCGGCACGACGGGCTTCGTCAGCGCGGTACAGGTGTACGATGTAGCGACCAACACATGGTCGGCCGGAACGTCAGCGCCAAACGACTTCCTGCTGGCAGGCTACCAGCAGGTAGGTCAGTTCCTGTATGTGGTGGGCGGCTTCGAGGCAAGCGGTCCTGTTGCCAGGGCCTCGGCAGAGCTGAGCTCGATGCTGAACAGGGGCCAGCAATCTACAACAGCCTAAAGTGCCAATGGCCAACAACATCACCACGTGGCGTCTGGACATGAGTTCAGCTCCCGGGGTGTGGAGTGTAGGGCCGGCATTCACAGTGGGCAGGGCGGACTTCGGTCTGGCCTACGACGCGGGAACCAACAAGCTGTATGCGCTGGGTGGCGACTCTGCCTGGAGGCGGTTTCTTTGACTCGACCAACGCCGTAGACGAGCTATCGGTGGCAACCTGGCCTGCCGGGACCTGGATGCCTTCACCGCCTAACCTGATATTGCCCAATCGACAGGCTAACCAGGCAGGGTTCTACGGAGCGGGACAGATCTGGAGTGTAGGAGGCATAGAACGGACAGACCTTCCAGTTCCTGGCTGAGGTCCAGCGTCGCAGCAACGGCGGCGGTCCATGCGGCACGCCAACGGCAACGCCCACATTCACGCCGACGGCGACTGCGACAGCAACTGCCGCATTCACTCCGACAGCGACTGCGACGGCGACTGCAGCATTCACGCCAACGGCGACTGCGACGGCAACTGCCGCATTCACTCCGACAGCGACAGCGACAGCAACATCTACTGCAACAGCGACAGCTACGGCGACGGCTACACCAACTGCGACCGTACCGTCGCGGCCTTCACCGTCGCCACGGCCACGGCCGACACCGCGGGAGCATGCGGGCAGCAATTGCTTTGCTAGTTCTGACTGCAGCGGGTTACCCAAGAGCGATACGCTTACTTGCATTGAGTGTTTCGCCGAGGGCGGGAACTCCTGGCTAAACGGGTCGGGGTGCCATACCACCTGTCCGTGATTTGGAGGGGAACTCGCGAGCGAACCTCGCGAGTTCCCGTCATAACTGGAGAGCATCTGTGCCACGCATGTGACACGGTTCACACAAAAGTCCCCCGTTCTCTGGTAGCGGTTGGAAAATCGCTCTGTTTTCGGCGACGCAGCGTAAGGCGTAGCTTCTTAAGGATCTAGCGAATCCCGCTATCGCATTCCCATTGGACGTTGGTCATCTTACCCGGCGCGACATCAGCTTCGAAAGGGCCGAAGCGACCGATGCTGGATTTCCTTCCCTTCAGGGAAATTTTGTAGTGACCCGGCGGCAACGAGACCCGAAACCGGCCTTGCTCATCTGTGGTGAATGAGGTCACCTCGCCATTATTCTTTTCCACCGCAAAACTGGCGTTCGCCACCGGCACTGAAGCGGCAGCCCCAACTCTGGTTGGCCCCGGATTAGCTGGACTAATCATAATTACTCCTTCAATTCCTGATTCTCCTGCAGAGGGAGTTTGCCCGGTGGAATTGCAAACAGCCATGACGACAAGCCCGGAGGCGGTGAGTAAGTTGCGAGATCTCACTGCGCACTATATTCGTGGGGCGTCGTGGTGGTCAACGATTGGAATACGAAATGAATCTTAACAGGGCTGACACTTGACGAAGGAATTGTCGCGTCGAAATTCTCCGCTTCTCTCGCACATGAAACGCTACCTGCCGTTTGTAATTGTGATTGGTGTGGCATTGGCCACGTTTGGGAGCGGCGTGATGCTCTATCGCGCAAAGCATTCGCAACTCCAGGCTATTCCCCAAGATAAGGCTCCCTCGGCAAATAGCGGCTCCGAATCAATGCATATTCGGGGCAACCCCGATGCCCCGGTGACGCTGGAAGAGTTTGGCGATTTTCAGTGCCCGCCCTGCGGCAGCTTCGCCGCGTTCGCCGAGGAAATGCTGAAAGAATATGACTCGCGCGTGCGGCTTATCTTCCGGAGTTTTCCGCTCAGCGTTCACGAGCACGCTCGCGAGGCCTCGTTGGCTGCTGAAGCTGCCGGGCTCCAAGGTCATTTTTGGGAGATGCACGACGTGCTGTATCGCGAACAGGCGGCATGGAGCAAGGCTCCCAATGCGCGCGAATTGTTCGAATCGTATGCGGGCACGATCGGACTGAATGTTGATCAGTTTAAAAAGGACATGGATGGGGAACAAGCCAACGCACGAGTCGATTCCGACAAAGCGCGCGCTGAATCGCTGGGAATAAACCTCACCCCGGCCCTTTACATCAATGGCCAGCCAGTGGACCCAAAGGATAAAAACCCGGAAGGCGTTCGCGCTGCGATAAATGCAGCGTTGGCGGGAACACCGCACGCATGACCGTATCGCGATTTCGCACTATTCTTTACACGATTGTGGCCATTGTTGCCCTGGCCGGTCTGGCTGATGCAACTTTTCTGACCGTGCAGGCCCTCACTGGTGAAACGCTCAGCTGCGGAGGTTCGCCGGATTGTTTTCGGGTATTGGGGAGTTCGTATGGCAAGCTGGGAGGAATTCCAGTAGCCATGCTCGGAGCGTTTGCCTATTTCACGGTATTCACTTTCGCCACATTCGCAGCGTTCGGCTACTCATGGGCGCCGAAGTTTGTTGCTTTGATCGCTGGCGCGATGTTTTTGGCGACACTGTGGTTTCTCTATGTGCAGGCGTTTCTGCTGCACGCGTACTGCCGATATTGTTTATTCTCAGCGGCACTCACATTTCTTATCGCGGGGCTGCTGATCGCCGTACCGCCCGCACGACGCCGGTCTGGCGCATGAGCCGCATGCTCGTATAGGCAATGAGCCCTATGCGCATTTTGGTGATCGAGGACGAAAAGAAAACCGCGGCTTTTCTGGCCAAAGGATTGCGCGAAGCCGATTTTGACGTCGACGTCGCGCTTGATGGCGAAACGGGGTTGGAACAGGCACGTGCGACTAAATTTGATCTTCTGATCGTCGATGTCATGCTGCCGCACAAGGACGGCTGGGATGTGGTCGCGGAACTGCGGCGCGATGAAGTGCGTACGCCCATTTTGTTTCTTACCGCCCGCGACAGCGTCCGTGATCGCGTCAAAGGATTGGAGCTAGGTGCAGACGATTATCTGGTAAAACCGTTCGCGTTTCCAGAATTACTGGCCCGTGTGCGTTCCGTGTTGCGGCGCGCTCCACAACAGCAGCCGGAATATTTGCGCATCGAAGACTTGGAACTCGACACTGAGCGGCATAAGGCGACGCGCTCGGGCGTTTCGCTCAACCTGACTCCAAAGGAATTCCTTCTGCTTGCGCATTTGGTTCGCTCAAGCGGCGCCGTCGTGTCGCGCGACGAAATCGCAGAACACGTGTGGGACGTCGGATTCACGACCGACACAAACGTCGTCGACGTGGTTGTGCGTCGCTTACGCGCCAAAGTGGACGACCCGTTCAAGACGAAGCTGATCCACACGATTCGCGGTGTCGGCTACGTTCTGAAAGGACGCTAGTCCTCTTTATTGTCGTCTCTTGAACAAACAACGCTCCATCGCATTCCAGCTTATTCTGCTGTTTACGCTGGCGGCGGGCCTTTTGCTCGCGTGCGGGCTTGGCATCTTTTACTCGATTGTCGTGCGCCACGCGGTCGCCGAAGACAACTCAGTTCTGGCCGACAAAATGTTCGCCTTAAGCGCGGATCTCCGCGAGAACGGACCCGAAGTCCTTGCTCAAGAGGTCACGGCGCACCGCGCCGGTCAGCACACTCCTTACTGGATCAGGATTCTCGACTCACAGGGCGGCACGATTGCCGAAACACCGCAAATGGATCGATTGATCCCGACACAGATTTTTCCAGCAGGGCAAGAACCGGCGGAAGCCCTTCGCACTCGCAAGGATTATCGCACCTCAGGGAAGTTTTTCTCCCTGGTGACCTTCAATGAACATCCCGATGGCAAGGCTTACACAGTTCAGTTGGCACAAGATCGCTCAAGTGACGAACAAGTTGAAAAGAATTTCGCTGTGTTATTCGTCGCCGTTCTCGTCGGCGGTGTTGTGGCCTCGGCTTTCATTGCCATCGTCGTTACCCGACGCGGGTTGCGGCCGCTTCGAGAAATGACGGAGTCACTCGGCCGAATCGGCCCAGACCAATTGAAGCAACGTATCGGTTCCACCGGGTGGCCGCGCGAGCTGCAGCCGCTCGCAATCGCGTTCGACCAAATGCTTAAACGCCTCGACGATTCGTTCACGCGGCTCTCGCAATTTTCAGCCGATCTCGCGCACGAACTGCGAACGCCGATCGCGAATATGCTCGGCGAAGCGCAGGTTGCGCTCACGCGAGATCGCACTGCAGCCGACTATCGCGAGATCATCGAATCCACCGTCGCCGAATGCGAACGGCTTTCCAGGATCGTGGACAATTTGCTGTTTGTCGCACGGGTGGATGCGGCGAGTGAACCGATTGCACGGAAGCAGTTCGATGCACGCGCAGAAGTTGAGAAAATCGCAGAGTTTTATCAAACAGTCGCAGACGATCATCATGTGACGATCACGTGCAGCGGCAACGGACAAATTGATGCAGACCCGGTTCTGTTCGAACGCGCCGTCGGAAATCTCCTCGATAACGCACTGCGCTTCACTCCGGAGAATGGTTCAATTCAAATCGCGCTTTGTGAACATGAATCTGATTTTGAAGTTGCCATCAGTGACAACGGCTGCGGAATAGCTGCACAGCATTTGCCACGCGTTTTCGATCGATTTTACCGTGCTGAATCATCGCGAGGTTCCGATGGCGCAGGGCTTGGCCTGGCTTTGGTAAAGTCGATTGTCGATCTCCACGGCGGTTCAGCCACCATCGAGAGCCACCTCGGTCGCGGCACAATTGTGACACTTGTTTTTCCGAGGGAAATTGCCCACAAATCGAAGGAATAAATCGCTTCTCCGGGAAAAAGTCTTCTTAGGAATTTGGTATTGAGGCACACTATTACGCCTTCCTCTGCGGAGGTTAGGGCCGCGGTGGCAATGAAGTGGACGCCGCAGTCCGGTGGAGCGGGCTGCGGCCCATTTCTAACCGACCTGCGTCGACGCTGTAGTTAGCGCAACAATCAATTGCCGCCCAACTCTACGCCGTGGTCCGGTCGCTCAAAGTTAACGCGCTAACGAAGCAATTCTAGCAGCTTCTTCCCACGCGTGGACCGCTTTCGGTCGTGCGGAGAGATGACAAAAACGTAATTGTAAATCGTTTGACGAATCTAGTTTGTGCTCGCAACTCTTCTTAGTAAATCGGAGGAAAATTAAAATGAATACTCGAAGATTGCTTGTGACCATCTTTGCGGTGGCGCTTAGCGTCGCTCCACAATTCGTTAGTACTTCAAGCGCAGCAGGAACATATTCTGCCACGCTGCTTTCGCCGAGGGTTGGACAGGTTCTCTACCCTGGGCAGAAGATCATGATAGAATGGAAGTCAACGCTTCCTAACATGGATCTGACGGGGTGCGAAAGGGAAGTTTGGCTGTCATTGGATGGCGGGAGAACCTTCTCGTCGTGCATCACGCCAATACTGCCCCCGAGGACTGACTCGTACCTGTGGACTGTTCCGAACCTGCCTACCAACGCGGCAGTTCTGGACATCCGCTTTGGGTGTGAAGGGTGGTATCCCGAAAGCTACGCCCCGCAGCCCATGTCGACCTTTGTGATTGCGAAGCCGGTACCGGCATCGCAATAAGGTTCGAGTTTCACGGCTCACGCTCGCAAGGAGACACTCCGAATCTCGCGGAGTAGCTCTGCGGCGAACTTCGCATCCGCAGCGCAAGCCAACGCTAAAAGCACAGCGCCTACGGTTCGACTGTCGGTCGCTCTGAAAATTTATCTTGCTAAACATTACAATTTTGTAATGATTCACCAAACCTGCAGGTTGATCGCCGTGGAAGTGAAGCCTCCGCGGTTAATGAAGTGGATAGGCCGCAGCTCGTTGTGGAGGCGGGCTGCGGCTGCCCTTTTTACAGTAATTGTCAGCAGACCTCGTAATCGGAGACACAGACATCCCGGCAAAACGGCTGAAAATTTGTCTTGCCATTAATTACAATTTTGTAATTATGACCGCGTTCTATGAGAAAGACACTCTTCTTTTCTGCAATTGGCGCGGTGGTCGATCCTCCCGACTTGCTGCGCAGGTCTATTGTTTTTTGCCTCAATAACCTTCCGCTCTGGCGCAAGCAACGACAGAGTCGGCTATTGTGGTAACGGGCGAAGAAGTACCAAGCGCTTATGGCGCGCCACCAGGGTTTTCGCGTGCGCGTTTCTCGAACGCCGTAAATGCGTATGTGTTGCCCCCATGGGCATTCTTCTTCGGCGAACTTTTTGAAGGCCAGGGCTTCCGCCACGGACCTCCCGATTATCTTTTCACCCAAGAGATGGAAATGGGTCTGCCCTTTCGTTTCAACGTAGCGGCGGAAGCGCAGTTCGAACGGTTCAATGGCGGCGGCGGCGCGAGATCAGTGAGTCTGGAAGCACGATGGGCGCTTGCTGATTGGAACAAGATTCCACTCAATCCAACGCTTTTCGCAGAATACAAATTCGGCGTCGGCACGGTTCGACATGAAGAAGTTGCACCTCCCATGGGTGAAGGAGGAGAAGAAGAGGAGGAGGAAGAGGGCGGCCCGCCCAAAGTTCCCGATGCCTACGAATTTCGTTTACTCCTCGCCCAGGATTTTGGCGAGCACGTCGAGTGGGCCATGAACTGGTTCTTCGAAAAAGAAAATACGGGCGATCGCGGACGGGAATGGGGTTTCTCGCAGGCCGCCATGACTCCGATTCTCCTGCCTAACGAGCGTCTGAAAGTCGGCATAGAAATGCAATACAAGAATACCACCGTCAAAGATACACGGGGCGATCCGTTGCACAGTTTCACCATCGGCCCAACTCGTCGCGTGGAAACCGACAACGCAAACTCGTCTGGACATCTCGCCCTTGTTCGGTTGCACCGCGGGTGCTCCGGTCGCTGATGTGTTTGTGGCGTTCTCCTGGCTTTTCGGTGGCGAACGCGCCGAAGCGGAAGCCCCGGTCTCTACGCGCTTCCGTTATTACACTGACGCTGCCTACGCCCGTTCAGGCAAGGATTCAGGAAAAGAAATGAAGCAGGTCGCTTATGTCCCGCCCTGTCCGCAATGGTACGGCGACCGCGAATGGAATTTGAACCTCTTCGGCACGTATGCATTCACCAACACCGAGTTCGCTCCTAATCCCTCGCTGGTCGACATCGTACAAAGCACCAGTGAAGGCGGTCCAGTGCTCGGCACCTACGACCGTTACATTGGCGGTGATCACGCCTGGGGTCTCGGCGGCGACATCAAATATTTCTTCTGTCGCTATGCTGGTGTCGGTGTCGAAGGATTTGTTCTGGACGCACACAAGCCAGGTTTCGATATCTTTGAGGACCAGTCGGTCCCGACATTTGTTCACAAAAGAATCAATCACAATCACACCATCGGCACTGTGCTTGGCACATTTACATTGCGGTATCCAATTCCGTGCACGCGTTTAGCGCCTTATGCATGGGCCGGTTTTGGCGCGATTTTCGGCGGCGGCGAAAGGGATCAACTTCACACGCAAGGGCCGCCGGACGCCTTCGCTGTCAATGCGCAGACCGAACATTTTGGCGCCGAAACGAAATTTCTCGGTCAATTTGGCGCGGGTCTCGAATTTCGGTTCGCGAGAAACTTCGGTTGGACTAACGACCTGAGTTTTGGCGTGATCGATGGACCCAGGAACAATTTCGGAATGTTCCGCAGCGGCGTGAATTTCGCTTTCTAAAAAATCTTGAGGGTTAAACCTCAGGGCTGAAAACCGCGGCTGTTTCCGCGGTTGATGAAGTGGAGATGCCGCAGCTCGGTGGAGCGGGCTGCGGCACACTTCTTTTTGAAGTATTGCGCGCACTTCTGTCAAGGCTGCGTTCGCGAAGCGCGGTCTCGGAAACTTTCCAGCATGACTCTTGACCCGTTCTAGACAGATCGATAGCTTGGCTGCGGAAAGGAGCTTGTTCCGGTGAAGACCGAAGTCTCAATCGAATACTGCGTCGTTTGAAACTACACGCCGAAGGCCGTCAGTTTGGCGACCAAAATTCTCGAGCTCGGCGAGCGCATCAAATCGCTTACGCTGATTCCATCGAGCGGCGGTGCCTTTGAAATTCGCGCCAATGGTAAACTGCTCCATTCCAAACTCGAGTCCGGCGACTGGCCGGACTTTGACGAGATCGTCAAGGCGATCAAAAAAACAAAATAGCCAGCCGCGCACGTCGGCCTCTGGAATTTGTCGCTCTGCGTTCAGCCTTCAAAAGCGGCGTCAAGTTCGCCGCGTCGAATCCGTCCTGTGGCGGACCGCCGCACTCCAAAGCGCGCTTGGCGCGCGAGAAAATTCGACGTTGGGCATTGGACGTTGGACGTTGGGAGTTTTCTTCTTCCGGGAGAGTGAAGGGTGCCTGGTGGCCCTCGCGGTCTTCAAAATCGTCGTCGCCACGCAAGTGGCGAGGTAGGTTCGATTCCTATCCTCTCCGCCTTAGTCAATTGCGGATTGGCGATTACGGACTGCGGATTGCAGAATGTCACTATGACATCACAGGAACTTAAGAATCGCACCTTCCAGTTTGGAGTCCGCGTGATCAGCGTAGTAGAGGCCTTACCAAAAACCGAGACCGCTAGAATTCTGGGGCGGCAGTTACTTCGCGCTGGCACTTCAGTTGGCGCAAATTACCGGGCAGCAGCGCGAGCTAGATCACAGGCAGACTTTATTTCCAAACTTGGCGTCGTGGAGGAGGAGTCCGACGAGTCGGCATATTGGATGGAACTGATTATTGCGTGCAAGCTGCTGAAAACAGCTCAATTAAAAAGCCTGCTGGCCGAAGCCAATGAACTACTCGCAATAACAGTCGCCTCGATTAAGACTGCGCGACGCAGGTCCAGGGCCTAATCGATGCAATCCGCAATCCGCAGTCCGCAGTCCGCAGTCCGCAATCGAAAAAGGAGGTGAACCAGATGTCGCGTGAGCAAATCCGAAAGCTAACGTCGCTTTCATCCTGCGCCGGGTGAGCATCAAAATTGAGCCAGCAGGCCCTGCGACAAGTTTTGCCGCAGCTTCCCATTTCGTTAAGCCGGAACGTACTCGTTAGCTCGAAAACATTCGACGACGCGGGTGTCTACCGGTTGGACGGCGATCGTGCACTCGTGCAGACGGTTGATTTTTTCACACCGATTGTGGACGACCCGTTTTCATACGGCCAGATCGCAGCCGCCAACTCGCTCTCCGACATCTACGCCATGGGCGGGCGTCCGTTGACTGCATTAAACATCATCGGCTTTCCTGAGGATCTCGTTACGCCAAGAGTAGTTTCGTCAATTTTGCGTGGTGGTCTTGCCAAGGCAGCCGAGGTCGGCTGCGTCATCATCGGGGGCCATTCCATTCGCAATCCCGAACCGATCTACGGACTTGCGGTTACAGGGCTTGTTGACGTCCGACGCGTCACTACAAATGCAAATGCGCGGCCGGGCGACGCGCTCATTCTGACGAAGCCGCTGGGCACCGGTATCGCCACCACCGCGATCAAGCGCGGAATGGCTTCGCGCGCACTACAAAAAAACGTGATCGCCCTTATGTCCCAGATTAATACGGTCGGCGCCGATTTGGCAGAGGCGGGCCTGGTGCGCGCCGCCACCGATATCACTGGCTACGGGCTGATAGGGCATCTGATCTCGTTGTGCCGAGCGAGTGGTGTATCTGCGGATATCGATCCCGCTGCCGTGCCGATCATCAGCTACGAAATTCACGAGCTCGCGACTCTGGGGTGCGTCCCGCAAGGAACCCGGGATAATCTTAATGGAGCCACGGTTCTCGTCGATTGGGCGGGAACGGATGAGACCTGCCAAATTCTATTAGCCGACGCACAGACCAGCGGCGGATTACTGCTGTGCGTCGCCGAAGCCCAATCTTAAAGAGACACTCAGAGTCCTCCGAAAAGCCGGCACACATTCCGCAGCCCTGATTGGACGAATCGTACCGCGGCGACGTCGCCGCCCATTGGTATGCATGACCGAATGAGGTGCGACAAGCGACGCCAACTTCCGGCGGTGTCGAAGATTCTGGGTGCTCTCAGACATTCTGATTTACCTCGGCCTTTAGTCGTCGAGCTTGTCCGCCGCAAATTGTCACAGATTCGTGCGAGCCGGGTGACCCCCGAATTCGAGCCGATTCTTGCTGATGTCCATCACTCACTCGAGGAACTTCGCGCCAGCAGACTTCAATCAGTCATCAATGGAACTGGAATTATCATTCACACAAATTTTGGACGCGCCCCGCTTCCGCGTGAAGCCGTGGACGCACTGAGTGAAATCGGGACAGCGTATTCGAATCTCGAATATGATCTTGCTAAAGGCGAACGCGGGCGGCGTGGCTCTTATGTGGAGAGTGCGCTTGCACTGCTTTGTGAAGCCGAGGCGGCAACTGTAGTGAATAATTGCGCAGCGGCATTACTCCTCATCGTTCACCACTTCACACGAAAGGCCGGTAGGGCGCGACCGCCTGGCGCGCCGGAGGTTATCATCTCACGGGGCGAACTAGTGCAGATCGGCGGCGGATTTCGCATCAGCGAAATTGTCGCCGCGGCGACCGGCGCGAAATTGCGCGAGGTGGGCGCGACCAACAAGACCACACTCGAAGATTATGAGCACGCCGTTGGATCCGAAACCGCGATGATTCTGAAAGTGCACCGCAGCAATTTTTTCATGAGCGGCTTTGTAGAATCGCCTTCATCGAATGAGATTAGCGCGTTGGCGCGGAAGAAGCGCATTCCATTTATCGAAGATCTCGGGAGCGCCGCGATGGTCGCGACTGAATCGTTTGGAATTGCGGAGCAAGAGCCAACTCCTGGCGACGTGTTGAAAGGGGGCGCTGATCTTGTTTGCTTCAGTGGCGATAAACTTTTCGGCGGTCCGCAGGCGGGAATTATCGCTGGGAAAAAACGATTCGTCACTGCGTTGAAAGGCGAACCGCTGTTTCGGGCTCTGCGCTGCGACAAACTATGCCTCGCCGCTTTGCAAGCGACTGTGGATCTTCATCTGGATCACAAAATCAGCAAGATCCCGACGCTCGCGCTTTTACAGACTTCAGAGGAAGCATTGCGCTCCCGTGCCGCAGCGATTGCCTCGAGTTTGGCGGCTTTGCCGCTGAACATTGCAATCGGTCGCGGCAAAGCGAAAACAGGCGGCGGTACATTGCCAGCGTGTGATGTGCCGTCAGTGACGATCGACTTCATTCCCAGAGATCGCTCTGTGGCGGAGTTCGCAGCGAGCCTTCGTGCGTCGAATCCGCCTGTCATTGGCTACATAGCGAATAACCGATTCAAACTCGATCTGCGCACAATTTTTCCTGAGCAGGACGAGAGCGTGATCAACGCGGCTCGCGCAGCCTGCACGAAGTGACGACGCGTCATTTCATTATCGCTACAGCAGGTCATGTTGATCATGGCAAGAGCGCGTTGGTCAAAGCGTTAACCGGCACCGATCCCGATCGTCTCCCGGAGGAAAAGAAAAGGCAGATCACAATCGATCTTGGTTTCGCAGCGCTGAATGTAACCGCGCCAAATGGCGACAAAATTCACGCGGGCATCATTGATGTCCCGGGCCATGAGGATTTCGTGCGCAACATGATCGCCGGGGTTGGCTCAATCGATCTGGCACTGTTTGTCGTTGCCGCAGATGACGGCTGGATGCCGCAAAGCGAAGAGCATTTGCAAATCCTCAATTATCTCGGTGTGCGACGCGCTGTGATTGCGCTCACCAAGAGCGACCTTGGCCGAATCGACATCGCTACTAATCAAATTCGCGAACAACTCACCGACACATCTTTTGCGGATGCGCCGATTGTTCCCACTTCCGTCCGCACCGGAACGGGTATCGAGAAACTGGTAAACACGCTGGCTACTCAACTCGCAAGAACCGAGCCCCAGCGCGACATCAGCAAGCCGCGCTTGTTTATCGATCGAGTGTTCACGCTCCGCGGGATCGGCACAGTTGTGACGGGAACACTAACCGGCGGGTCCTTGCGCCGCGGCCAGCAAATCGTCGTTTACCCGACTAATGTCGAAACGCGTATTCGTTCGATTCAGAGCCATGGCCACGAGCTGGAAATTGCGCAGGCGGGAATGCGCACGGCCATTAATCTACCGGATCTCCGCGTCGATCAGATCAAGCGCGGCGACGTAGTGACGCTTCCGGGTCACGGCGCACCATCTTCGACTCTGATTGTTCGTGTGCAAAAGCTGTCGCGCTTCAATCGCGATAAGACCGTCGCCCATCCGCTGAAAAATGGATCGTCTTTATATGTTCACCACGGAGCGTCGCGCGTCGCTGCAAGGATTAGATTACGTGAAAATGGATCTCTCGAGGGAGGCAAAGACAAAATTGCTCGTTTAAAACTCGCCTCGCCTGTCTTTGCGTTCATCGGTGATCGTTTTGTCGTTCGCGATTCCTCGGAGCGACACACCATTGCAGGGGGAATCGTGCTCGATCCAGACGGCGACAAGGAATCACGTGGGGGCCAGTGTCGCACTGGACAACGTCGATTCTTTGGTGCGTGCGACCCTCGCGCGACAGGGATTTGCGCGTCGAGAAAATCTTTTGAGCAAGTCACGATTCAGTGCCGATGAAATTTCTGAAGCTCTGATAAATTTGCAGCAAAGCGGCGAGATTATCGTGTGCCAGCACATTGCGGCCGATTGTGAATTTTGGCGGAAACTTCGTGCGCAGGCGATTAGCTTGATCGATGCAGCGCACAAAGAATCTGCCGAGCGCGCCGGTGTCGATCTCGGTGAGCTACGGTCAGCTCTGCGCATTCAAGATCCGGAGTTGCTTGAATCGCTAGTGGCGGATCTGTGCGAAGGCGATTTCGTCCGCAAAGGATCTATTATCGCACGGACTACCCATCGTCCAACGCTGCCGGTTCACGTTCAACCGGTCGAGAAACGAATCCGCGAAGCGCTCACCGGACATCCATTCGATCCGCCCTCGCGCAAGGCGATCGAGTCAGATCCGCAGGCTCGGCAAGTCGTGCGTTTTTTGATCGAGAACGGTGACGTAATCGAACTGGCTTTCGATGTCGTGTTGTTGCGACGAGAATTTTGAGCGCATGAAGTCGCAGGTGGCCGAATTCATTTCGAAAAACGGACCTTCAACTGTGAGCCAATTGCGCCAGGCGCTGGGAAGTTCGCGACGTGTCATGGTGCCATTGCTGGAACGGCTGGATCGCGAAGGTGTTACACGACGAACGGGTGACAAAAGGATCCTCTGCAAAAGCCGTAACCTGTGAAACCATCCCGCCCGCTTCTGCTCGTCGTGCCATCCCTGCAGGAAACCTGGGAGGATGTGATAGCTCCCTGGTTCGATCAAGTTTTGCCCGGAGCGTGGCAACGCGAGTTGCCTTCGCTGGTGGTCGTTCCGACGCGCGGGCAGGCTAACGATATTAAGACGCGGTTAATTGCAAAAGGCTCGTCGCATTTGGGTTTGCAGTTTGTAACACCGTCAAGTTTACGTGCGCTGCTCGCGCGGGATGATGCGACTCCGGCTGCGCAGCCTGAACTTCTGCGTTTGCTTCTAGCAATTGCAGCCAGTGAAATGGAAGATCGGCCTGACGAATCCGAAGCGCTTGCTGCCAAAGCTGTTGCTCGTGCGCCCGCGCCACTACTGCGCGCGTTGGATCGCCTCGAAACTGCCGGTTGGAAATTCGAGGAACTAGGTCTGCCGTCGTTTGCGTCCAGTGGTTCAGCGTTTTAACGAGCTGTTGAAAAAATGCGATTTTGTACTTGCGCGGCGAGAGTGACCGAAGTCGTTTGCAGACAGCCACATCTGGCAGCCGACAATTTTCCCATGTGCTTATCTGCGGATTCGACGGAGCGCATTGGGCAGAATGGTTTCTTCTGCGCACCGCGGTCGAACTGGCAGAAAGCGCCACGATCGTGCTCGAAGAACCCCGAGAAAACTTTTCCGATGTCGATCTTTGCTGGATCGGCTCCTGGGAAGAAGTCTATGGCGAAGCCCAACGCGCGCCGAGAGCGAACGCGACGCTCGGCGATTCGCTTTTCAGCGAAATGGAAATGCGCGGAGGCGCGGAAACGGCAAAGCGTTTCGATTTTTTGATCGGCACAAACTTTTCCGAACAAGCCGAAGCGATCACGCGCCAATGCGTTCGTTATTTGGCAGGAGAGAAATGCACGCGGCTGGGCGTGATTTTTCCGGGAAGCGGAGCCTTGCCGCGGCTGGTCGCGAGCTCGCTGGAGCGGCTTGAAATCCCGCATAACGACGGGCTCGGTCACATCGTGCCCGGTGTTTTCGAGTCGGCGGAGTGGCACGCCTGGATCGAATTGCAACGCGCGCCACGGCTTAATTCTTTTCTACGTTTTCTAAATGCGTTGCGCGACCCGGCGGTCGTATCGCCTAAAATCAGCCGGCAAGTTTTCGAAAAGGTTCTGCACGAAAGTTACGGGGAGATATTGTTGGACGACCTCGAAGTGCTGCGCGAATTCTGTGCGACGCACGCGGACGACAAATCTCAGGCAGCGGCCGAAGCTCTGCGCGCGCTACCGTTTCTTCCCGCGCGCGCTCCTTTCGCGCAATTTCTCGAACAAACTTACGCCGCGCTTACGCATCTCGAGTGGGAAGCAACACGCGCTCGAGCTCGCCAACGTCGCGCATGATTGGTCGCAGCGTCTCGATGCCAAATTTCCACGTGCGCTTTTTTTGCGCTGGCTGGAAGAAACTGCTGTGACGTCAGATGCTGAGCGCTCAGCCGCAGGCGATCACTCATATGCGCGCGTGCAATTGCTGACAGTGGCACGCGCGCAAAATCAGGAATGGTCGCACCTGATTTTTGCCGGCTGGAATGAAGGAGCGTGGCCGCCTCCAGCCGGCGCGGAGTTCGCACGCGCCGAAGAAATTCATGCTTTCAATCGTAGCGTGCAAAAACTCAACAAGCGCGCCGCTCGCCAGGGAAGCCAGGGCGAGGGCCATACTAGTGTTCGCGAAAATCATTCGCTTTATCTCGGCCCAGGCGAGCAACGCGCGATCGCGTTGCGGCAATTCAATGCGCTCCTCGAATCGGCCAGTGAAGGCGTGACGCTGACGGCCAGTCTGGTGCAGGAAGATGCGCCGGAACGCTTCTGGAATCCGAGCGAATGTTTCACGCGAGCTTTATTTCAAAACGCGGCGTGCGCCGCTCACCCAGAGCAACGTTGAAAAATCTCCAACGCGCCACTGCGACTGTTGCCGAAGCCTGCGGCTATAGCGACGGATGTGCAGCAAACGCTGATCGCTTTCAACGCGCGCCGTGACTCCTCTCAGCCTGCCGGCGAATATGATTTCGCGTTGCGGCCGAACGAGTCGGATCGACCAGTGCCGACGCTGAGTGTGACCGATCTTCAACGAATGCTTTCGTCGCCAGCGATTATTTGGATGAAACGTTATCTCGACGTGGAAGCACCGGAGGAGTTCGCGAATCCGTGGGCGGCGACAACCGGTAGATGGGTGCATCACTGGCTGGCGAATATTATCGAAACGCGGGACGGAAAGATTTTCTCGGCTTTTCCCGCCCTGGCAAAGATCGACGAGCGTATTCGCTTTGCGGCGGACGAGCGAATGTGCGGCACTTCGGCACCTTTGCGGCTTGGTTGGCAAAGTCGTCCCTGATTGGTGGAGCTCGGGTTGGTTGAACGCGCGTTATCTCGCGCGGCACCTCGGCGCCAAAATCGGATCGGCGAAAGAATGGAATTGGATCGCGACGGAGTTGGCCATCGGTCGTGAGGGTGCGGTGAAAATCGCCGATGGCGTGGAGCTTCAGCTGCGCGGCCAGATCGATTTGGTGCTCGCGCAAAATGACGCGGCCAGTTTCGCCGGACAAAAGATTTGGATTGTCGATTATAAAACTGGTTCGGACAAGGAACTGAAGACCTCCGATCTGCACGACAATCTGGTCAGAGGCATAAGCTTGCAGCTCGGTCTTTACGCGCTAGCCATGCGCGAACTCGACGCTGCCGAAGTGAGCGTGAGCATTATTTCGCTGAAGGTCAAAAACGTAGCGCCACAATTGTCCGTGGACGATCTCGCACCGCATACTGACGTCTTTGCCGATCTCGCGGAAATGCAGCGCACTGGAATTTTCGGAATGAAAGGTGACATCCGTCCGGCATTCGGTTACAGCGCGCCGTACCCGCTCGCGACGTTGCCGATCGACAACGACATTTTAGAAGACAAATGGGCGCTGACGCATCCCGCGCTCGTCCTTGAGAAAGAGGAGTGGGAAACATGGTGAAGCCGCGCGACGAATCTGTACGCGCTCGTTTTGCCAGCGAGTTGGACCGCAATTTTTCTGTAGTCGCATCGGCGGGTTCCGGCAAAACCACTGCGATCACCGAACGCATCCTGTCGATCGCGCGTTCGCCGAACGCCGCCGAAATTTTGCCACGTCTGGTCGTCGTTACCTTCACCAATCGTGCAGCAGACGAAATGCAGCAGCGCACCCGGCAAGCTTTGCTCCAGGAAAATTTGCGACAGGAAGTGCACACGGCGTTCAACCGCGCCTTCTTCGGCACAATCCATGCGTTTTGCATGAAACTCCTGACCGACTTCGGTCATTATCTTGGTCTGCCTGCGCCGCTCCAGTTACTCGAAGACGACGACGACCTCTGGCTGGAATTTGCGCAAAACCAAACGCGAATTGGCAGGTCGTTAGGCGAAAAAGATCGGGCCATGCTTCTGCGTTTCGTGCAGGCGCGCGACCTCATGGAGCTCGGCCCGACGCGCGAGTTCGGCTGTTTTGCAGGTCCCAGGGTTGACACCATGTCCGCCGCCCGATTTCGCTGAGGTCTACTCACAATCGGCGAAGGCTAAGGGGAACGACAATATCGCCAAATCGCAGGAGGAATTGCGCGAATGGGAAAGGCGTTTCGGCGGCGATTGGGAATATCTGCGCTGGCCGGTTTGTTTCACTGCGCCAAACGCCAAATTTACTGCGCTGTGGCAAGAAAAATTTGCGCCTCTGCGAAAGTGGATCTGCGCCGCCGCCACGTGCGTCGCGGCAGAGGTGCAGCGTGATTATCTCTATTTTCGACTCGATCACGGACTCGTCACTTACGACGATCAAATTGCGCTTGCGGAAGAGTTGCTACAACATCCGATCGCCGCCCCGAGAATTCGCGAAGAAAGCTTTCGTGTCATCCTCGACGAGGCACAGGACACGCAGCCGCTGCAATTTTCGGTGCTGCTGGAAGTGACGCGTCCTCCGGAAGCGAAGGGCCTTTGGTTGCAAGACCGGCATTTAGGTCCGCGTCCGGGGCACTTCTGCATGGTGGGCGATTTTCAGCAATCGATTTGGAAGCGCGCGGACTTGAATTATTACCGAGCAGTTCATGAAGCGCTCATTTCCGACAAGAACGGTGAGAGCCTGGAATTCGCCGTCACATTTCGGCTGAACCAGAAGCAGCTCGATTTCGTGAACGAAACTTTTCGCGAGATTTTGAATAACAAGGACGGGCAGGTGCGCTTTGTCGAATTGCAACCGCGGCCGAACATTCTTCCCGGGAAAGTCATTCGCGTGCCGCTCGGCAATGAATTGTTGCCGCAAGGAAAAAAGCTCAAGGACTACCAAAAGGCACGTATCGAAGCGGATTATCTTGCACGTTGGATCAAGGACGCGGGACTGAAAAAACTTTCGGCCGATTCGTGGCGGGAGGTGGCAATCCTTTGTCCGCGCAAGGCCTGGCTGCAAACGACGGCCGCAGCGTTACGCCGCGTCGGTTTACCGGTGGCGATCCAATCTGAACATGATGTCAAAGGCGACAGCCCGGCTTATGCGTGGCTGACCGCGCTTCTTACGATCATGACCGACCCGCTCAATGCCTACGAAATCGTCGGCGTCCTGCGCGAGATCTTCGGCGCGTCCGATCACGATCTTGCCGTCTTTTCCGAAGGGCAGAAGGCGAGATTTCGCATCGACGAGATTGCGTCGGCAACCGGAAGAATTTCCTCGGTTTTGCATACGCTGGCAGAAATTCGGCAACGCGCGGAAGGTCTGGCGTTATTTGACGCCGTTACTTTGATCATTGAGCAAACGCAATTGCGCGAGCGTTTGCTCCTATTGCCTGCGACGGAGTTTGGCGATCTCGCGCGCGAACTTGATGCCTTGATCGCACAAGCGGCGGAAGCAGAAGCGAACGGAATGATCCTGCTCGGGGTTCGCCGAACAATTACGCAACGATTTCGCATCGCAACGCGCCGTCCGCTTTTCCGCTGACGACAACGCGATTCAACTCATCACTTCGCATAAGGCAAAAGGGCTCTGAGTGGCAGACGGTGATCGTGCCATTCCTCGCGCGTGAGCTGCGGACGCCATCACCGCCTTATCCGCATTTTATAAAATCGCCCGTGGACGGTGGACTGATTATCGCGTTCGGCAATCAAGACAAATCGAAGGATCTGAAAGACGCGATCGAGCGCGCGGAACAGCAGCAACTTGAGCGCCTTCTGTATGTCGCAACAACACGGGCGCGCCACACGCTCGTAGTTGTGCTTGATCAGGAAATCTTCTGCAGTAGCGAGGGCAAACTGCTGAAGACAGCACAACTTCGGCGACTGATTCGCGACAAGGATCTTTATTCAGGCGAATTCGATCAACACACCAGCACGATCGATGAAGTCTCTGAATCTTCGCAGATCGTAGAGCATGCGTCACAGAAAAACGGCTCTGAAATCGAGCCGTTAACCGACGACGAACTCAAGCGCGCTGCGAAACGCGCTTCGGAATTCGTGCGAAAGATCACACCAAGCGCTCTCGACGCGGAAGTTCCGGCAGACGTGCGAACGCGCTCGCGGCTCGATACTCTGGCCACGCTCTACGGCCGTTGGTGGCACAAATTTTTCCAACGTCTGGATTGGAAAGGTGGAATCGATTCCGCACAAAAGCTTATTCGAAAAGGAATTGCCGATTTCTCCCGACGCGAAAGCCGCGGTAAAAGACTGGAACGCCACGCGGCGAAATTTGTTCAGCGACGCCACCATCGCTCGTTTTCTTGCGAGCGATGAAACGTTGTTTCACGCGGAATTTCCATTTTCGTGGCGCAGAAACGATCGCAGCGTGCTCGAAGGTTTGATCGATTCGATCATGATCAACCGCAAAGCTGGCAGGTGTCTTCTGGTTGATTGGAAAACGAACGATGTTTCCGCAAGCGACGTCGAAATCTTTCGCCAAACTTACCGGCCACAGTTAGCCGCTTATTGGAAGGCGGTCACGGAGATTACCGGCCTTGAAGTGGAAGCCGGCTTGTTCTCGACTGCGCTTGGCCGTTTGCTGCTCTATTCCGCCGAGGAACTGCAAATGGAATGGCGCCGGCTGGAACAACTTCCGCCCACGCAACTGGAAAATGAAATCGCGCCGGATTCGGCCGATGGCTTTGACGGCAGAACGAAACGACGAACTAAAAGCGGTCAGAGGAGCCGTTACGCTCGCGCTGACTAGCTCTCCCGGTCGCCGCGGATGAATTGCTCGACGCAGCGAAATGCTTCGTCGTCGGTCATTTGCACGGGCGGATGCTTGGAAAAAAAGGCCGAAGGGGAATGCAACACGCCGCCGATGCCGCGGTCGAGCGCAATCTTGCAGCAGCGGATCGCGTCGATCGCTACGCCGGCCGAATTGGGCGAATCTTCGACGGATAGTTTCAGATCAATTTCCATCGGCACGTCGCCAAAGAGGCGGCCTTCCACGCGAATGAACGCAATCTTGTTGTCGAGTTGCCACGGGACATAATCACTCGGGCCGATATGGATGTTTTCGTCCACCAGGCGGTCGCCCATCACGGACTGGACTGCCTCCGTCTTGGAAGTTTTCTTCGACGCCAATCGGGTGCGATTCAGCATGTTCAGAAAATCGGTGTTGCCGCCGGTGTTTAACTGATACGTGCGCACGACTTTCACGCCGCGCTTGCGAAAGAGATCGACCAATGCCCGATGCACGATGGTGGCGCCCACCTGCGCCTTAATATCGTCCCCAATAAGCGGCAGATTTTTATCGGCAAATCGTTTCGCCCATGCTGGATCGCTCGCGATAAAGACGGGGATGTTATTGACAAAGCCGAGTCCAGCTTCCAGCGCGCAACCGGCATAAAATCGGGTGGCCTGCTCGGACCCGACGGGAAGATAATTGACCATCAGCTCCGCAGAGGAATTTTTCAGCTCTGCGATAATCTCTTCGCGAGTGGTTTCCTTTTCGAGCGGAAGAAATGTGCGCAGCGGATCCTGATCCTGCATGTGCGGCGGATAGCCGTCCATAACGCAGCCCATTTTTACGATCGCGCCGGTCAGCTTGATTTTTTCGCAGAACACCTTGGTGCAATTGGGCGGCGAAAAAATGGCCCTGCTCACGTCCAGGCCGACCTTGCGCCGGTCGATATCGAAAGCGGCCACGACTTCAATATCACTCGGACGATACCCGCCGATCTGGCGGTGCATTAGGCCGACGCTCGTGCCGTTGGCAGAGGAGGAGCCATCATAAAAATTGAGTCCCTGCACGAGCGAGCTGGCGCAGTTTCCAACGCCGACGATTGCGATTCTGATTTTTCTCATTTTCTAAAACTGAACCCTATCTGATCTAAACAATTCGGAGCAAGCGATAAATTAGGCTGGATCGATGCCGCGTCCCGCCTAGTTAGGCCCCCCTGAAACCGGGCCGCGAAGCCTGAATGTGTCTGAAGTCGCCCCGGCTTGCAAGGCCTGATATAAGGGCAAGAGTCAGAGGCGTCCTGAGGCAGGGCAGCCTCCGCCAGGATATAAATCACATGTGTTCGAAACTCGCGGCCATCACTATGATGATCGCTGCTGCTTTGGGCGTGAACCCAAGCTCGTTGGAGGCGGTGCCGGTTTATGGCATCGAACAAGCCGTTGCCCTGGCCCAGGAACGAAACCCCGAAATCCTCATCGCACACAAGAAGGTGACAGCGGCTCGCGGTGGTTTCATCGAAGCCCGTTCCGGCTATCTCCCTTCGGTGAGCTCAAGCGGGCTGTACGATAAACGGCAGACCGAGAGCCAGACAAACCTTCGACAGGAAGATTACAACGCCATAGTAAAGCTGGAACAGAACCTTTACACGGGCGGAGCGGTCAGTAGCCAGGTGGCAATCGCGCAGTTGAACATCGCCAAGGCAAATTACGACCTTCAGGAGACGATCAGCCGCGTCACCATGGATGTGCGAATTGCGTTTAACGAACTGTTGCTGAACCGGGCGAAAGTCCGGGTACACGGAGATTCCGTGCGGGTGTTCGAACAGGAGCTCAAAGGCGAGCAGGAAAATTTCGACGCCGGCATTGTGGGCAAACTAAATGTCCAGCGAGCGGAGGTGGCACTCGCCAACGAACGGCCGGAATTTTTTAACGCGCAAACGGATTTGAAAAATTCGTATTTGCGACTGGCGGAACTTTTGGGGACTGATCTCGCCCCCGGCGCGCAGGCGCCTCCGTTCGAAATTTCTGGAGAATTGCAATATCGGCCCAATCATCCGGATCTTAACGACTGTCTCGCACGGGCTGACGCGAACCGCGGCGTCATCAAATCCAAAGCGAAAGACATCGAGATCGAGGGACGCCAGTACGTTTTGGACCGCAGCGCGACCCGTCCACACATACGCGCCTTCTCGGGGTATGAAGTTTACAGCGAACGTGACCCGGACGTCGGCCCCGAGTTCAATTACGGCGGCGTTGTCGGGATAAACGCGACTTGGAACATCTTCGATGGCTTCGCGACCAAAGGGCGCATGCAAGCGACGCGCGCCCGACGCGAGGCGGCATTGCAAGCCCTGGCAGCGGCACGGCGGAGCGTGGCCTCGGAAGTGCGCAGCGCATTTTTCGATCTTCAACAAGCCGACCGCATCCTGGAGAGTGAAACAAAAAACCTGCAAACGGCCGATGAAGCACTCGAAATGTCCAGAGGGAATTTTGCCGCCGGTTTGGGAACACAACTTGATGTGCTGCAAGCAGCCACCGACGTCACCCGTACGCGCACAACCCGATTGAGCGCGATCTATCTGCACAACGTGGCTCTCGCACGCCTGACTCACGCCTGCGCCAGTTCAGCCGAAGCGCTCAATTTCGGATCCGACTTCAAAGACGTGAAAAACGAAACTCCCAACGCTGCGCACGCTGCCGATGTGGCTAAGCCGCCGCAAAAAATGAGTCAGCGATGAAGCCATCGTTAAAATTGACGGCCCAATCTGTAGCCGTCGCCCTGCCTGCCAAGCCGAAGCCGGGCGAAGGCTGGTGGGCGACGCGGCGCGAACGCGTGAAAAAGACAAACGCTGCGCTTCCCACAGGGAAGCGGCTACAGCCAGCAGCGACTGTTCACATTTTGATTCTGATTCTGATTGCATGTTTCGGGCATCCCGCCAGCGCGATCTCTCTTCAAGAAGTCTTCCGAACGACGCTCAAGAGAAATCCCGCCATACTCGAGGCCAAAGCCGGTCTGGAGCAAGCTGCCGGGAAGCGCCTGGTCTTTCGCTCCATCGTCTGGCCCGATTTCGACGTGAACGTCCCCGCAGGTCGTTCAATATGGCCACCGGGCCGGCGAGAGCGGAGTAAAAGGATTTGCTGTGGGTCGCGGCAATTTGGAACAGACGTTGTTCAACATGGCTGTACCGCATTCGCTTCGGCGTGGAGACATTGAGGTTCTAATCGCCGAACAGCAATTAAACGTGGCCGTGGTTGAACAGTTGCACGCCGCGCGGCTCGCGTTTTATGCGGCGCTTTACAATCGATCGCTGCAATCGATTCGAGACGAACAGAGACAGAAATTAGAAGAAAATGTTGCGACTCAGAAAAACCGCTTCGAAGCCGGGTTAGCCGATCGAAGTGCATTCACGAGCGCAACTGTCCAAGCCGACGAACTGATTCCGCAAAGTGAAGCCGCGCAGCGCGCATATCGGGAAGCGCAATTGAATTTGGCGCAGGCAATGGGGATCGACCCTGCAAAATCATCTCTGCCCGAACCCGACGGCGAACTCGAGTTTGTCCCGATGCGGATCGATGTTGCTGCCGAAACAGCAGCAGCCTTACAACGCCGGGTCGATCTCAAACTCGCCCGCTTGTTTGTGCGCGCTGCAAATGAAGATCAACGCATTATTGCAGCCGACTATTATCCCAAGCTCGTGGGAAGCATTCACGGGGAATGGGTTCCGGTCAGCGGAATTCATCGACAGGAATCGACAAGTAAGACCCAGGATTTCATTGGATCAGAACTTCGTGAAAAGGCGGCATACACCTGGCGTGTCATCGACAACGGAAAAGTCGGGGGCGCGATGCTGAGGGCACGAGCAGCGCGCGAGGAAAACGAACTGACGTGTCGGAAACTGGAGTCCAACGTGAGCCGCGAGCTCTCGCGGATCGCCAACGACGTTCAAGCAATCGGTGCCCGCGAACAATCACTCGCATCCGCGTCGGCCGCTGCGGAGGAGAGTGCGCGCACTGTTCGGGAAAATGTTGCAACCGGTCTGATCTCGCCGCTTGAGTATCGCGTGAGTCAAAGCGCTTTTCTGACGACGAAGAGCGGCTTGCTCGAGGCTATTTATCAGCACAACGTCGCAGCCGCCGAATGGGACCGCGCAGCCGGCCGGTATTTTCAATTTTCGTACGGACCTCGCGAACCGGGTTTGGAAGCAGATAAATAGCTGAGTCGTCAGGAGCTTCACAAGAACGACAGATTTGGCGGCTGGGAAGCCCTCATCCCTGAAGCCTACTGATCGAACGGATATCTCGGCTGCAGTGTCTTGGCAATAATGGTCTCAAAGATCTACGAACAAGCCGGAACAAGAACCGCTACCGCCGGGCACGAGCGTATTGCAAACCACCGCAGTGGACATCAGACTAGTGCTCCAAAATTGAAATTGCCGGAATCAAAAACCTTTTTATGGATCGGCGCAGCGGCGATCGTGCTCCTCTTCGCGATCGCATATTTTTTTCTGATGCCAATCGCGGAAGTGGCGACTGTCCAGCGGGGGACGGCCATCTCGGCGGTTTACGGGACTGTGCGGATCGAACCGGCGTTTGTGGTGCGTGTTCGGGCGCAAAACGACGGTCTAATTCAGCTGGCTGAATCTTTCTCGGCCGGTCGCGGCGCAATCGGCAAAGGCGTTCAAAGGGGCGAATTGCTAGCAACGATTGCTGACGAAGAAACCTCCAGGCAATTGAAACAGGCGCGTACCGATTTGCAGGCAGCCGTTGACCGCGCGGCCCTTCCTGTCCCGTCCACCGAGTTGCTCAAAGCAGCGGAGGACAATCTACAACGGCTCGAAAAAGTTGTTTCCTCAGGGAACGTGCCCGCTGTTGAGTATCAGAAATCCAAAAGTGAGGTAAACCGTTTACGAGGCGCGGTGGAGACAGAGCGGATCGAGCGGGATCGCAATCTCAAGTCTCTTGAAGAAACTGCGAAGAAGCTCGAAGCGGAAATGAAGAATGCTGAAGTCCGTTCGCCGATTGATGGAATTCTAACCAACGTTCAGACAATCGATGGCGAACTGGTTTCGAACGGGAATGAACTTTTCACCGTCTCTTCGCGAAAGACTTATGTCCGCGGCGAAGTCAACGAGGAGGATGTAGGCGAAGTAAAACCTGGAATGAAAGCAAAGGTGCAATTGTACGCTTACCGGACGCGCACCTTCACCGGCCACGTCACATCAATCCAGCCCGCAGCAGATCCAACCACTCAGCGTTATACCGTTGTGCTGGAGATGGAAAATCCGCCCGACAACATGATGGTCGGAATGACCGGGGAGATGAACATCATCACCGGAGTGCACGAAAATGCGCTGCTCGTGCCGACGCGCGGATTGCTCGTCGATCAAGCGCTGGTGGTAAATGGAGGAATTGTGCAGCGACGAACCGTCAACGTGGGATTTCGCACACTCGATTTTTCGGAGGCGCTCAGCGGTCTGGCAGACGGCGATCGTGTAATCATATCCGATCAGGATAAGTTTCATTCCGGCCAGCCGGTGCGCCAGCGCATGATCAACGCGCCGCCTCCACCGAAAGCGCCGTGACACCCCCGCTTTACATTGCCCTGCGTTTTTTAACGCATCGCAAGCGGGCATTGCTTTTGAGTTTGAGCGGCGTCGTTTTCGGTGTCGCAATCTTTATTTGCACGCAAGCGCAGACGCAGGGGTTGTCCCGCTATTTCATCGAGTCCAACATCGGCAGCAATGGCGCCCTCGTCGTGAGGTCGCGTTTTCGGCCGCGTTATGAGCCGCTCATGGTCGCCGCGAAGAACTCCAAGGCGAGTACGAGCCGCCGTCTCTATTTTGAAGGCATCACCAATCCTAACGAAATCATGCGGGTGAGCAGGCAATTCCCCGATGTGATTTCCTGTTCACCGGTTTTGCGCGGAACCGTAAGCGCTCGCGCGGGATTCGAAAACGCGACTGTCGATCTTTACGGCATCGATCCCGCCCTCCATGCGCGAACGACCGATATTCTGCACCAATTGATTGACGGCAGCTTTGACGACTTTCGAAATAACACCAGCGCGATCATTATCGGTTCGCGGTTGGCAGAGCTTCTTCAGACCAGCGTGGGCGACACGGTGCAATTGCTCGCTCCCAATGGCGAGTACTGGCGATTCAGTGTTGCAGCGATCGCACGTGCAGGCATTGGCTCGATCGATTCGACCCGTATTTACTCGCACGCCAAGGTTGCACAGGCGTTGCTGCAGCAGCCCTCTGGAGCGACCATGATTATCTATAAACTGCGCGACCGGAATCGTGCGCCGATGTTGGCCAGGCGATTCGAAGCGCTTTTCCAGCACAATTCTCTCAGTTGGCAGGAACGCGAGGAGAGCACGCTCCAACTTTTTTTAACCTTGAGAATGTCCGTTGCGATTACGGTTTCGCTCATCATTCTACTGGCCGGCTTCGGAATTTTTAATGTCCTTACGATGTCGGTCCTGGCGAAGATCAAAGAGATCGCGATTTTGCGTTCAATGGGGTACCGCCGCAGAGACATCAGCGCAATCTTCCTGTGGCAGGGCGCACTGATCGCTGCGGCTGGATCGGTGTTAGGTTGCTTGCTCGGTGCATTGATGACCTGGGGTGTATCGCACATTCCCATTCGTCTTCGCGGCTTGCTTTACACGAATTATTTTTTGGTTACGTGGGACTGGCGCCATTATGCGTTTGCGACGTTACTCGCAGTTCTGGCTGTGTTTATCGCCAGTTATGTCCCGGCACGGCGCGCCGCTGAGTTGCCACCCGTGGTCACCATTCGGGGATCGAGATGAGCGCAGAAGTTAGCCTGAGTTGCGACCGAATCGAACGCTATCTCGGCGAAGAAGAGGAACGCGTGCACGCCCTGCGCGGTGTGTCGCTTGAGATCGAGACTGGAAGCGTTCACGCTGTGGTCGGGCCGTCGGGCTGTGGCAAAAGTTCGTTGCTCTATATTCTTGGTTTGCTCGATACACCTGACGCCGGACGTGTTGCGATCGAAAGCCGAAGCAGTATCGCATCTCAGCGACGATGAGCTCGCGCAGAAGCGGAACAAATTCATCGGTTTCATCTTTCAATTCCATTTCTTGATGGAGGACTTTACCGCGCAGGAAAATGTGATGATCCCGATGCGTAAGCTTGGCCAGCTCTCGGATGCGGAGATGCGCGATCGCGCGGCCGAGTTGCTTGACGGCGTCGGCTTGGGCGACAAGGTGCGACGGCCCAGCCGTCATCTTTCCGGCGGCGAACAACAACGCGTCGCTATCGCACGCGCACTCGCAAACGATCCGCGCGTTATTCTCGCCGATGAACCGACCGGCAATCTCGACACCGGAAACTCTGAGCGCGCATTTGAACTGTTGCAAAATCTTGTACATGAACGCGGCAAGGCGTTGCTACTCGCCACGCACAATCCGGCAATTGCCGAAGCGTGCGATTGGGTCCACGAAATGAAAGACGGCCACATCATCGACAGCCACCAGCGCGGCACGCAAAGTTCGATTGCTTAGCTTGCGTTAGATGACAGTCGCAAGCCAAGCGTCTCTCACGATGCAGTTGGCGTTGGCGCAACTTTATCCTGGCCGGTGAAGCCGATTTGCAACGCACGGAAAATATGGATGACCGCGCTCGCCACACCCCAGAAACAGATCCAAATGAAGCCAGTCGCCGGAGCGCCGATGACAAGAAAAAAGGTGAACAGCCAGGTATAAATGTTGCGACGGCCAGCGACGAGGCGAAGGAGACGATCGAATCGAGCGAAATCATCCAGGTTTCGACCAATTCGTCGCTGAACGGCTCGTATGGCCATGCGTTCCATCCTCTGGAAGGCAAAGAAAGCGAAGAAAATTACGTAAGCGTAGCGAATTTGACCGGTGGCATGAAAATGATACGCCAGCGCCGCCCACCACGACGTTTCAATAAGATAATCGAGGTCGTGCTCCTTCTTTCCAAGCTTGGTCGTTTGGGCTTTTAAACGTGCGAGCTTGCCATCAATGCCATCGAGAACTCCAATAACCAGGGCGAGCAACACTCCAGGCCAAAGATACCCGCAGGCATAAAGCAGCGTCACGCCGAGACCGAGGACTGCGGTTCCAAGCGTGATCTGATTGGGAGTGATCGTCGTTCGACAGAGATGCGAAACCAGCCACTTCTCAATCGGTGCGTGCACAAGCGCCGGAAAATCAAGGACACCTTTTTGTGTCGCGTCACGCAGAAGACGTTCGGCCAGCGGACGGCGCTCGAGCGAAGGAGCTGGAAAGAAGACCGGCCGCAGACTCCTGCGCATGCTTGCCACGTATGCTTGCTGTCGGGCAGCGTCGACGCGCGCTATGCGACCCGCCATCGTATCCGAAGTAATCTCTTCCACGAGTGTGTCAGCGCGATTTTTCCGCGAAAGCCATTCATTCGAGAGCAGAGCCGCACACAAAAGCTGGCCGGAAGAATGAGTATCTGAATTTTCCAAAAGCGGCGCAATAATCGGTGGCGGATCCGAATCGATAAGAGCCGAGTTGGTCTGTGCGTCCGCGAGCGAGCGCAGCAGGCGTTCATCGCAAAAGAAACCGGCGGATACGATGAGGATTCGCCCATCGGACGCGACCTTCTGTGCAGCGAGGCAATCTAGAATATCGCCAACCGTGACGTTCGCACTGTTGCGCTGCCGAAATGTGAGCGACACATCTGCACGATGCCACGACTCGTTAGCGAGATGCGTAGCCACCGTCCTTCACGGAGTTGGACAAAATCATTGCCTCGCGAAAACCGAGCTGCATTGCGATGCGACGCATTCGTTCCAGCAGCGAGATGCCGCACAGGTCCGTCAGCGCGTCCGGCAAATCTGCGACGATAATTAATGGCGGGTGAAAAGATTCCGTCATGCTAGGCGTTACAGGTCTCTTGCCGTCAGTTTGTTCAAGCCAGACGCACCTTGCATCTTGCGCCACTGCTTAGGTGTGCGCGACCAAAACACCATTATCAGTGAGTTTCTGCGGCCGGCCGCCAACTCTTTCTGAACAGCCTGAAGACCAGCGTGATCACGGAAAAGGCGAAAAAAATGTGTAAGATCCATGACGCGCAACCGGCGATTGCCAAGAGGAGAAACACAAAATAAATCACGTCGCGCTGGGTGATTTGATAAATGAAACCGGTCAGCGCGCGACTGAAAAAACGCTCTGCCAGGTTGAAGTCTTCGTGCCGGCGCGAGACTACGCGCGTTGGTATCGCGAGCGAGAAGCGGCATGAGATAACGGCCAAACCCGCCAGCCATTATGAAGAACGTGATCAAGCTCTCGAGCAGATAAACAAGGCCAATGTTTGCGCTCACCGACGGTTGCCGGAAGAGACCGATGCCGAGGCAGAGAACAAAAATCAGATTGGCGACGAAATCGCAGAAGGCGTCGAGGCGCCGGCCTCGTTCCGAATCGAGATACTTGGCGCGTGCAATCTCGCCATCGCATCCGTCCAAAATATTGATCAATTGGAAAACTGCAGTCCCGACCAGGAACCCGATGTAATCACCGCGCACCAAAAACACAAAAGCCACGGGAGCGAGCGCGAAGGTCAATATCGTCCAGGCGTTTGGAGTAATCGGCAGCTTAAGGAGAAGCCGTGTGATTACGCGTGAAATCGGGCGGTTCAAAAACTTCGAAACGATTCCGTCCTGCGATTTGCCGATGTGGCGAAGGAAGTGTTTTTCGCTGGCGACAATCTCGCTCGGCTGCGCGAGAAAACGCCAGTCCTCTTCCTCAGCGCGGGTCGCGCTTCGACAAGTTCTCTCGAACTGCTCGAAAAGTCGTGGCCACGCTCCCGTTAGGTCCGACAATCGGTTGCTCGATCTTCACCGCGGGCATTGTTGAAAAGAATTTCGACAAAGCATTTCGCGCGACGAACAAGCGCGTAGCGAGAATGCGTGCTTCCGGTTCAACGGAATCGGAAGCTTCGGTTAACCGAACACGCGTGATTCGCTGGTGCTTGGGCAACCATCGCTCCGAAAGCGGAATCTCAGGTTTCCAGAAAACGACAATCTCAATCTTGTTTGCCGTTCCCATTGCTTTGGCAAATTCATCGAGCTCCAGCACGAGCCGATCAAGCTGGCGCAATCCGGCGATCTGCCAATTGGCCGATTCATCACTTAAAATCACGACGCGATCGAAAACGTGGTGCTCCTCGATCATACAACGCGAGCCTGATCTCCGTGAAAAGAATGACGTTAACAAATTCTTAAGCAGTAAGGAGTATCGCCACCTGTCAGTGAGGTGCCAAATGTACCGAGCTCGTCCAGTTTTAGAAGGCGCTTCTCAATACTTCCGCGGGCATCCGGTCGCTGAACTATACCTTCCATTACGATTATTGGCGGCAGAAAAGGGGCCACCTAACGCATCCTATAAATTACACCCTCAGCGGTGCGCGCAACCGAGTGGTATCGTTCCGCCAAGAGTTTTGCCAGGATCGGAAAATCTTGCACTGGATAAAGTGCGTCACGCTCGGAGTAAAGATCGACAATGTAGTTGGGCGGATGCCTGGCAATGTCTTGCTCGAAGGTGGTCCAGGCGCCGGGCAAGATCCGGCTGCGAGTATCGAAGCCCGCGATAGGTCCTCCGAAAACATAACCCGTCAGCGGGAAGGTTGTGATGTAGCGGCAGGCAGGACGTCTTTGCGCGTCCAGATAAATTTCAGGGGTTTGGCCCCAGACGAAAATCCTGTCGGCAGGATCGGAATGCGCTAACAAGTATTGTCCCGTCTCAGACGGCACACGTTGCAGCGCCAGCCCCGTCCAATGTTTGATTGAGAAGACAATGATCGTGAGAGCCAGCCACGCGTAGGTCACTCTCGGTCGCATAAGCCAGTGGGCGGCTGAATCGTCACGAGACCAAAGTCGCGCGTAGTAGGGTGCCGCGAGCAGAGCAAGCGGAGGAATCAATTGGATATAGTAATGAGGATAAAATCGTACGCCTGCTGCGGCGCCGATCGCTGAGGCAGCGAGCAATCCTAGAAGCGCTGTTCGTTCTGCCGTCTTCCCGGCCCAAATTTTATCCTTATCCCTGCACGCCATGATCGCCCCGATCACCAGAGGTAAACAGGCGCCGAGGAAAATCAGCGTGTTCACGATGCCCTTCTGCCAAAAAACGTGCGGAACATCATGATCGGTAATTATCCAATAGAACGCGTCAGGCAGGATGTTTTGTTTCCAAAGCACAATCGTCACGAGCCCGAGCGCCACGAAAAATCCTAACGTAAGGATCGTTGCCTGGATGATCGAATCAGTTGGCGTAAAGCCGCGGCTAGCTCGATATCGCGGGAGTAGTACATAAACGCCGAGCGGGACTGCTGCGATCGCAGCCGGCTGTTTGAGCAGGAAGGCCATACCGAGAAGCGCACCTGCTAGAAAGAGCTCGGGTCGCAGTCGCGATGAACCGCGGCCGAATGCGATCGCCCACGCGCAGATGACGGGAACATTCATTAGCATCTCACCATCGAATGAGAGGTTCTTCCACGTCCACCAGGGTTGGAAAACACTGTAGAGCAACGCGGCAACTAAACCGGTGTTGAGATCAAATAACTCGGAGCCGATTACATACAGGCCTGCCATCGCGCATAGCGTCCACACCAGTGCGACTATGTGAAGCGCTTTCCAATTGAACTTGCCTGCTATTTTGAATACCGCGGCGTACGTCCAGAACAGCAACGGCGGCTTGCGCTCAACTGCGTCAGCGTAGGGGCGCCCGCCATCGACTATCTCGTTGGCCACCACCGAATACATCGCTTCGCTGTCGATCGGCCGAGGATGCAAAAGAGACGGAAGGCGAATCGCGACCGTGAGGAGGATTATCCCAAGCGCAGCGAGCCAAAATTGGAGCGACCTATGAGTTGGCACACGTATTTCGGCAGATCAATTTCCGGATGCGGTCCCCTTCATGGAATCGTAAATGCGCGTAACTTTTTCAAAAACATCGTCAACTGTGATTGCTTGCATGCAGACATTGTTGCGGCAGACCGACTGCCTGTTGTTGTAAGCGTTCACGCACGGACTGCAGGCGATGCCAGCCCACAAGGCGGTTGCGTTTGGTGATCGCGCGGCAAATAGCGCCGGTGTCTCCGGACCAAACAACGTGACGACGCGAATCGGAGTCATCGAGGCAAAATGCGCCGGTCCACTGTCATTCGTCACCAAAATCGCGCTGCGGGTGTAAAGGACGAGCACTTGCCGTAGCGTCGTTTTTCCGGCAAGCCGGAGGACGCGATCGGACGCAACCTCGTCTGCAAGCTGGTTATTCGGCCCAGCTTCATCTGGCGCACCAGTAAATCCGATAAATAACTCCGGATAGCGTTCCAGTAGCCGCCGCGCAAGTTGGACATAACGCAGAGGCGGCCATCGCCTTAGCGGCAGCAAGTCGCTCGCGTTCGGGTTAAGTAGAACAAGTGGCGCAGAACCGATGCGAGGATTTTCGCGCTCTAAGAAGGCATTGATTTCAGCAACTTCAGAGGGCGAACATCGAAATTTTGCGAGTGGCTGATTTACAGAAGGAGTAAAGTCGAACGTCGGGAGCACGGCTGGATCGCGAGTCAATGCTTCAACCATGGCTTCGAACATCTGACTCGTATGAAGATGAGGATTGTACAAAAGCCGATGCGTCATTAAGTCGCCGCGGTACGGTCCGTCTCCGAAAAATGTATGAAAACCAACACGGGATTTGGCGCCTGTCGTAAACGTCAGTATCGCCGAGAAACGTGTCAGAAACTCCATGTCAACGACTGCGTCGATGGCGATCTTGCGGATTTGGAGCACCGCTCGCAAGGCCTCAGCCGCGAGCCCCAAAAAGCTCTTCGTTGCGATCGTTATCACATTTCGATCGGGAAGAATTTCCATCGCGTCGAGAATGAAGCGATTGTCTTCGAATACGACGAAGTAAACGTTTTCGCGTCCAACCATTTCAATCGCACGCAGAATTGCCGGATAGGCGAGAACGGTTGACCCTTGCTCCGCGAACTTCACGAACAGAATACGCTCAACGGGACGCGGTCCTGCCCGCGCTTCGGACTCAAAAATTCTTCTGAGAATGGTTAAAATGGCGCAAAGCGGCGCACCAACCCAGCGATCGGTGCGTTGCAAAGTGAGAATGCCTGCCGGAAGATCCATTTTCTGGCCCTCCTAAGATAGTCAATCCTTGCGAAACCTGTTAGGTTGGAGACGAATGCTCATGCTATTTGGCCAGAACGGAACGTAAGTGTAGCGAGACCCTCTGCTCGATGCAATACAGGCTGCCGTCGCCTCTGATACTGACTAACAACACTCACGAGAAGATTTTGGCGCTCGATTGTAGCGTCGAGAACAACAACATGAGCGCTGACATTCGCCTTAAAGTGTATTAACCCGGCATAGTCAGGCGAAAATGCACCACGGCGTTCTTTCTCATGGCAGATAACATTGCAACCGGCCAAGCATCTGACCGGCTTCGCAAGGAGTCAGTAAGCGCGAGGGAAGTTGCGCTCGACGTCGCGCCGCCGGTGGTCGACGCACCTGCACGCGTTGACCAGACCGGAGTGGAGCTGAAACGCGGCGCGTTCCTGAACACGATCGCCATGCTGGCGTCGAATTTTCGCGGCATCTTCTCATTTCTTGTCGCACGGCTGCTCGGTCCGGCGGCGCTGGGCATATTTTCCGTTGCATGGTCAACCACTGACATCATCAGCAAGATCGGTGTACTTGGGCTCGACAATGCGATCACCACATTCATTGCGCGCTCGGAAGCTGTCGGCAACCGTGCGCGAAGCCGGGCGCTGTTTCGAATCGCTGTAGTGCTGGGAGTCGCACAGTCTGATTGTGACCGCTGCCATCGTCATAATGGCACTTCGGCTTTTTAACAATCGTCTTCACGTACAACCACAGGTTGTTTCCGCGCTTGCACTGGTTCTCTGCGCGATGCCCGGCCTGGCTTTATACCGGATCAGTACCGCCGTTTCGCGCGGGATGAAGGTGATGCAGCACGACATTTACTCGCGGGGAATGACCGAGCCGATTGTGACCACACTCGCGTTCCTGCTCGCAGTCGCCGTCGGGTTCAAGGAGTCCTCACCAGAGGTGGCTGCGATTGTTGGGACGGCAGCCTCGGGAGTCGTCGCACTCGTACTCGCTTCAACATTGTTTCGCCATGTTCCCGCGCAGGCGCATGTAGTATCACCCTTTCGCGAAGCACGCCGTTTGGTCGGATACGCTGCTCCCATCAGCATTTATCAGCTGATTAACGCGTTCATTTCCCGATTGGATCTCCTCATGCTGGGCTACTTTGTTGGACGCGCGCCCGGTGTGACGCTCGCAACGGTTGGTGTTTATAGTGCAGTCATCGGCACAGCGAACGGACTCCGAAAAGTTAATCAGGCTTTCAACCCTATTTTTGCACCGGTTGTGGCCGGAATGACTGCGACGGGCGATCACGAAATTGCGGCTGCGACTTACGCGCGGCTCGCTCAGTGGATGCTCTGGATTTTGTTGCCACTCGTTGCGGTCCTGTCGCTCGCGGGCAGCACGATTCTGCTTATTTACGGTCCGGCATTTTGGCAGGGCGGCCAATGGCTGGGCATCGTTGCTCTGGCTAGCGCCACTAATGCCTTTGTTTCGCTGGGCGAAACGGTCATCATGGTGCAACGCCCGCATTTGAATCTTCTGCATTCGTCGATTACCTGCGCGGTCGCGTTTGCCGGGTTATTTTGGTTGATTCCGCGCTTTGGACCGTTGGGCGCTGCAGTCGGTATTCTCCTGCCGTATATCGTTCAAGGGATTCTGCGTTACGCCACGCTGCGGTGGGTATTTCACTGGAAAGATTCCTGGAGCGACATTCGCCCGCCGCTGATTGCCGCAGGCATCGCGATTGTTCCCGCTCTGATTTGTCGAGGATTTCTAAGTGGAGTTGTAGGACAAGTAACGAGCGCCGCCATTTTCCTGGCGATCTTCGGGGTTCAATGGTGGCAGCATCATATCCATCGCAAGGACGATCATGCTTAGCGCGGAGCAAAGACGTCCCAGGCGTCTTCGAAAAATGCAATCGTTTCGTTGTTGTTGTGCTGACGGCCGTTAGGCACATCGTGCAGTGACAAGGTCCGGCGCTGCCGACGCACGCTTCGCATCATCGCGGACGCAGGGACCACATATCTCTGCACTTTGCGACGAGTCAGGCATCCGCTGACCCAAATATCGTCCATGAAAAACGCCCCCTGCGGTGCCGCGGAGTAATCCCATAATGATTCGTCGAAAAACTTTGGCTGAATCAAATAACTTCCGCATCCTGTGATCACCGCCACGCGTTCCGGTTGGCGAAGCTCACTTGCCTTAATCATCGTGGCGTCGCGCCAATCCAGAGTTCGCGGTATCGCTGCACCGCGGAAACAAAGCGCCGCTCCGGGCAACTGTTGATTGTAATGGAGATAGGTTTCCAAGGCATCCCGCGGATAGACGCGGTCGTCGTCCACAACCATCATTAATGTATCGCCCTGGCCAAGGGCCAACTCTTCTCGAATGACGGGGATAAACTTCGTTGCTGGCCCCCAATCCTCAGCGCAACGCAAAACACGCACGCGGGGCAATCGCGAAATATATTTCGGCACGACATATGGTCGCCGCTCGCGAACTGAAAATTCCGGAATGGCCAGGACGATCTCATCCGGCGGACGTGTTTGCTTTAGAAGGGAGCGGATTGTCGGCTTTAAATTGTTGATCCGGTCGGGCACGGTCGATAGTGAGGCGATAACACGCCGATTATCGAACGCACCATGCGCTGCTAACGTTTCACGAATAAAGCGAACTTGTTGACGACGCTTTCGTAATGCCCGGAAGCAGACGCTTAAGAGCCAGCACACCGAAGAACACAAGAACGACCGAAAGCAGCGGCAACATCGGAGCAAATTGGAAATGTTAGGATCAGGAGCTTTGTAATACGACTCGCAAAATACTCTTATTCCTTCACATGACATGTTGCATCGAAGCGATAGTTAAAATAGGAATCAATGCGGCAGCAGCAGGCACTGCCTTGCACGAGCGAAGCAATGATTTTTTATTCGTGAAGAGAGTCTTTCTCACTGGTGCGAGTTCGGGTATTGGTCTGGCCATCGCAAAGCTACTTGTCGCTGAGGGTCACGAAGTCTGGGGCACATCCCGCAATCCGGAGCGAATCCCGAAACTGCCGCGATTGCATGCGGTTCAACTCGACCTGGCCGACGGCCTCTCGATCGAAAACGCATTCAACTCCGCGCTCACCGAAGCTGGTTACTTCGACGTTTTAATTAACAATGCAGGAGCCGGTCATTTCGGGCCCGCGGAGCTTCTGCCGTTAGAGGTAATCACAAGCCAGTTCCAAATTCTCGTGTTCGGTCAAATCCAACTGATGCAGCTCGCGTTGCGGCATATGCGCCCCCGCGGGGAGGGTTTGATCATCAACGTCACCTCGTTAGCTTCCCGGCTTCCAGTGCCATTCATGGCGGCTTACAACTCCGCCAAAGCAGCCCTGGCAAGTTTTACCATGTCTATCCAGCTTGAGTTTGCTGATCCCCGCGTGCGTATCGTCGATCTTCAACCCGGCAGACATTCGCACCGAATTCAACCAGAGCGTGATTGTGAGCGACAATACTGATGACGGTCTGACGGAACGGATCGCCAGAAGCTGGGAGGTGGTCGAACGAAACATGAAAAATGCGCCAGGTCCGGAGTTGGTTGCGCTGCATGTTCTAAAACTGATCAACGCGGTCGAGCCTTCGCCCCGAGTAACTGTTGGAAATGCATTTGAATCCAAAATCGCACCGTTCATCTTCAAGTTTCTTCCACAGCGCGTTCGAATTTGGGGACTGAAAAGGTATTACGGCATATGAGTGATTGATCCCTGTAGGGGAAGCTGACAGCTTCCCCTGCAAAAATTGGTCGTTTATGACTAAGATTTCCGAAGCTGTCATTTTAATTGCTGGCCAGGGCTCGCGCCTCCGCGGAGCGGATAAGAACTGCCTCAAGCCCTTTGTGCCGTTGCTTGGTCGACCATTGCTGTCGTACACTCTGGACGCGGTAACCTGTGCAGGTATTAACACCATCCGTTTCGTGGTCGGCTACGAAAGCGAACGAGTAATTGCAGAGGCAAAACAGTTAATTCCTCCCCAAATCGACAGCGTCGTTCATCGTGAACCGCGACTGGCGAAAACAAAACGGCATCTCGCTGCTTGCAGCAGCAGGTCACGTCAGCGCTCCGTTTCTCCTCACGATGGGCGATCATGTTTTCGACGACAGCCTCATCGATTGCTTACTGGAAAACTTTGAGCCCGGTCTGCTTAATATCGCCATAGATCGCAAGCTCCATTCGATTGTCGATTTAGATGACGCGATGAAGGTTCAAATGCGCGGAAACAAGGTGACTGGCATTGGCAAAAATCTGCGGAGCTACGACGCCATTGATACTGGCTTGTTTGTTTGTCCTTCGGAAATCTTCGCCTACCTCGAGCAGGCGAAGTCCAACAACGATGGACGAGATTGTAGTCTGGCTAACGGAATACAGTTAATGGCCGCTGACGGCAAGGTGCGTGGGATTGATATCGGCTCCGCACAGTGGCATGACATCGATACTCCGCGAGTTTTGCAACACGCCGAGCACAACAGCAGTTGGCGCGTACTGCGGTCGGCTAACTGAGGTCCGACGTCATTTCCGGCTGAGAACCGAAATCACGAGCGCTGCTCGGACCGATAGGCGGTGCCACGGCTGTTAGCAGCCCTTGCCGTAGCAATAGCGCTGATGATCAGGCTCGCACCGGCAGCAATCGTCCAAAGATGGAGAATCCAGCTGCCGAGATTCAGCAGCGCCAATACGAGGAAAAAGAAAATCGCGACATCGCGCTTCGTTAGCTGAAACAGCCACCACACAAAGCGTTCGCCCAAATCGAGCAGGCCGGAATGGCCAATCATTCCATGGTGCCTTGCGTAAAACGACTCGTGAAAGTCTTCCGAAGCCATCCGTTTTGCGCCGGTGCCCCATCGTAAAACCAATTCATTGCCCGTAATCAGCAGCCCACACACGACTCCTTCTTTGAAATGATGAAGCCCAGTCCCAAGCGCCACGACGTAGATAAGGCTGCCAAGGAAATCGCAAACGTTGTCCAAACGTTCGCCGAATTTTGATTCTAAATTCCTGGCGCGCGCAATCTCGCCGTCGCAGCCATCGAGAATACTGAACACCTGAAATAGCGCCGCACCGATAAGAATGCTGAGATAATCGCCGCGCAGAAGAAACACGCCGGCGGCGACAGGCAAAACAAAAATCGATGCCGTGAAGGCGCTGGGATGAATCGGGAACTTCACGAGCAGACGTGTTATGCGGCTCGAAATCGGCCGATTCATAAATCGCGAAACAAAACCATCCTGTGGCTTACTCATTAGGTCGGGTACTCGAAGAAACTCGGTGTTGGTGACTCGCGTAACTTCATAGGGCAGGCTTGGCAAGTCAAAAACCTATGCGCGGGACAGTGGCTTAGCTCATTGGTGCGAGCGATTTGTTATAGATGCGATATGTCTTGTAGCGCTCCGCCCCGATCGCTTCGAGAAAGCGGTTGATCATAAAATTGTCTTCGAGTGTCATGCTCAGTTCACCGGTGATCCCGCGTTTGACCATAGTTTCCTCGACCACGCGTAATACAAGCGACCTCGGCGATTCCGGCGCGGCGGTATTTTTCGATTACACCGAGAGCGACCAAGCGGCCCTTTTGAATGCGATTCTTGTAGAACAGCAATTTGAGCAGACCAATGGGAAAACCAAATCGTGTCAGCCGTCCGTTGAGATCGCGCAGGACCACATTTATGTCCGGCACACCCAGCGCGAATCCGACCGGCTCATCCCCGTTCTCGGCGACCCACGAAAACTTCGGCAGGAGCAGCGGCTTCAGTTCTTTGGTCATAAACTCGATCTCCGCTTCTGTGAATGGCACAAAACCCCAGTTCTTTTCCCATGCCTGGTTGTAAATTTCACGGAGCCGTCTGCTCTCATCCCGAATATTTTTAAGATTCGCTGGACGAAAAGTGACAGAGCCATGCCTGTGAACGCGGGTCGCGAGCCGTCGTAATTGCTTTACCGCTATTGAAGGATCGGCAAACCACCACGCGTACCAATCCTTCGCTTTTGTAAAACCATAGCCCTCGATTAACTGCCGGTAATACGGTGGATTGTGCGCGGTCAATACTGTGGGCGGAAATTCGAAGCCGTCGATCAACAGGGCACAGACGTAATTGGTTGAATAATCGATCGGGCCCATGATCTCAGTGCGGCCTTTCTTGCGAAGCCAACTCGCCGCAGCCTCAAAAAGAGCAGCGGCTACATCGCGATCATTGATGGACTCAAACAGACCGAAACAGCCGACGTTTGTTTGGTGCCACGAATTGTAATTCGGATCGTCGCTAGCCATGATTCGGCCAACGATCTTCCCGTTTTTGCGAGCCAGGAATATGGCAGCGTCACCGTGCCGGTAAAACGGATGATGTTTGCGATCAAGGAACGCTTTCCGTTCTATGATCAGTGGCGGCACCCATGCCGGATCATTGGGATAAATTTCCCACTGGAATTTGATGAACGCATCGCGCTCCCGGCGCGAGGTCACCTGTGAAACTTCGATATTTGACACGATGGAAAGGCTAGCAGCGATTCATAATGTCATTCTGAGCGAAGCGAAGAATCTCTGATTGGTTTCTTTACTGACTGCCACAAGAGACTGAGATGTTTCGCTTCGCTCAACATGACAATGCTGGGTGGAATGCGTTCTATGCCTAATGCTTCGAGTCTTCTACCGCCGCCAGCAGCGATTTAGCCATTTTTTCCTGACGCACGATCAGATAAACGAACAGCACATTCAGCGGGATGAGCTCGAACCAAAAGTAATAAACCGGCTGCCCAAGGAATAGCACAAGGAACAAAACCAGCATGCGCGTGTTGGTCATTAACAGCCGCCACCACTTGAGCATATGGCCGCCAGCATCTCGATAGCGCTGTTCCAACCAGCCGGGGATTTGGCCGTGGAACGCTGTGTTTGCGATCTCGCGCAGCTTTTTGAGACGAGGTGCGAGCATTTCCTGTTGCAGAGTGAAATTCAAATAGAGCGCGAGAAGAAGCTTGTCCCATGTTCGCTGTCCCCAACTCAACTTTCGATAGTCAGAGCGTAGTGCAGAGGAGGAATCTATTCCGTTGCGTCCTCCGCCGGTGAAGTAGAGGAATGCGGTGCGATAATAATCAGCTGCTGCCCCCTGCAACGCGTGACTGATCGCCGCGCCGAGCGCTAAAAGCCAGATCGCCGGTGACGCACCTGCAAACGCACAGCGAAGCGTCAAATGAATGTAAATGCTCGCGAATACCAAATGATCGGCAACGCTATCAATGATGCGACCTTTGCGGCTTTCCTGGTGAGTTAGCCGCGCAAGCTGACCATCTGCATTATCGAGGGCATTCGCGCAGACATGCAGCAGCATACCCGCGATGTTGATGCCGAGATTACCGTAAAAATAAAGATGTCCTGCAATGATACCGCAGAGACCGCCCAGCAGACTGACGCCCGCCGGCGTCACCTTGAGTTGCGCGAAAATTTCGGCTAGTCGAAACCCCAGCGGCCGGTAGAAATGAAGATCCAGGAATCCCTCGACTTCGCGCGCTTTGAAAGTCGATTCAATCCTGGGGGCTGCCGTGTGAACCACGTCTGCCGGCATTAAGAATTCATCCTCACCGCCAGCTCGGACATTTTGCAGCGCAACCGGAACGTGGTCGCCTTAATTGTCGAATCCGCTTTGAGCGTGTCGTCAAGAATGTTGAGCGCTTCATCGAGATCGGCGCGGGTATGTTTGGCCGTCACGCAAGCGCGGAAACAAATCTTGTTTTGCGGCACCGCTGGGTAATCGACCGGCGCGACCCATAAACCGCGCCGTCGCAACTCGTGGCCTAACCGGTACATGCGTTCCCGGTCTCCGATCACCAGTGGCATAATATACGTTGTCGACGTTCCGGTATCGATGCCGATGTTGCGCAGTTGCGCGTGAAAGTAATCGGCGTTCTCCCAAAGTTTTTTTCGTAACTCCGGCTCGCGCACTCCGATTTCCAGCGCTTTCAAAATTCCCGCCACCACGACGGGCGGCAAAGCGCACGAATAAACATATGGGTGCGCGTAAAAACGCAGGTAGCGAAGGGTCTCTTTCGGGCCGGCCACAAATCCGCCCAGCGCGCCAAAAGCTTTTGAAAATGTGCCGTAAACAAGCGGGATGCGATCTTCCACACCGAATTTTTCCGCGGCGCCTCGACCGTGTTCGCCGCAAGCGAGCATTGAGTGCGCTTCATCGACAAAAACACTCGCCCCGTGCGACTCCGCGATATCAAGCAGCGCCGGCAGGTTCCCGAAGTCACCATCCATGGAATAAATTCCTTCCATCACCACCAGTTGGCGGCGAGCCTGTTTGCGCGCCAGCGCCTTATCGAGCGATACCGGGTCGTTGTGCTCGAATTTGTCCGCGCGACATCGCGAAAGCGACGCGCCGTCGCGCAAACTCAAATGCGAGCGATTATCCAAAATCGCTGTGTCGTTTTTGCGCAGCAAACCGGAGATGGTTCCAAGTGCCCCGCCAAATCCGCTGTTAAAAAGCATGGCGTCTTCGCGACCGAGAAATTTTGCCACCTGTCGTTCAAGCTCGCGGTGCAGATCCGTCATGCCGGAAAGCATCGGCGAACCGCATGCGCCGAGACCGTGCGTCCTCAACGCTTCCTGCGCTGCCGCGAGGACTTCGGGATGATTTGCCAACCCGAGGTAATTGTAGGAACAAAGGTTGATAACCGAGCGCGGGCGGCCGTTGTAATCGATGGTCGTGCGCGCGTCGGCACTGGCGAGCAGTTCCGGTTCATAAAGTTCCACCGCGAACTTGGCCTGTCGCATCCAATGCGTGAATCCGGGGGGCGGCTCGAGCGGATCGCTCGTTTCGTGTGCCAGAAAATCACTCAGACTGAGTTTTGCCGGGTTCTGACTCATCAAGTAGTAAACTGCCTTTCTCTCGCTCCCGTCTCAACGGAAGGCGCTTCCCGGCAAAGTCCAGAGCTTTTGTGTTTCACAGATTCCTTACGAAGTTGTCCGCTGCATCCGCATGCAGCCGAGTTCCGTCTCGGGGCAGCCAATCTAGCGGGTTTCGGATTTCAGGACAAGACTTTTGATTCGGTGATCTACCGGCCATGAACAGCCTATTTTGGATGGTTGATCCGGCCACAAGGAAAGGCGACTTCTCAGCCGTCGTATCGCCCGAATCGCGAGGTAGCCTGTGCTCTGCCTTCACTTCCGCGTCGTGCGGAAAACGTAATCCCACAAGCGGCGAGCTGATGCCGTACCCGACGTGATCATCTTTGTAGTGATGGCGAAGATGATACTGTTTCAGCCAGAGTAATACGCCGCGTTTCATCGGAAAATGGTGCGTCGCATAATGCAGCATGTCGTAACAGACATATCCAAACACCAATCCGGCAAACGCACTCGAAGCAAAGCGCCCGAACATTAGCACAAACACGCCGTAAAAAAGAAATGCCAGCGGCACACTGATGCTCGGCGGCATAACAAGTCTTTTCCCATCGTTTGGATAATCGTGATGCACTCCGTGAATGATGTAGTGCAGCCGTTTTCCCACGCGCGTTTTCGGTTCGTAATGGAAAATGTATCGGTGGATCAGATATTCGGTCAGCGTCCAAAGGAGCATACCGAGCAGGAAAAAGCCGCCCACAACAAACACCGGGAATCCTTGCCTCCAAAGTGCCACGTAAAGCATAAAACCGACGACAGGCAGGTAGAGAATCAATGGAGTCGCCGGATGCACGTGCGAAAAGAATTCCATGAAATCACTGTCGAACATCCGGACCGTTTCGTTCTTGGTCGAAACGTAGAGCGGCGGCTTGGAAAGCGACGCTGGCTGGTCCAATTGCTGCGCCATGGCTAAAAGCTAATGGGGCGGGCACTCAGATCAAGATTGCCCATTTGATGGATGGTCGTCTGCGAAGTCGTGTTCGATCGGTCCTTTTCCCTCATTCGCTCCACACGCGAATAGAGACTGTATCGCTTATCGAACACGAACTGAAAGAGAAGGCGACTCCACGAAGAGTGGTACTTCAGATTGTTGTAAAACTCCGGCGCCATGGCGCGCAGCTTCGGCAGATTGTTCCACGGGATCGACGGTAAATCGTGGTGCTCATTGTGATAACCCATGTTCAGCGCCACCAGGTTGATCGGTCCATAGTAACTGAACGTCTCCTGGTCGAAGTCGTAAGTGTAATGCTCCTGAATCCAGCGTGCTCCCACCGGGTGCAACCCGATTGAAAACAAAAACGCGAACACCAGATAAAGAAACCCAGGCCAACCGCAGAAATAAACTATTGCGACATCGTACGCGACCGCGCATGCAAGATTGATTGAGAACCAGCGGTCCCACATCTTGATCGCTTTCAGTCGGGGCGGACGCGTCACCTGAAAGAATGGAAACAGCATCAACCAGATTGCCTTGCGGTACCATGAGTTGCCTACGAGGCGAGCCTCCCAATGGTTCGCCAGGTCTGCGTCCCATTCGTAATCGCCCTGGTGGGAATGATGTTTCAAGTGATAAACACGAAATCCCATCGCGCCGGGCGCAAGATTCGGAAGGTCGGCGATGACGGCTACCATTTTGTTCCAGCTGGGGCTCCGGAAAATCAGGTTGTGGGTCGCGTCGTGAATGATGACGTAGTTGGCATGATTGCCGAATGCGCCGACGCAAAATGCGATCAGCAGACTGACCCACCAAAAACCGAAGCCCAACTGGCCCATGCCGAACGCGATTCCCGTCTGCATTACCAGAATCGAGACCGCAATCAGCGCAGTCCACGGATTGCGCACCATTAACTCGCGGACCTCGGGATGCGCTTTGATAATCGCGCGTGCCCGGCCGGGGTGCGGCTGCTCAGATTCAGACTGGTAAAAGGCGACCTGCATCGGCCCTCAAAGTATTGCATCGAAGCCACATCCTCAATCGCGCTTTTCGCGATGTGTCAGTCGCGTTGACCATTCGACCGTATTTATGGTTCGATTGTGTGCGTCGCCGCCAATGAATGTCCCGAGATTTCCGCGTTCTCACTTCCGATCGAGGTTGCGCCCGATAATCGCATCGGCTTGGTTATTGGCTTGTCTCCTGCCATTGAGTGCCCTGATCGCCTCCGAGCCGCTCGCCAAGGGCATCCAGGATAACTCTTTTTTCATCGAAGAAGCATACAACCAGGAACCGGGCGTTGTTCAGCACATATTCAATCTCGCAATTGATTTCACCAACGGTTCGCGTGAGATCGCACCGAGTTTTACTCAGGAATGGCCGGTGTTCAGTCAGACACACCAATTCTCTTATACGATTCCGTACCTCTTTACGGAAGACGGCAACGGCATCGAAGACATGCGGCTCAACTACCGTCTGCAGGCTTTTATGGAAGGCAAATATACGCCAGCGTTCGCGCCACGTTTATCGCTTGTGCTTCCAAGCGGCGATAGCGACAAGGGCTTCGGCATTGGTGTGGTGGGTTATGAGTTCAATCTTCCCTTCAGCAAAATTGTCAGCGACCGCTGGACTCTGCATTTTAACGCCGGGATGTCAGTGTTTCCGAACGCGCATCAGAGCCGCCACCTAACGAATTACAATGTTGGCGCGAGCGCGATTTACGCTGTCAGCCGGGATTTCAATTTAATGCTCGAAACGCTGGCGGGCTCGAACGAAGACGTTGCCGAAGACGTATTCGCATTTGAGGAGACTCTCGAACGCAGCACGACTGCGATCATTTCTCCCGGCGCGCGTTACGCGTTTAATTTGCCTAACGACACGCAAATCGTCATCGGCGCAGCTCTGCCCATCGGTCTCACCTCAGATTCACCCGATTGGGGCATGTTCTTTTACTGCTCATTCGAGCATCCATTCGTGCGAGTCCACGCTCCCCGAACCAAGTGACAAGCGCGCAGATGGAATTGGTTCCCGCCGCAGGCGGAACCAAGTTCATGTCGTCGGCGAATGTAGAAGCGCTTAGGACTCGAAGCTGGTTCCGGCTTCGCCGGCAACCAGCTTCGAGTTAGGCTGCCGCCGATGCGCATCTTGCTCTGGCACGGTTACCTCCTTGGAGGAACCGGGTCGAATGTCTACTCCCGCGCACTCGCGCGTGAGTGGAGCCGCGGGGGACACGAGGTGGTCGTCGTCTCGCAGGAACGCGCGCCGGAGCAGTACGACCTCGGCGGCGTGCAGGCGGTTGCCGTCGATCTTCCGGGTCGGCTGCTGCCCGTGTTCGTCATGGATCGGTACGAGGGGCTCGAGGCGAAGTTCCTCCAAGACTTCAGCGAGGCCGAGCGACGCGCGTACGTCGAAGCGAACGCGGCTGCGCTTCGCGCGTTGCTGCCGGCCGATCTCGTGTTCACCAACCACGTGCTGATGGGCGGGCCCGTCGGAGCGGCCAGCGGCGCCCCCTTTCGCGTCAAGGCACACGGCTCCGAGCTCGAGTACCTCGATGCGAGGGCGCTCCGAGTTGGGCCAGTGGGCAAGGGAAACTCTTGCGCGCGCGGATGCGACCTACGTTGGCTCCGAGCACATTCGCGAAGTGCTCGCAGACGTGGTTGGCCACACTGACCGCGTGTTCAAAGTTCCTCCCGGCGTGGACATCGACAGGTTCGTTCTGCAGGACCGTGGCGCAGCATTCGAGGACTTGCTCGCAGAGGCCCGCAAGGATCCACCGAACGGCGGCGACGAGCGCCTGCCCGACGACGGCAATGCGCAGCGCCTGGCCGCGTTTCTCGACGGGCTCGGGCCGCTCGTCGTTTACTTCGGGAAGCTGATCGAGGAGAAAGGCGTGCAGGTGCTGCTCGAGGCGATGCGTGGAATCGATGCCCGGCTCGTTGTCGTCGGGTTCGGGCCGTACCGCTCAACGCTCGAATCGCTTGCTCCTTCGCGCACGCTGTTCACGGGGCCACTCGAACACCGTCATCTCCGGCACCTGCTGCCGCTCGCAGATGTCACGGTGGTGCCGTCGATCTTCCCCGAGGCGTTCGGAATGGTCGCGGCCGAGGCCGCCGCCGCCGGGTCGCCTCCGCTCGTCGCCCGACACTCGGGACTCGCGGAGGTTGCGGCCGGACTGGAAGAGGAGTATCCCGAGCGCTTCCGCCACCTGGCATCCTTCGAGACCGGCGATGCGGCCGATCTCGCCCGCAAGCTGAATGAGGTGCTCGCACTTTCTCCAGCCGAGCACGACGTGCTGCGGCAGTCCGCCCGGCAGGTGGTCGTCGACCGCTGGTCGTGGGCGAGCATCGCCCGCCGGCTGCTCGCCCCCGTGTAGGAGGGACTGGCGGCTACGCTCTCGGCGAATGGGCGACGAGCAACGCGTCGTCTGGCAGGAACGCCTCGCGCAGAATTACGCAGTTCCCGCGTTCGAATTTGTCCGAAAAATTAGCCTCCAAGCAGAGTGCACAATTTCATTTTTGAAACGATGCGAATTGGAAAGGAGCTGTAAGAAACAAAGGTCCGTTTGCGATGTCACAGCCGAAAATGGAACCTTTCGGTAACGATGAAATCGCACGGCTGCTTCGGTTGAAACGCTATGAACATCAAGAGAGCCGGTTCTGGGCCTCTAGACGCATGCATTCTATGCGAACCAGAGCTTACCCAACAAAAATAACAAGCACTGCTCATGCGCAGCGTAGAGACATTGATGCTGTGGCTAAGTTATTGGGGCGTAACGCCAATGACAGCCGCGAATGTTGCGCATTCACTGGGGCCGCAACAAAGGTTACCGCCGTTTAACTTTTACCGAATGGCAGGCCAACGTCGTTATCGCGAACGTGTCGGCATGAATAATAAAACCATAAACCATTCACATAAACGAATGATGTCCGGCTTTTGCTCGACCGCTGTGGTCGCCTGCTTCGTGCTTGGTGGATCCATTGCCTTCGCGCAGACCAGCTACAAGGTTACTGATCTGGGAGTTCTTCCTAGCAAGGAAGAAAGCGTTCCCGCCGCGATCAACGGCCAGGGGCTTGTCGCCGGAACTTCAATCGCGAAAGCCTCGGGTGAGGCCGCGTTTCGTTACAATCCTTACAACCCAGCCCCGATGGAAGACATAGGCCAGAGCAGTCGCGGTGTCGTTAGTCGCGGCTTTGGTATTAACAACACCGGCATGGCAGTTGGCGACTCGGCGTTCATCGCCTCACACACCGCTGATTCTCCCGTCCGGCACGCCGCTCTTTTCAATAACGGATCGCTAATCGATCTTGGAACTTTGAAAAAGCAAACCTTCAGTCGCGCGAATAGCATTAACGGCTTCAACCAGGTGGTCGGTTTCTCCGGCCCCGCGTTGGACACCCCGAAAAGCCGCGCGTTTTTCTGGAGCAAATCCACTGGAATGTTAGATCTCGGCACCTTGGGAGGCGCTTACGCCCAGGCGTTTGCGATCAACGATTCCGGTTTCATTACCGGCAACTCGCAAGTGCGTTCGGACGCTAACGACACCGAAGCTGTACACGCGTTCCTTTCCCCATCACCCTTAGGGGCAGGGGCCATAGGGATGCGTGACCTCGGAACGCTGGGTGGCACTTTAAGCTACGGAATGGCCATCAATGCTAACAACCATGTTGTCGGGTATTCAACCGTCAACAAAGTGGACAGTCGCGTTCACGCGTTTTGGTTCGACGGCACCGGGATGAAGGATCTCGGCACATTGGCGCCCACGTTGAGCAACCCGTTGGAGGACCAAAGCGTTGCTTTGGGCGTCAACAGCTCCGACCGGGTAGTAGGTTATAGTTATCTCCCTGCCCTCAACGCTAACACCGATCCGGCGGTCCAGCCGGGGACAAGCCCCGTTCGGCAGGTAGCATTTGTCTGGTCTCAGGGTACGATGACAGATCTTAACAAGCTGATTGGGGCAGCTGCGGAAACGTACCACCTCAATTCAGCCATGGCGATCAATGATAATGGGCAAATTGTTGCGACCGCGTTATCCAAAGCCACTGGAGCTCGCCGCGCTGTTCTATTGACACCGGTTAAGTAACTCAACATTCAACACAGAATTCGAAACCGTCTCCGCGCTACTTCGCAGTAGCCGGAGGCGGTTTTGCGTTTGCACGGGCACGTTCGAAATCGGAATCGCAACTCGGTGAAGCAGCAGAGAAAGCGCGCCCCGGACGGAAAGTAACAGCGGATTAACTTTTAAGCGGTAGCAGGCGTACTTCGCAGTCGTGAACGTGCAGGCATGAATAAAAAACACTCTCAACCAACACATGAAAAAACTTCTCACTGCAATGTCAATCGCTGCCTTTTCGGCACTCTCCTCACTCGCGATTGCACAGCAAGCTCAGGACGCCGGAACCGACGCTTCGGCGATTGCACAGCAAGCTCCGGACGCCCCCGAGGCCAACACTACGCTCCGACTCGAAGCGCGTCTGCAGCCAGTGATTGCTGTGGATGCCAGTGGACAAGCCAGATTGGACGCTGAGGTTGGCATGGCCAACGATCGCTTCACCGCTGAAGTGGAGATCGCCAAAGCCGACTTCGCTGACCTGGGGATCACCCGTGGAAACGGCTTCCGGGATGAAGTCGTGCAGCTGCGCGTTTTGCGTGGCGGCGTGCAGATTTTTAACAATCGTCTCCAGTTCTCCAGAAATCTTGTAAACGACATCACGTTTGAGACCGATATTCGCGGCACAGCCGCACCCGAACTGCATGCTGGCGACGTGGTGCGCGTGACTGTAAACGGCCACTTCACGCTCCGCGGCCAATTGCAGGTCCGTTAATCTCAATTACCTTCAACCTCGATGAGAGAGGCCGGCATGATCAGCCGGCCTCTTTTTTCTCTGCCTCGTGAAACGGTAGCCGGCGGACTCCGCGTTCGCGAACGTGCCGCGCTACTCTTGAGTCGGGGGAGGCGGTTTTTGCGTCTGAACGTAGATGCTCGAGGCGCTAAGTCGTAGACAGAATTCGGTCCAATCCGATTCCGCTCTGGTGAGCGTAAGGTCACCATCGTGCGCGCGCGCCAGTTCCCGTGCGATGCTCAGGCCGAGACCGTGCCCCGCCGTCTGCTCATCACCTCGTGCGCGATAGAACCGCTCGAAAACGTTTGGTGCGCGTTCCGGTGGAATTCCCGGTCCGTTGTTGCCGACACAAATTTGCACCATGTGATCATGTTTTTCGGCCGAAACCAGAATCTTGCCGCCAGGTCGATTGTATTTTATGGCATTCTCCACAAGGTTTTGCACCGTCAGCGAAATCATTTCCTTGTCGCCGTTCATCGGAAGGGTTTCAGGAATATTGGTTTCGACCTGAAGATTGTTCCCGGCGCCGAGGATCCGGGCATCTTCCAGGCTTCCGTCAAGCAATTTGCGCAGGTCGAACTCCGTCGCGCGCAATGCCAGACGACCGGTGTCAGCGCGTGAAAGCAGCAGCAAATTTTCGGCTACCGAATTAAGCCTGCGCGTTTGTTGAAGCAGGTCGGCCACGCTTTCTCGATGCTCGTCGGATAATCCCGGTTGAGCGAGAATCTCTTCAATGCCGGCGCGCAACACCGCGATCGGCGTTTTTAATTGATGCGACGCATCGGCTGAGAAACGAGCCGCTTGTTCAAAGCTGCCTTGCAGTCGCTCGAATGTCGCGTTTAACACGTTGATCAAACGACCGATCTCATCGGACGGACCATGCGATGGAATACGCTCGTCCAATCGTTCGGCCGTGATGTGCTCAGCTGCGCGCCGAATACTTTCAATCGGTGTGAGGGCAACCGATCCTAGCCACCAGCTGCCGGCAGCAGTCAGGAGTAGAACGATTGGTATTACAATGACGAGACTGCGCGCAATTTCCCAGCCGAGTTGCTCTATCTCCTTCAATTCCGCGCCAACGTGCAGTGTTAGTTCCTGATCGCGAAATACTCCGATCCGAACGGGTTTTCCCCCGATATCGCGAGTGTGAAACGTGTCTATTCCATCTCTCAAGACGGGTTCGCTTAAGTTAGGCGACATATAGAGAATATCGCCCTGAGGCCCCCGTACCTCGACCAGTCGATCCCGTAAAGCCAGCGGCACAAACCGTTCCGTTACGTCGCGCCGCTTGTTAGTGCCCTGAAAATTTTCGATGTCGCGAAAAAGCTCCCGTGCATCTGTTGTCAGGCGCCGGTCGAGCGCCTCCAGTTCCTGGGCGCGCACGAGAACCCACGTCGTCCACAGGCAGATAATCGAAGCGCTGAAAGCAAACAGCGCCGCCCACGTCACCAGCTTCCAGCGAAGCGAATAATGTCTCATTCTGAACTGTCGTCGCGAACAGCGTAACCCAGATGCCGCACCGTCTTGATAAACGGCTCAGCCGAACCTTCGTCGATCTTTTTCCGGAGCCGGCCAATATAGATCTCGATCAGCTTTGTATCGTACTCGTGCGCCCGTTCCCAAACGCGTTCGCTCAATTCCATTCGCGAAAAAGCGCGACCCGGTTCCCTCATTAAGACTCTTAAAAGCGCACATTCGCGCTCCGACAGCTCGATGCATCGCTCGCCGCGACATACCTCGCGCTTTTCGACGTTCAATGTCACATCTCCAGCGCGAAGAATTCTGCTGGGCGGCGCGGCGAACCGGCGCCCCAATGCATTGACCCGCGCGAGGAGTTCGTTCATCGCGAATGGTTTCGTTAGGTAGTCATCTGCTCCGCCGGTCAGCCCCGCGATCTTGTCTGGGTTCTCACTTCGGGCAGTCAACATCAGGATTCGGGTCGCCACTCCAGACGATCGCAACTGTTTTAGAATCTCGAACCCGTCCATTCGTGGAAGTTCCACATCGAGCACGAGCAGGTCATAGTTTCCGTCACGCGCTTCGACTAACGCCACCTTGCCATCGTGCACCACCCGAGCTTCGTGACCTTCCGCTTCCAGCGCCCGCGACAAATGCGTCGCAAGTTTGACCTCGTCTTCTATCACAAGAATTCGCATGGATTCCGACTTTACCATCCCGCCTAGCGGAGGGCGAGACCGCTGAAGAACCGATCATGAACGCTTTTTGCCCGGTCAATCTCGCCGGTCGGTGGTTCGCTGGAGCGGCCGGTTAGATAGTTTGCGTGGCATTACGCTAGACGTGCTACGAGAGAAACGAACTGCGGCTCAATCCAAATAGTGTCGGATTCATAAGTGTCGGCGGATGTATACCCTTGGGCGACCGTGGGTACGTCACTGGCCTCTTACGCGCTACACTCAGTGAGCAGCATAAAAATAGATCGCGATAAACGCAGCAATAAGGAGGATTGCAGTGATCCACCAAATTCTTTTGATCGCCGGCCTTCGAGACGGTCCAAACTCCTGCTTAACGAACTCGTCGTAATTGAAGTCTTCGTCCGGTAAATCCAGCGCGTCGTATGCTTCGGCATTTTCTCGCCAGCCCGAATTATGGTCTGCTCCACACTCAGGACATGCCACCGCGACGGGAGGAACATCTTCGCCGCACACTGGGCACACTTTCGGTGCCCTTCTCTTACTCGCCATGCTTCATCGATCGGTTCGGTCTCATCAGAAATCTGTTTACTTTATTTGATCTCAAAATCGGTATTGATGGCCTTAATCCAATTATCGCCCACACGGACTGCCACACCCATAACGTGACAATGTCCATCTTGCGCCTTTTGCAGGTTAGCTTGCCAGTTTCCGGATTGTTCAGTACGAGCATCGCCAACACCGGTCGACCAGCGAACGACAAACGAAACGTCGGCCTTGCCTTCGCCGAGAGGCAATGGTTCGACGCTATCAACTGTAATAGACGCGGCATTAACCGAATCGTCGTCCTTAATAACTGGAGATTGCACTAGTCGAACCAAATTTTGCTTTAGCGTCTCCCCGTCTACCCCACAGAATTTCTCGACCGTGCGCATACAACCGAGAGAGGCCAATACCAGGCAGACAGTGATAATTGGCCGATAAAATGTTCGACAGAGCGCGTTCGAAGTGTGGGGACTCATTACAAGGTTCTTTCCTGGTTGATTTGATTTTGAAACAGCACGGCACCTAACGAGATAGAGAAGCCGCGGCAAAGTATCATGACAAAAACGCCGAGCGCATTTCGCAGGGCCGTTTAACGGCCGGAGCTGACGACGTTGCCGCCTTCATCGTGCATAAAGTGAGACTTTGGCGATGAACGCACTCCATTTGGGACCAAGCCGACCGCCATCGAGCAGGATTCTCGGGCATTGTTTGAACCCCAAATCGCGACCGTCATCGTAACGGATCATGCGCCAGTGCATGTGCGGGACAACATGATCGAGAGGGATATTATATTGACGCATCAGTCTGGCCGTGAGGTGCGCGGTGCGGTCGATAGTAATGTCAAGATTGTTGCCGCGGTTAACACACATTTCGATCCCGATGGACGACCTGTTTCCCGGGCCTTCGTAATCAGCGTGCTCACCGGTTTCATTAGTCGGAAGGGTTTGGTAAATGGAATGATCGTCCACAGTGAAATGCCAGGTGAGAAAACCAGTGCGATTGTGACGGCCCCGGAGCCCCTTGTTCACGGCCAGCGCGTGATTCAACGCGTTGGCGCTACGAGAGGTGTTGTCGGTCGAATGAATAGTGATAAATGTCGGCCGCATCGGCCGATGCAAAGGACGTCCGCATTTGTCCGGAGGGATGATGTCCTGCGTGGCTCCTAAATCGGCTGCACCGCTGATGGCGGCGCGTCGGGGAGTCACCGCACAGGAAGAAAAGAAAAGCGCGATCAGGACAACCGCGAAAAATCCGAATGTGCGAAGTTTCACCGTAATCATTTCTATTTGCGAAGTGTTGGGCACTTAAGAAGTGGAATCGCTTCGGGCTTCAGACATAAAAGGCCGCCAGAACGCTCGAACTTCATTAGCCGTTGTCTTGACGCTTGGGCGCTCATTAATCCGTCACTCTTTCTCGTAACCTCACGCCCGATTTTACGCACTACATCAGTGAACGGCCAGAAATGAGTTTTCAAGATGAGAGTTCACGGAAGGCCAAAGCAAATAGAAAGAAGAATAAAATGACAGACAAAAGAGCCAAGAAAACCATCAAACTCCGCGACCTGGAGCCCACAAAAGACGCCAGAGGCGGCTACCGCCGGCTGATGCGTCAGAGAGATGAACCGAGACCTGTCGCACGCGGTGGCTATGGCAATCACCAGATCCAATAAAGGGATAAGGGTACGAAAGTCGCACCGTGGTTCGATTTCCCACGGTGCGATCTTTGTTTATCGTCGTCGGTTGCCGCCTGCTCCTGCTTTTGAGGGAATGCCGGATCGATTTCCGCCTTCGATAGCGGTTACCGCGAGAGTCTTTTTTCGTTCGGCTCGCCAAGGCTCCGCGAAATTTCAAAAGTGTGTCGCTGTCGGGCGATGCAAGCGGCGTACCAATTTGGCTAGAATCCCTTCCAGATGACACGGCGACCGCATCGCGCAAGCTCGCTTTGCCAATCGTCTGCTCGCCGAAAAATACTGCTTGTCAGCAGAGGACCACAAGGCAGAAGATGCGTGCTATCGAAGAACCACAACCATTTCGGAAAGGGGCATTCAATGGCGAAGTTACAGATTAGCGGACAGGTCCTCTACAACAACTTAACTCCGGCTCCAAACGCACACATCGAGATCTGGGAGCTTGATCTCGGCCCCGGAGGCGTGAACGACAAAATCCTGAGCCGAACGACCAATGACCAGGGCCGCTTTTCAGGCCTTTCCTCGGAATGGGAGGATCGCGAAGGCGTGGCCCTCTTTGGGGTCTCCGTGCCCGACATCCTCAATCTCGAGTTCCGTGTCAGCGTCGATGGCAAGACTCATAAGGGCCCATTTGTCATGGGCCAAGGCACCTCGGTCCCGATTGTCCTTCCATTCGGCCCATCCAAACCAGTTTCGAAGTCCAAGCGTGACCTGGTTCAAATCATCTATCTTTCCGATACATACACCGGAGGCGAGCGAGCGCTCTACCAGTTCATTGAAGCTTCGAGTGAGGGTGTCGTGTCAGCGGGGTTGGGTCAGCAATACCGCCATATCCACGTGCTAAAGGGCGACGACGCAACGCTCGCGAAGTTCAAGAGCGCGCTGCAAACTGCAGGGAATGTTGCCGGCGTCGCGGCGGTGGACGTTATGTTCAACACCCACGGCAGCAGCGACAAGGTGCACTTCAAGGACGGCGCCAAGAGCACGACCACCGTCAAGGACTCCCTCAATGGCCTGTCGGCCGGCGTGCGCGCCAAATTCCGCGCCGTCTTCTCCACGGCGTGCTTCGGTGCCACGCATCTGAACATGTGGACTAACGTCGGCTTCAGCACCGCCTTCGGTGCCGCGGGAATTTATGCCGACTCCGCTGTTTCCTTTGCTCCTTTGGTGGACAAGTGGGCTTCGGAAGCCACGTTCGCAGAAGTGGTGCAACTAGCGAACTCCGTGGGTGACGTGGCGGACAATGTGTCCAAGGCATACTACAACGCAAACGGTAAGCCCGATAAAGCCGCGCGAGTAGACAGCACCCGGACGATTGGCGGAAACGGTCAGATCCGGCTCTACTCGCTGCCCTAACCGGTTCCGCAACTTCAATTCTCAGGCAGACTTCTTCAGTCAATCGGAATTGCGGTGTGGAGAGCAAAACAGGCAGAATCCGCGTAAACCTGATCCCAGTGTCATAGCTTTCTCGAGCTCGAATCCGCAATTAAACCCACCAGCATGATCATGAGTGCGACTGCCCGGAACCGGATGAAGAATTGGGAAGTAATCGCTGACGATCTCAGCAAAGCCGGTTGGCAATGATTTCTCCCATGATGAGAAGTCACGGAAGGCCATAGCTTCTCTGAAAAAGAAAGACAAAAATAAAAAAGAAAATTAAAAACGTTAGTCGAGCAATCTCTCTCGTGGTCGCTTTAGGTGTATTCTTAATGGCGGCGGCAATCGCGGTCACGTCGGCGCAAGCGCAGTCTCCGCCGATCAAAATTGATTGCACCTTCCATCGCTTGGATTTTACAAAAGAGATGCTGATCTGGGGTTCTCCAAGACGAAAGTGGCTCCTACAGACGTGGCATGGCTACTACCCGGAGGTGACCCTGAGCATATCAACTATACGTACGGCGAATCCGCGGATACTCCGATCGCCCGGTATCGGCTTCCGGGGCCGGGCGGGTGTCGTGCTCGGCACGGGTCGCGGGCAACTCACGGCTAACACGGATCTGCCCAAACTTTGCATTCAGTTGGCAAAGGTGGCGTCTGATCACGGAGCGAACGCGATCAACTATCAAATTTTCAAACACGGCACAGAGTTGCATGTTCAATTTCTGCGGATAAGAGACGATATTCTGCAAAAGGTCAGACGACAGAATCCGGCGCAGTGAAGTACTGGGAAATCATCGCTAACGATCTAAGCAAAGCCGGATTCAGTTGGGCTGCGTCTCACCGATTGATTCGAACGGGCGAACGATCCGGATTGCAGACGCGCATCGCGACGGAAAACGTTTCATCGTGCGCGCGGATGAAAAGTTGACTGCGTTTCTGGAACTAGAGCGTGAGGTGTTACGTGACGTTTTATCTTGAATCCATCAAACCGGAGACTTGAGAAGATGCCACTCGGAGGGATGATTATGAACAAACTCCAGCGAATCATTATTCTGCTTTGGGCGGTTGCGCTTGGAGCAATCGCGATGTCGGTTGTTGCGGCAGGTCTATTGCTAGGCAGGCGGAAAGGCGCTGGCCGATGACGCAACCAATCGGGCGGATGCGATCGGGATTACAGACGCACATTGCGACGTGTCAACGCTTCATGGTGCACGCGGATGATAAGCTCAGCGCGTTTATTGAACTCAAATCTGTGAACGGCGCTTGCGGCGAATTGTTTTGACAGATTGGTGGCGTTTTTCCCAAACTCGGTGCCGCTAAGCCGATCTTGAATCAGGCGGAGGACATTGCCCCGCTAGGTTCTTCGCCTCTTCCAGATCTGCAATCGCAGAAATCACACGGCGGGGAAACGAAAGGAATATCCCAATGAATCACTGATTCGACTGAAAACAGCAGCTCCACCACTTCTCATGACACTCGCGCTTCTCTGCTTCGGGCTTTTGCCAAGAACGCAAGCAGTTGTCCCGCCGCCCGACGGTGGGTATCCGGGGTTCAACACGGCAGAGGGTCAAAAGGCCCTTTTTAGCCTTACCACCGGCACTGGGAATGTGGCAGTAGGATGGGGTTCGCTCTATAGCGACACTGAAGGCAGCTTTAACACCGCTATCGGCACAGGAGCGCTCCTTTTGAACACCGCAGGTCAAAATACCGCCACCGGCGCAGGAGCGCTTTTATTCAACAATAGTGGTACATTCAATACGGCAAACGGGGCGTTTGCGCTGCATCTCAACACCACTGGTTCTCAAAACACAGCCACTGGTACGAGTGCGCTCCGGAGCAACACCTTAGGCCACTCCAACACGGCCAATGGTGAATCCGCGCTCTTTAATAACACCACCGGCAGCAGCAACACGGCCAACGGTGCTGGGGCGCTGGCGACCAACACCACCGGCGAGGGCAACAGTGCTAACGGTTTTCAAGCACTCTATAACAACACCGCTGGCAGCTTCAACACGGCCACTGGTGTTGCTCTTTTTAACAACATCATCGGTAACGAGAACACGGCCACTGGTTGGGCTGCGCTCTCGGCGAACACCAGCGGCTACCGCAACACGGCCAACGGTAATGAAGCGCTCCGCCACAACAACACCGGCTTCCTCAATACGGCCAACGGTTATCAAGCACTCTTGAACAACACCGGCAACGGCAACACTGCCTTGGGGTATTTGGCCGGGTCTAATCTTACCACCGGCGATGATAATATCTGCATTGGCAACGTGGGCGTTGCCGGCGACGGCGGCACAATTCGCATCGGCGAATCTTTCATCGGCGCCACCTACATTGCCGGCATCAGTGGACAAACTGCTCCTGGAGGCGCTGCGGTCTTTGTAAATGGAGACGGCAAGCTGGGCACGAGCACCTCCTCGGCGCGGTTCAAAGACGAAATTAAGCCCATGGCCGAGGCCAGCGAAGCGCTCTTCGCGCTGCAGCCAGTCACATTCCGCTACAAAAAGGAGATCGATCCGCAGGGCATCCCGCAGTTTGGGTTGGTGGCCGAGGAAGTGGAAAAGGTAAATCCCGACCTGATCATTCGCGACCAGGAGGGCACGCCGCACACGGTCCGCTACGAGCAGATCAACGCCATGCTGCTCAACGAGTTTCTCAAAGAACATCGCAAGAATGAGGAACAGGAAGCCACCATTGCGCGCTTGGAGAAGCAAGTTGAAGCGCTAACAGCGGGCTATGCAGAAAGTGAGTGCACAGCTTGAGGCGAGCAAACCTGCGCCGCAAGTGGCAGAGAACAATCGCTAAACGCAGAACGGCTGGGCCTGAAGGACTGGAACAAAGCCGGTTTTAGCTGGAGCTGCGTCTCAGCGATTGATTCTAGCGGCCGAATCTGAACTGCATTGCTGACTCCCTTTCACACGTTGGCGGAAAGTCTTCGGACCAACTCGCTACTACGCAATCGTTGTCACGGTAGGCGGCATCTGAACGCTTCTGGACAAGGAGTCAAGGGCTGCGAACCGCGGCCGGTGGGGCATGATTTTCCGATAGACCGAGCGAATGGGACCTTAGTCCCATATCTAATCGCGCGGTGATTTCCGACATTAGGGATGCGCGATGAATTCGCCCGACGACTCAACCGGTTCAAAAGCCTCGCTCGCGATTTCGAAGAGTCTGCCAGGTCCGGATTTTCTGCGCTACTATCCCGCTCACCATCTCATTGCCTGGCAACCACAGGGCACGCTGGACGATCGCATGCTAGATCAAATTGCTGACTGGCTAGTCGGCATTGAAAAAGCATCCCTTCCGTTGAAGCGCTTCGTTGATTTCAGTCAGTTGACGGATGTTGCGGTTCGCACCCGTCACGTTTTTGCATTTGTGCGAAAGAGAAAAGTGCAATTCACCGGAGTCGAACTCGTGCGAACTGCGTTGTTTTCCGACGACTGGGTCTGCCATGCTATGGCGTGTTTATACGAGTCGCTGATGGAAGACACGCGAATCGATGCGCGCGCATTTCGCAATCTCGCTCGGGCGGCGGAATTTCTCGGCATTCCGGTCGACGTTCTAACACTGAAAGATAAGCCCGCGCCTGCTGAATCGTAAACGCGCATAATCGTTGCATGAAGTAATGCGAAAGCATCACTGACAATCTCGAGAAAGCGGGTTGGGCTAGGGTTACGTCTCACCCGTTGATTCCAACGGGCGAACGATCTGGATTGCAGACGCACACCGCGACGACGGAAAACGTTTCATCGTCCGCGCGGATGAAAAGCTGACTGCCTTTTTAGAACTGGAGAGGGCGATACACGAATTTGCTGTTGATTTAATCTCATAAATCATTTTGTCGTTGCCGTGTGGAGAGCGAAAAGCAAACGTCTTCCCTGCGAACAATTGCGTTGACAGCGTTCCGGCAAGTTTCGCAGCATCGCACCGCGCCAAGTTGCGTTAGGCGTCTCCCCAAAGAGCTCCACCTGACCCTCTTTCCGCAGGGTAAACCGTGAGCGAAGGACTCGTTCACACAACGACGGGCTCCAAAATGAAAAAAGAAATTGATCCCGACATTAAAGCCTACCTTACCCGAAACGCGTTTTACGTGCTGCTACCGTTGCTGGCCGTCTGCATAGTTCCATTCTTGCTGGCGCAACAAACGGGCAGCAGCAAGCGAATCGTGACCAAGGTCCGTAGCGCGAGTAGAAGACTAATGCGAGCTCGCGATGCATTGCCGGCTAATATCATCCTAGTCACAAACACCAACGACAGCGGCCCCGGCTCATTGCGCGACGCGCTCGCCGTCGCGAATGACGGCGACACTATTGACGCCACCGGCGTCTCCGGCACCATCTTGCTGACCAGCGGTGAACTTCAAATCAACCATAACGTCACCATCAACGGCCCTGGGGCTCAAAATCTGGCGGTCAACGGCAATGCCACTTTCCGTGTGTTCGAAAATTTCGCGTCCGACGTCACCATTTCCGGCTTCACCGTCACGAATGGTCTTCCCCCCACTGGCGATAACAACGGGGGGGGTGGCATCCTTAGCCACGGAGGCCTCACACTCATCGGCACCAGCATCCTCAACAACAATGCCGGGGGGCTCTATCCGCCTCCCGACGCCGGCGGCGGTGGAATCGGCGTCAGCGCTGGCGGAACGCTCACCGTAACTGCCAGCATAATCAGCGGTAACGAGAGCCAGCACGGCCCCGGCGGCGGCATCAGTGCTGGTGGGACAGTGACCGTAAGCAACAGCACGATTAACAATAACGAAGGTCTTTGCGCGGGCGGCGGCATCGCCTTTAATGATATAGGCGGAACGCTGACAGTGATGAGCAGCACCATCATCGGTAACTCGGTTGTGGGTTGTCCGGTTTCCGCGAGGGCTGGCTGGGTTCTCACGGGCGGTGGCGGCATCGTTTCCTCTGGGTCTGTAACGGTAAATAACAGCACAATCAGTGGTAACACCGTTGCGCAGGGAGGGGTTCCCGCGACTGGTGGCGGCGTCGCTTGCTCTGGATCTATGACGGTAATTAACAGCACAATCAGTGGTAACACCGTCGACGGCTATATGTGCGCGGGCGGCGGCATACGCAACGCTGGGACCTTCACCCTGACGAATAGCACCCTCAGCGGTAACTCGGCGCCTTCGGGTCAGGGCGGCGCTATGTCCAACGCGGGTCAGACGATGATCGGCGATACTGTCCTGAATGCTGGCGCGTCCGGCGGAACGATTTTCAACAATGGTGGCACGATCACCTCACTTGGATACAACATCGCCAGCGATAACGGGGGCGGTGTCTTAACTGGCCCGGGGGATCAGATTAACACCGATCCAACGCTCGGTCCGCTGCAAGATAACGGTGGCCCAACCTTCACGCACGCATTATTACCCGGCAGCCCGGCTATTAACGCCGGCGACCCGAGTTTCACTCCGCCGCCTTTCTACGATCAGCGAGGCCCTAATTATGTTCGTGTTTACGACGGTCAAATCGACATCGGTTCGTTTGAGGTGCAGCCAAGCCCCCTTTCGAGTCCAAGACCTACACCTACTCCTCGCTCTCGCCCCACTCCGGCACCGCGTCCGTGACACTCATTCGATTAACTCAGGTGGGAACATCGCGCTGGAATCGGCAGAAAGTCGCGTGTTACTCTTAGTCGTGAACAGAAATCGCGCTACTACTCTTTGAAATTCCCCTTGTGCTCGTGCGTTTCAATCACGTTGCCAGCGTCATCGTAAACGCGAATCACGGCGCGATGTGAAGAAGGCAGAAAATGGCTTGTAGTAAAATGAGCAAGGCGATAAAGGAACGAAGTGCGCGAAATCCGAACGCGTTTGTTGAACTTGAACGTGAGGTGTTGACCGTGACGCTTTATCTCGAATCAATCACACCGGAGACTTGAGAAGCTGCCACCCGGAGGTGCGATCATGAACAAACTCCAACGAATCATTATCCTGCTTTGGGCGGTTGCGCTTGGAGCAATCGCGATGTCGGTTGTTGCGGCAGGTCTATTGCTAGGCACGCGGAAAGGCGCTGGCCGATGACGCAACCAATCGGGCGGATGCGATCTGGATTGTGGACGCGCACCGCGACGACGGAAAGCGTTTCGTCGTGCACGCGGATGAATTGTTCACCGCGTTCTTGGAACTCGAAGGGCGATTCGATCCAATACGTGCAAAGCAAAGGGCAGCTTGACCGTGCCCGGTGAACCAGGCAGTCGCCGGGCCGTCGGTTAACTGGTCAGAATACCACAAGTCGCCGTGACGAATATTGTGGCTACAACGGCAAACGTCACGGTCACCCATGTTAAGTCGCGTAACCTCGACGGTTTCGAAACGTTTTTACGTCGCTCTTCTTGAGCAATCCGTCTACGGATCTCGGCGCCAAGCTCTGGTGAGGTTGTCTCCGACGTTCGTTCTGCATAGAGGGTTAAAGGCCTAACAAGCTAAAAGCCATTTAAGCCCTTTAGGTGTTGCGGACAACATATAGAAGATTCTGAATAAGGATCACGGAGAGCAGTGCAAAGCCGGCCGAGTAGCAGATGAGACAAAGCCATCGGAGTTTTGGACTGGCTATATCAGCCAAGTCCCTGACATACCAGAATGCATCTGCTAACCTGTCATCGGGGACACGGGCACGGACAAGAGTACGACGCGCATGTAGGTCCGCGCCCCTCGTATAAATAGGCGACACAATGGTTGTGGACGTTTCCGCGTGTTCGGGGCTGAAAACCGTGAATTTCTCAACAAACTCATCGAAAAATACTACACTACCTGAACGATGGAGTGTGTCACTGAACGCGTCGATAATTTGGCGGCTGGCTTTTCCCTCCGCAGTGAAGTCTGAGAAGCGCTGATATGAACGGACAAGTCCGGGGCAAGCAATTGAGTAGACAAAACTCGCGATAGAGAAGACAAAAGAGGCGTAAAATAGAATCTTCCAACTGAAGGGCAGCCCTAAACTGATATGAAGCGTAGCTCCAAAGAGCCGGATATCATGTTGCTGGCCGACATGCTCCAAGATCCTCGCAAGAATCGGGACTGCGGCCAACCAAAAGTAAGACGAACGGAGCACGCGGCTCTGACCGAGCCGATTCAACGCAGACCATGTCGGAACACGGATCAGTGCAGAGAAATATCCGTGCATTATGTGACGCTCTCGCATGGAGATGGGCCTAACATCGTAATAAGCAGAAGTTTTTCTGCGTATTTCTTAAGGTTTCCTCCGCTATCGGTTGCAAATGCAGAAGAGGAGTCCGCAAATTCTTGCTCTGACGAGGGGAACGTGCGGGAAAAGTCTGCACGGCGAGAATTGTGCCGAATCATTCGGCATTTAGGAAGCGGAATCGCAACGACGGAAAGCGTTTCGTCGTGCATGCAGATGATAAGCTGACTGCGTTTCTGGAACTGGAAGAAGCGATTTACACCAGCGGCGAATTGGTTTCACGCGCAGGCACGGTTAAAACGAATGTCGTAAAGTCGCTCCGCGCGCGCCCACTTACGGCACACCCGCAGTAAGTCCACTCTTGACCTAAATCGGCGTCGTTCGTAATCCATCTTATATCGCTGATCGTGCCGAGACCGCACGTGACAATGAACATCATAAATTCGACATCGGATTATGAGGGTTGGCTTGGAGAAATGACGGACGTGCAGCGAAGTGCAATAACTCGCAAGCACAAGGAGATGACAGAAGGGCCATTCCCGCTCCTCCGCGCGACGTTTTATCGCTGGGTCGAACACTGGCAGGTCCTTTGCCCAGAATTGGAATCCCGCGACCAGGATGTGCTCCTCTCAGTGGGTGATTTGCACGTTGAAAATTTTGGTTTCTGGCTTGATTCGCGCCAGAGGTTGGTTTGGGGAATGAATGATTTTGACGAAGCGTGCGAGGTGCCGTTCACGAGCGATCTCGTGCGGTTGGCTGTGAGCATCGCTCTAGCAGCGGAAACGAGAGGAATTCCGGCGCCGTTGCGCAAAATCTGCCAATTCATGCTTGATGGGTATCGCGAAGGCGTAAAACTCGAAGGAAGACCGATCCTCGTTAAAAAGAGCGGCCATCGGGAGCTGAAACAGTTGGCTGCGGCGATAAAATCACCAAGCAAGTTCTGGCGGAAGCATCTCGATCGCGTGGATAACCCGCGAATTGCGGCCGCCCACCTGCCAGCCCGGCTTAAAGACATCTTTCGCGCGTCCCTTCCTCGAGGGGCGCGGCCGACATATCGCAAGGAGCGAAAGCCCGGCGGACTTGGTAGTCTTGGCCGCAGGCGATTCACTGCATTTGTCGGCAGCGGCAAGAAACGCGATATGCGTGAGGCAAAGGCGCTCGTGCCGTCGGCGTTGTATTGGTGGAAGGACCGTCCCAGGATGCTTTCGCAAACCGGCACGTTGCTCCAACGCGCGGTGCGCAATCCAGATCCAGATTTGCAAGTTCATGACAAATGGATCGTCCGTCGAATTGCGCCCGATGCATTGAAAATCGAACTTCCAGCATCTCCAAAGGATCAAAAGTTAGCACTAGCACCGATGTTGCTACGGCTTATGGGATTTGAGACGGCAAATATTCATCTGGGGAGCCGCGGCCCTGCGGACCTCATCCACTCGCTCGATAGGCTCGCACGAGAAGTCGGTTCTAGATGGTTAGAAGAAGCGACCGAAAAGATGATCAAAGCGACATATAAGGATCACCGCGACTGGGTAAAACGTTATAAGCAGGCATAATAATCGCCCCGGCAACGCGCCTGTATGCGCCAGACAGTGCCGTTCTAGTCCCGTATAACGAAACAATTCCAAGCTGCAAACGCCCAGCATCAAAAGCAAATTGACGCGCTTACTGCGGGCCTACAGAAGGTGAGCGCCCAGCTTCAAGCGAGCAAACCTGCGCCGCAAGTGGCGGACAACAATCAGGGAAGCTACAGACAATCTCACCAAGCCGGATGGTGAACTTTTTTGTTTGCTTGCGGCGTGTGTCGCTTGGCTAAATTCCTGCCTGTCCCAAGTGATCATGCTGGTCCAGGCGGTCCCATTGGTCCTGCTGGTCCTGACGGTCCCATCGGTCCTGCTGGTCCGGGCGGTCCTGACGGTCCCATGGGTCCTGCTGGTCCAGGCGGTCCTGACGGTCCCATTGGTCCTGCTGGCCCGGGCGATTCTACCTCTGCTATCCACACGCCGGAGACGCCGAAAATTTGGGTGTCGGCCCACGTATGGACGACTAAGTCAAATTCGTGGGCTTCAATATCTTCGGCGTATATCGTAATTCGTGAGTTTGCAGAGCTACTAGAGTCTACGCCCGTCAGCGCTACGGCAAGTTTCGGAGGACTCGTGAACGCCTCCGGGAACTTAATTGTTGTACGGAAGTCACGCTCGCCAGTGCCGCTGCTCAGACGCCACTGGCTCGGATTAGTTACCTCATCAAAGTGAAACGTTCCAGTTCGCACATAGCCTCATTGTGCTATAGGATTTTATCATTCCCCTGTGGAGCAGACAACAAGACAGGACACAGTGGCACGTGAAGTATTGGCAAAGATGGTGGGAAATCTTCGCAACCCTTACGAAACCAAACATTATGGCAGCAGTAGATTATTTCCTGAAAATCGATGGCATACAGGGGGAATCGAGGGACGATAAGCACAAGGACGAAATCGACATCGAATCGTTTTCTTGGGGGAGACGCAGAGCGGCACCTTTGCCGGCGGCGGCGGCGGGGGATCCGGCAAAATCTCAATGCAGGATTTCCATTTCACCATGCTGGTAAACAAAGCGAGCCCGGCACTCTTTCTGGCATGTGCACAAGGCGATCACATCAAAAATGCGATACTAACTTGCCGAAAAGCTGGTAAAGACCAGCAGGAGTTTATGAAAGTCACGATGAACGATGTGTTGGTTTCTTCGTTTCAAATCGGTGGAGCAGAAGATGTTGTTCCGACCGATCAGATCTCACTCAACTTCGCGAAGATTGAGATTGAATATCAAGAGCAGGATGCCACCGGCAAACTCGTGGGCTCAATCAAGAAGTGGTTTGATTTTAAGACTATGAAAGGCGGTTAGTGTACAGACGTAATTGCACAAGTGCAGAGTTTGTGTGTCTCAGCGATTCATTCCAACGGGCGAACGATCTAGAAGAAAAGCCATCTTCGGACGGCAAGGTATTTTACCGGGTCTCTCCGCGGTATCTCTCCGAGCTCCAGGATGAATCCCACGATCCCTAGGCGCCGCCGACGGAGTAAAGGAGACATGCGAACAATCTCTCTCTCTCTCTGGCTCTTTGCAATCGCCCGCGTGCGCTAATTACATTTTGGCGTGCCCTCTTTAATGCTTCACCTTCGCCCGTCGGCACTCGAACTTTTCAAAGTTCTCCGACAAACCGGGCTAAGTAATCGTCGCGGGTCTTCTTGGGGTCGGAAAATTCTGCTGCTTGACCTAAATCCATCGGCACGCCCTTCTCCAAATTGGTAGAGCAAGCCGAGCGAAAACTGCGCGGGAGCGTATCCCTGGTCGGCCGCTTTTTGACAAAGCTCTGCTGCTTTGCCTAAATCCTTCGGCACCCCCTGTCCATCTTGGTAGAGCAAGCCGAGATTATTCTGCGCGCAGCGTATCCCTGGTCGGCCGCTTTTTGATAAAGCTCTGCTGCTTTCCCCAAATCCTTCGGCACACCCTCGCCCATTTTCGTAGAGCCAGCCGAGATTATTCTGCGCGGGAGCGTATCCCTGGTCGGCCGCTTTTTGATAAAGCTCTGCTGCTTTGCCTAAATCCTTCGGCACGCCCTCGTCCATTTTGGTAGAGCACAGCCGAGATTATTCTGCGCGACAGCGTATCCCTGGTCGGCCGCTTTTTGATAAAGCTCTGCTGCTTTCTCTAAATCCTTCGGCACGCCCTCGTCCATTTTGGAAGAGCATGCCGAGATTATTCTGTTTGAGCAATGAGTCGTCCGGCTTTAGATACGGGTGCGAAAGAGCCGTGCCAGTTGTTGAATGTTCGAATCGCTTCGTCGGGATTCAGTTTCCGAGCGAGTCTCTTTTCAACCGCATTCAAGTCACGCACAAGTTGCCAACGCCTCTCTCTAGCGGTATCGCGCTCGATGCAAGCGTTACGTTTCGCGAGTTCCTCAAGCTCTTTTTCCAGTTCCTGAAAGTTAGACACAGGATACACTGGCAAGCGACCCTAACGGGATTCGAACCCGTGTTACCGCCGTGAAAGGGCGGTGTCCTGGGCCTCTAGACGATAGGGTCAAAAAGCCGGGCAATATCGGAATTGCCACGCTTCGGCGCAAGGCAAATCGCCGGTGAGATTTCCAAAAGCGTGAATCTCTCAATGCTTCGGTTGGAGCTCGTGGATCAATGTAGCAGCACGCGCGGTTGCGCCTTCGTGTTCTCGCAATGCTGCATGCGCATTTTCCACGAGGCGCTGACGCGATTCGCTGTCGCGGAGAAGTTCGCCAACGGTACGCTCGAGCGAGTCGGCATCGTTAACCTGCATGGCGGCGTTATTTGAAACGAGCGTTTTAGCGAGCGTGGCGAAGTTTTCCATATGCGGACCAAACACCACGGGCTTGCCCGCGAGAATCGGTTCCACGGGATTTTGTCCTCCGTGCGCAGCGAGGCTTTTCCCGATGAACACCACAGTCGCGATGCCGTACCAGCGTTGAAGTTCACCGGTCGTGTCGAGAAGGATGCAATCCGCATCTACCGCGCCGGCGGCGGGCGTTTCGCTGGCGAGCGTCACGCGCAACGGCATTGCGTCCAAGTGCGCCCGGATTTCCTGTAGCCGTTCGACATGACGCGGCGCGATGAACAATCGCAGCGACGGAAATTGCTCGCGCAGCCGAACAAAAACTCTGACCAGAATTTCTTCTTCACCACGGTGGGTACTGCCACCGAAAAGCACGAGTGAATCCGGGCTGCCGTCAGGGAACACGTCCCGCAGGGATGTGGCTACAGATTGGTGTGTCTGAACGTCAGGGTCGAATTTGACGCTGCCGGTCACATGGATTCGGTTTCGCGGAACCGCGAGCGCCGTCCATCGCTCGACATCAGTCCGTTCTGGCACACACACCAAGTCGAGCAGCCGAAACGTGGGCGCGACGAAAAACCGAAAGCGTCGATAGCGACCTTCAGAGCGCGGAGACAATCGCGCGTTGACCAGCGCGAGGGGGATGCGGCGCGCGTGCGCTGCGGCTGCAAGGTTGGGCCAAACCTCCGCTTCAACAAGAACGATCCGCGCGGGACGAATAACCGAAAACGCACGACGCATGATGGGCCAGTAATCCAGCGGCGTGTACATGACTTCGATCCAGGGCGGCGCAGTTCTGCGCGCTAACGCGAAACCGGTCGTTGTGGTTGTGGTCAGCACGCAATGCAAATCCGGTTCGAGCGCGCGTAACGCATTCGCGAGTTTCAAAGCAATGTTTACTTCTCCCACGCTCACCGCGTGCAGCCATGTTGGACGTTGGTTCGAAAGCCGGTTCCGCACCTCGCCATCGTAAATTCCCAGCCGTTGGCCAAATTTTTCGCGGTAACCTCCGCGGCGAATCATCTTGGCGAAATAGCCCGGCAAAAAGATCAACAGCCCGAGCGGCCAAAGGAAGTTGTACAGGAATCGTATCACAACAGATCACATTTCAGTAGATAATCCGGTCATGTCGAGCGCAGTCGAGACATCCCGAGAAGTTAGCTTCGCGTTTTGCCCCGGGGTTCCTCGACTCCGCTCGGAATGACGTGCATCAATTGGCTGTAGATAGAAACAGCACTTCTGTTGCACCGTAACTTTTCTGGCGAATCACGCGCCAAAGTTTCAATTCTGAAACCGTTTCACTCGGTCGTTTCTCCAACACAAAAATGCCGGTCGGTTCCAGCAACTGTGGCAAACTTTCGTTATTCAAAAGCTTCTCAGTACAGTTTTCATCGTGCTGGCCTTTTTCGTACGGCGGATCGGCAAAAATGACGTGAAACGTTTCGGTGTTCAACGCGCGGCGGAGGAAATCGAAAACATCCTGATTTCGAACGCGCCCTTGTAACTTCGTTTTGTCGAGATTTTTCTCGATCGCTTGTGCCGATTGCCGGTCATCTTCAACAAACATTGCGGAGGCCGCACCACGGCTCAACGCTTCGATCCCGAGCGCACCGCTCCCAGCGAAAAGATCGAGCACTCGCGCGCCGATGATCGCCTCACCCAAACTCGAAAAGATAGCCGCTTTGACGCGATCCATTGTCGGGCGAACACCGCTCTTCGGAACTGCCAGGCGGACTCCGCCGGCGCTGCCGGCGATGACCCTCATGGCGAAGCGACTGGACTTGGCGTCGCCGTGGCTTCAGGCAGCGCTGCGTCCGGCGGTAAAGAAGGCGACGGCACAACGGTCATCGCCCTGCCCGCATCCCCGCCTGCGTCGCTAGCATTGCGGGCAGGGCTACTCTCAGGCGTTGCGGGCGCGGCATTTTCAACAGGCTTCTTTTTCTTTTTTGGTCGATCCTTTTTTCCGCCGAAGAAGCTATTGAGCATACTGCTGATGTCCCGTCCGACGACTTGCTCCACCAGGTTTGTGCTGGGCCGTTCAACAGTCCCGCCGACCTGAAACTCGATGGCTGAATACCCCGGATCGTCGATGCGGTGAAAGTTGTCGCGAATTGCTTTGAAAAGTTGGCCGCGAATTCTCTCGTTAATCGCGAGCTGCGAATTCAGTTGAAGCGTCCCGTCAAACGCAACGGTCCCCGACGAGGTGAGGCGGATATTTGGCGAACGCAAAACCAGCTCATCAATCGTCACCAGCCCCGGGCGCAAATGATATTTTGCATCCGCTTGCTCGAGATGAAGCTCCTGCAGCTCCTCGATCTGCAAAATCTGGCCGAGTAACACTAGCAATCTGTATTGCTGGACGCGGCCATCCCGCAGAGAGATTTCGCCTTGTCCGGCAAGTGCCTCCGGATCGGTAGTTTTTCCCGATGCCTGGAAATTTCCTTCCAACTTGCCCTTTACCATTCCTTTTGGGCCGCCGGCATTTTCGACGAGTTGATCGGCGAGCACGTCATGAAAATTTACGCTCGTAGTGAAGGGGGAATTTTCCGTCTCTGGCTGCATCGCAAAGTAACCCTTCACTTCGCCCTCGGCGACACGCGCAGAAATTTTCGAAAGCTCGAGAACATCGGGCTCGTAGCGAATCGGTGAGCGGAGCTGATCCAGAAAAAAGCGGTCCCGCAATGAAACTCGGGCGACCTTTGCATCTCCCCGGAACGCCTGGGCGCTACGAAGGTTGGTGCGGAAATCCACGCCGGAAAAACTCGCAACGAGTCTCCCGGTTTGATCCAGGAAAGTGAAGTTGCCGTCCTTGACGGTTACTCGTCGAACTTCCGGTGCGACGGCCAGTTTTGGTTCGCGTCCGGCTGGTTCATCTCTAACAGTCGTTTTTGGCGAAGATGGAACGCTTGGCGGATTCGCCACAGCGGCGGTTGTATTCGTTTGAACAAATCCTGCTCCTGCTGTTGCCTGCGGGGTCGCTGGAGCCCGATTCGTCGAAACGGTTTCTGCGCGAGCTACTCGCGCATTAGGCAACCGCCATTTTCCTTCTGCGTTCTGCAGCCACACAACCCTGGGAGCAATTAGCGAAACTTCCTTGATCACCAGTCGCCGCGAAAAGAGCGAAAGGAAACGAACGCGCAGCCGGAATGTTCTTGCCTTCAGGAAATCCTTCGGCCCAACCGACCCAGTTTGCGGAATCGTGATGCCGCTAAGTTCAAGTCCGCCCCAGGGAGTGACGCTCATGCTGCGTATTTTCAGCGGAACGCCGAGACTACGAGTCAGTTCCTGCTGAATCTTTCCTTGTGCCCCTTGTGATTGCACATACAGGTTCACGGCGAGCAAAACCACTGCACCGAGTCCAATAACTGCTCCCAGAGCGATCACTGCCAGCCGGCGCAATTTTTGCACCTTCAGATGTTACGCAGCCCCAGTTTGAAGCAAAGACCAAAGCCTGATTGTCATTCTGATCCCGCAGTCGCGGGAGAAGAATCTCAGATCCATTCTGAGTCAATCGTCCAAACCAGAATTAGACAGAGATGTTTCGCTACGCTCAACATGACAATAGGGCTGAGATGAATAGATGAGTTGTAGTTCCTTTTTTGTGTGACTGACATAGTTGTCATCCTCAATCCGGCCGCGGGAAATCTCGAAGCTGTTCGAGACTGCCAGGAGCGAGTCGAATCAATCGTCGGACGTGGGCCGATCCGCGTCACCTCGTATGCTGGCGAGGCGGAAGCGCTCGCGAAACGTGCCGTCGAGGAAGGTTTCGGACGCGTAGTTGCAGCTGGCGGCGACGGAACCGTGAATCATGTGGCAAACGGAATCGCCGGCAGCGACGCTGCGCTGGGCATTCTCCCGATGGGCACAGTCAATGTTTTTGCCATGGAGCTCGGTTTGCCCGCGAACGATCTCAAACGTTGCTGGGAAATTATCCAGGCCGGAAATATGCGTCTCGTTGATCTACCGAGCGCGAATGGAAAACACTTCGTGCAACTCGGCGGCATTGGCCTCGATGCGCAAGCGGTTAAAGAAACCACTCTCGCTTTCAAGCGCAGTCTCGGCCCACTCAGTTATCTCATCTCCGCAGCACACATCGCAGCACGCCAACCTCCGAAGCTTTTAATCGAGTCGGCGGACGCGCCTGTGCAGGAAGGATCGTTTGTGCTTGTCGGCAACGGGCGTCTTTACGGCGGACCTTTCCCATTTTTCAAGCAGGCTGTGGTCGATGATGGTTTACTTGACGTGGTCCTGTTCAAGCGTCTCGGTTTTCTGGAGATCCTAAAATATCTTCATGACGTTGTATTCAGCTCCGACATTCGCGTTCCGGAAATTGAATACTTTCAGACCCGCCAACTCCGTGTGAGCAGCGAGCAGGATGTTCCGGTGGAACTGGATGGTGAGTTAGCCGGTAACTGTCCGGTTGACTTTCAAATGCACGAAAAAGCGCTTCCTGTGCTGTCGCCTCCAGCATCGTCGTAGCCTCAAGTCTGAGCAGTGGGACAATTGGTTTTTCGCCCGGAACCGCGTGATGTTCTGCGGGATGGATCACCGCGCCGGCTGGATTCGGAAAAAGGCAGCCACATCGCTGAACCCTTCACAGGTAGAGACCACTTTAGTTCAGCTTAACGAACAATGGTCCGCCTGCGCCGAGGCTACGGCGGGCAGGCCGGCGAACGCGCTGTCCCTTGCGGAAGTGGTCGAACAATTTCCGTTAGGTGAAGCAGCGCTACTGCATCTTCTGGCGGTGTCGACGATTTGCGCGGCGCGGTTGACGCGCAATCCCGAAACGCTGCTATGGCTCGCTCAGCCTGATGTATGCCTCGCATCGCGTAGCCGCGCGCAAATGCTTGCTGAAGTGCACAATCTGCCGAGCGATTCTGAGGTCGACAACAATTTCAAAGCACTACGGTTTTGGAAAGGGCGCGAAATGACGCGCGTGGCCGTGCGCGAATTGGCTGCGGTCGCGCCGCTCGAGGAAACCACCGGGGAGCTTTCATTGATCGCAGAGATTTGTCTTCGTCGCGTATTCGAATTTTGGGACACCGAACTGCGGCAACGTTATGGCTCGCCAAAAGCGGATTTTGCGATTCTTGCGCTGGGGAAACTAGGCGGAGGCGAACTGAATCACAGTTCGGACGTTGACCTTCTTTTTCTCTACAGCGAAGAAGGCCAACTCACGCCGCACATTTCTTACCATCAATTTTTCAATCGATTGGGAAACAAGATTCTCGAAACATTTTCAAAGCCGCATCCGGCCGGCTCGCTATTTCGAGCGGATCTGCGGTTGCGCCCTGAAGGCTCGGCAGGCCCTTTGGCTCGGTCTCTCGAGAGCATGGAAAACTATTACGCTGGGTTCGGCGAAACTTGGGAGCGAATTGCGCTCATCAAGGCACGAGGAATCGCAGGCAGCCGCGAGTTGGCTTACGATTTCCTGCGGCTACATCAGCCGTTCATCTACCCAAGGAGTCCAACGCCGGATCTGCTCGAGGAGATTGCGAACATCAAGCACCGCATCGAGCGCGACTTGGTTGGGCCGGAAAAACTGGATCGCGATGTAAAACTTGGGCGCGGCGGCATTCGCGACATCGAGTTCGTCGTGCAAACGCTGCAGCTTATCCATGGCGCGCGTAACCCGTTTCTGCAGGAACCAAGTATGCTCAAGGCGCTCCGCGCACTCCGAGAACTGGATTTGCTCTCACCCGATGAAGTTCTGGCGCTGGATATTGCGTATCGATTCCTCCGCCGCGTTGAACACCGCCTGCAGATCGAAGCCGAACAACAGACTCACACTGTTCCGGACGAGCCCGACCCATTGAGCCGGCTCGCGCGCAGCCTTCGCTTCACGTCGGCCAGCGATTTCACAGCGTCACTCCAAAATCGAATGGGATCGGTGCGTCCCATATTTCAACGGATTATTTCTGAAAGTCCTGTGCAGAGCGCCAAAATCACTGTTGAATTTTTCAAGGATGCAAAACGAGCAGAAAAAGCGCTAACAGCGCTTGAACGAGGTGCGACGGGTTTTCATGTTGCCACGCGAACTCGCCAGATATTCCAAAAGCTGCGCCCGATTTTGGTGGCTCGGATCTCCAAAGTTGCGGACCCGATGCGACTCTGAACCAGTTCCTTCGATTCGTAGAAAGCTATGGTCTGCGCAGTTTGCTTTTCGAACTGCTTGTTACGAATCCCAAGTTGCTTGAGCTGGTCGTAAAAACTTTCGATGCCAGCCGGTTTGCGGGTGATCTTCTGATTCGCCGACCGCAACTGTTGGAAGACATCACCAGGGACCCCACGTTTGATGAACCTCGGTCGGTGGAAGAAAATTTGGGCCGGCTCGATTCGTTAGGCGCATCTGCGAACAATCTCGATCCGATACGTGCTTACCGTCAGCGGCAACTCCTGCGCATCATTCTTCGCGATGTACTGGGACTCGTCCCACCAGCTGGAACCTGTGTGGAGCTTTCCGATGTCGCGGAAGCGTGCCTGGTTTTTGTCGCGAAACTGCTCGCAAGCGAGCAATTGACCATCATTTCGCTCGGAAAATTTGGAGGACGCGAGATCAGTTACGGCGCGGACCTCGACGTTTTGTTTGTGGGCGAGGATGTTCGCGCTGCGCAGAATCTCATGAATGCAATGGCGCAACCAACCGCCGAGGGAAATATCTGGGCTCTGGATGCAAGGCTACGCCCTGAAGGCGAAAAAGGGCCGGTGGTCTGCTCGCTTGAAACGTTTCAATCGTACTACGCCGGCCGAGCGCAAGTTTGGGAGCTACAGGCGCTCAATCGGGCGCGTGCCATTAGTGGTCCACTAAAAAATGAATTCATGACAATCGCAAAAGCCGCCTGGGGTCGCGCGTGCCAGGATGCGAATCTTTTCACGAAAATCGATGACATGGTGCAGCGAATTCGGCGAGAGCGCGGAAGCGGATCGGATTTTCTCGATCTAAAAACCGGATCTGGCAGCATCATAGAAGCGGAGTTTCTCGTTCAAGCGTTGCAGATGCGCGCAAACATCTGGGAACAGAACTGGGAGCGTGCGGTCGACGCATTGCACAAGAGCAGGCATCTGACCAAAACGGACGTTGCAAAGCTCAAGAATTCTTACGCGTTTCTGCGACGCTGCGAACTCGTGCTGCGTCGATATGACAATAGAAGCGTCTCAACGCTTCCGAGCGATCCAGATGAACAACGAAAGTTCGCCATCCGCCTTGGCTATAATGATTTTGACGCGTTCAGTCGCGATTATGTCGCTGCTCGCCAGGCAATCCACGCGCTCTATCAACGGCAAATTACGCCGGCTTAACCGCCGTCACGATTAACGTTCGCCCAAGCAACAGATCGCGTGAGTTCATCGCCCGAACGGCCCAGGCATTACGTTCGTTCACGGTGCCGTAGGTGCGCTTGTCGCGATGATGAACAATCCAGTTCGTGGCGTGCAGAGGAACGATGAGGAACGGAAACGCCAGAAGAGAGCGGCGCTGGTATTTATCCACGGTCACTCTCAAATCGCGAAAACCACTGCTGAGGAGGGCGTGGGAGAGATAAAACCAGCTCACCGGGTTGATGTGACCGCGCGTGGTGTGAATATCGGATTCGTCAGGCGCCAGGGGGCCAAACAAATTGTAAAAGCCGGACGACAGATAGCGCAGGCGGGAGCGTAGGTTCAAGATATTTGGAGTCGAAAATACCGCGACGCCACCTGGTTGGAGAACACGATAAATTTCACGGACCGCCTCTCGGAAATTTTCCAAGTGCTCAACGGTTTCGATGCAGGTAACGAGCGCGAAGCGATTTTCGCTGTATGGCAGCGGTTCGCGATTCAGATCGACCGTGTGGATCTCGGCACCCGGAACGGAGAGCAATTTGTCCGTGTAATCGCATCCGAAGGAACGAAAGGGATAATGAGCGCGAACCAGACGCAATAGTTCCCCCGTCCCGCTACCTACATCGAGGTGATCTCCGCTGGTTGGCAGTGCCGGCGCGGTGGCGATTGCGCGCAGGACCGCTTGATGAATTCCTGACGTGCTTAACTCGGAAATCTCGCGCCGTCGTTTTCCCAAAAAGATCTTTCGGAGCTTCTTGGCAACCTTTCGAGTGCGCACAGCGAATTGTGAACCGTCTCCGAGCGCGCGTCGAGACCGGTAATCGTCTGCGAACCGATTAGCCCGGGATGCCTCTAAGCATCTCCGTGTTCGTCGGGAATTTTTTCACAAACATTAACAGTCGCTGAATCGCTTCCTCTGGCTTGTGTCCGGCAAGACCGCGCCGGATGAGATTGATTTTCTCCAGTTCCCACGCTTGCAACAACAGTTCTTCGCGGCGCGTTCCAGACAAAAAGATATCGATGGCCGGATAAATCCGCTGGTCGCTGATTTTTCGGTCGAGCACCATTTCCATGTTTCCGGTGCCTTTGAACTCCTGAAAGATCAGCTCATCCATGCGGCTGCCGGTTTCAATGAGCGCCGTGGCGACAATAGTGAGTGAACCCGCTTCCTCGGTATTCCGAGCGGCTGCGAAAATCTTTCGTGGAATTTCCATGGCACGCGCATCGATACCGCCACTCATCGTGCGGCCGCCACCGCCCATGGCATTATTAAAGGCGCGAGCTGTGCGCGTGATGGAATCAAGAAGGATGAACACATGTTTTCCGGCTTCCACCAGTCGTTTGGCGCGCTCGATCGCCAGTTGAGCAATCCGCGTGTGACTCTTTATATCGGCGTCGTTGGAGCTGGCCATCAGCTGCGCTGTCGGATGCGAACGACGAAAATCAGTCACTTCTTCAGGACGTTCGTCGACCAGAAGAATAATGAGTTCCATGTCCGGGTGATTCTTAGCGACCGCCTCCGCGATGTGATGCAACAGCGTCGTTTTGCCTGTGCGTGGCGGCGCGACAATCAGACCGCGCTGGCCCATTCCCAGCGGCGTCATCAAATCCATGATCCGCGTGGTGAAACGATCCGGGAACAGTCTCGAGCTTGATCCGTTTATTCGGGTTGATCGTCGTTAATTCTTCAAACGGACGGAGCCCCTGATATTTCGTGGGCTCCTCCTCGTTGATCGTCAGCAACTTTGTCAATTGCGGACCACGGCTACCGCGTCGGATCTCGCCGTTGATCCACATTCCATCGCGCAAAGCGAAGCGGCGCACAATTTCCGGGGTAACAAAGATATCCTGTGGCGTCTGGACAAAATTGCGTTTCGGATCGCGCAGAAACCCAAACCCTTTGCCGGAGATTTCAATGATGCCCTCACCGAATTCCGGTTCGGTTTGAACCGCCTCGCTGGTTTCGCCACCGCTCTCAGCGGCTTCCCGGACCGGCTGATCGAGCGTCTCGACGGCGACATCGGCGCCGCTGTTATCGGCGTTTGTTGACGACGAATTTGGTGATTTTTCAGAATTATCGGGCCTAAAGCGATCGTTTCGGTAACGCCTTCTCGGGAATCGACGGCGCGGACGAGGATTGCGTTGCTCCGGCGATGCGGACTCGGTTGCCGGCGGCGCAGGCTCGCCATCGCGAGTCCGTCCTGTGGCGGACTGGTTTTCGGTTTCTTCGTTCATAAGCTAAGATGGTTCGCTGCGGTTGGGGGGTCAGCGCTCAAAAGTCTTGTAAGCAGTAGTTCTTTCAGGCCGGCAACTTGGCCAGCAATTCGTCGGGAATATCTAGATTTGAATAGACGTTTTGCACGTCGTCGTCTTCTTCGAGTTCATCACACAATCGCAACACCTGGCGCGCCACGGTCTCGTCCCTGACCGCGACTGTAGTATCCGGAATAAACGTAAACCTTTGCCCATCGGTACTGACGCCTGCATTCTTGAGCGCTTCAGCTACGGCGTAGAGCTGATCGTGGGAAGTGGTGATAACATATTGATCCTCCTCGATTGTCAACTCCTCCGCCCCAGCTTCCAAAGCAATTTCGAGAAGTCGATCCTCGTCAATGCTGGAGCGCGGAACCGTGATTTGTCCTTTTCGGTGGAACATGTACGAGACGCTGCCACTCGTGGCGAGATTGCCGCTGTGCTGGGTGAAAATTCTGCGTACTTCCGCTCCCGTGCGGTTTCTATTGTCTGTCGCGGTCTCTACGATGATGGCCACGCCGCCAGGCGCGTAACCTTCATATGTGATTTCATCGAGCTGTTCTCCGTCTTTGCCCGCGCCCGTTCCGCGTTTGATCGCACGCTCAATATTGTCACTCGGCATGCTTTGAGCGCGCGCCGCCAGGATCGCGCTGCGTAGACGGGGATTGGCACCCGGATCGCCGCCGCCGGTTTTCGCCGCGAGGGAGATTTCCTTGGATAATTTGCTGAAGATCTTGCCGCGTTTGGCGTCGATCGCGCCCTTAAAACGTTTGACCTTCGACCACTTACTATGTCCCGCCATAGGTGTGCGGAGTTATTTTCAACCTGAAAACTTGCGAGTCGTGTTCACCTCGCGAGAGAAATGACTTGCGAGGGGGAGAAATTTACCGCGCCAATTATTCGCACGGAAACTTATTTCGTCAATCGCCTCTCAGAAAGATCCGCCGCCGTCACCAACTGAGTGATCAGAGATTACCGCTCGCACTGTCAAGGCCGGCCGACCGTTTAGAATGCCGTATGTCGCCTCTGCGCTTCCGTCGCTGGTTTTATAATGCCGCTCCGTGCCGGTGTTGACGGGCACCCATTTGGCCCCGGAGTTTGCCTTCAGAAACTTCGTAATTTCCTTTTCGGAAAGATCGGTGCCGTTTGCGCGGGAGTAACTTTCCGTAATGCTCCGGCTGTTAGCAAAGGTAACCATGTAGAGATATTTACCCTTAGCGTAGACAACACTTACCTTTCCGTCGTCGCGCAGGCGTCGTTGAACGATCGTGCCATACGCATCTTCAATGCTCTCACTGTTGGCGCCGAGATTTGCCGACGCCGCGGTCGCGATTATGCACAGGGCGAGAACAAGTGCGATCGACTGCTTCATACGTCTCATTGTAACATTTGCCAGGAATCCGCAACCGGAGTGCTGTCTTCGAATCCTGATGTCCAAAATGTCTGTTCCTTTTGCAAACGCCGGTCAAAGCGCGCATCATCGCAGCATGACAGCGGAATCACTTATCGGCCGAATGCCAGGTGGACTGATTCGGAAGGGAATCTTCAACCGTTTCGGGAACATCTGCGTAAAATAAGTGGCGCCACTGAAGGAATAGGGTCCATCCCGCCGCAAGCAGACTTAAGAACCAGAAATAATTCCAGAACTGCGCATGGCAAAGAAAAGGAAAGCTCGGCGGCGCGCCGTGCAGCTCGAAGTTCGCGAATCCGGCGTGCACGGCAGGGGTGTTTACACCACTGAGTTCATTCCCAAAGGGACGCGAATCATCGAATACACAGGTGAACGCGTCTCCTGGGAAGCCGCTCCCGACGACAAAGACGATCCACACACTTTCAACTTCGGTCTGGATAACGGCGAGGTAATCAATCCAGAAGTTGGCGGTAACGACGCGCGCTGGATCAATCATTCCTGCGATCCAAACTGCGAAACTGTCGAGGAAGACGACCGGGTCTTTATTTATGCGCTGCGCGACATCCACCCCGGCGAGGAACTCCTTTATGATTATCACATGGAGCTGGACGAACCGATCACCGAATCGACCAAAAAGAAGTTCGCGTGCCACTGCGGCGCCTCAAATTGCCGCGGCACTATGGTTGAGCTCCCGGAATCCAGCGGATAGGCAAAACCTATCGCGCCTAGACGAATAAAGTCTTTCAATCCGGTCCCCGACTGTGGCCGGTTAAGGCATGGAAACTAGAATACCGATAGGACAGCGCATCTCACGCTTCCTCGAGGAACGATATGTCCACAGGGCGCAACCTCATTATCTACCTGAGCTCGCCGCCTTTGGCGTCATCCTGATCCTCGCCGTTTGGCCCATGTTATCGATGGTAGCGACGGCGTTGGAGAGGATGAGATAAGCTTAGTCTTTCACGTCGTCGGCTGTCGACGAATCATGGCCTGACAATAAAGCTGCGGCCTCGCGATGGAAGGCTGCCGCCGCTTTGCTCTGAAACCGTAGCGGGTTGTGAACAAAGTTAAGTTCCCGCTCTGGGACTGGCGGAGCGAACGGCAGACTAACGCATCCAGGGGTCTCTTGATGTTTCACCATCATGTGGGGAACGATCGAGACGCCGATGCCAGCTGCGACCATGTGCGCGATGGTCGTGAGCTGGCTGCCGGCCAGCCCAATCTCCGGACGGAGACGACGTGACTCGAGCAGGTGATGCACTTGCTGAGACAGGCAGTGCATCTCGTGCAGGAGGAGAAACCGTTGTGATTTAAGATCGTCCAACTGCACCAGACTCTGCTTTGCCAGCGGGTCCGTTTCGCGGCACCAGCGCGAGCAACGGTTCGTGGCCTAATGATTCACGTCGCAGACTTGGACTTTGCTGGCAAGTCGATGCTAACGCCACATCCAGCTCTCCGGTTTCCACGCGTCGTGTGATCCCGGCAGTCACGTCCTCCACAAGCTCCAAAGTCACTTCCGGATAGTCTTTGTGAAATTTCTTCACCAACTCCGGGAGCACATACGGCGCGATGGTGGGAATCGCCCCGACCGCGAGCTTCCCAGTGACCGCATCCTTAAGTTCATCAACGCATCGCCGAGCATCGCCGATGGACGTTAAAATTTGCCGCGCGTAATCGAGGAAACATCGCCCCGCTTCGGTCAGAACGACTGATCTCGGCAGACGGTCAAACAACCGTTGGCCGATTTCGGCTTCCAGCTTTCGAATCTGCTGGCTGAGTGAAGGCTGAGCCACGCGCACCTTCGCGGCTGCACGGGAAAAGTTCCCTTCGTCCGCCACCGCAACGAAATAACGCAGTTGATGAATCTCCATAAATCACTCTGGCTGAACGGGAGATACTCACAGTAACGCAGAGCATTGGTAGTTTAAAACTCGCTGTGTTGATTTCGCGAGAGCGGCTGAGCAGGCAATGATCGGCGCCCCGACCTGCGTATGGGACCAAAGGCCTATAGCGAATCCAATGATAAGTGACTATTACGGTCTCGCTGAGAGTCGGTTGTCCCTGGATCAAATGCGAAAGTCTGATTCGATTTCGTGCCGCATTGCTATTCAGCCTGACGCTGGCGATTCTCTCTGGATCCTGCGCGTCGTATGGACCGTACCATGCCAACACTGCCGCAGAACCACTTAATTCAGTCCGCGGACCTGCCGATGGGCGTTACAAATTGGCATTCATCGAATTTGGAGACCATGGCTCTCTCTTGGACACTTCTCAACGAGCAGCGGCTCTCGAAACCATCCATAAAGCGCAACGTCCGCTGCTCTTCGTTTACATTCACGGGTGGCAAAACAACGCCGTTTCAGGTGACGTTTGCCGCTTCGAGCATTTTCTAGACACAGTATCGAGTTTCCCCGAATTCACGGGGCGAAAGATCGATGTCATCGGCGTTTATATCGCGTGGCGGGGCAAGGACGTAACCTTTCCGGGACTGAATCTTCTCACGTTCTGGAGCCGCAAGTCCACCGGCCGAGGGATCGCCGCGGCGAACAGCTGCCTGGCGACCATTGAAGAACTCGGGGTCGCTGCCCGCGAACCCGGCAAAGAATATCATCACACGGTCCTGCTCGGGCATTCGTTTGGTGCTCTGGTGCTTGGGAACACGATTTCTCACTCCATTCTCGGTGCCAATGGCGAAGGCGGGCGCAGTTCCTGTGCCTGGGACATGGCAGTGGCCTTTAACTCGGCCGATAATGCCATCACTACCAGACAGCTGATGTCGGAGTTCGATTATCTTTACGATTACGATCCACAAAAGCGCGCCTACGTCAGCGCGGGCAATCTGGGCGAAGAAACCACCGCAGTAAGCGAAAACCGTCCCTCCCTGGTCCTTTTGCAATCCGAGAACGATTCCGCAACTGGACAATTCTTCCCAATCGGGCAAGGCGTCGTCGATTTGGCCAGTCTGCATTTTCATTGGCAGAAAGTGCCGGTGCCGGGGCATCAGGGAGAAAAAGTCTCGGAAAACAAGTTTTATACCCACACTCCCGGCAACAGCGAATACCTTGTCAATTATCATGTCGTGCCGCTGGGAGAAACCAGTCCGCCGTCAGATCTGCGCGCGACTGAGAACAGGGCCTTCGAAGCCAATATCAAACAAAACCGTCCCGATTTTTCATTTTACACGAGCGAGCACAACGACGGTCATGAAGGCGGCTCTTGTCGCAATGGCGAATACACTCCTGGTGATGTCCATCCGCCGACAGGAAAGGAACTCTGGCGGAAGTGGAAATTTGAATATACCGGCAACGCCCGGGTACCTTGTTGGATCGTGCGCGTGCCGAAGGATATTATTTGGGGTCACGGAGGATTGTGGAGCGACAACTCCATCGCAATGTTGGGAGCCCTTTTTCGCATCGAATTCCCGCTGGCAGGCGGCAAAGTGACAACTCCCAAGCCGATCACCGCGCCGAAGAGCCCGGATCCAGGGCAGTTAAACCGAGACAGACATGCCTCGCAATAGTTAGCCGTTCGGATCAGGAATCGTTAGATTTCCGGACTCGAATAAACTGAACCCAGGACAAGCTACGCTGAAGTCGCGCAACAACGCGGCTAAGCAGCTACAGCTGGGCTAACGAGAAATCTCAGTGGGCTTCGTCTTCACCTTCGTAACGTTGGAATTAGGTGGTGCCGTTATATGCCCGTAACCGCACCTTTCAGCTGTCGCGATGACTGCCTGCAAATACAATCCTTTAGTTTAGCGGTCGTAGCGTCGTGTTCGTCCACGCTTCGGTGCCCGAGGGAGTTGTTAGTGATGAGTAAAAGTAGCTGTTTCCGTGATGGGACTGCCCATTGTGATTGATGCTGGATTGGTGGTGCCCGAATAGGAGCCTGTTCCGCTCCCAGTCCAGCTTGTGAAACTGTAACCGCCAGCAGGCTTGGCCTTGATCGCAACGGCCGCTCCAGTATTCTTCCATCCACTAGCTGGAGTCACTGTGCCACCTAATCCATAGCTCATCGTTAACCAATACTGCGTGGTAAAAGTGGCCGTGTAAGTTGTATCTGTGGTGGGCGCGACATTATGTGAGATACGGGGTCGGGCGTGGTGGCGAAGTCGGCCGCGGGTGGGATGTTGCAGTAGGCGTAGCAGTAGCTGTTGGTGTGGCCGTAGCTGTAGCTGTCGGCGTGGCCGTTGTTGTCTCCGTTGCAGTTGGTGTTGCCGTAGGAGTCTCTGTCGCTGTTGCTGTAGCTGTTGGTTCTGGCGTAGATGTCGCTGTTGCGGTCGCCGTAGCCGTTGCTTCGGGCGTAGATGTCGCCAGTTGTCGGTAGCTGTACCCGTTGGTTCGGGCGTAGAACGTATCGGTGGCTGCTGCTGTCGCCGTGGCTGACAAGCTGCGCTGAAGCCGCACCACATGCGTCAGCGCGCCGTTGCATGTAGCGGTAGCTGTCGGCGCGGCCGATCTACCAGGTGTCTCGCGCTGCTCGTTTTTGGGAGCAACGCCGAGAAACGCGTTGAGGCGCTCTGACACGTCAGCGCCGGCCTCTCCGGACGAAGAATTCTCAGTGAGCGGCAGTGGTATGAGCAAGCATTTGCAGTATCCCGACACTGAGGCCATTCCAGAAGATTTGAACGCCGATGGCTAGAAGGATAAATGCGGAAAGCCGCGTCAGAATGCTGGTGCCGGATTTGCCGAGCAACCCCACCAGTCGGGCCGCGTTGCCGTAGCAGACCATGACCAGCAAGCAGACGAGAAACATGCCCGCTGCCGCGGCGATAAAGTGGCGTGGATAACCGTGTTCAAATCCCGGGCCTGCTTGATATCGCAAGTGGGCACCGAGCGTGATTGCGACGGAGATGGCACCTGGCCCGACCGTAAGCGGGAGAGTCAACGGAAAGAAGGCATGCTGAAGAGCATCCTCGAGTGTTCCGGGGACTTGCTTTGAGGAAGAATCATCATCTGGCTGATTGAGGAGCTTCCAGCCGGTCGCGGCCACGACCAGGCCGCCCGCGATTTGCACCACAAAAAGAGAGATGCCGAAGAAGGCGAGAATTTCACTGCCGAAAAGCGCCGAAACAACCAGAAGCACAAACCCGTAGGCCGCGATTTTGCGGGCCAATACTTTTTGAGCGGACTGCGGATAGTTCTGGGTGAGGCCGAAGAAAATCGGAGCGTCGCCGACCGGATTTACAATCGGGAACAGCGCTGCAAACGAGACGCCCAGGGTCTTGATGAAGTCCAGCGAATTCCATTCGATCTATTAGAATTCCTCCTCCTTAGGAGCATGAATCATTCAGACTTTGGCGGCGAATTTCCGACATGGAATTTTCCTTCGCCGCTCCGGTAAAGGGCGACCAACCGGGCGATCAGGACTGCCACATAGAGCGAGCCCGTGATCGCTTCCATGGCCGCAAGCCAGCGCGCGATTCTAGAAGCGGGAGTGATGTCACCGTAGCCGACGGTGCTTAGCGTGATGAAGCTGAAGTAGAAAGCGTTGAAACCTGCCATCGTCTCTTTTGTCCCGCGGGCCGTATTAAACGCGAAGGCATTTGGAGTTCACCTGGGCTACGAGCCAGTAAGCTACTGTCCATAACAAGCCAAGCATCAGGTAAGCCGAGATGCTTGCGCAGAGGACTTCGGTGTTTACCGAAGGCGCACGCAAAACGAAGCGGAGCAAATTCGCCACCACGAAAGCAATCAAGGCGAGTCCTGCGACAAGGAACACGGGCGGTGGGACCAGGTCCGGCCAGAAATGATTGATCCATCTGCCGGCAATCGCTGGAATAGCAAGCACAAGCGCGATGAAGAAGACGCCTTTGCGATCCGCCACAGCAAGAACAGCGGACAACAGCACCAGCGAAAGCAGAATTGATATAATAACGTCTCCGCCTTTGACTTCTTCGACAAAGGGAAAAAAGAAGAAGAGCAACGCAAGAGCAACAAGAAGTTCGACTGCCGAGAAGCGGTGGAATCTTCTTCGTGGCTGCAACGGCTTCGGTGACTCGTTCGCCGTGCGCGGTTTCGTTCGTTTTAGTTTCCACAATTTGGCTAAGTCGGAAATGTTTCAACTGTGGTCATCATTTTGACCTAACGAATACTTGTCGATGTCAGCAGGGCCGATGGTTACTTTACCAGGCCAGTTCGCTCAACAGGTTCGGGGTGCTTCCCTGTTGGGAAAAGGAGGATGAAGTTAAAACGCACACCCCAATTGGGTCCGTAGCGTGGAGTGTCGGCATAGTATTTGCCGCCGATCTGGACGCTGATCGGCTGTTTCCCGATCTTCAGAATCTGGCTGATTTGAAAAATGACCGGCACGGTCCATTTCCCGTTGTCGGAGGAAGCATTCCAGTTCGCCGTGGTTTCCGTGTTAAGAGTGAAAGTCGTGTGGGTCTTTGTCGTGTATGTAATGAATGGTTGGACAAACATCGCGCTGTAACTGCTGCGGTGTTCTTCAATTACGACCGACCAAAGCTGGTTCATCAACACGCCTACGGTCCACGGGCCTTCCTGTTTTAACCCAACAAAAGTCGGTCCCATTGAAAATGTGCCTGTGCCAAGCAACGGATGTGTTCCAGTCGGATAGAGAAACGCGGGGCCGAGACCCCAGATCAGTCCGAATGGACCCGCCTTCTTAGGTGAGAAGAAAAAGCTCTGGGTGGTGTCACTAAGGCCGTCCTGCGAACGATTTTGCGGCTGCAACGGCGAATCTTTCGGGAGTTCGCGAAGTAGAAAAGATCGTGCTGGGAAACAATTGGTACGATGGTCCGCACAATCATGTTCCAATCCTTGCTGATTGAGATTGGAATAACCGGCTGAATGTTAAGCGTGAACTTGTAGCCGTTGCCGGTGGGACCAAACCCCCAGTCCTCGTTTGCCTGAAAAGGCACGCTGATAAGTGAAGCGATCGGGTTGGAAAGTTGCTTGGCTAGCTGATCGGCCTCAGTAGCCTCATCAGGAGATTCGACCGCCAACGTCAAATTCTGATTCGTGCGAAAGGGCGGCAAGTTGATCGAAGCGCCCTCAAAGGGCTCGCCAGTCGTGTTGCCGTTTGTATCGCCGTCCATTGGTTCCGTCGCACGAACACCCGAGCCGGGTGAAAGAATCCCCAAAGTAAGAACGATGGCTCCTAAAAAGATTTGTTTTCGCCGTCTGGTGCTTTCGGGCGGAGCTCCGATGCGTTTTCATTGGATCGGGTTGTGCTGATCTCAGTGCATTTTTTTGCGCTGCCTGCTGTAAAACGTCTATAGGACTTTAGGCCAATACCATGCGCGGTCTCGCAGTGCTTTTCATCACGCTCCAAAAAAGTAAATCAAACCGCAAAGCCCTCTTCCCTGCTACGCTGCGTGGGAGATTTATCCGGTGATGGAGCTGAAAACGTCTGTAACGCTTCGGATGATTTCGACGCAAGGAGACCGAAGCGATGGCAAACACTGATTCTCGCGTGACGATCCACATGGCGGCGAGCCTGGACGGCTTCATCGCTCGAAAGGACGGGAGTGTCGACTGGATGGAGACCTCAGACGAATTCGCAAGCGGGGAGACCATGGACCCAGGATTCATCGAGGCGTTCCTCAAGACGATCGACTGCTACGTCATGGGATCGCGCACATATGAGACTGCGTTGCGTTTCGAAGCCAAAGGGTTGGGGTGGGCGTACGGCGACAAACCCACCTTCGTCCTGACTCATCGCGAGCTGCCGCGGACCCGCGATACCGTCGAGTTCCATTCAGGCGATCTCGCGCAGTTCGTTAATCGGCGCCTGCGGCCCAGGTTCCGCAGCATCTGGTTTGTTGGAGGCGGTATGGTCTCCGGCGAATGCCTTCGTCTCGGGCTAGCCGACGAAGTTCGCTATTCGATCCTGCCGGTCTTGATCGGCGATGGGATCCCATTCTTCGAGAAGCTCGACAGAGACATCGCCCTCCATCTGGCGGAGGTCAAAGCCTACAAGAGCGGCACGGTGGAGCTTTGTTACAAGGTGCGACAATAGGCGGCGGCTTAGGCAGTCCTTAGTTATCTCACTCGACACCCAGGCCGATGCCACGGGCTCAACGAGAACAGCAGCCAACAGGCTGCTGCCCTCGTTTATTCTGTCATTCTTTTACCAATCGCCCAGGGCGTTCACGCCCATCGGACCAAATCCACCGAACTGCTGAACTTCGATGTGGTTGGGTCCGGCGGTCTCCATCGTGGGATAGAGAGACTGTCCTGCCATCTGCGCCTGACCTTGCGGAGCCGCCGTCTGGGCGCTGGATGGCTGGCAACGTGCGCCGCGAGCGCCTGTTTATACCTGTTGAATTGGGCTTGTTTCCCGACGTAGATCTTGTCTTTCGTGCCAGTGGGAAACACGTAATACGTCTTCTTGTTGTACGTCACGGCCGAGACCCTGCCCTGGGTAAGTCCAGCCACTGCCTGTTGCTGCTGGGGCGTCGTGACCGTTATGACCTTAAAACCCGACTGCGTGAGGTAGGCCTCTTTCTGGGCGACAACGTCGGTTGTACCCGTGGTCTGACACGCTGCCAATAGCGCCAGGACCACGCCGATACTGCCGATACCTGTTAGTGTTAATAGTTTTTTCATGTTTTTCCTTTGTGTGTGTTCTCTGCTTTGTTACTTCTACAAAAAAATTGGAGCTTGGTTCAAGACATTAATTTTCAGCGTCGGCCCCTGAACCCGCCACCGCCGCGACCACCGCCACCTCCAAATCCGCCAAAGCGGCCAAATCCACCACCGCCACCGAAGCGATCGCCACCGCCAAATCCACCGCCACCGCCGAAGCGATCACCGCCGAATCCTCCCCCGCCACCGAAGCGATCGAAGCCACCGCCCTGAAAGCCCTGGAAACGCTGACTCGAAAAATCACCGCGCGACCGGTTCTGAGCCTCGCGGTCCAAATCACCGAATCCCCCGGCACCGCCGGATCGATCGAGACCGCTTCCCCCTGAACGGTCGAGGCCGCCTCCGCCGCCGGCTCGATCGTCGCTACTCGCTGCTGACGACCGCTGCTGATAACTCTCGTTCGCTGTCCGTTGCTGGCTATTTTCTGCTCCTTGCCAGTTAGGCTGAGGCTTATTTACTGAGTTCCAGCTTCCGTTATCGTACTTCTGCCAGCCGTTACCTGTGTTCTTGTAAACGTTGCCATCGTGTCCGGCGTACATATTGCCGCTGGCAGTTTTACCAACCGCACTGTTCCCCCACTTTGTGCTGGAAGCGGCCACTTTTCCTCCCTGCGAATCAGCGGCGCCTGCCACTGTTCCATTGGTTGTCGAGTAATGGCCCATGGTAGCGCTCTGGTTTCCTCGCGACACGTAGGAGCTACCCCACTGAGCGTTCGGGCTCGAACCCTGTCTCGTCTGAGCATAGGTGCCGGTGTACGGGTTATAGGCCTGTGCTGCGCTTCTGCTGCCATAAGGTGTCGAAACCGAAGCACCTCGCGCATAAGTGCCGGTGTAAGGATTGTAACCGGCGCCGCGCGTTGCCGAACCGTAAGGACCGTAGGCTGTTTGTTTCCAGCCATACGCTCCCGTGGCAGAGTCATAGTAAGGCGCTGGATAATGATAACCATAACCTCCGTAGTACGCGCCACAGTACGTTGCCGGGTAGGGGTAGTAGTAACCCCCGTTACAGTATGGCGGCCACCAATAGCCGCTCCCATCGGCAAGGATCGCTCCTGCGGCCGCACCCAGTATGAACGTGCCCAAATATCCTGCAGCGTAGCTGGATGTAACCGTGCCATCCGGATTGGCGGCTTGGGTGACATAGGTCACGTTATAAACCGGGGAGCTCGATGGAATCGTGTAGATCTGCTGTGGAACCGACATGCACGTTGTCCATTGACCAGTTGGAGTAGGAGCCATGAACCACACGCCTTGCAGGCAAAGGTAATACGTGCCTTCGAGCTCGATCACCTTGTCCTGGGTATTCGTGGCGTATTCCATGGATGTGCCCTTGATTGGCTCGAACTTCGGTTCGCCAGCGTATTCAACTTCGTCTACGAGCACTGCGCCAACGCGGTCTTCGCGCTCTGCGGCCCGGAGATGACCCACACCACCGGCCTCCACATCCCCGTCGACGCCGGCGTCGCGGCGGCGTTCCTGCGCTGATGGACGACTAGGGTGCGATCAGGAGGTCCCGGTGGTCGAGGTACGAGCAGGAGGAACCGGTGGTTGAGGTGCGAGCGCAGCGAGCCTCGAAACCGTCCGTCAGCGTCGCCGCCGTCGACCTCGGCGCGTCCAGCGGCCGGGTCATGCTCGCCGAGGTCGGTCCCGGCCGGCTGCACCTCGAGCCGGTCGCCCGCTTCGCCAACACCCCGGTGCGCACGCCGGACGGCCTGCACTGGGACGTCCTCGGCCTGTACGCCGCGGCGCTGGCGGGGCTGCGCGAGGCGGTCCGGCTCACCGAGCGCGCGGGGGAGGGGTCGCTGGCCAGCGTCGCCGTCGACAGCTGGGCGGTCGACTACGGGCTGCTGCGCGACGGGCGGCTGCTCGGCACGCCGTACCACTACCGCGACGAGCGGCGCTGCACCATCGGCCCCGAGCTCGTGCACGCGACGGTGCACGCCGACGACCTCCAACGGCGCAACGGCCTGCAGTTCCTGCCGTTCAACACGGTCTACCAGCTGGCCGCAGACCCCTGGGTCCACGACGCCGACCGGCCTGCTGCTGGTGCCCGACCTGCTCGGCCACTGGCTGACCGGCCGTGAGGTCGCCGAGGTCACCAACGCCTCGACGACCGGTCTGCTCGACCCGGGCACCGGGCGGTGGGACGACGAGCTCATCGCGATGCTGGGCCTGCCGCGGAAGGTCTTCGCGGACCTGGTCCGACCCGGGCGACGTGGTGGGCGAGGTGTCCGCCGACGTCGCCTCCTCGCTGGGCGTGGACCGGCTGTCGCTCGTCGCGGTCGGGTCCCACGACACGGCCTCCGCGGTGGTGGGGACCCCGCTCGCGGACGACGCGTCGGCGTACCTCTCGCTCGGCACTGGGGACTCGTCGGCCTCGAGCTCGACTCGGCCGTGCTCACCGGCGCGGCGCGCGCGGCCAACTTCACCAACGAGGGCGGCGTCGACGGCACGGTGCGGTTCCTGACCAACGTCATGGGCACCTGGCTGCTGAGCGAGACCATGCGCGCCTGGGACCGGACCGACCTGGGCGAGCTGCTGGCCGCGGCGGCGGCCGTGGACGAGCGACGTGCCGGTCTTCGACGTGCAGGACCCGCGGTTCGTGCCGCCCGGCGACATGCCGGCTCGCGCATCGCGGCGTGGTGCGCCGAGCACGACGTCCGGCCGCCCGCCGACGCCGCGTCCACCGTGCGCAGCATCGTCGAGTCGCTCGCGGCGGCGTACGCCACGGCGATCGACGTCGCCGGCACCTCGCCGGGCGCACCGTCACGACCGTGCACGTCGTCGGCGGCGGGGTGCAGAACACCCTGCTGTGCCAGGCGATCGCCGACCGCTCCGGCCGCGAGGTGGTCGCCGGCCCGGTCGAGGCCACCGCCCTGGGCAACGTGCTGGTGCAGGCCCGCGCCGCGGGCGCCGTGACCGGAGGCCTCGACGACCTGCGTGCCCTCGTACGGGTGACCCACGACCTGCGACGCTTCACCCCGCGGGCCGCCCGGGAGCAGGATGCCGTCATGAGAGTCGCCCTGCTGGTCACCTGCATCAACGACGCGATGTATCCCCGACACCGGGCAAGGCCGTGGTCACGCTGCTGCGCCGGCTCGGGGTCGACGTCGAGTTCCCCGTCGGCGCAGACGTGCTGCGCCCAGCCGATGGTCAACACCGGCTACCTCGACGAGGCGGTCCCGGTGGTGCGCACCTTCGTCGACGCCTTCGCGGGGTACGACGCCATCGTCACCCCGAGCGGCTCGTGCGCCGGCTCCGCGCGCCACCAGCACTCGATCGTGGCCCGCCGCTCCGGCGACCCCGCCCTCGAGGCGGCGGTCGCCGAGACCGGGCCGAGGACCTACGAGCTCAGCGAGTTCCTCGTCGACGTGCTCGGCGTGACCGACGTCGGCGCCTACTTCCCGCACACCGTGACCTACCACCCCACCTGCCACTCGCTGCGGATGCTCGGGGTCGGCGACCGCCCCCGGCAGCTGCTCGAGCAGGTGCGCGGGCTGACCCTCGTCGACCTGCCCGCAGGCCGAGGAGTGCTGCGGCTTCGGCGGCACCTTCGCGGTGAAGAACGCCGACACCTCGGTCGCCATGGGCTCCGACAAGGCGCGGCACGTGCGCGAGACCGGCGCCGAGATGGTGGTGGCCGGCGACAACTCCTGCCTGATGCACATCGGCGGGCTGCTCTCGCGCGAGCGCTCCGGCGTACGCACCGTGCACCTCGCCGAGATCCTGGCGGCCACCGAGGAGACCGAGGGCCGCTCCGACGGACCGGCCGTCGGCGCCCGGGCGGGGGAGCAGGCATGAACACCGGCACCTTCGTCGGGATGCCGGCGTTCCCCGAGGCCGCCCGGGCCGCGCTGGGCGACACCCAGCTGCGCCACAACCTCGCCCACGCCACCCGCACGATCCGCGACAAGCGGGCCCGGGTGGTCGCCGAGGTCGAGGACTGGGAGGAGCTGCGCGTCGCCGGCGCGGCGGTCAAGGAGGCCGCACTGCGCGACCTCGCCACCCATCTCGAGCAGCTCGAGGCCGCGCTGATCGCGGGCGGAGCGACCGTCCACTGGGCGCGCGACGCCGCCGAGGCGTGCGCCATCGTCGCGTCGGGTCACCCACGACGCACGGCGCCGACGAGGTGGTCAAGGTCAAGTCGATGGCCACCGCCGAGATCGGGCTCAACGAGGCGCTCGAGGCCGAGGGCATCGCCGCGTGGGAGACCGACCTGGCCGAGCTCATCGTGCAGCTCGGCGACGACCTGCCCTCGCACATCCTGGTGCCGGCCATCCACCGCAACCGCGCCGAGATCCGCGAGATCTTCCGTCGCCGGATGGCCGACGTCGGGCGGCCCGCCCCCGACGACCTGACCGACGAGCCCGCCGTCCTCGCCGGCGGCCGCGCGTGCCCACCTGCGGGAGAAGTTCCTGCGCGCGAAGGTCGCCGTCTCGGGCGCCAACTTCGCCGTCGCCGAGACCGGCACCCTGGTGGTCGTCGAGTCCGAGGGCAACGGCCGGATGTGCCTGACCCTGCCCGAGGTGCTCATCAGCGTCGTCGGCATCGAGAAGGTCGTGCCGACCTGGCGCGACCTCGACCCGCTGCTGCGACTGCTGCCGCGCTCGTCGACCGGCGAGCGGATGAACCCCTACACCTCCACGTGGACCGGCGTCACGCCCGGCGACGGCCCGCAGGAGGTGCACGTCGTCCTGCTCGACAACGGCCGCACCCGCGCGCTCGCCGACGACGTCGGGCGCCAGGCGCTGCGGTGCATCCGCTGCTCGGCCTGCCTCAACGTCTGCCCGGTCTACGAGCGGGTCGGCGGTCACGCCTACGGCTCGGTCTACCCCGGACCGATCGGCGCGATCCTCAACCCGCTGCTGCACGGGGTCTCGGACGAGCAGACCGCGTCGCTGCCGTACGCGTCGTCCCTGTGCGGCGCCTGCTTCGAGGTCTGCCCGGTGCGCATCGACATCCCGTCCGTGCTGGTCGACCTGCGCGCCCAGGTCGTCGACAGCCACCGCGGCGACGCCGTGCCCAAGGCCGAGGCCGTCGGCGATGAAGGCCACGGCGTGGGCGTTCAGCGACGCCCGCCGCCTGCGGTGGGCGCACCGCGCGTCCGGAGGCGCCGGACGCGTGCTCGACCGCCTCGGTCGTACGACGCTCCCCGGCGGTCGCCGGGCGGCCGGCAGGTTGCCGGGTCCCGCTGCCGCCTGGACCTCGGCGCGCGACCTGCCCGCGCCACCCCCGGAGTCGTTCCGCGCCTGGTGGCAGCGCACCGACGGAGGACGACGATGAGCAGCGCCCGCGACGAGATCCTGGCCGCGGTCCGCGCCGCCCTCGACGGGGTCGAGCCCGCCGGCCCGCTGCCGGCCGCCGCCGACGGTGCGACCGGTCGACGACCTGGTCGGTCTCTTCGTCGAGCGGGTCGAGGACTACCGCGCCGTGGTGACGCGCTGCCGGCCGACGAGGTGGCGTCCACCGGTGGCCGCGGCGCTCGCCGGCGGCCGTGCCGTCGTACCGGCCGGG
>CAWIWB010000027.1:0-32308 GCA_963839665.1 uncultured Verrucomicrobiae bacterium
TAGAGCTTAACGGACTGACAGAACACTCGCAACAGTTTATAGGTTACTAACTTTGAACTTACAATCGCTCCAGCGATTCCTGTTCCTTGAGTCGCTGCCGGTCCCGGGAGTGACCGAGAGGCTCGACTTTCTTGCTAAAATGCTGTAGAAAGCTGCTCTTGATGTCCAGCACAGAGTCAGTTTCGCCTCACGATGTAATCGTGTGCGCGTGCGGAACTCAGGAGTATACGGCGCGCGATGCTGTCGATGCAGCTATTTTTAGAGGCGAACTTGAGGAAAAATGGCAGGCGTTTCTCTGTCATGTCGCAGCGGAAGGGCGTGCAGACGAATTAGAATTAGAGTTGGACGAGTCGGTCATTTCTGCTGCGGCAGAAGAATTTCGTTATCGCCATGATTTGATCACGGCGCAGGAGACGGAAGCATGGCTGGCAATTCGCGGCCTTACATTTGAGGACTTCAGCGATTACTTTGCCCGTCAGTATTGTGTCGGTGCGGTTGATGAAGGCTTGTCGCCCGAGCGAATTGAATACACCTCCGCGGCTCCAGAGCTGCGCCACTTGTTCATAGCAGAGTTGATTTTGTCCGGGGCGTTAGAGGACATGACTGTTAAACTCATGTGGCGTCTGGCTGCGCGCTGCGCTGGGAAAGAGCCTACGTCCGAGGCGATCACCGCCGAAAAGCGGAAACTCTTGCATCGGATTGGCATTGAACCAGCGCAATTGGCCGATCGGCTGGGGGAAATGGGCCGCGATTCACAGTGGTTGAATGAAATGCTCGCGATCGAGGCGGCTTACCTGGCGCATTGTAATGCGCTGCTCGTTCCCGAAGCACGCCAACGTGAATTGATGGCTCTGCGATTGCGCCTGACTCGATTTGAAATCGAGCTAATTGAGTTGGAATCGCACAATGCCGCGAAGGAAGCGCTGTTTTGTGTACGTGAGGACGGGATGTCGTTGGAGGAAGTTGCGACTGAGGGGAGGTATCCCTATCGGCGTGCAGACTTTCTTCTGGAAGATCTCCCGGCGGATTCGCAGCAGAAGTATTTAAGCGTCTCCCAAGGGGACTTACTGGAGGCAATGCCACGTGGCGACGGATTCGAATTATGTCGAGTCATCAGAAAAATCGAACCGCGGCTCGAAGATCCAACAGTCAAATTACGCATCGACCAGCGGCTGCTTAACCAGTATTTTTCAGACCTGACGACTAAATATACGCACCCACGGCTAAGCATTCCTGTTTCAATGGGATGAAAATCCACGACAGCGAAATTCTGCGGCGTTCATCGGTGTTCCGCTTTGTTTCTGATGAGCATTTTGAGGCGATCGAGCCGCTCCTGCAGGAAGAACACTATGAATTCGGCGAGGTGATCGTAAAACAAGGCGATCCGGCCAATTCATTTTACGTTCTGACCCACGGCCGGGCGCGTGCGCTGAAGATCAAGCCGGATGGTGAGGAAATCCCATTGGGAGTACTGAAGCCCGGAGACTCTTTCGGGGAGGCTGCGTTAGCCGAGGGCGGAATAAGAAATGCGACCGTACGCTGCAGCACCGCAGTAGATGTCCTGCGGATCGATCGCGATGACTTTCTTCAACTCGTCAGCCGCGTACCTGACTTACAACAGTATGTCGAGTCAACCGGTCGCAACCGTGCTCTTCAAAGTTTCCTTTATCAGTTCAGCAATTTCGGGCGATTGCCGGCTCCTGTATTGCGCGGGATGATCGACAACCTAACTCCCGTCACATTCGAAAAAGGCAAGCTGATCATTCGAGAAGGGGACAACGCCGGTCCGCTTTATGTAATCGAGAAGGGGCGAGCGCGGGCGTTCTCTGGCTTAAACGGACGAGAGCGCAATCTCGCGTTCTACCGCGAGGGCGATTTCTTTGGTGAATTGTCGATCCTGAACGACTCGCCGCGCGCGGCATCGGTAGAAGCATTCACGGACTGCCAGTTACTTTCCCTTGAACTGAAGTCCGTACGAGATCTTCGTCGGCGATTTCCGGAATTCGACAAATTGTTAGGCGAGCGGCTAGCCAGTTATGAGGCAAAAAATGAGGCGCGTGTTCCGCTCGATTTTGCGACGGAGTTGCTCCCTGCAGAGACACAGGTACACGATAAAACCGAGCTCAACGGCCAGCAGCCCGCGAAGGATACCGATAGTCAAGAAGCTCCGTTCGCCGACGAGCGAGGGCTGTTCCGCAAGCGCGGGAAGCGCCTTCGAAAGATCGATCATATCATGCAGATCGACGAGATGGATTGCGGTGCGGCTTGCCTCGGAATGATCTGCCGACACTTTGGTCGCAAGGTAAGCCTGGCACGGATCCGACAGCTCTGTCACACGGCGACCGATGGCACCAGCCTGAAAGCGATTTCTCGGGCGGCCACGGAACTTGGGTTGGCGGCGCGCCCATTGAAGATCTCGCATCGAAATCTCCCGCTTATGCCCCTTCCAGCAATAGTGCACTGGGAGGGCAACCATTGGATCGTGCTCTACGACATTGATGAGCAATTTGCGCGCGTCGCCGATCCCGGACGCGGGTTACGAAAAGTTCCGCGAACCGAATTTGAGGGGAAATGGACTGGTTACGCAGCACTGTTCGATTACACGCCGGCATTCGAACAAGCTCCGGAAAGCAAGCCAACACTGGCTTGGGTTCTGCCGTTTTTTTCACGGTTCAAAGTCATCTTCCTGCAGGTGCTTGGGCTGGCGGTCGCTGTGAGTTTCCTGCAATTACTGTTTCCCGTGTTCACCCAAATCGTCGTTGATAAAGTCATCGTCGAAAATGATGTCGGCCTGCTGAAGGTAATTCTGCTCGGCATGCTGGCAGTACTCGTTTTCGTCCAGCTTGCCACGCTTGCGCAGGAATACTTGCTGGCGTTTGCTGCCGTCCGTCTCGATACCGCGGTCCTCGATTTCTTGAGCCGCAGACTCTTGTCTTTGCCGATGAGTTACTTCACAAGTCGTCGAACAGGCGACATTCAGCGCCGGCTTGAAGGTGCCAGGCAAGTTCGGCAGTTGGCCGTGCAACAGGGAGTTGGCGCATTGCTGGCAGTCGTCTTTCTCCTGGGCGCACTTGGTTTAATGGCGATGTATAGTCCACTACTGACCATCGCGTTTCTGGCAACAACGCCTTTATACGTGGGGCTAATGTTTCTTTCGGTAAAGGTGTTGCGTCCGCTTTATCACGGGGTGGAAGAAAGCCAGGGCAAATACAGTTCGCATCAAATCGATGCGATCAAAGGGATCGAGGCTGTAAAAGCGGCAGCGGCCGAGAGCTCATTTCGTGACGCGATGCTCAACGAGTTTCTCTCGGTCTCGCAAAAACTTTTCAAGGCGACGTTCATCGTGATGTCGTGGGACAGCGTCCTGCAAACTATTGGTCTCCTGTCTACTGCGATTTTTCTGTGGGTCGGCGCCATGCAAGTTATTCACGGTAACTTGAGTGTCGGCGGTTTTGTTGCATTTAGCTCACTCACTGCAATGGCATATGCAGGGATTTTGCGAGCGCTCGGAGTTTGGGACAACGTGCAACTCGCTTCTGTGCTGCTGAATCGTTTGAACGACATTTTCGAACAGGAGCCGGAGCAGGGCCATGATCGCTCTAACCTTGTCCCCGTACGCAGCCTCGAAGGTCGCATCGAATTGCGCGGAGTCAGTTTCAAGTATGGCGGACCTGAATCGCCCGACATCTTAAAGGATATCACGCTCGATCTTTTGCCGGGACGCACGGTGGCATTCGTGGGCCGCAGCGGAAGCGGCAAGACAACGCTCATCAAATTGATTGCAGGACTGCTCGAGCCTACGGAGGGAACGATTTTTTTCGACAATGTCGATTTGAAAACTCTGAACTATCGCGACGTACGACGGCACATCGGGACCGTTCTTCAGGATAACCACATGTTTAACGATACGATCGCGCGAAATATTTCATTTGGTGATCCTGAGCCAGACGTCGATCGCGTCCTTGCGGCTGCCCAAGCTGCCGCGGCTCACGAATTCATCATGCGCTTGCCTCTCGGTTATGAGACAAAGATTGGAGAATCAGGTCTTTCCCTGTCTGGCGGTCAGAAGCAGCGCATAGCCATCGCGCGAGCGATCTACAACAACCCGCCGGTGTTGATCTTTGATGAGGCAACGAGCGCCCTGGATACAGAGTCCGAACGCGCGATCCAGGATAATCTCGGTCGATTACTCGCCGGGCGCACCACAATTGTGATTGCGCATCGTTTGAGCACCATTCGGGAAGCGCATTCTATCGTAGTGCTCGAAAGAGGCAGTGTTGCCGAGATTGGCACCCATGATGAGTTAATGGCTCTGCGTGGCTTGTATTACTACCTTTCCAGCCAGCAACTCGGGATCTAAACAGATTTCGATGAGTGCACAATTAACTCAACGTGACTCACTCGATACCGAACCTGAGTTACCACCACAGGAGCCGCCTCCCTGGCTCATCCGTGGGACAGCCTGGCTGTTAATTGCGGCGTTTCTCTGTGCGTTGCTGCTCGCTATGGTAATGCGATTGCCGGAAACGGTAGATTGCCGCTTCGTTCTAATACCCGCAACGGGTGCTGATCCGATTCAGGCTCCACGCCAGGCGATAATTAGCCGCGTAGTGGTCGAGGAAGGACAACCTGTAAAAGCTGGTGACGATTTGTATGTTCTACGCTCTGATGAGATCGGCGGCTGGGATACACTGTCTCGCACGCTCAACGAAGACTTACGATCAAAGCAGGAGAGCCTCAACCGGAACGAGAGCGCTTTCGCTTCACAACTTGGAATTAAAAGCGCGGAGATCGAGCAGGCCAAAAGCGAGGTAAAGTTTCGGGAAAATCACGCAGAGACCAGCCGCGAGTTAGTTACCCGAATGGAGAAACTAGCCAAACAGGGTGGTGAGTCGGAGATCGACCTTATTAAGTTGAAGCTGGATTTAGCCGGGTCAGAGAAAGATTTGAGCGTGGCCCAAAGGACCTTGCAGCAGGTCACGCTTGATCGGGAGCGAATGGAAATGGAGCACGCTCGCCTGCGAGGTGAGGAACAGGCTGAAATTGAAAAGCTAAAGATGCGTACCGGGGCTCTGAAAACAGACCTGGAAAACGCTCAACACAATCTGTTGACCGTTCGCAGTCCCTACGAAGGAGTGGTTATCTCAATGGATCAGCGGACCACAGGCAGTTTTGTTCAGCAGGGACAAGTGCTTTGCCAGTTGGCGCCGAAAGGTTCGAAGCCGCGCGCTCGCATGATGTTAAATGAAGCCGGTCTTCCCAGGCTCGCTGTTGCTCAGCGCGTCCGCTACTTTTTCGAAGCATTTCCTTACCAACGTTACGGTACCATAACGGGGAAGGTAGACTTGATCAGTCCATCGACTGTCACCACCACTGAAGGATCCCGCTTCGTTGCACTAGGATCACTTGATCGTTATGAAATCTCTTCACCAGCAGGGCAAGCTCTGCCTCTGCGCGTTGGAATGAAGGGCGACGCGCATATCATTGTCGGTAGCCGGACGCTGATTGAATATGCGTTTGAACCGATTCGGCGATTACGTGAGAGCATAAAGCAATAACCACTGATGCAGGCTCGGCCATCCAAGTTAAGGCTCGAAAACCTAACTACGAGCAATGATGCCATGGCGCGTTGTCTGCAGTTGGCTGCGCTCGCCGCTAGATCCGACGTCCCAGTTGTGCTGCTGGGTGAGACTGGCACGGGCAAAACCTTGCTAGCCCAGGCCATTCATAATTCATCAGCGCGAGCAAATCGCCCATTCATCGCATTTAATGCCTCAGCGATTAGCGACACGTTGCTCGAGAGTCAGTTATTTGGTCACGAACGCGGAGCCTTTACGGGCGCACAACAAACCGTTAAGGGAAAGTTCGAACTGGCCAACGAAGGCACGCTTTTCCTGGATGAAATCTCGGAAATGAGTCCTCTGGCGCAGGTAAAAATCCTGCGCGTTCTGGAATACGGCGAGTTTGAGCGCCTCGGCTCCGAGCGAATGCTCACTTCCAACGCGCGAATCATCTGCGCGTCCAATTGTTCGTTGCGAGAACGGGTGCGGCTGGGAAAACTTCGAGAGGACCTGTATCAGCGACTCAATGGCCTTACCCTGCTGATTCCTCCGCTTCGAGAACGGTTGGAGGAGCTGCCGGCATTGATTGCCGCGGAATTGCAAGCTGCTGGGGCTAAAGAAGGCAAAAACATTACGGCTATGCATCCTGAAGCCATGGAGAAGCTGCTTCGTCACGAATGGCCCGGTAATCTGCGCGAGTTGAGTCACACGGTCCGCACCATGACTCTTTTTTGCAACAGTTCCGTGATTCTGCCCGAGCATGTCATGTTCCCTTCCGATCTCAAGCCCGACCGGGCGCCCACAGAAACTGACAAACCAGCGCCCCTGCTCGCGGGCAATCATCAAGACGGTGACACGGGTGCTGACCTCTCACTCGAACACGCGCTGCAACGGCATGTTCGATTCGTTTATGATCAAGCAAGTCAGAACCAACGCCGCGCAGCACGATTACTCGGTATTTCTCGGTCGACTCTCTCCCGCTACCTCCGAGACATGCTCAAAAATAAAGCACCATTGGTCTAAATCTGACGCGATACGGCATAATAATGAAGTTGGAATTCCGGTTAACCGCGAGTAGTCGTTTTGGCGATAAGAGAAATAATTGGCTGCATAAATGCCTCTGGTTTAACAATAAACGTAGCGAGTATCTCTGCTTTTCTTCCTACCGGAGGCGTTTTGGCACGGATGCTGATATCAGGAGAGAACCAAGGTGAACACACCGAAGGATAAAAAAAATGCGCCCGCCACGGGATCAGGGATTAAAACGCGCAAGCGCACAAGAGATAAATTGATTCGCCTCGACGACCTGATTCCAGAAAAGGACGTTAAGGGCGGGCGTCAATTACCTTTCGGTGTCACTGACACAACACAACGAGAAACAACCCAAAATAAATAGCTTAGGAAAATAAAATGGCACAGAGAAAAGAAACCAAAAAATCGATCAAAGTCCGTGACCTGAAACCCAAAAAAGATGCGAAGGGCGGTAGAGTCCCCGGCGGGAATGTCAATCGCCAGACTAACCAGCATCAGGGCGTTAACCAGAGTCACAGCCAAGGATAAGGTCAAAGATTAAAGGGCCGCATTGTTGGTTCGATCCCGTAGTGCCGCTCTATATCTGAGATTCGACCAAAAAATGACCGCCCCCCACACCGAGAAGGTATGAGAGGCGGCTGTTCCCCCCAGAACAATCCGCTAGTAAACGAGCTTCGAGCCGAAGGCAACAAATTTTACTCGGCTTGATTTGGGCTGTCGCCGGGGAATCCTTCGTAGAGGTCGGCGCGGCATCAGCCGCTCCGACGGTCCCACTCTTCCAGCAGGCGCTTCACCCTCCGACGCGTTTTGGGGGGCGACTTTGCACTCGCCGTTCTTTTCAATCCGCACTAACTCTATCACCGTTTGTGTTGCCACAAGGAGTCGCTGCTTTACAAAATGGCAGCGATGTCGAACTACCAACCTTCTTCCCGGCGGCCAATTGCAGCAGTGTTTCGGCGTACTGGAGATGCTGCTACGCGGTTCTGTGTACGTCACGGAATTGATCCCGATGCGATTTCGTATTTGTCGATCGTAGCGGCGCTGATCGCCGCAATCGGTTTTTGGAAATCAGGCGCGACACGTTGGCTACTCATCGTCGCGCCGCTCTTTTGTTATTTGCGGCTTTGGTTCAACATGCTCGACGGTCTGGTCGCAGTCGCGGCGGGGAAGGCGAGCCGCCGTGGTGAAATCCTGAACGATCTGCCCGATCGCATTTCAGACATCGTGATTTTCGTCGGCGTTGCCCACAGCGGGTTGATGAATCCGTTATTCGGATATTGGGCGGCAATTTTCGCGGTGCTCACCGTCGTACGTTGGTCTGTTTGGACAAGCGCTGGGCGTTCAACGTCAGTTTGGCGGAATTATGTCCAAGCCATGGCGCATGGTCGCCTTGCATGTTGGCGCATGGCTCACGTTTTTTCTCGCCCCGCGTTCATCCGCGACCATTCAACGTTTTGGGTTGGACCTGTCTTGTCATCATCGCTGGTTGCGTTGAAACAATCGTTGTTCGCTTGAAACGCATCAGTGCCGCGCTGCAAGATAAGCAGTGATGTCGCCGCAGACCGCGCTGCATGATCCTGTTTTACGCGCCTACTTCTGGATCGTTTTGATTTCCCTCGTAATCGCCGGCTTGGTGCTCGGCTTTTTGCGATTCGTTTTGAAAAAGGAAACCGCATCGATGTTCAAGACGTATTGGTCATGGATTCTCATCGCCGGAATTGGTTTCGTCGTGGTTTTTCTCGGACGCATTCCAACGATCGTCGGCGTCTCGTTGGTTGCGATCTACGCTTTCAAGGAATTCGCGCACGCGTCGGGATTGTATCGTGACTCGTGGATGACCGGCGCGGTGTACATCGGAATCGTTACTGTCGGACTGGCCTCACTAATTTCGGATCCGCGTGGCGACGAACCGGCGCCGGGCTGGTACGGATTCTTTGTCGCCGTGCCGGCGTTCGTGATCGCGTTGATCCTGCTCATTCCGATTTTGCGCAATCGCGCCCGCGGCGAGCTGCAACGCATTTCGCTCGCCATTATCGGTTTTGTTTACATCGGCTGGATGTTCGGTCATCTCGGCTTTATCGCGAACTCTCGCAACGCCTATGGCTTTATTTGCTACATCATTTTCGCGACGGGGTTGACTGACGTCGCAGCCTTTACTTTCGGGAGAATTTTCGGCCGCCATCCGTTGCGCAGCGAAATCAGTCCGAACAAGACATTGGAAGGCGCGCTCGGAGCGCTGGGTGTCGCTATGATTCTGCCCTGGCTTCTTCGCTTCTCGTTTCCATTCTTTAGCCCGTGGCAACTAATTCTGACCGGCTTGATCGTTGGAATTGGCGGGCAACTGGGCGATCTTTCGATCAGCGTGATTAAGCGCGACATCGGAACCAAAGACATGGCGGCAACTATTCCCGGTCACGGCGGGATTCTGGATCGAATCGACAGTTTGGTTTACGCGGCGCCGTTGTTCATGCACATGGCCGGCTATTATTATCCGCTTCGATGAGAAAGTGGCTTTACGACTCGGTGCGTGATGTCGATCAAGCGCCGATCGATCGTCTCCGTCAGTTTCCGCGCGAGCCGGACACGCTCGTTTACGGATTGCGGTCGCTCGGCGCGTTGATCATTCGAGGGCTGCTGCACATCTACAACCATTTCGAAATTATCGGGCACCAAAATCTTCGGACCAACCGCTCGCTCGTTATCGTCGCGAATCATTGCAGTCATATCGACACACTTTGTCTCCTCGCGGCGTTGCCGCTTCGCAAATTACATCGCGCGTTTCCAGCGGCCGCGTCTGACTATTTTTTCCAAAGTGTCCCGCGACTTTGGGCCGCCGCGATACTCGTGAACGCACTACCGTTTGCGAGACAAACGCGCGTTCGGCAAAGCCTGTCGCTTTGCCGCGAATTGCTCGCCAATCCAGGAACCATCCTGGTTATTTTTCCGGAAGGGACAAGATCGAGAACGGGCGAAGTTGGCGAATTCAAATCAGGGATCGGCGCTCTTGTTGCGGGACGCGACGTCGCGGTTGCGCCGTGTTTCATCGATGGATCATTTCAAGCATGGCCTAAAGGCAAACGATTTCCGCGCCCGCGAAAAGTTCGATTGATCATTGGAACGCCTCGCAATTATTGCGATCGCCGAACAAACAAGATCGACATCTGTGCGATTGCCGCCGAACTACGCGATGCGGTGAATGAATTGCGCCCAGCAAATGCAACCCACTGAAAGCACATTCACTAGTTGGGACGGTGCCGAGCTATTTTATCGCTCGTGGATCCCAAATAAGACAACCGACAAAGCACTGCTGCTTTTTCATCGTGGTCACGAGCATTCCGGTCGTTGGCAAGAAATGGTTGATTCGCTAGGCCTTGACGACATCGCAGTCTTCGCGTGGGACGCGCGTGGTCATGGACGTTCGGCAGGAGATCGCGGCGCCGCAAAGAATCTTCAAGATGTGATCAAAGATGTGGACGCCTTTGCGCGTCATGTTTCGGAGAAGTTCGGCGTCCCGATCGAAAATATGATCGTGCTCGCGCACAGTCTTGCCGCCGTCACTGTCACAGCGTGGGTCCACGATTACGCGCCGCCGATCCGCGCCATGATTTTGGCGACGGCCGCATTTCACGTGAAGCTCTACATTCCATTTGCTATTCCGGCGCTGCGAATCCTTCGGCCGCGATTCGTAAAGAGCTACGTGAAATCGAAAATGCTCACGCACGATCGCGAACAAGCTGCTCACTACGATTCCGATCGGCTCATATTCCGGCAAATCGCGGTCAACGTGCTTCTCGACCTCCATGACACGTCGAAACGGTTGCTTGCCGATGCCGGTGCGATTCAAACGCCGACGCTGATGATTGGCGCGGAAAAAGATTGGGTTGTGAGTCTCAAAGCACAGCAAAAGTTTTTCGATCGCCTTTCTTCCACTCACAAGCGCTTCGAGATTTTCCCGGACGCGTATCACGCGATCTTTCACGAAACGAATCGTCATGACGTTATCGGACTCGTCCGCGATTTCGTTCGAGATTGCTTCGCGAAAGCGGCAACCGCGCCTTCACTGCTCGACGCCGATAAGCGCGGATACACGGCGCGCGAACATGAGTGCCTAAAGAACAACGGCAGCGCAAGATTCGCAGTCGCTCGTGCTGGATTGAAATTTGCCGCTCGATTGAGTCGCGGCATCGAGATTGGCTGGCGTTGTGGTTTCGATTCTGGTCTTTCGCTCGATTACGTCTATAAAAACCAACCGCACGGCTCGAGCGGGCTTGGTCGACTTATCGACAAATCGTACCTGAACAGCATCGGCTGGCGCGGCATTCGGCAACGCAAAGCGAATCTCGGTAGAACTCTGCGCGATTTGATTCTGAGAGTGCATCGCGAGAATCGCCCGGTGAGAATTATCGATATCGCCGCAGGTGCCGGCCGTTACGTAATCGAAACGATCCGCGATATGCCAGAGATTTCGATCAGCGCCACGCTTTGCGATTATAAGCAGGAAAATGTCGCTGCGGTGCGCGCTCTGGCCAATGAGTTAAACGTTAACGGCGCAGTAATCCCGCGTCGCGGCGACGCGTTCGATCGCGAATCGCTCGCCAGAACTCAACCGCGCGCGACGATCGGAATCGTTTCAGGCCTTTATGAATTGTTTCCGTCGAACGAGCCGGTTTTGAATTCATTGCGCGGATTAGCCGACGCTATCGAGCCTGGCGGTTACCTCATTTACACGAATCAGCCGTGGCATCCGCAGCTCCAATTCATTGCACATGTCCTCGTGAATCGGGAAGGGGAACCTTGGATCATGCGTCGTCGGACGACGGCCGAAATGGATGAGCTCGTTCGCGTCGCCGGCTTTGAAAAGATCGATATGGAAATCGATCAGTGGGGAATGTTCACGGTCTCGGTCGCACGCCGTGGGTGTTAAACGTAGCAAGGCGCTCGTCGTCTCGGCCGGATTGTCCGTCCTGTTCCTGATCGTTTACGGCGGTTGCAACTGGATCACAGCGCGTCGCGCGAACGTCAGCATTTTTTATTTTGAATGGGAACGCGAGATCCCCTTCCTGCCGTTGTTCATTTTGCCGTACATGTCGATCGACCTTTTCTTTGTTGTCGCGCCATTTCTTTGTCGCACCGATCGCGAATTGTCCATCTTAGCTAAACGAATTGCGGCAGCGATTATCGTTGCTGGAATTTGTTTCCTGCTTTTTCCGCTCCGGTTTGCGTTTCCGCGGCCGCACGCTGATGGCTGGCCCGGCGCGCTCTTCGATTGGTTCCGCGGAATGGATGCGCCGTACAATCTCCTCCCATCGCTTCACGCGGCATTCACGCTAATTCTGATAGATGTTTATTTTCGTCACACGCGCGGTTTCATTCGCGTGGCGACGATGACATGGTTTGTTCTCATCGCGTTATCGCCGGTCCTCACGTATCAACATCACTTCATCGACATCGTCGGCGGTTTTGTTTTGGCGGCATATTGCTTCTATTTTTTTCGCGATTGTATGCATGCGCCACCAGGTGTCGCGAATCGCCGTATCGGTTCGTATTACGCAGCAGCAGCGGCGGTTGTCTTGATTATGGGCGCGATCTTTTGGCCATGGGGAGTCCTGCTTCTGTGGCCGGCGATCGCTCTCGGCATCGTGGCGATCGCGTACTTCAGAGCGGGCCCGATCGTTTTTCACAAGACTGATGGAAAGTTGCCGTGGAGCACGCGGTTTGTGTTGGCGCCTTGTTTATTCGGTCAATATCTGTCGTTGCTGTATTATCGGCGGCAATGTCGCCCGTGGAACAAAGTCACACCACAAATCTGGATCGGCGGCAAACTAGGATGCCGTTCTGCGAACAAAGCTTTGTCCTCCGGGGTTGTCGCCGTGCTTGATTTGAGCGCTGAATTTTCCGAAACGAAACCGTTCCGCAAAATCAATTATCGAAATATTCCCGTCCTGGACCTGACTGCTCCCACTCAGGCGCAACTTATGGAGATGAGCAAATTCATCGGCGATCACTCCCAAAACGGTGCCGTCTATATTCACTGTAAGATCGGTTACTCGCGAAGCGCAGCGGCGATAGCCGCTTATCTAATAATGAGTGGGAAAGTGAAGACCGCGGAGGAGGCATTCGCGATCATTCGCCGCATTCGCCCGTCCGTTGTTATTCGACCCGAGGTGCGCTTTGCCTTGTCCGAATTCGAACATAGAGTCCGTTTTTCTCCCGGTGCCACGGACTCATTTGTTCTCGCCTTGGATCATGGGGCGATTTCATAATCGCGAGAACTTATGAATTATAACGAACTGATTCAGCTTTACTTCGAGCGCTCCAACGCGATGCAGCAATATTGGAATCTCTACGTTGTTATTGTTGGTGGTGTTCTGGCGTTTTCCTCACTGCGTAAACAGCCGGCCGCGATTACTACCGCATTGGTGTGCATCTTATTCGGGCTGTTCGCCTATGAAAATCTCGATGCGATGAAAGACACCACTGCGCAACGCTTCGCCACGCTTGAAGCGATTAAACAATTTGATTCTGGCGCCGCCGCCGCTACTGCCCCCAAGCAAATGCGCGATCTGCTCGAGCCGACTCTTACGCCCGCCACGTTCGGAAGCGTCAAAGTCACTCACGTCATCAGCGACTTGCTTACGATCGCCGCACTTTGGGCAATGGAATTGCGGCGGCGAAGATTGAGAAGCACAACGCCCGCGCAATAAAATGCTGCATTAGCGAGTTTCAAATTCGTGTAGACGAACGAATCGTGTAACACACATATATAGCAAAGAAGAACCTCAGTTAAAACGTCGGGGCACACGGTCAATGGGTTTCTGGCTAGTTTCCTCAGTTAATCCGCGACTCCGCACATTCCCTAACGGTGGCCGATTTTGTAGCGCCATCGGAGCACTGGTAGACCTCAGGTGACTTTGAATCACCTCATCTGAATATTTGGTTTCCTGTTAGGTATTAGGGGTTGGCCTTTCACCCTAACCAGGACCTTCGACCAAACTGTCACGAATCAGGCACGACTCCATCCAAGGGTGCAGCGTTAGAATAACAGGGGCGGGCACCGAAGGCTGGATTACTAGGCAAAGCAGAATAACACCGCATACGACCACTCCAACCTCCTGACCCGAACCGTTTTAAACATCCACTTCTAACCCCACACCCCAGTATCATGAAAACACTCCCTCTGTCTCTTAATTCATTTGGCATGCTTGCGGCCACCTGCGTGGCCTTGCTCTTCAGCATCGCGGTCACACATGCAGCCAATCCCCCTGCAGGCACGGTCGATCCGAGCACGACCTCGCCGGTCGAATGGAATGGCACCGCCATCGGCACGGGAGGCACCGATGAAACGACGGCGATCGAAGGTATCAATCGCGATACCTTTGTCCTCCATGTGACAGCCGGCAGTTACACCGGAAAGACAATTGCGGTCAAAATTGAATGGACGTCCGGCAGTAACGATTACGATCTCTACATCCATAAACGCAACGCTGATGGCTCCGATGGCGATCTGGTGAGCAGTTCCGGAGGCGGTGTCCCGAGCACCCGTGAAAGCACCGTCATCGATCCGAACACCGACGGCACGGGAGATTTCAATGTCATCGCGGTCTACTTCACAAATACTCCGGGGGTCGATCAACCCCACGGCACCATCACAGTGGAAACTGCTCAGGTTCAAAGAACGGCGACTTACCGCAGTGGCGGGATGACTTTCGCGCCGAACTCGACGGCAAAGGCGCAGACTGCGACCCGCGATGGTGAACCGAGCAGCCGTGTTGATTCGTTCGGCAATTATTACGTTTGTGGTATCCGCGGCGTGCCGGCTGGAGTTGACCTCTGGTATTTTGATCTGCGCCCGACCATCGGAGGCGTTACGAATAGAATGTTCGATCCCAAAATGCGGGTGCCGATCTATCGAGGACAACCCGACGCGCCCGGCACAGTCGCGGAGCAGGATGAATTGTCCGCTGGTGCGCTCGGTGGTGGCGATATTGACCTTGCCGTGGGCTTTGGTGCATACACAGGGCTTGGCGGGACGGGACAACCAGTGCTGGCTTATTCTAGTCTCACCGCAGCGAACGTAACGGTGGGGCGCTCGCTGGATCGCGGAGCGACGTTTCAATTTAACCCTCTCGGCAACTTCGCCGGAGGAGTACCGGTTAACGACCGCCAATGGATGGGGACCTATGGCCCGAACACGGTCTTTCTTGAGTATCGCAACTTTGGTGCCGGTGTTGTTTTTGTTCAGCAGTCAATCGATGGCGGTCTCACTTACGGGCCTGCGACCGTGGTTGGCACTATGTCGCAAACGGGCGCGCTCGATGTCGACCAGCGCGACGGCACAGTCTATATCAGTGGTAATGATGGCCAGTTGGCGGTCGGTGTACCGCCGGCGCCAGGACTTCCGCCGCTGACTTACACTCTCTATCAGCCGATCCCAACGACAGTTGATCCGGCGAACATTTTTGTTTCGATGAGAGTGGCTAACACCGGCGCGACACCCAACACCGTCTATCTCTGTTACTCCGACGGCAACGATATCTTCCTCATCAGTTCAAGTGACCACGGTGCCACGTGGAGAGCACCGGTGAAGGTTAACAATCCGGCAGACCTGACCACAAGAGTCAACCTCATGCCATGGATCGCGACCGGACCGACTCCTGGCACAGTTGGAATAGCCTGGTATGCCACCGATAACCAGGGCAATAATGACGACGCGAGGTGGCGTGTCTATTTCGCCCAGAGCTTCAATGCAGATGCGTCTGCTCCCACCTTCCGCATTGCCCAGGCGAGCGACCATTCGATTCATGCCAGCAATATCTCACTCAAGGGTCTGTCGCTCACTGGTGAATCGCCGAACCGAAATCTAATCGATTACTTCCAGGTGAACTTCGATCCGCAAGGCGCAGCAGTCATTGGTTATACCGATGACCATAATGACTTCGATGGGAACACCTATGTCGCGCGGCAGATCAGCGGCCCTTCGATTAAGGGTGGTAATCTGCCCAGCGTCAGGGAAGGCTCCTCTCTTCCCGCGCAGCCCTTTGCCGTCCCCGGGGCGACTCCTCCTCCTGATGGTGGGGTCACGCCGCAGGCAATGCAGCCGGGACCGGACGGTGAACAAGTGACCGATTTCGCCTTTGATCAGGATAGCGGGCTGCTCGCGGTTGGGCCGGAACCTAGCGCGGTGGACATCATCACCATCAAGTATGTCACGCCGAAGATAAGCGGCGTTTTCAATATTGCGGCGACAATGCAGGTTTCCGATCTGGCTACTATCCCGCCGCTAACTACCTGGCGAATGTATTTCGCGGCTAACGCTCCAGAGCTAGGAATCGTAAATATCAGTGGCAACTCCTACTCGAAAGGTCTTTCCGACGATGGCGACCAGTTCTTCGTCCAGGCCAGCACCGATGCGAACGGCGTGCCTAGTTATCAATACGGCACGACCGTGCGTAACTTCAGTGGCAGCACCACCGATACGATTGTCGGAGCTGCTGACTTCGGTTCCATCGACCAAACAAATCGCAAGATCACGGTTCGCGTTTCGACCACGCGGCTCAACGCCATTCTCACGGCCGCAGGCCGTCCGAGGGTTGTTTCGGGTTCAACCTTGTGCGGTCTGCGAGGCCGAACCTTCGAGTTGAGCGAGTTGGCGCTCGAGGATTACACCCGCGGAGGAACCGAGTTTAAAGTGAAGTGAGCAGGAACAACCTGTGATTCTCCGGTCGCTGCCGGCGACGGCGCTCATTGTTGTTGGTCTGTTCGCCGTTGGTTGGCCGACTGGAGACATATCTGCGGCAGCCCCTTCGGCGTCAGCGTCACCTTCGCCGTCTAAGCGTCCCAAGCTAGCGCCGTTCAAGCAGCGCCTGGCCGCAGCGCAATCAGTGAAGGTGCAGACGGCGATTCTCGGGATCGAGCTGGACTCGACTCTCGAGAGTGCACACAGCAAGCTTGATTCGTTAGGCCAACCCACAGCTCGCCCTGTCGAAGGAGCGGACGAAGCTGCCAGTCAGACCGAGGGTGAGCACAAGGTTTCGTGGCAACTGGCGAAAACCGACTACGGCGTGGTTTTTGTAAAAGCTGACGAGAAAGAGCGCATCACCTATATCGCCGCTTATCTGCGGCCTGGCAAGGAGATGCCGTTCGAGAAGATCGGTCAGCTTGAAAAAGCACCAGTCCTAACCGACCACGTCGTGGCATGGGACGTCGTGAGACCGAATCGCCCACTTGTTCGTGTTGTCGCGCGTGGATCGGAGCGAAAGGCGAACTCCATCACGATGTTCATCGTGAAACGACCGCGTACCGATTAGTGGGGGTTGACTCCGCAAGGCAGCTAACTGAAAAACGGACTACTGCTCGGTCAGTTCCTCGGCGTCGGGTCTCTTTAAAACGCTGAGTCCGCGCCGGCACTCTGGCCGAGCGAATGGTGCGCGCCAGTAATTCGTTATGCGCACACTTGCCCGTCGTTCAGCGCACCGATGGGAGCCTTTCAATACACCCGCTTTTGTAGACCGAGCTTGTGCATATCTTCTCTTGGACAACCGATGTCGGAGTATGGTGATGACGAGGCCAGACTGTTTATGAGCGGTTTCTTCGAAGAGTTGCAGCGGCGGAAAGTTTATCGCGTTGCGGCCGCTTATGTCATCGCTGCGGGATTTATCATTCAAATTGGTTCTGCGGTTATTCCGGCATGGGAATTGCCGAATTGGACGCTGCGTCTTGTCATCGTGCTTTTGCTGATCGGTTTTCCGGTCGCGCTCATCCTCGCCTGGGCTTACGATGTGACACCGCAAGGAATTCAAGCCACCCCGAAGATTCCTGGAGGACATCGCCGCCGCAATGTGACGCTTCTCGTCGCCGCTGGGGCGATAGTTTCTGTCGCCGCGGGATTTTTTCTCCTGCCGCGCGCCTCGGCGCGCAAGCTCGACAAGTCGATTGCGGTCCTGCCGTTCCAAAATCTCAGCGCTGAAAAAGAAAACGTCTATTTCGCTGAGGGCATTCAAAATGAGATTCTGACCAAATTAGCGACGGTTCGGGATCTCAAAGTCATTTCGCGAACGTCGACGGCGAAGTATCAGAGCAAGCCGGACAACTTAAAGACAGTTGCACAAGAGCTCGGTGTTTCCACTATCCTCGAGGGGACAGTGCAGAGAGCTGGCAATAAAGTTCGCGTGAATGTGCAGTTGATCGATGCCCGCGCCGATACGCATCTTTGGGCGAAAAGTTATGATCGTGACTTTAAGGATGTCTTATCAGTTGAGAGCGAGGTGGCAGCGCAAATCGCGGACGCCTTGAAAGCGAATCTGTCGCCGATCGAATCGCACGTCCTGGCCGCGGCGCGGACAGAGAATACGGAAGCTTATGATCTCTTCCTACGCGGTCAGTATGAGTTTCACCAGGCGGCGAGCAGTCTGGCGGCGGACGCGTACGATCGTGCCGACGCGTTTTACCGGCAGGCGCTGGCACGCGATCCAAACTTTGCCGAGGCCGCTGCGGAGCTCGCACGAAGTCGACTATCGCGGCACTGGTTTGTCTCTCCTTTGGCGCCAGCGGAATTAGAGGAGGTGAAGTCGCTCATTGATCGCGCTCTGACGCTGGCTCCAAGTTCTCCGGAAGCGCACTTTGCGCTGGGATTATACTTTTATTGGGGTCATCGCCAATACGAGAGGGCGCTGGCAGAGTTCAACCGCACGTTGGAATTGCAACCTAACAACGCTGACGCGCGGGCGTTTTGCGCCTGGGTTTATCGCCGGCGCGGTGAATGGAAGCGCTCGCTGGCCGATTCTCAACGAGCGGAGGAACTCGACCCGCGCGACGCCAGCATCCCGACCAATATCGGAGCGACCTGCTTCGCTTTGCGGCTGTGGAAAGACGCGGAGCGTGCTGAATTGCGAGCTCTCGCCATGGATCCGCACAACACGCAGGCAGCGACGTTCCTTGTCCTCATTCGCCTCACCATGACCGGCGATGTCGGCTCCGCCCGCCGAGCACTCGATGATTTTCCAGACGTGATCAAGGGCATTCCCGGCGGCGCCGGCGGCCCGCGTGGCGCTACCGGAGCCGGCGACGTTGGTGCAGTCATTGGCTGGCCGGCTTACCTCGACGTGACCGAAAGACGTTTTAGCGATGCTATTCAGACTGTTGAGAAGAGGGTGGTTAACGACGATCGCGTGCATCTTCAACAACTTGCTGGGCGTGTCGCTATTCGCTTGCTGGCGGGAGAATCTGAGGCAGCCAAATCAATAGGCGAAGAAGCGCTGCCGTTACTCGAGGTCAGATTCAGAGAGCGACCGGATGACATTTTCGCGATGACGGAGCTATCTTGGATTTACCTCGCCTTGGGACGCAATGCCGATGCGCTCCGCCTTTCCAGACAAGCGGCGGATACAATCTCTCTCGAAAAGGACGCTCTGGCCGGCGCGAACTTCCAGCTCGGGGTCGCGCAAATCGAGGCACGGGCGGGCGCACCTGAGGAAGCCATTAAGAGGCTTCGACGTTTGCTCTCAATCCCAGCGGGCGGGGCAGTATCCATCGCTGCTTTAAAGATGGACCCGGTGTGGGATCCGATCCGTAACCGCCCTGATTTCCAGCAACTGCTCACAGCTCCGGAGCAGATCGGGCCTAACGAGTAACTGGGTGGGTTTTTTGCCTGGCAGATTGAACGGTAAGTGTCGCTGCCATTTGACTTAGACGTTGTTTTTTGTAGACTTCGCCGCTCGCCTGCTTCGGGCAGCCTCCCGTCAATGAATAAGATTCGTAACATCGCCATTATTGCGCACGTCGATCACGGCAAGACAACGCTCGTGGATCAATTGCTGCGCCAATCGGGGACGTTTCGTTCCAACCAACACATCGAAGAGCGCGTGATGGATTCGATGGATCTCGAGCGTGAAAAGGGAATCACCATTCGCGCCAAGAATGCGGCTTTTCAGTGGAACGGCTATCGCATCAACATTGTCGATACACCCGGCCACGCCGATTTCGGCGGCGAAGTCGAGCGCATCATGAAAATGGTGGACGGCGTTCTTCTGGTGGTCGACGCCAGCGACGGACCACAGGCGCAGACGCGCTTTGTTTTGCGCAAAGCGCTTGAAAACAAACTCAAGCCAGTCGTCGTAATCAACAAGATCGACAGAGAAAACGCACGGCCTCATCAAGTCGTCGATATGGTCTTCGATCTTTTCGTTGAACTAAAGGCCACCGACGAGCAGCTCGATTTTCCAATCATTTACACCAGCGCGAAGAACGGTGTTGCCATGCGTGAGTTGCACGAAAAAAGCGAAGATATGACGCCGCTGTTTCAGGCAATCGTGCAACATGTGCCGCCGCCAAACGTCTCAAGCCAGCCGTTTTTCCAAATGCTCGTGTCGAACCTGCATTATAGCGATTATCTTGGTCGGATTGCGCTCGGACGTATCGTGAGCGGTCGCGTTGCCGTCGGCGATTCGATCGTGTGTGTTCACCGAGACGGACGGGCTGAGCGAACGACCGTCACTGCTCTGTTCAGCTACGCAGGATTAGAGCAAGTCGAAATAAAAGAGGCAACAGCCGGCGATATCGTTGGGCTGACTGGCTGTGAAGACGTTTACATCGGCGAAACGCTGACCGATAGCGAGGAACGCGAGCCGCTTCAATTCGTTGATATCGATCCTCCGACAATTCGCATGCATATTCTGGTTAACGATTCGCCGTTCGCGGGACGCGAAGGAAAATTCGTGACTGCGCGACATGTTCGCGAGCGATTGGTTCGAGAAACGCAAGGCAACGTTTCGCTTCAAGTGAACGATACCGAAACCGCAGGCGCATTTGAGATCCATGCGCGCGGCGAAATGCAAATCGCCATCCTGGTGGAGCAGATGCGGCGCGAAGGTTATGAACTAATGATTTCGCGGCCCGAAGTGATTCTTCGGCGAACTGACGACGGCGCGCTGCTTGAGCCGATCGAAAATCTGTATGTAGATCTACCGAACGAAAATCTCGGCGACGTCCTGCAATCCATCGCGAATCGCAGGGGCGAAATTCTCGCCATACACCATCATGCGTCGCGTGTTTCAATCGAGGCGATCATCCCGACGCGTGGCTTAATCGGATTCGAGACTGATTTCGTGAACCAAACTCGCGGTGAGGGAATAATGAGTCATCTGTTTCGCGAATACGCGCCGTTCAAAGGCGACATCGGTGGTCGCGGTCGCGGTGTGATGGTTTCGATGGAGCCCGGGGTCAGCACTGCTTACGCACTCAACAACATTCAGGAGCGCGGCCGTCTTTTCATTGGTCCACAGGAAGATGTTTACGAAGGAATGATCGTCGGCGAAAACAGGCGTCCCGAAGATTTGCCAGTCAATCCATGCAAGGAAAAGCACCTCACGAACATGCGCAGCCAGGGCGACGGCAAAGGAATTCAACTTGAAGGAGTCCTCCGAATGAGTTTGGAGCGCGCGATTGAATATATCGACACGGATGAGTACGTGGAGGCGACACCAAAATCGCTTCGCCTGCGCAAGCGCATTCTGGATGCAACCGCACGCAAACGAGCCGCCGCATAGCGCCAGCTCAAGCGGGGACACTAAAGTCGCGGCATTAGCGAAGGTGCCGTCGCAAGAGCTTTTGAGTTTCCTCGGTTCGCTCCGGCCGATTAGCGGAGCCAGCCGCCTGTCGCTTGAATGGGTGTCTCATTTTCCGTGATCCACGCTGCGAGCGCGCTCGGTTTATCGTCACCGGCTCTGATTGGGAGTACAATGGACCCATTCCAGGCATTCGATTCATTGACCATACCGATCTTGATAAGATCGAGAACGACAAAATCGTGGCGCAATTTCCGGCCGCTGTTTTCGCCGCGTTTCACATCTGACTCGAGATTATTCCCCAGCAGTGCGACGTTTAATGCCAAACCGCGAGGTTGCTTTGCCTCTGGAATATAACGGGCGCTGAGTTTTCCGCCGGCGCCTAACGACAAGCGGAACACGCCAACTTTGATCGAACTCGCCGGAATCACATTGCCACCGAACCAGCTGCGCCATTCCTTGCCGTTGACGACAAAGCCCGGCGTATAAATCGAATCGCCGCCCCAGGCCGCAGCATACCCTTGTTGTCTCGAAGTGAATTCGGGCTTGGCGAAGCGATCGCGCCAGCCGAGACGGTCCCAATAATCAACGTGAAACGCTACGGGAACGATCTTCTTCCACAGGTCCTGGTTTGATTTGAGTGCGCTTAGCCACTTTTCGGCTGGCGGACAACTGCTACATCCCTCCGAAGTGAAGAGTTCGATGAGCGTGCTCTGCGTCTCGCCACTCTCAAACGTTGTAGCCTGGAGCGTTGATCCCGGTTGCTGAGCCAACACATGCGAGGTCGTTATGCCGAACGCAAGCGCAGCCAGGGCAGCAGCTGTTTTCATATTGTCGAATTTACGATAGCCGGGGTCACGCCCTCGGCTACAGGCGCGCTCAGGCCAGTCGTCATCATTTACGCTTGGCCCCGTCTGAGATTCATTCGCCAATGAGGTCTGCTATTGGGCGGGACATGTCGCTGGGGTGCCGCACCTTTTGAATCTTCTTGCGCTGTCATTTTTTGTCGGGATTCAAAAGCTGCTTCCGAAAATATTCTCGCCAGCTGTTTGGAAGCGAGGGTAATTCGCTGACCCGACGCAACAGGTCCTCATTCCCCGAATCTCCGCGATAAAGATTCACAATGTCAGCGACCGGCACGTTGTGCTTATCTCTTTCAAGCACCTCGATTGAATCGCCAGCTGCGACTTCCCCTTCTTTGAGAACGGCAAAGTAGAAACCGGTGCGACCACTCTGCAGAAACCGTTTCACCATGTCGGGACGGTTGAACCGAATGCCAAGTTTATAGCATGGCATGCGCGGCTGGGTCACCACGAACTCGGCAGAGCCGACGCGAAGCCGATCGCCAATGTGAACTGTTTCCTCAAGCAAACCCGTGGTCGTGAAGTTCTCGCCAAAGACTCCCCATGTGAGATCCATCTCAGGAAGCTCCGTGCGCCAGAACGCGAAATGCTCCGACGGATAGGCATAAACCGCCTTATCGTGTCCTCCGTGCACGGTCAGGTCAGATTGCTGGTCGCCCTCTACGTTGAGCGTCGATACACGAACACGACTTGAGACGGGCTCTTTGAAAATGGAAGTGCGAACAATCTTCCCTTTCCAATCGATTTCCCGCGGAAGTCCAACGTTCACTGACAAGAGCTTCATGCTGCGATTACCGCGAAACATAGTTAACGCAAAGCCTCGACTTACGAAAGTCGATCAGGCGGCCACAAGTCCCGCACGTGGAACTGCAGCGATCAGCACCGTCGTGATCGCTCTTTGACTATGTATGCTTTGCAATTACTTGCGCGCTATTGAATGCTTCGCGAGTGAACGCAACCGCCTCAGGAGGATCATCCGTCAGGCGGCTCGCGAAACTGTAAACCGCGGTCCGTGAAAAGGCCTCGCGCGCAGGTAGCGAGATGAGGGCGAGGCCAGGCAGACTTGATCGATGTTTCTGTCGGCCGAAATTCTGCTAAAATCGGCAATCGGAAATCACAAATCCAAAATTCTTCGCACCGTTAGCTCAATTGGCAGAGCAAGTGACTCTTAATCACTGGGTTGCAGGTTCGATTCCTGCACGGTGCACTTTTAGTGAGTGGATGCGATGAATCAGCCCGCTTGCAACTGACTGATCACGGATTAAAGAAAGTTCACAGATACATCAGTAAGAGTCGACCCCTTCGCGGTGACTTCGCTCGATCAATCAACCTAATGGGAAGGCGTCGGCATACACGATTCGGTGTGCAGGGGTGATGTTCGTGCTGCGCTTCTTCGGGCTGATAGTCCGAGCGATACCACTCGTATTCCTGCAACAAGACTCGAAACTCGCCGGAGGCGAGCGGCTGCATCAGCTCCACTTCACCTTTCCATTCGCCGAGCTTCTGCGGGTTTTGTTCGAGCCGTGTAGTGGAGATCGTATCCCAGCCAAGGTGCGGATCGCTGCCTAACGACGGGTTCCGCTTCTGCAGCAGCACGTCGATTTCGGCATGACCGACACGACCTGATTCCTTGCCGCCGAAAACTTCATCGTGCGAGGCCATGATGTTGGTCAGGCTCGATTGGCGGTAGGTGCCGCCGGTCACAAGAATGTTGATCTTCGCGCCAGTGGCAGTCGGTTGTGTCGCGACGCTCGCGGTACGATCCGGCGCAAGCTGTGCGAACTCCGCGCGCACGACGCGCGACAGATGCGCGTCATTAACAGAGTTTGGCTGAAAACGCGCGAGCGCTAGCCTAACGAACGGCGTATACGTGGCGCCGACGTTCAGCTCGATGTCGCTAAACCAGAGCTTCCGCACCGGATCAAATTCGACTGCAAATCCCGCGACGGAAACAAGCGGCGCCGGTTCCACCAGGGTGAGCCCATCCATTTTTGCAACATGGCCTTTAAAATTCAGCAAGTTCGCTGCGGCAGTCGCTGGACCTGAGAGCCAAATTGGATCCGCACCCCATTGCGTCACCACAGCCTTTGTCTGCTCGTCGAGGTCGGTGAACGTTTTGTTCTCAAGAAAAACGACGCCAAGCAGCTCGCCCGCGCCAGACGAATACCACGGCCGATCAAGGTAAACGCGGAGCCCACCGCCGTGTCGTGTGCGCTCCTTTGTGTTGACTCCGGTGGATTTTTCAGTCCACCCGAACGTCGGCACCACATAGAGCACCTTTGGCGAATCGGGTCGCGCCGAGTTCAGGATTACCACCGGCGCTGATGGGGCGCCTTCGAGCGTCGTCTTCGACGTATCGCTTCTGTCCGGCTCGGGGAAATACTCTCGAAACCGCGTCGTCGCGACAGGAGTGTAACGCACCTCGTGAAATTTTGTGTCGCCGAAATTGTGGAGTGGCGGCTGGTTCTTCGCGCTGTCGCGAATCTCCGCGACGTTCTTCCCTTCGAGAATCATCACTTCACAGAGCTGTGTCTGCTGTTTGCGGGTCGTGGGTGCCGGCTGTGCCGGATCGTCAATCGGATCTTCCCATGTGCCGAGCAGGTCCACCTTCCCGGTGCTGGCGGAATGCACGGCGACCGTGCCGCTGATCGTTGCGAAAGTCTCACCGAGCTTCTTGTCAGCGGGCGTGTCGACATTCGCCTGCGGCTTCGGCTCGAGAGGTGTGAGCACCGCGTGCACCAGCGTGATGTCGCGCCACGGAAGCTGCAGCCAGCTGCGCCCGGCAAGTGTATCGGCTTTCACCGACGTGATCGCCGCTGGCGCTTCCTCTTTTGTCCATTGCCAAACGCCCTGACGCTCGAGATTTTCTTCTTCGAGAACGGAGTTCAAACGCACGAGCGCCTTCTCGGCTTGGGGAAGTTCCACCGTCAGCATGCGATCGCCAGGGTTCCACGCTGGCGCGGCTGGTGTGGCGCTTTCGAAATTCCGACCAGTCGCAAACGAAACGGCAGCGGATCAGGCCAGTCACCTGCGAATGTCACCTTCCTCACATTATCAGCTGTATCGCCTGGCAGGCCGAGCAAGCCCGCGCCGCGCGAAGAAGGGTCCGGCAGATACGTGACAATGAACTGCGCCTCCGGCGCCTGCTCTTTCAGCTCGCCGGCTTCTCGTCCGGCAAGGGCGTAACCGACAGGCGAGCCGTCCATTTTCACGCCATCGAATTTTCCGTGCTGCTCCGCCATCAGCTGCGAGATTTTTGGCGGAACAACGTGCCGCTCAGTCGCGTCGGAACCGGCGAGAGGCGGGGTGCGCACCACGAGGTGCTCGAGCGATTCGCCTTCGACAACGTCTTTGCGTAGCATCATGGGCGGCGGCGCGACAGGCTCGTAGCGCGCGCATGGAAACTCTGGGGTTTGCTCCGGCACATCGCCCACGAATTGCGGATCGTCCGGACCGAAGACGCTGTTGCCGGCGAGGTCGCAAATCCGCGCGCGGAGCCGGTAGCGATAATTGAAACGCAGCCGTGGCAACGAGCCTGGCTCGGCGCTAAACGCCGTCTCCAGCTTGAAGTTAGTGGCCGCCGTGTTCTTTGGCCTCGCGAGCTTCACATCCTTCGGTTTGTCCGGCGGCTCGTTAGGCATGATCGATTGTCCCGGTCGCGGCGCGACAAGACTCCAGCCATCCCACGCGAAGAGCGAATCGCTCGCGCGCAGTTTTCGTTTCGCCGTTTTCTCCAGCGGCTCCGCAGCGCTGAGTTGCACAAAGCCTTCGTCCTTTACCGTGAGTGAAATCTTCCCGCCCGGCGCGGCCGGTGCGTCGAGAAAATCATACGTGCCAATGCGGCGACAGAGTGAGTGCCACTTCTTGGATTTGGAGTCCCACACATCGATGCGATAGCCGCGCACGAGGTCCTCGGCGAACAGCTCATCGGTCGGCGGCAGTGCCGGCTCAGCATCGGGCGGATCAGCCGCTTGCGGCGCGCCATCGGCTGCCTTTACAAAGAGCTGGAGCGCATGTGAACGCCGGAATTGGCTGCGCAATTCAGCTGCGAAATCGCGGCGTACAACCGAAATGCCGGCTGTTCGCAGCGCGGGCAGGCCGCTGTTGTCCGGCATGTTCGGCGCGCGATTCTCCTTCAGCTGAAACGCAACGACATTCGTCGCTGTGTTTTGCAATTTTGTGCCGCCGCCGACGACATCCACCTGGATCACGCTGAAAAGATTTATGTCGTTGAAGCGCAGAAGGCCGTTGCTGATTTCGGGATCGCTGGGCCGCGGTCGCGCAATGAAACTGTCGGCGGTGAGGCGGTAGTTTGTGCGCGGCGTGACCTCGGTTCCTGCTACAGTCAGTGCGATCCCCGGTGTCACTTTCACCATACCTTCGTTAGGCGGCGCGGCGCCATTCAGTGCGATGCGCAGGTCGACGACGAGACCGAACATGCGCAGCAGCGTCGGGTAATCGCCGAGCGCGGCGATCATCTGATGGAAGTCATATCGTTCCTCGAGTTCCAGTTGGCTTGGCAGCTCCTGAACGACCGAGCTGAACGGCGTGGTGAAGGCGCTCAGCTTGTCGAACGCAGATTTCGCCGGCGACGCTGCAACAGGAGGCGGAGCGGATGGTGGCGGTGGCGCGCTGGGCGGATTCGGCGGAGCTGGCGGTGGCGATTTCGGGATCGGAGAAGAGGGATGTGCTGGGCCTTCATCGTCCTGGAACGAGGGCGCGCCGGCTCCAAAGATTCGGTCGAAAATTCGACCCAGTCTTGGGAACAGACGCGCGAGAATAGCCAACGGCCAGAAGAGACAACCGCAGCCGCAACCGATCGACGGGCGTTTCGGTTCCGGCCGTGGCAGCTTTCCGCCAAGATCGACCGGCGGCGGACGCCGCGGTGGCTCGGGTGGCGTTTCAGGCCGGCTTGCACGCGCGATTCCGCCGATGTCAGGATCGCGGGCGAGCAGATCGATTGGCGGCAGATCTCGTCCGGCACCGTACGCCGGATCGCTCGCCGCCCGCGCGTAAATGCCTGCGAGAAAATCGTGAATTTCCACGCTCGGAAACGTGATGATCTCCGCGCCACGGTAATCATCGAACCGATACGGAATGACATCTGTGTCCGCCCGAAACAGCGCGGTCCAGAGGTCCGCTCGCGGCGCGGCACTTTCGACCGTCGCATCGAGTGTCGGCCCGCCTTCGAAGGACACCTTCCACGTCGCGGCGGACACGCGATCAGTCCAATTCATAAAGTCGGGAAACTGCGACAGCTTCAGTTTTTCGATCGCGGAATCGCTGCTCCACAAACGCGGCGCGATGTGCACGGAAAGCCGCAGCGCGCCATCAGCCGCGCGCCCCTTGGGTAATGCCGTGAAAATGACGGTGTGTTTTTCCATCGCTCGTTTAGGCAGGGTAATCGTCGAATGCGTTGCAGTACTCTTGCCAATCGGGCAGCAGGACGGTTTCAAGAAACGTCGGGTCACTGCCTGCAAACTCCCGCTCGATGCTGATGCTCACGCTCTTGCTGAAGAACGCGATCTTCACTTTCACGGTCACCGACGCCTGGCCCCAAAGCTTCCCACCGTGCGCCGCGGATTTGTTCGATTCGAAATTGAGCGCGAGGTAAAACTCGACTGATATTGTAATGATGCCGAGCACCGAGAGTGAGCCGTTTGCGCGGAAGTAGGCGGAGATCGCGAAGCCTTCGCCGCTCTTCTGGTAATAGACACCGCCCATGATCGATGCCGCGCCTTTCGCGACCCCGAGGTTCAGTGCGACGGCTGCGCCGAACTCAAGCGCCGCTTCGATCTGCTTGACGCCAGCGAAGCCGATATCGATCGCGAAAAATCCGCCGCCGCCGAAGAGCGACACCGTGAGCGTAAAAGGCTGATGCCTTTCGCAAAACGCCAGCCGCAGGTTAGCCGGATCGCCGATGAACGGCAGATAAAATCCCGCCGCAAAGCTGATGTTTTGCAGCGTGAAAATGCCGACACCGACCGTGGGAATGCCTAGCGTGAAACCGACGTTCACGCCAGGACGCGGATCAGGCGGCAGGACGAGATCGAGGTATGGCGGATCCTCGAAAGCATCGAGCGGGATCACGCTCAGCAGATCGTTCACAAACCGGAGCGGCCCGAGGAACTCGAAGCCGTCGAAGATCACGGCGAAATCGGCTTTCTTATTCGTGCCGGCGGTGAAACTCACCGATGTGAAGTTCAAGCCGACAAGCGATGGCTTCGGATCGGGCAGGAGTTTGACGGCGAAGCTGCTGATCTCGCCATGCACTGAAAAGTTCGGCGCAGTGCCGTCGAGCGGCGTCAGTAGTTCTGTCGACAGGAAAAACTTCGCGCCGGTTTTCGGCACGAACATGCCAGTGTCTAGGAGCATCGACTGATCGACGTTCCATTTGTAGCGGGTGAGGAACACTTCGCGCACGCCGCCGTTGATGTCCGCGGTCGTGCGGACGGTGTTGAGCTGCGGGATATCTCCGCCAGCGTGATCGGGCGCGACGTTAATCGCGTCACTGATGATGCTGCCCAGTTCGATGCCGCCGAGCAACTTTACGTCCTTGAAAATTTTGAGCGGGTTGAAGTTGCCGTTGGCGAAATCCGCGATGTCCCCGCCGACGGGACCGAACGCGCGCGAGAGGCCGCTGATGTCAAAACTTGGCGCGACGATGCCGCCCGTTTTGTCGGACGTAAATCTCACCGGTGTCTGCGCATCGACGAGATACGCAAAGACTTCGCCGCTGTTTCCAAAATTGCTACCCGCTGCGTTCAAGTAATCTTCGTCGAACGCGATCTTCGATGGGGCGCCGCTGCCGGAAATGTGCCGCGCGGGTGGCACATCCACGCTCGCGCTGAACATCGTCGGCAGGAACCGCGGCTGCGCCGCATTTGCGCCTGCGGCGGCAAAGACGAGCTGCGTTGTCTCGAGTGTGGTATCGCCAGACGTCTGTGCGGGCGCAAACGCAATCTTTTGGCCGTCTATCGGCCGCGCGCGGCGCGCATCCGTCTCGCTGAGCCCGTTGAACGCGTTCACGAACTGTTTCGCTTTCGCCGTGTCGTTGGCGAGCGACTTCATGATGAACATCTGCGGCACGCGGAACTCCACTTCGCGGCCTTCCCAATCGGTGGCAACGACATGGAAAAGGAAGTCTTCCGCATTCACGCGCGGCCAGAAACCGGTGTCAGCGACACCCGGCGGCACCTGGCTTAGCTCCGGCGGATCGAGGTTCGGCGTGACGAGCGTCTTCACGGTGACGGTGCGGAACGGCACGTGACGATGGTTGTACTTCCGCTGCGGCTGGCGCACAAAGATCAGCTTGCGCTGGCGCAACGCAGCGACCGGTTTGCCTTCGTTCACCTGGTCCTTGCCCATCTGCACCTTGCGCTCGGTGATGGTGACGATGACCGCGCGGTGGCCCAGCGGGAACAAGAAGCCTTCTTCGACGACGCGGGCGTACTGGTCGCGGCCCGCGGTCATGATGTGGCGCCACTCAATGAGGGGGAGCGTGGTAGTCCATTGACCGTGAGCGCTCAGCCACGCGCCCTGCGAGCTGAGCATGAGTTGATGGAGATCGAATTGCGCGGACCCGGGGAGCGTCCGGTCAGCCGACAAGCGTACGATCTGGTGCCGGTAACGTTTGTTCAGTGACATGCGGAACGGGAACTGGTCCGGCGGCGGCGCGTCCTCCAGCCCGGCGACATAATCGGGCGACCAGACAGCGCCGGCTTTCGCGTCGGCGCTTAGCCGCGTGTGCCACAGTTCAGTGCGTTTTTTTGCGCTGTCGGTTGCCGGCGCGAACGCATGCTCCCAACGGCTTGCTGCATTTGGCGAAAGCACCAACCGGTACGGCACTTCGATCGCCGTAAACTGCGAGCGCTCCCCGCCAAAATGTGAGTCTCCACCGATTGCCGGTGTCCCAGGCGGCTCGCGGATCGTGCTCTGGACGAGCTGTTGACTCTGTGCCAGTGCCCGAAGGATTTCCTCAAGCGAAAAATCGAGCGGCAGCAACGTATCGCTGATGCGGAACACTAACCGGCTCGAACCGCCAATGCGGGACGGCACGGGCGAAGCTCCAAGTGGCTCAGTCCCCGGTGATCCCGGCGCCGCCTCGAAGAACGCGCGCTCGGCAAAACTCTGCGGCGGAAAATGCGCGATGACGAAGCCGTTGCCTGTGCCGCTCCGTGCGATCTGCGCGGGAGTAGCGCCGGACGTGGGCGCGACGTGCAGGTTGTAAAAATCGAGCGTGAAAACGAGCAGATCATCTGGCCTAACGACTTCGACCGAGAACTCCTTCCGCTGACTTTGCGGCGCGATGAACTGCGGCACGGGAAGGCGCGAGAAGAGTGATTGCGCCGCCGTGAAAATATTCGTCACGACGCTGGCGATGGCGTTCCACAGAGCAGCCATAATCAAGCTTCCAGCCTCACGAAAATCCGCGTGCCGACTATGGGCGGACCCTCAAGTGATTGTCAACGCAAATGGAGGATATTTGTCCGTGAGCCAGGCAGCAATCCGCAGACCTTGGCGGACACTTTTCGCCGCAGACTTCAGGCACGCCAGGCGGCGCCGGCGGCAGGCCGCAGCGCTGTTAATCGACATACCGTTGCGCAATGGGCATTTTGCGGCCGATCCCGAACGCGCGGCTGGTGACTTTTAGTCCGGGCGCGGCTTGTTCGCGCTTGTATTCGTTCAAATCGACCCGGCGCTGCACCCACCGCACCGTTTTCTCGTCAAACCCGCGGGAGATGATGTCGCGTGCGCTGAGGTTTTCTTCCACGTAAAGCTGCAGAATTTCGTCTAGAATTTCATACGGCGGAAGTGTGTCCTGATCTTTTTGGTTGGGCTTCAACTCGGCGCTAGGCGGTTTTTCGACTGTAGATTTTGGGATGACGTCTCGCCGAGGCGGTTCAGGTGAACCGCCCCTACCTTTATCGGAAAGAGAGGGGCGATTGACCTCAATCGCCCACTGCGCGTAATCGGAATTGATCCAACGGGCCAACTGGTAAATTATCGTTTTCGGAACATCACTGATCACAGCCAACCCGCCTGCCATGTCGCCGTAAAGGGTGCAGTAACCGACTGCGAGTTCGCTCTTGTTTCCAGTCGTCAAAACCAGGTGACCAAACTTATTGGAGAGCGCCATCAGGATCATTGCGCGCAGACGCGGCTGCATGTTTTCTTCCGTCTCGTTTTCGGGAAGGCCTTTGAAAATTTCGTTGAATTGCGCCTTAAAAACCTGAAACGCGTCCGTGATCGGAATCTCGACAAATTTTATCCCGACGTTATGCGCAAGCGCTCGCGCGTCCTCGATGCTGCCGCGCGACGAGTACGGGCTCGGCATGGAAACGCCGGTTACGTTCTCCGCGCCCAACGCGTCAGCTGCAATCACTGCGGTAACGGCGGAATCGATTCCGCCGCTCAAACCCATCACCACCGAGTGGAAGTTGCATTTGTGGCAGTAATCGCGGAGCCCGCGAGAGAGCGCGGCGAAAATTTGTTCCGGTATTTTACCCTGGTGAAATTCGATGGCCGAAGTGGAATTCATATCGACGACCCGTTCGTCTTCGCGGAACGCAGCGAGTTGCGCGATTAAATTGCCGGCAGCATTCACCGCGAAGGAATTCCCGTCGAACATCAGTTGGTCGTTGCCGCCTATCTGATTGCAATAGCTGATGGGTCGTTGGTGCGCTCGTGCGAGACCCGCCACCATCTCGTAGCGGATCGCCGGCTTGTGCAAGCTGAACGGCGACGAGCTCAGATTCACGATGATCTCCGCGCCTTGCTCCACCAGGCTGCGCACCGGTTCACAATCGTAGAGCGGGTGCGGCAGGTAGTGTTCTGTCCAAATGTCCTCACAAATCGTCACGCCGATTTTTTTCCCGTGAACAAGAAATGGCTCGACGCGCTCGGCTGGCTGAAAATACCGCTCTTCGTCGAAGACATCGTAAGTCGGCAACAGGGATTTGTAGGTTTTGCGAATCGGTTTGCCGCGTTCGAGCAAAGCCGCGGCGTTACGAAACGGTTTGCCGCGTCCGTCGTTGCGATCGACGAACCCGACGAGCAACGCTGCGTCGCCGATGCGAGCGTGCAGCTTTTCCAGCAACTCCAGATTTTCCGGAACGAAGCGCGATTTGAGAACCAAATCCTGCGGCGGGTATCCGGTCATCGCCAATTCGGGTGTGAGCACGAGTTCCGCGCCCGCCGCTGCGAGCCGCTCATACGCGCCGGCGATCAAGTCACAGTTTCCCCTCAAATCTCCCACGGTTGGGTTAATCTGAGCGAAACCAATCTTCAT